>NZ_JAFHKT010000149.1 GCF_017052465.1 Arthrobacter pascens
CGGCGACACCGCGGGGACAGACGCGGAAGTGGCAGCGGAGCTTGAGGCAGCGGCGTCGGTGCCCTCGTCTGTGCCTATGCCTTTGCCGTCGTCCGTGCCGGTGCCCCAGCCGGTGGTCAAGCCGGCGGCCGTGCGCGCGGGTCCGGATGCTTTGATCGCCTCGGTGGGGTTGCGGTCCACGGCGGCAGCGGCGAGCAGCTGCCGGTACTCGCCCCGGCGGGAGAGCTCCTCGCCCAGCTCGGCGAAGTCCGCGGCGTCCGGGAAACCCGCCAACGCCAGCTCACTGGGTGCGGACTCGGCAGCGGCCTCCAGCAGCACCAGGCAGCGTTCGAGGCAGTGGCTCGCCCCGGCCGTGAAGGCATCCCCG
>NZ_JAFHKT010000150.1 GCF_017052465.1 Arthrobacter pascens
ATGATCAGGACCGGCTCCCCTGCGGCGTCCGCCGAGCGCACAGCCTCGATGATCTCCGCTTCCGTGCGGGCCTCTATGTAGTTGCCGGCGGGGCCGCCGACGGCAGCGGTGGTCAGGTCGGAAAGCATGGTGGGAGTCACCCGTCCAGCTTAACTTAATTGAGTGGTTCACGGCTTTAATCGAATTAGTACAGCAGAAAAAGCGGTTTGTGACATAGGCGTTTTTCGATGGTCTGAAGGCGGATAGGGAGACACTATAACGACGAAATTCATCCAAACTGGGCAAAATTGAGTTTGGTTTGAGCCGCTAAGGTCTGCCGCGCTGCATAGGCCAGCCAAGTATCGGATGTGCCGGCGGCATCATTGCCCTTTCCTCTAGCGAGGTGTCCACCAAACCGTCAATTCCGCACTGCAAATGCTCTAAGGTCGCTGACATTGCTCGACTTGGGGTTCACGCGAACGCCTCGATGAATCAACAAGTAGGCCAGGCCGCTGGCATAGGCCAAAGTTGCAGCCAGCGAAGCCCCGGTCGCACCCATATTGCCTCCGATGAGACACAATACTCCAACATCCACAGCAATTGAAACTAAGCATGAGTAGAGAACGCCAAATTTGTGACCACGAATGATTTCGGCATTAGATATATACCTGTATACCGCCAATAGAGTAATTCCAGGCAGTAGCGCCCAGGTCGCATTTATCGATTCTAAATATTCAACCCCAAAGAGCAGCGGAATAAGGACTGGACTAAGGATCGCAATCACCGCGGATCCGACTAATGATAGTCCGAACACTTGCCAAGTATCACTACTGAGAGATCGCGAGTGATCCCGCGCATAAATTGGGGCTCGCACGGTTGACATCGACATCGATGCAACTAAAACCAGCTCCGCTAATGCCACTGCAGCAGAATAGATGCCGACTTCCATCGAATTGCTTATGGCATTTAACACTAAGACGTCTGCGCGATAGGATAAAAAGAGGACCACCAGCGTTAAGTTCGTGGTTAGAACATAGCCCCACGGTATTTTATCCCCACTGTCTCTGCGGGGCTGCTGCACTTCGAATGCCCTGTCCCATAGGAACCAAGAGGTTATTCCCACAATGAGAACGCCGAACACGTATCCCAGCGTGGCCCCTTCCAGGCCAAGGTAGATGGCGCCGACTATCATCATTAATCCGGGCACGAATATTTGCAAAACCCGCAAGAGGGCAAGAGCTTTGAACTGCTTTCGTGCTTGCAGGAGAGCTGCGAGGAACTCGGAAACGATGAGGGCAATGCCAATAAACACCGTTCCACTCAGCAAAAGTGTTATGAACGAAAAAGCGTTTGAACTTGACGTAACCTGCATGACAAAGCAGGCAAGCCCCACAGCGACTGCGACGGCAGAAGACCAATTAAGCAGCTTATGGAGCCGGTATACGAGGCGCCCGTACTTGCTAACATCCATAACCACTAGTTGCGGGCCGGCCAGCATGGCGACAGTGCTGATGAGTGACGGGATGAGTATTGAAACTGTATAGGTACCCTTGTCCACGGGCCCCAGGACGCGAGCCGAAAGAACGCCGAAAATGGCAGTTAGGCCAATGACCAAAATACGACTTCCAAATGTCCACAGGTAAGTAGAAAGTCGCTTATACTTCATCAATAATTGCATTCACGATGGGTTCGATGGTCCCGACTTCGCTCATTTTTTTTTGATAGTGTCAGTCGCTCGGTCTCATTTAGCGCGAGTGCCTCAGTCAATGCTAGCGACATCTCGTCAGGAGTGGCCTGCATGCTAGACGGCGTCCTGCCTGTGAAATTATACCTCTGCAGTTCCTCGATGCCCGAAAGCGTAGCCAGGCCGTGCGTGCCATCGCTTGTGGCCACAACGGTTGGGCGCCCAGCTGCCATGCTTTCGATCGCGCCCCTACCAGCGGTTACGACGACGCTCGCGCGAACGATCCACGGTCTCGGATCTGTCACAGCCCCCACGAAAGTCACTTGGGACTCCAGGCCACGTTCCTGCACGGATCGTCGTAGCTCGTCTTCTTGAGGCCCGCCACCGACCACTACTAGGCTGACGCCCAGACTCGCCACAGCCGAAAACAACGCGGCCAGTGGGGCCGTTTTGTTGGGCGTTAGCGTTCCGAGGAAAACCGCTGGTCCTTGGCGATCGTAGGTGTCGACTATTTCGCTGGCGTTCTGTCCCCAGTACATTTCGGCACGAAATATGTTGCCCAACTCGTCCACCGTCATGTTGGGTGCTTGGTCCTTGAGGAAGGCGGATGTCTCAGATGTTGCGGCTAGAAGACCGCTCAACTGGCTTACCGTCTCGACATGGTCGCGAAAGGGCCACTCAACCGGAGTTGTGCCGTGGACCAATGCCATTCTCTTGGCTTCGGGCCAGTTCCGGAGACTGTATTTCGAAAAAAAAGCCGTTGGCCCCGGCTGTGAAGAAATGATCAATGCGGCGTTCTTCACTTTGATTGCCAGATGTCGGGCGCTGGCGGCTTCCAACACGCGCAAGAGTAGCCTCTTCATCCACCTTGAGTTCTCCGAGGCTGTTCCCTCGCGCCACATCACTCGGACACAGGGCGCCGAGAACGAAGCCTCCTTAAACCAGGGGCCGGGCTTGGCGACCAGGACCGGCTGAATTCCTTGATCATGAAGCATGCGTGCTAGCGCAAAAGCGTAGGTCTGGGAACCGCCGGGGCGAAAGGCGTTCATCGCGATGATTACTACGGGGCGGGATGAATCCTTCAGCATGTGCCCATCCTACGTGTCTTGGGCCGGTCGGCCATTATGTGGCGTGACGAAGCCGGTCCCCTTATCCAATGACATCAAGTCTGGTTCTCGAATGACATGGATGAGGATCCATTTAGTCAAAAGAGTGAACGCCGCCAACGGCGGTACGAAGCTGTCGGTGGACTACCGCGTATCCACATCCTCAAACACCAGAAATGTCTGCGTATCCAGCACCCCAGGCATGGACTGCAGCTGGTCGAAAATCACTCGCCGCAAGTCCACGTTGTCCACGGCGCGCACCAGCAGGATGACGTCAAAGTCCCCGCCCACCAGCGCGATGTGGTGCACCTCGGGGATTGCCCGCAGCAGTTCCCGCAGCTCGCGCCAGGAATGCTGCCGCACCTTCAGAGTCACGTAGGCGGAGGACTTCAGGCCGGCCTTGATCGGGTCCACCAGGGCCGTGAACTTGGTCAGCACGCCCTCGCCCGTCAGCCGGGCGATCCTCGTATAGGCGTGTGCCCGCGAGATGTGGACGTTCTCGGCCACCTGCGTCACTGACATCCGCCCGTCCCGCGTCAGCTCCGCGATGATGTTGCGGTCCACATCGTCGAGCGGCACCGCGACTTGCCCAGGCTCGGCTCCTGCCATTTGTCTACTACCCCCGTCGGTAACCCAGCTCACACTTACGATTTGTCTTTCAGGGTAGGGCAATATCTAAAACTTCTCCACGATTCCCGCTGGGGCTGGATACGAAACATCGTCCGGGATGATACTGAGAGCGAATAGTGGCTACAGAAGGACGGACCAATGACGATCTCCGCGGACCACACTGCCCCGGACCAGGCAGCGCAGGACGGGCAGGCGCCGGAAAAGGCAGAAGACCTGCATCTTGAAGGCGCCGCGGCCGAGGCGGTGCGCAAATTCGGCATCACCGTCGAGGACTACATGCTGCCGGCCCGCCACCAGATCCAGATGGTGGACCAGGACGGCAACCTCAAACCGCACTCCGAGCAGGGCACCGAACCGGGCCACGAGTACCCGCTGCCCAGCGACGAGGAACTCCTGGCCGCCTACGAACAGCTGGTCGTCGGGCGCCGGGTCAACGACCAGAACTCCGCCCTGGTCCGCCAGGGCCGCATGGCCGTCTACCCCTCCAGCCATGGCCAGGAGGCCTGCCAGGTGGCAGCTGCCCTGTGCCTGTTGGAGGGCGACTGGATGTTCCCCACCTACCGGGACTCTGTCGCGGTGATGGCCCGCGGAGTGGACCCGGTGCAGACCATGACGCTGTTCCGCGGCGATTGGCACAGCGGCTACGACCCCGCCAAGCACAAGGTCGGCATCCAGTGCACCCCGCTGACCACCCAGCTGCTTCACGCCGTCGGCGTCGCGCATGCGGCCAAGCTGCGCGGCGAGGACACCGTCGTCCTGGCGATGTGCGGGGACGGCGCCACCAGCGAGGGCGACTTCCACGAGGCCTTGAACTTCGCGGCCGTCTTCCACCTGCCGGTGATCTTCTTCGTGCAGAACAACCAGTACGCCATCTCGGTGCCGCTCGCGCACCAGTCCGTTGCGCCGTCGCTCGCCCACAAGGCCGTCGGCTACGGCATGGCCGGCGAACGCGTGGACGGGAACGACGTCGTGGCCCTTCTCGCGGTGCTGGACCGTGCCGTGAAGCTGGCCCGCGAAGGATCCGGCCCGCTCCTTGTGGAGGCACACACCTACCGCATGCAGGCGCACACCAACGCGGACGATGCCACGCGCTACCGCCAGGACAGCGAAGTGGCCCAGTGGGTGGCCCGCGATCCGCTGACGCGGATGAAGAGGTACCTGACGGACAAGGGGCTGCTGGACGACGACGGCGAGTCCCGGATTGCTGAAAAAGCGGAAGCGGTTGCCACACAGCTCCGCAACGGCCTCAGTGAGGACGTTCCCGTGGACCCGCAGGATCTCTTCAACCACGTATTCTCCACCCCGACCCCGCAGCTCAAGGAACAGTCCGCCCTGCTCGCCGACGAGCTCGCCCGCGACGCCAGCACCGGCGCTTCATCCGACACGGAGGCAGCACGATGAGCCCCACCATCACCACTTCTTCTGAAGCCAACGGCAACGTCAGCTCCGCCACCGCCAGGGCGGCGGCGTCGGCTGCGGCTTCCGCCGAGGCAGCCGGCCCCCAGCCGGTCACCATGGCCAAGGCCCTGAACACAGCCATGGCCGACGCCATGCACGCCGACAAATCTGTCCTGGTGTTCGGCGAGGATGTCGGCATGCTCGGCGGTGTCTTCCGTATCACCGACGGCCTCACCAAGACCTTCGGGGAGCAGCGCTGCTTCGATACGCCGCTGGCCGAGTCCGGCATCGTGGGCATGGCCGTAGGAATGGCCATCAACGGCATGCGCCCCGTCATCGAGATGCAGTTCGACGCATTCGCCTACCCGGCATTCGAACAGATCGTCAGCCACGTGGCCAAGATGCACAACCGGACCAAGGGCGCCCTCAAGCTGCCCATGGTCATCCGCGTCCCGTATGCCGGCGGCATCGGGGGAGTGGAGCACCACTGCGACTCTTCCGAGTCCTACTACGCCCACACCGCCGGCCTGAAGGTCTACACCCCTGCCACCGTGGCAGACGCCTACCGGATGCTCCGGGAGGCCATCGACTCGGACGACCCCGTGATGTTCATGGAACCCAAGAAGCTCTACTGGTCCAAGGACCTGGTGGACCTCGAGGCGCTCCGCAGCGAACACGAAGCCAACACCGAACGGGGGACCTCCACGGAAGGCCGTGCCGCCGTCGCCCGTCCCGGCACCGACGCAACGCTGATCGCCTACGGGCCGTCCGTACCCACGGCGCTCGCCGCTGCTGCCGCCGCGGCGGAGGAGGGGCGCTCCCTGGAAGTCATTGACGTGCGCACCATCGTGCCGTTCGACGACGAGACCGTCGCCGCCTCCGTCCGGAAGACCGGCCGCGCCGTGGTGATCGCCGAGGCACACGGCTTCGCCTCCGTGTCCTCCGAGATCGTGGCCCGCGTCCAGGAGCGCTGCTTCCACCACCTTGCCGCGCCGATCCGACGGGTGACGGGCTTCGACGTCCCGTACCCGGCCCCGAAACTCGAGCACTACTACCTGCCCGGCGTGGACCGCATCCTCGACGCCGTCGACGACCTCCAGTGGGAAGACTGATCAGATGAGCGAAACCAAAGTATTCCTCCTCCCCGACCTGGGCGAGGGCCTCACCGAAGCCGAACTCGTGAACTGGCTCGTGGCCGTCGGCGATGAAATCCGCGTGGACCAGCCGATCGCCGAAGTGGAGACCGCCAAATCCATGGTGGAAGTCCCGTCCCCGTACGCCGGCACGGTCGCCGAGCTGCACGGCGAACCAGGCCAGACCCTGGACGTGGGCAAGCCTTTGATTTCGGTGGTTGAGCCTGTCGAAACCCAAGGCGCCGAAACCAACTCCCCGGTGGTTGAGCCTGTCGAAACCCCTGTCGAAACCAAGGCAGCCGAAACCAGGACCCCGGTGGTTGAGCCTGTCGAAACCCCGGTCCAAACCAAGGCTGCCGAAACCTACCGCACTGAAGAAAAAGCCGGCTCCGGCAACGTGCTGATCGGCTACGGCACCCCGGGAGGAACCGCAACCGTGCGCCGGACCAGGCCCCGGCGTATGACCTCGCTGGTTGAGCCTGTCGAAACCAATACTGTCGAAACCAAGAGGCAAGCTGAAAAGCTCACCACCTCCGCCGACGACCTCCTCCTGACACGCACCCGCGTCCCCGGCAAGCTAGGGGCCGTCATCTCTCCGCTGGTCCGTCGAATGGCCAAGGAACACGGCGTGGACCTTGGCCATGTGCAGGGCTCGGGTGACAGCGGTCTGATCATGCGCCGCGATGTCGAAGCCGCCATCAACTCTCCGGTGGTTGAGCCTGTCGAAACCCGCGCCCACCCGGTGGTTGGGCCTGTCGAAACCACGCGCCGCCCGCTGGTTGAGCCTGTCGAAACCAGGCCCAATGTCGATTCCCGTACCGGCCTCGGGATCGTCCGCCGCACGCCGGTCCGCGGTGTCCGCAAAGCGGTAGCCGCCAACATGACCCGCAGCCGCTCGGAGATCCCTGAAGCAACCGTCTGGGTGGATGTCGACGCGACGGCGCTCGTTGAGATGCGAGCCGAGCTGAAGAAAAAAGAGGGACACGATACTCCTGGCCTCCTGGCCTTCATTGCCCGTTTTGTCACTGCTGGGTTAAAAAAGTATCCGGAACTGAACACGAGGATCGTCACTGCGGAGGACACGTCCGGCGGCGAACAGCAGGAAATCGTCGCCTTCGATGGAGTCAACCTGGGCTTTGCCGCCCAGACGGACCGGGGCCTGATGGTTCCGTCCGTCCGCAACGCAGATAGGCTCAGCGCCCGGGAACTGGACGCAGAGATCAAGCGGCTAACTTCCGTCGCACGCGACGGCAAGGCGACACCTTCCGACCTGGGCAGCGGCACTTTCACGCTCAACAACTACGGTGTGTTCGGCGTGGACGGCTCGGCGGCGATCATCAACTATCCGGAGGTTGCCATCCTGGGCGTGGGCCGGATCATCGACAAGCCGTGGGTAGTCAACGGCGAACTCGCGGTCCGGAAGGTCACCGAGCTGACGCTGACCTTCGATCACCGGGTGTGTGACGGCGGAACTGCTGGCGGCTTCCTGCGCTACATCGCGGATGCCATCGAGAACCCCTGTGAGGTTTTGGTTGATGTCTAGCCTTGGCTCCGAAATCGTGGGTCGGTGAAGCGACCTACTGGCCTGCGAATTTTGGTCGTGTCATTCGATAGCGAGTGTTGATCAGATAGGTCCCGATCTCGTAAGTCTGCCCGTAGTTGTATACGGGAAAGTCCCACGGCGCTGGGGTTTCTTCGAGTAATACCGGCGTGGTGTACCAAGGGCCCTTAGCCATCCAAATTCCATATCTTGTTCCGATGGTCCCAGCCTCGCCGGTCGTAATAAAGAATAAATTGCCTTCGCTAGTGCCGATCATCCCTCGAGACGAGCCTTTCCATGACCCCCCACCGTCGACGGGTGCGTCATCAAACCAAATTGTTGGGTCGATTTTGGCGTGGTGCATGCCGGGGCCGAGATTTGCTCGATAGTACTGAAGTACGTGC
The DNA here is from genome assembly GCF_017052465.1 of Arthrobacter pascens. GTDB lineage: Bacteria > Actinomycetota > Actinomycetes > Actinomycetales > Micrococcaceae > Arthrobacter > Arthrobacter pascens. The sequence continues at coordinate 7,875 of NZ_JAFHKT010000150.1, forward strand.
GGTTGGGCTGTTCCGTCTCCTTCCATAAAAATGCGGCTTGGCGTGCCAGGCGTGCTTTTTGTACAGCAGATATCAATCCCATACCGATTTGAGGAACCGCGGCCGGGTATAGGATTTCCAGTGGCCGCTTGGTGCCAAGTGACTCCGGCATCCGGGGAGTAGTAGTATCCAAATCCCCCCCAAGACCCCTGGTCGCCTACGTTCACGTGGATCTTATTGGGATCGGTTGGGTCCACTCGAACGCAGTGAACGTGGCGAGCCGCGGGAAGAGACAAGACGGTGGTCCAGGACATTCCGTTGTTTGTTGATTTATAGACAAATGCCCCCGAAGGATTTTTTGGTGTAGCATATGGCCCCGTCAGGCCGTAATTTGAATAAAATAGTGCCGATCCGTTGTGTGCGGCGTTCAGATAACGACCGGTAGATCCTGCTGGCATTCCAGGCGGGGTTACATTGATCCAGGAATTGAACGTATCTACGGTCCCTTTCCAGAGTCTGCCATCAAGGGTGGTGACCCACCACAGGTCTGCATTGAAGACGACGCTGATAGCGGTTGAATCGGGGCCAAAGTCGGTCGCAGGGGACCTCCCCTTGTCCGTCCATGTCACAGCATCGTCAGAAGTGACCCAGTGCCCATTCGTCGCAGAGTATCCATAAAGGCGCCCGGTCTTGGGGTTTTTACCTATGACGTAAACACCCATGTCGGTTCGATCGTAGGCCCCAACAAGTGGGGTCGGGTCGTCCGGGTGGAGCGTCACGAGGGGGATCTTAGTCTGGAGACCCAGGCCCGTTAGCGCCGTGGGCAATGGATGCGAATCCCCGACCATGAGTGCACCGATCTGCTGACCATATGTTGAGTGCGAGGCGAAGGTGGACGAGGAGAGAGAGGTCGAGAATGCAACGTAGGCTAGCCCTTGCTGGAGGTCGGTTGGCGGTAGTGCGATCTCCGCCGGGAAATTGCCAGGTCCATTACCGACAGCTCCGGAGCAGACAACTCGGTTAAGCGCCGCATCATATGCTCCAACGCTTACGTCACCGCCTGCGGTGACGACATGAATGCGGGCCCGTCTGGCTCGAATCGTCTTTATGACTGTTGTCGGGGCCAGAATGGCTGTATTAACACCAAATGAGGAATCTGTATCTCGAGCAATCGGGGCTACAGGCAGAGATTGCGGAGTGCCTACTTGGGCCGAGGGAGCATCCAGAATTCCCATTTAGCTCACTACAATCTGCGGAACCGCTACTGCCGCGCCTGAGGCATTCCGTTTGATGGGCGGCTGGGTGAACGTCCTGGATCCGTACGAGATGTGGTAGGCGTTGATGGCGCCGCTCGCATCGATTACGTCAGTCGTGAAATATCCGGTTGTGCCGTCGGGCCAAATGACCGTGGCCGATGTTATGACATTCTGTTCGTTGCGAATAATTTCTCCCACGATCAACAGGTCTGGATTTCTTGCCGCATGAATTAGACCCATTTGAATAGTGTCTGATTCGTCGCCCGAAGCCGGTTGAGATGGAGAAGAATTCTCGGCCGCTTCCGCAGGACTTGCAGAAAAGGCGTATGCCCCGCTAACTGCGGTGATAAGCGAACCTATGCGCAGGAGGCTGCGGCGCTTGACAATTCCGCCGCCTTGGTTCTTGATAATCGCCCCTCCTGTTTCAGCGCTCAAGGAATCTCCGAGTAGCTGGTCTTTCTCAGACTTATTCATCAAGATGAACTCAGTTTTCTCGAGTTCTTGCCAATCCGGGCGCAGTGATTGTCGGCATCTCACTTTCTCAAGCCGCGCACGATCCTGTTCATTTGTAGCGGCTGCACTATCTGCTCCGCGATTCCCCCACTTTTCTATCTTCATGGCCATAATTTATGGGGCGGGCAAGGGGGCAAGCCAGAGTAAGTAGTACCCGTCTTCAAGAAAGGCAGTACTTGCGAACGAGCTCCTCGTACGGGGCATCTTTCAATTCCTACTTGCCCCGAGGTGTGGAAACGGGTACCCGCTTGGCGTCGCCGTCCGAAACCCCGTCAACGCTGCACGTGCGCTTGCCGCTTGTCGTGCACACAGAATCTGTGGCCTCATTCGCTTCTATGAAGGACTGCCAGCCTCATGAGTAGAATCGAGGCCTGAAGACCGCAGATGCTCCCAAGATTTACGGAGAACGAATGTCACGATGGCTCGAGGTCGGCACGGACAACTATGTGCTGACGACGGAAAATTCAAAGCTAAACACCGGCCTGATCATTGGAACGGAACGGGCCATGGTCATCGACACCGGGTGCGGGCCGCGGCAAGGGCGCGAGATTCTGGATGCTGTGCGTCAGAAGACTCAGCTGCCCTTGGTCGTCGTGAACACCCATGCGCACTACGACCACTTCTTCGGCAACGCTGTGTTCGCCGAGGACGGTGCCACCGAATTCTGGGCCCACGAGAACTGCGCCGAGGAGATCAGCGACAACGGCGATGCCCAGAGGCCCGCTGTTACCGATCTGGAGCCGGAAATGGCCGCCGGTGAAGGCGCGAATGTTGAACTGGTGGTGCCGAACGCGCTGGTCCGGGACCAGCCGGTGCTCGTGGATCTGGGCGGACAGTCGGCTACGATGATCTACCTTGGCCGAGGCCACACCGACGGCGACCTGCTGGTGGGCACCAGCACCACGCTGTACGCCGGTGACCTGGTGGAGCAGGGAGCACACCCTTCGTTCGAGGACTCGTACCCGGTGGAATGGGCCGACGCCCTGCGGCACCTCTCGGCACTGCGGCACCGCTACGAATTCCTCATCCCCGGCCACGGCGAGCCGTGCAGCGACCGCTTCGTCAAGACCATGGCGGACACCATGTCCACGGCCGTCAGGCAGGCACGCCAGTCGATACGGGACACACCTTCCGACGCCACGAAGGCCATTCCTGTTTTGCCATACGGACCGGAGCAGTCCCGCTGGTTCATCAAGCGACTTCAAGAGACGCGGCCGCAGCACTAGTCGTTGCGGAGAAGTCCGGTAAGGCCGGCCAACAGGAGCGCGGCGAGAAGCCAGGCCAAGCCCCGAATAGCTGCAAAGGTTCCCTGAAGCCATGGCGTTCCGCTGATTCGCCATGCGTCAGCCTGACCTGTAGCAGCAGCCGGTATGGCCGTGTCTACAGCGAAGAGGCCAGGGCTAAAGGGCAGGTAGTTCGGTGGCAGGTTGATGGTGTCGGCGCCTAGAACGCCATTCGAGGCGTCGTTGTTATTTGCGGCAATTATGGTGGATGCGTCAATTTTCGTAGGGTAAAGCTTCCGGTCTGCGCCGAGCTCAATAAGAAGACTAGGAGCCATAGGGCTGCCAGCCAACCAATGACAATTAGTGGATAGTATCCGTAGCCAACCAGGCCGCCGTAAATTAGCCTCATGGCTTTAGACGGGCTGGGGGCGACCCGAGTGGTCCTCCGGGCTGCCTGGTATCGCAGCCATCGGCCATCCTCAGGCTGGCCGATTTGGTCGTAGCACTTGGCCAGTTCCTTCCAGGGCTGAGAAGCGAATTCCTTCCTTCGGTGGTTTCCGTCCCGGGCTTCAATGGAGTCCAACCAATCAGCTGCACTTTTCCAGTCCGATCGTAGGAAGCCTTCAACGGTCCCCAGTGTCCAGCCTTGGGCGTTGGAGATAGGAGGAAGCCCATTCGGCGGTTTCACGATTCCGGCTGAAAGGACGCGGATTGCAGCGAAAGAAAAGTCCACACCGTCGTGACTCACGAGATTGAGACGTAGAACGACACCGCCAATCCGGGCGTTTGAGAGGCTGAGCGCGTTAGCGCCCTGATTCATTAGTGTCGCTGAAGTAAGGTCAAGTACGCCGCCTAATATGCACATTGACTGCCCGGACTTCGCCGACGGCTTCAACGGCGTTGAATATCGTATCGCCCGTGATCTCTGCACCGTAGAGTTCGGGTGAGGTCTTTCCAGTGCCATGGAGCACAGCCCCTGTGAACTGGAGTTGCTGGCCAAAGTGTGCGACGGGCGCGCGGACTTCACCCGTTGTCTGTATCTCGTTGAGAAAGGCGGTTCCTTTGACGAATATCCCTTCCAGGTCCAGGGCATGACCGTCGGAGCGGCTCAAAGTCGCGCACGAAAAGTTGAGCTGCCCGCCGATAACAGCGCGGCTGCAGTCGGCGCCGCCGTTCGCGGTCATGTTGTAGAACGAGGCATTCCCGTCGACGCGGGTGCTTTGGATATCGAGAGCGACGCCTCGGGGTCTGGTAAGCGATGCTTCTGACATACTCAGGTCGGTGAGGAAATGAGCATTGGCGAATCGTATGGCGCCGGCGGCAGTTAAATTAGTCAGACACGTGTCTCTGGCCAGCTCGGGGCCGTATAGGTCCAAGGCATGCCCATGACGATCACTGAGTTTGGCCCGCTCTAGTGAGAGCTGGCCACCGAAGTGCGTGTTGACGGCGGACACTGTGCCGGCAGCAACGAGTCCATCCAAAATCGCATCTCCGGCGACCATGCCGCCGTCCATATCCAGAGCGGTGCCATACCGCCTGCTGAGCTTCGCTCCGCGCAGTAAAAGAGCCCCGCCCACACGAACGCCCACGGTCGACACCTGGCCGAATGCCTGGAGCTTGTCCGGAAAGGCGCTGCCGGATACTACGGTGCCTTCAAGCCGTAGGGCTTGGCGCCCGCGGTTGCGGAGCTTGGCAGCCGTTAGGACCAACGCGCCGTCTATATGCGCGTTGACGACCGCCACTTCACCAGTGGCCGTCAGTCCTTCCCCAAAGGCGCCGCCCGTGATTTTCGGGCCCTTCAGGTTGAGGGCACTGCCCCCGAGGTTCAACAGCTCCGCTCGCGTCAAGTTGAGCTGCCCACCGATCTCCGAGAAGTAGAATGACGTACTGCCCGCGGTTTTTATATATTTAGGAGTAACGCGTCGCCCCCGACGTGCGCACTATGGAGGTCCACAGCTGATCCTGCTGGACTATTCATCTCCGCCGCGGACATGTTGAGGTCGGCTCTAAAGCGTGCGTTAATCATGCGGACTTCTCCATTGGCGGAGACGCCATCGAGCAACGCGTCCATGGCCACTTCAGCGCCGTAAACATCTAGGGAGATCCCCTTGGGATTACTGAGCTTTGCGGCTTAAAGGGATAGCTGGCCTCCGAACCTAGAACCATTCGCGCGGACCTCTCCGCTAGCTTCGAGTAGGTTCAGAAGAGCATCTCCGCCGATGACGGCCCCGGTAAGTTCCAAAGCGGTCCCATTGGACGTACTGAGCTTTGCTGCGTCGAGAACAAGTTGACCTCCGATGCGTGCGTTGACGGGCCCGAACTTCGCCAGATGCAGTCAGATTCGCCAGCTCCGCATCTCCCTCAATCTTGGTTCCCGAGAGATTCAAGGCGCATTCGTCGCCAGCAGAAAGACTGGATCCAGTCAGGCTAAGCCGTCCACCAATGACCACTTCATATTGCATTCAGTGCTCCTGTCGATCGAATACCGGGCATGTCTAGACTTCCGTTCACACGAGCGGCGGCGACTGAAAGGCCTGGCAGCTCCACATTCGAGAGGATAAGGTCCTCAACTGTCGCGCCTTCAAACGACGGAGCCTTATCGAGGCGGCATTGATCGAAATAAAGTCGGCAGGGAATGGTGGCGAAATCAAAGTTCATTGTGCCGGTTATCACGGTTCTTTGGACTTGCAGTCCCTGCGGATCGAACCTAAGACCGGGAGTGAGTAGTACGTGCCGGATAGCTTCAGCGGGGATCGCGGACAGGACATCCTCATCTTCCGCGGGGTCCTGACCCTCCTCGTCTACGCCAACCGACTCGTCAATGGCGAGGCCCGTCCTGACCGCCTCGCGAAGCCGAGCAATCCAATAGGTTCGGGAGCTGACTTCCACGGTCATAGTTCAGTGCTAGCACTCAGACGGTTAATTGAGAAATATTGACTTTGTATGGGATTCCTTAGGAATAAGTCGGCGGGAATGCGCGCCGACATATTGCAGTGCTGATCCAAGTATCCCAGTGGTGGCCATAATGAAAAATAGGTACCGGCTACTCTGGGGCCTCACACTCACTCACTCTAGGTTGAGTGCATGAAGACCGGAATCCGCCACTCGATCCGCCAGTTCATCGAGCGGAACATCATCGCCGATGATCCAGCGCCGCAGCGGTCCTGGCTCGACCAGCAGGACATGCCCCGCCGGGAGAGGAGCCTGAACGCTCCCGTTTCGGGCTTGCCTGTCGCTCCACTGCCCCCGCTTCCGGGACGGCACAGCGCGGTACTGCACCTGCAGTCCTTCGGCAGGCTCAAGGGACGGCGCGCAGCGCGTGTCCATCGCGCGGCCGACGCGCCGAGCGTGAAGGAAATGATCTGAGGCGCATTCTTGCGGCGCAACAGGATGTCTTGATCTTTTCTTGAGGTTTACCTGAGCCTTTCTTGATCCATCGCCGTTAGCGTCGCAGCCATGAGCGCTTATGGGGGCAGCAGATACGGCAGGCGCATGGAACGGGAGATACGCCGGCGCAAGTTCCGGCTCGTTACCTACGTGGGGCTGGCGATGCTGGCCGTTGCGACGGCGGCAGTGGTGGTGCTCGCGCTGCAGAAATAGAGCCACGGGAGGGCGCCGTTGCGCCATGCTGACGCTTTGACGAGGTTTGTCAAACGCGTGTCCAAGTGGACAGCCGCGTTGACTACTAAGTAGTCTGACCGCAGATCTATGGGGGATCTACCTGTCAGTTACTGTCGTCGTCGCCAAAAGCCCAATGCGGTTGCGTCGAAGGTCTCAACGTCCCGGAGGTTTACCGTGGCACTTCCCGACTTCATCTTTGCGCTCTGCGCCCTGCTGGGCAGCCTTCTGATTCCATTCGCCGGCCTCTATGCGCTGCTGCGCCTGAAGCGGCGTGCTGTGGCTCCGGCTGTGGCCGGAGCCGTCCAGGCGCGGGTGGAGTAGACGTGCCGTACATCGACATCAATCCGCACCGCAGCCGCCCCAAATGGTGGAGCTATGTTGCGTTGGGCCTCCTCCTGGTTCTCACCACTGCAGTCGTGGGTGCCGCCCTCGTCCAGGGCTGATGACAGCGGCAGGTGCGCCAGCACCTAGAATTGCTGTTTGAACCTATCCAATCGAGAAGCAGCGGATATTGCTGTGAGCCCTGGGGGACCGAACATGCCCAAACCGGCGGATAACCAGATAGCCGAAGCAGACACCGACACGGAGCAGCCAGAGCTGCGACGCCGCCGTGCCCGCCGCCGTGACGGCAGCGACTCCGACGACTGGACAGGATCCTTTGACGCAGTGACACCCAACACCAGTTCCGTCCCCGTACTCCCGGTCCGCAGCTCCTCCTGGGCCGAAGCGGCCGCTGCCGCGGACGGCCTGACTGAAGCCCCGCCCGCGCCGGCCCGCATGCCGGCGGCAGCACCGGCGTCGTCTGTTCCGGAAGCTGCCCCCGAACCGGAACTGCCGACGGCGGACGCCACCGCGCTGCCGACGTCGTTCGTCCGCGAGCAGAAGCCCCGCCCGAAACGCGGCTTCCGCGGCTTCCTGTACCGGATGACCGGTGGCTCCTGGAATATGGGCCCCAGCGCGCAGGAGCGTGAGGAGGACGAGCTGGCCCGGCGAATCTCCCGCCAGCTGCAGGGCAGCTTTAACACCGCCGTGCTCAGCCTCAAGGGCGGCATCGGCAAGACTTCAACAACGGTGGGCGTGGGCCTGACCCTCGCCGAATTCCGCGGCGACCCGCCGTGCGCCATCGACGCGAACCCGGACTCCGGCGACCTCGTGGAGCGCGCCCTGGGCGAGGGCATCTACCAGCAGACCACGCCGCGGACCATTACCGACCTGCTCAAGAACATTGACTCCATCGATTCGCTCACCGGGCTGTCCCGCTACATGCATCACTCCGGCCGTCTGCACCTCATTGCCGGCGAGCAGGACCCAGAGGTGTCCGACTCCCTCACCGCGGAGGAGTATCTGCGGATCCGCAAGGTCATCGCCAGCTACTACTCGGTGGCGCTGACCGACTGCGGTACCGGCGTGACTCACAATGCGATGAGCGGCATCCTGCAGTCGGCGGACAACCTCATCATCGCCGCCGGTTACGCGGTGAGCGGCGCCAAGCGCGCCCGCAGCACCCTGCAGTGGCTCGCCAGCCATGGCTACGAGGAGCTGGCACGCAATGCGATCGTGGTGATCACGGACAAGGACGAAGTCTCTTCCCGTGTGGACAAGGACGCCATCGAGGAGCACCTCGCCGGAATGTGCCGCGAGCTCATCGCCGTGCCGCACGACAGGGGAGTGGCTGACGGGGATCTGGTGACCCTGGACGTACTGAAGCCGGAGACGCGGCGGGCCTACAAGGAGATCGCTGCCGCGATTGTGGACGGGTACAAGTAGGGGATACGGGAGCGGCTTGCCCGCTTCCTGATCGAACGAACGACGGTCAGATCGAACGGATAGTGAGAGCCTCGGCGGCCGGCTCCAAAGACTGTCTTGCTGGGGAACTTAACCGGTCTTATGGAGCCGTTATCATTAGGGCAGGCTCATCACAACTTTTGGGGGAATCATGCTGCTCACTGCCCTGCCTTGGCGCGCCAAAACGGCGGCGAACATCCGGCAAGAAGCGCCAGCCAAGTCACTGCGGCAGGACATCCAGGGGCTGCGTGCGGTAGCTGTCGGAGTCGTTCTGCTCTACCACGCTGGGATGCCGTGGCTTCCCGGCGGGTTCGTTGGCGTTGACGTTTTCTTCGTCATCTCCGGGTTCCTGATTACGAGGGGCATCGTTGCTGAGCTTCGCCGGAACGGGAGGATCTCACTAACAGGCTTCTACGCCCGCCGAGTCGCCCGCATTCTGCCGGCTGCCGCTTTGGCAATCACCTCCACGCTGGTCCTAGCCTGGGTGCTGCTTCCGGAAACCCGGTGGCGGCAGATTGGCTTGGACGGCTTCGCCAGCGCATTGTCCTACGTGAACTGGATGTTCGCAGGGAACTCCGTCAACTACCTCGCGCAGGACCAGGCGGAGAGCCCCTTCCAGCACTTCTGGTCGCTCGCCGTGGAAGAGCAGTTCTACATGGTGTGGCCGCTGCTGCTTCTGGTCGTCGGATGGCTGTCTCTGAAGCTCAATTTCCGGCTGCAGCGAGGAATGCTTGTGGCACTCGCCCTGGTCGCCGTCCCGTCGTTCGCATGGTCGGTTTACCTGACGGCGGCTAACCCCGGCGCGGCCTACTTCGTCACCACCACCCGTGGCTGGGAGCTGGCCGCAGGCTGCGCACTGGCGATCATGGCGAACCGACAGGACAAGAACGTTCCGGCGCCCGTCGCCGCCGTCGTGGGTTGGGCCGGGCTAGTCGCAATCTTCACCGCCGCTGCCCTCTACACATCCGCGACCGCATTTCCCAGCTACAACGCCGCGCTTCCGGTCCTCGGTGCCGTTGCTGTTATCTGGGCCGGTGCGCATGCTGGCAAAGCAGGGCCAGCGTTGCTTCTCGACCTCAAGCCGATGGTGGCTCTCGGCAATATCTCCTACTCCGTCTACCTCTGGCACTGGCCTCTGCTGGTAATAGCTGCGGGCGTATGGGGCGAGCTTGGACCGACCATGGGCCTCCTCCTCATCGCCGTGTCGATCCTCCCCGCATGGGTCAGTTACGTGGCAGTGGAGCGACCCGTTCAGGACCGCTTGAAGATTTCAGGCAGTAAGGCTGAAGCTCTCGGTGTCGGAGTCTCACTGACGGCTGGTGGCGCTGCGGCCGCAATTATCCTCGCTTTGATGGTTCCACCGACACCGCCGGCCACCGCAGTCGAGTTCGTTCCAACGCCGGTTGCCGGTGAAAAAGTCGTCCCTGTAGGCGCCGAAACGCTCCTTGACCGGGCGACGCCTCGTAAGGTTGTAGATTCGTTCGCCAAGATACAGCCCGCTGCTGTGGGGGCCGTCAATGACATGCCTGCGGCTAACACGAACGGGTGTATGCAGCCGATTGAATCTTCTGACGCGCAGCGCTGTAACTTCGGAGACGCCGATGGGGAGAAGACGATCGCCGTCGTGGGCGACTCCCATGCAGTGATGCTCCTGCCGGGGTTTGAGAAGGTCGCTAAAGAACGTGGGTGGAAGATCATCTCCTACACCAAGGGAGCCTGCCCATGGATCGACATCGACATCCAGGATGTCAATGTCAAGCAGGGTGGCAGCAGGGCCTTCACGCAGTGCCGAGAGTGGGTGAAGGGGGTGAGCCAGGCTCTGACCGCAGATAAGCCCGACCTGATTATTGCGGGAATGAGCCGATACCGGACCATTGAAGGCGGACTCGTTGACGATGTTGAAGTAAGCAGCGCCAAGCTGATCGACGGAATGCGCGCCACGTGGGCTCCGTTGCTCAAAATGGGCATCCCTGTGGTTTCCGTGCGGGACTCGCCGCAGCCTGGCGTGATCGTGCCCGACTGCGTGGCGAAGAACGTGGACAAGCTGAGCAGGTGCGCCCTGAAGAAGGCCGAAGTGCTTCGACAGAATCCCCCCGAGATCGCCGCTACAGACGGGATCGCCGGAACATCCGTCCTTGATCTGACCGAGTCCTATTGCTTCGGGGAGACGTGCCCGGCAGTCATCGGTGGTGTGCTCGTGTACCGGGACGGCAACCACCTGACGGCAGCCTATGCCCGCAGCCTGCATGGTCAGATCGCAAGGGCGCTGGCTCCGCTCGTAGCGGCGACAAAGTAGGCTAGAGCGCAAGAGCCCAGCACAACGCCCCCGGTGGTGCTGGGCTCTTGTTATGCCATTAGACGGACAGCCACTGAGTGCCGTCGGTGATGTAGCCGGCCTTGGCCCACTGCGTGAGGGTCTGCGTCGCGGCCCCGTCGATCAGGCCGCCGCCCAGGGACGCGACGGTGCAGTTGGATGCGTTGACGTTCTTGATCGTGACCGGGTATCCGATCGAGGCGAGCGTCGGGTCAGGCAGCATCATAGTCAGCGTGCCACCGAGGCGATGACGTACCGGTCATTGGATGTGATTGTTTGGCTGGTCGTCTTTGTGGAAACGGGCGACACAGTCGTGTCCGTTACCAATCCCAGCGTCGCCATGGCGGCATTGAGGGAAGCCGTGGCTGATGCTGATCCTCGCGGGCCGGAGACGGTTCGCTGCCCTACAGGCGCGAGTCCAAAGTAGCCCAGCTTCTGCGTTGCTGCAGTGCCGATCTTGGTTCCCGTGGTTGCGCCCAGCAATATCGAGGCCGTCGGTGATTAGCTGGCTCGTTCTAAACCCACGTACCGGAGGAGCGACTGATGAACACAGGCTCGGACAGTAGTGCCCCGGCGTCGTTGAAGCGGCGGATGGTGAGCCCGGTGCCCGCGTTGGACCCGGTTTCCGCGCCGCCGTCCGTGACGATCTTCCAGCGGTCGAGTCCGTTCGTCTTCAAGGACAACCCGTAATCACTCGTGGGTGTGGGCGTGTCCATCACGAAACCCTTACCCGACGTGACAGTGTCGCGGGCGACCGTGCCAATGGCCCGGTTGTACAGGGTGCGGGTGGTCACAACAAACTGACTGGAGCAGCCCTTGTGCTGGATCAGACCGTTATTACCGTCCGCCGCCTCAACGTCTGCCTTGAAGCGCTTGGACCCCGATCCGCCGAAGAAGTAGTGACCGACAATCGTGTGGATCGGGTTGGTTGCTTCAAATCTGATACCAACCGGAGCCCCATCTGCGATCTGTGGGACGTTCGGGTTCAGGAACGTCCCACACTGCACCAGCGTGGTCTGGTAGCCCCACAGGCGCCAGCCGTAGTCTGTTGGGCTGTCTGCGTGGCAGCCGGAGTAGTGGCTGTTGTTGGAGTAGTCGTCGAAGCCGATCTTCAGCGCACCCTTGGCCGGGTCCACCCATCCGTGAACGTCCTGCCAGACGGAGTTACCGGCCGCCGGAATGACAGCGATGTGCTCGTAGTTCTGAACGATCAGCTGGGAGAATGAGTGATCCCCCGAGTTTTCAATCAGGATGGCCGGCGCTCCCGGGACCACGTTCCCCGGGTTGAAGATGCGGATGCCCTGGACGATTGCCTCCGCTGAGCGGCCAGAAAACGCCGACGATCCGAGCTTCATCGCGGCAACTTGGCCGCCACGAATCTGTGCGGTGACCTGGAAGTACAGGAAGTTGAGGACGTGGACGCCGAGGTCGGCATTCGTTCCGGCGTCCACGATGCCCGGTCCCTTGATGAATCCGTCGTCATAACGTGTCGTTACGCGGGTGCGGAAAACTGCCGCCATGCCAGCGGCCGCCGGCGTAGATGCGTGAGCCCGCTGCGAGGTCCACCTTGTGGGCGTTTTCGATAGGGGCGGTGACCTTGAAGTTCAGCCCGGGGACCTACACCGCCTTGCCGACCGCGTCAGCCGTGTTGAAGATCGCCTGAATGTGCGCCGTGGCGTCGTCGACGAGTCATCGCCGTAGCTGTGGTGGACGGTTAATACCTTGGGAATGACTCACCACCCTTGTCCAGAATCGTGGCAATTTGTGCCCCTAGCCCTTGTGCCCCTGCGCCTCAGTTCCCGCTGACCGACTGCGGCACCGGCGTGACACACAATGCGATGAGCGGCATCCTGCAGTCGGCGGACACCCTCATCATCGCCGCTGGCTACGCGGTGAGCGGCGCCAAGCGCGCCCGTAGCACGCTGCAGTGGCTTGCCAGCCATGGCTACGAGGACCTGGCCCAAACACGATTGTGGTGATCACGGACAAGGACGAGGTCTCCTCCTGCGTGGACAAGGACGCTATCGTGGAACACCTCGCGGGGATGTGCCGTGAGCTCAACGCCGTGCCGCACGACAGGGGAGTGGCTGACGGGGATCTGGTGACCCTGAAACGTGCTGAAGCCGGAGACGCGTAGGGCGTACAAGGAGATAGCTCCGGCGAGTGTGGACGGGTATCGGTAGCGATTTAACGGTGTGAGTGGCCGAGTGTCGGCGTAGTCTCTTGCCATGGCTGACGACCAATTCAAGAAGCTGTTAAATGGCGTTGATGCGCTGTACCACGAAGTCGTGGCGCTGCGGGAGGGCGCCCAGGGTGGGGGCCACCCGGGCAACGAGGAGCTCGTCCTAGCGGAACTGCGGCTGGATAACGCATGGCGTGAACTGTACGAGTTCATGGACCTTCCCCTGTCCCGTGAAAGTGGAACAGGCACCGCCCCCGAGTGACTGTGCGGAGGTGGTGAGCCGCCGAAGGGTCCTTGGATCTCCGGTCAGTCGTCCCCGCCCCGCCGCGTGAGCCGGCGGAAGTCCCTGGAGAGGTACAGGGCCATGGCGGGGGCGTTGCTGCTGTGCACGGTGACGGCAACGGTCCTGTGTCCCAGCGTGTGCAGGACATCCATGGCACGGCGCAGGAGGTCTTCGGCGAGGCCCTGCCTGCGGTGGTCAGGGTGCGTGAAAAGCTCGGCGATGTAGGGCGTTCCCGGGTTGGACGCCCCGACATGGCGGTCCGTGACCAGGATGGCCGCGGTGATCTGCCCGACCGCATCGACAATCGCCAGGGACGCCTGGGGAATGGGGGTGCCGTGTGCCCCGGCGAAGATCCTGCTGATTCTGCTGGCCGCCTTTTCGGCCTCCAGACGGTCCGCTTCGGGATGGTAGGACCGGAGATATAGGTCCGTCAGTTCCGTCAGATCCGTGGACTCCACGGGCCGGGGGACGCTTGCTCCGGGCTTGTGCTCTTGGGGGCCAGTGAGAGCTGCCAGGGAAATGAGAGGGACCATGGTTGACCTGCCTTCCGCGATGGGAACGACTCCTGACCATAGTGTGGGGCATGACGGGCTCCGGGGGGAAGAGAGCCGGGCGTGTCGCGGCGCGGCGAGGCACCACGCAGCGGACTACGACAGCAGTTGACGATACGCCGGCGTCGTCCGTTCCGGAAGCAGCTGTATAAGGGGAACGGCGCGGGCCGAGGCCTTTCGACCTGACGGCATCGTGGATGACTTGAGAACCTCAATGTTTGAGAAGGATTCCCGCAGTTCTCGAAGCCGGAATGAAATCAGGTGTTAGATTCTGATGTCATTTCAAATTGGGGGATATATTGACGCGCCTACGTGCATTTACAAAACCATTGTTAATTTGCCTATTTCTGGGTATCGCTGCACTTTCGGCGGCGGGGCCAGCCCAGGCAGAAACAGTCGCACAGCCGGCCATCAAAGAGCCCGACAGGAGCGGCGTCGTGCGTCTCAATAAGGCTGCGGACGGCTCCTATACGTGGCGAGTCAGTCTTGAAGTGCCCAAGGATCAGTCTTACGTCGCATCATGGGAACGCTCCAAGGGTCTGTGGTCCTCACCTGCCGAAGCAACGTCGGCGCTAAAACGCCTTGGTGACTGCCAGATGTCCGTGAAAAAAGCCTGGGTCAGTCAATGGAATTCGTACGCAGAGGTGAAAGCCCACGACACCGCACCGGAGCCGGACAGATGGACCACACCGGACATAAACAAAGGGTTGAACGCTTGCTACAAGGACTCCGGTCTGGGGTCAGAACAGGTTCGCCATAGCTCGGTCGATTCCGGTGGACTTGCCGACATACCGCTGGGCCTTCTGGGGCCCGGTACACATAACTTGTTTGTGATGGGAGTGGAAAGTCCAGTCAACGTCACCCGAGGCCAACCTGGGTGTGCCGAAGTGGACTATGCGGACGGCAGTTGGGCCAATGCGGGCTGCCCTTTCGAGACATCAGAGCCCGTACTCTTCACAGTTACCGTGCCGTACCCGCCGGCAACCGGCACGGTACTTCCCGCCGCTGACGTTGACGAGGGAACAGCGTTTCATCCCACGGTCTTTAGCAAGCTTGCTGCGGCCCCCGACTTTGGTGGTTCTGCGGGAGACAGCCAGACCGTGACCAGGGCGGGGCTAACTTTGGCCGGTGCTCTCGTTTTGGCAATCCTCATTGCTCTTCCCACAGAACTGGTTGAGAACACTATCTCGAAAAACCATACGAGAATCGCTGCTTTTACCAGGAAGCTGCTGCCGGCACGGCGACAAGGCACTGCATCAAACGTTGCCGTCCGGAGCGAACAGTCCTCGTCAGCCGCTCAAGTCGTTCAAACGTCGCAAGGGTTCCGGCTTCTCAGGGGCGTGTCCCGCTGGTGGTCCATTCCGACCTTGATGGCGGGAGCCGTGATTGCAGGCTTCGCAGAGCCCAAGTTCGGTATCAACTGGATGTCCCTCCGACTGGTGATCACGCTGTTCGTGGCGTTTCTCGTCGTGAACCTGGGAGGGACGTTCCTGACCTGGCTGCTTACCCGGCGGCACACAGGAACGGAGAAGCCCCGGCTGCGCGCCCGCCCGTTTTACCTGGTGCTCATCCTCGCTACGGTGATCTTCGCCCGAACCGTCACAGTTGAACCTGCCCTGGTCTTCGGCACCCTCCTGGCAATCGACTACGGCATCAGGCTGTCCCGTGCGCGGAGTGCCTTGGTGTCCATTGTCGGCGCCGGGTACGCGACGGTCCTCGGCATTGGCGCGTGGATCGGGTACACAGCTCTAGCTCAATTCAAACTCGCGGATGTCGGAAACCTCGCTGAAATTGACAACCAGTACACCTTCCAGGTGTATTCGGCCATATCGTTCACCCAAACGGCGCTAGGAGAGCTGGCCAGCACCATCTGCGTCCAGGCTCTGACAACAGTGCCGGTGGCCATGCTTCCCCTGGCATTCCTCAGTGGGTCTGCCCTGTGGCAATGGAAGAAGTGGGTCTGGGTCGTCACGTACGCTGCCGGGCTTGCGGCCTACTCCTTCGTGCTTGTTCCGATGCCCACATCCTGGAAGGAGATCTCGCAGTCCCTGGCCCTCTGGGTGGGAATCTTTGTCAGCTACGCGATATTGGCGGTCGGTCTCTGGGCATACTTCCGCATCACAACCACAGCTGATCCGCCGATCCCTGACGACGCTTCGGAAGCTCTGCCCATAACCGAAGGAAGTGAACCGGAGCGTGCTTACGAAGCTGCGGCAGCCGGGATAGGTCAAAACCCAGCGTATGGCCCGGGACGAAATATTGGGGGAATAAATGAATAGTTTGGCGGTGCCCCGGCTGGGCACGGTGCTTCTGGCGTTAGCGCTGGCGACCTCCGGGTTAGCCACTCCTGCCGTGGCAGCAGAGACAAGCAATGCCATCGATACCAATTCGCGAAATGACGTCGTCAACGCGTACAAGACGCGATATCTGCCTTCTTTGGCAGAGGACATCAACTGGACAGGATCAGTTGACACGTGCGACCCGGGAACGCAGTCTGCCAGTTCATTGACCAACGGCGAGAAGGCCATCAACTTCTTCCGTGGGTTATCGGGTCTGGACAGCATTTCCCTGACAACTGAGCAGAACACAAAAGCGCAGGCTGCGGCGCTCATGATGCACGCGGAACGCCATCTGGACCACAACCCGACCAGTGCCTGGAGGTGTTACTCGGAGTCCGGCAGGGCCGGGGCCGGAACGTCCAATCTGCACTATTCGGATCCAGTCCTGGGGTCAATGTCGCAGCCCATAAGGGGCTACATGGACGACGACGGCTACAACAACGCAGACGTGGGCCACCGCCGCTGGCTCCTCCACGCGCCGACGACGACCATGGGCATCGGGACTACCAGCTGGGCGAACGCCATCGTCGTACTGGGCGGAGCCACGAGTGCCACACGGGCTACCCCGGACTTTATTGCTTACCCGAACGCCGGCTATTTTCCCATGCAGCTGCTGCCCCCAGGCCGGTGGTCATTCTCGTCACCTCATGACGTTGACTTTTCACAGGCCAAAGTCACTTTGACGGATGCGGCAGGAACGGACATGCAGGCGACGTCGTACCCCGCGTTCGAGGGCTACGGACCGAACACCGTGGTCTTCGACGTTCCTCCGCTGCAGACTCCCCAGGACTCAACGGAGATAAACTACACCGTCAAGGTCACCGGCATGGTCCGGGATGGTGTTCCCCTGGAACACACGTACACGGTGAAGCTGATTGACGGCAACGTGGAAGGGACCAGCACCCCGGACCCAACCCCGCCGCAGGTCCGTGAAAAGATCCTTGTCACTCCGGCCCCGCCGGTCTTCGGCGAGTCGGGCTTCACCATCCCGTCGACGCCGGGTGTGCGCTACTTTTCGGAGGGGACGGAGAAAGTTGCTGGGTACTACCCGGCCTCGAACGCGATCACCGTCACGGCCGTGGCGCGGTATGGCTATGAGCTGTCCGGAACGGCCTCCTGGTTTAAGGATTTCCGGCCGGTCCCCTGGATTGATGTGGAAGCAACCCCGCCGATCTTCGGCAACTCCACCTACACCATTCCATCCAAGACCGGTGTCCAATATTGGGTGGAGGGAGTGGTCCGGCCTCCGGGCACCTATCCCGCTGCGGGCGAGGTCACGGTCATTGCCGGGGGTCTGCCAGGCTACAACGTCGTCGGAACTGTCGTCTGGACCAGGGTGTTTCCCTATCCCACGGCGCCGGCTGCAAACCCCACTATCAAGACGCAGGGCAGCGTTGTCAGCATCGATGGAAGCGGCAGCCTCTGGAACTACGGGAACCTGAAATCACCGCGGGTGAAAATCGGATCCGGCTGGGGCATCTTCAGCGATATCTTCGTTTCCGACTGGAACGCCGACGGCACCTTCGACATCGTCGCCAAGACCAAGGCAGGCCAGCTCTACGTGTACAAGGGCCTGCCCACTGGCGGGTTTGTCCGCGAGGTCATCGGCGCCGGAGGCTGGCAGAACTACAGCGTGGACGTTGGCTTCTGGAAGAAGACAGACAGATATCCGTCGATTGTGGCCACGCACAAGACCACCGGAAAGCTGTACGTCTACGCCAACAAGTCCGGAACGGCTCCCAGCGCCGGCGTCCAGATCAGCGCCGGCTGGCTGAACCTCGACATCCACCTCCTGGACTGGAACCGCGACGGCGCCATGGACATAGTTGCCAGGACGGCCGCCGGCCAGATGCTTCTCTACCGGACCAACGGCAGCGGCTCCTTCCTCAACGAAAAGCGGCCCGTCCTGGGCAACGGGTGGCACAGCTTCAATTCGCTGACCGTGATCCGCGGCCTGGGCGGAACGGGAACCCATGGTCTCTTGGCTCGCACCAAGGCGGGCGGCCTGGTCTACTACCAGGCGAACAAGGCCGCGTGGGCCACCCCGAAGACGCTGGGAAACAGTGGCTGGGGCCCGTACGTCATCGCCAACCACTGACGACACCTTCGGCTCCGGCCCTCGTCCCGGACCATGCGGCGGGCGTACAAGGCGGAGATTGCTGCTGCGATTGTGGACGGATACTGATAGCGCTCCCGCTTCGGTGAGTAATCTTTTGAACAACTGCAATTTCGTGGAGTTGGCCCCTATATGCTTCTCCCAGCGCGGGGCGTGTCCGCATTTGAATTAATTGCTGGGGGAGTTAAACATGCGGAGACCTTTCGCGCCCGTCCGGGCCGCCGTCGCAGTGTTCGTATCGCTGGGGCTTCTGGCTGGAACCGCGGTATCTGCTTTGGCTGCGCCGATGCCAGCGGCGCAGCCGGCGGTGGTGAGCGCCGCGGTGGACATGAGTTCCGACGAATGGATCGCCGGGCAATTCCGTACGCACTTCGGCGTCGAACTGTCCACCGAACGGATCCAGTATTTGCTGGGCACTAGTTTCGGGCCGGTGCTTCGTTCCTACGTACTGGACGCTGAATTCGGAAAGACAGCGGAGGCTCCTACCGAGGTCTCCAAGGAAGCGCTCAAGAAGCTCGCCGACTACATCCCCAGTCTCTTCGGCGCCTCCGATCCTGACCCGGACGCCGTCATGCTGGACATCATCAGCTGGGACATCGCCATCCTCAAGGAAGGAAATCTCAGCGCCCCGGTGGCCAGTGCGCTCAAGGGCAGCGTGGAGGCCGTGAAAATAGCCAAGCAGCTATACGGGTCAGTGGATCAGGTATCTTCCTTGGTCAAAATGGGCCTGACGGCTTTCAGCGACAACAAGTACAGGCAGATCCTGTCCGACTATAAGGAACAACGCAACCAAGGTGCGGCGGCAGACGCTGCCTTTGCCGCTGTCGAAGAGTTCCTGACCGACGAGTACATCAATAACGTGGCCACGATGAGGTATCCGTGCACCACCTGGATTGTGTTCCCGTGCCTTTCGGGCGATATTGACGCGCATCTTCCGAAGTCCAGGGAAAAGCTCAAACAGGATCTCGAATTCGCCTATCATTCGATTCTTTTGGCAGAGAGCCCAAGCGTCAAACAAGGCGTGAAGACTTTTGTCACGAACCTCAGCGGGTTGATCGACGGTTACTCGTCGCAGCACGGTGACTTCGGACTGATCGCTGTGCAGACGGGCGAAAAAAGCATCACCCTGATCAACAACGGCCCTGCCACCCTGTCGGAGATTAAGCTCACGGCTGGCGACGGCAAGGTACTCGCATCCCACGCCGGCATTGGGAAATACGGCCGAGCCACCGTTCCAGACAGCGACTGGGCATCTCTTTACACGACGGGCACCAAGTTTACGTTCAAAGTAGCGTCAGTGGACGGCATCACGAGGCCGGCAGCAGAGGTCCGCCGAGCCGTATGGCTGGATGGGATCGGCACGTCAGCCGGGTCGCAGCCCGCGGAGCGGAGCTTCCGAGCCAATACGGTGGAGCATTTCAGTGGCACCACGGACGTTGCCTGGGATTTGGGCGACGGAGCGCAGGCCGCTGGTCCTGAAACAACGCATGTTTTCAAGTGCTACGGCACATACAAAGTCCAGGCCAAGGCCACGCACGGATCTCAGTCCATGACCCGTGAATCCGGTATCACCATCGGCGCCCCGTGGACCGTGGACTGGTCGACGGAGGATGGCGAATACGCTGCTGCGACCGGCGTCCCCGTTAAGCTGTTTGCGCACCCCTCCATTCCCCGTGATGCCGGACTGCAGGCCACGTGGACCTTCGAGGACGGCGGGACCGCAGAGGGGTTCGAGGTCGAGCACGCCTTTCCCACCAAAGGCACACGGCTGGCCACACTTGCCATCACAGACCCGGCCAGCGGCTGCCCGGCCTACACGAAATCGCACAAAATGCAGGTTGCACGGACCGATGAATGGATCACGCTTCCCAACACCATCGATGAAGACATGGTCCTCACATCCAAAGTGGCCGGCTACATAATTCCGCAGAGGTTCTGGTACGGATCACCGCATGGAACCACCGTCGCAGCCGGCGCCAAGCTGACCATTCCGCCCGGGGTGCGCATCAAAGGCACTTACGACCCGGATGCGTGGGGCCGCTACCACAATCCACTCGTCGTGAATGGAGAGCTGGAAGTCCGGGGAGCAGTGAGTGCCCCGGTGGAGTGGACGTCCTGGCGTGATGACGCGCTCGGCGGCGACGCCAACATGGACGGTGACTTCACGAAGCCCGAGCCGGGGGACTACCTCGGCGTAGTGGCCGCGGCTGGCTCCACAGTTTCGATGACCAATGTATCGGTCAATTACTCTGCGAACTTCCTGGACGTGCAGGACGGCGCCAACGTCACCGTGAGCAACCTGAAGGTTCGGAATGCCAGCGGCTACGTCTATGGGGCCCTGAACGGAAGCTACGAAACGGGCATCATCAGCGCCACCGGAACGGGTTCGCTTAAGATTTCCGCCAGCGACATCGAAAACTCTGCCGGCAATGGCTACGCCATCGAGGCGCGGAATGCCCCTAATCTGCGCGCTGCAGGCCTGACCCTCCGTGGCTCGGGTGCCGGACTGGTGGTAAGGGGTGAGGCCGGTCCCTCCATCACAAATTCCACCTTCATCGGCTTCAGCGAGCCAATCCGTACCACCGCCGCTGCTTCCGGCTTTACAGCGCGGGGTATCTCCGTGATCGACGGTTTCGCGCGGATCACCGTGCAGGCAGGGCAGCTCATGCCCGGTGCCACATCCTGGTCAAGTTCGTTGCCTTACATTCTCGGCGGAGACATAACAGTTCCCAAGGGCTCCAGTCTGCGCCTGGCCGCAGGCACCGCAGTGAAGGGCCAGTCCGGGAATTCCTGGAATGGAGTCATTTACAACCCATTGAGGGTGGCTGGAACACTCTTCGTTGATGGCACGGCGGCTCAGCCTGTCGAGTGGACCTCGATTCATGACAGCTCAGTGCGCGGCCCGAGCTACTCCGGTCCGGCCGCCCCGGCACCCGGCGACTGGGCAGGCATCATCGCGCAGGACGGATCCGCTGTTCATATATCCGGACTGCATGCGAAGTTCGCCGCGCAGGTTGTAGGTGCTGATGCAGGCTCTGTTGTGACAGTTCGAGACAGCAGGATTGAGCAGTCAAACGCGGACCGAATGCGCTACGAATCAGTCATTCGCGCCTACGATCCCGCGCACTTCACACTGAGCGGGATCAGCATCGATGGAGCCGGCAGCGGCCAGCCGTTGGTGCGCGTTTCCGGCAGCGCCGGTGAGGCCGTGATCAGCAACAGCACCTTCGCCGATGCAAACACCGCCGTGGATCTGCAGGGCAGCGTCCGGGCCAGCCTCAGCGGCGCTACCTTCAGGAATATCCGAAGTTCCGTTCTCGTCCAGCCCGCCACCAGCGGCGTCAAAATGGCCGGGACCCATGTGGAAGGGGGCATGGGCCGGATCGTGGTGTCCGGGGGCCAGCTCCCGGAAGGCGCCAATGAGTGGACTGCGGACCTTCCGTATGTCCTTTTGGACCAGTTGACGGTTCCAGCATCCTCGTCGCTGAGCATCGGGGCAGGGGTCACTTTGAAGTCCGCGGTCTGGCACGGTTCCTGGTCTGCAAGTTATCGGCCTATTCAGGTGTTCGGAAGCCTGACTGTCAATGGGACAGAGAGCCAGCCCGTGCGCTGGACCTCCTCCCGGAACGCTGACATCGGTGGACCTTCGGAGGACGTCGGCACGCCCGCCCCTACCAACTATGACTGGTCGGGTATCAACGCGAACTTCGGATCCTCCGTCAGCCTGAAGCATGTGCAGGCTACCCACGCACGTACGCTCCTGGAGGCTCAGCACGGCTCCTCGTTCAGTCTCACCGGCACATCCGTGAGCAACTCCGACGGGCAGGGCTACGGCATCATCAGGGACCTTGGGGCAACGAGTGCGGTCGTAGCTGATTCCCAATTCAGGAGCGCAGGGTACGGCGCGGCGCTTGTCATGCACGGCGGGCAGCCGCTTCTTGAGCGCGTCACGGTCCAGGGCGCAGGTCATGGAATCGAAGTTGGCGGCTCAGCCAAACTGGTCATCAGGGGATCCGCGCTCCTCGCCGACGGGTACCAAATCCTGAATTACACCAGTACTGCTGTAGACGCCGGCAGCAATTGGTGGGGCGACGAAAACGGGCCCTCCACCGGAACGGCCGGTCTTGAGCCCTACTTCGGAATAGTAAAAACCATGCCCTGGTGCTTGCAAGAATCCTGCCAGACGCTCTCCTCCACAGTTCCTGCCCGAATTTCGGCCCCGGAGACATCGAGGCAGTCGGTGACTGTCGAAGGAAGCTTCGGCGACGTCAAGGTTCACGCCGACCGAACAGACGGGACCGCCGCCGTAGGAGCTGTTCTGGCCGTCAAACTGAGCGGTCCGGCCGCCTTCGCCGGTGGTGCCCAGGAACAGGAACTCACGGCGGATGAAAATGGAGACGTCATCGTCCCGGGGCCCATAGCCGGGACGGAAGTGGGGGCCGTCACGCTAACGGTGACCGCGAAGGCAGCCCCTGGTCTTTCACCCTTGGTCCTGAACCTCGGCGACGTGCGAGCGGGGACAGCCGCGGCCATTCACATAGTCGGCGGGGGCGGTGCAACGGCCACCCCTGGCTCGGACCTCGGTTCCCTGTCTGCCCGTGTTGTGGACCGGCACGGCAACCCTGTTTCCGGAGCTGACGTCGAGTTCGTCCTTGACGGGCCGGCTGTCTTTGGCGAAACGCGCACCGCCGTTGGCACCAGCAACACCGAGGGGTTGGTAGCGTCTCCTGCCGTGACGGCCACGGACACGGCGGGCGAAGTCAGCGCTTCGGCGTCACTCGTCGAAAACGCAGCGGTCAAGAGCGAATTCCCTCGGTTTGTAGTGGCAGCTGCAGCCAAGGAGACCGTGCCGGCGGCGGTGGTGTTCACGGACGAGGACGGTACCGCGCAGGATACCTACACGGTTCCCGTCGTTGATGGTGTGGAGTACCTGGTCGGTGAAAAAGTCACCGAGGCCGGAACGTACCCGGGCACCGGGACCGTGACAGTGACCGCTCGGGCGAAGACGGATTTCGTGTTCAAGGCAGGGGCTGTGACGGAGTGGAGCGCGACGTTCAAGGCGACGCCGTACGAGGTGACGCCGGCGGCGGTGGTGTTCACCGACAAGGACGGCACCGCGCAGGATACGTACATGATTCCAGCCACCGGAGGCATTGACTACTTGGTCGGCGGCAAGATGGCTGCTGCAGGGACGTACCCGGGAACAGGCACGGTTAGCATCGTGGCCAAAGCCAATCCGGGCTACGTGCTCAAAGCCGGATCCGTCTCCTCCTGGTCCATGACGTTCAAGGCGGTGTTCCGCATGACCGTGGTTGTTGCCGCCGGAGATCTGAGCAGTGATGGAAGAGCGGATGTGCTTGCCCGGGACAGCGGTGGAACTCTGTGGCTTTACCCGGGCAATGGGCGCGGCGGGTGGCTGGCGCGGGTCAAGCTCGGCGGAGGCTGGAACTCCATGAACTCCCTCGTTGCCCCCGGTGACCTCAACGGTGACTTGAAGGCCGACATGCTGGCCCGCGACACCGCCGGAACGCTGTGGCTGTACCCGGGCAACGGCCGTGGCGGCTGGCTGAACCGGATCCTGGTGGGCGGCGGCTGGAACGCGATGACCTCGATCATTGGGCCGGGGGACCTGACCGGTGACGGGAAGTCTGACGTGCTCGCCCGCGACAGCAGCGGAACCCTCTGGACCTACCCGGGCAACGGACGGAGCGGGTGGCTGAACCGGATCCGGGTGGGCGGTGGCTGGAACGTGATGACCGCCGTCGTCGGTCCCGGTGACGTGAACGGTGACCGGAAGGCCGATGGTTTGATCCGCGACAGCAGCGGAACGCTGTGGCTCTACCCCGGCGACGGCCGCGGTGGTTGGCTGGCACGGAAGTGGGTGGGCGGCGGCTGGAACTCAATGAGTACCATCACGGGCCGTGGAGATTTCAACGGCGACGGCAGGAACGATGTGCTGGCCGTCGATGCCGCCGGTGTTCTTTGGCTGTACAAGGGCAACGGGGCAGGCACCTGGCTGGGCCGGTCATCGATGGGTGCCGGGTGGAACTGACACGCCATTCCTGAATGATGGACGGCCGCTGCGCTCAAGGGCGGCGGCCACCGCCGCTGCCGAACACAGCTCGTAAACACAGCCACGGCCGCTGCAACTCCTGGAGTTGCAGCGGCCGTGGCAGGTTATACACTCCGCCTCGAGGGCGGACTCCGGTTAGGCCACCGGTGCCGTGGCTGCCGAGGTCTTGGCCGCCGTCGTGAAGCCGGACTTGGTGCCCGTCACGGTGACGCTGATCGCGTATCCGGGGAGCATCGGCGTATAGGTGCTGTTGACTTCCCCGCTGATTGGCATGCCATTGGCGTACCACTGGTACGTCAGCGTGACCGGCGCCGGCCCCCACGTCCCGGGCACGGCGGTGAGAACCGATCCCGCTGTCGGAGTACCCGAAATGGTGGGCACGGGTGCTGTCAGTACCCCGACCGCGACCTTGACCGATACCCCGCTGGTCTTGGTCACGGTGGTGAAGCCGGACTTGGATCCAGTCACGGTGACTGTCAGGGTCTTGCCCAGCATTGCCGTGGTTGGCGTGTAGGTGCCTGCCGTGGCACCGGTGATGGCAACCCCGTTCGCCTTCCACTGGTACTTGAACGTGACCGGAGCCGGCCCCCACACACCCGTGGCCGTGAGGGGGGAGCCCACCCTGACGGTGCCACTGATCACGGGGACTGGAGCGCTGAGGGTTCCGACGGCGACCTTAGCCGTGATTGCCGACGTCCTGGCCGCCGTCGTGTAACCCGCCTTCGATCCGGTTACCGTGACGCTCAGGGTCTTCCCTATTACTGCCGCCGCCGGCTTGTAGGTACTGGCCGTGGCGCCGGTGATGGCAATCCCGTTCGCCTTCCACTGGTACTTCAGGGTGACCGGGGCCGGCCCCCAGGCGCCCGGAACCGCCGTCAGGGTGTAGCCCACCTTCGCAGTCCCCATGATCTTTGGGACCGCCACGGCGAGAGTCCCGACGGCGACCCTTGCGGTTAGTGCCGACGTCTTGGCTGCCGTGTTGTAACCGGCCTTGGAGCCGGTGACGGTGACGCTGAGGGTCTTGCCCAACTGCGCCGCCGTGGATTTGAACGTGGCGGCGGTGGCGCCGGTGATGGCGATGCCGTTGGCCTTCCACTGGTACTTCAAGGCGACCGGGGCCGGACCCCAGGTTCCGGGGACCGCGGTCAGTGTGTAGCCGACCTTGGCCGTTCCGGTGATCTTGGGAGTCGGCGCAGTCAGGACAGGGTTGAGCGCCATGACCGTTCCGGTGGCGGCTGAGGCCTTGGCTGCCGTGGTGTATCCCGTTTTGGTGCCCGTGACGGTGAACGTAAGAGTCTTGCCCACCTGGGCCGCCGTCGATTTGAAGGTCGTGGCGGTGGCGCCGGTGATGGCGACGCCGTTGGCCTTCCACTGGTACTTCAGCGCCACCGGGGCCGGTCCCCAGGTGCCTACTGTCGCCGTCAGCGCGTAGCCGACCTTGGCCGTTCCCTTGACCGTCGGTGTGGGCGCGGTCAGCGTCTGCACCACCGCCGCGTAGGACAGGTTGTGCGTTGTGGTGCTGCCCCTGACCACGCTGACCTTGGTTGCCTTGGCCTCGGTGGTCACGTTGCCGGAGTAAAGGTCCCCGCGTCCGGAGAGGCCGCTGTGAACCCTGACGGTATAACTGCCGGTGGTGAGGCCTCTTAGGGTGTACTTGCCGGTTGTATCGGTGGATGCGCTGCGTGTGACCAGCGAGCCGTCCGGGGTGTAGGCCTGGATGAAGGCATTGGCCGCCGGCTTCCCGGCCTTGTCCAAAACTGTTCCAGTCAACGAACCGCCCGCCGTCAGGGTGGCGTCGATGTTCGGCACCGCCTGTCCTGTGGTTACCGGGATGGCCTTGGCCTGCCCTGCCCCGGCGGATTCCGGCTGGTTCTGGTAGTACTGCGCCTCGTCCTGCGTGAACCCGCTGGAGCGGTTGAACGCCACCTTGTATGAACCCGCTGCCAGGCCGACGACGCTGTAGTTGCCGGTCCCGTCGGTGGAGCCGCTCTTGACCAGCTTGCCACTGCCGTCCAAGATGCTGAGCGGGTAGTAGCCGGAGGTTCCGCTGCCGGTAACCTTGCCGCTGATGGTGGCGCCGGTGACTGACTCGATGTCCGCGCCGGTAACGGTCTGCCCGGCCGAGACTGCTACTGCCTTGGCTGTCTCGACCGTTGCCCCTCCGTACCAGCGGTCTTCGGCGCCGCTCTGGCCGCCGAGGAAGCGGACCTTGTAGGTGCCCGTTTCCAGCCCGACGATGCTGTAGGTTCCGTCCCAGCCGATGCTGCCGTAGCCAGACTGCGCATCCACCGCTCCGGTCTTCGTGGCGATGATCTGGGAGGCGTACAGGCTTGTGCCTGCCGGCGCCGTGATCCTGCCGCTGATCACACCGCCCTTAACAAGGGTGGCGTTGATGGCCGTGACGCTCTGTCCCTCTGTGAGGTTCAGCGGGGTGGCGGTGGCCAGGGACGTGGCCTTGTTGTACCACTGGGTGAGCGCGCCCGAACCGTACCCGCCGAACTGCAGCTTGTAACTGCCGGCCGGGAGCCCGCGGAGGGCGTACGTTCCGTCTGTGCTGAGCTGCACCGAGTTCGCCGGAGTATTGTCTGCGGCCTTGAAGACGCTTACCTGGACGCTGTAGGAGCTCACGCCCTCCGGCAGTGTGACCTTGCCGCTGATCGCTGCACCCTTGGCCAAGGTTGCATCGACGGCCGTCTTGTCCTGGCCCGCAGCCAGGACAACCGGGGTGGCCGCCGCCTGCGTCTGGACGTTGTTGTACCACTCGTCCAGCGCGCCGGAGTTGTAGTTGCCGAACTTGACCTTGTAGCTACCCGCCACGAGGCCGATGACCTTGTACGTGCCGTCAGTGTTGACGTTGGCCGACGTGCCGTACTGGCTACCCTCACCGGTGGCGGATACGTACACGCTGGATACATCCACTCCTGCCGGTACAGTCACCTTCCCGCTGATGCTTGCACCCTTGACCAGCGTGGCGTTGATGTCCAACACGTCCTGGCCGGCAGTGAGCGCCAGAACGGTTGCCGTTTCCCGGGACGTACCGTTCGCATGCCAGTGCTCCAGTGCTCCGGTGCCGTACCCGGAGAACTGGACGACGTAATTGCCCGGAGCGAGTCCGGCGAGCTTGTAGGTTCCGTCCGCCTGAACGGTCGCGGAGGCAGGATAGGCTCTGAAGTTATCTACGTTGTACGCGTAGACCCGGACACCTGTAAGCGTCACGCCCGCGGGCGCGGTCACCGTACCGCCGATGGACCCGCCCTTGACGAGCGTGGTGTCGGTCAGGGCCAGTTCCTGGCTGCTCGTCACGACAACAGTAGTGGCCTCAACCGACGACGCGGTGCCCCCGTACCACTGGCTCAGGGCCCCTGAACTGCCGGCGCTGAACTGGATCTTGTACGAGCCGTCGGGCAGTCCGCCAAACGAGAATGAACCGTCTGCGCCGACTTGACGGGAGGTTACGTAGGAGACGGCGTCTGCGCGGTAGAGGCTGGCCTGCACTCTGCTCAGGTCCACTCCGGCGGCGGAAGTGACCTTGCCGCTGATGGACGCCCCCTTGACGAGCGAAGCGTTCACGCCGCCCCGGTCCTGGCCTTCCGTAACGGCGACCGGTGTGGCGGCTTCATAGGAGGACGCGGTGCTGTACCACTGTTCCAGCAGCCCGCTGTCAGGTCCTAGGAACTGAATTTTGTAACTTCCTGACCGGAGACCGTTCACCTTGTACGTTCCATCGGCGTTCACCGAGGCGGACGTTACGTAGTTCGGACGTGTTCCGGCGGCCTCGTACACGGTGGCCTGCAGGGTCGAGATATCGGTGCCGGCGGGCACTGTGACTGTTCCGCTGATCGAACCGCCCGCGGCGAGGGTGACATTGATCCCGGTGCGGTCCTGGCCTGCCGTGACGGCCACGGGCGTGGCGTTCTCGACGGCTGCCGCTCCGGAGTACCACTGCTGCAGCAGTCCGCTGTTGTAGCCGGAATACTTGAGCTTGTAGCTGCCCGCAGGAAGGCCGCTGACCGTGTAGGCACCCCCTGCACCGACATAACCGTAATTTATGGTGCTGCCGCCGTCCGGGACAGCCTCGACCTGAATGGTGCTGGGATCGAACCCGGCCGGCACGGAAACGGTGCCGCTGATGGAGGCTCCGCGCACGAGTGTTGCGTTGATGCCCGTGAGGTCCTGGCCCGCCGTGACCGTCACCGGCGTGGCTGTGTCGCGCGATGCTGCTCCCGCATGCCATTGGGTGACGGCGCCGGAGCCCCCGCCGTTGAACTGAACCCTGTAGCTCCCTGACGGCAGGCCGCGGAGCGCGTAGCTGCCATCCGGGTTGACAGACCCGGATGCTGAATACCAGTCGGTCCCGGCGCTCTCCACGGAGACGTACACGCGGGTGAGGTCAACGCCTTCGGGTGCGGTGACGAGGCCGCCGATCGAGGCCCCCTTGACGAGCGTGGCGTTGATTCCGGTCAGGCTCTGGCCTGCCGCGAGTGTCACAGGGGTAGCTGTTTCGTGCGATGTTGCCCCCGAATACCAGTGGTCCATGCCGCCAGATCCGTTGCTTCCGCTGAACTGGATCTTGTAAGCCCCTGCCGGCAGGCCGCTCACGGAGTACGTGCCGTCATCGTTGACCTGGCCAGAGCCGGCCCAGGAGTAGCCGTCGGCGGTGTACGCGTACACCTGCGTAGAGGCGAGGTTAACGCCCGCTGGTGCAGTGAGCTTGCCGCTGATTGACGCGTCCGACAGGTCTGCGGCGGTGGCAGGCGCCAGACCCGAAACTATGAGCGCCGAAAGAACCGAAAACAATAACGCGATCCTTAAATGGAATCGCCTGCTCTTAGCGAGCATTTTTACCCCCCCCATGGGTCAGCAAACGGACCGGCCGCCACTTTAAATTGTCAAAGAACGCCTCAGTCTAACTGCGAATTCGAATTTCCCAAATGATTTTGTAAAGTTACTGGACGTGCATAGAGCGCTTTATTGTCCCGGTTGAAAGCTGCCTGCCAGCCAACGGCTATTGTTGGTCGAAGTACGTTGGGGGAGAGGGCTGCAGCATGCGCATGGAACGAGCTATGTCCCGGCTACCGGAGCTCTGCGTCATCCTGATGGCGGGTTCCCTCCTGGCCGTGCAGCCCGGCGGGCTGTTCCGGTTTGTCTGGATCAAGGTCCTGGTGGTGCTGATTGCCGTCCTCGCCGGCCTGTTCTCGCCGCCAGGCTCCCGGCTTCCGCCGGGAGTCAAGGCTGCGCTTGCCGCCTGCGCATCGTGGATCGCCGTCGCGATGCTGCTCTCCAACACACCCTGGGCCAGCATGGCCGGACGCTGGCCGCGGTATGAGGGCGTGCTGATGCTCGGCGTCTACGTGGCCGTCTTCGCGGTGGGCGCCAAGGTCCTGGGCGGCGCCCCCGGCGGCCACCGGCGCACCCTTCTTGGCATGTCCCTGGCAGGTGCAGGCACGGTGGTGTTCGCCCTCGCGGTGCTGGAAAGCGCTGGCCTGCGGCCGCTGGGCGGGGCTGCCGATGTGCGCCCCGGGGCGACGCTGGGCAACGCCACCGACCAGGGGCTCATCGGCGTCATCATCACCGGCGTCCTGGCCGCCCAAGGCGAGCCGGACCGGCCCTGGCAGGTGTGGCTGCGCCGCGTCGGACTGATTGCCGGCGCCGGGACGGCCGTCCTATCCGGCTCCCGTGCGGCCTTGGCCGCGCTGCTGGCCGTGGCCGTATTCGGTGCCTACACGTGGATGAGAAGCCGGTCCTGGACAGGGCCGAAGATCGCCGCCGGCGCCGGGCTCACAGCGGCGGGCATCGCCGTCGGGGTCCTGCTGGCCCCCGCATCCCGCGAACGGCTGCTGTCGACGGCGACTGTTGACGGGCGGTGGCTGTTGTGGGACCAGACCCTTGGGCTGGTCTCCGACCATCCGCTGTCCGGCGTCGGCCCGAACGGCTTCGTTGATGCGCTGCCGGGGTATCTCGGGGCCGAATGGGCGCGGACAGTGGGAGACAGCTTCCCGGCGGATTCGCCCCATAGCTGGCCGCTGCAGACGCTGGCCGCAGGCGGCTTTCCCCTGCTGCTGCTTGTGGTGGTGCTGATTGCGGTGTCCGTGGCAGCGGTGATCCGTCGGATGAGGAAGTCCCGGTCAGCTGCCGACCGCAAGTACCTGGCCGTGGTGCTGGTCACTGTGGCGGCGTATTCACTGGCACTGCTCACGCACTTCACGTCCATCGGCACTACCGGGCTCGTGGCCTTCCTGTGCGGCGGGCTGCTGGGAAGCGAGGCCAGCAGGGCCGCTCCGATCAGGAACGGCGCCGTCCGGAAGTTTGCCACCGGGAAACTGCGGTCAGTTCCCCGTCTGGTGGGGACGCTGCTGGTCATCGCCGGACTGGGGGTTACTGCTCCTGCTGCCTTGGCCGAGTGGCCGATGGCGGCCGGAGCCCGGTCCGCCGCTGCAGGAAATCATGACCTGGCCGAGCAGGCGTTCAAGCAGGCCTGGCAGCTCAGGGCTTGGGATAGCGACACGGCACTGCTTGCAGCGCAGGCCTTCGCCGGCCCGGCCACAGAGGGGGAGCAGCAGGCGGCGCGTTACGCCGTCGAGTGGGGGACTCTCGCGCGGAAACGGACACCGCACTCCCAGGAGGCAGGAACGGCCCTGGCTCTCGGGTACCTCTACAGCGGTGACGTTCCGAAAGCGAAGGATTTATTGGATGCGCTGGTGACCGACTTCCCCTACTCGGCGGCTCTCTACGTCCACCGCGGCGTGGCGCAGTTCGGCATGGGGTATCCAGCGGAGGCAATTACTGATCTTGAGCATGCCGCATCGTTGGACCCCTCGCTGGATACACCATGGCGGGTTTTGGCCAATATCCACCAGCGCTTGGGCAATAGTCAGGAAGCTTTTGCTGCAATGCAGCGTGCTGATGCGCTCGCGAACCCTTAGCCCCTCAATTTGCACCCGATTTTGCCTATATGCTTATCGGATCAAGAATGCCGCAAGGAAAGATCAAGATTAGCGCAGTTTTGGTAAATGCGCGGAGCTTTTGAATTTAGACGGTATTTATCCTATTCCGACACCCCCACGAGAATGATAACCACGGCGGCGAGGCTAGTCTCTTGCCATGGCTGACAACCAATTCACGGCCCGAACCGATCGTGGGCCCCTGCGGAGAGTTCCCGGGGGAGTTGCGGCAGTACTTGGGCAGGAACCAGTCCGAGCACCACTCCCAGACATTTCCGCTGACCTCACAGAGGCCGTATCTGTTCGGAGGAAAGGACTCCAGCAACATTCCAAGGTTGGTCCAAGGTTGCCCGACTAGCGTCGGCCGCATGGGGAACCCGAATTTTGACCGTCATCACCAGCGACAAGTCCGGCAACGCCGGCTACAGGCTCTTTCCTACGCCGCTCTAAGCCTGCTGGCCGTAGCGACAGCGACGGTCGTCTGGATGGCGCTGACACGATGACGCTGATCGAAGCCGCAGGCGCGTGAACGGCGGGTGCCGGACAGGAAGATTGTGCGCGACAGCAATCTTGACTGGATCTTGATTGATTGAGATGTCGGTTCTTGAGGATGGACCTGCATTGTTGGCGTACTGGCAGGGGGAAAGCCAGCAG
Source organism: Arthrobacter pascens (assembly GCF_017052465.1). Classification (GTDB taxonomy): domain Bacteria; phylum Actinomycetota; class Actinomycetes; order Actinomycetales; family Micrococcaceae; genus Arthrobacter; species Arthrobacter pascens. Next base: position 39,705 of record NZ_JAFHKT010000150.1, read on the forward strand.
CCAGCGGGTCGCGAAAACGGCGATCCCATTCTCAAGAAATGGAAGTTCGTCATCATGGGTCTCAACCTCAACACCACTACCGGCAAGGTCCTCGCTTCGCTGGCCCTGGTCGGGTCGGCCGCTGGCGTCGCAGGCCTCGGCACCTACGGCGCTTTTACGTCCAGCACGTCCGCCAACACAACCGTTGCTTCCGGCACCGTAAACATCGCCCTTGGGGCAGCCGACAGCGCGGCCAACCGCCTCAGCGTCGCCGCCAGCGGCCTTGTCCCGGGTGACACCGTGCAGCGCGCGGTGACGTTGTCCAACGCCGCCGGCAACCAGGCGCTCGCCGGCATCACCCTGACCTCCTCGGCTACCACGTCCTCAGTGCTGGACACCGACGCCACCAACGGTCTCCAGCTGGCCATCCACAACTGCTCCGTCCCCTGGACTGAGGCCGGCACCGCACCCGCCTACACCTACACTTGCACCGGCGACACCACCGTGGTCCTCGCGTCCCGTGCCGTCACCGGCACCGATGTGACCCTGGCCAACCTCAGGTCCACGGCGGCCGGCGCGACCGATTACCTGCGGACCACTCTGACGCTCCCCCCCACAGCGGGCGACACCTTCCAGACGAAGAGCAGCACCATCTCGCTGGCCTTCACCGGTACCCAGCGTTCGGGCACCAACAAGTAGGCAGTCCGCGCCGCCACCGGCACCTCCCCGCTGACCAGCACACCAGTCGGCGGGGAGGACAAAACCCCGAACGGAGACCACAGTGACCGCATCACTGCTTCACAACAGCCCGCGGGTCACCGAAGCGGGGACAGAACCTTCCGTGCCGGCCCCGGCCCAGTGGCGCAAGGCGGCCCGGATCCTCGGCCGGATTCTGTCCACCGCCGGGATCGTGACGGCGATTGCGGCCTTCCTGTTCCTGGCCGTCGGGCCGCGCCTCTTCGGGTACCAGACCAGCACGATGCTGACCGGCTCCATGTCCCCGCTGATCAATCCAGGGGACGTGGTGGTCTCCGTCGCAAGGCCAGCAGCGGAGCTTAAGCCAGGGGATGTCATCACCTATGGAATCCCCGTTGAGGACCACCGCGTCGAAACCCACCGGATCATCGACGTCGACCGCGGCGCGGACGGCACTGTCACCGTCCGCACCCAGGGGGACGCCAACCCGGCGGCCGACCCGTGGACTGCGACGCTGCAGGACGACACTGTCGCCGTGCACACCGTCACCATTCCTTACCTGGGAACGGCTATCCGCACACTGCGCGACCCTCTCGTCCAGGGGGCGCTGACGTACGGGGCACCGGCGCTGCTGGTGGGCGTGCTGCTGACCTCGATCTGGAGGAAGCCGACGGCGGCCCGGCAGGCGGCTTCGTAGCGACGTACCGCCGCAGCCAGGGAACAAGCCACATACGACCACAAGACCGACAGGAAGCCACACACCGTGCGCAGAAGCCAAAGCAACCCAGGCGTGACGGTAACGCCCGGGTTTCGTCGGGCAGCTGTAGTCATGCTGACGGCCGGTCTTCTGATGTCGGCTCCGGGCATCGCCCAGGCCGTGTTCACCAGCCGGGTGGTCGGAGAGGTGGCAGCCTCGACATTAAGCTTGGCCGCGCCGGTGGGCGCCGACGTCACCGCCAGCTGCACCAGCACGCCGCGCAGACTCAGCGTCGTTGTCAACAATTTTGGCACCGTCCCTCGCGCTACGTCCTTGGAGCTCACCGTGACGGATCCAACGAATGTCGTGGTCCACACCGGTGGTGCGGCATACACGCGCAACGGCGCCGCTAAGGGCACCTGGAAGATCCAGATCAAGGGCCTTTACACCGTGAATGCCACCAATATTTGGAGAGGCCTTCCCTACGAAAGGCTCGTCGAATGTCTGTAGAAGCCCCTGGAAACTCCTGGAGCGACGGATGTCACACCCGCCGGTAGACTGGTCCCGGACGCGGCGGGGGGCCGCGCCTCAATCATGTCCGAGCCTTTAGGGCAGGACGTACGCCGCACAGGATGGTCTCAATGCCTCACCAGCGCCACTCTTTCTTCCGTGGATCCCTGACCTTGGCCGGCGTTGCCGCGCTGGTGGCCGCGGTGCTGATCGCGCCGCCGGCCTCGGCGGCTCCGGATGAGCCGGCACCGTTTCCTGCCGCGCCGAAGACAGCCCCCGCCGCACTAACCCCGGCCCGCGGCGCCGTCCCGACCGACCAGTTCATCGTCAAGTACAAGGACGGGGCCGCAGCAGCCCCCGCGGACCGGGCGAGGGCGTTCGGCCCCGCCGCCGCGAAGCTCGGAATCCAAGTCAAGGAGATCCGGTCCACAGCGGGCGGCGCGCGCGTGCTCCGCGCCGGCAAGAAGCTGGCCGCCGCGGAAGCAGAGACGCTCCTTGCCTCGCTTCGGGCGGATCCCGCCGTCGCCTATGCCGAGCCGGACACCATCATGCAGGCCAAGGCCGCCTTGCCGAATGATCCGGGCATGCCCTACCAGTGGAACCTGTTCCAGGAACCCGCAGGTGTCCGTGCAGCCGGGGCCTGGGACGTCACCCGCGGCGAGGGCGAAGTGGTGGCCGTGGTAGACACCGGCATCACCAGTCACCCCGACCTGGAAGCGAACGTGCTGCCGGGCTATGACATGATTTCCGTCGCCTCCGAAGCCCGCGACGGTAACGGCCGGGACCCCGACCCCACCGACGAAGGGGACTACGGCCCAACGGAACTGTGCCCCGGCTCGCCGTCGTGGCCGTCGTCGTGGCACGGCACCCACGTGGCGGGCATCATCGCCGCCGTCACTGACAATGCCGAAGGCATCGCGGGAGTAGCACCGCACGCCAAGGTCCTGCCTGTGCGGGCCCTGGGCCCGTGCGGCGGTTACGTTTCGGACATCACGGACGCCGTGCTCTGGGCTGCCGGCGCCCCGGTTGCCGGCGTCGAGGAGATCAACCCCAATCCGGCCCGCGTGATCAACCTGAGCCTGGGCGGCGTGGAAGCCTGCTCGCAGACGTTCCAGTCAGTCATCAACACCGCGAACAGCCACGGCGCCGCCGTCGTCGTGGCCGCCGGTAACGAGAGCCAGCCGGCGGAAGCCTCCAGCCCCGCCAACTGCCAGAACGTCATCAGCGTTGCCGCCGGCAGCCGCACCGGCTCGCTCGCGCCCTATTCCAACTACGGTGACGCCGTGGATCTCACCGCACCCGGGGGAGACCTGACCATGACGTCGGAGGACGGCATCGTCTCCACGTCAAACTTCGGATCAACCACGGCCACTATGGCGGACTACTACGCGGCCCAGGGAACGTCCTCCGCTGCTCCGCATGTTGCCGGTGCAGCTGCGCTGCTGATGGCCAAGCTCGGACCGAATGCAGCTCCCGCCGCCGTCGAGGAACGGCTCAAAGCCACTGCGCGGCCCATGCCCGCCGGCTGCCTGCTCGGCTGCGGTGCCGGCCTGGTGGATGCCGCCGCCGCGGTCCTGCCGGACCGCACTCACATCACCCTGATCGTTGCCGCCGGAGACCTGAACTCGGACCGGAAGGCAGATGTCCTGGCGCGGGACTCCGGCGGAACCCTGTGGGTGTACCCGGGCAACGGGCGCGGCGCCTGGCTGCCGCGCATCCGCGTGGGCGGCGGCTGGAACGGGATGACCGCCGTCGTCGGAACCGGCGACATGAACAGCGACGGCCGGCCCGACGTGCTGGCCCGTGACTCCGGCGGAACATCGTGGCTGTACCCCGGCAACGGGCGCAGCGGCTGGTTGCCGCGCATCCGCGTGGGCGGCGGCTGGAACAGCATGACGGCCATGGTGGGACCGGGCGACATGAACGGCGACGGCAAATCCGACCTGCTGGCGCGGGACACCGGCGGGGCGCTCTGGCTGTACCCGGGCAACGGGCACGCAGGGTGGCTGCCGCGCGTCGCCGCCGGCAGCGGCTGGAACGTAATGACCGCCTTCGTCGGCGCCGGCGACATGAACGGCGACCGCCGCGCCGACCTGATGGCGCGCGACACCGCCGGCACCCTGTGGCTGTACCCCGGAAACGGGCAAGGTGGCTCGACGACCAGAGTGCGGATGGGCAGCGGCTGGAACTACATGTCCGCCATGGCCGGACGCGGCGACTTCAACGGCGACGTCCGCAACGACCTCCTGGCCGTTGATACGGCCGGCGTGCTCTGGCTGTACCCCGGCAACGGCGCCTCCGGCGTGACGGGACGGATCCGGCTGGGCGGTGGCTGGAACTAGGGGCTTTCTCCTCGAGGGGAACGCCCGGCGTCACCCAAGAACCGCATTCAGCGGTACATACTTCAGGTTGGAGGTGGTGCCTCCGGTGTTGGTTTCGTCGTGGACCACGAGGAGACCCTGTTCGAACTGAGGTCCGGCATTGAGGGCGGTGACATCAATTCCGTCAGTTCCGGTCACGGCGTCGATTGTCCCGTTGGAGCCGACCCGGAACTTCTTGATGAACGGGTTGCTGCCGGCACGGTCATACACCGCTATTGTTGAATCCCCTTGGCTGGAGACGAACAGCTTCCCGGAACCGTTCTCGCCATAGGCGATGCTCATGCCCTCGATATCGGCCACTAGACGTCCGCCGCCGGCAGTATCCACAGAGACGCGGCCCGCACCCGCGCCGGGTTCGGCCCCGTACTTCCAGACTGCTACGTCCTCCTGGCCAACATAGAGGTGTCCAAGCTCGTCGTCAGCGACACAGCTCTCTGTGATGCTGCTTATCGAGAGCGTTCGGACCAGGGTCGCGTCGACCTTACCGGAGCCGTCGTCAATCAATTCAAACTGCTGGATTGAGCCCGCCCCGTTGGGCGTCACGAAGGCATAAAACTTGCCGCTGATCCTGCTGTGGTACAGGCAGGATCCTAGGTTGGGAGCGAACGTTGCGATGCTGCGTGCAGCAACGGGTGAAAGGGTTCTGCTCGCAGGATCCAACGAATACAGGACGAGGGTATTGTTTGTCCGGTTGTTTGCCCCGACCAGCACCATCGATTGTCCTGATGAAGAGAAGCCGGACCTGGTGTCGACGTTGCCGATCATCCCGTCCTGCCGGAACTGGATCAGCTTGCCGTCCATGCCGAACACTCCGATGCCGCCGCCGGAGGTCGCCTTGTTGTCAGCAATCACCACGCTATTGGCAGGATTTGCTGGATCGACCCAAATGGCAGAGTCATCTGAGATGTCGCCCGAGCCGGAAAAGCCGACGTTCTCAACTGCCGGCTGCACGGTCGAAATGGGCGGCGGCGGGGCTGGATCGTAGGTAATGACGAGTTGGGGCCGCTGCGAGGCCTCGCGGGAAGCCAGGCTGCCCTGCGACGCGGAAGTGGTGTTGAGCCCGAAACTGACGCTGCCGGAAGGCGCGACGGCACTCGTTGGCAAAGTTGCACTCACATATTGGCTCGAACGCAACACTCCCGTCCGGGCAAGTTCCGCCGTTTGCCAGGCTGGCTGGTTAGCGGAAGTCACGGTCGTTTCTTCCCAGGCATTGCTGGCGGGGTGGACTATCAGGCTCGCGTTCACCGAGGTCCTCGAATAGATCCTGAAACTGACATTGGTGATGCTGCTGCCCGCTGGCAGCGAAACATCGAACCTTAGCAATACACGGTAGGTGTTCTGTGACACCGCCAAGGAAGTCGCCCGGCCAAAGTTGCTGTTTGGCGAGGCGGTGGAAACATAGGTGTCCGCCACCGCGTTGAGGGTGACTGTCGTAGGGGCGGCGACGGCCGGCTTGGGCACGTCGCTGAGCAAAGCAAAAGCGCCTAGTGTCGCTAAGGCGAGCAAGGGCGCAAGGAAAAGGCGGAAATGACTGAGCATGGCGCATTCCTGAGGGGCCTTATGTGGTGAAGGCCCTCGTTGAAGGTGAATCGGCCGTCCCAGCCATAGCCGTCTCGGAGCCGCCGATCAGCAGACGTTGAGCGATCGGTGCCGCAGCGCGTAAAAACGACGCCAGTTGAATTTCTGAAAAATATCGAACAGGCACTCACAATGGGGCCTGATTCGGATTATGTGGGCGCAGAGTGGCAGTGTCAACCAGTTAAAACTAGGGCGTCTCGAGCAGGCGTCCCAGGCCGTCCAGGATGAGGTCCAGCCCGAAGTCGAATTCGTCACCGAAGTCATAGCCCGGCTTGAGGACGTGCTCGGTGGCGATCTCCACCATGTGCGGGTACTGCCCGGTGGAGAACAGCTGCACGATCGGCGCCGTGACCTCGGCGGCGGTGTCCCGGCCCTTGAACGGCAGGGCGGCTTCCTGCAGCGCGAATCCGTAGATGTAGCTGTCCAGCAGTGCGTACGCGTGCGCCGTCATCTGCACGGAGAAACCCGCGGCACGCAGCGTGGCCAGGGTCGCCTCGTGGTGGTGCAGCGTTGCAGGGCCGGGGGAGGTCCGGGATTCCAGCAGACCCACGGCCCAGGGGTGGCGCTGCAGCGCACTCCGCACGTCATGTGCCCGGCGGCGCATCTCACCGAGCCAGTCGCCCTCCGCTGATGGAAGACCGATTTCGCTGAAGACAAGGTCCACGATGCCGTCGAGGATCTCCTCCTTGTTGGCGACGTAGTGGTACAGCGACATGGCCTTCGTTCCCATGCTTTGCGCCAGCGAGCGGATGGTCAGCGCGGCAAGTCCCGACTCGTCCGCCAGTTCCACTGCGCAACGGAGCACCCTTTCGCGGCTGAGGGAAACGCGCTTCGGCGCACGCTCCTGCGCTGGTGTCGACATTGGTCCTCCCGGGCTCTAGCTCTTTCGTACACTGTACGCTAATCTTTTTCGTACAGCGTACGAAAAAGTTCGCCCTACTCGAAAAGGAAACGGTCATGGATTCTGACGGCCAGCGCGTCACAGAGGCACCCTTGATGGACGATGCTCAGTCCGGCGACGGGTCAATGCGGGCCATCGTGCAGGACGCCTACGGCTCGGCCGACGTCCTGCGTTTGGCGCGGATCCCGAAGCCCGAGCCGAAGGCCAACGAAGTGCTTGTCCGCGTGCACGCCGCCGGAATGGACCGCGGCACCTGGCACCGGACCACGGGGAAGCCGTACCTGCTCCGCCTCGTGTTCGGCCTCCGCAAACCCAAGAATCCGGTTCCCGGCCTGGATGTGGCCGGGACCGTCGCGGCAGTGGGATCCGCCGTCACCCGGTTCCGTCCCGGCGACGAGGTGTTCGGCTTCGGCCGTGGTTCGTACGCGCAGTACACCGTGGCGCTGGAGGACAAGCTCGCCCACAAGCCCGGAAACCTCTCCTTCGAGCAGGCAGCGGTGGTTCCGGTGTCCGCCAGCACCGCCCTGCAGGGGCTCCGCGCCGGCGGGATCACGGCCGGGCAGAAGGTGCTGATCCTGGGTGCCTCCGGCGGCGTCGGGAGCTATGCGGTGCAGCTCGCCAAGGCCTCCGGGCTGGAGGTCACGGGCGCGTGCAGCACGTCGAAGATGGATCTGGTGCGCGCCCTCGGCGCCGACCGCGTCATCGACTACACCCGGGAGGACTTCGCTGACGGCACGCGGAAGTACGACGTCATCCTGGATCTCGCCGGAAATCCCACGCTTAAGCGCCTGCGCCGCGCACTCACGCCCTCCGGCACGGCCGTCATTGCAGGAGGGGAGGAGGGCGGCCCCTGGACCGGCGGCATCGGCCGGCAGTTCCGGGCGCTGGCCCTGTCCCTGTTCATCCGCCAGCGGCTGACCATGCTCGCCGCCCGCGAGGGCAGCGAGGACCTTGAGTACCTGTCCGGACTTCTCGACGCCGGAACCCTCACCCCGGCCATCGACTGCACCTACCCGCTGCACCAGGTTCCGGACGCCATGCGCTACTTCGACGCCGGCAATGCCCGCGGAAAGATCGCCGTCAGCCTCTGAGCCGGATCGGGCGTGGTTCATGCTTCGAGAGCTCTTTGGCCGAGGGAAATCTGGAGTGTTGACGCGGCGCTGGATGCATGCCAACGTTTCGTCATGTCCACAGGAACTGTGCGCATCGCTGCAATTCAGGCCACCCCGGTAATCCTCGATGCGGAGGCCTCGGTGTCAAAGGCGCTCCATCTCCTGGGCGAGGCAGCAGGCCAGGGCGTGAAACTCGCGGTGTTCCCTGAAACGTTTATCCCCCTGTACCCGTCAGGGGCCTGGGCCTACCAAGCGGCCCGGTTCGACGGATTCGATGAGATGTGGATCCGTCTCTGGGACAACTCTGTCGACGTCCCCGGCCCCCACATCGACCGTTTCATCAAGGCATGTGCCGAGCATGGCATCTACTGCGTGCTTGGAGTGAACGAACGGGAATCCGCCAGGCCGGGAAGTCTCTACAACACCATGCTCTTGCTGGGTCCTGAGGGTTTGCTCTGGAAACATCGCAAGTTGATGCCCACGATGCACGAACGCCTGTTCCACGGCGTCGGTCACGGACAGGACCTGAATGTCACCGAGACTCCAGTGGGGAGGGTTGGCGGCCTCATCTGTTGGGAGAATCGCATGCCTCTCGCCCGATATGAGATGTATCGTCAGGGCGTGCAGATCTGGGCGGCCCCGACGGCCGATGACTCTGACGGCTGGATCTCGACTATGAGTCACATCGCGATCGAATCCGGTGCGTTCGTGGTCTCGGCCCCTCAATATATCCCCCGCTCTGCGTTTCCCGATGACTTCCCGGTGCAGTTGCCAGACGATGGCAGGGCGCTCGGACGAGGTGGAGCGGCGGTCTTCGAGCCACTCAACGGCAGCGCCATAGCAGGTCCTCTCTATGATCAGGAAGGGATTGTTGCCGCTGACGTCGACCTGGGCCGCTCCATGACCGCGAAGCGAATTTTCGACGTTGTGGGGCACTACAGCCGTGAAGATGTCCTCTACCCACCGGCCCCGAGCAACCACGCTTCGGAAGGCCCAGCATTTTCGCCGCGGACTCGACCGCGCCTTGGGAACTAGCGCCGCGACGCGCGGTATTGCGACGGCGCTCGACCCACCCGCCCAATCCGACGCCGGTACCGAACAGGCTGGTCCCACAAGCGCCTTTGCGGTGCGGTTTTCTGCGGAACAGGAAACAGCGTAGACACCTCGAACTCACCATCCCGAAACGCTGCAGAAAACTTCATGGTGCAGGCTGGCCTTGTTGAAGCGGTTTCGTGAAAGGAGCCCGGTGATGGGTGAGAATGGGGACCCCCAGGTGTGGTCATTGGCGGAGCTTGCAGCAGGGGACGAGATCGAGGCATGGCACCGCGGGCGCCTCGCCTACCGGGGAAGGGTGGTCAGCACGTTGGCGGACATCGACCTGTTCTGGATCATCGATGCCCGGACCGGCGCTCGCAGGCTGCTGGACCTTGAGCAGCTCAGCGTCCGGCGGATGCCGGCCGTTAGGCCTGCCGCCGCCGTCGGGACGCCCGCCGTCGGGAACCCCGGTCCTGACGTCGCCCGGAAACCGGCGTCCGCCGTGCCGGATCCAGCCATGCTGGACCGGACGGTGCCGGACCCGGCGGTGCTGAATTCGGCGGTGCCCAAGCAGCCCGCGCCGAAGCCGGGATCTGGCGCGTGGCGGCAGGTCACCTTCGTCGAGGCGGGGTGACCGTCAGGGGAGGTTGCTGAAGAATTCGGCCTGGGCCTTGCTGCCCTGGACGATGATCTGGTCCTCCTCGTACAGCACGGTCTGGGCGGTGGTGTGCCCCCACGTGCCGCCGGGGCGCTTGACCGCCACAATCGTGATGCCGTACTTGTCCCGCATGTGCAGCACGCCGAGGGGGCGGTCCTGCGCTTCCGCGGGAGGGCTGGTGCGGATCATCACGAAGTCGTCCTCGAACTCCACGTAGTCGAGAAGGGAGCCGCGGACCAGGTGTGCCACGCGCTTGCCCATGTCGTGCTCCGGGCGGATCACGTGGTTCACGCCGAGCTGCTCCAGGATCTCGGCATGGGGATCGCTGATGGCCTTGGCCCAGATCTGCGGTTTGTGGAACGTGAGGAGGCGCGAGGTGGTCAGGATGCTCGCCTCGATGTCGCTGCCGATGCCCACCACGGCCCGGTCGAACTCGTGCACGGAGAGCTGGCGCAGCACGTCCTCCCTGGTGGAGTCCGCCCGCACCACATGGGTGAGCCGCCCGTTGTAGGACTGCACGATTTCTTCGCTGGCGTCGATGCCGAGCACCTCGGTGCCCTGGGCCTCGAGTTCCAGCGCGAGGGCGCCGCCGAAGCGGCCCAGGCCGATGACGACGACGGAGTCCGCCAGCGCGGGCCGGTATCCGTTGCGCGAGAAGATGTTCTTAGCCAATGAGGGGCCTTTCCTTCGGGTAGTCATAAAGAACCGGGCGCTCCCGCAGTGCCAGTGCTGCGCCCAGGGTCGCCGGGCCGAGGCGTCCGACGAACATCAGCAGGACCAGGACCAGCTGCCCGGCCGGCGGCAAAGCTGCGGTGATCCCGGTGGAGAGTCCCGTCGTCGCAAAGGCCGACACCACCTCAAACAGGATCCGTTCCTGGCCGAAGTCCGTGATGAGCATCAGGAAAACGGTGGAGCCGACCACCAGGGCGATGGACAGCAGCACCACGGTGATGGCCTGGCGCTGCACAGCGCGGGGCAGCTGCTTGCCGAAAATGTTCACGCCGGCTCCGCCCCGCAGTTCGGTGAGGAGGATGAAGAACAGCACGCCGAAGGTGGTGATTTTCAGGCCGCCGGCGGTGCCTGCGGGGCCGCCGCCGATGAACATCAGGATGTCCATGCCGAGCCAGGACACCGGATGCATCTGTCCGATGTCGATGCTGTTGAAGCCGGCCGTGCGGGCGGTGACCGACTGGAAGAAGCCGGCCAGGACGCGTTCGCCGGGCCTGAGTCCTCCCAGCGTGGCCGGGTTGGACCATTCGACGGCGGTCAGGAAGCCGGCGCCTCCCACCAGGAGCGCGGCGGTACCGAGCAGGACCAGCTTGGTGTTCATGCTCCAGTGGATGGGCCGGCGGTACTGCCGGTGCAGTTCGAACAGCACCGGAAAACCCAAGCCGCCGATGATCGCGGCCGCGGCGATGGGCAGGCAGACCCAAGGGTCGCCCGCGAATCCCATCAGACTGTCCGAATGCAGGGCGAAGCCGGCGTTATTGAAGGCGGACACCGAGTGGAAGATGCCGTGCCAGAGGGCGCGGTCGGGGGAGTAGCCGTAGCCGGCGACGTACCGCGCCGCCAGCAACCCGGCAAGGATCACCTCCACGGTGAGGCTGATGGCAAGGACGCCCATGATGACCTGGCGGACGGCACCCAGGCCGGTCGCCTGCGATTCGGCGGCCGCCGCGAGCCGGGAGCGGAGGCCCAGCCTGCGGGCCAGGAGTACGCCCAGCAGGGTGCCGAAGGACATGATCCCAAACCCGCCGATCTGGATCAGGGCCAGGATCACCACCTTCCCGAAGCCGCTCCAGTACACCGGCGTGTCAACGGTGACGAGCCCCGCGACGCAGACCGACGACGTCGACGTGAACAGGGCATCGACGAACGGCGCAGACCCGGGACCGTTCCGGGAGACGGGCAGCATCAGCAGCCCGGTGCCCACGGCGATCACGGCCGCGAAACCGAGGACGATGATCTGGGCCGGGTGCTGCGGTGCGAAGACGTTGAGAATGCGGGGGAAGACTTTCGAGCCCTTCCCCCGGCGCCTGCGCCCGACCACTCCGCGGGCGTTCCCGGCCCTACCAGCGTTCCCGGCTTCGCGGGAGGCGGCGGGCCGGGCGTTGCGGCCGGGAACGTCCTGCATACGCGTCACGCTACCACCGGTGAATCCCAACGCCCCCGCACTTTTCGCTACCTTTTTCCTGACCCTCCCGCAGTTCCTGCCGCCTCTTGCCGGACGCTCCCTCAGTTGCTGCCGCCTCTTGCCGGATGCTCCCTCAGTTCCTGCCGCCGGTTCCCGGACGCTCCCGCAGTTCCTGCCGTTCACGGGCGCGCCACCGCGCGGTGGGGAGACGTTTACTGCCGACAGGCACTGTGGTGGGGCGCGCCGTCGTGCCTTCTCCTATCCGGGAGCACCGGGACGGCGTCCCCAACCCGCACTGAAGGAGAACCCTGTGCTGTTCAAAAGCACCGTCACCGCACTCATTGCCCTCACGGCCCTGACCGGAGCCGCCGCACCCTCATCGGCAACCTCGGCGCCGGAATCTGTCCTCGGGGAACCTCACGCGGCGGCCCACGCGCATAATGACTACGAGCACGACCGCCCGCTGCTCGACGCCCTGGAGCACGGCTTCACCAGCGTGGAGGCCGACGTCTGGCTGGTGGACGGCGAGCTCCGTGTGGCCCACGACCTGCTGGACACACGTGCCGGCGTCACCCTCGAAAGCCTCTACCTGGATCCGCTGGACGAACTGGTCCGCCAGCAAGGCCACAGCGTCTACCCTGGGTGGGATGGCAGCCTGCAGTTGCTGATCGACATCAAGAGTGAAGGCGAGGCCACCTACGCGGCCATCGAGAAGGAGCTGGCGGAACACCCCCGGCTCATGACCCGGTTCGCCAATGGCAAGGTCACGGAAGGTCCGGTCACCGCCGTCATCAGCGGGAACCGTCCGTTGGCCACGATGCAGGCGGCAGAGAAGCGCTTCGGGTTCTACGACGGCCGCTCCGCGGACCTCGCCTCGGGCGCGACCGCCGGGCTCATGCCGCTGGTCAGCGACAACTGGACCAAGCTGTTCGCCTGGCAGGGTGTGGGTCCGATGCCGGAGACCGAGCGGGCCAAGCTCCGGGCTTACGTCGAGACGGCACATTCAAAGGGCTACCGGGTGCGCTTCTGGGCAACCCCGGACCAGGCAGGACCCGCGCGGGACGCCGTCTGGACCGAGCTGCACAACGCCGGAGTGGACCACATCAACACCGACGATCTCGCCGCACTGGAAGCGTTCCTTGGGGCTCGCAGCCAATAAGGCCACTGGTACTGCAAGCCGAACCGGCGATATGCTGCCGATACACCCCTCCAGCCCTGCCTTGATACGGCTGAACTTCGAAAAGCGGCAAGATATTGCCTAATGTGCTCTTTTCGGGGATCCTTGGGAGGAGACGGGCCAGTATCGGCAGGATATTGCCGGAAGGAGATTCGTGGACGACTTCGCCTCGCTAGGTGCCGGCATCCGGAGTGCCCGAAAAGACGCGGGACTATCCCAGGAAGATCTGGCGCACTTGGCCGGAACCTCCCAGCGCACTATCCGGGCGATTGAAACGGGCACCGGCAACCCGTCACTGAAAGCAGTGGTGGCGGCAGCGAACGTCCTGGGACTGCACGTGGCGGTGCGCTGATGCCCGATGACCTGCAGCAGCTCAAGTTCATCAAGGCAGCGGATGTGTACAAGGACGGTCTCCTGGCCGGGCACCTGACGCGCACGGACAGGGGAGGTGTGGCCTTTCAGTACACGCCAGAGTATCTGGCAGGCGGCTACGCTCCGGTGGCGTTTTCCCTGCCCTTGTCCGGGACCGCCGTCGAGACGCCTGCCGGTGCGGTGCCCGCCTTTTTCGCGGGGCTGCTCCCGGAAGGCCACCGGCTGACTGTGCTGAAGAACGCCATCAAGACGAGCTTCAGCGATGAAATGACGTTGCTGCTGGCGGTCGGCTCGGACGTTCCGGGCGACGTCCAAGTGGTTCCCGCAGGCCAACTCCCGGAGGAGACTCCTGCACTGACCGACCCCTCCCAGCCCGGTGAGCTGGACTTTTCCGCACTGGCCAACGCCGTCGACCAGCACAGCCTTCCCGGCGTGCAGACAAAAGCCAGCGCCTCGATGATGACCACGCCCCTCACCATGCGGGGACGCCGGTACTTGCTGAAGCTTGATCCGCCGGAGCATCCGCACCTGGTGGAGAACGAAGCCGTCCACCTTGGCGCGGCCAAGGCGCTGAAGATTCCGGTGGCGGCAAGCTCTGTCATTACGGACAGGAACGGCCTGCCCGGTCTGCTCGTGGAGCGATTCGATCGTGCCCAGGCCCCGGACGGCACCTGGCTGCGCCTGCCGCTGGAAGACGGAACCCAGGTTCTGGGCCTGCCGCCGGCCTCCAAGTATGCAATCAATTCGTAAGAAGTGGTCCTGGCCCTGGCGGGACACTGCAAGGCACCGCTCGTGGCCGTGCGCAATCTCTATCTGCAGTTCCTCTTCGCCTGGCTCACCGGCAACGGCGACCTCCACGCGAAGAATGTTGCCGTCCTTGGTGGCCGCGGCAAGGTTTTTTCAGCCGCCCCGATCTACGACGTCCCGTGCACCCTTTTGTACGGGGACGACACGATGGCGCTGCCCCTCGCCGGAAAGACCAAGAACCTCCGGTCACGGCACTGGGCCGAGTTCGCGGACAGCATCGGCCTGCCCGTTCGCGCCGCCGCGTCGGCCAACTCGATCGCCCTGGCGGCAGCCGCCGGCATTGACCTCGATGTCCTCCCCTTCGGCGGCTCCGTCCTGCGCGGCAGCCAGCGTGAACTGCGGTTCAGAAGAGCTGAACTGGCCGGTTAGTCCGGCGGGATGTGCGGGAGGGTTCGGGTTAGGACGGCGGGATGTGCGGGAGGGTTGGGTTTGGGTGGCGGGAGGTGCGGGAGGGTGTGGTTTTGGGCGGCGGGATGTGAGGGAGGGTTGGGGTTTCGTGGTCAGCGGGGCGCCGGGGAGGCCGTGACCACCACGTTCTTGCCCCAGGGATCCTCGGTGTAGCAGCTGATCAGGACAATCCTGTTGGGCACCACGTTCCAGATATCGCTGTCCTTGAGCGTGTTTTTGCTGTGCGTGGTCACCGAATCCACAGTGTAATCGAGCGTCCCCTTGGCCGTGGTTACGGTGACGGCCTTGCCCACGAGGGACTCGTCGCTGAGCCGGTTGAACGGCGCATCCTTGCCGTCCCAGCTGTGCCCGGCGATGTACGTCGTGTTCGTTGAGTCGGCGCCCGGGATTCCGTAGGCCGTGAGCCAGTAGGCGTCCAGTGTCAGCGGCGGGACGAGGGACTGCGCGGACAGTTCGTCCGTGCTGGGTGTCAGCGGAAGGACCCTGACGTCGATGCCCGCCGCTTTGATGGAGAGCCCGGTTGGCGCCGCAGCGGCCGGTGCGGCGGGGCGCGCCGTCTGGCCGGCAGCGGCGCGAGGGGTGGGGGCGGCCGTCGCGCTCGGGGACGCTGCAACGCCGGAAGGCACGACGCCGGAGCTGCCGCCGGCAGTGGGCGGGAACAGGAACAGGGCAGCCGCCAGCCCCGCGGCGGCCACTGCGGGCACGGCAAGCCAGCGCCTGCCAACACGGCGGCGGGCGGCCGGGCGTATTTCCGTTCTCGACTCCACTAGTTGCGGCTGCGCTCCAAGCGGCGCATCCTCAGCGCCACGGCGGCCGGCACGGCAATGCCGGCTGCGAGCAGGCCAGCCAGCAGGGCCAGGCCTGGGTGGACGCCCGGTTCGGCAGCCGCGGCCGTCTGGATGTTCAGGCCCCTGTTCGTGGCCACCGCCGCAGTCTTGGCGGTACCGGCGCCGGCGGGAGGTGCGCCGACCGGGTTGGCGACTTCCGGCGTCGTGCTTTCAGAAGCGTTGACCGGAGCGGCGACCGGGGGAGTGACAACCGGGGTCCCCACCGGGTCAACGCCGATGGCATCCGGATTGCAGGCGGCCAGGAAGGCCTGGAAGAGGCCCAGCAGATTCTCGGCCGAGGCTTCGTCGAGGGAGACGGCAGCCAGTGCATCTTCGACAGCTTCGACGGCGAGGTCGAGCGCTCCCTGGGCCTCCAGGATGTCCGGGGTGCTGATGGCCGCGGTGTACGCCTCCTCGAGGTCCCGTACTGCTAGCTCGGCAGCCTCTTCCGCGGCCTCCGCTGCGTCGTGGGCATCTTTGGCGGCCTCGATCGCCGCCGCATCACCGGAAGCCTCGGCCTGGTCCTTCGCCGCGTCTGCTGCCACCGCGGCGGCGCGTGCGGTTTCAAGGTCAGCCATGGCGTCCTCCAGGGCGGCCCTGGGACCGGCGCCGGCTGCACTAACGAGCGCAACATACGTTGCTTCGGCGGCTGCTGCGGCTTCGGAGGCCGCCTCAATGTCGGCAACGCTGGTCTCGGTGATCCCTGCGGCCCCGAGGGCCGCCTCGAACTGGACCGACGCCTGAAGGCAGGCGGCGTCACCCGGGGCCGCAGTGGCCATCGGCGCAGCGATCAGAAGCCCCCCGGCAAAGACTGCTGCTGACGACCCGGCGGCGACCCATTTTGATACAGAGGTCATAGGTTATGCGTCTCCTGAAACGAAGCGGCCGCAGGGACCGCCCCCACGGAGTTCAGCGCGCGGTAGAACGGGCCCCTTGTGGTTTCCTCCGTGGGACCGGACTGTCCAAGCAGGTGAGACGCTCATACTGCTGATCGTCCGGTGCAAGGCGGCGAGACCCCAGAGTTATCTGGATACCGCCCGAAAGATCGCTGTGAGCTAAAAGTACAGAGCAAACGGACCGGTGGCAATCACCGCGCCCGGGCGTTTCCGGCGGGCGAAGCTACGGCAACGTGTCCGGGGCGGGCTGGGGTGCGCGGACCACTTCGAACGCCAGCGGGTCCACGAGTCTTCGGGTGCCGGTGCGGAAGTCGAGGATCCAAAACATGCCCAGGACGGGCACTGTCTCGGTGACCTTCCCGGTGTAGTACAGGAGGCCGTTGTAGCGGGCCTCGATGACGTCGCCGGCAGCGAGGTCGCGGCAGCTGGTGATCCGTGGCGCAGGTGATTCCTTCAAGGCGGGCTCCGTCCCCCGTGGCGCTCCAGGCGCCGCGACCCATGTGCAGGCAGGCGTTTGGTGCACCAGCCGGCGCCTGCGCCGGCCGGTGCATCGCCAAACGACGCACTTTCAGGATGGGGCCCGCATGTTGCGCCGACGTTTCGGACGCATCATTTCGCGATGACCTACTTTCCCGTACGCCCCGTTCGTGTACACATCCCCCGCATGCACCACGGACGCCTCAGCTGATCTTGCGGCGGTAAATGGCGTTCGCGAAGGCGTAGGCGACGGCGAGAACGCCGACGAGCCACGCGAGGGCGACCCAGATGTCACTGCCGACGGGTTCCTGGGCGAACAGGGCCCGGATGGTGTTCACGATGGAGGTCACGGGCTGGTGCTCGGCGAACCATGCGACCGGGCCGGGCATCGAGTCGGTGGGCGCGAACGCCGAGCTGATGAACGGCAGGAAGATCAGCGGGTAGCTGAACGCGCTCGCGCCGTCAACAGTCTTCGCCGATAGCCCGGCGATCACGGCGATCCAGGTCAGCGCGAGGGTGAACAGGACCAGGATGCCGGCGACGGCGAGCCAGGCGGCCCCGGATGCTCCGGTGCGGAACCCCATGATCAGCGCGACGCCGATGACCAGTGCGACCGAGACCAGGTTCGCCGCCAGGGAGGTGAGCACATGCGCCCAGAGCACACTCGACGTCGCGATCGGCATGGACTGGAAGCGTTCGAAGATGCCGCCCTGCATGTCGAGGAACAGCCGGTACGCGGTGTACGCGACGCCGGACGCGATCGTGATGAGCAGGATGCCGGGGAGCATGTAGTTGACGTACGACTCGCCGGAACCGGTATTGATCGCGCCGCCGAACACGTACACGAACAGCAGCATCAGCGCGATCGGGGTGACCGCCGTGGTGATGATCGTGTCGGGGCTGCGGAGGATGTGGCGCAGCGAGCGGCCGGTCAGGACGCCGGTGTCGCCGAGGACGTGCGTGGTCATCGGGCTTCCTTTCGTGCCGGGACGGCACGGTCGGTGCGGCCGTCGTCGGCGGTGCGGCGGCCGTCGTCGTCGGTCCCGCCGGTGTCACTGACGTCGGTGTCACCCACGAGGGCGAGGAAGACGTCCTCGAGGGAGGGCTGCTTCTCGACGTATTCGACCTTGGCGGGCGGGAGGAGCCGCTTGAGTTCGCTGAGGGTCCCGTTCTGGATGATCGTGCCCTTGTGCAGGATCGCGATGCGGTCGGCAAGCTGTTCGGCCTCGTCGAGGTACTGCGTCGTGAGCAGCACGGTCGTGCCCTGGCCGGCGAGGTCCTTGACCGTCTGCCACACCTCGATGCGCGCCTGCGGGTCGAGTCCCGTCGTCGGTTCATCGAGGAAGATGATCGGCGGGTTCCCGATCAGGCTCATCGCGATGTCGAGCCGGCGTCGCATGCCTCCCGAGTACGTCGACGCCTTGCGGTTCCCTGCTTCGGTGAGCGAGAAGCGGGCCAGCAGGTCGTCGGCGATCGCACCCGGGTTCTCAAGGTGGCGCAACCTGGCGACCAGCACGAGGTTCTCCCGCCCGGTGAGCACTTCATCGACGGCGGCGAACTGGCCGGTCAGGCTGATCGACTCGCGCACGTCGCCGGGCTCAGCGGCGACGTCGAAGCCGTGAACCGTCGCGGTGCCGGCGTCGGCCTTCAGCAGCGTCGACAGGATCCGCACCAGCGTGGTCTTGCCGGCACCGTTCGAGCCGAGCAGCGCGAAGATGCTTCCCGCCCTCACGTCGAAGTCGACGCCTCGCAGCACGTGCAGGTCCTTGAACGACTTCTCGATGCCCTGGACGCGGATGGCCGCTTCGGTGGTCATCGCAGCTCCTCCCGCTTCGCATTCTCGATCGCCTTCACCAGCCGTGCGCGCTCCTTATCGATCCACCGCGTACCGCCATAGGCCTGGGTGAACGTCTCGGCGAACTCCACCGGGTCGTCGCCGACGATCGCGCTCACAGGCGTTCCGTCGACGGCGGCGCGCTCCCAGAGGTCGGCGAAGTCGCCGAACATCCTGACGAGGGTTTCGCCGTCGGTGACGCCGCCGTAATACATGAAGTACCGCTCGAACGCCTTCGCGGCGGTGCCGTAGGGCTCGGGGAGGGCCTCGATGCGGGCCTTGTACTGCTTGTACTGCTTCTTCTGCTCGAGCGACCCGGTGAGGGCTTCGATCCACTTTGCCGCCATGATTACGTTCCTTCTTCCTGCGGGTTTTCGATGTGGTGGTGGAGCTTTTCGATCCGTTCTGCGAGGAAGGTCCAGGTCCTCCAGAACTCTTCGAGGTACTCGCCGCCCAGTGCGTTCAGCGTGTAGACCTTGCGCGGCGGCCCCTTCTCTGACGGGACCTTTGCCACGTCCACGAGGCCGCGCTGCTCGATCCTGACCAGCAGCGCATAGACGGTGCCCTCAACGATGTCGGAGAAGCCCTGATCGCGCAGCCGGGCCGTGATCTCGTAGCCGTATGCCGGCTGCACGGCCAGGATCGCGAGGACGATCCCCTCGAGCGTGCCCTTGAGCATCTCGGTCATCTGCTTGCCCATGGAACCCTCCCTCAACTACTTAGTGTTGCTGACTACCACTAGATAGTATCACTGAATAGCGAGGGTACAAGGGGTTCACGCCCGGCCGTGATTGCATGTGCTCGGACTTCGTCAGCCGACGTGGACCCAGGGCCGCTTGGTGACGTCGGGGACGGCCTCGCGCAACACTTCCCTGGTGACGGGAGCGATCTCGCCTTCGCCGAGGAAAAGGAACTTCAGGAGGTTGGTGACAGGGTTCCCTTCGGTCCAGCGGAAGTAGATGTGGGGCATCAGTCCGATGACGTCCCTGATGTGCAGCAGGACGGAGGCGATGGTGTTCGGGACGACCGGGCCGTGGACTTCGAGGATCCGGTAGCCGTGGCGGGTCACGCCACGGACGTGAAGTTCCGTTTCGAAGTCCGAGGAGTCATCGACGATGACTTCCAGGAACAGGGCCTCGTGTGCGAGGGGGAGGTGGCTGACCTCGATCGCTGAGGCGAGTTTGTCGCGATAGGCGTCTGCAGACGTTCGGAGCGGTTCGTGGGCGATGATCGCGATGGGTCCTTCGAGGGTATCGGACATGAATTCCAGTGCCTGCTGGTCCAGGTGGACGTGGGTGGCGTGCAGTTCGAAGGACCGGAGCACGCGGGAGAGCAGGGAGATCACGATGATGCCCAGGATGAAAACTCCGGCGATCCTGATGCCCTCGGGGCGCTCGAATATATTGGCGATCGTGGTGTAAATGAAAACCAGCGAGATCGCGCCGAAGCCCACTGTGGCTTTGCGCTGTTTACGGCGCCGGGCCGAGAGGGTGACCGCGACGGCGGCGGAGGTCATGAGCACCAGCACACCGGTGGCGTAGGCGCCGCCCTGGGCATCGACGTCGGCGTCGAAAAGGTAGGTGATGAGGAAGCCGACCAGCGTGAACACCAGCACCAGGGGGCGGACGGCCTTGGCCCACCCCGGAGCCATGCCATAACGGGGAAGGTATCGGGGGACCAGGTTCAGCAGTCCTGCCATTGCAGAGGCTCCGGCGAACCATAGGATGGCGATTGTGCTGATGTCGTAGACGCTGCCGAAGCCGATGCCGAGGTATTCGTGGGCGAGGTAGGCCAGGGCCCTGCCGTTCGCCTGTCCGCCGGGCTGGAATTCCTGCGCCGGGATGAGGACGACGGTGATAAAGCTGGACGTGATGAGGAATCCGCTCATGATCACCGCGGCGCTGGTCAGCATGCGCCGGGTTCCGCGGATACGGCCTTCCGGCCTGTCTTCGGTGTCGTTGTCATCTCCCCGGACCTGGGGCATGACGGCGACGCCGGTTTCGAAACCCGACAGGCCGAGGGCGAGTTTAGGAAAGACGATCAGCGCGACGGCCACCGCCATAAGCGGGTTCCCGTGGGAAGTCCATAGGGTGGTCCACCAGTCGCCGACGGCAACCGGGTGGCTGAAGACCTGGACGAGCGCCACCGCCACGACCACCGCGTTGAGGCCCAGGTAGATCACCACGAGGGTGACGGCGACACCGATCGCCTCCCTGAAGCCGCGCAGGAACACTGCTGCCAGCATTGCCAGCAGGAAGAGGGTGACCGGGACATGCTGGCCCTCCAGCCAGCCGGAGGCGACGGGGTTCTGGATGACGTGCGCGGTGGCGTCGGCGGCCGAGAGGGTCATGGTGATCATGAAGTCGGTCGCGGCGAAGCCGAGCAGGACCAGCACGAAGAGCTTGCCGCCCCAGCTCGGCAGCAGGCGCTCCAGCATGGCGATGGACCCTTCCCCGCGGGGGCTTTCCCGGGCAACGCGCCTGTACACCGGCAGGGCACCCAGCAGGGTCACCGCCACCAGCACCAGCGTGGCCAGCGGCGAGATGACGCCAGCGGCCAAGGCAGCGATGGCCGGCTGGTAGCCCAGGGTGGAGAAGTAGTCGACACCGGTGAGGCACATGACCTGCCACCAGGGATGCTTCTTCTCATTGGCGGCGGTCAGCCCGCCGGGGCCGGGGTGCGTGCCTTTGCTGTCCTGCAGCCCGAACAGCAGCCAGTCTTTCATGGCTGCTGTGCCGTGCGGCCGGGGAGCGGAGGGGTCTGCCGGGGGCCGGCTCAACGTCGTCATGGTTTCCTTTCCGCGGTGCGCAGCGCACTGCGATCACTGCCGAAGCTAACACCGGCGAAACGGGCTGAACCCCGAAAAGGGAATTTATTGACGAATCCTTTACGCGCCCGGCGGCGGCGCTTTTGGCGCGCGTTCGCTGCCGGAGTCAGGGTTCGAAGCGGTACCCCATCCCGGCCTCGGTGAGCAGGTGCCTGGGCCGGGCGGGGTCTGCCTCGAGCTTGCGGCGCAGCTGCCCCATGTAGACGCGCAGGTAGTGAGTTTCGTTGTCGTACCCGGGCCCCCAGATTTTCGCCAGCATTTGCTGCTGGGTGATGAGCCGCCCCGGGTTCCGCATCAACAGCAGCAGGATGGCCCATTCCCGAGGGGTAAGCCGGACGGCGGCCCCGTCGCGGGTTATCTTGCGATTAGTCAGGTCCGCTTCGAAGTCGCCGACGTCGATGGTTGGCCCCTGTTCGCCACCGTCGGACGCGCCGAGGCGGCGCTCGGCGACTCGGAGCCGGGCAAGGAGCTCGTCGAGTCCGAACGGTTTCGTGACATAGTCATCGGCTCCCGCGTCCAAAGCCCGCACCTTCTCGACGGACCCGTGGCGGGCGGAGAGCACAATGATCGGTGTGCCACTGGTGCGTCGGATCCTGGTGATGACGTCCACGCCATTGATGTCCGGTAGCCCGAGGTCCAGAACAATGACATCAGGATGGGCGGTCTCCGCGTGTGCCAGGGCCGTGGCTCCGTCGAGGGCGGTCAGTACCCGGTAACCCTCGGCGTGAAGGTTGACTTGCAGCGCGCGCAGGAGCTGGGGTTCATCATCGACGATCAGGACGGTTCTCATGAGGAGCTGCTGTCTGTTTGACGGCTGGGCAGGCCGACTGCGGGCCCGGCGGAAAGCGGCAGCCGTATCACCAGGGTCAGTCCTCCTCCGGGCGTCGGCTCGGCCATCAGCTGTCCGCCCATCGCTTCCGTGAAGCCTTTCGCGACGGCAAGGCCGAGGCCGATGCCGAGCCCTTCGGGGGCGTCGTCGAGCCGCTGGAAGGGCCGGAACATCGAGACAACGTCCTCTGCGGAGACGCCCTGGCCATGATCCGTGATGCGCAGTTCCCCGCAGGGCCGGCCGTCGATCGTGGCCACCGCGGCCGCGCTGGACGGGCCGATGATGACAATGTCCGAGCCCGGAGCGTACTTCAGGGCGTTTTCCACGATGTTGGCGATCACCCGTTCCAGCATGCCAAGGTCGGCGTCGACGGCGGGCATGTTGGGGGCCAGCTCGATGCGGATGCCGGCGGGCGGCAGCCCGCGCAGCGCCACTTCGATGGCGTCTCGCCAGGTGACGGGCGCGGTGAGCGGGGCGGCGGACCCGCTGGAAATGCGTGACATGTCCAGGAGGTTCGCGATCAACGCATCGAGCCGGTCGGAATAGGACTCGATGGTGTCGAGCATTTCGGTCTGGACCTCTGCGGGCAGCCGGCGTTTCTGGCGCTGCAGCGCCGTGACAGCAAGCTTGATTCCGGCCAGCGGTGTGCGCAGGTCATGGCTTACCGCACGCAGGATGGACGTTCGGATGCTGTTGCCTTCGGCCAGCTTCGCAGTGCTTCTCAGCTTGTGGTGGAGGGCGTGACGCTGCCGGAGCAGGAGAAGATGGGCGCCGTGCGCTGCAAGCAGCCGCCGGTCGCCCGCCGTCAGGGTCCTGCCGGACACCACCAGCGCGGTTCCGGCGTCGGCAAGTTCGACGGCGTCAGAACCTGGCGCGGCTGAGTCCGGGGGCGGGGGCGGCGCGTCGCCCGAAAAGGACTGGAGTGTCCAGCCGCCGTCCTTTTCTGCGGGCCTGGTGAACAGGCCGGCGGCCCGGGCTTGGAAGGTTTCCCGGACCTTGTGAAGAAACGCGTCGACTGAGTCATCAGCGATCAGCGCGTCACGTGCCAGATCAGCCAGTGTCGCGGCCTCGGCCCGGGCCCGGGCCGCCTCCCTGGCCCGCCTGGCCGAGAAGCCCACCACCAGCGAGACCGCAACCGCCGAGCCCAGGAAGACCAGCAGGGCGAACACATTCTGCGGGTCGCTGATGGTGAATGTCCCGACGGGGTCGGTCTCGAAGTAGTTCAACAGCAGAGAATCCAAAATGGCAGCCAGCACCGCCGGCCAGAGGCCTCCGATGAAGGCCACAGCCATGACCCCGGAAAGATGGACGAGCACGTGGGTTGCGAAGTTCAGCTCCGGGGCAAGCGACATCAACGCGGTGGTCAGGGCCGGGACGAGCACGGCCAGGATGAAACCCACGGTCGTCCTGGCCCGGCCCAGTGCCGCCGAAGGCGCATTGGGAAGTCCCTGTGCGCCCAGGGGATGGGACACCATGTGGACATCTATGTCTCCGGAGTCCCGGACCACCTTGGAACCGACGCCGCTGCCCAGAAGACGGCTCGGGAGACGGCTGCGGGAGACGCCCACCACTATCTGGGTCGCATTCACGCTGCGCGCAAACTCCAACAGGGAAGCCGCGGCGTCGTCACCGGCTACTGTGTGGTAACTGCCGCCCAGATCGGTGACGAGCCGGCGCTGGGCCTCCAGATCCTGGGCGGATTCCGCCGGCTGCCCGTCAGCGTGGCGCACGTGAACAGCGAGAAGGTCCCCGCCGTTGACCCTGGACAGGATCCTGGACGCCCTGCGAATGAGCACCTCGCCTTCCGGGCCGCCGCCCAGTCCAACGACGACGCGTTCGCGTGCCGGCCAGGTCGCGACGATGCCGTGGCTGGCACGATAGTCCGCCAGACCTTCGTCCACCCGGTCGGCGAGCCAAATCAGGGCGATCTCGCGCAGCGCGATGAGGTTGCCGAGCCGGAAATCGTTGGCCAGGGCAGCGTCGACCATCTCCGGTGGGTAGACGTGTCCGGCACGGAGCCGCTCGCGGAGGAGCTCCGGGGCGATGTCCACTAGTTCGATGTGGTCCGCCCGGCGCACGATCTCGTCTGCGACGGTTCCGCCGGGTGGCTCCCCGGTTATCGCGGACACGACGTCATCCAACGACGCGAGGTGCTCGACGCTGACGGTGGAGAGCACGTCAATGCCCGCACTCAGCAGCTCATCGATGTCCTGCCACCGGTGGTCATGCCGGCTTCCGGGGGAGTTAAGGTGAGCATATTCGTCGACAACGACAACGTCGGGGCGCCGGGCCACAACGGCGTCCACGTCCATCTCCGGGGTGTCACTGCCGGTGGCCCCGGTGCTGGGCGGGGTGATGGTTTCCAGCCCTGCCATGAGCGCGCGCGTTCTCAGCCGCCCATGGTCCTGGGCAATGCCGACGACGACATCCCTGCCGGCGGCCCGGAGCTGACGAGCTTCCTGCAGCATGGCAAACGTCTTGCCTACTCCGGGCGCCGCGCCCAGAAAGATGCGAAGAGTTCCCCTTGCCATGGTTTCAGTTCTTTCAGTTTGGACCGGGCTCAGCGGCTGTCATCCGATGATGGGCCGTTCCTCTGGGAGCTGGAACAGCCGCGGCCGGGATGACAGGGCGAGGGCCGAGGCGACGGTGATGGTGCCGATGCGGCCAATGAACATCAGGGCCATGAGGACCCACTGTGCGGAGGGCGGAATGTTGAAGGTGATGCCCGTGCTCATTCCGACGGTGGCGAAGGCTGAGATGGACTCGAAGAGGACCTTTTCGAGGCTGTAGTCAGTGAACATGAGCAGGAGTATGGTCCCGCTGATGACGGCGGCCACACCGAGCAGCGCCACGGACAGTGCCTGGCGCTGTGACGACGAGCTGATGGAGCGGTGGCCGATGGTGACGTGGTCACGGCCTCGGACTTCGTTCCAGATGGCAAAGCCCAGCACCAGGAACGTGGTGACCTTGATACCGCCCGCCGTTCCTGCGCTGCCGCCGCCGATGAACATCAGGACGTTGGTAACCATGAGGGTTTCGGGCGCCGCGGCCCCGTAGTCGATGCTGTTGAACCCCGCAGTGCGCGGGAAGACGCCGCCGGCGAGGGCACCCAGCAACTTGCCCTGGAAGGACATCGGTCCGAGGGTTTCGTCCCTGTTCCATTCGAACGCGCCGAAGAGCCCAATGCCGACAGCAAGCAGTAGCAGCGTGCCGTAGACGGTCAGGCGGAGGTGCACGCTCCAGTCCTTCACCCTGATCTCGCCGCGCATCAGCTGGATGATCACCGGGAACCCCAGACCTCCGGCGATAATCGCGGCGCAGATGGGAATGATGATCCACCCGTCGTCGGCAAGGCCGACCAGGTTGTCGCTGTAGAGGGAAAAGCCCGCATTATTGAACGCCGAGACCGCGTGGAATGTGCCGTGCCACAGCGCCGTGGCAGGGTTCTGGTCGTAGGCGATCCAGAAGCGGCCCGTCAGTACCGCTGCCGTGGCCGCTTCGAACATGAGCATGATCTTCGCGACGCGGAACAGCACGGACCGGACGTCGCCCAGGTTCAGCGTGTGGGTCTCCGACTGGGCGACCAGCTGGCCGCGCAGACCGATGCTCTTGCGTACCAGCAATGCAAGGAGCGTTGCCAGGGTCATGATCCCAAACCCTCCGGCCTGGATGAGGACGAGGATGACGGTCTGGCCAAACGGCGTCCAGAATGTGGCCGTGTCCACGGTGATGAGCCCGGTGACGCATACAGCCGACACGGACGTGAACAGGGCCGGCATCAGAACGTCTGCATCAGCTCCGGTGCGCGACACCGGCAGCATCAGCAGTCCGGCGCCGAGAATGATAACTGCCACGAATGCCAGCGGCACCGAGCGGACCGGATGGAGCAGCGCACGCCTGACCGCGCTCTCCGGCCGCCGGGCCTTCGGTACGCCGTTCCAGGGAATGCCTTTGAGATCAAGGGCGTTGCCCTGGTTCCGGTTTGGACTGCCGTTGCGCGACCTCAACTGGTTCCTTTCACCTGCTGTTTGGGTCAGCCGACGTGGATGCCCGGCCTGCGGTCCGGATCCGGTTCGTTCTCGCGGATGATTTCGCGGACCACCGGGGCGGTGTCCCCGCGGCCGAGAAGCAGGTAGCGCATGAGGTGGGCCAGCGGGTTTCCTTCGGACCACTCAAAGTAGGCATGGGGCCGGACACCGGTGGCGTCGCGCAGGGCAAGGAGGATGGCCGCGATGGCGTTCGGTGCGGCCGGGCTGTCGGCGCGCAGGACGCGGTGCCCGTCCACTTCGATGCCCCTGACCTCCAGGATGTCGCTGAAGCCGGAGGGATCGGTGATGTCGATTTCCAGGAAGATGACGTCCGCGGTGCCGGGCACCGGGTTGTTCTGGCGCTGCACCGCTTCCTTCTCCAAGTACTCAGCGGCGTCCCGGGCCTGCGGCCGGTTGGCGATGAGGTTGATCCGCCCGTCGAACTCCAGCGTGTCCGTAATAAACTTCCGCGCGGTCTCGTCGAATTCGATCCGGTGCACGCGCAGCTCGGTGGTCCGGCTAACCCGTGAGACCAGGGAGACAGCGACGATTCCGAGGATGAAGAATGCGGAGATGGTGATGCCGTCGGGCTTTTCGATCACGTTCGCGGCCAGGGCATAGAGCATCACCAGGGTCAGGACGGTGAATCCGATGGCGGCTCCGCGCTGTTTCTTGCGGATGGCGGAGATAGTGACGGCGACGGCCCCGGAGACCATCATGGCCAGGATGCCGGTGGCGTACGCTCCGGCCTGGGCGTTGACGTCGGCGTTGAAGCCGATGGTGATCAGGATGCTGATGGCGGTGTAGACGAGGACCACGGGCCGCACGGCGCGGGACCAGTCCGGTGCCATGCCGTAGGAGGGCAGGTAGCGGGGCACAATGTTGATCAGCCCGGCCATGGCGGAGGCGCCGGCGAACCAGAGAATGAGGATGCTGCTGACGTCGTAGACGGAGCCGAAGCCATTGCCAAGGTGTTCGTGGGCAAGGTAGGCCAGGGCCCGGCCGTTGGCCTCGCCGCCTTCCAGGAAAGCCTCGGCCGGGATCAGGACGGTGGTGACGAAGCTGCTGCCGAGCAGGTAAAAGCTCATGATCACGGCCGCGGTGGTGAGCAGTTTGCGGGTGTTCTTGATTTTGTTGGCCAGCCGCTCCTCCGGAGTGGCGCCCTTGGCCGCGACGAGCGGCATCATGCTGACGCCCGTTTCGAAGCCCGAGAGCCCCAGCACCAGCAGCGGGAACGCCACCAAGGCGGGAACGGCAATGTCACCGAAACCTGCGCCGGACGAGGTGAGTGCAGCGCTCCAGTCAGCCAAGGCACCGGGCTGCGTGACGGCGTCGTAAATTCCGACGCCGATGATGATGGCGTTCATCAGGAGGAAGACCCCCACCAGGGGGATGGCGACGGCAACGGCCTCAGAGAAGCCGAGCAGGAACACCCCGCCCAGGATCAGCAGGAGCACCACCGTGATGAGGACAGCCTGCCCCTCCAGGAAAGGAGGAAGATACGGGTTCTCCAGCATGTGCACGGTGGCATCCGCGGCGGAGAGGGTGATGGTGACGATCCAGGACGTGGCGACGAACCCCAGCAGGATGAGCACGAAGACTTTCCCCCGCCAAAACGGCAGCAGGGTCTCCAGCATCGCCACCGAGCCCTGCCCGTGCGGGCTCTCCTTGGCCACCCTCCGGTACATCGGCAGCATGCCGAGCAGCGTCAGCGCGACGATCAAAAGGGTCGCCAGGGGCGACAGGGCACCGGCTGCGAGGGCCGCGATGCCGGGCAGGTAGGACAGCGTCGAGAAGTAGTCCACGCCCGTCAGGCACATGACCTTCCACCAGCTCTGCTGGGGTGCGTGGTCTTCGGCGGTTTCGGGCCCGACCGGCTGGTGTACCCGATGTTCCAGCAGCCACCTGACCAGCGAGTTTCCGGGTTCAGCCTCGCGTTCGGGATTGGGAACGGTGGCGGGTATCGAGAAATGGGCAGATGCCGTCAATGACGTGTCTTTCTGAACTGCAGGGGCGTGCTAACCACCAGACCGTAGCACCGGCTCAGACAGCATCATTGGGTGATTCGGGGGATCTTAATGCTTTCTTAACGCCTACTCCTGGAAGCGGTAGCCGAGCCCCGTCTCCGTCAACAGATGGCGGGGGTTGGCGGGATCCGCTTCAAGCTTCCTCCGGAGCTGCGCGAGGTAAACCCGCAGGTACCCGGTCTCGCCGGAGTAGGCGGGTCCCCACACGTGGGTCAGCAGCTCCTCATGCGTGACGAGGGCGCCGCTGTTCCGCGCCAGCAATTCCAGGATGTTCCATTCGGTGGGCGTGAGCCGGACGGCCACGCCCCGTTGGGTCACCCGCCTCGCCGCCAGGTCCACCACGAAATCCTCTGTTTTCACGACGGGAGCGTCGCCGGACGTTCCGCGGCGCAGCGCGGCACGGAGCCTTGCCAGGAGTTCATCCATGCCGAACGGCTTGGTCACGTAGTCGTCTGCGCCGGCATCAAGGGCCTGGATCTTGTCATCCGAGCCGTGCCTGGCCGAGAGGACGACGACGGGAACGTCGCTCCACCGCCGCAGCCGGCGGATCACTTCAACCCCGTCAAGGTCGGGCAGCCCGAGGTCCAAAACGACGACGTCGACGGGATGCCGCGCTGCCTGCTCCAGGGCACCCTGCCCGGTGAACGCGGTGACGGTGGAGTACCCCCGTGCATTCAGGTTGATTTGCAGGGCCCGGAGGATCTGGACTTCGTCATCGACTATCAGCACTGCCGGCATGGTGTCCTCTCGGGCTGGTGGTTGGAGCTGCGCCGGTGGAGAGCGGCAGCCTGACGACCATGGTGAGGCCGCCGCCGGGGGTCGGTTCGGCCAGCAGGACCCCGCCCATTGCTTCCGTGAAGCCTTTCGCCACGGCCAGCCCCAGGCCGATCCCCGTCCCGGGCGTGGTGTCGTCTGCGCGCTGGAAGGGACGGAACATGGCCAGAACCTCCTCGGCGGGAATGCCCACGCCATGATCGACCACGGTAAGTTCACTGGCCGGCATATCGCCAATTCTGGCACTGCCGGACCCGCCTACCGCTCCGGCGATGACGACGTCGGACTCCGGCGCATACTTCAGGGCGTTTTCCACGAGGTTGGCGATGACCCGCTCCAGCATGCCGGGATCCGCATCGACCGGAGGCATGTTGTCGGGCAGGAGCACCCGCAGGCGTTCCGATGCGTTTCCCCGGATGGCCTCGCCAACGACGTCCGCCCAGTACGTCGGACTGATGAGCGGCGAGACGGAGTCCGCGGTGATTCTGGACATGTCCAGGAGGTTGCTCACGAGCCGGTCCAGCCGGTCGGCCCCGGACTCTATCGTTGCGAGAAGTTCTTCCTGTTCGTCCTGTCCGAAGGTGATGGTTCTGTCGCGGAGGCTGCTGGAGGCCAGCTTGATGCCCGCCAGGGGAGTGCGGAGGTCGTGGGATACCGCCCGCAGAATGGACGTACGCATTGTGTTGCCCTCTGCCAGGCGCAGGTTCTCGCGCTGGCTGGCGGTGAGCTCCTCGCGCTGGAGCATGGCCAGCAGGTGTGCGCCAAACGCGGCCAGCAGACGCCGTTCGTCCTGCGAGAGTTCCCGTCCGGTCAGCGAGAGGATCCGGTCACCGTCCAGTTGCTCGACGCTGTCCGCCTCCGTCATCGCCTCCGGACGTGCAGCACCCGAATATTCGTGAAGAGTCCAGTCGCCGGCTTTCCGGTGGCCGGTTTGACGCCGGATCCACAACCCGGCGCCGGACGCCTGGAAATGCTCGCGGACCTGCTCCAGGAAGTCCGGGATGCTGTTGCCCTCTGCAACCGCCCGGCGGCTCAGCTCACCCAGGATCGACGCTTCAGCGCCGGCCAGGCGTGCTTCCTTGCTTCGTTTGGCTGACCTGTCCACCACCAGCGACACGGCGACGGCGACGATAAGGAAGATCAGCAGCGCCAGGACGTTTTCCGGGTCGAGCACCGAGAGCGAACCAATGGGCCTGACACTGAAGTAGTTCACAATGAGCCCTGCCAGGGCCGCGGCCACTACGGCCGGCCAGAGCCCTCCCACCAGGGCGACGGCGACGATGCCGGTCAATTGGACCAGCATGTCCGTGGACAGTTGCTGATGGGGGAGCAGGTCCAGGGCCAGCTGCAGGAGCGGCGGCAGACCGGCCGCCAAGGCAAATGCAGGCAGCTCCCTGCGGCGGCCCAGCGACGCGGTCCGCCGGGAGCTTCCGGTCCTGGCAGCGTCCTGCGCGACGAGATGAATGTCGATGCCGCCCGCGGTCCGCAGGACTTTCGCAACAATGCCGCGTCCGAACTGGGCCAGCCGGCGCTGCCGCGACGTTCCCAGGATGATCTGGCTGGCGTTGATGCTGCGCGCAAACTCCAGCAGCGTCGCCGCGACGTCCTCTCCGCCGACCGTGTGGAAGACGCCGCCTGCGTCCTGCGCAAGCCTGCGCTGGAGCTCCAGTTCCTTGCCGGCAAACAGCTCGTCTCCGTCGGTCCCCGTGCGGACGTGGACCACATGGAGCTCCCCGCCCGCGGCGCCGGCCAGCATCCTTGCCGCGCGGCGGATCAGGGTCTGGCCGTCGGCCTGTCCGCTGAGGCCGACGACCACCTTCTCCCGCGTCTGCCAGCTGTCCCTGATGTTGTTCAGCGTCCGGTAGTCGGACAGCCCGGCATCGACCCGCTCGGCCAGCCACAGCAAAGCAAGCTCCCGGAGGGCCGTCAGGGTACCCGTGCGGAAGTCGCCTGCCAAGGCCAGATCGGCCTCTTCCTGGCTGGGGTAGATCTTGCCTTCCCCCAGCCGCCGGCGCAGCAGTTCGGGGGAGGCGTCCACCAGTTCGATCTGGTCGGCGCCGCGCACGGCTTTGTCAGGAACAGTGTTCTGTTCCCGGATTCCCGTAATGCTTTGGACGACGTCGGAGAGGGACTCCAAGTGGCGGATGTCAAGCGTGGAGATGACGTCAATGCCCGCATCCAGCAGGACGGCCACCTGCTCCCACCGCGAACTTCCCCGGCTGTTGGTGCCCGCGTAGTCGTCCACGAGAACGACGCCGGGCGCTCGGTCCAGGACGGCCCCGACATCCAGATCCGTTGCGGCCGCTTCCGCTGACCCTGCTGCCTTCGACGGCGGCGGGCACTGTTCCAGGCCCTGCAGCAGTGCTTCCGTCTCCGCTCTGCCGCGCACGGAGACGGCGCCCACGACGACATCCGCCCCCTCGGCCCGCAGACGGCGGCCCTCTTCCAGCATGGCGAATGTCTTGCCGGCCCCGGGCGCCGCTCCCAGGAAAATGCGCAAATTGCCTCGTGCCATGGCTCCATTGTTCACTCCTCCGGCCTGCAACCGTGCAAAAGCGGCGGCAGAAGGATGTGAGGGAGCGTTGGTGGTTGGGCGGCGGGATGTGAGGGAGGGTTGGGGGTTGGGTGGCGGGATGTGAGGGAGCGTTGGGGGTTGGGCGGCGGGAGGTGAGGGAGCGTTGGCGGTTGGGTAGCGGGAGGTGAGGGAGCGTTGGGGCGGGCCGTGTGATGTTGGCTTAGTTTCGCGCCGTATGCGGCGGATTGCCGCGGGCCGCTGCCTAGGATGAACAGGATGACTCCGCCGAACAGCCCGCCGCCCTTCAGCCTCCGCAGCATCGCGGTTCCTGCGTTCGGCCCGGCGCTGCTGTTCAGCATCGGCCAGGGTGCCATCCTGCCGGTCGTGGCGCTGTCCGCCCGAGAACTGGGCGCCTCCGTGGCTGTGGCGGCCCTGATCGTCACGCTGATCGGGCTGGGCTCGTGGTTCTTCAACCTGCCCGCCTCCATGATCACCATGAAGTTCGGTGAGCGCTGGTCCATCGTGAGCGCCGCGGCCGCCGGGGCGGCGGCCCTGCTGGCCGCGGGGCTGTCCTCGGTGATTCCCGACGGACTGCTGCTGCTCGCCGTCGCGATGGCCGTCGTCGGAATGGCCGCGAGCGTCTTTAGCCTGGCCCGCCAGAAGTACCTCACCGAGGCCGTCCCGGTGGAATTCCGCGCGCGGGCGCTGTCCACACTGGGCGGCACCAACCGGATCGGCATCTTCCTGGGGCCGTTCATCGGCGCGGGCGTGATGCAGTTCGCCGGCATCAGCGGGGCGTACTGGGTGGGCGTGGCCGGGATGACGGCCGCTGCCGTGCTCGCGGTGACGATTCCGGACCTCCAGGCTCCGGGCGGCACCTCCGGTACTTCCGGCCCGGCCCCGACGCTGCGCGGGGTGGCCGTCTCGCATGCCGGGGTGTTCCTGACGGCCGGCGCCGGAATCCTTTTGCTGTCCGCCTTGCGCTCCTCACGGCAGGTGGTGATCCCGCTGTGGGCGGACCACGTGGGCCTTGACGCCTCGCACGCCTCGCTGCTGTACGGGCTGTCCGGGGCGATCGACATGCTGGTGTTCTACCCGGCCGGCAAGGTCATGGACCGGCGGGGACGGCTGTGGGTGGCGGTGCCCTCCACGCTGATCATGGGCACGGCGCTGCTGCTGATTCCGCTGACCGGCGGGTTCACCGGGTTGCTGCTGGCCGCGCTGCTGATTGGCTTTGGAAACGGCATCAGTTCGGGGCTGGTGATGACCCTGGGCGCCGACTTCTCTCCCGACCAGGGCCGCGGGCAGTTCCTGGGCCTGTGGCGGTTCATCGCCGACGCCGGGTCCACGGGCGGCCCCGTACTGCTCTCCGCAGTGACCGCCGCGGCCTCCCTTGGCGCCGGCGTGATGGCCACCGGCATACTGGGGTTCGCAGCGGCAGCCGTGTTCGCCGTCGTCCTTCCCAGGCTGAAGCACCGCCGCAACTACTGACCGCTGCGTATGTGACGCGGGCCGAGCGCGGCCGTTTTGAACGGAATAGTTAGGTTAGCCTACACTCAGACTGGCCGTCTTCGGCCGTTCATCGTCGTCTGCCCCTCCGCAGACTCGCACTCTAGGTGGTTCCGTTGCGCTTTTCGCTCCCATCGTCCGTGTCCCTGGGACTCGTGGCGCTGCTGTCACTGTCCGGCTGCGGCTTCAGCGGCGCGGCGGGAAAATCCAGCCAGGCGGCTGACCTTGACCAGCGCATCGTTGTCGACAACTTCCGGGCGCCGGTGGCGGACTGGGCCCTGGAAAGTGACGCCGCCTACATCCTGTCCCTGTCCGGATGCCTGGAGACCCTGACCCGCTATGACGAGTCGCAGGGGAAGGTCGTTCCCTTCCTGGCCACGGAGTGGAAGCAGGCGTCCGCCCTCGAGTGGGACTTCAAGATCCGCGAGGGCGTCAAGTTCCAGGACGGGACCGCGCTGGACGCCGCCGCCGTGGTCGGTTCCCTGCAGAACGTCCTCGACGCCGAGGTCCCTGCCCGCGCCTTCAGCCGCAAGGTGGTCAGCGGGGTCAAGGCCCTCGACAACCACACGGTCCGGGTGACCACCCCCACCGAGAGCCCGCTGGTTCCCTACCGCCTGGCGAGCGTCAACACCGGCGTGTTGTCGCCGGCCGCCTTCAAGGGCGAAACCGTCGACCCGTTCGGCCACTGCACCGGCCCCTTCAAGCCGGTGTCCGAGAAGCCCAAGCAGTCCCTGACGCTGGACCGCAACGAGGACTACTGGGGCGGGCAGGTCAAGCTGGCCGGCGCCGAGATCCGCTTCATCACCGACGGCGCCACCCGCGCCGCCCAGGTCCAGACCGGCGAAGCGGACGTCTCGCTGTCCATCCCCGTCTCCGGCCTGGCGGCCCTCGAGTCGGATTCCAACGTCAAGGTCCTCAAGGCCGATTCGCCGCGGACCGCCACGCTGTACATGAACAACGGACGCGCCCCGTTCGACGACGTCGACTTCCGCAAGGCGGTCCGCTCGGCACTCGATCTGGATGCCCTTGCGGCCAGCGTCTATGAGGGTGCGGCCATCGCCGCCACCGGGCCCTTCGCGCCTTCGGAGCCCTGGGCCATCGAGGGTGCCGAAGCGCCGAAGCAGGACGTCGAGGCCGCCAAGAAGCTGCTCGCCTCCGCGGGCTACACGGCTGACCGGCCGCTGGAGATCGTCGCGATCGTCGAACGCGCGGAGTTCGCGGACGTGGCCACCGTCATCCAGGACAACCTGAAGGCCGTGGGCGTTCCCGTGAAGATCCAGACCAAGGAATATGCCGCCGTGGAACCGGACCTGCTGTCGGGCAACTACGACATGGTGCTGAGCCAGCGGAACCGCCTGATCGACATCGCCGACCCCATCGGCTTCCTCACCGCGGACTACACCTGCGACGGCACCTACAACCTCAGCCACTTCTGCAACGCTGACTACGACAAGAAGGTGGCCCAGGCGGCCAAGACGGCCGACTCCGAGGAACGCTACAAGCTGTACGCCGAAGCCGGCCGGATCCTGCAGGACCAGGCTGTGAACGTCTGGCTCGTCAACGAACAGGCCATCGACGCCGTCCGCACCGATCTGCAGGGCCACGTCCAGGACCCGCTGGCCAGGTACGTGCTCCGCGCGGATACGGCCAAGTCCGGATCCTGACCATGGCCTTCCCCGCATGATGTTGTTCCTCGCCCGGAGAACGGCGGCCCTGGTGGTCGCCGTTCTTTTGGCGTCTTTCGTTGTATTCCTCATCCCGTACGTGACGCCGGGCGACCCGATGCGGAAGATCATCCGCTCGCGGGTGGCCGGGGACGCGATCGATGGCTCCGCCGTCGAAGCCCTGAGCCTCCAGCTGGGGCTGCAGGACCCCCTGTGGACGCAGTACCTGCGCTGGCTGGGACGGTTCGCCAGCGGCGACATGGGCCTGTCCTACACCAGCCGCACCCCCGTGGTGGACCAGGTGCTGCCCGCCCTCTGGGTCACGCTCAGCCTGGTGGTCCTGACCCTGGCCGTCGCGGCCCTGATTTCCGTGGTCCTCGGCATCACGGCCGCCCTGAACGAGGGCCGCGCGGCGGACAAGGCCATCACTGCGGTCTCCCAGGCGTTCATCGCCATGCCGGAATACTGGCTCGCGCCGATGCTCGTGCTGGTGTTCGCGCTCGAGCTGTCCGTGCTGCCCTCCGCAGGCTGGGAAGGCCCGACGTCGGCAGTGCTGCCCGTGGCCGTGCTCGCCTTGCGCCCGGCGAGCCATTTCACCTCCGCCGTGCGCGAGGGCATGCTGGACGCGCTGGGCGCCGACCACGTCGTCGCCGCCCGGGGCAGGGGACTCAGCCACTTCCACACCGTTCGTAAGCACGTGATCCCCAACGGGCTGCTGCCGCTCACCACCCTCGTGGCGGTGTGGTTCGCCGGGCTGCTGGGCGGATCCGTCATCGTCGAGGTCATCTTCGCCATCCCCGGCATGGGACGGCTGCTGTTCGACGGTGTCCTGAACAGCGACATTCCGCTCGCGCAGGGAGCGGTGGTGGTGGTCGTCGGGCTTGCCGTCCTGCTGACCACCGCCGCGGACTTGGTCCACGGGCTCCTCAACCCCCAGGTCAGGATGCGCCATGCGTAAGCTCCCCGCCCACCTCTGGGTCGCGGCCTCGGTGCTGGCCCTCATTGTGCTGTCCGTGGTGATGGCCGGCCTGATCGCACCCTATCCGCCGGCCGAACAGGACCTCGCGTCGCGGCTGGCCGCCCCCAGCGGAGCACACTGGCTGGGCACCGACCACCTGGGCCGCGACACGCTGAGCCGGCTGCTCGACGGCGGCCGTTTCTCCCTGACCATCGCCGCCCTGGCCACCGTGCTCACCGCGGCAATCGGTACGGCCATCGGCGTGCTCAGCGCCCGGCGGCGGGGCTGGCTGGACGAGTTCTTCACCCGCACCAACGACATCCTCCTGGCCATGCCGGAGATGGTGGTGGCGCTGTTCCTGGTGGCCGCGCTGGGTGCCGGCTACCCGTCCCTGCTGCTGGCCCTGACCGTCACCGGATGGACACCCTTCGCCCGGCTGGCGAGGGCACTCGCATACGACGTCTCAGCCCGCGGCTTCATCGAGGCGGCCCGCGTGCTGGGCTGCTCGCCGTGGTTCACAGTCCGGCGGCACATCCTGCCCCACCTGGCCGGGCCGCTGTTTGGACAGGCCACGCTCCGGTTCGGGCAGTTCCTGATCAGCGTGGGCGCCCTGTCCTACCTGGGCCTCGGGGTGCAGCCCCCGCAGTCCGACTGGGGGTCCATGCTTGCCGCCGCCCAGCCCTACGCCGTGAGGTCGCCGATGACCATTCTGGCGCCCGGCCTGGTGATCTTCACCGTGGCGCTGTGCGTCACCCTCCTCGGCCAGCATTTGGCCCGCATGTCCAGCAGCCGGCTGCTGCTCGCCACCACGGTGCCCACCCCGGCGGTCAGCAATGTCTGAGGGCCTGATCATCGAGGACCTGCACCTCGCGCTGTCAGGCAAGGCACCGTCGCGCAAGGTGCGATCCGGGGAGGGCCCGATCGCCCGCCCGGTGCTCTCCGGCGTCGGCCTGTCCGTGGCGCCCGGCGAGTTTGTCGCCCTGGTGGGCGCCTCGGGAAGCGGCAAGACGATGACCGCACTGTCGGTCCTGGGACTGCTGCCGCCCCAGATCCACGTGCAATCCGGGTCCATCCGGCTGGGCGGGACGGACCTCCTGCAGTCCGATGACAGGGAGCTCAACCGGATCCGCGGCGGCCGGATGGGCATGCTGTACCAGCAGCCCAAGCGGATGTTCAACCCCCGCATGACCATCGGCAGCCACCTCGCCGAACCGCTGAAGCTGCACCGCGGGCTGCGCGGACGCCAGGCCAGGCAGCAGGCGCTGGAACTCCTTGCCGACGCCGGCTTCGACGATCCGGCCCGGTGCGCCCGGGCCTATCCCCACCAGCTGTCGGGCGGCATGGCCCAGCGCGCCATGCTGGCCCTGGCCATGGCCGGCCAGCCGGAGCTGCTGCTCGCGGACGAGCCAACCTCCGCCCTGGACAAAGTGCTGGAGCGGCAGATCCTGGCGCTGATCGACAACCAGAGGCGCCAGCACGGACTGGGCGTCCTCTACATCACCCACGACCTAGCCACGGTCTCCGCGTTTGCCGACCGTGTGGTGGTGATGGACGGCGGCCGCGTTCAGGAATCAGGCCCGGCCAGGACCGTCCTTGACACACCCCGGACCGCGTTCACCAAAGACCTGCTGGCGGCGTCGGCCCTCACGGCGGCACAAGTCACGTCGGCACAGGCCCCCGCGGCGGGAACCGCGGTCCGCATTCCGGTGCAGCCCCTGCTGCGGACCCCGACGGCGGGAACACCGCTAGCGGGAACACCGGCGGCGGGCATGCCGCTGCGGATTCCGGTCCGCGTTGCGGGGCACACCCCGGTGGCACGGACCCCGCTCCGGACTACGGTCCGCATTCCGGTCCGCAGGCCCCCTGCATCCGAAGCCGGAGCCCCCGCACCGAGCACAATTCTGGCGCTGGACGATGTCACCAAGCGGTTCCGCTCCAACGGGCGTGGCGCCCGGCCGGCACTGGAGGGAGTGTCGCTCAGCCTGCGGGAGGGCGAGATTCTTGGCGTGCTGGGCCAGTCCGGCTCCGGGAAGAGCACCCTGGCCCGGCTGCTCGTCGGGGTGGAGACCCCGGACCGCGGCAGCATCACCCGGACACTTCCCGCGGGGGAGCGCAGCACCGGTGACGACGGAACGGCGGTGCAGCTCGTCTTCCAGGAGCCGCACGATGCCTTCGACCCGCGCATGACGCTGCGCGCCAGCCTCGAGGCTCCGCTGCTGCGCCGCCGGAACTGCACGGCGGACGAGCGCCGGGAGCGCATCCACACGGCCGTCCGGGATGTTGAACTGGACCCCGACCTGCTGGACCGGTATCCGGGCCAGTGCTCGGGAGGCCAGCTGCAGAGGCTGACGATTGCCCGGGCGCTGCTTCTTGATCCGGCGGTGTTGATCTGCGACGAGGCCACCTCGGCGCTGGATGCGGTCACGCAACGCAAGGTCCTGGATCTGCTGCTGCGTCTCCACAGCGACCGCCGGCTTTCCCTGATCCTGATCTCCCACGACATGAACGTCATCCGATACATGAGCCACAGGGTGGCCGTGCTCTACCAGGGCGCCCTGGTGGAACTGGCACGCACCACCGACTTCTTTGCGAACCCGTCGCACGGGCACAGCAAACAGCTGGTGGCCGCGGCCCGCCCGGATCCCCGGGCAGCCGCACCCAGCGGGGACTACGGGCTGGACGCTGCCGCCGTCGGACTTGTTCTTGGCGCCCGGACGTCGCCGTAGATCTACAAAGACTGCTATCCGTTGGGCGGAAGCGTGTGTGCTTTGCTGGCCGGGATGACCGGGATCAGGCCGGTGGGCAGGTGGTACTCCGCGTCCTCCGGGCGGTCTTGCTCGGCCCGTTCGATGGCAGCGTGGAAGTGGGGCAGGCTGCGTTCCACCATCTCTTCACTGGCGGTGAGGGAGATGCGGAAGAAACCGGGCGTTTCGAACAGGACCCCCGGCAGCACGAACACGTCCTCCTGGCTGAGCGCCTCGGTGAAGGCCTCGTCGTCGGCGATGGGGGAGCGGACGAACAGGTAGAAGGTGCCCTCGGGCGGGCTCAGCCGGTAGCCCATCCCGCCCAGCTCCCGGACGAGCCGGTCCCGCTTCCGCTGGAGCTGGCCGACGTCGATGGTGAACTGCTCCAGCCGTGGCAGCGCATGCTGCAGCGTGCCGTTGGGATAGATCCAGCCCATCGCCACCTGCAGCGCGCCGATAGCCGGTGCCAGCTCCTTCCGGTCGGGCATGGTGGAGGGGAGGGCGAGGTATCCGATCCGCTCACCCGGTGCCAGATGCGTTTTGCCGTAGGAGTAGGCCAGCAGCGTGTAGGGATAGAACTCGGCCGGGCTGTGGAAACGGGCGCCGTCGAACACAATCCGGTTGTAGGGCTCGTCCGACACGAGATAGATCCGCCGGCCGATGCGGGCGGAGGCCTCCTCGAGCAGGTCGGCCAGGCGCTGCAGGAGCTCCGGCAGGTAGATCCGGCCGGTGGGGTTGTTCGGCGAATTGACGATCACCACCCGGGTTCGCGGCGTGATCGCAGCCTCGATGGCCTGCAGGTCCAGGTCGAACGTCTCCGTGTTGATCCGGACCTTCACGGGGACAAGGCCGGCCTCGACGGCGAGCGGCTCGTACAGGAACCACGGCGGCAGGCTGTAAATGACTTCGTCGCCGGGATCGGCCACAGCCTTCAGCGCCAGGGCGATCGCGGCGAATCCGCCGGTGGTCAGGTACAGGTCCTCGGCTGCGAACGGCACGTCCAGCAGCCACTGCAGCGACTCCGCGGCGGCCTCCCGCGCGTGCGTGCCGTTGGACTTGTAGGCAAACCACTGGTCATCGCGGGGGTTGACCGCGTCCCGCAACGCGTCCACATACGCGGTTTGGGGCATCTGGTGCGGGTTGCCAAGCGTGAAGTCACAGACACCGGGCAGGAGGTGCCGCCGGGAATAGGTCGAGTCGTTGAGGAACGCGCTGATCCGCTGGAAGGACGGAATCGACGCGACCCCGAGTGCGCGCCGGGAAGCAGCAGAACCCATCACTGCCCGCCCCCACCCTGAGGTCCGCGGTTTTCGCCGGGCCGCACCTTCCGGGCGATGAACAGCAGGTATTCCCAGTCCATCTGGGATGGTGCGTCGCCGTGGGCATCGCTGTAGGTCGCGGCGAGCTCTGTGAGGGCCTCGTCCAGGGCTTTGATCTTCTCCTCGTCGCCGCCCAGGGACTTGTACACGGAGATCGTGGGGCCGTAGTGGGACTTGAAGTAGTGCAGGAAGTCGTTGGGCTGGTGGAAGCTGGTGATGGTGACCGTCTGCTTCCGGGCCTGGATGTCCGTGACATCGCCGCCCAGGAGCTTGCGCACATGGTCCTCGCTGCCCCACAGCGGCGGCGGCTGGGCTCCGGGCGGAGGCGGGGGAGCGAACGGTTTCATGGCGGCGAACATCTGTCCGATGAAGCCCTCGGGCGTCCAGCTCAGCAGGCCAATTGTGCCGCCGGGCCGGCAGACCCTGAGCAGTTCACCGGCACGCTCCTGGTGGTGCGGGGCAAACATGACGCCCAGGCAGGACATCACCACATCGAACTCGTCGTTCGGGAAGGGAAGCGCCTCGGCGTCCGCTTCCCTCCACTCCAGATCGACGCCGCGGTCGGCTGCCTGGTGACGGCCGGCGTCGAACATCTCCGGGGTGAGGTCACTGGCCACCACCTCGGCCCCCATCATGGCCGCGGGAATGGCGGCATTGCCGGCGCCCGCGCCGACGTCCAGCACCCGCTGCCGCGGTTTGATGCCGCACGCCTCGACGAGGATGGCGCCGAGGTTGGGGATGAGCTCGCTGGCAAGGGCCGGGTAGTCTCCCTGGGCCCACATGGCCCGGTGCTTCTCCTTGAGTGCCCGGTCCGCGGTGGCATCCGCTGTGGTTGCATCCTTGTCATTCATGGTGACCCCTCCGCGTGTGCATCCATTTTGCCGGTGCAGGTTGTCGTGGACAGCCCGCTGCTGGCCCAGTGGAGGCTGTGGTGCGACTCATTGTGGGCTTCGGTGCCGGGGTTGTAAAGGAGGAGTCGCTACGCCCGGGCAATGTCCCGGCGCCGTGCGGCGTACGCGAACAGCGACGTCGTGGCCACGGTGGCAAGATATCCGGCGATCACGATCAGCGAAATCCCCGCCCAGAAGTAGTTGGTGGTGCTGCCCTCCTGGCCGGGTACGGGCGCGATCTTGACCAACGAATACACCGCCACCGCGGCGGAGGCCAGGCCGATCACCACCGGCAGCCCGAGCCACAGCCGCGCGGACGCCCAGTGGCCGTTGAAGCCGTCCCACACGTTCCACTCATGGGTGCCCGTGCGGATGATGAGCCAGCCGGCGGGAATCATGAAGCAGCCCACCAGGAGGAAAGCGGCCACCACATCCGCGGGCCGGTGCCACTGGTTCACCAGTGTGGACATTCCCGACGCGATCGCGAAACTGCCGCCCACGAACCCGGCAAGCGGCCGCCAGCGCGGCGACGCCATGAGGAACACCCCCGCGGCCGCGGACGCCGCCAGCGTGGTGTGCCCCGACGGCAGCGAGTTCAGCTCCAGCGTCTCCACGCCCCGGTCCGGCCGCACCGGCAACAGCTGCTTAAGCACCTGTGTGGCGATGTTCGCCGCCACGCACGCCGCCAGGGCAATGCCCGCGGCCCGCCAGCGGCGGTGGATCACTGTCACAAAAAGAACCACGACGGCGGCCATCACCAGGGAGATGGTGGGCAGCCAGTCCAGGAACCGGGTGGTGACCTTGCCCGCAGGTCCGTGGATTTCCACTGCCTCCACGAGGGCGGACTCGTCGATGAACTGGCCGGTGGTGGTGCGGACAAAGTAGTAATACGTGGCCGCGAGCCCGGCCATGCAGGCCAGGGTGGCCACGAAAAAGAGGAAACCGGTGCCCCTCGGGAGGCGCATCCGGCCCGCGGGTTGCTGGCGTCGGGGGGCCCTGAGCTGAGAAATCATCGTATTAAAGGGTGTCACAGTTTTCTGGGAGCCACCTGTTGATTGACCGTGCGGGGGCTCTCCGGCGGATAGAGTTTGAGCATGGCCGGACTCGCGGATGTTCTGGGCCCCATCCTGGAACTGATGACCTGGGTGGGGTTCATTCCCGGCGTGCCGCTGCTCGTGTGGGGCCTGGTCATCAGCAGGCGGCGGTGCCAGTGGACGAGCACAACGGGCGAGGTCTACACCGCCGGGGGCTTCACCGGATTCCGCTGGACTGACCAGGACAACGTCCCCCGGCAGACACTCGTGGACGCCGACGTGGCACGGGGACTGGTGGCAGGCAACGAAGTGAAGCTCCACTACGACCTCTGCCACCCCTCCCGCTGGGGCCTGGAGCCGCCCAAGCACGACAACACCGTCCTGATCCTCGGCTGGATCCTCACCGGCCTCGGCATTCTCTGCACGGCGGGCGGGTTCGTGCTGCTGCTCTTCTAGGCGCTCCTTCTATGGCGCAGTCTAATGGCCTGGGACCTGCCGTACAGCGTGGTTGCCTGCCGGCTGTGGAGTGCCGTTGCGCTTGTTCCGTTCCTTCAGGTGATCCAGCAGCGCCTGCTCGGGATGCCCGGGGTTCTCCGCGAGGTGCCGGAGCAGCC
This sequence comes from Arthrobacter pascens, assembly GCF_017052465.1. Taxonomy (GTDB): domain Bacteria; phylum Actinomycetota; class Actinomycetes; order Actinomycetales; family Micrococcaceae; genus Arthrobacter; species Arthrobacter pascens. The sequence goes on from NZ_JAFHKT010000150.1 coordinate 81,916, forward strand.
GGCGCCGGACGTCTGAGCGCGGATCGGCGGTGGTCAGCACGTTCTGGATGATGTCCAGGACCTGCTGGTGCAGTTCGGAATCGTCAATGGTGACGGTGGAGGGCTGGCTGTTCGGCACGCCGATCGTGTAACCGCGGCGTTCCGGTGGAATGGGTTCATGCAGGTCGCGGTAGTTCCTGTGCATCACGGACTCCTTCTTCGGGGAAATCTGGGCATTGCTGTCACGCTGGCGCTCACCCATCGCCGTTACCCCCGCTGCCATCCAGCCCGCCCTTGTCGTCGGGCTTCACTGGAGATGTGGAATTTCCTGTCGGTGCCACGGCCGGAGACGTCACCTGTGTCGGTTCCACGCGCTGGACAACGCCCGGGTCATCGCCGCTCGAACCGAGCTCGGCGGGCAGGTCGGTGGCCTGAGTCTGGGCGACCTCGACCGGCTGGGGGGCCGTGTTGGAACCGCTGGCGTCGGGCGCCGACGTGGAGGATGCCGCGGATTTGAGAGGCGCGGTCTTAAGGGAAGGGGACGTCGCCTCGGCGGTCGTCCGGGGCGTGCTGCGGGGAGCCAGCTCTGCTGAGGATGACGCGTCGCTCGCCCGGGGTACGGTGCCCTGCCGGACGGGATCGACCACCACGACGCCGGCGGGCTGGTCCGCGGGCACGCCGGTAAGCGCCTGCGTCCAGACCGCAAGACCGGCAAGGCCGATCAGGGGAACGCTCAGCACCGACAGCTTCTTCACCGGCCCGCCTTCCCTCGTTGGTGTTTCCACAGTGAGGCGCGAAGGTGAGGCAAGAATGAGACGTGGATGAGAATCCTCTCATCCGGCGCCGGGGCATTTGGGGGCGCCTTTTGATGAGGCCCGTCAGACCGGGGCGGGCTCCTGGCCGTTCGGGTCTCCGTTGCTGGGGCTGTCCGGTGGGGCGCCGGCGGCCCGGGATGCGTCGTCAGGCAGGCATACGAGACGGTAGCCCACGCCGCGGACAGTCTGGATCCGGTTCTGACCGAGCTTGTGCCGCAGATACCGCACATAAACATCCACCACGTTGGAGGACCCTTCAAAGTGGTAGCCCCACACCCGGCTCAGCAGTTGCTCCCGGCTGAGCACGCGGCCGGCGTTCTCCATGAGGGTCCGTGCCATGACGAACTCCCGCGCCGAGAGTTCAATGACCCGTCCGCCGATTTGCGCCGTCCGCAGGTTGATGTCCAGCGTCAGGTCGCCGCAGACGAGGGTGGGCGCAGCCGTGACGGGCGATGTGCCCCGGAGCCGCAGCTTCACGCGGGACAGCAGTTCCTCAAACCTGAAGGGTTTCGTCATGTAGTCATCCGCGCCGCCCTCGAGCGCGGAAACCGTGCTCTCCAGGCTGTCCGCGGCGGTGAGGACGATCACCGGAATGGTGGAGTGCATGGCACGGAGGTTCTGGAGGACGGCCAGCCCGTCCATGCGGGGCATGCCGATGTCGAGGATCAGGAGGTCGTACTCGCCGGACGTGGCATAGTCGAGCGCCTTCACGCCGTCGCCGACCTGGGTGGTGGTGTATCCCGCCGCCGTGAGGCCCTTGACGAGGAAGGCCGCAATGCGGGGCTCGTCATCGGCGATGAGGATTCGGGTCACGGGTTGCCTCCGTGATTGGAGAGGACGGCCGTGCCCGACGACGGCCGGGTCAGCCGGGATTTTGCGTGCGGGGTGGCCGCTCTTTTGGCCGCGCCGGGTGATTCTGCCTCGGCGCTGTCCCCACCCCCTGACGGGATGGTCAGCACGAACCGGCTTCCCTGGCCCACCGCCGATTCCAGCCGGACGCTTCCGCCGTGCGCCTCGGCAATGGCCTTGACGATCGAGAGCCCCAGCCCGGAGCCCTCGGACGATCCCGCGGCATTGCGGCCCTTCGCGAACCGTTCGAAGATGCGCTCGTGGTCCTCGGGCGGGATGCCGGTGCCGGTGTCCGAGACCCAGATTTCGAGGTCCGTCGATGGGTGCGGCCGCGCACCCAAAGGTGCGCCGCCGTCGTCGTTCTTCGCCCAGGCCGCCCCGACGGAAATCCGGTCCGTCTCGGACGTGTGCCGGACCGCGTTGACCGCGAGCTGTTCCAGCGCCTGCATGAGCCGGTGCCGATCGGCACGGACCAGGCCGCCGGGCTTGGCGTCCAGCTCCCAGCGGCGCGGACCGAAGACCTTGATGCGGTTCAGGATGTTCTCCAGGAAAATGTCGGCCTCGATCCACTCCGGGGACACGAAGTCCGGCCGGCCGGAGCGGGCAAGGATCAGCAGGTCCTCCACCAGCACCTGCATCCTGTCCAGCTCGTCGAGCAGCAGGATGCGGGTCTGGTCCACATCCTCGGGATCGCCCGCGCGCAGCAGCTCCAGGTACCCCCGGATGACGGTCATGGGAGTGCGGAGTTCGTGGCCGGCGTCGTGCACGAAGCGGCGCTGGTTCTCGAAACCGGACTCGAGCCGCTCCAGCATGTGGTTGAAGTTCGTGGCCAGCTGGGCAACGTCGTCCGTGCTCCCCGTGACCTCCACGCGCTTGGTCAGGTCTTCGAACGTGGTGTTCTGGGTGGCTTCCCGCAGGCGCCGGATCGGGCTGAGCAGCCGGCCGGTGAACACATACCCCATGAAGCCCGCGACGGCGAGGGTCGCCAGGGCGGCCAGGGCATAGGTCCACATGGAACTGACGATCTGGTCGCGCTGCCGGCCGATCTCATTGGCGACCACCAGGAGCCCCTCTCCCGGCTTGCCCTGCAGTTTCACCGGCGTGATGGAGAGGCGCACTTCCCGGCCATCGATCACGGTGTCCTGCACCACGGTCCGGTCGGGGCGGCTCCAGGCCCAGATCTCGTCCCTCACCGCCAGGGTGCGCAGGTTGGTGGCCTGGTCGCCGCCGGGCAGGATCGTGTTGCCGTCCCGGATCATCGTCATCAGCGACTCGTGCCCGCCGGGCGTCTCCGAGCGCAGGAACAGTGTGAACAGTTCATCCAGCGACGAGAATCCGGGGTTGCCCGGGGCCGGCTGGACCAGCGTGTTCAGATTCTTCCTCGGTTGCTGGAGTTCCTCATTAACACGGTCGTCCAGGCTCCTCAGCTGCGCCGCATAGGTGACCGCTCCGGAAACCATGAGGCCCACCGCCATGAAAACCAGGAGCGTGGCCAGTACCCGGAACCGGACGGAGTGAATTTCGCTCCGCAGCTCCGCGCGCAGAACACTGGCGGACTTCATTGTCTTACCCGTTGCAGCTGCCGGAGCCGGAAGTGTTCGCGTAACGCGCCGCACATATTGCCGCCGGCGGCAGAAATTTTTTCGTTCCCGGACGCGACGATCACGGTACTCACGGCGGGGTACTCGGAGTACTTGGTTGGACCCTGTGCTGCCATGGTCCGCGTCATCGGTTCACTCATTCCATGCCTATCCGGCGGTCCTCCGGGTGGCGAGGATCGCATGAAGCCGCTGGGAACTGCGGTAATACCAACATAGGCCCGCGTTCTTGGGAAAAACTTGGCGATGCCTCCGGTCTCACGCGGCTTCTCCCCACGGTTTGAGGGGTGCCCCGGCCGGACCGGCAGGCCTGGGACCCAAGTGGGCAGCCCCCGGGCGCAGACGCATCCAAGTAGTCCGCCACCGAAAAATCGAGTACTCGCTACTCGTGCCCGTACTTGCACGAGTGACAAATATGAGGGTCAAGCCATTCATGGGGAATGCAGTTCACATGGGGATAGTAGGTGCACAGATGGTTCAGACAGTTGCAGAGGCCACTCGCTGGTCGCGTGGAGCACACGACGACGAGTTCCCTCCGACAGCCAAGGAGGGTGCAGGCGGAACCGCGACGCGGCTGTCCATCAGCATCCTGGGTCCGCTCAAGGTCCGCCGCGGCAGCGTGGTCATCGGATCGCACGAGCTGGGCGGCCCCAAACCACGTCAGGTGCTGGAGATCCTGTTGCTCAAGCTGGGCACACCGGTTTCCAAGAACCACCTGATCGACGTCCTGTGGAACGGGCAGCCTCCAGCCGAGGCGCTCTCCACCCTCGAAAGCTACGTCAGCGTGCTGCGCCGCCACCTGCAGCCCGGTTCCGGCAAGGGCGGCGCCCTCCGGACAGTCACCGGCGGCTACATGATGGAACGCAGCATGGTTGACCTTGACCTTGACCGGTTCGACGATCTGCTCAAGCAGGCAGGGCACGCCAACCCGGACGAATCCTACAAGATGCTCGAGAAGGCACTGGAGATCGCGTCCGTGCCGCTGCTCGGCGACGAGCTCCTCGCCGGCTGGGCCGAAGAGGAGCGGGCACTCCACGCGGCCCGCGTGGCCGGCATCAAGGCCCGCGCCGCGGAGGCCGCCGTCTCCGTAGGGCAGCCGGAACGCGCCGTGGCCCTGGCCAGCGAGCTGCTGCTTGACGATCCCATCAACGAGCGTGCCTGGACCGCCCTGGTGCTCGGACTCGAAGAATCCGGACAGTACATGGAGGCGCTTCGTGCGTACGGCCGGTGCCGCCGGGTCATGGACCAGGAGATCGGCTGCCTTCCGGGCCGGGCGCTCCGCGACGCACACGCCAGGCTGCTGCAGGCCACGGCCGCGAGCGACGACGAAGCGGCCGACCTGTCCGACGCCGACTCACCGCTTCCTCCCGTTAGTTCACAAAGCATGCGCGAAATCAGCATCCTGACCATCGACGACCACAGCACGTTCACGGAGCTGCTCACCGCCGCCCTGGACCGCGAGCCGGACCTCCGCAGCGTCGCCTCGGCCACCACGGCCAAGAGCGGCGTGGAACAGAGCATGGCGCTGAAGCCCGACGTCGTCATCATGGACTACCACCTGCCCGACGGCGACGGCCTCACCGCCGCTGCCCGGATCCTGGCGGACGCCCCGCAGACCCGGATCGTGATGCTCACCGGAGATCCGACCCCGGACGCCCTGCGCACCGCCGCCTCGATGGGCATCTGCGCCTTCCTCCCGAAGGGCGGCTCGCTGTCCACGCTGCTGGACACGCTACGGTACGCACGGGCCGGGAACATGGTGGTCCACCCGTCCCTGGTGGCCCAGCTGGGCATGAGCACCCCGAAGCCGGCGCCAGTCGTCCGGGAAGTCGAACCCGGCGGCCCGGTGCTGACGCCGCGGGAGCTGGACGTCCTCCGGCTCATGGCAGGCGGCCACGGATCCAAGGAGGTGGCGAGCAAACTGGACATCTCGCTCAACACCTGCCGGGGCTATGTGAAGGCGATCTTCGCCAAGCTCGGCACCCACTCGCAGCTCGAATCGGTCATGGAAGCTTCACGGCGCGGCATGCTCGAGCAGCCGTCCGATGGCTAGGCCATCGTTTCGGAAGCCTGCCCTGTTCAACCCTTTTGAATCGCGGCAGGCTGAGCGTTCGGAGGTCTTCCAGGCGGTGCGGCAGTTCCTGATCATGGGGCTCGCAGCGCTCGTGGTGGTCACCACCCCGGTGGCCTTCTGGATCTGGTCCGAGGCGGAGCACCATGCCTTGGAGAACTCGCAGCTGGCCACCGAGAACCTGGCGCAAAACGTGGTGGCACCGCTTCTGGACGAGGCAGTGCTGTCCGGGGATCCGGCAGGCATCGCGAGGCTGGACGAGCGGCTGCGCCCCTGGGTGGGGGAGCGGTCCGTGTTCGAGATCAGGCTCTGGGATTCGGACGGTCGCATGGTCTACTCCGACGACGAGAAGCTCATCGGCCAGAAGTTCGATTTGCCGCATGATGCCCTCGAGGTCCTGGCCGGCAAGCCGGTCAAAGCCACGCTGGAGGTACAGACGGACGAAGTGCAGGCCGAGGGCGTCAACTCTGGCGAGCTGGTGGAAGTCTACGTACCGGTGACGGCGCCCAACGGCGAGCGGCTCGCGTTCGAGGCCTATTACGACGACGACGCCGTCCGCCAGGAACAGGCTGCAGTCTTGCTGGACATGGTTCCGCCGTTCCTCCTGGCGCTGGGTGTTCTTCAGTTGGCGCAGCTCCTGCCGGCAGTGCGGCTGGCCCGCAGGATCCAGGCCTATGAAGCGGGCCGGACCCGGCTCCTCCACCGCGCCATCGAAGCCTCGGAGCTGGAGCGCCAGCGGATCGCCCGCGACCTGCACGACGAAGTGATCCAGGACCTCTCAGGGCTGTCCTACGTGCTGGAATCCGAGGAACTGCACCGTCCCGTGGGCCAGCGCCGGCTGTTCTCGGAGGCCCGGCGGATCCTGCAGGACAACGTGCGGAACCTGCGCGCCATGACCAGCGAACTGTACCCACCGGACCTCAACCGGCTGGGCCTCTCCGGGGCCCTGGCACGGCTGGGTGATCCGCTGGAGGAACGCGGGATCAGCCTCACCCTGGACCTGCCACCCACGTGTGACCTGGACCGTGACCGTGCCGCACTGTTCTACCGGGTGGCGCGGGAGGCCCTGGCGAATACCGCCAAGCACTCCAAGGCGACGAAGGCGGAACTGCGGCTGCGGCAGGTGGGGAAACACTCTGAAATACGCATTTCCGACGACGGCTGCGGCTTTGACCAGAGCCTCGGATCCCCTGAAGGGCACTTCGGCCTGCGGATCATGCGGGACACCATCGGGGAAGCCGGAGGATCGGTCCAGGTGCTGTCGGTGCCCGGGAAGGGGACAACAGTGATCGCACGGTTCGGGGCCGGGACCGAGGCCGACCATACGGACGACGTTCAACGCAGCGCTGCTCCGGGAGTGCCGCAGCCGGTACGCTAGCGGACGGAGGGACAAAGTCCGGGCGGTCCGCCGGCCTGGCTCCGCCTATGACAACAGCGGCGGTGCTCCACGGCACCGCCCCCAATACCGCCGGCCCCTCCAACGACGTGGGGGCCGGCGTCGTTTAGAGGGAGCACAACCGTGATGTCACCGCAGAATCCGGAAGGACCCGCCGCACTGCAGCATCCGCGGTTCGCCCGCGCGTACGCACGGGCCGTCGTCGGAATGAACCGCCGCGGCGGCGCTGAACATCGCCGCCGCCTGCTGGCGGGTCTGCAGGGCAGCGTCATCGAGGTCGGCGCCGGCGAGGGATCGTCGTTCGGGCTGTACCCCGCCGCTGTCACCGATGTTCTCGCCGTTGAGCCGGACGACTATCTGCGCGGCCTGGCCGATGTCCGGGCCAAGTCGGCGCCTGTCCCCGTCGCGGTGGTGGCGGGCTCGGCCGAGCGGATCCCGGTCCCGGACGCCAGCGCAGATGCGGTGGTCTGCAGCCTGGTGCTCTGCAGCGTCGCCGACCAGGGGGCGGCGCTCGCGGAAATCTTCCGCGTCCTCCGCCCCGGCGGAACGCTGGCGTATTACGAGCATGTCCGTTCGGACAGCCGGCTGCTTGCCGCAGCGGAGGATGTCTTGACGCCGGTCTGGCAGCGGATGGCGGGCGGCTGCCACCCCAACCGGGACACCCTGGAAGCTGTCCGGGCCGCGGGATTCCAGGTGACGGACAACGAGCGCTTCCGTTTCGCCCCCCAGGCGCTGACGCCGCCGGTGGCGCATATCCTGGGGCACGCCACACGTCCTGACTGACCCTCTGGGCGGGTTGTCCACATAGCCTAATCCCTGCCAGCTGGGCAGGGTGGGCGCCGGTACAGTGAAGTCATGCCTGCCGAACCGCCTCCCGTGGCTTCCCCGCTTCCGCCGCCGGTCGAGGAGCTACTCGCCGCCGCCCGCGTGGTGGTGCTGCCCATGCGGGTGAAGTTCCGCGGCATCCTCGAACGTGAAGCGCTGCTGCTCAAGGGCCCGGCGGGCTGGGGCGAATTCGGCCCCTTCCCGGAATACGGCGACGCGGAGGCCTCCCGCTGGCTCGCCTCCGCCATCGAGGCCGGCTGGCAGGGATTCCCTGAGCCGATCCGGACCAGCATCCCCGTCAACGCCACGGTGCCGGCCGTTCCCGCGGCGCGCGTTCCGGAAATCCTGGCCCGCTTCGGCCGCGTGGATGCGGTCAAGATCAAGGTGGCGGAACGCGGGCAGTCCCTCGACGACGACGCCGCCCGCGTTGCCGCCGTCCGCGCCGAGCTGCCGGACGCCGCCATCCGCGTGGACGCCAACGGAGGATGGCGCGTCCCGGAGGCGGTGGAGGCGCTCACCCGGCTGGCCGGGGCAGGGCTCGAATATGCCGAGCAGCCGGTGCCGGACATCGACGGCCTGTCGGAGGTGCGCCGGCAGCTGCGCCGGACGGGCGTCCCCGTGCTGATTGCGGCCGACGAAAGCGTTCGCAAGGAAGACGATCCTCTCAAGGTCGCCCGTGCCGGTGCCGCCGACCTCATCGTGGTGAAGGTGGCACCGCTTGGCGGAGTCCGGCGGGCGCTGTCCATCGTGGCCGAGGCCAGGCTGCCCGCCGTTGTGAGTTCCGCGCTGGACACCTCTGTCGGGATCCGCGCCGGGCTGGCCCTGGCGGCAGCCCTGCCGGAACTGCCCTACGCCTGCGGGCTGGGGACCGTGTCGCTGCTCGCCGGGGACGTCACCTCTGATCCGCTGGTGCCCGACGACGGCGCCATCCGGTTGCGCGATGCCGTCGCCGATGAGGGGCTGCTGGAGCGGTATGCCGCCCCGGCCGACAGGAAGGAGTGGTGGCTGTCCCGGCTACGGCGGGTTTACGCGGAGCTTGCGTGAACTTACAGGCCTGTAAGTTCACTGGATCTTAACCGTAGTGACCTCTCGTCTTTAGGTGTCGCTGACAGGGTGGGCGGGACCGCATCACACCCCTTGGAAGGTCCCTCCATGTCTGAAACCCCCGGGCGCAAGTTTGCCCTGCTGCCCATGCTTGGCCACACCAAAGGCAAGCGCAGCCCCGTCACCTGCGCGCTCAAGTGCGACAACGCCTGCTCGGGCGAGGTCTGCAACACCAGCTCCAACAGCTACTTCCGCGACATCGCGTCCACCACGCTGTCCCGCCGCGCCGCCCTGGGCTTCGGCGCCGCCGGTGCCCTCGCCGTCGTCCTCGGCGGCTCCCTGGCATCCTCCGAAACCGCGGTAGCCGACGGCGGCACGGGGCTTTCCGCCGCCGCCAAGAACGGCTACGGACGCGCGGGCGCCTCCAAGCTGCAGTTCACCGCCATCCCCTCAGTTCCGGCCGACGTCGACGCCGTCACTGTGCCCGCGGGCTTTACCTGGAAGCCGGTCATCCGCTGGGGCGACCCCATCTTCAAGGACGCCCCCGCGTTCGACCTCGCCAAGCAGACTGCCGCGGCCCAGGAACGCCAGTTCGGCTACAACAATGACTACACGGACATCCTGGAAATCCCTGGCAGCAAGGGCCGCCGCGCGGTGCTCTTCGCCAACCACGAGTACACCAACGACGCCATCATGTTCCCGCCGTCCATGCCCGCCGCCGACGTCCGCGCCGTCAGCCAGGCAGCCCACGGGCTCTCCGTCGTCGAACTGGAGCGCACGAACAAGAGCTCGCCGTGGAAGTACGTGCAGGGCGCGAAGCTGAACCGTCGGTACCTGAACAGCACCCGCTACGAGCTCACGGGCCCTGCCGCCGGCTCCGCACTGGTCAAGACCACCGCGGACCCTGAGGGCCGCTGGATCAACGGGACGCTGGGCAACTGCGCCGGCGGCACCACGCCGTGGGGCACCATCCTGTCCGGCGAAGAGAACTTCAACGGCTACTTCGTTGCGCCCGGAACCTCCGCCGCGGACAAGCGCTACGGCCTGACCAACAAGGCCACGGCCCGCCAGTGGGAACTGGACGATCCGCGCTTCAACACCAACAACCCCGGCTACGAGAACGAGGCCAACCGCTTCGGCTGGATCGTGGAGGTCGACCCGTTCGACCCCACCTCCACCCCGAAAAAGCACTCCTCCCTGGGACGCTTCAAGCACGAGGGCGCCAACGTGATCGTGGCGAAGTCCGGGCATGTCGTGGCGTACTCCGGCGACGACGAGCGCTTCGACTACCTCTACAAGTTCGTCTCGAAGGCCAAGTACCGCGAGGGTGACCGCAAGCACAACATGACGCTCCTCTCCGAGGGTGACCTGTACGTTGCCAAGTTCACGGGTGACTCACCGGCGGCCGAGATTGACGGATCCGGCAAGGTGCCTGCCGACGGATCCTTCGACGGCAAGGGCGAATGGTTGCCCCTGGTGGTGGGCGGCAAGTCCAAGGTCGCCGGGATGTCCGTGGAAGAGGTCCTGGTCTACACGCGACTGGCCGCGGACAAGGTCGGCCCCACCAAGATGGACCGCTGCGAGGACGTGGAGCCGAACCCGTTCACCGGCAAGGTGTACGTGGCATGCACCAACAACTCCGACCGCGGCAAGGCGGGCAAGGAAGGCGCCACGGAGATCAACCCGCGCAACGAAAACCGCGACGGCCACATCGTCGAAATCACCGAGACCGGCGACCAGACCTCCACCAGGTTCACCTGGAACCTCCTCATGGTCTGCGGCGATCCGGCCCAGGGCGACGTCACGTACTTCTCCGGCTTCCCGGCGGACCAGGTTTCGCCGATCTCCTGCCCGGACAACCTAGCGTTCGACTCGGTCGGCAACCTCTGGATTTCCACCGACGGGGCCCCCTCGGGCATCGGCCGCGCCGACGGCCTGTTCAAGGTCACCCTCGAAGGAGCCGAGCGTGGCCGTGTGGAGCAGTTCCTCGCGGTTCCCCGTGACGCCGAGACCTGCGGGCCGATCATCCACGACGACGAGCGCACCGTGTTCGTCTCCGTCCAGCACCCGGGCGAGGAGGGCACCTTCGAGGCGCCGAACTCCTACTTCCCGGACTACGTGCGCGCCGGTGCCCCGGTGCAGCGCGGCCAGGCCCGTGCCCCGCGCCCGTCCGTTATCCAGGTCTTCCGCGCCGACGCTTAGAACCGAACCCCACCGCCAACCCTCCCTCACATCCCGCCGCTTTCCGCCCGCCGCTCCCTCACTTCCTGCGGGTTTGTGCCGGATCCTCCCTCACTTCCTGCGGGGTTGTGCCGGATCCTCCCTCACTTCCTGCGGGGTTGTGCCTGACGCTCTCTCACTTTCTGTCCCGACAGGAAGTGAGGGAGCGTTTGGGTTGGGGCGGCGGGATGTGAGGGGGCGTTTGGGTGGGGGCGGCGGGATGTGAGGGGGCGTTTGGGTGGGGGCGGCGGGATGTGAGGGGGCGTTTGGGTGGGGGCGGCGGGATGTGAGGGGGCGTCGGGGTGGGGGCGGCGGGACGTGCGGGAGGGTTGGTTGGTGGCAGACTTGTTCGGTGACCTCCGAGGACCAGACCGAGCCTTCCGCCCCTGCTATCCACGCCTTTTCAGGCTCCGTGCCCGTTCATGCGCGCGCTGATCCGGAGCGCATGCTGACGTCGATGGCGGCCGCTCGCATCGCCGTTTCCGGGCTGCTCGCTGGCGGCGTCCGGTATGTAGTGGTGTCGCCCGGGTCGCGGTCCGCCCCCATGGCCTACGCACTGGCTGAGGCCTCGGCGGCGGGCCGGGTGGAGCTGCTGGTCCGGATCGACGAGCGTTCTGCCGGCTTCACGGCCTTGGGCCTGGCCCTGGTGACCGGCGCTCCGGCGGCCGTCCTGACCACGTCGGGGACCGCCGTCGGGAATCTCCTGCCGGCCGTTATGGAAGCCAACCATGCCGCCGTCCCGCTCGTGGTGCTCTCCGCCGACCGTCCCGAGGAGCTGCGCGGAACTGGCGCGAACCAGACCACCGTCCAGCTGGACCTGTTCGGCGAGCACGTGCGCTTCGCCGTCGACGTCCCTGCCGGTGACAGCCCGCAGCGCGCCGTCGAAACGGCGCTCGCCGCCGCCACCGGGGCCTTCGAGGACACGCCGCCCGGGCCCGTGCAGCTCAACCTGGCGTTCCGCGACCCGCTGGTTCCCGAGGCGGGGGAGCGGCTGCCGGAGCAGCGCGGCCACGGCACGTTCCGCATCGGCACCGAGCCGCTCACCATGTCCCTGACGCACACGACGGCGGACCTGCCGGAGCGGCGGACCGTGGTGCTCGCGGGGCACGACGCCGGTCCCGTTGCGGAGGCGTTCGCCCGGGCCCACGGCCTGCCGCTGCTGGCCGAGCCGTCGTCGAACTCGCGGTTCGGCCCGAACGCCGTGGGCCCCTACCGGCTGCTGCTGGAGCACTTCGGCCCTGACGCTGCGCAGCCGATCGAGCGCGCGGTGGTGTTCGGGCGCCCCACCCTGTCGCGGCCGGTCTCGGCGCTGCTGGCCCGGGCGGACGTTGCCACCGCACTGTACGAGCCCGTACCGGTGGCCTGGCACGAGCCCGGCCGCCGCCGCGAAACACCCGTGGCCAGCCTGACGGAGCTCGCCGAGTTCGCCGGCCGGGGCTCCTCGGGGTGGCTCGACGCGTGGCTGCTCGCCGGTGCCGCGGCGCAGCACGCGGTCGACGGCGTGCTCTCCGACCACGACGCCGCGACCGGCCCGTCGGTGGGAGCCCTCATCTGGAAGCACTCCCGCGGCCAGCTGGTCCTCGGGTCCTCCAACGGCATCCGCGACGTGGACCTCGCCGGCCAGCCCGCCGCCGAACCGACCGCCACCGTGTTCGCAAACCGTGGCCTCGCCGGGATCGACGGCACCATCTCCACAGCAACCGGCATCGCCCTCGGCGGCCACCAGGAAACCACCCTGCTGCTGGGCGACGTCACCTTCCTGCACGACGCCGGCGGCCTCCTCCTCGGGGCCGGCGAAGACCAGCCGCAGCTGCGCATTGTGGTCCTCAATGACTCCGGCGGGGCGATTTTCAACCTTCTGGAACACGGCGCGGTGGCTGAGGGAGGCGGCTACGGAGACGCCGTCGAACGGCTCTTCGGCACCCCCCACTCAGTGGACATCGCGGCACTCGCCGCAGCGTACGGCGTCGGGCATTGCACGGTAAGTACGACGGCGGGACTCGCCGAAGCTCTCACCGCACCCTTCGCGGCCCGCACCATCATTGAGGTCCGCACGGACCGGCAGGGGCTCCGGACCCTGCACCGGCGGATCAGGTCGGCGGTAAGCGCGGCCGTGGCAGGGGTCCTGGCCGAGTAGCGGGGCCGCCTTGTCGATTGCCTGGCGCTGCGCAAACTTCCTCCCGCTACTGGAATTCCGTGCGCGTGGGGTAGTTTCCGCGTCGCTGGCGCCGGGGCGAGTCATCAGGGGGCCCGCCCGGGATATCCACATGGTGCTCTTGGCCCCTGTCATGGGGATACCGTGACCTGCGAGTCTACGAACCATGACGGACTTACCACGGCTGATCCTCGCACGAGACCACGTTCAGCAGGGATTGACGCCGAATATGCTCGCCCGCCGATGCCGTTCGGGCGCGCTCGTCCGGCTCCGTCACGGAGTCTATGTGGATGGGGAAGCTTGGAACGAGCTCACAGCATGGGAGCAGTACCGGCTGCGCGTCCAGGCAGCGGCGGAAACGTTCTCTGCACCTACGGTGTTCGCCACGCATTCGGCGGCCAGCGTCTGGGGCGTTCCGACCATCGGTTTTCGCCAACCTGTGCATGCACTAACGTTTCAGAACGACGGCGGCCGGTCGCGGGCAGGGGTCCGCAGGCATTATGCCGACCCTGCTGGCGTCAAGGCGTTTTGTCATGACGGGCTTTTGGTGACCGGCCGGGTGCGCACCGTCCTGGATCTCGCGGCTTTCACACCCTTCGCGGAAGCCATCGTTCCGCTGGACCATGTGCTGCGACCGGACCGGGCCAGGGGGCTGCCGGCGCTTTCCAAGGAGCAGCTGCTGGCCGGAATCGAAGGGAACTACACCGCGGCAGCAACCCACCGCATCGTCGTCGCCGTCGAGTTCGCCGATGCTCTGTCTGCCTCGGCGGGGGAGTCCTTCAGCAGAGCCCTCATGTGCGCAGCAGGATTTGAAGCGCCGGCCCTGCAGCACGAAATCCGCGATGACCGGGGTTTGGTTGGCTACTCCGACTATTACTGGCACAGTGTCCGTGTCGTCGGGGAGTTCGACGGAGTGGACAAATACCTGAAGCCGGAATATCTGAAGGGCAGAAGTGCGTCGCAGGCAGTGATCGACGAGAAGTACCGTGAGGACCGGATCCGTGCCACCGGTCGCACCGTGGTCCGCTGGGTCTGGGCAGACCTGATGACGCCGGAACGGCTGGAACGGAAGCTGGCGACGGCGGGTGTGCCCCGCCGGCGTGCGCGGTCAACGCGCTGAGCGATGCGCAAATTGCCCCGTGACGCGCAAATGCCCCGTCGCTACCGGAATTCAGGTAGCGACGGGGCATTTGCGCGTCGCCAGACGGGAAGGGCGCCGGTGCCTACTCCGAGATCTCGATGTGCGTCGGGTCCAGCACGCGCTTGAGAAACTCCTTGGTGCGGCCCTGGGTCGGGGCGCTGATGACCTGCTCAGCCACGCCTTCCTCCACCACCACGCCGCCGTCCATGAAGACCACGCGGTCCGCCACTTCGCGGGCGAAGCCCATCTCGTGCGTGACCACCAGCATGGTCATGCCTTCCTTGGCCAGGTTCCGCATGACGGAGAGCACGTCGCCCACGGTTTCGGGGTCCAGGGCCGAGGTGGGCTCGTCGAACAGCATCAGCTCCGGGTCCATACTCAGCGCCCGGGCGATCGCCACGCGCTGCTGCTGGCCGCCGGACAGCTGGTCCGGGTAGCGGTCGGCGAGGTGCCCCAGCCCCACGCGCTCAAGGTTGGCGTGCGCCACCTTGTCCGCCTCGGACTGGGAGCGCTTGAGCACCTTGGTCTGCGCCACGGTGCAGTTCCGCAGCGCGCTCAGGTGCGGGAAGAGGTTGAACTGCTGGAACACCATGCCCACCTTGCGGCGCATCCGGTCGATGTCCACATCGGGGTCCGTGGCGTCGAAACCGCCCACGTGGATGGTGCCCTCGTTGGGCTGTTCCAGGAGATTCACGCAGCGCAGGAGGGTGGATTTGCCGGAGCCGGACGGGCCGATCAGGCAGACGACCTCTCCAGGCGACACGTTCAGGCTGATGCCCTTGAGGACCTCGTTGGTCCCGTAGGACTTGCGCAGGTTCTGGATGGACACACCGGCGGCGTTGAGGGAACCGGTGTGATTGCGGGAGTTGGTGACGACGTCGTTCATTAGCTTCTCTGCCTATCGCTTGGTCCGCGCGGAGCGGCTCTCGAACTTCCGGGCCAGGAGGCTCAGCGGGATGGTGATCACCAGGTAGAACGCGCCGGCCACCAGAAGCGGCGTAAGGCCCGCGCCCAGGCTGGAGATGCCGTCACGGCCGAACTTGGTGAGGTCGTACTGCGAGGCGGTCAGGCCCAGCACGTAGATCAGCGACGAGTCCTTGGTCAGCAGGATGACCTCGTTGGTCAGCGGCGGCAGGACGATCTTGAAGGCCTGCGGGATCACGATGGTAACCATGGCCCGCCACTGGGGCATGCCCAGAGAACGCGCAGCCTCCATCTGTCCCCGTGGTACTGCCTGCAGGCCGGCGCGGAGGGTTTCGGCGATGTATGCCGCGGCGACCATGCCGAGGGAAACCATCACCACGACGGTCACGTTCCACGAAACCCCGAAGGCCAGCGGAACGCCGTAGCCGAACGCGATGAACACCAGCAGGGCCGGGATGCCGCGGAAAAATTCGATGTAGCCGGTGGCGATCCAGCGGTAAAGCGGGAAGCTGGAGAGCTTCATGAGGGCCAGCAGCAGGCCGCCGGACAGGCCCAAGATGAATCCGAGAAAGGTATAGATCAGGGTGTTCTTCAGGCCCGAGATGAAGATATCCGGGAACAACGGTCCGATCTTGCCGAAGTTGAAGACGCTGTTGCCGACGGCCCTCCAGTCGGTGGCCAGGATCAGCGCGGCCGTGGCCACAACAAAGATTCCGGCCTGGACATACAGGCTTACTCTGGCTCGCTGACGTGCGGTCATTGTCATTGCCATGGTCTACTCACATTCGTTTTGCGCAGTTGAGGCCCCGTACGGACTGCTGAACAGATCCTGAACGGGGCCCCTGCTGCGTAGGGCTCAGGCGCGTTGGCTACTTGGTGGCTTCGCCGAACCAGGTGGTCTCGAACTTCTTGAGGCTTCCGTCGTCGGTCAGGCGCTTCAGCGTGGTGTTGACCTGGCCAAGCATGGCGGAGTTGCCCTTCTTGATCGCGATGCCCAGCTTCTCGCCGGTGGCGTAGTTCTCCACGCGCTTGTACTTGGCGTCGTCCTTGATGGCGTAGCCGAGGACGGACTGGTTGCCGAGGGCGGCGTCGATGGTGCCGGCCTTGAGTGCCTGGACCAGGAGTCCCGTGTCCTCAAACTGCTGCGCGTCGAGGCCCTTGTCCTTCGCGTACTTGGCGCCGGTGGTGGCCTGCTGCACGCCCACCTTCTTGCCCTTGGCGCCGTCGATGTTGGTGATGCCGGAAGCGTCAGAGGCGACGAGGGTCAGGTCATCGTTCAGGTACGGGTCGGAGAAGTCCATGACGGCCTTCCGCGGCTCCGTGATCGAAATCGAGGAGATGGAAACGTCGCACTGGGTCAGGGCGGTGCCGGTCTCGATGGCTTCGAAGGAGCTGTCCACCACGTTGAGCTCGGCCTTCATGTCCTTGGCAACCTCTGCGGCGATGTCCATGTCGAAGCCGACGATCTTGCCGTCCTTCTGGAACTCGAACGGTTCGTAGGGGACGTCCGAGCAGACGGTCAGTTTGCCGGCATTGATGAGCTGCACGCCGCCGTCGCTGCTTGTGGCAGCGGGAGTAGCGCCACCGCCGCCGCACGCGGTGAGGCTGAGTGCCCCGACAGCGAGCAGTGCGGCTGCCTTGGCGCTGAGTTTGGCCGTGGCAAGGGACTTAAACATGGTTTCTTACCTTTTGTTGCAGGAGTATGCGGAACTTAGACGGCTTATAGTGTAACGCCGAATGAGAGATGTGCATCACAGAAAACTAACTTTGACTATTCGATAACTATTGCAGCCGATTTGGCAAGACGTTCCGGGCGGCAGGTGTCTGTGATTCCAGACCATGGAACGGCGGCATCGCGGCTAGAAGAGCACGGCTAGACGTCCGCCGCGCTCAGCTGCTGATGCCCAGCGATTCCAGCATCGGCCGGAACTTGGCCCACGTCTCGGCCAGTTCCGCCTCCGGATGCGAGCCTTCGACTATTCCGCATCCGGCATATAACCGGACGGTGGTGGGCGACTCGATGACCGCCCCGCGCAGGGCAATGCCCCACTCGCCGTTTCCGGCCGCATCCAGCCAGCCCACCGGCCCGGCGTACGGACCCCGGTCCATATGCTCGAGCTTCCGGATCAACGCTCCGGCCACCTGTGTAGGCGTGCCGCAGACCGCAGCCGTGGGGTGCAGGGCGTTGATCAGGGCCAGGCAGGTGGGCACGTGCCCCTCCACCTCGGTGAGTTCGGCCTTGACGTCCGACGCCAGGTGCCACACGTTGGGCAGTTCCAGGATGAACGGCTCGCTGTGCGCGTTCATGGCCTCCGAGAACGGCGCCAGCTGAGTGGTCAGCGACTGGATGGCGATCTCGTGCTCATGCCGCTGCTTTTCGGAGCCGGCCAGCACACGCTCGGCGTAATCCAGAGGCAGCCCGGCCTCGCCGACGGCGTCGCGGCGGTCCAGCGTCCCCGCGAGAACACGCGCCTGCGCGGTGCGCCCCTCCACCTGGATAAGCATTTCCGGCGTGGCGCCCACAAGGCCGTCCACCCCGTAGGTCCAGCATTCCCGGTACCGGATGGCGAGCTGCCGCAGTACCTCCGCCGCGTTGACACCATCCGGCACGGTGGCCACGACGTCCCGGGCCAGCACGAGCTTTTCCAGCTTGCCCGTGCGGATCTCGGCAACACCGGCCGCGACGGCGGCCATCCAGTCCTCTTCGCTGAGTGAGCCGGTTTCCAGCGTGGCGGTTCCGGAAAGTCCGACGGCGGCGGCCGGCTCTGCGGGCGTCTCGCCCGTGGCGGACCCTTCCAGCCAGCCCCTCAGCGCGGCGAGGGCACCCTCTTCGGTGAGCTCGCCGTCGTCGGCTGTTATCTGGGTGAGCCAGGCGCGGCCGTCCCGCACGCCGACCACGATCTCGGGCACAATCAGGCGGGATTCGTGGGCGGAAACTTTGGAGAACGCGAACGAGCCGAAGGCTACCGGGCCGGTGCCGGGGCATTCGACGTGGTCCGTGATGTCGGCCTCGATCACAAGGTGCCGCCACCAGATGTCCGCCTCAAGGAACCGCTCGGGCCCGGTGGCTGTAAACCGCGCCACCTCGCCAAAGCCCACGAGCCCGGCCTCCCGCCGCGTCCAGCAGAGAACGTCGTCCCGCACCAGATACGACGGCAGCCCCCCGGGAGTCGATTCTCCATCCAAAGGGACTGTCAGAGTGCGGAGCGTTCTGGTCATGATGGGTCAACACTACTCTTAGGGACTTGAAGCTGCCGATCCGTCCCGCTGCGCACTGGGTGCCGCAAGTACGAAACGACAGATTCGGGTAGATTGACAGGGTGAACCGAGCATCCTTGGAAAAGCGTCCGGACGAAGTAGCCACGATGTTTGACGACGTCGCACCGAAATACGATGTCGTCAACGATGTCCTCTCGATGGGACAGACCCGCCGCTGGCGCAAGGTCGTGGTGGAGGCCATGGATGTCCGGCCCGGCCAGCGCGTGCTGGACCTGGCCGCCGGAACGGGGACCTCGAGCGAGCCATATGCCGATGCGGGCATAAACGTGGTGGCCTGTGATTTCTCCCTTGGCATGCTCAAGGTGGGCAAGCGGCGCCGCCCGGATATCGACTTCATCGCCGGGGATGCCACCAACCTGCCCTTCGCGGACAACACCTTCGACGCCAGCACCATCTCCTTCGGCCTGCGCAACGTCAACGAGCCGAAGAAGGCCCTCGCCGAGATGCTCCGCGTGACCAAGCCCGGCGGCAAGCTCGTCATTGCCGAGTTCTCCCAGCCCGTCGTGCCGCTCTGGCGCACCATGTACACCGAGTACCTCATGCGCGCCCTGCCGGCCATCGCCACCAAGGTCTCGTCCAACCCGGACGCCTACGTGTACCTCGCCGAGTCCATCCGCGCCTGGCCGGACCAGGACCACCTCGCCGCATGGCTGCAGGAAGCCGGCTGGGAAGAGGTCACGTACCGCAACCTCAGCGGCGGCATCGTGGCCGTTCACCGTGCCCACAAGCCGCTCGCCGGCAACGGCTCGGCCGCCGCGATCGCTGCCCATACCGGCCCGGTGGCAAAGCTGCGCCGCAACATCCCGCGAACCGCCCGCTGACACTGTGAAAGTACTGATTGTTGGCGCAGGTCCGGCCGGATCCACGGCCGCGTATTACCTCGCCAAAGCCGGCGTCGACGTCACTGTCCTGGAAAAGACCAGCTTCCCGCGCGAAAAGGTATGCGGCGACGGCCTCACGCCGCGGGCCGTCCGGGAGATCCAGAAGCTCGGCCTGCCGCACCCCGAAGAGGAGGGCTGGCGCCGGAACAAGGGCCTGCGCCTGCTCGCCGGCGGCCGCTCCATCGAGCTGCCGTGGCCCGAGGTCTCGGACTTTCCGCAGTATGGCCTGATCCGGACGCGCCTCGGCTTTGATGAGGAGCTGGCCCGGCATGCCCAGGCGGCCGGTGCCACCGTCCTGGAACGCCACAGCGTCATCGAAGCGCTCCGCAGCGACGACGGCCGGGTGACCGGCGCCCGTGCCGCGGTCCTGGACGAGTCCGGACGCAAGACGGGGGAGACGCGCGACTTTACCGCCGACGTCGTCCTTGCCGCCGACGGCAACTCCACCCGCACCGCGGTGTCCCTCGGCATCCAGAAGCGCGACGACCGGCCCCTCGGCGTGGCCGTCCGCACCTACTTCACCTCGCCGCGCCACGAGGACGACTGGATGGAAGGCTGGCTGGAACTTCCCGGCCGCGACGGCAAGCTCCTGCCCGGCTACGGCTGGGTGTTCGGCGTCGGCGACGGCACGTCCAACGTGGGCCTGGGCATCCTGAACTCCTCCAAGGAATTCGGCAAGCTGGACTACAAGCAGGTGCTCCGCGAGTGGACCGCCGGCATGCCCTCCGAATGGGGCTTCACGCCCGAGAACCAGGTGGGAGAGATCCGCGGCGCCGCCCTGCCCATGGGCTTCAACCGCACGCCGCACTACTCGCCGGGCCTGCTGCTTCTCGGCGATGCCGGCGGCATGGTGTCCCC
Source organism: Arthrobacter pascens (assembly GCF_017052465.1). GTDB lineage: Bacteria > Actinomycetota > Actinomycetes > Actinomycetales > Micrococcaceae > Arthrobacter > Arthrobacter pascens. The sequence continues at coordinate 101,951 of NZ_JAFHKT010000150.1, forward strand.
GTTCAACGGCGAGGGCATCTCCTACGCCATGGAGTCCGCCCGCTTCGCGGCCGAGTTCATTGTTGACGCGTCCTCGCGCAGCGCCTCGGGCGGCTGGTCCACGCACGACGCCGATGCGCACCTTGCGGGGTACGCGGACTACGTGCGGGAACAGTGGGGCTCGCACTTCACTCTGGGCCGGGCGTTTGCCGCGCTGATCGGCAAGCCTGCGGTCATGAAGCTCGCCCTGCGGACCGGGATGCCCATCCCCGTGCTGATGCGCTTCGTGGTCCGGCTCCTGGCCAACCTCACCGATCCGTCCGCCAAGGGCTTCGAGGACCGCGTGATCCGGGTTCTGGAATTGCTGGTGCCGGCCACGTCCAACACGTCCGCCAAGTCGCCGTCCGGCTTCGAATCAGCGGTTTCCGCAACAAAAAGTTAGGGTTAACCCGTGACCAACTCCGCGAACCACAGCTGGACGCACGCCGGGCATGGCCTGCCGGCCTCCGAACCCAGCCTCAACACCACCGCCATCGCCACCGGACTCCAGCTGCCGGCAGGGTTCGCGGCCATCGCGGAGGACCCCGACCTCGGCCCGGCCATCACCAACAATCTGGCCCGTGTGGAGAAGAAGCTCCGCGAGGCCATCGCCAACTCCGATCCGCTGGCTGACGCAACGTCGCGTCACCTCGTGGAGGCCGGGGGCAAGCGCATCCGGCCCCTGCTGACCCTGTTGTGCGCACACCTGGGCGACGCCTCGCTGCCCGCCGTGGTGCAGGCAGCCGTGGTGGTGGAGCTGACGCACCTCGCCACCCTGTACCACGACGACGTCATGGACTCGGCCCCCTTCCGCCGCGGCGCCCCCACGGCGCACGAGGTCTGGGGCAACTCCGTTGCCGTCCTCACCGGGGACCTCATCTTCGCCCGCGCCTCCATCCTCGTGTCCGAGCTGGGCTCCCGCGCCCTCGGCATCCAGGCCCGCACTTTTGAGCGCCTGTGCCTGGGCCAGCTGCACGAAACCGTCGGTCCGCGCCCGGACGAGGACCCGGTTGAGCACTACCTCTCCGTCATCGCTGACAAGACCGGATCCCTCGTGGCGGCCTCCGGCCAGTTCGGGGCGATTTTCTCAGGCGCCGACGAAGCCTACGAAGACGTCCTGGTGGAGTACGGCGAAAAGGTTGGCGTGGCCTTCCAGCTGGCCGACGACGTCATCGATGTCACCGGCGTCAAGGTGAAGTCCGGCAAGTCTCCGGGCACGGACCTGCGCGAAGGCGTCCCCACCCTGCCGGTGCTGCTCCTGCGCAGCGCTGCGACGCAAGGTGACCAGTCCGCCGTCGAACTTCTCAAACTGATCGACGGCGACCTCTCCTCCGACGAGGCCCTGGCCGAAGCGGTGGCCGGCCTGCGCGAGCACCCCGTGACCGCCGAGTCGTGGGTGGTTGCCCGCGGATGGGCCGACGACGCGATCGCCGCGCTGGCACCCTTGCCCGAAGGTGTGGTCAAGGCTTCGCTGACCAGCTTCGCCCGGGCTGTCGTAGACCGCGCGAGCTAGCCTCCAGACTTAAACGGAACGGCCCCGGTTCCCTGCAGCGCCACACTGCTGGGAACCGGGGCCGTTTCTCCGTTCGCATCAAATCCACCGGAGGCTTTAGTGGACCCGTGAATAAGTCTATGACAGGTTTGTCACATTCTTCAAGTCGATTGTTAATCGCGCTGTCACGGCCCGTCCCGACCTTGTTTGCTCGCCGCTCCTGAAGGGCACGCCGGCGGGCTGGCGCGCCGCAGGCAATCGGCCGCGAAAGAGGGTCGCGACGGATCCGGGGCGGGTTTGTGCACATAGACAGGTCCGCAGCTCCCCATCGCTGCCGAGCACGGGGACCGTGGAGTGATGGACCTTCAGACCTTCCTGGCGCGGCGCGGCGGAGCGGCCCGGAGAAGCGACCTCCTGCGTGCCGGATTCCTCCGGCCCACGCTCGAGGCTGCGGTCGACGCCGGCCGCCTGCACCGGCCGCAGCGTGGTGTGTACGCGATGCGCGACGCGGACGACGGCGTCTTGGCCGCCTTCAGGTACAACGGCCGGCTCACCTGCGTGTCGGCAGCGCGGTTCTACAGCCTGTGGGCCTTGCATACGCCGCAGGAAGTGCATCTGAGCTGCGGCAACGGTGTTCCGAAGAGCGGGGTGATAGACCACGCCCCGTGCACGCACGCCCCAGATCCGGCCCTACCGGTGGCGGGCCTCGCCGATGTCCTACTGCATGCTGTGCGGTGCCTCCCGGAGCTCGAAGCGCTGGCCCTGGTGCAGTCAGCCACCGGCCGAGGCCAGATTTCAGCCGACTTCCTGCGGAGCAAACTCATCGGGAACAGGAACGGCCGCGCCCGTGCCGTGCTGGACCTGCTGATTCCGCGGGCAGACTCCGTGCTGGAGATACTGGCACATACGCACTTTGTCCGCGCTGGCCTGAAGGTCCGCATGCACGTCCACCTGCCGGGGGTGGGCGAGGTGGATTGCCTGGTTGAGGAATGCCTGGTGGTGGAACTGGACGGCTCCACGCACTTTGAACCCCGGCAGGTCAAGAAAGATCAGCGGAGGAACAACGCCGGCATGCTCGGGGGCCATCTCACACTGCGCTATTACTACGACGACGTGGTGCACCGGCCCGCCGCCATGGTGGAACAGGTCCAGGCCGTGCTCCGCCTGCGGGCACTGGGAAGGTTCGCACCCGAATGACCCCCAGGTGCCGCCGTCGTGACCCTCTTTGCAGACGTGGGCACCAAGACACGCAGGCTCATCGGCGAGCCGCGGCCCGTCTGCGGCCAAAGAGGGTCAGGACGGCGCCGGCTCAGTCCTCGTCGTTAAAAGCCCACTCGAACATGTCGAAGACGAACTCGGAGAAGGTCCCCTCTTCGCTCTTCCACTGGCCGCGGGCGTTGTTGCGGCGGTACACGATGGGGTCCGGGATGCTGAGATCGCCCACGCGGAAGCCCCAGGTGAAGTTTTCTTCCTCGTCCTCCAGGAACATCAGGAAGCCTTCGTCATCCACTTCGAGTTCCTCGGGATCCCAGAAGTAGTGGTAGGCCTCCATGAGGTCCTCGCAGCCGCCGAGGGCCAGGTAAAACTCGCGCAGCACCAGGGGAACGGTGAACTGGTGCTCGGCGAGGGCCTTGTCGAGGTCCTCCTCGGGCAGCCCGTCCTCTTCCTGCCATTCGTCTTCGAGATACTTCGGAACTAGCGCACGGAACTTCTCGAGGAACATGTCAGTCATGGCTCTTATCCTAGCTAATCCCGGCCCCTCGAATTGCCGGTGTCCAGCCCTAGCCGCTGCCATCCCCGGACGGCCAGCGGAATGCGCCAGGAACGCCGCCAGGCCACCACCCGGAACACGAAGACCACGGTGGCGACAGCGCACGCGGACACGGCGTTGAAGGCCCCCAATCCCCAAAGGGTGGTGGTGAGCACCGCGCCGCTGAAGGCCGGAAGGGCATAGAGGTCACTGGCGTCGAACAGTTGGGGCACCTCGTTGGCGGTGATGTCGCGCAGCAGGCCTCCGCCCACCGCCGTCGTGACGCCCAGCACGACCGCCGCCACCGGGTTCATGCCGAACGCCAGCGCCTTCAGCGTGCCGGTGATGCAGAACAGCGCCAGGCCGGCGGCGTCGAACAGGACGAGCAGGGAAGTGAAGCGCTGGACGCTGGAGAACAGGAAGTATACGAGCACTGTGGCGAGCAGGGGAGGCGCAAGGTAGGCGGGATTCGTGAAGGCCGCCGGCGGACCGCTGTTGAGGATGATGTCTCGGATCACCCCGCCGCCGAGCGAAACGAGGGACGCAAGGAGGAGGGAGCCGATCAAGTCGAACTGTTTCCGCGCCGCGAGCAGCGATCCGGAGACCGCGAAGAAGAAGATGCCGGTCAGGTCCAGCCATACCAGGGCGATGTCAAAAGGGAATGTCATGAAGCGTCCCGGCTAATTTCAGGGGGCGGACAGTGCAGCTCCAACGTTACGCTAGCCCCTATGAATAGCCCGATCATGATCGCTTGTGCCCACGGGACGTCCAACGCGCAGGGGGCGGCCGAGGTCAATGCCCTCCGGGACGCCATCGCGGCACTCCGGCCCGGGCTCGATGTCCGCGAAGCGTATGTGGATGTCCAGCAGCCCGATCTTGTGGACGTGATGGCGGGCCTTCCCGGAGACCCTGCCGCCTCCGCCGTCGTGGTCCCGCTGCTGCTCAGCGTGGGCTATCACGTGAAGGTGGACATTGCGCGGGCGGTCAAGAGCCGCCCCGGGAGCGTCGCCGCGGCACCGCTTGGCCCTGACCCCCGCCTGGCGGCCCTGTTGGACCAGCGCCTCCGGGAGGCCGGCGTCACCGACAATGACTTCGTGGTCCTGGCCGCCGCGGGCTCGTCCAACCCCAACGCGGCCATCAGCGTGGAGAAACTCGCCGAGCAGCTCCGGGCCCTGCGCCCCAACCGGATCGAGCCTGCCTACGGCGCGTCGGCCAAGCCGTCAGTTCCCGAGGCCGTCGCCATGCTGCGCGAGGAAGCGGCAGGCGGCGCCGGGGCAGGGGAGTCCGCGGGGGCGGTCGACATGGGCGGGCGCGTCGTCATTGCGTCGTACCTCCTCGCGCCCGGCTACTTCCACGACCAGCTCGCCAAGGCCGGCGCGGACCTGGTCACGGCACCGCTGCTGCCGTCGCCGGTGCTCGCCGAGATCGCCCTGGAACGGTTCGACGCCGCGGTGGCAGCGCGTGCGGCTGCCGTTGCCGCCGGACCTGCCGCCCCGGTTCCGGCGAAAGCCACTCCGGAAGCACAGCCGGCGGGTCCGTTCAAGGCCCTTCGGCAATTCATGACGAAATATTTCCCTAGGTGACTTAGCGTTTCCGGGGCCTTTGTGACGGGTTTCCGGGCGGCCCTACAGTCGATGCATGACTGATACAGCTCTAGCCGGAGCGGCCACGGACAAGCCCGCGCGCCCAGCCCGTGCCTCCCGCCCCGCCGCCAAGCCTCACGGCCAGTGGAAGGTGGACGGAACCACCCCGCTGAACGCCAACGAAACCTGGAAGCAGGAAGACGACGGCCTCAACGTCCGCGAGCGTATCGAGTCCATCTATTCCAAGGAAGGCTTCGACGCGATCCCCGGACAGGACCTGCACGGCAGGTTCCGCTGGTGGGGCCTCTACACGCAGCGCAAGCCCGGGATCGACGGCGGCAAGACCGCCACGCTTGAGCCTCACGAGCTTGAGGACAAGTACTTCATGCTGCGCGTGCGGATCGACGGCGGTGCGCTCACCACCGAACAGCTGCGCGTCATCGGCAACATCTCGGTCGACTTCGCCCGTGATTCCGCCGACCTCACGGACCGCCAGAACATCCAGCTGCACTGGATCCGCGTGGAGGACATCCCCGAGATCTGGACCCGGCTTGAGGGCGTGGGCCTGTCCACCACCGAAGCCTGCGGCGACGTCCCGCGCGTCATTCTGGGCTCCCCCGTGGCCGGCATCGCCAAGGACGAGATCATCGACCCCACCCCGCTCATCGCCGAGCTGGGGGAGCGCTTCATCGGCAACCCGCTGCTGTCCAACCTGCCGCGCAAGTACAAGACCGCGATCACCGGCCACCCCAGCCAGGACGTGGTGCACGAGATCAACGACTTCGCACTCGTTGGCGTCAGGCACCCGGAACTGGGCGTCGGCTACGACCTCTGGGCCGGCGGCGCCCTCTCCACCAACCCCATGTTGGGCAAGCGCCTCGGCGCGTTCGTCACGCCGGAGCAGGCAGCCGACGTGTGGCTCGGCGTCACCAGCATCTTCCGCGACTACGGCTACCGCCGCATGCGCACCAAGGCGCGCCTGAAGTTCCTGATGGCTGACTGGGGTCCGGAGAAGTTCCGCCAGATCCTCGAGGACGAATACCTCGGCTACAAGCTGGCTGACGGCCCCGCCGCCCCCAAGCCGTCCACCCCGGGCGACCACGTGGGCGTGCACGAGCAGAAGGACGGCAAGTTCTTCATCGGCGCCACCCCGGTGGCCGGCCGCCTTTCCGGCACGCAGCTGGTGAAGCTCGCCGACACCCTCGAGGCCCGCGGCTCCCACCGCCTGCGCACCACGCCGCACCAGAAGCTGGTTGTGCTGGACGTTGCCAAGGACGAGGTCGAACCGCTAGTCGCCGAGCTGGATGCCCTGGGCCTCTCCGCCCGCCCGTCCGTGTTCCGCCGCGGCACCATCGCCTGCACCGGCATCGAGTACTGCAAGCTGGCCATCGTGGAAACGAAGGTCACGGCAGCCACCGCCGTCGCCGAGCTGGAGCGCCGCCTCGCGGACCTGGCCGACAGCGGCCAGCTCCCGCAGGCCCTGTCCCTGCACATCAACGGCTGCCCCAACTCCTGCGCCCGCATCCAGACCGCGGACATCGGGCTCAAGGGCATGATGCTCCCCACGCCCGACGGCGACCCCACCCCGGGTTTCCAGGTGCACCTGGGCGGCGGGCTGGCTTCCTCGGACCGCGAAGAGGCCGGCCTCGGACGTACCGTCCGCGGCCTGAAGGTCTACGTGGCCGACCTGCCGGACTACGTGGAGCGGGTTGTCCGCCGGTTCGTGGCCGACCGCGCCGAAGGCCAGACCTTCGCCGAGTGGGCGCACGCCGCAGATGAGGAGGCACTGCAGTGAGCAAGCACGCATTGGGAATCGACCCGGTGGTCGAGCCTGTCGAGACCCCGGCGGCATCGCCTGCCCCCGCCAAGCGTTCCCACGAGGAGCTCAAGGCCCTGGCCGAGGCCGGTGCCGCCGAGCTCGGCTGGGTCGCCCCCGCCCGCGACGTGATTGCCTGGGTGGAGCGCAACTTCGAGATGCCCGCCGTCGCCGTCGCCTGCTCCATGGCCGACGCCGTCCTGCCCGCGCTCGTCGCGGACCAGATTCCCGGCGTCGACGTCCTGTTCCTGGAGACCGGCTACCACTTCGCGGAAACCTACGCCACGCGGGACGAAGTGGCCGCGAACCTCCGCGTCAACGTGGTGGACGTGCTCCCGGAGAACACCGTGGAGCAGCAGGACCGGCTGCTGGGCAAGGACCTCTTTGCCCGCGACGCCGCCCAGTGCTGCGCGCTCCGCAAGGTGGCACCGCTACGCCGCACGCTCTCCGGCTACGAGCTCTGGTTCACCGGTGTGCGCCGCGACGAAGCCCCCACGCGCACCAACACCCCGCTGGTGACCTGGGACGAAGCCAACGGCCTGGTCAAGGTCAACCCCGTGGCGGCCTGGACGTTCGACCAGCTGGTCCAGTACTCCGATGACAACCTCCTTCCCGTCAACCCGCTCCTCTCCCAGGGCTACCCGTCGATCGGATGCCAGCCCTGCACCCGCAAGGTGGCACCCGGCGATGATCCCCGCGCCGGACGCTGGGCAGGAACCAACAAGACAGAATGCGGACTACACGTATGAGCACTTTCCTAACCGAGGAGCCCACCCAGGTGACCGACGTCGCAGCCTCCACGCGCCTCTCCAGCCTGGACACCCTTGAGTCCGAGGCCATCCACATCATCCGCGAGGTTGTTGCCGAGTTCGAGAAGCCTGCGCTGCTGTTCTCCGGCGGCAAGGACTCCGTGGTCATGCTGCACCTCGCCACCAAGGCGTTCTGGCCCGGCAAGGTTCCGTTCCCCGTACTGCACGTGGATACCGGCCATAACTTCCCCGAGGTGATCGACTTCCGCGACCGGACGGTGGAGCGCCTGGGCCTGAAGCTCGTCGTCGGCTCCGTCCAGGAGTTCATCGACCGCGGCGAGCTGGCCGAGCGTGCCGACGGCACCCGCAACCCGCTGCAGACCGTTCCGCTGCTGGACGCCATCCAGTCCAACAAGTTCGACGCCGTCTTCGGCGGCGGCCGCCGTGACGAGGACAAGGCCCGCGCCAAGGAGCGCATCCTGAGCCTCCGCGACGAGTTCGGCCAGTGGGACCCGCGCAACCAGCGCCCCGAGCTGTGGAACCTCTACAACGGCCGGCACACCGTGGGCCAGCACGTCCGCGCGTTCCCCATCAGCAACTGGACCGAGCTGGACGTGTGGCGCTACATCGAGCGCGAAAACATCGAGCTGCCCGGCCTGTACTACGCCCACGACCGCGAGGTCTTTGCCCGCGACGGCATGTGGCGTGCAGTGGGCGAGGTGTCCCAGCCCCGCCCCGATGAGGAAGTCATCACCAAGACCGTCCGCTACCGGACCGTCGGCGACATGTCCTGCACCGGCGCCGTTGAATCGTCTGCCGCCACCGTGCGCGACGTCGTGATCGAAGTTGCCGCCTCCACCATCACCGAACGTGGCGCCACCCGTGCAGATGACCGCATCTCCGAGGCCGCCATGGAAGACCGCAAGAAGGATGGCTATTTCTAATGAGCACCGAAATCGATACAGCCCGCGCGGCTGCCCTTCTTGACGAGGCACCCCTCGCGCACGCCTCGCTGTTCCGCTTCGCCACTGCAGGATCGGTCGACGACGGCAAGTCCACCCTGGTGGGCCGCCTCCTTCACGACTCCAAGGCGATCCTCGCCGACCAGCTCGACGCCGTTGCCCGCACCTCCGCGGACCGCGGCTTCGGCGGCTCGGCTGGCGGCATCGACCTCGCCCTGCTGACCGACGGCCTGCGTGCCGAGCGCGAGCAGGGCATCACCATCGACGTCGCCTACCGCTACTTCGCCACGGACCGCCGCAGCTTCATCCTCGCGGACTGCCCCGGGCACGTGCAGTACACCAAGAACACGGTGACTGGCGCGTCCACGGCGGATGCCGTCGTCGTGCTCATCGACGCCCGCAAGGGTGTCCTGGAGCAGACCCGCCGCCACCTGTCCGTGCTGCAGCTCCTTCGCGTGGCGCATGTGATCGTGGCCGTAAACAAGATCGACCTCGTGGACTTCAGCGAATCGGTGTTCCGCGAGATCGAAGCCGATGTCCAGAAGGTGGGCCGCGAACTCGGCCTCGGATCCGATGGCATCACTGACCTGCTGGTGGTTCCGGTTTCCGCGCTCGACGGCGACAACGTGGTGGAGCGCTCGGAGCGCACCCCCTGGTACACCGGGCCGGCGCTGCTCGAGGTGCTCGAGACGCTGCCCGCCGCCGACGAACTCGAAAGCCACCTGGAAAGCTTCCGCTTCCCGGTGCAGCTGGTCATCCGGCCCCAGGGAGCCCTTGCCCCTGACGCCGTTGCCGCCGGACTCGACACAGAGGCGTACCGGGATTACCGCGCCTACGCCGGGCAGATCACCGAGGGCTCGGTCAAGGTGGGGGACAAGGTCAGCGTGCTGACGCCCGGCCAGGACCCGCGCACCACAACTGTGATCGGCATCGACTTCGCCGGGGCTGAACTGCTGGAAGCCGCCGCGCCGCAGTCCGTGGCGATCCGCCTTGCCGACGAGTTCGACGTGGCCCGCGGTGACACCATCGCAGCTGCCGGGACTGTCCGCGAAAGCTCCGCCGACCTGTACGCAGCGCTTTGCTGGCTGTCCCCGAAGCCGCTCCGCGAGGGCGCCAAGGTACTGGTCAAGCACGGCGCCCGCACCGTCCAGGCGCTGGTCCGCAGCGTGAGCGGCAAGCTGGACCTTGCCACCTTCAACCTCGAAGGCGCATCCAGCCTGGAGCTCAACGACATCGGCCACGCACAGCTCCGGCTCGCCGCGCCGCTGCCGCTGGAGAACTACCTGCACCACCGCCGCACCGGCGCGTTCCTGGTGATCGACCCGCTGGACGGCAACACCCTCGCTGCGGGCCTGGTCAAGGACCACCCGGGCGACCACGAGGACGAGCGCTACTCGATCTAACACTGAGGTCGCCGGAAACGTGCGAGATCGCCGCAAATTTGCGGCGACTTCACACGCTTCCGGCGACTTCGCTGTTTGCGGGCCCTTGCCGCCCCACGCCCTGCCCACCATCATCAGGTGTGGGAGGCGAAACGTGGAGACCATCAACAGCAAGCTCATCAACTGGGCGTCCATCCTGGATGACAAGACGCGCGAGCAGGCGCTGGCAACGGCCCGGCTTCCCTTCATCTACCCGCATCTGGCGCTGATGCCCGACGCCCACCTGGGCAAAGGCGCCACTGTCGGCTCCGTCATCCCGACGCTCGGGGCCATCATTCCCGCCGCTGTGGGCGTTGACATCGGCTGCGGAATGATCGCCGTCAGGACGCAGTACGCGCTGAAAGACCTGCCCCAGGACCGGAAACGGTTGCGCGAGGACATAGAGCGCGTCATTCCGCTGTCCGCGGGCCACAACAACCGGACAGTCCTCGCCACGGCCCAACCGCGCATCGCGGAACTGAGAAAACTGGCCGCCAAAGCCGGGTTTGATCCGGGCCACTATGTGGCGAAGTGGGACCTGCAGCTGGGCTCGCTCGGATCCGGAAACCACTTTATCGAGGTATGCGTGGACGAGACGGATGCCGTCTGGCTGTTCCTGCACTCAGGGTCCCGAGGGATCGGCAACAAGATCGCGCAGCACCACATCAACGTGGCGCGTCGGCTGGCGGCAGCCAAAGGCACTGTCCTTCCGGACCCGGACCTGGCCTCCCTGGACGAGGGCACGGCGGAATTCACGCACTACATCAAGGAGCTCCGCTGGGCCCAGCGCTTTGCCCTGCTGAACCGTGAGGAAATGATGGACCGCGTCATCACCCAGTTCGGCCGCTGGGTGGGCGGCCCGGTCCGCGAGAGGGAGCGAATCAACTGCCACCACAACTTCACGCAGCAGGAAACCCACTATGGAAAGTCCGTCTGGGTGTCGCGGAAGGGGGCCATCAAAGCCGAAGCGGGGGATCCGGGGCTGATTCCCGGGTCCATGGGCACAGCCTCCTACGTTGTGGAGGGGCTTGGCAACCCCGTGTCCCTGAACTCGTCGCCGCACGGTGCGGGCCGGGAATACTCCCGGAATGCGGCGCGCAGGACGTTCTCCCTGGCCGAGCTGAAGCAGGCTATGCACGGCATCGAATTCCGCGTCACGGAGGCCTTCATTGACGAGATTCCTGCGGCCTACAAGCCGATCGACCAGGTCATGCACGATGCCGCAGACCTCGTCACGGTGCGCCACCGGCTGCGGCAGATCATCAACGTCAAGGGGGACTGAAGGATTGGAGGATGTCGTGAACCTCGATGAACTGGTCTTCCACCCCTGGGCGTTGCAGGGGCCGCGCGACGTGCCTACCTTTGTCGGTGGGTCCGGGAGTTACCTCATCGACGCCAACGGACGGCGCTACCTGGATTTCACCTCGCAACTGGTGTTCACCAACCTCGGTCACCAACATCCGCGCATCGTCGCTGCGATCAAGGAGCAAGCCGACCGTCTGTGCACGCTCGCACCCAGCCACGCGTCCGACGTCCGGGGCGAGGCGGCACGGATGATTGTGGAGGTCGCGCCGGAGGGCCTCGGGCACGTGCTGTTCACCACCGGCGGAACGGAGGCCATCGAGCATGCGGTCCGAATGGCACGCCTTTGTACCGGTCGACCGAAAGTGCTCGCCGCTTACCGCTCGTACCATGGCTCGACGGCGGCATCGATCCACCTCACCGGCGATCCCCGCCGCTGGGCCTCGGACACCGGCGCGGCCGGAGCCGTCCATTTCTTCGGTCCTTTCCTGTACCGGTCGGCATTCGGGTCGAGGGACCCGGAGGAAGAGTCCGAGCGGGCGCTGGCCCATCTCGAGCAGGTGATCCTCCTGGAAGGCCCGTCGACGATCGCCGGTCTGGTCCTGGAATCGGTGATCGGCAGTTCCGGCGTCATCGTCCCGCCGGCCGGCTACCTGCGCGGAGTCCGCGAGCTGTGCGACCGCCACGGTATCGTCTATATCGCCGACGAGGTGATGGTCGGCTTCGGACGCACGGGAGCCTGGTTCGGCGTCGACCACGATGGCGTGTCACCCGACCTGATGGCGTTCGCGAAGGGAGTGAACTCCGGGTACGTGCCGCTGGGCGGGGTACTGGTCGGCGACGCGATCTACGAGATGTTCACCAAACGTCCCTACCCCGCGGGCATGACGTACAGCGGCCACCCACTCGCCTGTGCCGCCGCCGTCGGCGCCATCAGCGCGATGCACGAGGAGGGCACCGTCGCGGCAGCTGCCCGCCTCGGCGCGGACGTCCTCGGGCCAGGACTCCGGGAGCTTGCCGCCAAGCACGAGTCTGTCGGCGACGTCCGCGGGATCGGCGGCCTCTGGACCGTCGAACTCGTCCGCGACCGGCGGACCAAAGAGCCGCTCGTGCCGACAGGAGCCACCGGCACGGCGAACGCGCCGATGGTCTCCTTCGCCAGGGCATGCCTGGACCGGGGATTGTTGCCGCTGACCGTGGGCAACCGGGTCAACGTCGCTCCTCCCCTCAACGTGACCGACTCCGACGCCGCCGCGGGCCTGGCCATCCTGGACGACGCCCTGGCAGCAGCCGACACATACCTCGCCTAGGTCCGGTCCGCCGAAGGGCGTGGGCGGCGGGCGCTCAGATAACGCAGGCTGGAGCGCGTCCGAATGTGACGTTAGATGAACGCGCGTGACCCCCGGTTTCCGAGCCATTGAACCGGGTTAATGACACTCCCTATGGTGAATTCATGACTAGTTCCAGGCCGGGCATGACCCGCATTGAGGCCGGCGACAGCCAGGTGCCCAAGCGGAGGCGTGCCCTGGAGATTGCCCTGGCCCTTGGCTTGGTCCTGCTGATCAGCGTGGGCGCTGTTGTGGCCTCCGCCGTGTCGCGGGATACCAACGCGTCGGCAGCATCCCCTGCCTCCCTTGGCCCTGCCGATGAGTTGAAGCTGGGCTACTTCGGGAACATCACGCATGCCCCGGCCCTGGTGGGTGTCAACCAGGGCTTCATCGAAAAGAACCTGGGAAACACAAAGCTCACCACTCAGGTCTTTAACGCCGGACCCGCCGCCATCGAGGCACTGAACGCAGGGGCCATCGACGCGACCTACATCGGTCCCAACCCGGCCATCAACTCGTTCGTCAAGAGCAAGGGCGAGTCCGTCAGCATCATCGCCGGCGCCGCCTCGGGCGGCGCACAGCTCGTGGTCAAACCCGGCATCAAGAGCGCCGCGGACCTGAAGGGCAAGACGCTCGCGTCGCCGCAGCTCGGCGGCACCCAGGACGTGGCGCTGCGCGCCTGGCTCGCCAAGCAGGGTTACAAAACCACTCCAGACGGCGGCGGCGACGTCGCGATCAACCCCACCGAGAACGCGCAGACGCTGAAGCTGTTCCAGGACGGAAAGCTCGACGGCGCGTGGGTACCGGAGCCGTGGGCATCCCGCCTGGTGCTCCAAGCCGGTGCGAAGGTGCTGGTGGACGAGAAGGACCTCTGGGACGGCTCCCAGACCGGCAAGCCCGGCGAGTTCCCCACCACCATCCTGATCGTGAACAAGAAGTTCGCCGCCGAACACCCGCAGACCGTGGAGGGCCTGCTGAAGGGCCACGCGGAATCCGTGCAGTGGCTCAACGACACCCCGGCCGCCGAGAAGGCCAGCAAGGTCAACGCCGCCCTCAAGAAGGACTCCGGCAAGGCCCTGCAGCAGAACGTCATCGACCGCTCGCTGCAGAACATCACCTTCACCGTGGACCCGCTGGCCGGCACCTACAAGAAGCTGCTGCAGGACGGCGTGGATGCCGGAACCACCAAGCAGGCCGACCTTAACGGCATTTTCGACCTCCGTGCCCTCAACACGGTGACCAAGACAAAGACTTCTGCAGCAGGGCTTGGCCAGGACTAGCCTCCGCTGCGGCAGCACACCACGCACCACGAACAAAGGACGGGACCATGCCAGTCGTACTGGAAAACCTGGGCAAGCGCTTCGGCGACGGCGCCCCGGTGCTGGACGACGTCAACGCCACCATCGGCAAGGGTGAATTCGTCGCCCTCCTCGGTGCGTCCGGCTGCGGCAAGTCAACCCTGCTGAACATCATGGCGGGACTGGAGGTCCCGACGTCGGGCGCTCTTGAGGTGCCCAGCGACGGCGCTGCCTTCATGTTCCAGGACTCCGCCCTCTTCCCGTGGCTGACGGCCAGGGAGAATGTCGAGCTGGCCCTGAAGCTGCGCGGCGTGGGCAAGGCCGAACGCCGTGCCAAGGCCGGCGAGCTGCTCGACCTGGTGCACCTGGCTGAGGCGGCGGACAAGCGCCCGCACGAGCTCTCCGGCGGCATGCGCCAGCGCGTGGCCCTGGCGCGTTCGCTCGCGCAGGACCGGCAGCTGCTGCTGATGGACGAGCCGTTCGCGGCCCTTGATGCGATCACGCGTGACCTGCTCCATGACGAACTCGAGCGCATCTGGAAGGAAACGGGGCGCACCATTGTGTTCGTGACGCACAACGTCCGCGAGGCTGTCCGCCTCGGCCAGCGCGTGCTGCTGCTGTCCTCCCGGCCCGGCCGCGTGGTCGAGGAATGGAACGTCACCGAAGAACACCGTACCGACGCCGGTCTTGCCGGACAGCTGACCGGGGTCATCACCGCCCGGCTGCGAGAGGAGATCCGCCGCCATGCCAAGTAAGTTCCTGTCTGACTCCGCGCCGGATGCCGCCCCGGCCCCGCAGGTTGACGTCACCGAGCCGCCGTTGGCCGAGCCTGGCGAGACCAAGGTTTCGACGAGCTCAACGGCCGGGTCCACCAAAATCCACGCCGCCCTGACGCGTTCCTCCACCGGCCACGCCGACCTGCGCGAACTCGAATCCGGGCTGGACTCGCTGCAGTCGGACGCTGTCCGCAAGGCCAGGATCGACTGGAGCCGGGTCCTGCTTCCTGTGGCGGCACTCGTGGTGCTTGTCCTTATCTGGCAGTTCTATGTTTCGCTCGGCTTCAAGCGCCGCGACCAGGTGCCTGGACCGCTGGACGTGCTGGGGCAATTCGGCACCCTGTGGGCTGACGGTTCGCTGCAAGAAGCTGTGTGGACATCGCTGCAGCGCGGACTCATGGGCTTCCTGATCAGTGTTGTCATCGCGACGCCGATCGGCCTGCTGCTGGCCCAGGTGGCTCCGCTGCGCCGGGCGTTCGGTCCGCTGATCTCCGGGCTGCAGGTCCTGCCCTCCGTGGCCTGGGTTCCCGCGGCCATTATCTGGTTCGGCCTCACCGACGCCACGGTCTACTTCGTGGTCTTCATGGGGGCCATCCCGTCCATCATCAACGGTTTGATCTCAGGCGTGGACCAGATCCCGCCGCAGTACCGCAGGGTGGGCACTGTGCTGGGTGCCTCCCGGCTGGAGATGGCCATTCAGATCATTCTTCCCGCGGCCCTTCCCGGCTACCTCGGAGGCCTCAAGCAAGGCTGGGCGTTCTCCTGGCGGTCGCTCATGGCCGCGGAAATCATCGCGGTGGGCGGCACCATCGGCTTCGGACTTGGCTCCATGCTGAACCAGGGCCGCGACCTCGCCGACATGACCATCGTGATGTCCGCGATCCTGCTCATCCTCGCCGTGGGCATCCTCATCGAGCTGCTCGTCTTCGGCCCGGTGGAGAAGCGCCTGCTCCAGCGCCGCGGCCTGCTTGCCGGCAGCACCCGCTAAGCACCTCCTTCCAACCCAAAGCAGAAAGCCCGACGGCGATGATCGCCGTCGGGCTTTCTGCTGTCCGGGCGCCGGTGACAGGGCCCCACCAGCGGGTTCCTAATGTGACGCAGCGTTACCTTGCGTGAACTGGTGTTTCCGCCGCCGTTGTTGGTGAATGTGACGCGGCCCTACCGTTGATTTATGGCAATTCAGGACATCTACCCGACGGCACTGCGCCTCCTCGGCCGACCCGTGCTCGTGGTGGGCGGCGGGCCCGTGGCTGCACGCCGCGCGAAGGGCCTGCTCGACGCCGGAGCCCGCGTCACCGTGGTCGCCCCCGTTGCCTCCGCCGCGCTCCGTGAGCTCGCCGACGCCGGCCTGCTCACCTGGGAGCCGCGCGCTTATTCTTCGTCCGACGTCGACGGCGTCTGGTTCGTGCAGACGGCCACCGGCGATTCCGCCGTGGATGCCCAGGTGTCGGCCGACGCCGAAGCGCAGCGCATCTGGTGCGTCAACGCCTCCGACCACGAAGCCTCCGCCGCCTGGACCCCTGCCGTTGCCGTGGTTGACGACGTCAAGATCGCCGTCAACGCCGGGGGAGACCCGCGCCGTGCCATGGCCCTGCGCGACGCCGTCGCTACCGCCCTCGAATCCGGCGACCTGCCGCTGCGCCGCCGCCGTGCCCACCGGGGCTCCGTGGCCCTCGTGGGAGGCGGCCCCGGCGACACCGGCCTCATCACCGTCCGCGGCCGCCGGCTCCTCGGCCAGGCCGACGTCGTGGTCGCCGACCGCCTAGGCCCGCGTGAACTGCTCAACGAACTGGCCCCCGACGTCCGCGTCATCGAGGTGGGCAAGACCCCCGGAAACCACCCGGTGCCGCAGGCCGAGATCAACCGGATCCTCGTCGACGAAGCCCTGGCCGGCCACCGCGTGGTGCGCCTCAAGGGCGGCGACCCCTATGTCCTGGGCCGCGGCGGCGAGGAAGCAGAATTCTGCCGCCGGTACGGCGTCGAGGTTGAAGTAGTCTCCGGGGTGACGTCGGCCATCTCCGTGCCCGCCGCCGCCGGCATCCCCGTGACGCACCGCGGCCTCGCCAAGGGCTTCAGCGTTGTTACCGGACACGAGGAACTTTCCGAGGTGCCGGCCCGCTCCGACCACACCGTAGTGCTCCTGATGGGAGTAGGCCAGCTGCGCGAGTCGGCGTCCGCCCTCGGCAAAGCCGGCCTGCCCGGCGACACCCCGGTTGGTATTGTGGAGAACGGCTACCTGCCGAACCAGCGCGTGACGATTGGCACCCTCGCAACCATCGCCGACCAGGCCGAGGCCGCCGGCGTCGCGAATCCTGCCGTGATCGTCATTGGTGACGTTGTCCGCGTAAGCCCCTTCGCGCCGTCGCACTTCAAGACCGCTGACTACAGCACCACCAGCCCGAACAAGCCCCGCACCACCCGCGTTCTCACCCCCTGAAACCCATCGACTGTTCCGTAACGGCCTTTATGAAGCCTCACAAGGACCATTACGGAGCAACCGATGCAGAAGAAAAGGAACACAGCCGTGTCAACCAGCACCACCGTAGGATCCGCTGCCCGCCCGTTGCGTGTGGCCGTCATCGGCTCCGGCCCGGCCGGCGTCTACGCCGCGGACATCCTCACCAAGAGCGAGGCCGTCAAGAGCGGCGAGCTGACCGTGAGCATCGACCTCTTTGACCGCTACCCGGCGCCCTACGGCCTGATCCGCTACGGCGTTGCCCCGGACCACCCGCGCATCAAGGGCATCGTCAACGCCCTGCACAAGGTCCTGGACCGCGGCGACATCAGGTTCTTCGGCAACGTTGACTACGGCACGGACCTGTCCATCGAGGACCTCCGCACCCACTATGACGCCATCATCTTCGCCACCGGCGCCATCAAGGACGCGGACCTGAACATCCCCGGCATCGAACTCGAGGGCTCCTACGGCGGCGCCGACTTCGTCTCCTGGTACGACGGCCACCCGGACGTGTCCCGCGAATGGCCGCTGGACGCCAAGGAAATCGCCGTGATCGGCAACGGCAACGTGGCACTGGACGTGGCGCGCGTCCTGTCCAAGCACGCCGACGACCTCCTGGTTTCCGAGATCCCGGACAACGTCTACGCCGGCCTGAAGGCATCGCCCGTCACGGACGTCCACGTCTTCGGCCGCCGCGGCCCGGCCCAGGTCAAGTTCACCCCGCTGGAGCTGCGCGAGCTGTCCCACTCCAAGGACGTGGACATCATCCTGTACCCGGAGGACTTCGAGTTCGACGAGGAATCCGACCGCCAGATCCAGAGCAACAACCAGACCAAGACCATGGTTGGCACGCTCACCAACTGGATCGCCGAGCAGCCCGAGGACGTCTCCGAGCTCAAGGCCTCCCGCCGCCTGCACCTGCACTTCCTGCACAGCCCGGTGGAAATTTACGACGACGCCGAGAACCCCGGGCGCGTCAGCGGCATCAAGTTTGAACGCACCGAACTGGACGGCACGGGCAACGCCCGCGGCACCGGCGAGTACATCGACTACCCGGTGCAGGCCGTCTACCGCGCGATCGGCTACTTCGGTTCCGCCCTGCCGGAGATCGAGTTCGACCACAAGAAGGGCGTCGTCCCGAACGCCGGGGGCCGTGTCCTGGACGCGTCCGGCGAGCACGTGCCGGGCATCTACGCCACCGGCTGGATCAAGCGCGGCCCCGTCGGCCTGATCGGCCACACCAAGGGCGATGCGCTCGAGACCGTAACCTACCTGCTGGAAGACCGCGAGAACCTGCCGGTTGCCGAGGCACCTGCCGCCAGCGCCGTCGTCGACCTCCTGGAAAGCCGCGGCGTGGAGTACACCAGCTGGGAAGGCTGGCTGGCCCTGGATGCCCACGAACTCGCCCTGGGCGCCGAAGCCACCGCGGCCGGCGGATCGCACGGCGTCGAGGTCAAGCGCGAGCGCATCAAGGTGGTGCCGCGCGAGGACATGGTTGCCATCTCCCGCGACGGAGTTGCCGCCAGCGTCTAGTTCCTTCACCAGCGCGAACAGGCAGCTATTGACCGCAAACCCCGTGTTTGACGTCAATAGCTGCCTGTTCGCGCTTGGGCGTTAGCGGCCTGCGCCCCCGGCGGCCATGAGTTCGAGCCGCTTCAGGGTTTCGCGGTTGCGCACCGTGATGAGCGGATCCCTCAGCACTTTGGGAACCGCCAGGCCGGGGCCGCGGACCGCGTCTTCGGCCATCGTGACCCGGCACTGGGTGCCCATGTCCTCCAGCGTGATCAGCACCTTGGCCTCGCCCATGGGCCAGCCGCGGGCGATCAGTTCCAGCGACTTGCCCGGCTCAACGGCAGTGACTCTGGTGCTGTCATCGATCACCAGCGGCCACGCGCCCACGGAATGGTGGAGCCGCGAGCCGACCTCCGGCCAGTGGGCGTCGACGGCGCGGATCCTCGAGGCGCCGACCACCCACCCGGAGTAGAGCCAGCCATCGGCGATCACCCTCCAGACGTCTGCTGCGGGGGAGTTATAGACCTGGGTGACGGTGGCCATCGGTTTCCTCTCGTGCTGGTGCGGGGCGGGATGCTGAAGCGTGGAGTTCTGGTCAGCCCGCCGCCGGCCGGACTGGCGCGGTGTCAGAAGCCGGGGCGTCAGAACCCTGGGCCTGAGAACGCTGGGTATCCTGGCAGCCGGACTCTGCGGCGCCGGATTCTGCGGCTCCGGACCCCGGGCCGTGCGGTACGAGTGCTCCCGGAGGCGCCGCGCCCAGGCGTAGGTGCCGGCACCCTGCAACGGGTGTTGGAGCGGGTCGAAGCGGGCGGGAGTGTCCTCCTGGTCCGGATCCGCCCTGAGTGTCAGCGTGCCGGCATGGACCCAGCGGCCCGCGGGCGTGGCGAAGGACAGAGCGAGGACCCACCGACCCTCGGCCAGGGCATCCCTGAAGCCGCCGCCGGTCTCGGCGCGGCCGGTGGCCCGGGGCGGCAGCGAAAAGGTCCGCAGGCCCAACAACACCGGCCCGTCTGCTCCCCGGTACGGCATAAGTGTGCTGAACCGGGCGGCGCCGACGTCCAGCCTCGGAAGCAGCAGGAACCGCGCGGGAAAACCCCAGCCGGTGGTCGCGAGCAGGACGTCCGCCGCGCCCGGACCGGCGCCAATGCGGAGGGCGAGGCCCAGGATGTCGGGGAGAGCATCCGGAAGACCTACAGAGCGGGAGAACCGGGCCCGCACCTGGTCGGTGCCGGGAGCGTCGAGCCAGCTGATACCGCTGCGTCCGCCGGGCATGCTGCCGGGCGCCCCCGCGGGCATGCCGGCGGGCATGCTGCCGGCCGGGCCATCCTGAAGGCCGTGCCTGGTCAGCTCGCCGACGAGGCTGATGCCCCGCGGATGAATCGGCCGGTCCGGACGGAGGGCCTTGATGGCCTTGAAGACGGCGGCGAACGCCCGGCCGGCCAGTTCGCTTCCTTGGCCGGCCAGCGCGGCCCCTTCACGTGCTTCGTGCGTCATATGTGCCCTTCCTCGTTGCTTCACGTCCGGGGCTGTGACTTCCACCCGGTGACTTGTACCGGGCCGCCTCCAGGCGGGTCACATCCGACCAAACTTTGACCTGACCAAGGCGAAAATGCCGTAGCAAATAAAGCCGGCGCCGATCGCCAGCAGCAGGTAGGGACCATACGGGTGGTCCCGCAGGGCTTTGAGGCTGCCGTCCAGGCCGGTGGATTCTTCCGGGCTGTGTTTGGCGGCGGCGATGACGAAGAGCAAACCGGCCAGGATCAGTGCGATGCCCTTCGCAACGTGGCCCGTCACGCCCAGGGAATCAATGAGCATTCCCCTCCGGGTGCCCTCAAAATGGAAAAGTTCCTCCTTGAACCCCCGCCGGACGCCTTTCACGATGAAGTAGACTCCCACGCCCATGATGGTGAGGCCGAGCGCGCTCAGGACGACCGTGCCCAACGGTGTGGCCAGGAGTGCCGCGCTGACGTCCTTGGTTGACTCGCCGGAATCGCCGCGCAGGCCCACCGCAAAACCGCCGAAGCTCAACCCGACGCTGCCATAGGCGACGGCCAAGAACCCGGAGGATATGTGTTTGCCGATTCTCTCCTTCGTCGGCAAATGGCGGGCACGGAGCGTGGCCTCGCTCAACTGCCAGAGGGCGAGGCCACAGCATGCGATCATTCCCGCCCACATGACGGCGGGTCCCCACGGATTGGCGGCCAGTTGCTCGATTGCCCCGGTGGCCTCGGCCTGGCCCGGAGCGCCCAGTGCCAGCGCGATGGCGATGGCGCCGACCACGATGTGGAGCAGCGCCATAACGGCAAACCCTGAACGCGCGACGACGTCCAGCGCCTTGGTGTTCGACGCCGCCTCAGCGGCGTCGGCCGCTTCGTCGATCGGGCTCGCCTTGTCCGTCATGGCTTCGCTAGCCGTTCATGGGTCCTTCGGCATGGACCCTGTCGGCTCCTTCGCCGGTCAGTTTCACGGTGCAACGGACCACGAGCGTGTCCGGCGCGGTGTCGAGCTCCACGAGCGTGTCACCGGCTCTGAGCACCGCGTAGCCCTCCGACCCGGGCTCGACGCCAAAGCCTCTCGCCGCGGCGGCCTGCCGGGCATTTTCCAGCGCTTCCTGCCGGAGCTCCTCCACGTATTTCTCGTCGTCCTCGCGGGCGGAGTCGCCAAAGGCCCAGCCGAACAGTGTTCCCGTTGCTTCCATGGCGTTGATTTTACGCGCAGAGGCGGTGCTATTACGGGCTTCCGTAACATTAGTAAGTGTGCTTACCATATGCACACCATGACTTTGGTGTGGCTGCTGTCCGCGGGCAATCCCGAAGGCGGCGTGGAAGCCATCGTTCCCCGATCTGACCTCTACGTAAGGAAGCACATCATGGCAGGAAATCTACTGGCACGCTCCGTTCACGACCTGACGGCGGCGGCCTGGTTCGGCGGTTCGCTCATGGGCGCCATTGGCCTGAACGGAGCCGCCGCGGAAGCCAAGGACCCCGCGGAGCGCACCCGGCTCTCAAGCGTGGGCTGGATGAAGTGGGCGCCCATTCAGACGGCGGCCTTCGCCACCCACCTCGTGGCGGACCTGGCCATCGCCTGGGAGAACAGGGAGCGGATCGCCAAGCAGGACGGCGTGGGTGCTGACACCCTCTACAAGACGGCAGCAACCCTGGCGGGCGCCGCCGTCACGTTGTATGCAGGGATCCTGGGGAAGAAGGTCGAGAAGCTGGCGGACGAGGGTGCGGAAGGCGCCACCGAGCCGCAGCCCGGAGCGTCGGACCAACTGCAGGCCGCGCAGAAGCAGCTCAAGGTGCTGCAGTGGGCCATCCCCGCATTCGCGGCCTCGGTCATCGTGCTCGGAGCCAAGCACGGCGAGATGCAGCGGCCCAAGAATGTCTTCAAGGGCCTCCGCGACCGCTAACGCCGGCGATCAGCACCAGAACCTTGGCTGGCTGACGAAGGGAACGTCGACGGCGGCCGGTTCCCCCCGCGAGGGGAGCCGGCCGCCGTCGTCGTGTGCGCCGCGTGAGCGGTGGCGAAAGCCGCTACACCGGCTGGCTGTTCGCCGGCGGCAGGTCGGGGTTCATCGGTTCCAGGTTGGGATCCTCGGCCGTCCACACCTGGATCACGGCCCAGACCACGGCCGCGATCGGAACTGACAGGACAGCGCCGATGATGCCGGCGAGGATGGTGCCGGCAGTGAGCGCCATGAGGATGACGAGGGCGTGGAGCTGGAGGGATTTGCCCATGACGACCGGCTGCAGCAGGTCGCCCTCCAGCTGGTTCACGGCGATGACCACGGCAACGACGATCAGGGCGACCACCGGCCCGTTGGCGACGAGCGCCACGAGCGCTGCCAGGATGCCGGCCACGGTCGCCCCGACCAGCGGGATGAAGGCGCCCATGAAGATGATGATGGCCAGCGGAATGGCCAGCGGGACCTGCAGGATCAGCAGTGCCGCGCCGATTGCCACCGTATCCACCAGTGCCACGATGGCCGTTCCGCGGACATAGCCGCCGAGTACTTCCAGCGTGCGGCGTCCTGCCCGGCGGAGTTTCGCCTCCCGCTGGCCGCTGAAGGGTCGGAGGAAAAAGTTCCAGATCTTCGCGCCGTCCTTCAGGAAGAAGAAGAGGATCACCGCCATGAGGGTGGCGCCGGCAATGAATTCGGTGACCACGGACAGGCCGGAAATCGCGCCGGACCGGACCTGGCTGCTGGTGGCGAACTGGATGATGCCTTCCCTGGCCTGGTTCAGCTGCTCACGGTCCAGCGGGAACGGCCCGGTGAGGAGGAACTTTTCAAGTTCGTCGAGGCCGGACGCGGCCTGCTGCACCAGCTCGTTCCACTGGCTGCGGACCGACATGACAATCACCGTGGTGACGCCGGCCAGCAGCACCAGCAGTGCCACGAACGCTATGCCCGTGGCCACGGCGCCGGGCAGACCCCTGCGGCGGAGCATGTTCACGAACGGGCCGATGGCGGCCGCCAGGATCAGGGCAATCATGGTCGGGATGACCAGCAGCCTGATCTGCAGCAGGGCGTACACCGACACGCTGGCGACGGTGAGGATCAGCAGTATCTGGGCGGACCGGGTGCCCACCCGGCCCAGGCTGTCGGTCCAGAGTTCGCGCGACGGTTTCGTTTCTGCTGGGGCTGTGTTGGCCGGCCGGGCTGCGTCCTTGCCGGCGTGATCGTGGTCTCGAGGCAATTCTTGCTCGGACAGTCGTACTGCGCGGGCCATGGGAACTCCTAGTAATCAGCGGGCAGTGGACAGCGTCTAGCTCCCCAATCAGATAGTAAGCCTACTGATGTAAAGGATGGCGGGGAAACCCGCGCCCGGCAGACCCCTGGAGCGTCAGAACTCAGCGTTGACGAAGCCGATCACGATGGCCGCCCACCAGCACAACTGCGAGATGCCCAAACACAGCAGCATGTGGATGCGCTGGCCTATGGGCAGGGCCGCGAAGGTCGTCGTGGGCGGCATGACCACGAGGCGTCGCATCAGTGGAATCAGCATGATGCCGTTCAGCATCAGCACCAGCACGGCCGCCAGTTTCACGACGGTCAAAGGGTTGCTGAGGTCCGGACTCAGGAAGGCGCCCGTGAACAGCAGGACCGCCGTGCCCGACCAGATCAAGGGGCCGGCGGCGCCGTCCAGGCGGATCGTTTCGGCAAGTTCACGCCTGCCGATCAGCCACAGAAAACCATGCCAGTCCACCAGCAGGATGGCGCCGAACGCCAGCACCATCGCCAGGATGTGGACGGACAGGCTCAGGACGCGGGGCGGTCCCTCGACTGTGACGGACAGCCCCAGGACGACGGCGAGCACCCAGGCCGCCGCGGCGGCGGCGCAGAGGATCCCGACCAGCCGGCGGGATGATTTGTGGGCTTTCCGGGGGAACCTGCGGCCCGCGGCTGCACTGTACGTCATGGCCTACCTCCAACTGCCTGAAAGGACCGTTGCCTATGGGTGGCGGATGCTGCCGCGAGGTAAACCGCTAAGTTGAGGATCGAACCGGGACCTTGGGAAAACCTTGGAAAAAACCTGTGAAACGGGCTTTCACCCCCACAAATGGTCCCCCTATGTGGGGGATGACTACAGGGTTACTCCCTCAGCCATTCGGCGCAGGAATTGAGGTTGCGGTTCACACTGGCCACGGCCTCGTCAGCATCGTGCGCTGCGATGGCGTCCACGAGCCGTTCGTGGCCCTCGCGCGGCAGGCCTTGGAATCCGGGGCGCCCGTGCTGCTTCAGCAGGTCGTTGTGGAAGACCTCGCCGAAGCTGGCGTAGAGCTCGTACAGCAGCGGGTTGCCGGAGGCGTGCGCCACGCGCTCGTGGAAGCCCCAGTCGGCGCGGGCCCAGGCCGCGTAGTCGGCCGCGTTCCAGGCGGCTTCGCGGTCGGCGAGCAACGCGCGCAGGGCGGCGACGTCGTCGGCCGTTGCGTTGCGGGCGGCGAGGCGGGCGGCCTGGGTGTCCAGCCCCACGCGCACCTCGAGGATGTGCTCCTCGGTGTGGTCCTGGTACATGCGGCGGGCGGCGCCGGAAATCTCGCTGGTGGCGCGGACGTACGTGCCGTCACCGCGCCTGACCTCGAGCATGCCGCTGTGGGCCAGGGCCTTGATCGCCTCGCGGAGCGTGCCGCGTGAGACGCCCAGACCGGCCATCAGCTCTGTCTCGGAGGGGATCCGCTGCTGCAGCGGCCACTCTCCCGAGTGGACCATTTCGCGGAGTTTGGCGGTGATTTCGTCGGCCAGCGGCTGGCGGTGCGAGGTGCTCAGCGTCATGGCGTCCTAGCCTTTCGTCTTGGCGGTGCTTTTGGCGGTGCTTTTGGCGGTGCTTTTGGCAGTGCTTCTGGCAGTGAGGTGGTGGGCCACAACGATCTGGGCCAGGGCAATCGCCAGCAGCAACGCCAGCGGCAGCGTCCAGCCTCCGGTCGAGCTGTGCAGCAGGCCCATGCCAAACGGACCCACGGTGGCCAGGAGGTAGCCGGTGGACTGGGCCAGTGTGGAGAGCGCGGTGGTTTCGGCAGTGTCCCGGCCGCTGCGGCTGATGATCACCATGACCAGCGGAAAGATGCCGAGCCCGAAGCCGAGCAGCACAGCCGGGACGGCCGCGAGGGATACCGGCAGGAAGAGGAGCGCGGCCACCCCAATCACCATGGTGACGCTGACCAGGTAAAAGGCCGGGCGCAGCATGCGGGGCCGGGAGCCGATGGCGATCAGCACCATGCCGGCCGGAACCGAAACCAGCTGCATGAGTCCGAACATCAGGCCGCTGTCCGCGGCGCTGAGGCCCATGGTGGTGAGCATGTACGGGAACCAGCTCAGCAGCGCGTACGCCAGCAGCGCCTGCAGCGTGAAGATGGCCGTGAGCAGCGCCCCCTTGCGGGTCCGCAGCAGCGGCCACGGCGACACGTGGCCCGACGTCCCGCGGACACTGTTGCGGTGTGCGTGCAGTGCCACGGGCAGGAAGCCCAGGAAAGCGGTCATGGCGAGAATGCCGATCGCGCCCAGGCCCGCGGACGGCGAGCCGAGCAGCTGGGCCAGAGGCACGACGGCCACGGCCGTGACGGTGGCCCCGGTGGTCATGGTCACGGTGTAGAGGCCGGTCATGAGGGAGGTGCGATGGGCGAAATGCTCGCGGATGAATGACGGCATGGCCACGTTGCAGACCGCCAGGCCGGACATCCCCAGCACCGTCCCGGCCAGCAGCATGCCGGTGGAGGGGATGCCGCGGACCAGCAGCCCGGCGGCCAGCATCGCGAGGCACAGCAGGATGGACTTCTCGACGCCGAGCCGGCCCGTGAGCCACGACGTCGCCGCCCCCGCCAGCGCGAAACACAGCGTGGGAATGGACGGGATCACTGACGCCACCAGCGGGCCGTAGCCCAGCACCAGCTGAAGATCGTGGAACAGCGCCGACGCGCCGGTGATGCCCGCCCGGAGGTTCAATCCGATCAGCACCAGCGCAATAACGCTGACGACGACGGCGGCGCGCGCCTTGGGCGGGCGGGCAGCGGTCGCCGCGGGAGCTGAAGAAACGGAGGTCATTCCTTAACGTTAGACGTTAGACGTTTGATGTCTAGGGTTTTGTGGCAAATCTCTCGCGGCCCCCCGGCGGGACGAATAGACTCGGGCACACCGACACAGGGGGCCGACCGCGGGCCACCGACGCGAAAGGATGCCGTACGGCCATGACTTCCGAGGGCCTTGAAACCGAGAAGAAGTACGACGTCGACCCCGACACCGCGCTCCCGGCACTGCACGCGATACCCGGAGTGGAACGGGTGGGGGAGCCGTCCGACGCCGACCTGGAGGCGGTCTATTTCGACACGGACGACTTCATCCTGGCCTCCCGCCGGATCACCCTCCGGCGCCGCACGGGCGGAGCCGACGCCGGCTGGCACCTTAAACTGCCGGCGAAATACGACACGGAATCCGGTACAGAGTCCGGTGCAGAGCAGGCACCCCGGCAGCGGCGGGAGATCCATGCGCCGCTGGGACAGGCCGCCGTCGTCCCCGGGGAACTCCTGGCCCACCTGCATGTCTACCTCCGCGGCGCCGAGCCGGCACCCGCCGCCCGGCTGCAGACCAGGCGCACCACCCACGCGCTGTACGGGCAGGGCGGCGTGCACCTGGCCGACTTTGCCGACGACAGGGTGGAGGCCGAAACCCTGGGCAGCGCGGGGCGGAAGCAGGAATGGCGCGAGTGGGAACTCGAGCTCGTCCACGGGGACCCGGACCTGTTCGCTGCCGCCGCCGCCGCGCTCGCCGAGACCGGCGCGAGGCCGGCGGCGCATGCGTCCAAACTGGCGAGGGCGCGGGGGGAAGAGGCTCCGGCGGGCACCGCCGGGAACGGGGGACAGCAGCCGGGCGGGAAGGCGGCCGCAAAGCAGCTGCCGGCCTCCGGCGTCGTGATCGCCTACCTGGGTGAGCAAGTCAGGGAGCTCCTGGCGACCGATCCTGCCGTGCGGCTGGAGGAGCCCGACGCCGTCCACCAAATGCGCTCCGCCGCGCGGCGCATGCGCTCCGCCCTGGCGGTCTACCGCAAACTGTTCAGGGCCGCGCCGGTCCGGAGGCTGCGCGACGAACTCCAGTGGCTTGGCGGCATCCTCGGATCGCCCCGTGACTCCGAAGTGATGCGTGAGCGGCTGCGTACCCACGTTGCCGAGCTGCCTCCGGAGCAGGCCAGCGCGGTCAACGGCAGGCTGGAGCGCGAACTGGGCCGCAGGTTCGATGCCGGCTACCGGAGAGTGCAGGAAGTTCTCATGGCAGACCGCTACTTCCGGCTGCTGGATGACCTGGAGGACTTCCGGGACAACCCGCCGGTCCGCCCGGCTGCGTCTGCGCCCGCCGGAACCGTGGCGGGCAAGCGGGTGAAAAAGACAGTCAAGCGGCTGCGCCGTTCGCACAAGGCGGCGAAGCGTGAGAAGACGAGCCCGGGGCATGAAACCGCGCTGCACCAGGTGCGCAAGGACGCCAAACGCCTGCGGCACGCGGCGGAATCGGCCGAGCCGCTCTACGGGAAGCGGGCAGCCAAGCTGGCCAAGGCCGCCCGCCGCCAGCAGAAGATCCTGGGCGACCACCACGACAGCGTGGTGGCGCGGACCCTCCTGGACAAGATGGTCCGCGGTCCGGAGCTTCCGGAGCAGGCCGTCGCCGGCTATGGCTCCCTGCTCGAGACGGAGGCCAGGATCATCGCCCGAACCGAAGCCAAGTACCGCAAGGCCAGGCGGAAGGCGCGGAAGCTGCTGAAGCGCGGGGTCGGCTAGCCGTAGCTAGCCTTACGGCCGCCGGAGGGGGCCCACCCCTGACTACCCCTGGTGCCGCGATCCGAGCCGGGAGACCGCGAGGGCGAGCCACAGCTGGACACGGTCGGCGGTGACGGAGGGGTCGTAGCCGGTGAGTTCGGTGATCTGGGCCAAGCGGTAGCGGACCGTGTTCCGGTGCAGGGTCAGGGCTTCGGCCACGGCAGCCACCGAACCGTTGTTGGTCAGGTAGCTCTCCAGCGTGGTCATCAGTTCGGCCCCGTGCGCGGCATCGAACGTCCGCAGCGGATTCAGCGATTCATTGGCCATGTCCGCGAGCGGCACGTCCTCGCTCGCCAGCAGCAGCGACGTCAGGCTGAGCCGCTCCGGCTCGTTGACAGGCAGTCCGTGGCTCGCGGCGTCGCGGGCCTCGAAGTAGCTCCAGCGCAACCCGTTTGGCTTCGTGTAGGCGCCGCCGATGCCGATCGTCGCATGGATTCCTGCCTCGGCAAGATGGTCGCTCAGGCTCCGGGCCAGCGCAGTGGCGCCGCGGCCGTCGTCGGCGATCACCGTGATCAGGTCCTTACCGACGACGGCGGTCACCGCCTTCTCGAGTGCCCGCGGCAGCGATGAGGTCACCAACTGCTTGTGGTGCGCCTCGGAACCGGCCAGCAGCACCACGTTCTTCCGGGTGCTGTTGATTCCGGTCCCTGCCAGACGGCGGGTGGCTTCGCTGGGGTCCAGCGTTCCGTGGATCACGTCCTCCAGTACCTGGCCGCACAGTGCCCGCTCGGCCTGGCGCTGCTTGACCATGTTGTTCAGCTCCACGCTGATGAGGTTCTGCGCGTAGCCGATGATGCCGGAGTCCTCGAACGGCTGCCTCACCCACAGGGTGCAGGCGTCGCGGCGGCCGGTCGGGATCGGGTAGGAAGCCCAGGAGTGGGCGTCCGGCGCTGCGGCACTGCTGTTGTACAGCTCGGCCGTGAACTGGGTCAGGACGATGTCGGTGCGCAGCATGCCGCCGAGGTGCTTGAGCAGTTCGGACAGCCCGCCACCCGTGAGCAGCGCGCGGGCCAGGATCTGGTGGCCCGCGATGAGCCGTTCCAGCTTGGAATAGTGGTCGGCGGACTGCGCATCCGCCACGAGCTTGCTGATGGCAATAAAGGGCGTGCCGTACGGCACCTCCACCACGGGCAGCCCCCAGCGGTTCGCCTCTGCAACCAAAGCCGGCGGAACGGCGTCGTGCGTCAGACCCACGCCGAAACCGATTCCCACCGCGCCGGCGCGCTGGACCTGGCGGACAAAGCGGCGCTGCTCGGGCGCACTTTTCATCCGGAGCCCGGTGGTCAGCACGAGTTCGCCGCCGTTGAGGAAGCGCTGCGGGTCCTCCAGTTCGGTGACCGCAACCCAGCGGATGTCCTGGTGCGAAGTGGTTTCCGCGAGGCTGGATTTTTTGAGCCCCAGAGACTGCACGGCGAGGAGGGCCGCGAGGGAAATTGCCATGGATCAAGGGTAGCCGGTGGCTGGCCGATCGCACTAAAGCCCCGCGTCAAAGGTGTGCAGGTGGCTATTCCCCGGGGTGGCGGGCTGGAATAGGCTCAAAGCAGCTGCATCACAATCATTCGGGACGAAAGAGGTTGTACACCGTGGTTCAAACCTTGCAGAACTTCATCAACGGCGAGTTCGTGACGCCCGCGGGCACCGGACTTCTTGACATCGTGAATCCGGCGACTGGTGACGTCGTGGCCAAGTCGCCCATCTCGGTTGCGGCAGACGTCGATGCCGCCATGGCGGCCGCCAAGGACGCCTTCAAGACCTGGAAGCGCACCACGCCCGGCCAGCGCCAGCTCATGCTCCTCAAGCTCGCGGACGCCGTCGAGGCGAACAGCGACGAGCTCGTGGAAGCGCAGCACCGCAACACCGGGCAGGTGCGCTCACTGATCGCCTCGGAGGAAGTAGCCGCCGGCGCCGACCAGCTGCGCTTCTTCGCCGGTGCTGCCCGCATCCTCGAAGGCAAGTCGGCCGGCGAATACTTCGAGGGCCACACATCCTTCGTCCGCCGCGAACCCATCGGCGTCGTGGCCCAGGTGGCGCCGTGGAACTACCCCTTCCTCATGGCCATCTGGAAGATCGGCCCCGCGCTCGCCGCCGGCAACACTGTGGTGCTCAAGCCCTCGGACACCACACCGGAATCCACCCTGGTGCTGGCGAAGCTGGCCAAGGACATCTTCCCGGCCGGCGTCCTGAACGTCGTCCTCGGCACCGGCGAAACCGGCGCCATGATGGTGGAGCACAAGGTCCCCGGCCTCGTCTCCATCACCGGCTCCGTCCGGGCCGGCATCGCCGTCGCCTCCGGCGCCGCCAAGGGCCTCAAGCGCGCCCACCTGGAGCTCGGCGGCAAGGCTCCGGCCATTGTCTTCAAGGATGCGGACATCAAGAAGAGCGCCGCGGCCATCGCCGAGTTCGCCTTCTTCAACGCCGGCCAGGACTGCACCGCCATCACGCGCGTGCTTGTCGAGGATTCAGTACACGACGACGTCGTGGCAGCCATGGTGGAACACACCAAGACGCTGCACACCGGCTCGCAAAACGACGCAGAGAACTACTTCGGTCCGCTGAACAACGTCAACCACTTCAACGCGGTGACCTCCGTCGTTGAACACCTGCCGGCCAACTGCCGGATCGAAACCGGCGGCCACCGCGCCGGGGACAGGGGCTACTTCTTCGAGCCCACCATCGTCACCGGGGCCAAGCAGACCGATGACATCGTGCAGAAGGAAACCTTCGGCCCCGTCATCACCGTGCAGAAGTTCAGCACGGAACAGGAAGCCGTGGAGATGGCCAACGACGTCGACTACGCCCTCGCGTCCAGCGTCTGGACCTCCGACCACGGCACCGCCATGCGGCTCAGCCGCGACCTTGACTTCGGTGCGGTCTGGATCAACACCCACATCCTGCTCACCGCCGAAATGCCCCACGGCGGGTTCAAACAGTCCGGCTACGGCAAGGACCTCTCCATGTACGGCGTCGAGGACTACACGCGCATCAAGCACGTCATGAGCGCTCTCGACTCTTAACAATTCGCTGGTTGAGCCTGTCGAAACCAAAGATCTCTACAGGCTCAATCACCAGGTACCGAAAGGCCTCCCCATGACCACCACTGCCAACGAAATCACCTACCGCCTCGAGCAGAAGCGCCGCGTCCAGGCCGACTTCCCGGGCCCCAAGTCCGTGGCCCTGACCGAACGCCGCAAGGCTGTGGTCGCCGCCGGCGTCGCGTCCAGCGTTCCCGTCTATGTGGCAGACGCCGACGGCGGCATCATCCACGACGTCGACGGCAACTCCTTCATCGACCTCGGTTCAGGCATCGCGGTGACCAGCGTCGGCGCGTCCGATCCCGCCGTCGTCGGGGCCGTGAAGGAGGCCGTGGAGCACTTCACCCACACCTGCTTCATGGTCACCCCCTACGAGGGCTATGTCGCCGTCGCCGAACAGCTGAACCGGCTCACCCCGGGCGACCACGAAAAGCGCACCGTCCTGTTCAACTCCGGTGCCGAAGCCGTGGAAAACGCCGTCAAGGTGGCCCGCCTCGCCACCGGACGTGACGCCGTCGTCGCCTTTGACCACGCCTACCACGGCCGCACCAACCTGACCATGGCGCTGACCGCCAAGGCCATGCCGTACAAGACCAACTTCGGACCGTTCGCGCCCGAGGTCTACCGCATGCCGATGAGCTACCCGTACCGCGAGGAAAACCCCGCGATCACCGGTGCCGAGGCCGCCAAGCGTGCCATCACCATGATCGAGAAGCAGATCGGCGGCGAATCCGTTGCCGCGATCATCATCGAGCCGATCCAGGGCGAGGGCGGCTTCATCGTCCCGGCCGAAGGCTTCCTGC
The DNA here is from genome assembly GCF_017052465.1 of Arthrobacter pascens. GTDB lineage: Bacteria > Actinomycetota > Actinomycetes > Actinomycetales > Micrococcaceae > Arthrobacter > Arthrobacter pascens. The sequence continues at coordinate 133,551 of NZ_JAFHKT010000150.1, forward strand.
CGGCGCTGGCCGCGTGGGCCAAGGAAAAGGGCATCGTCTTCATCGCCGACGAGGTCCAGTCAGGCTTCTGCCGCACCGGTGAATGGTTCGCGGTCGACCACGAGGGCGTCGTTCCGGACATCATCACCATGGCCAAGGGCATTGCGGGCGGCATGCCGCTGTCCGCGATCACGGGCCGCGCCGACCTGCTCGACGCCGTCCACCCGGGCGGCCTGGGCGGTACCTATGGCGGTAACCCGGTGGCCTGCGCCGCGGCGCTTGCTTCCATCGGGTCCATGGAGGAGTACCACCTCAACGCCCGCGCCAAGCACATCGAGGAAGTGGCAGTGGGCCGCCTCCGCGAACTTGCAGCTGCGCTTCCCGGCGGCGCCGGAGGTTCCGTGATCGGAGACATCCGCGGCCGCGGTGCCATGCTGGCCATCGAGCTGGTCCAGGCCGGTTCCAAGGAGCCCAACCCGGAACTCACCAAGGCCGTTGCCGCCGCCTGCCTTAAGGAAGGCGTCATCATCCTGACCTGCGGCACGTACGGCAACGTCATCCGCCTGCTGCCCCCGCTGGTCATCAGCGACGAGCTCCTGCTGGACGGCCTCGAAGTGCTCGCCGCCGCCATCAAGGCCAACGCCTAACCCCACCTCCCACAAGCGCGAACGGGAGCGCGAACGGGCAGATAATGCCCTCAAAAGGCGCGAAACAGGGCATTATCTGCACGTTCGCGCGGGGCGCGGACGACGACGGCGGGCCGGGTACCAAAAGGTGCCCGGCCCGCCGTCGTATCCGGGGGTAAAGTCATCCTCACCACTGCACTTCACACCGCAGGCCGGGGTGTGCCGCCGGGGATCCGGCGGGGCCGAAGTCTGCCTCACCCGAAGAGGGGTTTTGCATGCGATACGTAGTCGGTTACACACCCACCGAGCGCGGCGCGGACGCCGTCGCGCTCGCCACGTCGCTGGCCCTGGCCCAGGGCGCACACCTGGACCTTGTCTATGTAGTGAAAAAGGGTGCCCCGTACGTGGCGCTGAACCCGGAGGGCAGCAGGGTGAACGCCCGGGAGCAGGAGGTGCTGGCGGCTGAACGGCAGGGGCTGGGCCTGATTCCCCAAGGCCTTCCCGCCACATTCCACGTGCGCGAGGCCGAATCCTTTGCCGGCGGGCTGATCGATGCGGCCGTGGAGTTCAAGGCCGGGCTGATAGCCGTGGGTGCCGCCAGCGCCGGCCTCTTCAAGCGGTACACCGTGGGGAGTGTGGCCAACGCACTGCTGCACGCCTCGCCGGTGCCGGTGGCCCTCGCCCCGCGGGGATACCAGCGGACGGCTCCGATTACCCGCCTGACTCTCGCCGTGGGCCGCCGCGCCGGGGCCGAGGCCGCCATCGAGACCGCCATTAATGCGGCCAAGAGGCGCGGCGTGCCGCTGCGTTTGGTGTCGCTCGTGGAACTGGACGCCGCAGGGGACTCCGGGGAAGCAATCAACGCCGCGCACATCCATGCCAACACCGTTTTGACCGCCGCGTCCGGGAAAGTTCCCGCGGGCCATGAGGTCAGCGTGGCGGTGGCGCATGGGCGCAGCATCGAGGAGGCGATCGACGGCCTCGAATGGGACGACGGCGAGATCCTGATTGTGGGGTCCTCGCGCCTGGCGGAGAAGAACCGCATATTCCTGGGCAGCACGGCCAACAAGGTGCTGCGGGCCCTTCCGGTGCCCATGGTGGTTGTCCCGCGCGACTACGATGTGATCGACTCGGCGCCTTAGGACCTGCCGGGCTTAGCGCGAACGGGCAGATAAGGCCCCAAAAATGCGGCCGGAGGGGCCATAAGTGTCCGTTCGCGCGGGGGCGGGGGGCTTAAGTGTCCGTTCGCGCTTCCCGGAGGGCGAGCTTGCGGGCCGCGGAGTTCTTGCGGGCTGTGGCGAGCATGTCCACGGTGAGCACCAGGAGTGCCAGCCAGACGACGCCGAAGCCGATCCACCGGTCCAGGGTCATCGCTTCCCGGAAGACGGCCAGGGCAACGACGAACTGCAGCACGGGCGCGAAGTACTGCAGCAGCCCGATCGTGGTCATCGGCAGCCTGCGGGCGGACGCACCGAAGAAGAGCAGCGGCACGGCGGTGATGATGCCGGATGCGGCGAGCAGCCAGAAGTGTCCGGGGCCGTTGCTGGCCAGGGTGGCACTCCCGCTGACGGCCAGGAAAATCATGGTGGCCGCGGCCAGGGGCGTCAGCACCACCGTCTCAACCGTGAGGCTCGTGATGGCCCCCACCTTGGGACCCACGCGCTTCTTGACGAACCCGTACAGACCGAAACTGACAGCCAATGTCAGCGCGATCCACGGCAGTTTGCCGTAGGAAACCGTAAGCACGGCCACGGCAATGAAGCCGATTCCGACGGCGGCCCACTGCAGGGGGCGGAGCGTTTCCTTCAGCACGAACACCCCGAGCAGGACCGAGACCAGCGGGTTGATGAAGTAGCCCAGCGAGGCTTCGACGGCCTGTCCGGTGGTCACCCCGTACGTATAGGTCAGCCAGTTCACGGCAATCAACGCGGCGGCAACGGTGAGGGTGCCCAGCACGGAGCGGTTCCGGAAGGCCGCGGCCAGCACGCCCCACGTCCTCGTGACCGTGATCAGCAGGGCGCAGAACAGCAGGGACCAGACCACCCGGTTGGCCACGATTTCGACGGCGCCGGCCGGCTGCAGCACGAAGAAGTACAGGGGGAGCAGCCCCCAGAGACCGTAGGCGCCGATGCCGAACAGGACTCCCGCCGTCGTGTCCTTGTCCACGGCCTTCAGGCCGGCGGGCCCGGCCGAGGCCGTCACCGCCGGCGGCTTTGCGGCGGGCGGCGCGGCATGAGGTACAGCGGAGGAAACGGATCCGTCAGGCGTAGGCACAAGACCCATAACACCACGTGGCGCTGCGGTATTCCGTCCGGCGGGCAGCGGTATCACCGGAATAGTCAGTAGGCTTTCCATTATGAGCATGTTGAGCGGGCAGGATGAGGCGCGATGAGGCTGCGCCACAGCAACGCCTCCGGCCGCGGCTACCGCAGGGTGGCAGCCGGCAAGGGGTTCAGCTACCGGGACCTCGATGGGTCAACGCTGCCGCCGGGGCCCGTCCGGGACCGGCTGGAAAGCATCGGCATCCCGCCGGCCTGGACCGACGTGTGGATCGCCCCTTTTGAGAACGGCCACATCCAGGCCACCGGCCTTGACTCGGTGGGTCGCCGGCAGTACATCTACCATCCGGCCTGGCGCGAGCGGAAGGACCGGGTGAAGTTCGACCGCGCACTCCAGCTCGCGGAGTCGCTGCCCACTGCCCGCCGGATGGTCACCATGGACCTGAGGAGCGACGGCGTCACCCGCCAGCGCGTCCTCGCCGCCGCTTTTCGCATGCTGGACAGCGGATCCCTGCGGGTGGGCTCCGAACGCTATACGAACGAGAACGGCAGCCGCGGCCTGGCCACGCTGCTCTGTGCGCACGTGCAGGTCAGGAAGGACCGCGTGCAGCTCAGCTTTCCGGCCAAGAGCGGCAAAAACTGGGACTCGGAGATCTTCGACGCGGACCTCGCCGCCCTGGTGCGCGTGCTGAAGCGGCGCGGCGGCAACGCCCGGCTGCTCGCCTACAAGGACGGCAGGACATGGCATCCGGTGACCAGCGCCGACATCAACGGCTACGTCAAGGAACGCACCGGATCAGACTTCACCGCCAAGGATTTCCGGACCCTTCATGGCACCGTCGCGGCAGCCGTCAGCCTGGCCCGGAGCGGACCGCAGAAGAAGGTGGCGGCCAGGAAGGGCGCCGTCAGCGTGGCCATGCAGGAGGCCGCCGCCGTACTGGGGAACACGCCGACGATCGCCCGGAAAAGCTACGTGGATCCGCGCATGCTGGATCACTTCGCGGCCGGCGAAACGATCGACCCCCGTCGGCTGAACTCCGCGGAATCCGAACTGCGGGCCCTGCTGTACGGGGAGGGCGACGTCGTGCCGCTGACGAAGAGCGGCTGATTGCCCTTGGCTTGGCCGGCTGACCCGCCGCGTCACGGGTTCACCGCACGATCACACGGACAATTAGAATTGGAAACTGCGCGCAGGATGAACAGGCGCAGTCTCCGTTCCAGAAGGGCTCCCGGTGTCCAACTCAGCTGAATCCACCTCCCAGAGGCCGCTCCGCGTCGCGATTGTCGGCGCCGGACCTGCCGGTGTCTATGCTGCGGACATCCTGACCAAATCCAACGAAGTGAAGGGCGGCGACTTCGAGGTCAGCATCGACCTCTTCGAGGCCTACCCGGCGCCCTACGGCCTGATCCGCTACGGCGTTGCCCCGGACCACCCGCGCATCAAGGGCATCGTCAACGCGCTCCACAAGGTCCTGGACCGCGGCGACATCCGTTTCCTCGGCAACGTCACCTACGGCCGGGACCTCACCCTGCACGATTTCCGGGCCTTCTACGATGCCGTGATCTTCTCCACCGGTGCCATCAAGGACGCCGACCTGGACATTCCCGGCATCGATCTGGAGGGTTCCTTCGGCGCCGCGGACTTCGTCTCCTGGTACGACGGCCACCCCGACGTTCCGCGCGACTGGCCGCTGGATGCCAAGGAAATCGCCGTGATCGGCAACGGCAACGTGGCGCTGGACGTGGCGCGGATGCTGGTCAAGCACGCCGATGAGCTCCTCGTCACCGAGATCCCGGACAACGTGTACAAGGGCCTGAAGAATTCGCCGGTCACGGACGTGCACGTCTTCGGCCGTCGCGGCCCGGCGCAGGTCAAGTTCACGCCCTTGGAGCTTCGCGAACTCAGCCACGCCCGCGACGTGGACATTGTGCTGTACCCGGAGGACTTTGAGTTTGATGAAGCCTCGGACGAGGCGATCCGCCGCAACAACCAGACCAAGACCATGGTGAACACCATGACCAACTGGCTCGTGGAAGAGCATGCCGAGGCTGAGGAGCCGTCCTCCCGCCGCCTGCACCTGCACTTTCTGCACAGCCCCGTCGAGATATATGGAAGCGATAGCGACGACGGCGGGTCCGGCAAGGTGGCGGGCATCAAGTTTGAGCGGATGCAGCTGGACGGAACCGGAAACGTCAAGGGTACGGGGGAGTTCATCGACTACCCGGTGCAGGCCGTCTACCGCGCCATCGGCTACCACGGCTCCGCGCTGGACGAACTGGAATACGACGCCAGGCGCGGGGTCATCCCCAACGAGGGCGGCCGGGTGCTCGATGCGGAAGGGAACCCCGTCCCCGGCATCTACGCCACGGGCTGGATCAAGCGCGGGCCCGTCGGCCTGATCGGGCATACGAAGGGCGACGCCCTGGAGACCATCGGCTTCCTCCTCGAGGACCGGCTGACGCTGCCGCCTGCGAAAAACCCGGACCCGCAGGCGATCATCGACCTGCTCGAGGAACGCGGCATCGAGTACACCACGTGGGAGGGCTGGAACCGGCTGAACGCGCACGAGGCAGCCCTCGGTGCGGCGTGGACCGAATCCGCGGGGGCTGACGGCGTCGTGCGTGAACGCATCAAAGTGGTGCCGCGCGAGGAAATGATCGAGATCTCCCGCGCCTGACGCCCGCAGAACCATCCCAACGCCCGCAGGACAGCGCGAACGTACACTTGAGGCCCCGGTCCGTGGGGCCATAAGTGTACGTTCGCGCTTCTCTGGCGGGCGGGAGGCGGGCGCCATTAGACTTGCCGGACGGAGCGCGCGGTCCACCAAGGGGCCGTGCCCGGCGACAGCGCCAAAACAGGCGCAATCAACTGTGTGGCAACGGGAGTTCGATGAGGAGCCTGATCCAGCCGGCAGCAACCCGCGGCAAAGCTGGGCAAGACGCCGCGGAGTTGGCCCAGCGGCATGCCCTGGCAGCCCATGAGCAGCTCGACGCCCACGCCTTTCCGGATGCGCCGGAAATTCCCGGCCTGCGCCGGCTTATCCGTGAGTCATGGCAGCGCTCGGCCCGGCTGCAGGCCAACCCGGACGTTCCCGAGGCGCCGCTGGCCATGGACGGGGAGGAGCTCGAGGCATACCGCCGCCAGCACCCCCTCGCCGCCATCATGCCCGTGATCCAGAAGCTCCTCATCCAGCCCAGTCACGAGAGCGGCCTGCTGGTTGCCGTCGGCGATGATGTGGGCCGGCTCCTCTGGGTCGAGGGCGACCCCGTGATGCAACGGCGGGCGGAGGGCATGATGTTCGTTCCCGGCGCCGACTGGTCCGAGGCCATGGTGGGAACCAGTGCCCCGGGAACTGCGCTTGCCCTGGGCCGCGGCATTCAGATCTCCGGTGCCGAGCACTACAAACGGTCCGTGCACCCGTGGAGCTGCACCGCCGTGCCGTTCCAGGACCCGGATTCCGGCGCGCTGCTGGGCGTCGTGGACATCACCGGCACGGAATCTGCGGTGGCTCCGCACACCTTGTCGCTCGTTGAGGCCACGGTTGCTGCCGCCCAGGCGCAGTTGCGCGTCGAACGGCTCCAGCTGGCCGCCGCCAAAGCCACGAGGACGGCTTCCCGACGGCGGGCGCCGGCTTCCGCTGCCCGCAGGGCTGACGGCGCCGGTTCCGCGGCGGAAGGCAGCCTGTACCGCAACAGCCTGCAGCTGCTGGGCCGCGACCAGGCCCTGCTCAGCATCGAAGGCCGGACCGTCGCGCTGTCGGCCAGGCACAGCGAAATCCTGGCCCTGCTCAGCACCCACCCGGACGGCCTCAGCGCCGAGGAACTCAGCGTCCTGCTCTATCCGGGCGACGGCTCCACCATGACGCTGCGCGCGGAGATGGTCCGCCTCCGCAAGGTCCTCCAGGGGCTGAACCCTGCGGCGGTGCCGGAGTCCCGCCCGTACAGGCTGGCCATGGACCTGGTGCCGGACAGCGGACAGGTGCTCAGCTGCCTGCAGCGCGGAGCGCACCGGATCGCCCTTGAGATTTACCGCGGCGCCGTGCTTCCGCGGTCCGAGGCGCCGGGCATCGTGGAGCTGCGCGGACGGGTGTCCTCGCTGCTGCGCGAGGCCGTCCTGACGGACGGCAGCGCCGAGTCCCTGCTCAGGTACGCCGAACTGCCGGAGGCGAGGGACGACGTCGGCGTCCGGCTCGCCGCGTTAAAGCTCCTGCCGCCGCGCTCGCCCAAGCGGGCCGCCGTCGTCGCTGATTTGGAACGGCTGGAGACGGAACTGAGCGCCTGACCGGATTTCGACGGGCTCAATCATCGGGCGCTGGTGGTTGAGCTTGTCGAAACCCCCGGCAGTGAGCTGGCTCACACACTTGCAACCTGCCTGCAACCTTCACGCTCCTACGCTGAGTGCAACGGCGGTCACCCTGCGGACCGCCACGATGTTGCAGAGCAAAGGAGCCAGCAATGACCGTTTACGCACAGCCCGGTGCCGAGGGTTCGAAGGTCACGTTCAAGGGCCGCTACGAAAACTGGATCGGCGGCGAATGGGTTGCCCCCGTCAAGGGCCAGTACTTCGAAAACATCACCCCTGTCACCGGCAAGCCCTTCTGTGAGGTGGCCCGCGGCACGGCCGAGGACATTGAACTGGCCCTGGACGCCGCGCACAAGATCGCGCCGTCCTGGGGCAAGACGTCCGTCACCGAGCGCGCCGCGATCCTGAACAAGATCGCCGACCGCATCGACGAGAACACCGAGATGCTCGCCGTCGCCGAGTCCTGGGACAACGGCAAGCCCATCCGCGAGACCCTGAACGCGGACATCCCGCTGGCCGCGGATCACTTCCGCTACTTCGCCTCCGCAGTCCGTGCCCAGGAAGGACGCCTTTCACAGCTCGACGACGACACCACTGCCTACCACTACCACGAGCCGCTGGGCGTCGTGGGACAGATCATCCCGTGGAACTTCCCGATCCTGATGGCCGTCTGGAAGCTGGCACCGGCCCTTGCGGCCGGCAACGCCGTGGTCCTGAAGCCGGCCGAGCAGACGCCGTCGTCAATCCTGGTCCTGATGGAGCTCATCGGCGACCTGCTGCCGGCGGGCGTGCTCAACGTGGTCAACGGCTTCGGCGTGGAGGCCGGCAAGCCGCTGGCCTCCAGCCCCCGGATCCGCAAGATCGCCTTCACCGGCGAAACCACCACCGGCCGGCTGATCAGCCAGTACGCCAGCCAGAACCTGATCCCGGTCACCCTCGAGCTCGGAGGCAAGAGCCCGAACATCTTCTTCAACGACGTGGCCGAATCCAATGACGCGTTCTACGACAAGGCACAGGAGGGCTTCACGCTCTTCGCCTTCAACCAGGGCGAAGTCTGCACCTGCCCGTCGCGCGCCCTGGTCCAGGAGGACATCTACGACTCCTTCATGGCCGACGCGATAGCCCGGGTGGAGAAGATCATCCAGGGCAACCCGCTGGACACCGAAACCCAGCTCGGCGCCCAGGCGTCGAACGACCAGCTGGAAAAGATCCTTTCCTACATCGACATCGGCAAGCAGGAGGGCGCCAAGCTGCTCACCGGCGGCGCCCGCGCGCAGCTCGAAGGTGACCTGGCCGGCGGCTACTACGTCCAGCCCACCGTCTTCGAAGGCCACAACCGGATGCGGATCTTCCAGGAGGAAATCTTCGGCCCGGTGGTGTCCGTGACGCGCTTCAGCGACTACAGCGACGCCATGGGCATCGCCAACGACACCCTCTACGGCCTCGGCGCCGGCGTCTGGTCCCGCAACGGCAACGTTGCCTACCGGGCGGGCCGGGAAATCCAGGCCGGCCGCGTCTGGGTCAACAACTACCACGCCTACCCGGCGGGTGCCGCCTTCGGCGGCTACAAGTCCTCGGGCATCGGACGCGAAAACCACGCCATGATGCTGGACCACTACCAGCAGACCAAGAACCTGCTGGTCAGCTACAACGAGAACAAGCTCGGCTTCTTCTAGGGATTGGGGCGCTCCCGTGAAGGATCAGGCCGAGGGCCCCGCCGCGAGCTTGCGAGCTGCGGGAAGGACTGAGCCGGCGACTCCGTCGCCACGACGGGGCCCTCGCGCCCCACTCCGCACCACCCAAGGTCAGCAACGTTCAAACGACGCAAGGATTTCGCCAATGACGACGACAATGCAAGCAGCCGTAGTAACCGAATTCGGCAAGGACCTCCAGATCCTTACCCTTCCCGTTCCCGACCCCGGCCCGGGGGAGGCGCTGGTCAGGCTACTGACCACCGGCGTCTGCCACACGGACCTCCACGCCGCCGAAGGCGACTGGCCCGTCAAGCCCTCGCCCCCGTTCGTCCCCGGCCATGAAGGCGTCGGCGAAGTGGTGGCCCTCGGGGAAGGTGTCACCGACCTCGCCGTCGGCGACCTGGTGGGCAACGCCTGGCTGTGGTCCGCCTGTGGCGACTGCCAGTACTGCCGCACCGGGTGGGAGACGCTCTGCGAGGCGCAGAAGAACGCCGGCTACAGCGTGGACGGTTCGTTCGGCCAGTTCATGCTGGTGGATACCCGCTTCGCCGCCCGTATACCGGCCGGCTCGGACCCGGTGGAAGTTGCGCCTGTGCTGTGCGCCGGTGTGACGGTTTACAAGGGCCTGAAAATGACGGAAGCCAAGCCTGGCCAGTGGGTCACCATTTCCGGCATCGGCGGCCTGGGACACATCGCGGTCCAGTACGCCGTGGCCATGGGCCTGCGCGTTGCGGCCGTCGACATCGCGGACGACAAGCTGGCGCTCGCCAAGCAGCACGGCGCCGAGTTGACGGTGAACGCCCTGCACGAAGACCCGGCCGAGGTCATCCAGCGGGAAACCGGCGGCTGCCACGGCGTCCTGGTCACGGCCGTCCACCCCTCGGCGTTCGGCCAGGCGATCGGCATGGCCCGCCGCGGCGGAACGATCGTCTTCAACGGCCTGCCGCCCGGCGACTTCCCGGCACCGATCTTCGAAATCGTGCTCAAGGGCCTGACCGTCCGTGGCTCGATCGTGGGTACCCGGCAGGACCTGGAGGAGGCGCTCGACTTCTACGCCCAGGGAAAGATCCACCCCACGGTGTCGGCGCGGGAACTTTCCGAGGTCAACGCGGTATTCGACGAGATGAAACATGCCAAGATCGACGGCCGCGTGGTGCTGAGGTTCTGATGGCGGGCCGACATGCCTGACGCCAGGCTCGATGCCGCGGTGACGCTGCCCGGGGAGGACTTCTCCCGGGTGGCGCTCACCGCCGCGGCGGTCTCGCTGCTGCGGAAACTGTGGGACCAGCACGGGCCGCTCATGTTCCACCAGTCCGGGGGCTGCTGCGACGGCTCCTCGCCGATGTGTTTTCCGGCAGGGGAGTTTGTGACCGGAGATTCCGACGTGCTGCTGGGGCGTTTTGAGATTTCCGACGGCGGCCCGGGCACCAGTGCGCAAAGCGGCGCCATGCCGCTGGACTTCTGGATGTCCAGGGAACAGTTCAACTACTGGAGCCACACCCACCTGACGGTGGATGTGGTGCAGGGCAGAGGGAGCGGTTTTTCGGTGGAAGCACCTGAAGGAAAGCGCTTCCTGATCCGGTCAGCGCTGATGGATTGGCCGGTGTAAACGGCTCCGGCTGGTTACAACAACCTCGTAAAAAGTGACGCCCGGGCGGGGCCGCAAATGAGCGGACCTGCCCGGGCTTTGCACGTTAATGCTGCGATTGGGAACCCCCAATTTTGGGTGGTTCTTTTGAAGGGAGCCATACTCTGCGCCTTTGCAGGACATATTTGCTCCAAGGTTTTTAGGAGTGCGGCAGAACACCATGTCAGTGTTCCATCCCTCCTAGCGGCAGGTGTGCCATGAAACTCTCAGCCTGGAAGTCAGACGGGGGCGCGGATCAAAGTCGATCCGCATCCCCCACCGAACCACCAACAAACCGGCGTCTACGACGCAGCAAACGAAGTAGGCAGCCGGTCTCCTTCCGGCTGATTGCGGCAGTCACCACCCTGGCGATGCCCGCGGCCATGGGACTGCCCGTGGTCGCAGCCAACGCGGTGCAGGGACCTGTAGGGGCAGGATTCAATGTCACCCCCTCGGACCTGTCGTTCATCCTGAAGCAGATCAAAATTGCCGAAAAGCATGTGGCCGATACGACGGCGGAGACGGGCCCCTGCGGCGCGTTGAAAAACCAGCTCGCGAGCCCGATGCTCTCCCTCGGGCTGCGAACGGTGGACGGCAGCTGCAACCACCTCGAGCCCGGACAGGACAATTTCGGCGCCGCCGACCAGGTGTTCCCGCGCCTGGGCGCTGCATCCTTCAAGGACGCAGAAAACGCGATCTTCGGTCCTCCGGCACCGTCGACCTACGCCCAGAAGCAGGGCGACGTTTTCGACTCGCACCCACGCGTCATCAGCAACCTGATCGTGGACCAGACCTCCACCAACCCGGCAGCCGTTTCCGCTGCCGGCAGTCCTGTGCGTACCCAGGGCAACGAGGGCGTTGTCCCCTGCACGACCGATCCGGACCCGCTGGCCGATCCGCCGGTTGCGGCTGACCCCGCGGACTGCGTTCCGTCCCACAGCACCCTCTTCATCCCGAACGTGACCACGGACGTGGGCCTGTCCCCGCCCTACAACTCCCTCTTTACCCTGTTCGGCCAGTTCTTCGACCACGGCGTCGACCAGACCGTGAAGGGCGGCGGCCACGTCTATGTTCCCCTCAAGGCTGACGACCCGCTGATTGCGGGCCCCAACCACGTCTTCGACGACGATCCCGCCACGCCCGCCATCGAGGGCGTGGACAATCCCGCGACGCCGGCTGTTGAGGGCGACGACCTTCCCGTGCACCTGCGCTTCATGGCCCTTACCCGAGGCCTGAACCAGCCGGGCGAGGACGGCATCCTCGGCGACGACCCGAGTACTGCCGATGTCGACGAAAGTGCTGACGACGTTCAGGACGCACTTAACACCGACTCCCCGTGGGTTGACCAGAGCCAGACCTACACCTCCCACCCCTCGCACCAGGTGTTCCTCCGCGAGTACGTGCTGGAGGCCGGCCGCCCTGTGGCCACGGGTAAGCTGCTCGGCGGCCCCGCAGGCCCGACGGCGGGGGGCATGGCTACGTGGGCCACCACCAAGGTGCAGGCCTTCGAGAAGCTCGGCATCCGGCTCGAGGACAAGGATGTCCTCAACGTCCCGATGGTCAAGGCCGACCTGTACGGCAACTTCGTCCCCGGCCCGGAACGCGGCATGCCCGTGTTCATGACCGCCAGCGGCGAGGTTGAGGCTAACCCCGCCGACAATGGTGGGACGGGAACGCTGGTTCCTGCCGATGTGCACTACTTCAACACTCCGTTCCTGACGGACATCGCGCACAATGCGGACCCGTCACCGAAGGACCATGACCACAACCCGGGCACTCCGGCCGTGGCCCCGACCAAGGACGAGGACACCACCGCTTCTGCCGATTTCGCCAGCCAGGCACCCGGTACCTACGACGATGAGATGCTCGATGCGCACTTCATCGCCGGTGACGGCCGTGTCAACGAAAACATCGGCCTGACCGCCATTCACCAGGTGTTCCACTCCGAGCACGACCGCCTGATCGGCGACATCCAGGCCACGCTGGCCAAGCCGGAGAATGCGGCGCTGCTTGGTGACTACCAGGCTGTCGGCGACGCGACATTCAACTTCGGCGAGCGCCTCTTCCAGGCGGCCCGCTTCGTGACCGAGATGGAGTACCAGCACCTCGTCTTCGAAGAGTTTGCGCGCAAGGTCCAGCCGCTGATCAACCCGTTCCAGCCGTTTGCCTTCACGCAGACGGAAATCAACCCGGCCATCAAGGCTGAATTCGCCCACGCGGTTTACCGGTTCGGCCACTCCATGCTGACCGAGACCATCTCGCGCAGGAACGAGGACAAGCCCGGTACCGATGGCGCCTACGGAACGTCCGACGACGTTCGCGGCTCCGAAAACGACATCTCACTGCTCGAGGGATTCCTCAACCCGCCGGCGTACACCGACGGCGGCACCGAGGGTGAGCTGACATCGGAGCAGGCCGCAGGCAGCATCATCATGGGCATGTCCGACCAGGCCGGCAACGAGCTGGACGAATTCGTCACGGACACGCTCCGGAACAACCTGCTGGGCCTCCCGCTTGACCTGGCAACCATCAACATGACGCGGGCCAGGTCCGAAGGCGTCCCCACGCTGAACAACTTCCGTAAGGAACTCCACGCCGAGACCAACGACGGCCAGCTCAAGCCCTACACGAACTGGATCGACTTCGGTGAGAACCTCAAGCACCCTGAGTCGCTGATCAACTTCGTGGCGGCCTACGGCAAGCACCCCACGATCCTCACAGACGCAGGGCCCGACAACGTGCTCGGCAACGAGGACGACGGCCCGGCCACGCTCAAGTCGCGCAGGGACGCTGCACGTGCCATCGTCAACCCGGACACGATCGCGGGCGACGTTCCTCCTGCGGACGCCGCAGCCTTCATGAACAGTGACGGCGCTGACTGGGAAAACCAGGACGGACACTCGCGGACCGGCCTCGACGACGTCGAACTGTGGGTGGGCGGCCTCGCGGAACGCACCAACATGTTCGGCGGCCTGCTCGGCAGCACGTTCAACCACGTCTTCGAGCAGCAGCTCACTGAGCTGCAGAACGGTGACCGGTTCTACTACCTGGCCCGTACTCCCGGCATGAACCTGCGGGCACAGCTGGAAGGCAACTCCTTCGCGGAACTCATGATGCGCAACACGAATGCGCAGGCCCTCAAGGCCGACGCATTCGCTACGGCCGACTGCAAGTTCGAGCTGAAGAACCTCGCCGGCACACGGGACGGTTTCACCGCATTCGGCAACACCGTCGCTGATGACACGGCCTCGGAATGCAACGAGACCAAGGTCCTGATCCGCATGGCAGACGGCACCATCAAGTACCGGATGATTAACACGGTGGATCCCTCCGGCATCAACGGCCAGAGCGTCTTCAACGGAACCATCAACCAGGACCGCGTCTACGGCGGCAACGACAACGACACGTTCTGGGGAGGCGAAGGCAACGACATCATCGAAGGCGGTGACGGCGCCGACGTCGGACTTGGCGGCGAAGGCAACGACATCATCACCGATATCGCGGGTGACGACGTCCATAAGGGTGGCCCGGGCAACGACGCCATCGATGCAGGCCCCGGCCTGGACATCATCATGGCCGGCGACGGCAAGGACTTCACCAACGGCGGACCCAACATCAACGAAACCTTCTCCGGCGAGGGCGATGACTTCGCGATCGCCGGCCAGGGCGAAGACGCGGTCTTTGGCGACGGCGGCAATGACTGGATGGAAGGCGGCGACGAGCCCGATCTCCTGATCGGTGACTCCAGCAACCTGTTCTTCCTGGACGATTCGCAGAAGCCGGGCCACGACGTCCAGGCAGGCCAGGGCGGCGACGACGATTACGACATGGAAGGCGGCGACGACATCGGGCTTGCAGGCCCAGGCATCGAAAAGGTTGCCGGCGGCTCCGGCTATGACTGGGAGATCGGCGTCGCCGATCCGCAGCCGCAGGATGCCGACTTGGATCTGCAGATCCTGCCGCTGGATATCCTCCAGACGGGCGTGCGCGACCGCTACAACGAGGTCGAAGCCCTCTCCGGAGGCCCCTTCGACGACAAACTCCGCGGCGACGACGTCATTCCCGCTGATGTGGGCGGCGCCGGCTTCATCGGCTGCAACGTCCTTGACGAGCACGGTGTCAACCGCATTGCCGGCCTCAGCGATCTGATCCCGGCAGAAGCGCGGACCACCCCCATCGCCGACGTGATTGCCGCTTCGGCTTCGCAGGACTGCCCGATCCTGGACCAGTCCGAGAACGCGACGGCCTGGGGCGAAGGCAACATCCTCCTCGGCGGCGGCGGCAACGACATCATCGAAGGCCGTGGCGGCAACGACATCATCGACGGTGACCGTTACCTGAACGTCCGGTTGAGCGTCAAGAACGACGCCGGCGACGTGATCGGCAGCGCCACGGGCATGACCACGCAGTACCTGAGGAACGAGGCCGGCGCACTGACCGGTCCGACCCTCCAGGCGGACGTATTCGCCGGCAAGGTCGACCCGGGCAACATCGAGACAGTGAGGGAAATCCTCTCGGTCAGCGGCGGCACCGACAAGGCCGTATTCTCCGACATCGCGGCGAACTACACCGTCACGGAAGAGAACGGGGTGACCACGGTCACGCACAACAACGCCGGCCCCGACGGAACGGACACCCTGCGGAACATCGAAACCCTGATCTTCGCCGACTCCATCGCGCCCAGCGCACCTACCGGTGTGACGGCCGTGACGGGCAATGCTTCGGCAACCGTGAACTTCACGGCTGCCGTAGCCGGCGGGATCACGGACGAGTTCTCCATCAGGGTTGTCAACGCAACCACCGGGGCACAGATCGGCGCTCTTCGCACGGCACCGGGCGATGCCACCAGCCTGGTGGTCACCGGACTGGAGAACGGCGTTCAGGTCCGCTTCGAGGTCACGGCAACCAACGTCCACGGATCCAGCACGGCTGTAGTGTCCAACCCGGTCACTCCTGCCGTGCCGGTACTGGTGACTGCCGCTCCGACCATTAGTGGAGCGGCCGTCGTCGGAGGCCTGCTGACCGCCAACACCGGAGTCTGGGGACCGGCGCCGGTGACGTTCAGCTACCAGTGGTTCGCCGACGGCACTGCCATCGGCGGAGCCGCGGCGGCAACCTACACGCTGAAGGCCGGCGACGCAGGCAAGGCGATCACCGTCCAGGTCACAGGCTCGAAGGCCGGGTACGCCACGGCATCGCAGACCTCGGCGGCGGTAACGGCAGCCAACGTTGTCGGCATCCTGACCGCGCTCCGTGACTTCAACGGTGACGGCAACGCGGACCTGCTGGCCAGGGACTCGAGCGGAGTGCTCTGGACCTACATGGGCAACGCATCGGGTGCATTCCCGACGCGGGTCCGGGTTGGCGGCGGCTGGAACGTCATGAATGCCATCAGCGCCTCCGGCGACGTGAACGGTGACGGCAGGGCTGACCTGATCGCCAGGGATTCGGGCGGTGTGCTGTGGTCCTACCTGGGCAACGGTGCGGGAATCTTCCCGAACCGGATCCGGGTGGGCGCCGGCTGGAACGCCATGAATGTCATCAGCGCCTCCGGTGACGTGAACGGTGACGGCAGGGCTGACCTGATCACCAGGGGCACGAACGGTGTGCTGTGGTCCTACCTGGGCAACGGTGCGGGCATCTTCCCGAACCGGATCCGGGTGGGCGCCGGCTGGAACACCATGAATGTCATCAGTTCCTCCCGCGACCTGAACGGTGACGGCAGGGCTGACCTGCTGGCCAGGGATACGAGCGGCGTGCTGTGGTCCTACCTGGGCAACGGCGCCGGCATCTTCCCGAACCGGATCCGGGTGGGCGGCGGCTGGAACGCCATGACGGCCATCAGCGGTGCGGGCGACCTGAACGGTGACGGCAGGGCTGACCTGGTGGCCAGGGACGCGAGCGGCGCGCTCTGGACCTACCTGGGCAACGGCGCCGGCATCTTCCCGACGCGGGTCTCGGCCGGCACCGGCTGGAACGTCATGAA
The DNA here is from genome assembly GCF_017052465.1 of Arthrobacter pascens. Lineage (GTDB taxonomy): Bacteria > Actinomycetota > Actinomycetes > Actinomycetales > Micrococcaceae > Arthrobacter > Arthrobacter pascens. Next base: position 150,045 of record NZ_JAFHKT010000150.1, read on the forward strand.
TGTCATCAGCTAGTCCGGTGGTCAGCCACCGCCCGGGCCCGGAAGGGCCGGGGCGGTGGCTCCACCCCCGTATCAGCCTCTATTGCTGATACGGACCCCGAGACTCCACGCCCGGACCTTTCCATCACACCGCGTAGCCGCAGCGCGGGGAAGGTCCGGGCGTGGTTTTGTGCCGTCCGGCTTCCGGTCGGTCTCATTATTTGGGACAAATGCGGCCGTCCACTGGCTGGACATTAGTATTGATAGGTCTGTTTCCAACCCCAATCAGGATTGTGGACTTCCTATGAATCTTTTCCGGACCAAATCCATCGAGCAGTCAATGGCTGACGCCGATGAGCCCGGACGCCAGCTGAAGCGTTCACTGAGCACTTGGGACCTCATGATCATGGGCGTCGCCGTAGCGGTGGGTGCCGGCATCTTTTCCGTAGGCGCCAAGGCTGCAGCGAACTTCGCCGGCCCCGCCGTCACCGTGTCATTTGCGGTGGCTGCCGTTACCTGCGCCCTCGCGATCATGTGCTACGCCGAATTCGCGACCGCCATCCCCGTTGCCGGCTCCGCCTACGTGTTCACGTACGCAACCATGGGCGAAGTGCTGGCCTGGGTTATCGGCTGGAACCTGATCCTTGAGCTTTTCACCGCTGCTGCGGTGATTGCCAAATACTGGGGCATCTACCTCAGCAAGGTCTTCGCCCTCATGGGCGTGGAGATCCCGCCCGCTCTCTCGCTCGGCGGCGTCGACCTTTATTGGGGGGCGTTCCTCATCGTCGCCGTGTTCACCGTATTGCTCGTACTCGGGACGAAACTGTCCGCCCGGGTGGGCAACATCTTCACGCTGATCAAGATCGGCGTCGTAATCTTCGTGATCGTGGTCGGCTTCAGCTACGTCAAGTTCTCCAATTACACCCCGTTCGTTCCGGCCTCAGAGCCCACCGCCGGAACGGGAGCAGCGGATGTCATGAAGCAGTCCTTCTTCGGCTTCCTCACCGGTGCAGCCCCCGCCCAGTACGGAACGCTGGGCATCGTTGCCGGCGCCGCGCTGGTGTTCTTCGCCTTCATCGGCTTTGACGTGGTGGCGACGTCCGCGGAAGAGGTCAAGAACCCGCAGAAGACCCTGCCGCGCGGCATCTTCGGCGGCCTGGCCCTGGTCACGCTGCTGTACATTCTCGTGTCCCTCGCCCTCACGGGCATGGTCTCCTACAAGCAGTTGGCCGAGGTCGAGAACCCGACGCTCACCACCGCCTTCGAAGCCGTGGGGAACACCGACGCCGCGAAGATCATCGCCTTCGGCTCCCTGGTGGGCCTGACCACGGTGATCATGGTGCTGCTGATGGGTCTCTCGCGCGTGGTCCTGGCCATGAGCCGCGATGGGCTGCTCCCGCGGGCCCTGTCCAAGACCAGCGAAAAGCGTGCGACGCCGGCGCGGCTCCAGATCATCTGCGGCGCCGCGGTGGCCCTGGTGGCTGGCCTGACGAACGTTGATCTGCTCGAGGAAATGATCAACATCGGCACGCTCTCCGCGTTTGTGATGGTCAGCCTGGGAATCCTGGTGCTGCGCAAGAAGCGTCCGGACCTCAAGCCTGCGTTCCGCGTGCCGTTCGGCAAGGTGCTGCCCATCGTGTCGGCCGTGCTCTGCCTGTATCTCATGACCAACCTGGCCGTGGAGACCTGGATCTTCTTCGCCATCTGGCTCGCGATCGGCCTGGGCATTTACTTTGCCTACGGTCAGCGCCACTCCCGGCTCAATGACAAGTTCGCCGGAGCCAAGGCCGCCGTGAACGGCCCGGCGCGGAGCTCGGATGACGACCTGGACGACGACAAGGACGCCCTGACGAAGGTCTAGCCGCTGCCCTACGGCGCGGCATGCCGTCCGACCCAGTCCACCAGCGGCCGCAGCTGCTCCCACAGCCGTGCGACCTCGGCCTCGGCGGCCGGAGAGGGCAGCCACGCCGGCTGGCCCAGCGCCACGCTCGCGGAGAGCGACTTGTGTTTCAGCAGCTCCGCGCGGGGATGGTCCTTGGCATAGCCCCGGGGCACGGTCTTGAGCTTCTCGCCCTCGATCCGGAAACCGGCCCGGGCTATGGAATCGACGATGTGCTGCAGCTGTTCGCCGGTGCCCGCGGCGTCGACGGCGTTCCGGTACCGGGCCAGCTGGGCGGGGGAGTGGGAATGGTAGCCCCCGCCCACGAGCAGGCCGTCAGCGCTGAGCTGCAGGTAGTAGCCGACGCCTTCCTGGTACGACGCGAACGCGCCCTGGGCCGTCTTGTAGGGGGACTTGTCCGGTGAGAACCGGACGTCCCGGTGCGGGCGGAAGATCTTTCCCGGACCGAACCGCGGCTCAAGCCGGGACAGCAGCGCCGTGATCGGCTCCTTGACGGACGCCGTATACACGTCCGAATGTGCGTGCCACCATTCCCTGGTGTTGTTCTGTTCCAGCTCATCGTAGAATTCCGCGGCAGCAGCTGGGATGCCGTCAAATGTGCTCATGTATGAAGCCTAGGGACGCGATGAAGCACAGGCCATGGCCGCCGCCGGCTATGTGGACAACCGGGCAGAACGCAGAAGAACCCCGCCGCGGCGCTGAAGTTCAGTGCCGTGGCGGGGTTCTTTGGTGGGGCGCTGTTAGCCGATCTTGTTGGCGGCTTCGGCGTCGGAGGTGCTTTCTCCTGCGCCGAGGTTGGCGCGGAGTTTGGCGCCGAGGTCGGCGTCGACGTTGGTCCAGTACTGGATGGCGCGTTCCTTGATGCCGGGGCTCTTCACGCCGCCCACGGCGCCGGTG
>NZ_JAFHKT010000151.1 GCF_017052465.1 Arthrobacter pascens
ATCGCGTTTTTCTCGTCAACAGTGAAGCGACGATTGGAATGGCGGACAGGAATAACAAAATCCATCAAAGACCTTCCCCGCCCCGAGTGCCCCGTCCGGTATAGACAGAAACCTGTCACACAAGAGCCTGACACACAGGGGCCCCCGGCCGGTCGTGCGGGCGCAGGCCGGTCATGCGGGCGCAGGCCGGTCGTGCGGTGAAAAGGCGGATGACGCGGCGTGCAGCTAGTTGCGGGCCCTGACCACCACGACTTCGAACGTCTTCGCGTTCGGGACCATGAACTTCGCGTTCACGGCGGCGAGCTTATCCCCAAACAGGGCTGCCGTCGTCGGGATGTTGAAGTTCTTGTTCTTGATGACTTCCTTGACGGTTCCAGAACGGTCGCGGAAATCCACGGAGACGCGGCTGATCTGGTTGAGGAAGTTCTGGACGGCCCAGATGGTGCTGCCCTTCACCACGATGCCGTCGACATTCGGCAGGGTCAGGCCCTTGATCTGGGCGCTCGCTCCGGTCCTGGGGTTGACGGTGTACAGGGCCTGGTTCCCGGAGTGGGCCACCACCAAGGTGCGGTCATTCCGCGCACTGGCGATGCCGTTCAGGTTGAACTGATCGGCCGTGTCAGCTGCGGGCCCCGTCAGTTTCAGCGTCCGGACCGTGCCGAGGCCGCCATGGTCGCCCACCGGCACGAAGTAGAGCTCGGCCTGCTGCGAGTTGGTGAACCAGGCGCCGCGGTCGGTGAGTGCGACGTCGTTGATAAAGGCTGCCTTCCTGGTCAGCTGGATCGTCTTGACGGTCTTGCGGTCATCCGTGTCATACACGTAGGCCTTGCCGGACGCGCCGCCGGCCACGAAGAGGAGGTCGTTCTCGTTGTCAGCCTTCATGCCAACGGCAACCCGGCCGTCAGGCACGTCGATGAACTTCTTGGCGGTTCCTTTGTGGATGTCACCGCGGAAGATGTCTCCCGTGGCGAGGTCCCCCGCGAAGAACGTGCTGCCTTCGCCGGCGGTGATGCCTTCCGCGCCCTTGGCGCCGGGAAGGACGATGACCGGGAGCCGGTCCTTTGAATTGTCCTCGCCGGCCGACGCGATGGGAGCCGGGACGAGAAGAGCCGCGAGGGCCACCAGTCCGGCGGCGGCACGGCGGCGTGCGGAACCTGGATTTTTTGTACTGAAGCGCATGATGCTCTCCGGAGTTGGCTGATTTTCCGTGCGAGCTGGCCGTTGTACGGAAGCTCCGCACGATGGTCCCTTCAGTGTAGATTCGGCCGATATGCCTGACCAGATGCGCAAAACAACCGGCAGCGCCGCCGCCCGGCACATCGTTCCCGAGTTCGGAACGCGGGGGCAATGAGTCCGTAACAGCAGCACGGCAGGATGCAAGCATGAAGCCTAAAGCACCGGTCCCTGCCACGGCTGACTTGAGCTGCGAAGTCTGCGGGCAGATGCCTGAGCCGCCCAAGACCCGCCTCACGGTGGCCAACGTTGCCGTGATGCTTCCCATCGAACTGCTGGTGCATGCCCTGGTGGTGCAGACGCACCTGCCCTATGTGGCCAAGGTCCTGGTCCTGACGCTCACGGCCACGGTCCTGGTGATCTGGGTGGCGGAGCCGTCCGCGGCACGGATCTTGCGCCGCTGGCTCCACGCCCCGGCGCTGCGGCACCGGCGGCGGCTCGGCACCGCGCCCTCCCTGTGGCGGGCACGGACCATCCTGCGGGACCAGCCGGGTTCCCTGAAGAAGATCACACGGTCGCTCGCGCTGCTCGATACCAACATCCTGAGCATCCACGTCCACCCGGTGCGCGGCGGCGTCATGGATGAGTTTGTGCTGTCCGCCCCCGGTGAACTCAGCGAGCGCCAGCTGCTTGACGCACTGAAGGACGGAGGCGGCAGGCAGCCGCAGGTGTGGCCGACCACCGCCCTGGCGATGGCTGACGGCCAGACCAAAGCGCTGAGCCTGGCGGCGCGCATCGCGGCGGCTCCCGATGAGCTTCCGCTGGCCGTGGCGGAGCTGCTGTCCGCGCGGATCCTTGATCCGGAGTCGGAAACCGCCCGGATTCCGGGAGAAACGAACGACGCCGGCACCCTCCTTAAGATCCCCACCGCCTGGCACGGCCCCATCACCTTCTACCGCCCCGGCGAACCGTTCACGCCCGCCGAGTCCGCCCGCGCGCATAGGCTCGCGGAGCTCGCCGAGATCCTGGCCCACGTACCTGCTGGATCCGCGGCGGAGTCCGATCCGGGTCCGGCACCGGCACCGGCACCGGCAGGGTTATAGCCGCACGCGGCAGTCACAATCGGTATTTAGCCGCCATCCGGCTCAAGTTCACAAAAACCCTTGACAGTGTGCCGGGTCACTTCTACCTTTGATTTTGGGATCCCAAATAGGGATCCCAAATCAGCGCCTGGCGCTTCCGGAACCGCCGCTAGAGGCCCCGCTCAAAGTTTTCCGCCGCCCAATCCGCGGCCGCTCGTCCACATCATCAAAGCTCGTTCCCCTGTCCGTGAACTTCCCTGTAAAGGAGAAGCTGTGTCTATCCCCAATACCGAAACAGCGACCACCGAGGCTCAAGGCACCACCGAAGCCCCGGTCGGCGGCAAACCCGGCAAACCCGGCAAAGACGGTGTGCAACGGCGCACCACCGTCCGCTGGAAGCTGTTCCTGCTCCTTTTGGTGCTTGTCGCCGTGAACTACATCGACCGCGGGTCCATTTCCGTGGCCCTCCCCATCATCCAAAAGGAATTCAACCTTGCACCGGAGCTGGTAGGCCTGCTTCTGTCCGCCTTCTTCTGGACCTACGCCCTCATGCAGATTCCCGTGGGCTGGCTGATCGACAAGTTCGGCCCGCGCAAGGTCATGACGGCGTCGTGCGTCGGCTGGGGCGCGGCCACGGCCGCCTCCGGCATGGCCGGCGGCTTCCTCAGCATGTTCATCGCCCGGATGGGCATCGGCGTCACCGAGGCCGGCGTCATGCCGGCCGGCGGCAAGCTCAACGCGATCTGGATGCACAAGTCCGAACGCGGCCGCGGCGCCACCATCCTGGATGCCGGCGCTCCGCTGGGCGCAGGTCTTGGCGGCATCATCATCGCCGGCCTGATTGCCTCCACCGGCAGCTGGAGGTGGGCTTTCGTCATCGCCGGTGCCGCCACGGTCCTCATGGGCCTGGCCGTCTGGTGGTATGTCCGCGACAATCCCCGCGAGCACCGCGGCGTCAACGATGCCGAAGCCGCCTACATTGAAGCCTCCCACGCAGCAGAGGATGCAGAAGCTGAACTGGACGGCAGCAAGGGCAAGCGCGCCCTGCTCCCCTACCTGAAGTTCCGCTCCTTCTGGGCCATGTGCTTCGGCTGGCTGGGCTTCAACGGCGTCTTCTACGGCCTCCTGACCTGGGGGCCGCTCTACCTGGCGCAGGCCAAGGGCTTTGACCTGAAGACCATCGGCTGGTCCACGTTCGTCATCTTCGGTGCAGGCTTCGTCGGCGAAATCCTGGGCGGCAGCATCGCCGACAAGTGGCGGGCAGCCGGCGCCTCGGCCAACCGCGTCATGCGCACCCTGCTGGGCATTTCCAGCGCAGTGGTCATCGGCGGGCTGGTCGGCGTCACCGTGGTGCCCGACCCCACCACCGCCGTCGTCCTGCTCTCCCTGGTCATGTTCTTCCTCCGCTGGGTGGGCCTCTTCTGGAGCATCCCCTCCATCCTGGGCGGCCGGACTAACGCCGGTGTGCTCGGCGGGGCGATGAACTTCAGCGGCAACATTTCCGGCTTTGTCACCCCCATCGCCGTGGGCCTGATTGTCGGCGCGACCGGCTCGTACACCTGGGCGCTGCTGTACTTCGTGGGATCCGCCATCGTGATGGGAGTGTCCGTGCTGACCCTCAACTACAACAAGCGGCTTCCTGTCTAAGCTGGCAGTCCTAAGCCAGCCACGCACCGCCTCCTCCCGCCGCCGGGAGTGCAAGCCCCCCAAGAATCCGAAAGAGAGCACCATGCTTACCGCAGAAGAGACCCAGGACAAGGAACGCCCCCTCCGCGAGGCCGTCCGGGACACCCTCCGCACCCGGATTTTTGAAGGGCACTACGCTCCCGGCACGCGGCTGGTGGAACGCGACCTCGCCGCTGAATTCAACGTGTCCCGGCTGCCCGTTCGGGAAGCCCTGCGCATGCTCCGCCAGGAAGGCCTCATCAGCGACCGGGGAGCGCGCGGCGCGGAAGTCAGCACCCTCAGCCCCAAGGACGTCGAGGACCTGTTCGACGTCCGGCAGTCCCTGGAGGTGCTGGCCTGCCGGCTTGCCGCCGTCCGCGCCACCCGGGAGGACCTGGCCGGCCTCAAAGGCCTGCTCGACGAGGCGGAGCGCTGCCTCGCCAAGGGCGCCGTGATGGAGGCGCACCGGGCCAACAGCGAATTCCACGACGCCATCACCGGCATCGCCGACAACAACTTCCTCAAATCCGCACTGGAACCCCTCCAGGGACGCATGCACTGGCTCTTCCGCCATGTCAGCGACCTGCCGGAACTGATCCAGGAACACCGCGAACTCTACGATGCGATCGCCAGCGGCGACCCGGACCGGGCGGCCGCGCAGTCGGCGTCGCACATCGGCAAGTACCGCGAGCAGTTCCCCGAGGACTTCCGGAAAACCGAACCCACGCTGCATCGGAAGAAAAAATGAAACTGCTCGTCATCAACCCCAACATCAGCGACGATGTCACCGCCCTCATCGAGTCCGAGGCCCTGCGCTCCGCAGCCCCGAAGACGGAACTGGTGGTCCGCACGGCCGGCCACGGCGTGGAGTACATCGAGACCCGCTTCGAGGCCCTGATCGCGGCAGGCGCCGTCGCCGAGATCATCGCCGAATACACCGGCAGGGTCGACTCCTCCGCTGTCGACTGCCCTCCTATCGACTGTGTCGTAGTTGCCGCCTTCGGCGACCCCGGCATGCCGGCCCTGAAGGAACTGGCGGACGTGCCGGTCATCGGCATCACCGAGGCGGCCCTCTGCGCGGCGGCCCTGCAGGGGCACCGCTTCTCCATCATCGCCATCTCGGACCGGATCCGGCCGTGGTACCTGGACTGCGTCGAGCGGTTCGGCCTGGGCGGCCGGCTGGCGTCCATCCGCTCCATCAACGAATCGCTCAACGCCATCGGCTCCGTGCAGCAGGACTTCAGGGAAACCCTGCTGGCACTCAGCCGGCAGGCCGTCACAGAGGACGGGGCCGACGTCGTCATCCTGGCAGGCGCTCCCCTCGCCGGGCTTGCCCGTGAACTTCAGGGGCAGATTCCCGTTCCGGTGGTGGATGGCATTTCCGCCGGCATCCGCATGGCGGAAGCCGTGGTGGGGCTCCAGTCCGGACCCCACCGCGCCGGCGCCTTCGCCCCGCCGCCCATGAAGGCCCGCAGGGGGCTGTCAGAGAATCTCGACGCCGCCCTTGCGTCAGCCCAGACTGCGCCCGCCGCTTCAACAAACTAGGAGGACAATGATGTCCCGCACCCCAGAACTCGTCGTCGCCAACGGCACCGTGGTTAACAGCTTCGGCCGCCAAAACGCCCACATCGTCGTCCAGGACGGCACCATCGTCCGGCTGGTCCCAGCCTCGGAGCCGGTCCCCGAGGCTGAGCGCACCATCGACGCCGCCGGCCGGCTCGTGATCCCCGGCGGAGTGGACGGCCACTGCCACGTGGCCCAGGTGACCGGACGCTTCCGGACCCTGGACGATTACAAAACCACCTCCACCGCGGCGCTGTGGGGCGGCACCACCACCATCATCGACTTCGGCATCCCCCGCGACGCCCAGGAAACCCCGCTGGCGGCCGTGCTGCACAAAAAGGAGCTGGCGCAGGAATCCCGCTGCGACGTCGCGCTCCACGGTTCGGTGGTCAGCTGGGACGAGACCGTGCCGTGGCAGCTGGGACAGCTGGCTGCCGAGGGCGTGCGGTCAGTCAAGATGTACACGACCAACCGCGGCACCACCATGGCGGACGGGGACACCATCCTGAAAGTCATGCGCGAGATGGTGCGGCTGGACGGCCTCACCTACATCCACGCCGAGCACGACCCCATCATCGCGGACTGCACCGCACAGCATGCCGACGACGGCCGGATCGGCATCGAGCATCTGCACCGGACCCGCCCGGAACTGGCCGAGGAGATATCGGTCAAGGAAACCCTGGCCATGGCCGAATACACCGGGGCTCCCGTGTACTTTGTGCACCAGTCGACGCCCGGCGCCGTGGACCTGGTCGCCGAGGCCCGCAGCGCCGGCCAGGAGGCGTATTCCGAGACCTGCCCGCACTATCTGACCCTGGATGACACGGTGTACGGCTCCGCCTTTCCCGAGTGGTACGCCTGCTGCCCGCCGATGCGGAGCGCCGAAACCGTCGCCGCCCTCAAGGAGCGACTGGCTGCCGGCGCCATCCACACGGTCTCGTCGGACCACTCCTGCTACGACCTTTCGCAGAAGCGCGAGCGCACCGATGACATCCGGGCCATGCCGCACGGCCTGCCCGGCGTGGAAACGCGGATGCCCGTCACATTCACCGCCATGATGGAATCCGCCCGCAACACGGTCGAGGACTTCGTTGAGGTCTTCTCCGCCGGGCCCGCCCGGATCAACGCGGTCCCGGGCAAGGGGGCCATCGCCGAGTGCTTCGACGCCGACCTTGTGATCTTCGATCCCGCCGAGGAACGCACCGTCGACGGCGGCAGCCTCCACATGGGCACGGACTTCTCCCCGTTCGACGGCGTCCGGCTCACCGGCTGGCCCGCCGTCGTGGTCGCCGCCGGGCGCGTGGTGGTGGACGCCGGAGCCTTCCACGATCCCGGCCCGGTGGGCCGCTTCGTGGCCCGCAACGGCTTCCGCGAGCACACAACAGCACCGGCCGCTACCCCCGCGACAGTCTAGGAGCACGCATGCCATCCACAACACGCAAGACCCGCATCGGCATGATCGTGCCGTCCTCCAACACCTGCCTTGAACCGCAGAGCTACCGCATCCTGGGTGACCGGGACGACGTCACCATCCACTTCACCCGGATCCCCGTGACCCGGATAGCCCTGGACGATTCCTCCGACAAGCAGTTCGATCCGGCCGTCATGCGCGAAGCGGCCGGGCTCCTCGCGACGGCGGACGTGGACGTCATTGCCTGGAACGGCACCTCAGGGTCGTGGCTGGGAGCGGACCACGACAGGGAACTGGTGCGGGAGATTTCCGACGCCACCGGCATACCGGCCACCACGTCCACGCTGGCCTACCTGGAGGCGTTCCGGCAGTTCGGCACGGAGCGGATCGGGCTGTTCACGCCTTACACGGAGGACGTGAACCTCGCCGTCATCGCGTCCTACGAGCGGGACGGCATCAAGACGGTGGGACACCGCGGCCTGGGCCTGAGCGACAACGAGTCCTTCGGCCGGGTCACCGACGAGGAGATGCGCCCCGGCTCGCTGGAACTGGCGGCGGCAGCGCCGGACGCCCTGGTCTACCTGTGCACCAACCTGTACGGTGCCAACATCGCAGCCGAAGTCGAAGCCGAAAGCGGTGTCCCCGTACTGGATTCGGTGGCAGTGACCCTGTGGCACTGCCTTAAGCTTGCCGGGTCCCCCTTGCTCGCACCAAGGTGGGGCAGGCTGCTGGCGGACTGACCCCAGCAGCCCAGACAAGACAGACGGCGGCGGGGTGCCCACTGGGAGCGGCCCGCCGCCGTCGACTCAAAAGCTACATGCGAATCTTGAGCGCCCCCGGCTCCAGGCGGATGGCGAGGTGTTTTCCGGCGCCGACGTGGTCGCCGTCGAGCTGGAACTCCTGTTCGTGCTCCAGGGTCACCTCTGCGCTCTTGCCTTGGAAGTACTCGGCTGATTCCTTCTCGTTCTTCCTGCGGCCGAAAATGCCGGCAATCACGCCCAGCCAGCCGAACCTGCCGCGCGGGGCGAGGACCAGCAGGTCTAGGAGGCCGTCGTCGATCTTCGCCTCCGGGAAAATCTCTATTCCTCCCATGATCCGGCCGCAGTTGCCGATCATCACACTGCGGATCCGGCGTTTGACCGGATGCTTGTCGTCCACCTTTATGGTGGCCCTGATGGGCTTGCCGGGAAGCTTGCGGATGCCCGCTTCAACGTAGGCGAGCCAGCCCATTCGGTCCTTGAGGACGTCCACGGTGTCCGCCATGATTGCGGCGTCATAGCCGACGCCGGCCATCACAACGAACACGTTCTCGTCCTCCGAGCGGTCGAATCTGCTCCTGACCACGTCCACTGTGCGTTCCGTGCCGTTCAGCACGTCATAGGCGGCCGAGACGGGGTCAGAGATGTCAACGCCCAGGTTGCGCGCCAGCAGGTTGCCGGTTCCGAGCGGCACGAGCCCCAGCGGGGTGTCGGTGCCGGCGAGCACCTCGGCAACGCAGCGCACGGTTCCGTCGCCGCCGGCGGCGATGACGACGTCGACCCCCGCCTCCAGTGCCTCGCGCGTCTGCCCCACACCCGGGTCCTCAACGGTGGTCTCCAGCCACAGCGGCTCGGCCCAGCCCTGCGTATCGCACAGCCGGATCAGCGAAGCGCGGAGGTCGGCGCCAACGGCCTTGGCCGGGTTGATGACCACGGCGGCCCGTTGCGGCGGGGAGGCGTTGTTCGCTGTCATGATGTCCTTCTGCTGGTGAGGGCGGCAAAGCCACGGAATCAAATCGTAGCCGGGTTCCGCATCAATGCGCAGCATGCTTTCTTTAATTCGGCCGTTACTTCAAGCAGTCGCCTTGCTCACATGGGCGTCACCGCTCCGGGCACTCTTACAGCGCCTTGACGGCCCCTAGCACCTTCGTCAGGGACTCCTTGGCGTCGCCGAAAAGCAGGGTGGTCTGCGGCTCGTACATGAGGTCGTTCTCGATCCCCGCGAAGCCAGGGCGCAGCGAACGCTTGAGGAAGACCACCTGCCGCGCATCGGCCACCTCGAGGATCGGCATGCCGTAGATGGGCGAGCCGGCGGACGTCTTGGCCGCGGGGTTGACGACGTCATTCGCGCCGACCACCAGCGCCACGTCGGCGGTGCGGAACTGGGAGTTGATTTCGCCCATCTCCTTGAGCGACTCATAGGGCACATTGGCTTCGGCCAGCAGCACGTTCATGTGCCCCGGCATGCGTCCGGCGACCGGGTGGATGGCGAAGTCCACGCTGATGCCCCGGGACTCCAGGGCCAGGGCGAGTTCGGCGGCGGTGTGCTGTCCCTGCGCCACCGCGAGGCCGTACCCGGGCACGATGATCACCCGCTGCGCGTAGCCCAGGAGCACTGCCACGTCCTCCGCGCTGGAGGAGCGCACGGGGCGGTCGCTGACCGCCGTCGATCCCGCCGTCGAACCTCCCCGGAATGCCCCGAAGAGGATGCCGGCAACACTGCGGCCCATGGCCGCCGCCATGGCCCGGGTCAGGATGGTGCCCGACGCGCCCACCAGCGTGCCCGCCACCACCAGGAGCACGTTGCCCAGCACCAGGCCGGACGCGGCGACGGCGAGTCCGGTGAAGGCGTTGAGCAGCGAAATGACGATCGGCACGTCCGCCCCTCCGACCGGCAGGACCAGCAGCACGCCGGCCACCAGGCCGAGCAGCAGGAGTACCAGGGCGAGCGCCAGCGAACCGCCCAGGACGACAGCGGCCGCGGCACCCACCGCCGCCAGCAGCACGGCGCCCATCACGGCCGGCAGCCCCGGGAACACCACCGGGCGGGTGGTCATCAGCTCCTGCAGCTTGGCGAACGTGACGGCGGAACCGGAGAAGGAGACGGCACCGACCAGCAGCGTGAAGACGACTGCGAGGCGCATCCAGCCGTCGTCGGCCGCCGGGAGCTCGAGGAGCGCGACTAACGCGGCCGCACCGCCACCCACCCCGTTGAAGAGCGCCACGAGCTGCGGCATCTGGGTCATCTTGACCCGCCGGGCCACCGGAGCGGCCACGCCGGATCCCACCGCGATGGCGCCCAGGATCCACGGGATGTTGTCCAGCCGGACGGAAAAGAAGACGGTCACGACGGCGACCAGCGCACCAAAGGCGCCGATGAGGTTGCCGCGGCGTGCCGTGCGCGGCGAGTTCAGGCCCTTGAGGGCGAGGATGAAAAATACGGCCGCCGCGAGGTAGAGCAGCGACGTCAGCGTGGGGTCAAGGAGCGTCACTTGACACTCTCCTTGCCTTCGCGGGACATGTCTTTCTGGGCCGTGCCCTTGCGGGACGTGCCGGGCTGTTTCTCCACCTTGCCCGGGCGTCCCCTAAACATTTCCAGCATCCGGTCCGTCACCACGAAGCCGCCGACAAGGTTGGCGGTGGCGAGCACGACGGCGAGGAGCGCGACGGCGAGCACCCACGGGTGTGCGGCCTGGCCTGCCACAATGATGGCACCCACCAGGATGATGCCGTGGATGGCGTTGGCCCCGGACATCAGCGGCGTATGCAGCGTGCTGGAGACCTTGGAAACCACTTCGAAGCCCACGAAGACCGCCAAAACGGTGATCGTGAGCAGGCTGATGCCGTCCATCAGACCACCCCCTCGTTCTCTGACGCCTTCTCTGTTTCCGCGGCGAGCACCGCGAGCGCCTCCGCCGTGGGCTGATGCCGCACCACGCCGTCGTGCGTCAGGCAGGCACCGGCAATCACATCGTCGTCGAAATCCGGCGCGACTGTGCCGTCACGCGTCATCAGGGCCAGCAGGTTGGCCACGTTCTTTGCGTACAACCGGGAGGCGTCGGTGGGCATGGCGGACGGCGCATCCTTCAGGCCCACGACGGTGACGGCGCCCCGGCCGTCGGCGGTGGGGAACTGGACGTCCCGGCCCGGCAGGGAGCCCTCCACGTTGCCGCCGGACTCCGCGGCAAGGTCGACGACGACAGATCCCGGACGCATGCCCTGCACCATCTCCCGGGTCACCAGGAGCGGTGCGCGCCGCCCGGGGACGGCCGCCGTCGTGATCAGCACGTCCGCCTCGGCGACGTGCGGCGCCAGCAGCCGGCGCTGCAGGGCACCGCGGTCGGCGCTGAGCTCGCGCGCGTAACCGCCGGACGCCTCCGCCGTTTCAAGGTCCAGTTTGATGAACGTGCCGCCCATCGACGTGACTTCTTCCGCAGAGGAGGGGCGGATGTCATTGGCCGAAACGCGCGCCCCGAGCCTCTTCGCCGTGCCGATGGCCTGCAGCCCGGCCACGCCGACGCCGAGCACCAGCACCCGCGCGGGCGGGACGGTTCCTGCCGCCGTCATGTAGAGGGGAAAGAACCGCGGCAGCCGGATGGCCGCCTCCAGCACGCAGCGGTAGCCGGCCACGAGCGCCTGCGAGGACAAGGCATCCATGGACTGGGCGCGGGAGATCCGCGGGACGAGTTCCAGGGCGAACGACGTGACGCCGCTGTCGGCGAGTTCCCTCACGGTGGCGAGTTCGGACGACGGCGACGCCAGCCCCACAGTGACGGTCCCCCGGCGCAAGGCGGCCGCCGTCGGAAGCTCAAGCGGGCGGACATGGGCGTACACATCGAGTTCCCCGAGGTCCAGGTCCTGCACCACCATGGCGCCGGCCTGAAGGTAGTCGTCGTCACCGTGCCCCGCGAAGATTCCTGCCCGCGACTCCACCTGCACCTCAAGGCCCAGTCCCGTCAGCTGCTTCACGGTCTCCGGCGTCGCGGCGACCCGCCGCTCGCCCTCCCGGCGCTCACGCGCTATGCCCAGCTTCACCCGCCACTTCCTTCCAACGGGTGCAGCGGCGCTTACTCTCCGGAGCGGCGCTGCTGCACGTAGTTGGCTAGAGTCTATGGCCCCCGGGCGCCGGAGGGTACGCCAACGATGGGGGCAAATTTCGCGGGGAGCTGGGCTGATTTGCCGCCGGGCCTAGAGAGTGAACCCAGCTGCTGAGGACGGGCTGCTACCTGCCGGTGGAAAAGTCGGCGGAAATCTTTTCTGCCGTGGCCACGATTTCCTTCCGCACGGATTCCAGGAACGCCTCCGGATCGGGCTTGGCTGCCACGGACTGGGCCTGCAGGGAAACGTTGACGGCGGCCACCACCTTCGGGCCGTGATAGACGGGCGCGGCCACGGACATCAGCCCCAGTTCGAGCTCCTGGTCCAGCAGGCACCAGCCTTGGGCCCGTACTGTATCGAGGACGGCCAAGAGTTCCTTCACCGTGCCGATGGCGCGGGGCGTGAGCGGCTTGATCTCCGCCGCGGCCAGGTATTGCTTGAGCTGCTCGGGCGGGAGCGCTGCGAGGAGCACCCTGCCCATCGAGGTGGCATAGGCGGGAAACCGCGTGCCCACCGTGATGCCGATGGTCATGATCCGGCGCGTGGTGACCCGGGCGATGTAGGCGATGTCGGTTCCGTCCAAAACGGCCGCCGACGTGGACTCGCCGAGCTTCAGGGACAGCTCCTCGAGGTGCGGCTGCGCCATCTGCGGAAGGGACAGCCCTGACAGGTAGGCGTAGCCGAGCTGCAGCACCTGGGCCGTCAGCGCGAAGGTCTTCCCGTCGGTGCGGACATAGCCGAGCTCCACGAGGGTGTGCAGGAAACGGCGGGCGGTGGCCCGGGTCAGGTCGGTGCGGGCGGCCACTTCGGTGAGGGTCATGACGGAGTGGTCGGTGTCGAATGCCCGGATCACGGCCAGCCCGCGCGCCAGCGACTGCACGTACTGGTCACTCGCTGCCGGTGCGGTCCCTGCTGCTGCGTCGCTCATGGTTACCAATCCTATGGGCGCGAACGGACACTTAAGCCCCACCCTCCACGCGCGAACTGGCAGCTAATGACCTCAAAAGACGGATTTGAGGGCATTTGCTGCCAGTTCGCGCCGGAAGGAAGGATGGAATTAGGCGGGGTTAGCGTTCGACGGCGGGGGCTGCTGTGAGGGCGACGGGCACCAGGGCCTGGAGCTCCTCGAGGGTGCAGCCGAAGGTCTCGCGGACCTGGACGCCGTCGGGGCCCGTGAGGAACACCGCCTTGTCCGTGTACACCCGCGTCACGCAGCCCACTCCGGTGAGCGGGTAGGTGCAGGCCTCCACGATCTTCGAGGCGCCGTCGCGGGTCAGGAGCGTCATCATCACGAACACGTCCTTCGCGCCCGTGGCCAGGTCCATCGCCCCGCCCACGGCAGGAATCGCGTCCGGCGCCCCGGTGTGCCAGTTGGCGAGGTCGCCGGTGGCGGAGACCTGGAACGCGCCGAGGACGCAGATGTCCAGGTGCCCGCCGCGCATGATCGCGAATGAGTCGGCGTGGTGGAAGTAGGACGCCCCGGGCAGCTCGGTGACGGGGATCTTGCCGGCGTTGATGAGGTCGCCGTCGATCTGGTCCCCGGTCGCCTCAGGGCCCATGCCCAGCATCCCGTTCTCGGTGTGGAGCGTGATGTTCTGCTCGGGCTGGAGGTAGTTGGACACCAGGGTGGGCTGGCCGATCCCGAGGTTCACGAACGAGCCGGGCTTGATGTCGCGGGCCACCAGCCGGGCGAGGTCGTCGCGGCCCAGGGGCTTGTCGCTGGTCTGGATGGACGCTGTCTGGATGCTCATGTCAGGCCACCTTCACAATGCTGTTGACGTAGATACCGGGGGTCACGACGTTCTCCGGGTCCAGCCCGCCGGTCGGCACGATCTCCGACACCTGGGCAATGGTGTGCTTCGCGGCGGCGGCCATGATCGGGCCGAAGTTGCGGGCGGTCTTGCGGTAGACGAGGTTTCCGACGCCGTCGGCCTTGAGCGCCTTGATGAGGGCAACGTCGGCGTGGATGGGGGTCTCGAAGACCTGGCCGCGGCCGTCGATGATCCGGGTTTCCTTGCCCTCGGCGAGCATGGTGCCGTAGCCGGTGGGGGTGAAGAAGCCGCCGATACCGGCGCCCGCGGCTCGGATGCGTTCGGCAAGGTTGCCCTGCGGCACCAGCTCCAGCTCGATCTGCCCGGCCTTGTACATGGCATCGAAGTGCCAGGAATCGGACTGCCGCGGGAAGGAGCAGATCATCTTCCTCACCCGGCCTTCCTTGATCAGCAGCGCCAGGCCCTGGTCGCCCTGGCCGGCGTTGTTGTTCACCACGGTCAGGTCCGTGGCGCCGCCGTCGAGCAGTGCGTCGATCAGTTCGAACGGCTGCCCGGCGTTGCCGAACCCGCCGATCATCACGGTGGAGCCGTCCTTGATGCCGGCCACGGCCTCGCCGACGGTGTCAATGAAATTCAGCATGGTCAGCCCTTAACTCCCGAAGTTACGTTTTCCAGCACCACGGCCAGGCCCTGGCCGACGCCGATGCAGATCGCCGCGACACCCCAGCGTTCGCCGGAGGCCTGCAGTGACCGGGCGAGGGTGCCGAGGATGCGGGTGCCGGAGGCGCCCAGCGGGTGGCCCATGGCGATGGCGCCGCCGTGGCGGTTCACGATCGTGGGGTCGATGCCCCAGGCGTTGATGCAGGCCAGGGACTGTGCGGCGAACGCTTCGTTAAGTTCGACGGCGCCCACCTGGTCCCAGCCGATGCCCGCCTTTTCGAGGGCCTTGTTCGCGGCCTCCACCGGGGCGTAGCCGAAGTACTGGGGATCGTTCGCGTGCGCGCCGCGGCCGGCGATCCGGGCCAGCGGTTCCATTCCCAGCAGCCCGGCGGCGCTCTCGGATCCGATCCAGGCCGCGGAGGCGCCGTCGGACAGCGGGGAGGCGTTGCCGGCGGTGACGGTGCCGTTCTCGGTCCGGAACACCGTCTTCAGCCCGGCGAGCTTCTCGGCCGAGGACCCGGCACGGATGCCCTCGTCCCGGACCAGGTCCGTGCCCGGCACCGGGGCGACGAGGTTGTCGTAGAACCCCTCGTCCCAGGCCGCGGCGGAGAGGTTGTGCGAGTTCGCGGCGAACTCGTCCTGCTGCTCGCGGGTCACGCCGTACTTCTCCCGCAGCCGCTCGGTGGCCTCGCCCAGCGAGATGGTCCACTCCGCCGGCATGGCCTTGTTCACCAAGCGCCAGCCCAGCGTGGTGGAGGCCAGGGTCATGTCCCCGGCAGGGTAGGGCTTCTCCGTCTTCGGCAGCACCCACGGCGCCCGGGACATCGACTCCGCCCCGCCCACCAGCACCAGCTCGGCGTCGCCGGCGTTGATCTGCCGGGAGGCGATGATCGCCGCATCCAGGGACGACCCGCAGAGCCGGTTGACCGTGGTGCCGGGGATCGAGACCGGCAAACCGGCCAGCAGGGTGCCCATCCGGGCGATGTTGCGGTTCTCTTCGCCGGCGCCGTTGGCGTTGCCGAACACCACCTCGTCGATCCGCTCCACGTCGAGCTTCGGGGCACGCTTCACGGATTCACCGATCACGTGCGCTGCGAGGTCATCCGGGCGGACGGCGGCGAGGCCGGAGCCGAACTTCCCGAACGGCGTGCGAACGGCGTCGTACACAAAAGCCTGGTTCATGCGGTCTGGTCCATTTCTGCTGTATCGATTTCTTTGAAGACCTGCTGCGCGGTCTTGAAGGCGGTGTTGGCGGAGGGAACTCCGCAGTAGATGGCGGTCTGCAGCAGGATTTCCTTGATTTCGTCCCTGCTCAGGCCGTTGGTGATGGCCGCGCGGAGGTGCATGGCCAGTTCTTCCCAGTGTCCGTGCGCCACCATGGCGGTGATGGTGACGGCGGAGCGCATCTGGCGGGGCAGGCCCGGACGGGTCCAGATACCGCCCCACGCGATGCGGGTGATCATGTCCTGGAAGTCCTCGGTGAAGGCGTCCTTGTTGGCGTTGGCCCGGTCCACGTGCGCGTCGCCGAGCACTTCGCGCCGGACCACCATGCCGCCGTCGTAAATCTCCTGGCTGGTGGCGTCCGGCTGGACCACACCGTTGCGGGCTGCTTCGCTGCCGCTCATTTGGCTGCTCCTCGGGATTCGGCCCAGAAAATGAGGCTCCGCAACAGCTCGGCCACGTGGGCGGGTGCCTCGGCCGGTGCCAGGTGCGCCACGCCCTCGAGGGTGGCGGCGGAAGCGGTGCCGCCGCCGGCGGTGATTCCGGCCGCCACCTCTTCGGCGAACGACGGCGGCGCAACAGAGTCCTCCGCGCCGGCCACCACCTGGGTGGGGACGGTGATGCTGCCGAGCTCGGCCCGGACGTCGAAGCCTGCCAGGGCCCCGCAGCAGAAGGCGTAGCTGAAGCGGTCGGTGTCGCGGAGGGAGTGCAGCAGGCGGCTGCTCAGCTCCGGTTCGCGGTCCATGAAACCGGGCGCGAACCAGCGCCCGGCCGAGCCCTGGATCATCACGGCGGTGCCCTGCGTGCGGACGGTTTCCGCGCGTTCCTGCCAGGCTTCGGGCGTTCCGAGCTTGGCGCCGGAGCACTGCACGGAAAGGCTCTTCAGCCGGTCCCCGTGCTTGATGGCAAGCTGCAGGCCGGTGGCCCCGCCCAGCGAAACGCCGGCATAGTGGAACGTCTCGCCGGGGGCGATCGAGTCGACGAGTTCGACGACGGCGTCCGCCAGTTCCGCGACGCTGAACGGTTCCGTAGCGGCCGGAGAGACGCCGTGGCCGGGCAGGTCCCAGGCGACGACGTCGACGTCGTTGGCCAGGAGCGAACCGGCCTGCGCCCACACCACCGACGAGGTGCCGAGCGACGGCCCCACGATGAGGAGGGGTTTGTCGCCCAGCGTGCGCTGGGGAGAAAGCAGCACTGCCTTCAGTGTTGGTCTAGCCACGGGAGTCTCCGTTTCCGTCTTTTTCGGTTGGGGTCGGCGCAAAGTCCGGGAAGGCGGCCAGGATCCGCCGCGAGATCCCGGCGGCCTCGCCGAGGTAGCTGGCGGGGTTAAGCAATTCCTCCAGCCGGGCGTCCGAGAGTGTGTCTGCCGGGACTGCCTCGCGGAGCAGCCGCCGGTAGGTGTCCGCCTGCTCGTCAGCGGGAGCCTGCAGGGTCCGGTCGACGACGGTCTGCAGCTGCTGCTTGCCGTCGGCGCCGGATCCGTCAGCGGAAAGCAGCGGCGCCACGGCGGCGGTCACGCCCTCGCTCAGGAGCAGCGGCCCGGACAGGTCCAGGTTGCGGCGCATGCCCTCCGGGAAGACCTGCAGCCCTTCGGCGAGTTCGCGCAGGTGTCCGGCCGCACCCAGTGCCAGGGCGAGCAGCTGGCGCAGGGCCGGCCATTCGCTGTGCCAGGCGCCGTCCGGGCGTTCGTCGTTGAAGGTTGCCGCCGCAAGGTGCAGCTGGGCTGCCAGCGCCGGGGCCTGGAGTGCGGCGCTGCGCACCAGCACGGACAGCACCGGGTTCTGCTTTTGCGGCATGGCGGAGGAAACGCCGCGGCCCGGCGCCCGGGGTTCGGCCACCTCGGCCACCTCGGGGCGGCTCAGGAACAGCACGTCGGAAGCGATCTTGCCGAACGCGTCCACCACTCCGGCCAGGGAATCCCCCAGCGAGGTGACGGCGAGCCGGTTGGTGTGCCACGGCGCCGGGATGGCAGCGAGTCCCAACTGGCTGGCAAGGTCATCGGACAGGGCGAATGGATCCGTGGCCGATCCGGCCGTCAGCACGGTGCCCGCGGCCAGGGTGCCCGCCGCGCCGCCGGTCTGGACGGGCAGCTGGAGGACCTCGAGCCGGCGCGCAGCGGCGGCCAGCCCGTGGAACCACTGCGCTGCCTTGAGCCCGAACGTGAACGGCAGCGAATGCTGCGTCAGGCTCCTGCCTACGCACAGCGTCTCCGCATGCTGCTCCGCGAGGCGGGCGAGCGCCGCCGTCGTGCCTTTCACGTCCGCGAGCAGCGCCGAAACGGTGTTCCGCGCCAGCAGCATGAGTGCGGTATCCAGCACGTCCTGGCTGGTGAGCGAGGTGTGCACCGCACGCAGTGCACCAACACCGGGTGCACCGGCACTCCCGGTGTCCAGGGCCTTGACCTGCGCGCGGAGGTCCGCCAGCAGCGGGATGACCGGGTTGCCGCCGCCCTGCGCCCGCACGGCAATGCCGGCCGGGTCGTAGCGGGACGCGTCGGCAGCGTGGGCCACGACGGCCGCGGAGCCGGCCGGAGCGAGGTCGTGCTTCTCCAGCACCGCAGCCCAGCCGGCCTCGACGGCCAGGATCGCAGCCAGGACGGCACGGTCGCCTGTCAGCGCCGCCACCAGGGGCGACGCCGAAACGGGACTGAGCAGCCCGACGTCACCGTCGCTGCCGGCCGGCTGGGACGTGGTCACTGTGCGGCACCCTCGGTTCCGGTTCCCTCGAAGTCGAGGAAGACGGTTTCGCCCTCGCCCTGGAGGCGGATGTCCCAGGTGAGTCCGCCGTCGGCATCGCGGCGGGCGATCAGGGTCTTGCGGCGCTCCGGGTCCAGCGAGGACAGCAGCGGGTCCGCCGCCAGCGCTTCCTCGTTCTCCGGCAGGTAGATCCGGGTGAAGAGGCGGTTCATCAGGCCACGCGCAAAGACGGCGACCGAGATGAAGGCCGCGGCACCGGGTTTGGTGGGTCCGGGGTTCAGCGTGGTGAAGGTGTACACGCCGGAATTGCCCACGGCGCTGCGGCCGAAACCGGTGAAGGTGTAGCCGTCGCGGACCAGCGAGCCGGTCCGGCGGACGATGTTGCCCTCGGAGTCCGGCTGCCAGATTTCCAGGATGGCGTCGGGGATCGGGTGGCCGGCGCCGTCGTACACGGTGCCCTGCAGGCGGAGGGAACCCGGGGAACCCGGTGCCAGCAGCTCGCGGTCCTTCTCGTAGGGCAGGGCGTAGCCGTAGAAGGGGCCCACCGTCTGGCCGGGTGTTGCGGTCAGCTTACTCATGATCGTCACCTTCCGCCCCGAGGGCTTCATTTTCGGTCCAGGTCCGCTTGGAACCGGTCAAGACGATGTCCCAGTTGTACCCCAGGGCCCATTCCGGCTCGGTGAGGTCGTGGTCGTAGGAGGCCACGAGGCGGTCGCGGGCGTCCTGGTCCACGATCGACTGGTAGATCGGGTCCAGCGGGAAGAGCTGGTCGCCCGGGAAGTACATCTGGGTGACGATGCGCTGGGTGAACTCCGTGCCGAACAGCGAGAAGTGGATGTGCGCGGGCCGCCAGGCGTTGAGGTGGTTCTTCCACGGGTAGGCGCCGGGCTTGATCGTGGTGAAGCGGTAGGAACCGTCCGGGCCGGTGATGCAGCGGCCCACGCCGGTGAAGTTGGGATCCAGCGGCGCCGGGTGCTGGTCGCGCTTGTGGATGTAGCGGCCGGACGAGTTGGCCTGCCAGATTTCCACGAGCTGGCCGGCCACGGGGCGGCCGTCGCCGTCGAGCACGCGGCCGGCAACGATGATGCGTTCGCCCTGCGGCTCGCCGTTGTGCTGGATGGTCAGGTCTGACTCCAGGGCGTGCACGTCCTGGTGGCCGAACGCGGGGGAATGCAGCTCGATGGTCTCCGGGTCCGCGTGGTGCAGGCTCTTGGTGGGGTGGCGCAGGATGCTGCTGCGGTACGGTGCGAAGTCCAGCCGTGGCTGGGTTTCCTTGGGCGCACCGCCCTTCAGGGCCTCGGCGTAGGCCTCGCCGAGCGCCTTGATCTCGGCGCTGAGATCCTGCTGGGTTTCGACGCGGGGCGCCGGAGCAGGGGCAGCCTGGGGGGCCGGCTTGTGCAGGTCGGTCACTGCGTCGGCGAGGTCCTCGGTGAGCGCGTCAGCGTTGTACGTCTCAAGATTCACGTCTTCAGGCACAGCAGCCTCCTTTCAGTGGGTGGTGGAGTGGGTTGAACTGGTCAGTTGGTGCAGGTGGTCGTACTGGACGGCGTGGCGCACCGGGGCGTTCGGCGCCCCGTAGCCGTCATAGCTGCCGCGGCGTTCCACCATTTCGAAGAACACGCTGCCCACCGTGGCGGTGTAGAAGTGCAGGAACTCACCGTCCCCGTCACGGTCGTAGAGCAGGTTCAGCTCCTGGAGCGTCGCCAGGAACGCGGGGTCCAGCCCGAAGCGGGCGTCCAGGTCCTCGTAGTAGTTCGCCGGGATCTGCAGGAAGTTCAGGCCCCGCTCCCGTGCGGAGCGTGCCGTGGCCACTAGGTCATCCACCGCGAACGCGATGTGCTCCTGGTAGGTCTTGTGCCGCGTCCCGTCCTGCTGGAGGAGCGGAGCCAGGTTCAGCACCAGCCGCACCGCCCGGTCCGAGGTCTGCATGACCTGGGAGCGGACCAGTCCGCTGGGGCTGGCCACCTCGGCGTAGGGCTGCGGTTCCAGGGCGAGGGCGCTGGTGTAAAACAGGACGGCCTCGTCGAAGTGCTGCCACGGCTGGGCCAGGTTGACGTGGTCGATCACGGCGCTCCGGCCGCCGGAGTGCACCTCAAGCCCCTCGCCGAACCCGCGGGGCTCGCCAAATTCGTTGATCCAGGCCGCGGTCCCGTCGGGGCTCCCCTGGCACAGGAAGATCTCGGTGGAGTCCGGGGCGGCGAAGCCCTGGAACACCTCCTCGTTGGCCTGGCTCTTGCGCGGCACCGCCGGCGCCTTGAGCTGCTGGGCGCGGGCCGAGGCAATCACCGGCGAATCGACGTCAAAGCCGAGGGCGGCGATGGCCGGCGCGGCAGAGCCCGATGGGGCCTGTTCGTTGATGATCACCCGGGCGTGGCCCATGGTCCACAGCTGCACGTCCTTGGTGCGGTGCCGGCCGTTGAACTCGAAGCCGAGCTGGCCCAGGACGGTTTCCAGGGCGGCCGTGTCCGCTGCCTTGACCTCGGCGAAGTTGAAGCCTGCCGGTTCGGCGACCTGCGGGAGCGTGGCCAGTTCCATGGGATAACGACGGCGGGCAGGGGCCGGAGGACCACCAGCAACAGTGCCCGCGGCGCCGTTGGCAGCGTTCGCCTCGAGCCACTTGGCGCTTTGTTCCTCGAGCCAGATCAGCGAGCGCATGGCGTCAACGGCGGTGCGTTCGACGTCGGACTGGCGGAAGACGTCGTTGAAGACCTCTAGGGACACCGGGCCGGTGTAGCCGGCGCGGACCACGTGGCCCATGAACTTGGCCAACTCGAACTGGCCCTCGCCGGGGAAGACGCGGTAGTGACGGCTCCAGGACAGCACGTCCATGGAGAGCTTGGGGGCGTCCGCCACCTGGACGAAGAAGATCTTCTCGGCGTTGATGACCTCGATGGGCGCGGTGTCCCAGTCGCGGGCCAGGATGTGGAACGAGTCCAGGCACGTGCCGAGGTTGGGATGGCCCACCATTTCCACGAGACGGTGCGCATGCTCGTAGTCATTGACGTACTTGCCCCAGGCGAGTGCCTCGTAGGCCACCCGGACGCCGTGGTCACCGGCCAGTTCCGCCAGGGCGGCGAGCTGCCTGGCGCGCAGCCCGTCGTCGTCGATCGTGGCGGTGGCGACGTTGGAACAGACCAGCATGGTGTCCATGCCCAGCCGGGACATCAGCCTGAACTTGGCGTCAGCGCGGCGGAGGTTGGCGGCCAGCAGGTCCTCGGGAACACTGTCAAAGTCGCGGAACGGCTGGTACAGGTCCAGGGTGAGGCCCAGGTCGGCCGCCATCTTGCGGACGTCCTCCGGGCTCAGCGGGGAGGTCACCAGGTCCTGCTCGAAGATTTCAATGCCGTCGAAGCCCGCAATGGCGCAGGCCTGCATCTTTTCCTTGAGGGTGCCGGACAGGCATACGGTGGCGATGCCGGTTCGCATCAGACAGCCACCTCTTCCGCGGCGATGAGCTCCAGGAAGTGCGCGCGCATCCGCTCGGCGTCGGCGTCGAGGCCGGTGAAGATCCGGAAGGCGTCGGCGGCCTGGCCCACCGCCATGCGTCCGCCGTCGAGCACGTCGCAGCCTTTGGCGCGGGCATCCCGGACCAGTTCGGTTTCGATGGGCCGGTAGACGATGTCCGCCACCCAGTGGCGGGGCTCCACGAGCGCCATGTCGAGCGGCGTGCCGGGGTGGGCTGCCATGCCCACGGGGGTGCAGTGCACCAGGCCGTCGGCCTGGGCCATGAGCTGCGGCAGCGCCGCCGTCGGGCGCCCTGTGATGACGCGGTCCGGGAAGAAGACGGCCAGTTCGGCGGCCCGTTCTGCGCTCCGCGCCGGGTCCATGTCCACGAGGTCCAGCGTCTGGACGCCGGCGGTGAGGAGGGCGTAGGCGACGGCGGAGCCGGCACCGCCCGCTCCCAACTGGACCACGCGGTCCAGCTTCGCGTCGGGGAGGCCGGAGGCGAGGGCGGCGGCAAAGCCGGAGAAGTCGGTGTTGTGGCCGATAAAGCGGCCGTCCTGGATGACCACGGTGTTGACGGCACCCAGGCGTTCGGCGTCGGGGGCGATCTCATCGAGGTGCTCAAGGACCAGCTGCTTGCACGGGTGCGTGATGTTCAGCCCGTTGAAGCCCATCCGGGAGGCGCTCTGCAACAGGTCGCCGATGGACGTGGCGGGAAGGCCCAGCTCCAGGAGATCAATGGGGCGGTACAGGTAGCGCAGCCCCTGCAGATCGCCTTCGCGTTCATGCATGTGGGGAGAGAGTGACGGCATTACGCCATCGCCGACCAGTCCCACGAGGTAGGACTCAGTTCGATTGCTCATGCGTGCGGCTCCTTTGACAACGGCACACGGCCTGCGGGGCGCGGAAGGCGCCGTGCCGGCCAGGTGATAGGGATTACGGTACAACAAAAGTTCATATGATGCACTCTTGTTCTCTATACGAACAAAATCAGCAGGGAGTGGGCGTGAGATCAGCGCTGCGGCAGCCTGGCGGCCAGCTCCGCCGCGGCGTCCTGCAGCAACGGCACCAGCGCCACGAGTGCCTCCAGACTGAGCCGGAACACGGGAACGGCGGTGGCCAGCGAAGCGAAGGCAACACCCTGGGAGTTGAAGACCGGCACGGCCACGGCACGCATGCCGAGCTCGTTTTCCTCGTCCATGACGGCATAGCCCTGGCGCCGGACCTTGTCGATTTCGGCGCGGAACTGGGCGCGGTCGGTAATGGAAACTTCCGTGAGCGGTTCCAGCGGCAGCTCCGCCAGGAGCCGTTCCCGCTCGGAATCCTCGGCGAACGCAACAAGAGCCTTGCCCACGGCTGTCGTGTGGAGGGCCCCGAGATGGCCGGGGTCGCTGGTGACGCGGAAGGTCTGCGGCCCGTCCACCTTGTTCACAGTGAGGTGGTGGATGCCGTCCCGCACAGACAGGATGGTGGCCTCCCCCGACTGCTCGGTGACGCGGCGCAGGATGGGGAGCGCGGTGCCGGCAAACCCGTGGTGGTTGGACACCCGCTGACCCAGCTGGAAGATGCGCAGGCCCAGGTGGTAGCGGCGGCCGTCCGGCTCGTAGTCCACGAATCCGTCGCGGGTCAGCGAGCCCAGCAGCCGGTAGGTGGTGCTGAAGGGCAGGTCCGCCCGGCGGGAGAGGTCGGACGCGCTGGCGCCACGGGGCTCATCGCCGAGCAGTACGAGCAGGCCCAGGGCCTTGCCCACCATGTCCGTCCGGGAGTCACCCTTCGCGGATTTTGCCGGCTTGGCCTGCACCCCCGGCTCATTGGCCGGCTCATTGACTGACCCTTCTGCCGGTGCTTCTTCCGG
Organism: Arthrobacter pascens; assembly: GCF_017052465.1. GTDB lineage: Bacteria > Actinomycetota > Actinomycetes > Actinomycetales > Micrococcaceae > Arthrobacter > Arthrobacter pascens. The sequence goes on from NZ_JAFHKT010000151.1 coordinate 23,399, forward strand.
GGACTGGATGCCGGCGTCGCCGCCTGTGGCTTCTTTCACACTCATACCTCGATGTTGCCACAATGTGAGAGCTATTTCTAGATCGTGAATAAGATTCTTGACAGGTGACTGCCCTCACAGTCATCATTGCTGTATCGCACAAGTAGCTCTCACCATGTGGCTACTTCGTCCGGGTCCGAGGACCTCCAGCCGCCCCTTCCCCACCACGGACGGCGGCTGCACCACTCCTGATACATCCGCGACAACGTCGTCACACCGAAGGAACACCATGAGCCAGACACTCCCGTCCGCAGAGCCGGGCACCGTTGCCCCGGCCGGGACCCCGAAGAAGGCAGCCCTTGCCAGCTTCCTCGGCAGCGCCGTCGAGTACTACGACTTTTTCATCTTCGGCTCCGCCGCCGCCCTGATCTTCCCCACGGTCTTCTTCCCGAATGCTGACGCGAATGCAGCCATCATGTCCTTCGCCACCTTCGGCTTCGCCTACGTGGCGCGGCCGGTCGGCGCCGTCATCCTGGGCCACTTCGGCGACCGGGTGGGCCGGCGCAAGGTCCTCATGTTCACGCTGCTGCTCATGGGCGCGTCGACGTTCCTGATCGGCTGCCTCCCGGACTTCAACACCGTCGGCTGGTGGGCCCCGGCCCTGCTGGTGCTGGCCCGCCTCTGCCAGGGCCTCTCCGCAGCCGGCGAGCAGGCCGGTGCCTCCTCCATGACCCTGGAGCACGCCCCGGACAACCGCCGTTCCTTCTTCACCTCCTGGACCCTCACCGGCACCCAGGGCGGCCAGATCCTCGCCGCACTCGTCTTCATCCCGGTCCTCGCCCTGCCCGACGAGATCAAGTACGGCATCGGCTGGCGCATCCCGTTCTGGCTCAGCGCCGTAGTGGTGATTGTGGCGTTCTTCATCCGCCGCACGCTGCACGAGCCGCCCGCCTTCGAGGAAGCCCAGAAGACCGCCCAGATCGCCAAGCTGCCCGTGGCCGACCTGCTGAAGACCCACTGGCGCGATGTCCTGCGCGTCATCTGCTGCGCCTTCATTGCCGCCGTCTCAACCGTGTTTGGCACCCTCGCCATCAGCTACGCCAAGACCGTGGCCGGCGTGGACGGCACCACCACCCTGTGGCTCGTTGTCGGCGCCAACCTCGTGGCCCTGGGCACGCAGCCGCTGTTCGGCCGGCTCGCCGACAGGATCGGCCGCAAGCCCGTCTTCATCTACGGCGCCCTGTCCAGCGCCATCCTCACCCCGGTCTTCCTGCTCAGCCTCGAATCGGGCAGCGTGCCGCTGATGTTCCTGGCCGCCATCGGCTTCTTCTCCTGCGGCTACGCAGCCTCGAACGCCGTCTGGCCGTCCTTCTACGCCGAGATGTTCAGCACCAAGGTCCGCTTCTCCGGCCTGGCCATCGGCACCCAGCTCGGCTTCCTGATGGCCGGATTCGCGCCGGCGATCGTGGCAGCCATGGGCGGCATCAAGCCCGGCGGCTGGGTCCAGATCAGCGTCTTCACCGCCGTCATCTGCACCATCGCCGCGGTCTCTGCCCTGACGGCCAAGGAAACCTTCAAGGTTCCCACCCAGCAGCTCGGCCTCAAGTAACCCGGCTGGCACCCGACCGGCCCAGGTGCGCCCCGCCGTCGTGACCCTGTTTGCCCGCTAAACACCCCGCGACACGGCGAATCGCCGCCTCTGCGGCCGGTTTAGCTTCAAAGAAGGTCACGACGGCGGCCCGTCCCGTTTAAGTTGCCAGCACCTCGGCGAGGTCGAACTTCACCGGCTCCTCCAGCTGCTCATAGGTGCACGACTCCGGCCCGCGGTCCGGGCGCCAGCGCACGAACTGGGCCGTGTGGCGGAACCGTTCGCCCTCCATGTGGTCGTACTTCACTTCAAGCACCCGTTCGGGACGCAGCGGCGTGAAGGACAGATCCTTGCCGGCGCTCCAGCGGCTGCCCTCGGCGTTGCGCGGGGTGCGGGTGCCGTCCTCCTGTTTGGCCCAGGCCCACGGGTGGTTGTCGAAGTCAGTGACGAGCGGCTGCAGTTCCTCGAAAAGGTCCTTCCGCCGCTGCATCGGAAAGGCGCCCACCACGCCCACGCTGGCGAGTTCACCGTCGGGCCTGTACAGACCCAGCAGCAGCGATCCGATGGCGTCCGGGCCGCTCTTGTGCAGCCGGTATCCGGCCAGGACGCAGTCCGCCGTCCGCTCATGCTTGACCTTGAACATGACCCGCTTATCCGGTTGGTACACGCCGTTGAGGGGCTTGGCGATGATCCCGTCCAGCCCGGCACCTTCAAACTGGTGGAACCATCGCCCGGCCAGCTCCCGGTCCTGCGTGGCGGCGGTCAGGTGGATCGGCGGGCCGGCGCTGGCCAGGACCTGTTCCAGGGCGGCGCGGCGCTCCGCGAAAGGCCTGCCGCTGAAGTCGTCGTCACCGAGTGCCAGCAGGTCGAAGGCCACGAACTTCACCGGCGTCTGTTCGGCCAGCATCTTGACCCTGCTCGCCGCCGGGTGAATCCGCTGCTGCAGGGCGTCGAAGTCGAGCCGGTCCCCGGAGGTACCCACCAGCACGATCTCGCCGTCGAGCACGCATTTTGGCGGCAGGTTGGCCTTCAGCGCCTCCACGAGCTCGGGGAAGTAGCGCGTCATCGGCTTTTCGTTGCGGCTGCCGATCTCCACGTCGTCGCCGTCGCGGAAGATGATGGACCGGAACCCGTCCCACTTAGGCTCGTAGCTCATGGCCCCGTCCGGGATGGCGGCCACCGATTTGGCAAGCATCGGAGAAACGGGGGGCATGACCGGCAGCTGCATAGGCCCCATTCTTACCCGGGTCCCGCAAAGGCGCCACCCCTGGAGCCCTCGACACTGGCACCGGGCCCCGGTAGACATTAACGATGGCAGCCATCGGTTTTCACGCGTCGCATGAACAGATCAGCCCGGGACAGCTTTTGAAGGATGTCCAGCACGCGGAGGAGGCCGGTTTCGACGCCGCCATGTGCTCGGACCACATCGAACCCTGGTCCGCCCGGCAGGGGCATTCCGGATTCGCCTGGTCCTGGCTGGGGGCGGCACTGGCAACCACCAAGATGCGGTTCGGAGTGGTCAACGCGCCGGGCCAGCGGTACCACCCCGCCATCGTCGCCCATGCCGCCGCCACGCTGGCCTCCATGTTCCCGGAACGGTTCTGGGTGGCCCTGGGCAGCGGGGAGAACATGAACGAGCACATCACCGGAGACCCGTGGCCGCTGAAGGAGACCCGGCAGCAGCGGCTCGAGGAATGCGTGGACGTCATCCGGCGGCTGCACGCCGGCGAGGAGGTCACCCACCACGGCCTGGTGACGGTGGAGCAGGCCCGGATCTGGGACGTTCCGGAGCCCCCGCCGCCGCTCATTGCGCCGGCCATCAGCGTGGAGACGGCCAGACGCTCCGCCGCCTGGGCGGACGGCCTGGTCACCGTGAACCAGCCCCATGACAAGCTCCGGGAGATGCTCAGCGCCTACCGCGACAACGGCGGCCGCGGCAAGGCGATCCTGCAGATCCACCTGTCCTGGGCGCCCGATGAACAGGATGCCGTGGCCATTGCCATGGACCAGTGGAGGTCCAATATCTTTGCCCCGCCCATACCCTGGGACCTGCCCACCGCCGCCCATTTCGACGGGGTCAGCACCGACGTCGGCGAGGAACAGCTCCGCAAATCGGTAAACGTCTCCGCCAGCCTGGACCAGCATGCCGAGTGGCTCGGGGAATACGCAGGCCTCGGCTTCGACGAGCTGTATCTCCACTTCGTGGGCCAGGAGCAGGCCCCGTTCATCGACGCGTTCGCGGACAAGGTGCTGCCCCAGCTCCGGGAGGTGCGCACCGCATGAGAATCGCTGAAACCTCGGACCTGTGGTGGAAGAACGCCGTGATTTACTGCCTCGACGTCGAGACTTTTTTCGACGACGACGGCGACGGCACCGGCGACTTCGCCGGACTCACCCAGCGCGTGGACTACCTCGCGGCGCTGGGCGTGAGCTGCATCTGGCTCATGCCCTTCTACCCGACCCCGGACCGGGACGACGGGTATGACGTCACCGATTTCTTCGGCGTCGACCACCGGCTGGGCACCATGGGCGACCTCGTGGAGTTCATCCGCACCGCCAAGGACCGCGGCATCAGGGTGATCGCGGACTTCGTAGTCAACCACACCTCAAACCAGCATCCGTGGTTCCAGGAGGCACGGAAGTCCGTGGACAACCCCTACCGCGACTACTACGTGTGGCGCAAGGACACCCCGCCGGACACCTCCTCCGAAGTGGTGTTCCCGGGAGAACAGACGTCCATTTGGACCCAGGACGACGCCACCGGCGAGTGGTACCTGCACATGTTCAAGGAGCACCAGCCGGACCTCAACGTCACCAACCCGAAGGTCCGGAACGAGATCGCCAAGGCAATGGGACTGTGGCTGGAGCTGGGGCTGGAGGGATTCCGGCTCGACGCCGTGCCGTTTTTCCTGGAGACCCGCGGGCAGCCGAAGGATGAAGCCGCGAACATCGATCCGCACGACTACCTGGCTGCCCTGCGCAGTTTCCTCGGCCGGCGCAACGGCAGCGCCGTGCTGCTGGGCGAGGTGAACCTGCCGTACAAGGAGCAGCTCGAATACTTCGGCGGGGCCGAAGGGAACGAACTGAACATGCAGTTCGACTTCATGTCCATGCAGCACCTGTACCTTTCGCTGGCCCGCGGGGACGCCCGGCCGCTTGCGGAGACGCTGAAGGCCAGGCCGGCGCTGAATCCGGACAACCAGTGGGCCATGTTTGTCCGCAACCATGACGAACTGACTCTGGACAAGCTCAGTGACGGCGAGCGTGAGGAGGTCTTCGCCGCGTTCGGCCCGGAGAAGAACATGCAGGTGTACGGCCGGGGCCTCCGGCGCAGGCTGCCGCCCATGCTGGGCGGCGACGCCGGCCGGATCCGGATGGTGTACTCGCTGATGTTCTCGCTGCCGGGCACCCCCGTGCTCTATTACGGCGAAGAAATCGGCATGGGCGAGGACCTGCGGCAGAAAAGCCGTGCCGCCGTCCGCACGCCGATGCAATGGAACGACGAAAAGAACGGCGGCTTCTCGGACGCCAAGGTCTCGGACCTCGTGCAACCGATGGCGCGCGGGGACTTCGGCCCGGAGAAGGTCAACGCGGCGGCGGCCAAGCGGGATCCGGGCTCGCTGTGGAATTTCATCGCCACGCTCATCCAGCGCTACCGCGAGTCACCGGAACTGGGCTGGGGCGACTTCGCCGTCATCGACCAGGCTGAGCCGGCGGTCTTCGCGCACACCTGCAGCTCCGCCGGGGCCACCCTGCTGCTGCTGCACAACTTCGGTGAGGATACCGTGAAAGTCAGCGGGAACGTCGGGCCGCAGGACGGCCCGCCCCGGGCCTTCAAGGGCGCGGTCCTTTTGGACCTGTTCGACGGCGGCAATGAAGACCTGGAGCCCGACGGCGGGTTCACCGTCGAGCTGGGGCGCTACGGCTACCGCTGGTTCCGCGTGCACAAGCCCGGCGACAGGCTGGCTCCCTGAGGCCCGCCTTTAGAAGGGCCGGCTACAGGTTCCGGCGGAACACCTTCACTTCCCAGGGCCGCAGCCCGAGGCCGGGCGCTGCCGGGTAATTTCCGAGCACCTGCTCGGCGTCGCCCCAGGAGCCGTCAACGCCGGCCGACTGCTCAGTTCCCGAAAAGTTGCCCAGGACCAGCAGTTCGGCGTCCGGCAGGGAGCGCCGGAACGCGTAGACGTGTTCGTCGTCGGGCAGCAGCATCGTGAAGTCACCGTAGGCCACCACCGGATCGGCGTGGCGCAGGGCGATCACGCGGCGGTAGAAACTGAAGACTGAGGCGGGATCGTCCACCTGCGCTGCGGCGTTGATGGTGTTGGCGTTCGGATTGACCGCGATCCACGGCGCGCCCGTGGTGAAGCCGCCGTGGCGGCTGGCATCCCACTGCACGGGGGTGCGGGCGTTGTCCCGGTTCAGCGGAGCCAGGGCCGCGAGGACTTCGGCATCGGTGTGGCCGAGGTGGGTGGTCGCCTCCCGGTGGTGGTTGAGAACCTCGATGTCGCGGTAGTCGCTGATGGCACCGAACGCCATGTTCGTCATGCCCAGCTCTTCGCCCTGGTACACGTACGGGGTGCCGCGGTGCAGGTGGAGGACGGCGGCCAGCATCTTGGCGGACTGCTCGCGGTATTCGCCGTCGTCCCCGAAGCGGGAGACGGCCCGGGCCTGGTCGTGGTTGCCCCAATAGAGGCTGTTCCAGCCGCGCTCCCCCAGGGCTTCCTGCCAGCGGCCGAGAGATTTCTTCAGGTCGGTCAGCAACAGCTTCTTGGGCCGCCACTTGTTGCCGCCCTCCTGGTCCAGGGCCACGTGCTCGAACTGGAACACCATGTCCACTTCCCGGCGTCCGGGGTCGGTGAACAGCACGGCGTCATCCACCGTCACCCCGGGCATCTCACCCACGGTGAGCAGGTCCTTGTCCCGCCCGGCAAACACTTCCTGGTGCATCTCCTGCAGGAATTCATGGATGCGGGGGCCACAGATGTAGTGCGGGCCGCCGTCGCCGTACAGCATGCCGTCGGCCCGGGGACCGTCCGGCAGGGACTGGTCCTTGGAGATGAAGTTGATGACGTCCATCCGGAAGCCGTCCACGCCGCGGTCCAGCCACCAGTTCATCATGTCGTAGACGGCGGCCCGGACCTCCGGGTTTTCCCAGTTGAGGTCCGGCTGTTTCCTCGAAAAGAGGTGGAGGTAGTACTCCCCGGTCGCGGCGTCGTACTCCCAGGCAGAGCCGGAGAATGCGGAACCCCAGTTGTTGGGCTCTGCCCCTGCCGTGCCGGGCTCCGCCCCTTCCCGTGCGGGCCGCCACCAGTACCAGTCCCGCTTCGGGCTGTCCTTGCTGGAGCGCGACTCCGCGAACCAGGGGTGCTCGTCGGAGGTGTGGTTGACCACGAGGTCCATGACCAGCTTCATGCCGCGGGCGTGCAGGCCGTCAAGCAGCTCATCCAGGGTTTCCAGGCCGCCGAAGACGGGGTCAATGTCCCGGTAATCGCTGATGTCGTAGCCGTTGTCATCCTGCGGCGAGCGGTACACCGGGGAAAGCCAGACGACGTCGACGCCGAGCTTCTGCAGGTAGTCCAGCTTGCCGATGATCCCCCGGAGATCGCCCACGCCGTCACCGTCGGAATCGGCGAAGCTGCGGGGGTAGATCTGGTACACGACGGCACTCTTGAACCATTCCCTGCCGGCCCGGTAGGTTGCTTCTTCCTCGGTTTCCTCGATGGTCATGGCTGGTTCCTCCCGGTCGGCGGCGTAGGGGCTGCGGGCCCAGTGAAAGTCTTGTCCGGGAAGATTCCCGGGTCAATCCCTGCCCACGGCAACGCCGGCACCCGCCCGGAAAGGCGGGTGCCGGCGTCGTTATTCTGAACGGCCAGGGAGTAGCGTCGCCGGAACCGCAGTTACGGCTGGAGGCCCAGCATCGGCACCACCACGGGCGAGCCCGCGCGCCAGTCCAGCACGGCTGCCTGCGTCTGGCCTTCGCCGACGAGGACGTCCAAGGCGTTGGGATCGCCGGTGTCCGTGTCCCGGGACGGGATGGTGCCGTCGAAGACACCCGCTCCGCCGCCGAAGCGCCATTCCTTGATCCAGGCCGGGTCGCCGGCTTCCCAGTAGGCGCCGTCGTAGACGGGCCGCACGTTGCCGATTCCCTCGCCGGCCTCGGCGTTGCCGAACATGGCCACGGACATCCGGGCCGTCGCGGGATCCAGCCCGCCGAGGGCCGCCTTGGGCACGCGGGTCACGATCTGCCGCGCCTCGGGGACGCCCAGGAGCGAGACCGCGGAGATGCGCGTGCCGTCCGGTGCGTACACGCCGGCGCCGTCGAACCGGCCGTCCGTGACGATCACCGAATCCCAGGCATGCTCCAGGTTGATGTTGGTGCCGGGCAGTCCCGGGGTGGCCCCGCCCTCGCCCTTGCCCAGGTAGATATTGACGCGCTGGTGCGAGATGGCCTGGCCGCCCCAGGGGTTGGTCACTTCGCCGGCGACGGTGGAGACGAACGCGTAGTCATCGCCGGCGTCGTAAACGTCCACTCCGGTCAGGTCAAAGGCGCCCGGAACGTATGCGCTGTTGGTCGGGTACCTGTAGGTTCCGGGGCCGTTGTCGTCGCCCGCAGGGTCGCTGAGGGCGCCGATCCGGCTGCCGTAGTAGAGGACCGTGCGGTCCTCGACGGCGGTGCCGCCGTCATGCGCGACCGCCGCGACGGTGATCTTGTTCCTGGCCCCGGTGAGCGCGACGTCGAGGGTGAACGTTCCGTCAGTTACCGGCGCTTCCGTGGCAGTCCCGTTCACGGACACGTACACCTTCGCAGCGCTTGTGGTTCCGCGGACGACGGCGGTGGCCGAATCCGCCGTCGACAGCGCCTCCGGTGCGGTAACGGAGAGTTCCGGGCTCGAGAGCGGGGCTCCGGCGGCGTAGCGGGCGGCAACATTCCGTGGCGTTTCCACGGGGGCGCCGGCCTTCACGCCGGCGGCCAGGCGGACGTACTGGGCCATGGCCCAGGAGAGCGGCGACGCCGATCCGGTGCTGCGGCCCAGTTCGTGGCCGTAGGAGGTGGGCTCGTCCCGGTCCCAGACCTGCTCGGGGATCATGTAGCCGGCGTTGGCCGCGGAGTGCATGGTCTCCAGGTACGGCAGTGCGTCCTGGCCGTTGGCGAGCGCGTACTCGCCGCGTTCACCGCTGAGGAGGGGCCAAAGACGGCCGATGCCCGTGCCGTCCCAGGGCGAGCCGTCGGCCTTTTCGCCGTACCCGTCGTAGGTGTAGCGGTGCCACATGCGGCCGCCGGGGGTCTCCTGGGAGATCGACGCGTCGGTCTCGGCCAAAGAGTCCGCAACGTGGGGGTCCGCCGGTGCCTTGACGCCGAGCCGGACGAATTCCAGGAAGCCGCCGTCCAGGACGGCATTCTCAGGGTGCACTCCGGCGCCGTTCCCCCAGTCCCGGGTGGCGCCGTCGTTCGGGTTGCCGGTGGCGCTGATGCGCAGGTAGTACTTGCCGTCGCCCACCGGCCCGTTCGTGGTGAACATCCACTTCTCGGTGCTGCGCTGCCACTCGTCTGCGGTGGCGCGGTAAACGGCGGCGGAACCGGCGTCGCCGTTCTTTCCGGCGATATCCGCCGCTGCGGCGAGTGCTGCGATCTGGGAGGCCAGCGTGGACGTCGAGTAGCCGCCGGTCTCCTCCCAGCGTTCCTGCGGTGTCTTGGGGCCTGCCGCAACGAGATAGTCGGCTGCGGGCTTGAGTTCGTTGCGGTAGAAGCCGGCGTCGGTGCGGCCGATCTGGTTGGCCAGCAGGATGGGGAACGCCGTTTCATCCAGCTGGATGCCGTTCTGGCCGATCGTGCCGTCCACACGTGAGGTCTGCGGGAAGTGGCCGTCCGGCTGCTGCTGGTACGTGAACAGCCATTCGACGCCGCGGGCTGCAGCCTCCTCGTCGCCGGCGGCAAGGAGGGCGGTGACCGACTGGTACATGTCCCGCGCCCAGACGGCGTGGTACCCCTCGCGGTGGGTCTCGGCGCTGGCCGCCTGGCCCCACGGGATGGTCAGCGAGGCGATGAAGGCGCCGGGGAAGGTCTTGTCCTCGTGGGACTTCACGGTCATGAGGGAAACGTCGTACTGCGTGCGCAGTGCGCCCGTGAGCGACGTGGCGGGCTGGTCAAGGGAGTTCAGGTACTTCTTCCACTCCCCCGTGTAGCTCTTGCTCACCTTCTTGTAGCCGGTGCCGAGGCTCGCCTTGGCGGTCGCGAGTGCCTCGGCTGTGTCCGCACCGAAGCCGAGGGCGAGCGAGAACTCGGTCTTCCCGCCTGCTGCCAGTGGAATCTGGCCGGTCTGGGAAATGTTGCCGGGGCCGGCGGTGGCGGACGCGTTGTCCAGCCGGCCGTCCGCGGCGAGGTCGGTCCACCCGTCGCTGGTTCCCACGTAGCCGTTGGAGACGGCGCCGAACCCCACGGAGGATACGAGCGCGGTGGCAACGGGAGTGGCTGCGTCGGCGAGGTCGGAGGCGAGGAGGGCGCCGCCGGACACGCTGCCGGAGTCGCCGCCGGAGGTCCCGGCCAGCGACGGGTCGGAGAGGACAAACAGCTGGTAGTCGCCGCCGTCGAGCACTTCGAACGTGACGCCAAGCATCACGGTGGAGCGCCGGGGGTCGGTGACGTAGGTCTTGGTGAGCCGCCAGCGGCCGGCGTTGTCCGTGGTGGTCTGGCGGTAGCTGAGGGCTTTCGGATCGGCAAGTTCAACGGTGCGGGTGGTCTGCTCACTCTCGCGCTGGGCGGTGCTGCCGTCACTGACGGCGAACTGCAGCTCCCGCGTATTCGGGGTATCGGCCCGAGGGTAGTAGACCTCGCTCATGGTGCCTTCGGTCAGGGTGTACCAGACCTTGGAGGCGGGGTTGAGGGACGTGCCGACGCCCTCCTTGTCCCCCTTGGTCCAGGTGGCGGCGGCTCCGGGCGAACCGGGCGGCTCGGCTGTTTCCGCGAGGGCGGGGCTCAGGCCCAGCGCCGAAACGGCCACCGCCAGGGCGGTGGCACTGCAGGCGGATTTGAGGCGTTGCTTCATTGCTCTCCTCGGTGAGTGCGGGAATTGTCCGGCCAGAGGACCCCAGAAGCCTCTAAGCCAAACCGTGGACGGGGTTTATTAATAGCTTTAATAAACCGCTGCCAGCTAGTATGGGAGAGCATTTGTCCGGACGTCAAGGGGGTGGGGAAAGTATGTCGCCGAAGCGAACGGCCGCCACCGCTCCCGTCCTGCGGCGGATCACCGCGGAAGCCGTACTGCAGGCGTTGGTGTCCGGCGACGAGCTGACCGCCGGGGACCTCATGTCGGCTACCGGCCTGTCACGGCCCACGGTGCACTCCGTCTGCGACGAACTGATCGGCCGCGGCTGGGTGACGGAAACCGGGGCAGCTCACGCTCCGGCGTCGGTCGGGGAACGCACCGCGATACAGGTGGCGGCGAGCACCGGCGGCAGGCCCTCGCGCCGGTATGCCCTGAACGCCGGTGCGGGGCTGGTTGCCGGCATCGACTTGGGAGCCACCAAGATTTCCTGCTGCCTGGCCGATCTCCGGGGACGGATCGTGGTGGAAGCCACCGAACCGTGGCGGGACGAACACGTCGGCGCGCCCGAGCGGGTCATGATTGCCCGGCGGATCATGAAGGAGCTGCTCGCCGAAGCCGGCGGGGATCCCGGCCGGGTGCTGGCCGCGGGGATGGCCGTTCCGGCCCCGGTCACAGACGACGGCCATGCGGTGGCCCTTGAGTCCTATCTGCCAGGCATGGCAGCCCTGGACCTGCGCACGGCGCTGCGGCCGGATTTCGACTGGCCGCTGCTGGTGGACAACGACGCGAACCTGGCCGTGATGGCGGAGCGCTGGCGGGGTGCCGCCCGGGGGGTGGACAACGTCATTGTCCTGCTTGCCGGATGGCGCCTCGGGGCCGGCATCTGCCTCGGCGGACGGCTGATCCGCGGCGCGGGGGCAGCGGGTGAGATGCGCTTCCTGGAGCTCGTCGAGGGCGTGGGCAACACCGACGCCGTGGGAGGCATGTGCCGGGAGCTTGGTGCCGTCGCCGCTGCCGAGATTATCGCCGGCGACCGCCCGGCAACACCGGAGGACAGCGTCCTCGTGGAACTGTGCGCCGGTGACCCGGAGACCGTCACGGCCGAGATGGTGGTGGAGGCTGCCCGCCGCGGCGACCAGGCCGCCGTCGACGTTGTGGACGTCGTCATGGAACGCACGGCGCGGGCGGCGGCGGTGGTGAGCACACTGCTGGACCCGGAGCTGCTGGTCCTGGCCGGCGGGCCAGCCGACGCCGGCGACGTGCTGCTTCCAGTTTTCGACCACCATCTGGGCAGGCTGAACTCGGTTCGGCCCAGGCTGGCGGCATCCATGCTCGGGGACCATGCGGCGCTTATGGGGTCCGTCCGCGCGGCGCTGGACCACGCATTCGAACACCTCCTTGACTAGCCCCTGCGGACGGCAGCCGCTTTCCCCGCGAAACGGGCCCGGCGCCTGAAACTAACCGGGCCCTAACGGGCAGGAAACGAAGGCGCAACAATGTCCCGCCAGACTGGACTTGCCGGCAATAGCAGGCGCCAGCTCCAGCCCAGGAGGCCATGCCATGTTGAAGGAAGCCAAAGCACACACGAGGCGCATCCGCGCCCTGGACCAGCTCCACCGCGGGGATGAGATCGAAGCCCGCCTCTCGGTGGGCCCCAATTACGACGACGTCATCATCCGCCGCGGCAGCGTCGAGGAGACAGCGCCCGGGATCGGTGTCGTCTGGATCATGGACCATCACACGGGCATGCGCAAAGCAATCAATGCCGATGAGTGCAGCGTTTGGCGCGTCGCCTGAGCCAGCTATCCCCCGGCCACGGACTGGATGATCAGCACTTCCTGGCCCCCAGCAACTTCCGTGTCCAGGCCTTGCAGACGACGGACCTCGTCACCGTTCACGTAAATATTCACGTAGCGGCGGAGGGCACCGGTTTCGTCCCGCAGGCGCCTGGCCAGCACCGGGTAGTCCCCGGTCACGGCATCGAGCAACCAGCCCACAGTCACCGTCCCGTCGGCGGGCGCAGTCAGCAAGGACTGCCCGCCGGCGAGCGGCTGGAGGACGCTGGGAAGCACCACGCTGATCTCAGCCACAGACGGACCTCATGCGGACGACGCCACCGCAGCATCCGCCACAACCGCGGCATCCACCACAACCGCGGCGCGGACGCACAGGACGTCCGGCAGGTGCGATGCCACCTCCGCGAAGGTTTCGCCCTCGTCGGCGCTGGCGTACACGGCACCTCCGCGCGTGCCGAAGTACACGCCGACCGGCTCGGCGGCATCCACCGCTGCGGCGTCACGGAGCACGGCGTTGAACTCGGACTGCGGCAGGCCTGCGTCCAGCCGCTTCCAGGTTCCGCCGGCGTCGTCCGTGCGGTGCACGGCGAGCTTGCCTTCGGGCGGAATCCGCTCGCCGTCGGCCTTTAGCGGAACCACCCATGCCGTGCCTGCCCTCCGCGGGTGGGTCAGCATCACAAACCCGAAATCGGCGGGCAGGCCCTCGGCAATGGATTGCCAGCTTTCCGCGTTGTCGTCAGTGCGGTAGACGCCGTGGTGGTTCTGCGCATAGAGGCGGCCTTCGACGGCGGCATCCGCGGCGATCTTGTGCACACACTGGCCGAATTCCGGGTTGGGGTCCGGCATGAAGTAGGCCGAAATGCCCCTGTTTCGGGGCTCCCAGGACGTTCCGCCGTCGAGTGAACGGTAAACGCCGCCGGTGCTCATGGCCACATGCACGTTGTCTCCGGACGGGTTGACGACGATCGAGTGCGCGGCGGCGCCGCCGTAGCCTGCGCCCCATTCACTGCGGTGCGGGTGGTCCCACAGTCCACGGTTGAGTTCAAAGTGCTGGCCGCCGTCGGTGGACTTCCAGACCGAAATCGGCTCGGCACCTGCCCACACCACGCCGGGCCGCGACTCGGCATCGGGGTGGATCTGCCAAATGCGTTCCACGGCGGCGTCGGTGCCTTCGGGAAACTTGATGGCGCCCTGTTCCGGTTCGGTCCAGGTGGCGCCGAGATCATCCGAATGGGCGACGGTGGGCCCCCAGTGTTCGGAGCGCACCCCCACCATGATCCGGGTTCGGCCGTCCCGTGTGTCGATTCCGATACTCGGGATCTCACTCATCAGGAAGTGCGGGCCGGAGAAGGACCATTGCCTGCGGTCCTGGCTGGTCGCCAGCCAGAGTCCTTTTTTGGTCCCGATCGCTAAGAGGTACGTCTCTGGGGTAGCCATGAAGCCCATCGAACCACTCAGGCCGGGCAGCCGCAATGGTTTTTCCCGGCAATCAGTGGACGGGACAGCTCAGCCCTTGGACAGGAACCGCGTCCGGGCCGCGGCCCGGAGCGCGCCGCGCCGGCGCTTGCGCCACCAGCGGCGGACCAGGTCGACGGCGGCCAGCAGCCCGGCCAGCGGGGACAGCACAGCGACGGCGTAGACGAAAAGCAGCCAGGTCAGTGTCGCGAGGGGCGGCTGGCTCCTGCTCAACAGCGACAGGCCACCGAACAAACCCGCGGTCCAGAAAAGCACCACAAACACCAGCACGGCTGCCGCCGGAAAGTACTCATTCCGCACGACCTTCATCAGGGTCCTCATGCCCGTGCCCCCACCCTTTCCCCACAAATGGCCTCTTCGTTCCAGTATGCGACGCGCCGGGCGGAGTTCCTGCCGCGCCACGGTTGGATGTGAGCAAAGAGACCGCGGCCGGACGGCAGGTCAGGCGTAGAGGCCGGCCAGCAGCCCAATGACCTCTGTGCGCTCACGGGGCGGGTCGGTTCTGGACCACGCCAGGTAGACAGGCACCGGCGGGGCGTCGCGCACCGGCCGGTAGACGACGCCCCGGCGCCTGTACTGGTGGGCCGTTGATTCGGCAGAGATGCCCCGGGCACGGCCGCTTCCGATGACAGTCAGCCAGTCGTCAATGTCATCAATCTGCACAACGTGCCGGGGCCGTTCACCGTCGGGCCAAAGGTCGAGTCCGGTGCTTCCGGTGCGTGCATCCAGGGCCAGCGGACGGCCTGCCACCTGGGCGAGTGAGACCGACCGTTTCGCGGCCAGGGGATCATCGGCCGCCATAGCGCAATAGCGCTTCTCGAGGCCAACAAGGACAACGTCGTAGGCCGCGGTGTCCGGGACACGCCGCAGGATCGCGAAATCACTCCTTCCCTCGGCCAGGCCGGCCGTGGAACTGTTCGTCCGCACGAGGAGGACTTCGATGTTCGGGAAAGCCGCGGCCCACCTGCGCTGGAACTCGACCGTGTGCTTCCCGAGTGCGGACCAGGCATACCCGATACGGATCGAGTTCCTGCCGGTTCGGGCATCACGTTCCAGGAGCTCCAGGACCGACAGTGCCTGCCGCGCGTGACGCACGGTGCGCTCCCCCGCGGGCGTCAGCCGGACGCTGCGCGTGGTCCGCTGCACCAGGCGGACACCCAGGGTCTCCTCGAGGGCCGCCACATTCCGCGAGACCGCCGCCTGGGACATGTTCAGGTCTATGGCAGCGTCGGTGAACGTTCCTGCATCATTTAGCGCAACCAGGCACCTCAGCTGGCGAAGTTCAACACCCATGCTGCCACCCTATTCATGCATTGAACGCATGAATAGCCCCTTCTATGCATTTCTCGTATCGCCCGGACCGGGCACATGCTTTTTTCATGAGCACATCCAGCACGGGCCCATCGGAGCGGAAGAAGGGGACCGCCACCCTCGTTGCCAGCGCCCTGTCGACGCAGCTCGGCGCCGCCACCGGATCGCTGGCGTTCCCCGCCATGGGACCGGTGGGCGTCGTGGCGGTGCGCCAGGTCATTGCGGCGGCAGTCCTGCTGCCGCTCGTGCGGCCGCGTCTGCGTACGCTGACTTGGCCGCAGTGGTGGCCCGTGCTCCTGCTGGCCGTCGTCTTCGGAACCATGAACCTGGGCTTGTACGCGGCCATCCAGCGCGTGGGCCTTGGCCTCGGTGTGACGCTGGAGTTCCTCGGTCCCCTCGCCGTCGCCCTGTCCGGGTCCCGCAGCAGGGGCACTGCCGTGTGCGCCATCGCTGCCGGGGCCGGCGTCGTGGCCGTCACCCAGCCGTCGGCCTCCACCGACTACCTCGGCGTGGGACTCGGCCTGCTGGCCGCAGGCTCCTGGGCGGCCTACATCCTCCTCAACCGCACCATCGGAGAGCGCATCCCGGGCGTCCAGGGAGCTGCAGCCGCGACGGGCGTTTCCGCCCTGCTGTTCCTGCCCGTCGGGCTCGTCATCTTTTGCAGCAGCCCGCCCAGCAGCTTCGCCGTGCTGTGCGCTGTGGGCGCCGGAGTGCTCGCGTCCGTCGTGCCGTACCTGGCGGACCTGCTGACACTCAGGCATGTCCCCGCCACCACGTTCGGTGTCCTGATGAGCATCAACCCCGTCTTCGCCGCATTGATCGGAGCGGTCGCACTGCACGAAGGGATCAATGCACTCACCTGGGCCGGCATAGGCATCATCGTGTGCAGCAACGCCGCCGTTCTGCTGCTTCCTCCCCGGACGGGTATTCGAGCCGGCCTAGATCCTGCCCTCGACATCCTGGCCCTCGCGGCGCCTGCCGACGAGTGCGAGGCAGAATGCAGCCGACGCTGCGGAGACGAACGCGACGATGCCGAACGGAACCGCATTGTCGGCGCCGCCGATGCCAACCAAAGGTGCGGCTAGCCCGCCAAAAGCGAACCGGGCCAGTCCCAGAAGTGAGGAGGCTGTGCCTGCGACGTCCGGATAGTCCTTGAGCGCCAGCGAGGTGGCCGGCGGGCTGGTGACGGCCACGCCGCTGACCATCGTGAACAGGGACAGGACGATGGCGCTCAGGGGCAGGTGCAGGAGTGCCGTCGCGAGCAGGCCGAGGGCACCGGAAGTGGCCATGGCCAGACCCATTGTGAGGGTTCCCCTTTCGGACCAACGCTCGGACAGGCGGCCGGCGAAGAAGCCGAAGATGACGAAGCCGAGCGAGTTCAGGCCGAACGCGAAGGAATAGCCCTGCGGGGACAGCCCGTACACGCCCTGGAGAATGTAGGTTGCCCCGCTCAGGTAGGCGAAGATCGCGGAGTAGGTGCAGCCTGTGATCAGCACCGCGCCAACGAACACCCGGTCAGCAAGGAGCCTGCGGAAGTCGTTCAGGGTATGGGAGAACCCTCCGGTGACGCGTCGGTCGGCCGGCAGCGTCTCCCGGAACACCACCAGGGATGCCACGAGGATGGCGACTCCGACGGCGGCCAGGAACAGGAAAACTCCCCGCCAGTCCGTGACGGTTGCGAGCTGGCCCCCGATGACCGGGCCAATGATGGCCGCGAGTCCTCCCAGCACTGTCAGGCGGCCATAGAAGCGCAGCAGCTTGCCGCCCGAGTAGACGTCCCTGCCAGCGGCTTGGGCGATGACGATGCCTACAGCCCCGGCGAGGCCCTGTACGAACCTCGCGGCTATGAGTGTTTCGATGGTTGGGCTGAGCGCACACAGGGCTGATGTGACGGTGTACGCGATGACTCCAACGAGCAGGGGGGTTCGCCGGCCGAAGCGGTCCGACAAGGGACCGGCGATTATCTGGCCTATTGCCAGGCCGAGCAGGCAGGCCGTGATGGTCAGCTGGGCAACTGAGGTCGTGCTTTGCAGCTCTGCGGTGAGGGCTGGAAGGACGGGCAGATAGAGGTCCATGGAGATGGGACCGAAGATTGTCAGCAGGCCGAGTACCGCCGCCAGCGGGCGGCCGACGGTCTGTTCACGTGCGGTCATCGGGGTGTGGACGGCGGTCACGCTGGCTCCGTTCTGGGGTAGGCGCGGCCCGGGCGTCGCGGGCTGCCTTCAAGAGTGGGATGAGGTTCAGATCCAATGGAACAGGTTCACGCCATATCCAGCGAGGGCTCTGCTTATCCGGGTACTGGCAGTACCTCGCTGCCGGCCGGCGCTCCGCGGTAGCGTGGAGGCGTGGACAACAGGATGGCGGTACGCGAGTTCCTCGCCTCGAGACGGGCCAAGATCACTCCAGAAATGGCCGGGCTGACCTTTGTGCACGGCCGACGCCGGGTCCCCGGCCTCCGCCGTGAAGAGGTGGCCATGCTCGCCGGGGTCAGCGTGGATTACTACACGAAGCTCGAGCGCGGGAACCTGGCCGGCACCTCCGAAAGCGTCCTCGACGCCATCGCCAGGGCGCTGAAGCTTGACGATTCCGAACGCGAGCACCTCTACAACCTTGCCCGTGCAGCCGGGCCCTCCGCCAGGACCCGGCAACGCCCCCTTCAAAGCGGAACGGTCCGTCCCACCCTGCAATTCATGCTCGACTCCATCACAACGTCGCCGGCCATCATCGGCAACCACTACATGGACATCGTGGCGGCCAACCAGCTCGGCTATGCCCTGTACTCGGAGATGTACCGCGGATCCACGAGGCCTGCCAACCACTCCCGGTTCATCTTCCTCGATCCCACGGCCCGGGACTTCTACCCCGACTGGGAGCTGGCAGCCAACACCAACGTGGCATTGTTGCGCACGCAGAGCGGGCGCAATCCCTTCGACAAGCGCCTGGCCGACCTGGTCGGGGAACTGTCCAAGCGCAGCGAAGACTTCCGTAAGCGCTGGGCCGCCCACAACGTCCGGCGTCATCACGCCGGGATCAAGGTCTTCCGCCACCCGGTGGTGGGAGAACTCGAACTTGCCTACGAATCCATGGAGCTCGCCATGGATCCTGGCTTCAGTCTGATCATCTACCCCGCCATTCCCGGATCCCCCTCAGATGAAAGACTCCGCCTGCTCGCCAGCTGGGCAGCAACTGAACGAATCCAGGACCTCGCCGGCGCACCCCAGGGAGCATGACTCTGACACAACGCCAGACGTGACCCTGAATCGGACGCGACAAAGCCGCCGCGTATCTGGCAAGCGTCAGTTCACCGGGCTGACCGCAGCGCCACTGGCGCGTCAGTCCACAAATTCCGACTGTGTCTCGATGAAATCCCACTCGGCGTCGGTCAGGACGCTCTGCGGGGTCTCCGGATGCGGGCCCCCGGCTTCTGCGATTCCCTGCATGACAAAGAGCGGAAGCTCCTCGGCACGGAGGTGTTCCCTGAGCCACTCTTTGCTCTTCAGATCCAGATCAAGCCACCACATGTAAATCTGCATGTCCGCCGCCTCTCTACGACTCAACGCTATGCGCGCGGCACGCCGGATACAAGGGACGCACAGCATTCAGCCCGCAGGCCGGCCGGAGCCCCTCCGTGCACCCCCTACCGGACGAACGCCCAGCTCAAAGGCTAGTCAATCCACAGCGCGGGGAACACAATTGAGTATGCCTCCAGAGCGCTTCAGCGGCCCGCCTCCCCTGCTCGTCGGCGTAGTGCCCGGCCAGCATCCCGAAGTGCTTCAGACCGCCGTCACCCTCGCCCAACAGCTGACGGCACCCCTGCTCTTTGCCTACGTGGACGAGGCCAGCTACCTCGTGGAGTGGGATCCGGCGCGTTCCACGCACCGCCTCTCCCTCCATCCGGACAAGAACGACGACGACATCCGGTCCGTGACGGAAGACCTCAAGTCCGTCATTGTCTCCGCCGTCCGGCCCGGGACACCCACGGAGTGGACCCTCCGCACCCTGGCCGGCGATCCGGCGAGGGCACTCGGAAGGCTCGCGGCGGAGGTGAACGCCCCCATGATCATCGTGGGGACGCCGGAACGCGGGTTCGGGCACCGCATTACGGAGCTCCTCAACGGCTCCGTCGCCGCCTGGCTCACCCACCATCAAAGCCGTCCGGTCCTGGTGGTGCCGTTCAAGATGCCCGCCCACGAAGAACAGCCGGAATGAGGCCTTTCAGGGTGAAATGCCCGCATTTCCGCCGTCCCGAAAGTAAAGCGAAAGTAGTTATTCGTGGTGGTGGCGAACGCCGTTACGCCCAAGTAGGCTGGAGTTCGCAGGTTGATCCAGCGCCTGCCTAAAGACCGCTCCGGAGTGCGTATCCCCCAATAACGCACTCCGGAGCTTTTTTGTGCCCGGGTAGCGCGGCGCCCAACGACTGCATCAGCGCGGCAGAACTCCCGTTGACTGATACCCCCTAGGGGTATAGCGTGGAGACATGAGCACTCCCGAAGGACCAACGGCGGCGGTCAGCGAAGAGTCGGCGACCGAGGAATCACCGCCTCAGCACGGCTATACCGCGGACAAGGATGCCTACTTGCGCAGGCTCCGCCGCATCGAAGGGCAAGTGCGGGGAATCGCGCGGATGGTGGAGGAGGACAAGTACTGCATCGACATCCTGACCCAGGTCGCGGCCGTCACCAAGGCGCTGCATGCGGTCAGCCTCGGCCTCGTCGAGGAACACATCGGCCACTGCGTCATCGGCGCCGCCTCGGAGCCCGATCCCGGCCTGCGGGCCGAGGCGATCGACCTCAAAGTGAAGGAAGCCGCGGACGCCATTGGGCGCCTGCTGCGGTAACGGCAAAACCATCCATCCGGCCGGCCCACGCGTCGGCCCATCACAAGGAGCCAGCAATGAGCACCATCTCCACCATCGTCCACGTTTCCGGGATGACCTGCGGACACTGCGTGTCGGCCGTCAGTGAAGAGCTCGAATCGCTCGACGGCGTCGAGGAGATCGACATCGATCTCAATGCCGGTGGCGTCTCCAAGGTCACCATCACCTCTACGCAGGAACTGTCCCCGTCCGAAATCGGCGAAGCCGTAGCCGAAGCCGGCTACCTCGTTGTCGCCAACGAGGCCTAAAGCCCACTCCCTGCACCCACGCACAGCCGCCCAGGAGCCGCTATGAGCGCCGACCAACTGCCCAGCCGACCCGACAACAGGGTTATCGAACTCGAAATCGAGGGGATGACCTGCGCATCCTGTGTCAACCGGGTGGAAAAGAAGCTCGGCAAGCTCGACGGTGTCCAGGCGTCGGTTAATCTCCCGCTGGAGTCTGCCCACGTCACGGTTCCGGCCGGCATCACGGACCAGCAGATAACAGACCAAGTGGCATCGGCAGGCTACAAGGCCACGATCAGACGGCCCGAGCATGCAGAGCATGTCGCCGGTGGCGTCGCTCACGGCGGCCACGAGGACCACATGGCCCACGGCGGCACCGCCCAAGCACTCAGGCCCCGCGTGATCGCCGCGGCCCTCCTGACCGTTCCGGTTTTCCTCATCTCGATGCTTCCGGCCTTCCAGTTCCCGAAGTGGGGCTGGGTTGCCGCTGCCTTGGCTTTCCCGGTGGTCACCTGGGCGGCGTGGCCGTTCCACCGGGCGGCGGCCATCAACGCCAGGCACCTGGCGTCCACCATGGACACGCTGGTGTCCCTCGGCGTCATCGCCGCCTATGCCTTCTCGGCCGGGCAGCTCCTCGCCGATCCACGGCTGACCGAGCATCCCGGCATGGAAGGGATGAGCGGGTCCGGAGGCCTGTACTTCGAGGTCGCCGCCGTGGTCACCACCTTCTTGCTGCTGGGCCGCTTCCTCGAAGCGAACGCCAAGGCAAAGGCAGGCGATGCCCTCAAGGCGCTGCTCAATCTCGGGGCCAAGGACGCCACGGTCCTGGCCAACGGCTCCGAAGTGAAGATCCCCGCCGATCAGCTGGCCGTGGACGATGTCATCGTGGTGCGCCCGGGCGAGAAGATCGCCACCGACGGCGTCGTCATCGACGGCTCGTCCGCCGTCGACGCCTCCCTCGTGACCGGCGAAGCGGTGCCCGTTGAAGTGGGCCCCGGCAGCCCCGTCACGGGCGCCACCATCAATACCTCCGGCCGACTGCTGGTCCGCGCCACCCGCGTCGGAGCGGAAACGACGCTGGCCCAGATGGGCCGCCTCGTGGCCCAGGCACAGACCGGAAAAGCGCCGATCGCGCGCCTCGCCGACCGCATCAGCGCAGTCTTTGTCCCCGTGGTCCTCGCCATCGCAGTCCTCACCTTTGCCGTCTGGCTGCTGCTTGCGGGTCCGGACATCACGGGTCCCGAGTTGCGCGCCTCGTTTACGGCGGCAGTCGCGGTGCTGGTGATCGCCTGCCCCTGCGCGTTGGGCCTGGCCACCCCGGTGGGTCTCCTGACCGGCACCGGCCGGGGCGCCCAGCTCGGCATCCTGATCCGCGGCCCGCAGGTGCTGGAGGACACGCGCACCGCGGACACCATCCTGCTGGACAAGACGGGCACCGTCACAAGCGGTCACCTGGCCGTCGATTCCACCGTTGCCTTCGAACCGTTCAGTGAGGCCGACGTGCTGCGGCTCGCCGGTGCCGTGGAAGCCGCCTCCGAGCACCCGATCGCCCACGCCATTGCTGCTGCCGCGCGCGCTGCCGTGCCCGCGGCAGCAGTGTCCGACGGCGGCCAGCTCCCCGCCGTCGTGGGCTTCCGTTCCGCTCCCGGCGGCGGAGTGGCGGGAACGGTGGAAGAGCGGCCGGTCGTTGCCGGGCGGACCGGCTGGCTCCAGGAGAATGGCGTGTCCCCGGATCCGGCAATGCTCGGCGCACTGGGAGCCGCTGAGGATTCAGGGGCCACCGCCATCTGGGTCGCCGTCGACGGCGAGCCCGCCGGCATCATCTCTCTGCGGGACACGATCAAGCCGGGCTCCGCGGCCGCCATCAGCCGGCTCCGGCGGCTGGGCCTGCGGCCCATCCTGCTGACCGGGGACAATGGTGCGGTGGCCGCCCACGTGGCCGCCGCCGTCGGAATCGCGGCGGAGGACGTTTTCGCGGGCGTGCTGCCCGAGGGCAAGGTGGACGCGGTCCGGCGGCTGCAGGCCGGCGGCGCCACGGTGGCCATGGCCGGCGACGGTGTCAACGACGCCCCTGCCCTGGCACAGGCGGACCTGGGCATCGCGATGGGTTCCGGCACGGACGTGGCCATTGAGGCGGCGGACCTGACGGTCATGGGCAACGACCTCGGTCAGGTCGCAACCGCCATCGAGCTGTCCCGCCGCACCCTGGCCACCATCAAGACCAACCTGTTCTGGGCGTTCTTCTACAACGCCGTGGGCATTCCGGTGGCTGCGCTCGGACTGCTTAACCCGATGATCGCGGGCCTGGCCATGGCTGCCAGTTCCGTGCTCGTGGTGGCGAACTCCCTGCGGCTGCGCGGATTCGGCCGGTAGATTCCCGCCCGATTCCCCGTTCCGCCGTTCAGGCGGCGCCGAAGCGGACGGCAGCCCTGGCCTTCGCCTTTGCGGCTTCCTCGGCCCGGTCCTTGGCCGGGGCATGCGTCACGAGGGCATCGAGCAGGTGCTGCGTCGCGTGCGCCACCTCATGCACGGCACGTTCGAAGGCTTCCTCGTTGGCCTTGGATGGCGTGGTGCTGCCGCTGATCTTGCGCACGTACTGGAGCGCGGCGGCGTGTACCTCCTCGGACGTCGCGTGCGGCTCGTAGTTGTGGAGGGTTCGGATGTTCCGGCACATAAGGTCATGCTAGGCTCTGGACCGCCTGAAATCGACCCTCCGGACACTCTCGGGGAGGGCGCCGCAGCCATGGGGAGGACTGCATGGGGAGCGGTGCCCATCGACACCGTTTCGTCATGGAGGATAGCTTGTAGGCAATGGATCTTCCGGACGAGCCGGAGGCCGCTGGGGATGCCGACTGGATCGGGTCCGTTGATTAAAGGAGATATCGAATGGCTATGTGGGGTGCAGACATTGCTCAGCTGAAGGACCTGGGCACCAAGCTTCAGGCTGGTTCAGCTGAGATCGAGAAGCAGAAGAACATGCTGGCCCGTGCCCTCCAGAGCACCGACTGGAAGGGGCCGGATGCTGACAAGTTCCGCAGCGAGTGGGAAGGCCAGCACGCCAACGCCCTTGCCAAGGTTGCACAGGCGCTCGAGGAAGCCGGGAAGCATGCTTCCCGCAACGCCACCCAGCAGGAGGAAGCTTCCCGCTAGGGCAGGGATTTACACGGAGGGCCGGACGCCATGGCGCCCGGCCCTCCGTGCGTTTAAGGAGCCGCTGCTGAGACGCACGGCAGCGTCTGGCCTAGGGAACGGGTTCGACGTCGTTTGCGTGGGCCAGCGGTGCGCTTACGCGGGTCCGCGGTCCCGTTCGCCTCCCCGGCCCCCTCAGCTCGTCCAGCCTGACCAGCACAACACCGCCCACGATAAGCCCGCCGCCGACGAGCTGGATGGCCACCGGGAGTTCTCCCAGCAGCAGCCACGCCCAGATCACCGCGAACAGCACCTCGGTCAGCGATACGAAGGAGGCCACCTTGGAGCCCAGGGCGCGGGCGGCCCTGATTCCGGCAACGTAGGCCAGGACAGTGGAAAGGACCACGAGTCCGGCCAGCGAAACCCACCAGGGCGTGGTCCATGGCCCAAGTTCGGTGTCAGCGGTGCTGAAGGCCATGGGAAGGATGCCGGTGGCTGCCGCCAGCCACATCACCACAGCACCCACCAGGAGTCCGCCCGAGGCAAGGACGATCGGCGGAAGGGTGTCGTTTTCCTTGGCCGTGATGAAGAAGTAGATGGCCAGGCAGACGGCCGCCGCAAGGCCCCACAGCACGCCTACGAAGTCCACTTTCACCGCGCCGGTCAGGTCGAGGACCAGGACCAGGCCGCCCAGCGACAACAGTGCCCCGGCGATCGTCAGCGGCCGCGGACGCTTCCTGCCGGCCCCCCAGAGCCACAGCACGATCAGGATCGGGGCGAGGTACTCCAGCAGGAGCGCAACGCCCACTGAGAGCAGGGAAACCGCGTTGAAGTAGAACAGCTGGCAGGCCGCCACACCGATCAGGCCGAACAGCACGATGGTCAGCCAGTTCGTCCTCAGCTGGTGCCAGCGCCCGCGAAGGGCTGGAACGGCGGGGACCGCCAGGATAAGCGCAGCGCCGGTCAGCCGGGCCGTCACAGCCGCGCCCGGGGTCCAGCCCGTTTCCAGGAGTGCCTTGGCAAAGGAGCCCGAAAGCCCGAACACGGCAGAGGAAAAGAGGGCAACCCCCAGGCCGGACGCCAGGAAACCCCGCGCCGAAGCGGTCGAAGGGGACGCCGCAGGAGAGTCCGTCCCGGCCCGGGGTGGCATGTTGGCGTGGTTGCTGGCTGCAGACACGGCATTCTCCTGTCAGGAGTAAAGTGGGGTATTGGTCATGACATTACGCCGGGCCAAGTAAGGAGTCAAGATGGTCTTTGCCCCTGACACAGAGGTTGCGTTGCGCACCGTGGTGAACCTCATCAACAGCGCGGCGAACGGGGAGGAAAAGCTGGCCACCGTGGCCGACCTCGACCGGTTCCTCGAGGCCGAGGGCTTCAGCGGATCGCGGACCCGGGACGCGGCGGAACTGGCCAGCGTCCACGCCCTAAGGGCGGAGCTCGCGGGCCTGTGGACCGCCGACGAGGATACGGCCGTGGAAGGAGTCAACCGGCTCCTGCGCGAAGCCCGCGCCCTCCCGCAGCTGCTCAAGCACGACGAGTGGGACTGGCACCTTCACGCCACTACCCGCGACGCCCCGCTGGCGGACCGGATGGGCACCGAAGCCGCGATGGCACTCGTGGATGTGATCCGCAGCAAGGAAATGGACCGCATGCTGGTCTGCGCGGCGGACGACTGCGACGCCGTGGTGCTGGACCTCAGCCGCAACCGGTCAAAGAGGTACTGCGACACAGGAAACTGCGCCAACCGCGCGCACGTGGCGGCGTATCGAGCCCGCCGCGCCGCAGGTGGGTAAGCCGCAGGTGGGCAGACAGACGCTAGGGCTTGCCGCCGTCGGGCGTTGATTCGTCAGCGGGGCCGGAAGCCTCCGGAGGCGTCTGGGGCCGGCCGCCGCCAAAGCCGTGCGTGGGCCGCTTGGCCGAGCTGAGGTTCACGCCGGAACCCTTGCCCAGGTGTGCGGCGTTGTCCTTGTAGCTCATGGACAGCATGGCCGCGATGACAAGCGTGACGATGAAGGCAATGCCGGCGCCGGTGAAGGCGAGGTCGAAGCGCGGGACCCGGGAACTGCCGCCGGAAGCGAAGATCAGCACCGCGAAGAACGCCACCACGGCCCAGAAGGCGGAGAACATCAGCGGTCCCTTAACCGAGGTCCGCATATTGCGCGGTTCTCCTGGTTTCTGGTTTGCCACGGCGTGTCCTCTCATGCGGGCGGCGACAGTCAGGCCGGCCCGTGGTGATGTGTATTTATTCTACAAGGAGTAGAACCCTTGCCTTCTAGTTTACGGCCTTCGCGGTGCCCGTCCGCGCATCGTGCCTGAGCGAAAGGCCTGCAAGGATCCAGAGCACGCCGGAGATTATGGCACCTCCGCCGGCCACCCCCAGCAGGGCGTGCGGGCCGAGCGGGATGAAGAACGGCAGGGCGACCGCCGTTCCCAGTCCGATGACGCCCGAGGCGAGCCAGTCCCGGCCGAGGACGTGCCGGCCCCGGAAACGCCAGCCGAGGTACAGCTCCACTGCGGCGAGCAGGCCGATTCCGAGCGCCGCGATGACGCCGAACAGCAGGCTCCCCTGCAGGATCATCACCGTGACGCCCGCGCCGATGAGGATGGAGGCCGCCGCCGACATGGCCCGGCCGGGCGACTCGTCGCGGCGGAGGCCAGCCCGCGGGATACCCCGGAAAAGCGCAGCGCCGGTGGCCAGGAAGTACAGCCCTCCGGCCAATCCCATGCCCGCCACTGACGGGGCCGCCCAAAAAATGGTCACGGCACCGAACACCAGGGCGGCCACCGCCCGGAGCAGCACAGGCTTCCACAGCTCCGCTTGATGGGCAGCCGCAGGGGCAGGCTCGGCAGGGTTCACGGGGAAAGTCACCGCTCCAGTTTAGTGCGGCCGGGTGCGGCGTCGAACCTGGTGCTTCGTCAATGAGGGAAACGGACGTCAGGAACCGAGCACCATCCAGCGGTCCGTCCTCGCCCTCAGCCCCAAAGTCACGGCGCGGGCCAGCATGTAACCCAGCGAAAAGGCAACCCACACCCACACCAGTGCCGCCGCGCCGGCTGTCCCGGCGAGAGGAACTGCGAGGAGCAGCGGCAGGTATGCCGCCAGGTTCACGACGCCGGCAACCGCCAGGTACTTCGCGTCACCTGCGCCGATCAGCACGCCGTCGAGGACGAACACGTAACCGGCGATCGGCTGCCCGGCGGCCAGGGCCCAAAGGGCGAGCGTCAGCACGGACTGCACGCCGGGGTCGGAGGTGAACAGCGCACCGGTGAAGGGCGCCGCAGCCGCGAGCAGCGCGCCCGTCACCACGCCAAAGCCGGTGCCCCAGCGGATCATGGTGCGGGTCAGCAACCGCGCGTTCTCCGGGTTGGAGGCGCCCAACTCCTTGCCGATGAGGGCCTGGGCGGCGATCGCCAGGGCATCCAGCGCGAAGGCAAGGAAGGTGAACACGGTCATTGCCAACTGGTGCGCTGCGAGGTTTACCGCGCCCTGGCCGGTGACCACCAGCACCGTGGCCAGGATGGCGATGCGCAGGCTGAGGGTCCGGAGCATCAGCCAGGAGCCCACCTTGGTCAGCGCCCGGATCCCCCGCCAGTCGGGCAGCAGGGAAACCCCATGGCGCCGGGCATTGCGCTGCACCATGACCAGGTAAACCGCTGCCATGGCCCACTGCGCAATGCTGGTGCCTGCGGCCGATCCCGCCACCGACCAGCCCAGCCCGTAGACCAGCACAAGATTCAGCACGACGTTCAGGCTGAAGCCGGCAGTGGCCACCACCAGAGGGGTGCGCGTGTCCTGCAGTCCACGCAGCACACCTGTTCCGGCGAAGATCAACAGCATGGCCACCAGCCCGGGCATGGACCAGCGCAGATAGTCCACGGCGAAGGACCGGACGTCACCACCGGCACCCATCAGGCCCACCAGGGGCTCGGCCGCAAGGAAACCCGCCACGGCCAGCACAATCCCGAGCAGCAGCGCGAGCCAGACGCCGTCGCGCCCGGCGGCGAGGGCCTTGCCAAACTGGCCGTCGCCCACCGCCCGGGCCACTGCGGGTGTGGTGGAGTAGGCGAGGAACACCATCAGCCCAACCGCCGTATGCAGCACAGCGGATGCGAGTCCGACGCCGGCCAGCTGGGCGACGCCCAGGTGGCCGACGATGGCGGAGTCGGCGAGCAGGAAGAGCGGCTCGGCGATCAGCGCGCCGAAGGCCGGAACGGCGAGGCGCAGGATGTCGCGGGCATGGCTGGCAGGTTTGACGGCCGGCACGGCAGCGGCAGGGGAATCAGGCACGGTTTTAGCCTAGCGTGCGCATCATCACAATTACTTGACACTTCAACCAATTGTGCGGGACAGTGGAAGGGAAGCATCACGGCGGCGATCGCATCGTCCGACCACCAGACCCAATGCAACCGACACGAACGGTGATCCCCATGAACCAGTCCACCCTGACCACTACCGCATTGACCGTCCTGCGCGTTGTTGCAGGATTCCTGTTCGCCGCCCATGGCTGGCAGAAATTCAACGAATTCACGATCGCCGGGACCCAGGCCGCCTTCTCGAAGATGGGTGTTCCCGCGGCCGAGGCAGTGGCTCCCGTCATCGCCACGCTGGAACTGGTCGGCGGCGTCGCGCTGATCCTGGGCGTGCTGACCCGCGTCTTTTCCGCCCTCCTGGCGCTGAACATGCTCGGCGCCTTCTTCCTGGTGCACGCCCCCGCCGGCGTCTTCGCCACAAACGGCGGCTTCGAACTGGTCCTGCTGCTGGCCGCCGCGGGCCTCGCTGTTGCCCTCACCGGAGCGGGCCGCCTCTCCGTGGACCGCGCCCTCTTTGGCCGGCCGGGCTCCAAGCTGAGCGTCCTCGCCTAGCCCCTCCCCGACAAGTCTTCTCCGGTTCAATCGGACGACGGCGGCTGCGCACCCTGGGTGCGCAGCCGCCGTTTTCGTTGGGTCACCGAATGGCTCAGTAGACTCACAGCATGAGCGAACGCGCCGCCAATTCCGTGACCCTCCGCTTCCTCGCGGCTCCCACCGACGTCGGCCACAGCGGCTCCGTGGATGCAGGCACCGTCCTGGAGTGGGTGGACAAGGCCGCGTACGCCGCCGCCGTCGGGTGGGCCAAGTCCTACTGCGTCACGGCCTATGTTGGGAACATCCACTTCGCGGACCCCGTGAACAGCGGCGACATGGTGGAGGTCACCGCCACCATCGTCTATACGGGACGGTCCTCCATGCACATCCGGACGATGGTGTCCTCCGGAGACCCCAAGGGCGGGCCCGCCACCATGCGGAGCCAGTGCATGGTGATTTTCGTGGCCGTGGGCGAGGACGGCAAGCCCATCCCGGTCCAGCAGTTTGAACCCTCCACCCCGGAGGAGCTGGAGCAGCGCGACCATGCCCTGGCGCGTATCAAGATCCGCGAGCAGATCGTGGAAGCCATGAGCGCCCAGGAATATACCGATGCCGGGACCGCCGAGCGCGTGGTGCTCCGGTTCATGGCTGCGCCCACGGATGTCAACTGGGGCGGCAAGGTCCACGGCGGCATCGTCATGAAGTGGATCGACGAGGCGGCTTACGTCTGCGCATCGCGCTACTGCGGCAAGGACACCGTCGCGGTGTTTTCCGGCGGCGTCCGGTTCTACCGTCCGCTGTTGATCGGGCACGTGGTGGAAGTGGAGGCGCGGCTCGTCTACACGGGCACCAAAGGCATGCACGTGGCGGTACATGTCCGGTCAGGGGACCCCAAGAGCCGCGAGCTTAACCTGACCACCTACTGCCTCACAGTGATGGTGGCCCGGGATGCCGAAGGTAACTCGGTTCCGATTCCCCAGTGGGTCCCGGTCTCGGACGAGGATAAACGCCTCCACGCGCATGCGCGCCACCTCCTGGAGGTCCGCGCAGCTGCCCCCGGGAACCGACTGCCAAACCACCTGCTGCCGGCGGGGCAGCAAGCGGCCGGTTAGAAGCCGCCGCCGCCAGCGTCTGCTGCCATGTTGGCGAAACGGGAGTAGTGGCCCTGGAAGGCCACCACGATGTCCTTGGTGGGGCCGTTACGGTGCTTGGCGATAAGGATGTCCGCTTCGCCGGCACGCGGTGACTCCTTGTCGTAGACATCCTCGCGGTGCAG
This sequence comes from Arthrobacter pascens, assembly GCF_017052465.1. Lineage (GTDB taxonomy): Bacteria > Actinomycetota > Actinomycetes > Actinomycetales > Micrococcaceae > Arthrobacter > Arthrobacter pascens. The sequence continues at coordinate 52,946 of NZ_JAFHKT010000151.1, forward strand.
GAGGATGACCATGTCGGCGTCCTGCTCGATTGATCCGGATTCGCGGAGGTCCGAGACCATGGGCCGCTTGTCCTGGCGCTGCTCGGAACCACGGTTCAGCTGGGACAGGGCAATGACAGGGACCTGCAACTCCTTGGCCAGCAGCTTGAGGGCACGGGAGAACTCAGACACTTCCTGCTGGCGCGACTCCACTTTCTTGCCGGAGCTCATGAGCTGCAGGTAATCGAGAATGACGAGTTTCAGGTCGTGCTGCTGTTTCAGCCGGCGGCACTTGGCCCGGATTTCCATCAGGGACATATTGGGGCTGTCGTCAATGAAGAGCGGGGCATCATTCATGCGGCCCATGGTGGTGGCGATCTTGGACCACTGCTCATCCTTGATGGTGCCCTTGCGGAGGTCCTGGAGGCCGATGGTGGCCTCGGCCGACAAGAGGCGCATGGCGATCTCGTTGCGGCCCATTTCCAGGGAGAACATGACGGTGGCGAGATTGTTCTTGATGGCGGCGGAACGCGCGAAATCCAGAGCGAAGGTGGACTTTCCCACGGCGGGGCGCGCGGCTATGACGATCATCTGGCCGGGGTGCAGGCCGTGCGTCAGTTCGTCCAGCTCGTAGAAGCCGGTCGGAACGCCCACCATGCCTTCGCCGCGGTGGCCGGAGGCCTCAATCTCGTCCACGGTGGACTCCATGACGTCCTTCAAGACCACGTAGTCCTCCGCGGTCCGGCGCTCGGCGACGGCATAGACCTCCGCCTGGGCCTGGTTGACGAGGTCCTCGACTTCGCCGTCCTGGCCGTAACCCAGCTGCACGATCTTGGTGCCGGCGTTCACCAGCCGCCTGAGAACGGCGCGCTCGGCCACGATTTCGGCGTAGTAGCCTGCGTTTGCCGCTGTGGGAACCGTCTGGATGAGCTCGTGCAGGTAGGCGGGTCCGCCGATCCTGTTGATCTCACCGCGCTTGGTGAGCTCGTCCGAAACGGTTACCGCATCGGCGGGTTCGCCGCGGCCGTAGAGGTCGATCACCGCCTCGTAGATGGTCTCGTGGGCGGGACGGTAGAAGTCCTGGCCCCGAAGGATCTCCACGACATCGGCAATGGCGTCCTTGGAGAGCATCATGCCGCCGAGGACGGACTGCTCGGCCGGAATGTCCTGCGGAGGTTTGCGGCTGCCCTCGGTACGGGTGCTCTCGATTGAGTCCAGGTGCGTAACTGACAAAACTGCCGTCCTCCATTGTGTCCGCAGCCCCTCAGGAGGCCTGCGGCAAGTCTGCCTGTGCCGTTTGGATGCGTCTCGCCGCGGAAGCTGCTGCGCCGGCTAAGGCAATATCTACCAGCCGGCCCCGACAATTTCCGCGGAGGCCGCGAGTCCAAGGCGACGCCTCATCCACAGGTTTTCCACAGGGCACAGCCCACCCGCAAAGGCCCCTAAAAGGGGGTCCCCAGTCCGGTTGGCTGATGTGGCGCGCATGTCCTGAATCGGTGTCTCCGCTACGTTAGCGCCCGCCGGGCAACACACAAAGCGGCGAGTTTTGCACCTCTGTGGATAACCTGTGCACAATGCCTCCCTGCTTGTGCACAGTCTGTGGGCGGAGGTGTGGATAACAAATTTCTTTCCAGCCTATATGCCGTCTGACCTGCGGAAACGTCCTCGGGAGGCTGTGGACTCAATATTTTTTTCTTGAACGTTCATCCACAGGCAAAAGCGGCGCATTGGGGATACCGGCCGGTAGGTTGAGGGTTTTTGGCTTGGAATATGCCCGCAGTGTGATCAATCTCGCCGACCCGGCCGGGCAATTCCTGCCTGTCCTGGGCCGCTCCCGCGGTGCTTCATGCGGCCAGCGTCAGCAGCGGCCCGGTTCGGGCGCCGCATACGTGTTCCTGCATATGCTGTGGATAACACTTAACTGGCCTAAGCTCTAGATATGGGCGACGCACTGATAGTCATACTGCCTGTCCTCGTTCTCGTTGCGGTCCTGTGGGCCCTGTCCACCGCGCTGAGGCCACGCGATTCCGGGATGTCGGAGGCGGAACGCTATCAGCTGGATCTCGCCATGCGGTCACAGGCGCACTATGCCGCCCAAGTCCAGGCGGCAACCGCGGCGCGTGCCCGCGTTGACGCGGCTACGCGTCCCAGCCAGAACGAACAGCAACATACCCAGCAGCAGGATCACGCCCGGGATGCAGTCCTCGCCCAGGCCTCCCACGGCGCTGTTTTGCCCGGCGGCCAGCTCAACCCCCAGCTGGCGATCCAGCTGCAGTCAATGGTGCGCAACGGGCAAAAGATCCAGGCAATCAGGCTCCTGCGCCAGGCAACCCGTTCGGACCTCTTAACCGCCAAGCAATATGTAGATCGGCTTTAGAACCATGGAATCGCTTGTGATCCCCCTCCTGATCCTAGTGGCCGTCACCGTCGCCGTGACACTGGCCGCTCGCGCATGGAGCCGGCGGCAGCGGCCCGCCGGCGGTCCCGCCCAGGCTCCGCCGGAATCCGCTGACCTGGCCAAAGTGGCTGCGGCAAGGCTTTCCGAGGACGAGCACCGGAGGCTCTATGCCCTGATCGCCCAGGGCCAGGCCATGGCTGCCATCAAGCTCTACTACGAGGTTTCCGGACTCGGGCTCCGTGCCTCCCGGGACGCCGTGGCCGCGCTGGCCGCCCACCCGCAGCCCTACCGTGCCGAACCGGCTGCGCCCAGCGAACCGGAAGCCGACGACGAAACTCCCCAGCGGTTCCCCTACCGGTACCGGGCGATCGCCAGCAAGGGTGATGTCACACGCGAGGTCAGCAGCAACATGCTCAATGACGAGATCTACGGCCGCATCCGCACCCTGGCCAAGAGCGGCAACACCGAGGCCGCCGCCACCGCCCTCACAAAGCACTCGGACATCACCATGAAGCAGGCACGCGAGTTCATCGCCCTGCTGGACGATTAGCCAGTCCGGCGCTAATCAGTCGGGCGCCCCTTAGAAGTCGAAGAGGTCGCCCAGCCAGCCTTCCTTCTTCTTCGGCCGGCGCCGGTCGTAGTCGCGGTCATAGCCCTTGCCGTGGCCGCGGTCGTCATATTGCGGCTTGTCATACTGCGGCTTGTCATACCGCGGTTTGTCGTAGCGGGGCTGCTCCCGCCGCAGGTCGTGATTCGGATACAGGGGCGGCGGGACCATGCCCGGAGCCGGCGGGGCGGCCGGCGAAGTCGCCGCGGCTCCCCCGAACGAGTCCGCGCGGTCGATGATCTTGTCCAGCTCGCCGCGGTCAAGCCATACCCCGCGGCACTGGGGGCAGTAGTCAATCTCCACACCGCTGCGTTCGCTCATGATCAGGTCAACAGAATCCACAGGACATTTCATGTCCCGCACAACGAGCGGCTGCCGGGAATAGTTCGCGGGGGCGCCCCTCAGTTCCCCGCGGTGATTCCGGCCAGCAACTGTTCAAACGGCTGGGACTCCAAGGACGGCTGTTTACTGCCGGGCTGCACACCGTCGAGAAGGTGGACAAACTCACCCGCCGCACGCTCGATTCGGTCCGAAAGCGGAGTTCCGCCGTCGTCCGTGTTTCCCCAGTCCTGGGGGCCGGCGAAAACGGCCGTCGCGGCCACACGGGCCCGCAGGTAGCTGAAGAGCGGGCGCATGGCGTAGTCGAGCACCATCTGGTGGCGGTCGGTTCCGCCCGTGGCAGCGAGCAGCACGGCCTTTCCGTCGAGCGACTTGGGGTCCAGCACGTCGATGAAGGACTTGAAGAGCCCGCTGTACGAGGCGCTGAAGACCGGGCTCACGGCGATGATGCCGTCCGACGCCTCCACTCCGGCGATGACCTCGGCGAGGCGGGGGCCCGCGTAGCCGGTGACGAAGTTGTTGGCTACGTCCACGGCCAGGTCACGCAGTTCCACCACATCGACGGTGACGGCGTAGCCGGCCGCGGACAGCTTCCGCGTGGCCCCATCTGCCAACTGGTCGGCCAGCAGCCGGCTCGACGACGGCACTCCCAGGCCAGCGGACAGAACGGTTATGCGGCGGGTTTCCACGGCGATCTCCTCAGGGTCGACTGCTTTGGACAGTACATGCGTTTGCATCTACCCCTGTCAACCCGGGCGCTCCGGCGTTTATTCCGGCTCAGAAGTTCAAAGGCTCTCAGCCCGTACCTGCAGAGACGGACGTACACTGCGTCCATGGCAGAAAACAAGACGCAGGTGACGGGCGCCTCGCCGGATGACTTCCTGGCCGCCGTGGACCACCCTGTCCGGCGCCGGGACGCGCTCCGACTCCGAGAGCTCATGGCAGAGCTGACCGGCGAAGAGCCCGAGATGTGGGGTCCGACGATCGTGGGATTCGGCCGGTACCACTACAAGTACGACAGCGGCCGCGAAGGGGACTCCGCGGCGGTCGGGTTCTCGCCGCGCAAAGCCAGCCTCTCCCTGTACGGCCTCAGCGCCGCACCGGAGGCCGCCGAGTTGCTCGCCCGGCTGGGCAAGCACAAAGTCGGCGCCGGCTGCGTCTATGTCAACAATCTCGAGGACATCGACGAAGATGCCCTCGCCGCGCTGATCCGCGCCGGTTACCGCTATTACACGACTGTGGTCCACCAGCCCTGAGTGCCAGCAGCTTAACGCGAAAGCCCCCGCCGCCAGATTCCCGGAGGAATCCGACAGCGGGGGCCGTCAGCAGTTCAGGACTGCGCAGCAATCAGGCGTGGGACGCCGGAAAGACTACTTGCCTGCGACTACGTCGAGTTCGATCACAGCGGCAACGTCGTCGTGCAGACGGACGTTGGCCTGGTAGGAACCAACCGACTTGATGTGCGTCGGCAGTTCAACCTTGCGCTTGTCGATGCGGCCAAGGCCAGCGGCCTCAACAGCGTCAGCAACGTCGGCCTGCTTGACCGTGCCGAACAGGCGGCCGCTTTCGCCAGCCTTGACAACCAGCTTGACCGGCTTAGCGGACAGAGCGGCGGCCTGCTTCTGAGCATCTTCCAGGGAAGCGTGCTCGCGGGCGACGCGGGCAGCCTTGATGGACTCAACCTGCTTCTCGCCACCCTTGGTCCAGGTCAGAGCGAAGCCGCGGGGCAGCAGGAAGTTACGTGCGTAACCGTCCTTGACCTCGATGACGTCGCCAGCAGCACCGAGACCGGTGACTTCGTGGGTCAGAATGAGCTTTGCCATGTTAGTTAATCCCTTCCTTAGCCGCGGCCAGCGCCGGAGTAAGGCAGCAGAGCAACTTCGCGGGCGTTCTTGATTGCCTGGGCGATCTTGCGCTGTTCCTGCACCGTGACGCCAGTGACGCGACGGGCGCGGATCTTTCCGCGGTCGGAGATGAACTTGCGCAGCAATGCTACGTCCTTGTAGTCGATGACGGTGATGTCAGCGGCCTTCAAGGGGTTGGACTTTGGTTTGGGCTTACGGAGTTCAGCCTTAGCCATCGTGGAGCTCCTATTCTATGGAGCCCGTGGATGTTGATCCACGGGATGGTGGTGGTCCGACGGCGGCAGTCACCTCGGTGCCTTATGGCACCCGGGCGGTCCCGGCGTCGGGCCTTTAATGTGTTGTTTTAGAAGGGAGGTTCGGAATCCGGGCCGTTGCCCCAGCCTCCGCCTGCACTGCTGACCCCGGGCGTGGCCCAGGGGTCTTCCTGCGCTGCGGGCTGGTTGCCGCCCCAGGTTCCTCCGGTATTGCCGCCCTGGTTTCCACCCTGGCCGCCACCGAATCCACCGCCGCTGTTGCCTCCGCCGAAGCCACCCTGGCCACCCTGACCGCCGGAGCGCTGGGTGCGGTTGACCTTGGCGTTGGCGTAGCGCAGGCTCGGGCCGATTTCATCGACTTCGAGCTCGATAACGGTGCGCTTCTCGCCTTCTTTTGTTTCGTAGGAACGGCTCTTCAGCCGGCCGTTGACGATCACGCGCATGCCCTTTGTCAGGGACTCGGCGACGTTTTCGGCCGCTTCGCGCCATACCGATGCGCGGAGGAACAGGGTTTCCCCGTCCTTCCACTCATTGGACTGGCGGTCGAAGGTGCGAGGCGTGGAAGCGATGGTGAAGTTCGCTACTGCCGAACCTGACGGTGTGAACCTCAGTTCGGGGTCATTGGTGAGATTACCGATGACCGTAATAGTGGTTTCGCCTGCCATCTACTGCCTCCTTGTTCGTTCCTGCGGGGTAAAGAATGAAAGCCGGGTGCTGAAATTACTCAGCAACGACCTTCTGCTCTTCGGGGCGGGTGATCTTGGTGCGCATGATGGTCTCGTTGAGACCCAGCTGGCGGTCAAGTTCCTTGGCGGTTTCCGGCTTGGCGGTGAAGTTCACCACGGCGTAGATACCTTCGGACTTCTTCTTGATGTCGTAAGCGAGGCGACGGCGGCCCCAGATGTCAACCTTTTCGATGGTTCCACCATCGTTGGTGATGACATTCAGGAACTTCTGAAGCGACGGCTCTACGGTACGCTCTTCGACCTCGGGGTCGATGATTACCATCAATTCGTAAGGACGCATATGTGAACCCACCTCCTTTGGGCTAAGCGGTTACGGCATTTCCGTAACAGGAGGTTCATTTGCGGTGCTGTGCATGCCCTTCTCCAAATTGGAGGGAGGACGCAGCACAGACTTCCCTATCCTAGTGCATCGCAGAGGGTTTCCGCGATTCATGAGCTGGTTTGAGGCTACCGCGGTGCTGACTCGGGCGTCAGCCGCGGCGGCCCGTATGTGGATAACGGCACGTCAGTACGCTGAGAGCTTCACCTGCACCTTGTCCGACGCTATCGAGACGGTGCCCCGGACGTAGAAATCCATCTGGTCCGTCTCCTTCTCCCACTCAGGACTGGTCTTACTGAAGGATGCATTCCGCTCGTACGCCACGGAGGCTTCGCCAGGCGTGCCGCCGCTGAGCCGCCACGTGCCGTCGAAGGACCGTTGCATCGTGTAGTCAGGTTCGGAGGTGATGGACCACTTCACGTTCCGGACATCTCCAAAGGCAAAGCGTGAAAACGGGCAGCCCTGCGGATCCATCTCCGTGGATTTCGCGCAGGCAGCCAATGCGGCGTCGACCTGCCGTGATGTCTCGGCCCGGAGTTGCTCCGACGCCGTCACCGTGAGCTTCGCATCGTCTGCAGACTGGGGTGCGGACCCGATGGCTACGAGCACTTCCTGTTGAGCGGCGGCGAGATACTTTTCGCCTTCAGGAAGACCGACGGAGTAGGAGCCCGGGAAGGCCGGCACGCTGAAGTATGTGGCGAACGCGTTCGGGTCCTCCTGCCCAGTTGGCACGGCGACACCGTTAATGGCGAGGGTCGGCACAGCCGCGTCGGCGGAAATGGCGACCCGCTGCAACGGGATGGTGCCGAGCTTCCAGTGGTCGTCCAGGAATTCCGGCCGGTTCTTGTAGAGACTGAACGCCTGCTCGTGCCGTCGCCCGCCCTGCCTGAGCTCGACGTGCACCACCGCTGAGTCACCGGAGACCTTGCTGGACAGCACCGAGAAGCCCTCGATGCGGTTCTCCGCCGCGCCGTAGACCTCGTTGGTCAGGAGGGACCTCTCCTCATTGGGAATGTCCGGATCCAGAATGGCAAGCGCCTTTTCGGCATCTCCGTCCACCAGGGCCTGAACGTATTCCCCCACCAGCTTGTCCGGGCCGGCCTTGACCGCGTTGACCGCCACCACCGAACCGACGGCGAGCACAATGACACTGCCGACGACGGCCAGCGCCACTAGGGCGTGCTTCTTTCCCCCGGCCGACAGCTCCCGGGCCGGGGCGGGTGGCGGAGCGGAACCAATCCCGGTTCCGTTCCCGGAAGCGGTTGCAAGTGCCACTTCCCCGCCGGAGGACGCCGAGCCGGAGGACGCCGGGCCGGAGGGCGAGGCTGCGGGGGCGGGGGCGGGCGGGAATGCGCGGACCAGCCGCTGCAGTCCGGCCGGCATCAACGGCAGCAAGTGCGGGGCGAGGAAGCGGGCGCACACTTCCACCAGCAGCCCCCAGGCGAGGAAGACCACGGGCGACCACCAGGCCGGGGCGAGAAGGTATTGCCCTGCAGCGAGGCCCGGGACGTCAAAGCCCGCCTGCGCGGTCAGGAGCGGCATCAGCAGCAGCCCCAGGACAAGGAAGCCTGCGGGCACAGGAATCCAGGACAGGAGGTTGGATGAGGCCACCTGTCCCCGGCGAACCAGGACAGCAATGCCGGTAGCAAGCGTGCAGGCCAAGGCCAGCACCAGGGCGGCCCAGGCCACGCCTGCCACGGCGCTGCCGGCGACGTCAGCGCCGAATCCGTACACCGTGTGATCCTCGCTCCGGCTCTCCTGGCCGCCCAGGATCTGCGATGTTTCCACCAAAACGCGCAGGCCCCCGAGATGCCCGGTCACGAGGCTGTAGCCCACCGCATTGCCGATCCACAGGGGACCGGACAGCAGGGCGGTCCAACCCCCGGACACGGCGGCGGTGATCCATGCCGCAGGAACGGCGGCCAAAGCAAAGAGGGATGCATGCACCGCGACGGCGGCCAGGGGCAGGTTCAGGATGCCAAGAAGGCGCACCGGATGGACGGGAGGAGTGCGGCGGGCAAGGACGCTGTTCCGTGACACCGCGGACACCCCCGCGCCGAGGAGGAACGCCACGAAGGCCGACCACGGATCCTCGGCGGAAATGGGCTCGACGGTGAACGCGTCAGTGACGGGAAAGCGGACGGCAGCCGCTGCCGCCACACCGTTGATCAGCAGGGAATACACCACACCGGTAACCACAGATTGGAGCAGGAGCTGGGGCCTGCCTGCAGAGGGAATTCTCCGTTCGGCGAGGCGGCTGCCGAAATAGACGCACAACACGCTGGCCAGCAGCAATGTCACGGGAACCGCATGGGCCAGCCCCTCCCCGCGGATCGTTCCAAAGAAGGGCAGCGCGCCCTGGACCACAGTGTCGATGGTGCCCAAATGCGCCATGGCAACCAGCTGGGCGGTGAGCTGCCCCAGCTGCGACCAGGCATCGGGAGTTTCCTGTGCGGGCAAGGCACCGTCAAGCGCAGGGACGAGCGTGCCTTGCCCGGCCGCGATGCCGGCAAGCGTGAGCACCATCAGGGCAAGGCTGAAGATCAACACCGCGATATAGGACGCCACCGAAACGGCGGCCCCTGCCCACAGCCGGCCGATATCCAGGGAGGCCGCACCCCGGGCCGGCTCGGAAGACGTTCCGGGCTGGTGTGATTCCGGAGGTGTTCCGGGCTGGTGCGGCGGCAGTTGCGGCGCGGCGTGCGCGGAAACAGGCGGTTGATGCGACATTTTCCCCAATTTTCTGTCGGACTCTGAGTGTCGCTGTGAATGTAGAGGGAAAACGGCTCTGGTTCCAGTCATATGACGGGTAAATGTGGATCAGTCCGGGTGATCGAAATACTGGAGCCATGACGATCGTGAAGTCGGTTCTGCTTTTCGCCCTTGCCGCGGCCGCTGAAATCGGCGGTGCCTGGCTCATCTGGCAGGCGGTGCGGGAAGACAGGGCGTGGTGGTGGGCCGGGCTCGGCGTCGTTGCGTTGGGAATCTACGGCTTTGTGGCCGCCTTCCAGCCCGATGCCAATTTCGGCCGCGTCCTGGCTGCCTACGGCGGGGTGTTCATTGCGGGCTCGCTGGTCTGGGGCATCATCCTTGACGGATTCAGGCCGGACCGCTGGGACCTTATCGGCGCCGCAGTGTGCCTGGCCGGGGTCGCGCTGATCATGTTCGCGCCCCGCCACAGCTGACTTGGCTGCGCCGGCGCCAGCGTTGAACTGCCCGCGTTTCGGCGGAGCAGGCGGGGAGCACAAAGCCGTCCGCCCGGCGGGCCGTTGCGGCCCGCCGGGCGGACGGTTCACTTGAGAGGTACAGCGCTGGCAGTCGGGAACCTACGACGCCGGCTCTGCCCCCACCTTGGCGGGTTCAGTTTCAGGGGCGGTCCCGACGGCGAGCCCGGCACCGGGCCCACCCTTGCGGTAGCGCCACACACCGAAGCCCACCACGACGGCGGCCAGGGCGAGCGACAGCATGAGCGACTCGCGGGTGGTGTCCAGGATCATCATGCCGATGATGAGCGCGACGATGCTCGCGATCGCGAGCCAGGTCAGGTAGGGGAACAGCCACATCTTCAGTGCGAGGTCCTTGGCGGCGGCACCCATCCTCTTGCGGAGGATCAGCTGGGACGAGGCAATCACGAGCCAGACGAACAGGGCGATGGCGCCGGACGTGTTCACCAGGAACAGGAACACCGTGTCCGGGGCGATGTAGTTCAGTCCCACGGTGACGAAGCCGACCACCGTGGAGGCCAGCACGGCTGCGGCCGGCACGCCGCGCTTGGAAATCTTTGTCCAGGACTTGGGCGCATCGCCGCGGGTGGAGAGTGAGAAGAGCATGCGGCTGGCCGTGTAGAGGCCCGAGTTCAGGCAGGACAGCACGGAGGTAAGCACCACAACGTCCATGATGGTGCCGGCGCCCGGGATCCCGAACAGTTCAATGACGGCCACATAGGGGCTCTTGGCAACGTTCGCGGAGTTCCACGGCAGCAGGGTGACCACGATGGCAATGGAGCCGATGTAGAACACCAGGATGCGCCAGACGGTGGACTTGACGGCCTTCTTGACGGCGTCGACCGGGTTCTCGGATTCGCCGGCAGCGATGGTAGCGATCTCCGCTCCGAAGAAGGCGAAGACCACCACGAGGATGCCGGCGAGCACGGCGCCCGGTCCGTTCGGCAGGAAGCCGCCGTTGCCAACCAGGTTGCTGAGCCCCGGGGCCGGAACGCCCGGGACGAGGCCAAGGATTGCTGCGACGCCGAAGACCAGGAAGAGGACGATGGCGGCCACCTTGATGGAGGCGAACCAGAATTCGAACTCACCGTAGGACTTCACGGATCCGAGGTTGGTGAGCGTGAGCAGCACCATGAGGATCAGGGCCCAGACCCACTGGTCGATGCCGGGCACCCAGCGGTGCATGATGGCGGCGCCGGCAGTGGCTTCGATGCCCAGCACGATGATCCAGAACCATGCATACAGCCAGCCGATGCTGAAGCCGGCCCAGCGGCCGAGTGCCTTGTCGGCGTACGTGGAGAAGGATCCCGTCTCGGGGTGGGCCGCGGCCATTTCGCCGAGCATCCGCATGACCAGGATGACCACGATCCCCGCAGCCATGTACGCCAGCAGGATGCCGGGGCCGGCCTGCTGGATTGCGGCTCCGGAGCCGACGAACAGCCCTGCCCCGATGACGCCTGCGATGGCGATCATGGACAGGTGCCGGGGTTTCAGGGATTTCGAGAGTTGCTGGTCAGCGTGCATGGATGCGCCGTCCTCTTGTTGATTTAAGGTCTTTTGCTGTGGGGCCGGAGCCGGCAGGGGCGTGTGCCGCGTCCCACATGGTGCGTCTCACACTAGGTGAGCAGCGGTCGGCGAAGTCTTATGCAGTCGCACAATTTACGTGCAGCCAAACCGGGCAGATCCCCAGGATGAAGCATCATGAGGCAACTTTGGTTGCCTGTTGTGCAGTTTTGTAACGGCGCGGAAATGTCCGCCCTCAGGGTGGAACTACGCCGCGACGCGGAAGAATCGCTCTGTCACCTTAGCAAGAGCGTAGGGATCCTCCACGCCGCACAGTTCCCGGGCGGAGTGCATGGACAGGAGGGGCACGCCCACGTCGACGGTCCTGATGCCCAGCCGCGTGGCCGTCAGCGGTCCGATGGTGGAGCCACACGGCATGACGTTGTTGGACACGAACTCCTGGTACGGAACGTCCGCTTCACCGCAGAGCCGCGCCCAGAGGGCGGCACCCGCTGCGTCGGTGGCGTACCGCTGGTTGGCGTTGATCTTCAGCAGTGGCCCCCCGTTTAGGACGGGGCGGTTGACGGGATCGTGCCGTTCCGGATAGTTCGGGTGGACGGCATGGCCGGCGTCGGCAGAAACACAGAACGACGCCGCAAACGCCTGCCGCCGCTGGCTCGCCGACGCTCCGAGGCCGTCTGAAATGCGGACCAGGATGTCCTCGAGGACGGGGCCGCAGGCACCTGAGCGTGACGCCGACCCGATTTCCTCATGGTCGAAGGCAGCCAGCACGGCGATCGGGGCCTGCTCTGTGCCCCGGCCCGCCCCTCCGGTTGAGCCTGCCGACGCGTGCGCGATAAGAGCAGCCAATCCGGCATGCGTCGCCGAAAGGTTGTCCAGGCGGCCGGAGGCAAAAAACTCATTCTTCGCTCCGAAAACCGCAGGTGGCTGCGTGTCCGCGATAACGACGTCGTATCCGCCGATCTGCGCCGGGTCAACGGGGCCGGTGCCGGTGACGCGTTCGGCCAGCAGTCCCAGCAGGTCCTCGCCGGCGGGGTCGCCGAGCCCGAAGACAGGGTTCATGTGCTGCTGCTTGTCCAGCGTGAGGCCCTCATTCACCGCCCGGTCCAGATGGACGGCCAGCTGCGGAAAGCGCAGGAGCGGGCCCGTGGCGGTGAGATGCTCGGCGCCGTCGAGCAGAACAAGGCGCCCGGCGAGCTGCAGTTCACGGTCCAGCCATGAGTTCAGCAGGGGTCCGCCATAGATTTCCACGCCGGCCTGCAGCCAGCCGAATTTGCCGGTGGTGGGCCTGGGCTTGAGCTTGAACGACGGGGAATCGGTGTGGGCGCCCAGGATGTTGAAGCCCGTGGTGGGGCCGGCGCCTTCCGGGGTCACCCATGCGATCAGGGCCCCGTCCCGGACAACGTAGAACTTGCCGGCCGCTTCGTCCCACTGGTCCAGTTCGGACAGCTCGGAGAAGCCTGCCTCATCCAGCCGGCGTGACGCCTCGTGCACTGCATGAAAGCTCGACGGCGACGCACTGACATAGTCGCCCAGGTCCCGGATGTGGTCTGTGGCAGAGGAGTGGAGAGGCATGGCTCCGAGTCTAGCGCTGCCCTAGACGGTGACGTTGAGCCCGGCGGTGTATCCGGCCTGCACTGATCCTGACATGGTGGCCAGCTGGTAGATGCCGCCGTCGTCACCGAAGACGTTGTCCGACTTCAGGGTGGTATTCGGGAAATTCCGGGCGCTGGTCTCGTAGCCGGAGGAGGCGTAGACCTCCTTGCAGGCGGCGTCGGTCAGTGCGATCTGCGAGACCGCCAGGACCTGCCCGGCTGCGGTGGCGTTGTTCATGGATTCGAAGACCTCGAAGTGGATGTGCGGCCAGCGGCCGTTGTAGGCACCCGGGTAGATGGTCTTGAAGGTGACCTGGCCGTTGGCGTCCGCCTCCTGCACGCCGCGGAGGTAGTTCTCGTTGTCCAGCCCGGAGTCGTACAGGGAGTACTTTCCGTCGCGGTCACAGTGCCAGGCATAGACGGCGGCGCCCGCCAGGGGCACGCAGCCGTTGGCGTTGTCGAGCAGGGTCAGCGTGACGGTCAGCGGCACGCCGTCGACCTTCGTGGTGGACGTGCCGAAGCTGGACGTGATGTCCTGCCGCACCACACCGGACGCCTCGAGGACGTTCGGCCCGTTGGACCCGTCGCCCGGGTACGGTCCGGCCGTTTCCTGCGGAATCTCCACGCCGCACTCGGCGATCGCCCGGGTCACCGTGGGGCTCGCGGTGGCGGAGGCAGCAGCGGAAGCCGCGGGCGCCGTCGTCGTTGCCGTGGATCCGGCGGCGGCGGACGTTGTTCCGGCAGGGGAGGAAGCGCCGGCGGTGGATCCGCCCGGCGTGCACGCCGCCACGGCGGCGGCCGCTGTCCCGGCGCCAAAGAACATGCCCAGGGAGCGGCGGGTCATCAACGTGGAGAGGTCGAACTCAAGGCCGCGGTCATGGTCGGGGTGTGGTTCCTGCTGGGGCTGCTGCCCGCCAGGGGCGTGTGTTGTGGTCATGGATCTATGAAACGCCAGGCGGCTATGGCCGGCATAGGGCAATCCTGTGAGGAAGCTGTGTTCGGCGGAAGCCCGCCGAACATCGGATCAATAATCGGGATTGCTGGGCGTCACGAGCCCCGTTTCGTAGGCGTAGACCACTGCCTGGACGCGGTCCCGCAAGTGCAGCTTCGTGAGGATCCGCCGGACGTGCGTCTTGACCGTGGCTTCCGAGAGGAAGTACCGGTGCGCGATTTCGGCGTTGGACAGCCCCTCGGCCATCGCTTCCAGCATTTCGGTTTCCCGCGGTGTGAGGTCCTCCAGGAGCGGGTCCCGGTGCGCCGGCGCCGCGGGAGCTACCGGTGCTGTGTCGCCGGAAGCGGCACCCGCACCGTCGCCGCGGACGTAGGTGTCCAGGAGCCGCTGGGTGACGCGGGGTGCCACGACGGCGTCGCCGCTGGCCACCACGCGCACTGCCTGGACGAGCTCGGTCGGTGCCACGTCCTTGAGCAGGAAGGCTGACGCTCCGGCCTGCAGCCCGGCGAAGGCGTACTCGTCCAGGTCGAAGGTGGTGAGGATGATGATCCTGGACCGCGAGCCGGATCCGGTGATGGCGCGGGTTGCCTCGATGCCGTCCACGACCGGCATCCGCACGTCCATCAGGACGACGTCCGGCTCCAGTTCGCGGGCCTGCCTGACGGCCTCGGCTCCGTCGGACGCCTCGCCCACCACTTCGAGATCGTCTTCGCCTTCCAGGATGAGCCGGAAGCCCATCCTCAGCAGCGGCTGGTCGTCCGCCAACAGAACCCGGACCTGTCCGGTTTCGCTCATTTTTCCCCCTTGTTGCCGTTCAGCGTCAGGACGGCCCGCACCCGCCATCCGCCGTTGACGGTCCGCCCCGCCTCCACCGTACCCCCGTAAATCCCCGCCCGTTCCTTCATCCCGGTGAGGCCATGTCCGCTGCCCAGACCGCCGGCGGCGGTCTCCGCGGCGCCCCTGCCGTCGTCGACCACTTCAATGCTGACCATGGAGCCGTCCCGCCGCACTGTGACGTCCACGCGGCTCAGTGCCCGGCCGTAGCGCAGCACATTGGTCAGCGACTCCTGCACTATGCGGTAGACCGTCAGCTGGAACGCGGCATCGGTCGGCAGCGCAGGTCCGGTGTGGGAGTAGTGCACGGGGAGGCCGGCCGTACGGAAGCCGTCGAGAAGCTTGGCGAAGCTGTCCCCGGAGGCCAGCGGCTGGCGGGGAGCCTGCCCGGCGGCGGAGGCGTCGTCGCGCAGGACACCCAGGACCCGGCGCATGTCCGCCAGCGCCATCCGCCCGGTCCTGGACAGTTCGGCCAGCACTTCCGCGGCGCGGTCAGGGTCCTTCTTGACGACGACGGCGGCCCCGTCCGAAAGCGTGACCATGACGGTCAGCGAGTGGGCCACTATGTCGTGCATTTCCCGTGCGATGCGGTTCCGCTCGTTGACGGAACCGAGGCTGGCGGCCTGGGCGGCCCACGCGGCGACCTCTTGTTCGTGCTCCCGGCGCTGGCGCACCGAGATCCCGATGCCGGTGGCGACGATGTTGGACAGCGCGATGCTCGTTCCCGCGGCAATGCTGGAAATTAGCTGAAATTCCTGCGGTGACGACGCGTGGGCCGGCAGTTCCCTTTCCAGCGGACCCACAGCCGCGAAGAAGTACAGCAGCGCCAGAGGGGCGGTCGCCAGGGCCAGGGTGACCAGCGCGAACCGCCTGGTGTGGACCACGGCCACGGCATAGAGCGAAAACCAGAGTCCTGCCGAAACATTGGATCCCCAGGGGTGCAGCAGTGTGACGGCCACCTCCACCGCTGCGATGAACGCAACGAGGGCCACCGGATGGCTCCGCCGGAACAACAGGGACAGTGCGACGGCGACGAGCAGGCCCGTCGCCAGCCATCCGCCGCCGCGCACCGCGTCCACCATCGTGGGTGTCACCAGCAGCAGGTAGCAGCCGGTGACCACCACGTCCATGAGGCGCGGGTGCCTGTGCAGGTAGCGGCGGAGACGGCCGCGGCGCCGGGCGGCGATATCTGCCAAGGACGCACCGGCCAGCCCGGCCGGTGCGTCCTTCACGGGTACAGCTTCAATCATGGGGCGAGCCCGGTGCGGGCCTACACATCCCGCTTTTTCAACAGGACCATGGCCAGGACCAGCGGCACCACTACCCAGGCACCCAGCACGAGCGCCGCTTGCCAGGCTTCGAGCGTGTCCGGGACGTGCTCCACGGCGGTCAGCGGATTGATGGTGTTGCCCGGCAGGTACTTGCGGGCTTCCTCGAAGAACTCGCCGGGAATCAGCTGGAAGGCGATGGGTGCCACGAAGAACAGTCCCACGAGGCTCATGATGCCGCCTGCCGAGTTCCGGACGAGCGTCCCCATGGCCATCCCGATGGCGGCCACGGAGGCTACGTAGACGCTGTTCACGAGCAGCAGCTTGACGGACTGTGCGCTGCCCAGATCCAGCTTGAGTCCGTAGTTGTCCAGGATGGGGACCGATACCAGGCCTGCGATGTAAGTGGACACGGCGGTGAGGAGGAAGGCGCTGACCATCACCACCACGAGCTTCGCGAGGAAGGCGGGGATCCGCTTGGGCACGGCGGCAAAGGTGGAGCGGGCCATTCCCGTGGTGAATTCCGAGCTCATCAACAGCACGCCGAGTGAGCCAAGGATCAGCTGGGCGAAAGCGATGCCGGAGGTGGGAACAGTGACGGCCAGGTCCCCGCCCTGGGCTGCCATGGCTTCCGCCGCCGAGGGGTCGGACGCGGCCGCATCAGCGAACTGGCCGGTTCCCCACGCGGACAGGGCGCCGAATCCCACCATGACCACAGCGGTGGAGGCGAGCAGGATCAGCGTGGACAGGAGCGTCCGGAACTTGATGAATTCCGAGTTCAGCACGCGGAAGAAGCTTGGGCCTGGTCGCGGGCGGGCGTTCCCGGAGGTGTTGACGGGGCCGGTACTGCCGGACCCTGGCTGGACGAAGGTTGATGTGCTCATGGCTTTAGTTGCCTCCGGGCTGGGCGGGAACAGGGGCTCCCGTGGTGATCAGCGAGTGGTATTCGACCTCATCCTTGGTCAGTTCCATGTAAGCCTCTTCCAGGCTGGCCTGCAGGGGAGTGAGTTCGTAGATCATGACGCGGTTGTCGAGCGCTGCGCGTGCGATCGTGCGGGGGTCCAGGCCTTTGACCTCGAGGAGTTCATGGTCCTGCACCTCAATGGAGACTCCGTTTCCGGCGAGGACGTTCATGAGCTGATCCGGCTGGTCGGTGCGGACGCGGGTCCGGCCCTGGCCGTTGCCGGTGATGATGTCCTTGATGGGTGCATCGGCGATGATCTTGCCGCGTCCGATCACGATCAGGTGGTCTGCCGTGAGGGCCATCTCGCTCATAAGGTGGCTGGAGAGGAACACCGTGCGGCCCTCGGAGGCCAGGTACCTGACGAGGTTGCGGACCCACACGACACCCTCGGGATCGAGGCCGTTGACGGGTTCGTCCAGGATGATGGTCTGCGGGTCGCCCAGCAGCGCGGCGGCGATGCCGAGGCGCTGCCCCATGCCGAGGGAGAAACCCTTCACCTTCTTCTTGGCGACGTCGCCCAGGCCCGTCATCTCGATGACTTCGCGGACGCGCTTCTTGGGGATGCTGTGGGTGGCGGCCATCGCCAGCAGGTGGTTGTAGGCCGACCGTCCCGTATGGACGGCCTTGGCGTCCAGCAGGGCTCCGATCTCACGCAGCGGGGCCGCGTGCCGGGCGAAGGGCACACCGTTCACGGTGACCGTTCCCGCCGTCGGGCTGTCCAGCCCCATGATCATGCGCATAGTGGTCGATTTGCCGGCCCCGTTGGGGCCCAGGAAGCCGGTGACCCGTCCGGCCTGGACGGTGAAGTTGACGGCGTCGACGGCGGTTTTGTCGCCGTAGACCTTCGTCAGGCCTTGTGCCTCAATCATGGAAGCGGTCCTTTGCGTGCTGCGGAGTGCCGGTTGGTGTGCACTGTCCACGCTACCGAGGGCTCGGGCGGATTTCGCCGGTCTCAGGGATGATTCAGGGTTGAATCAGGGTCCCCTGGTGTCATCCGGACGGATGAGCCTCAGCCCTCGCCGCGCGGTGAGTAGTAAGTCAATGCACCCAGCTTGAGGGTGAATTCGGCCCCCCTGACGCCGGGCACGGTTTCGCCGTCCACGGCGAGCACCATGGGTGCTGAGCCGGCTTCAATCCGGACATGGGTGGCCTCCCTCAGATGGGTGAGTCGGGAGGTGCCCACGGTGCCTGTCAGCACCGACCACAGCATGCGGACGCGGGCGAAGGATTCATCCGCGGTGATCATCCGGACGTCCAATACGCCGTCATCCAGCACCGGGCGGAGCAGCGGGGCGTGGTCCCTTGGGTAATAGCGGCCACGGCCCAGATACATGATCCACACTTTGTGCCGCACCTCGTCCACGACGATCGTGATGGGCTTTTCGGCGGCGAACGTCCGAAACATCGCCACCACACCGGCCAGCGGTTTGCCCAGTGCCGGCTGGAGTTGCTCGCGCCGGCGGACCAGGTTCGGGTAGAGGCCGATGCTCGCGGTGTTGAGCATGATGAGCTCTGCCCTTTCGGGGTCGTCCGCCAGTCCCCGCTCAACCCTGACGATGCCCACGTCCGCCCGGGCAGCCTGGCCTTCCGTGGCGGCTGCGACCGCATCCCTCAGCGACTGCGTGCCGGCGTCGCGGGCAAAGTGGTTGAGGGTTCCGCCGGCGAGTACCAGAAGCGGGAGGTTGAGCTGGATGGCGGCGGCCGCGGCGGTGCCAACCGTTCCGTCGCCTCCCCACACGCCCAGCGCGCGGATGCCGGGCCTGGTAGCTGCCACTTCCATCTGTTCGGCAACATCATGCTCAGGTTCGATGATCGTTATATGCGCCAAAGGGAATACTTCCCCGAGGGCTGCGGCGGTCTCCTCGGTAAACGAGCCGCCCAGTGTATTGACGGCGATACTGAGGCCCTCACCTCCGGGCAGCTTCGCCGCTTCGCCGCGGCTCCTCGTCGTGGGCGGAAACGGCGGACGGACGGGCCACCATGTCCTGGTCACCAGGGCGGCGCAGGCACCGATGGCCGAACCGAAAAGGACATCGGAAGGCCAGTGCGCTCCTGTATGCACGCGGGAGTATGCAACGCCCGCGGCGATGGGAGCCACGGCCGCTCCCAAGGCTGGCTGTACGAATCCTGTGCCCAGTGCGAAGGCAACTGCCGATGCCGAATGTCCCGACGGCATCGACGAACTCGTCGGCTGCGGATGCACGAAACGGAACACCGGCAGGTGCTCCGGCAGGGGGCGTCTGCGGGGCAGCAAAGTCTTGAAGCCGAGGTTGGTGACGGCGGATGCCACGCCCTGGGCAAGAAGACCGTGAACGGCTGCCCGGCGGGTGCGTCCGGGAACGAGGGCGGCCCCGGCGGCGACGGCGAACCAGAGCTTGCCCTTGTTCGCGGAGGCGGACAGCCTGCGGAAGAAGGCGTCATGGTGACCACCCGGGAAGGCCGAGATCGACCGCAGCAGTGCACGGTCCAGGCCGGCCACCCAGCCCGGGCCCCTTCGCAGCATTCTTCGCATTTCCCCACCCTACCGCCGGTGTCCCTGAAGGGAACTGCCCCTGAAGGGAACGGGCGCCACGGCGCGCCCGCGGGGCTACTTCCGGGAAGAAAGCGGCTTGGCCACGCCGGCAAGCAGCAGTGCCACCAGGATGGGGGCACCGATTGCCAGGAGTGCCAAGTGGATTCCGGTGAGGTCGCCCAGATAGCCGAGCAGCGGAGGGCCGGCAAGGAAGGCAACGTATCCGATGGTGGAAACGACCGACACCCGTGCCGCCGCGTGCTTCGGATCGTCCGCTGCTGCGGACATGCCCATGGGGAACGCCAGGGCGGCTCCAACGCCCCACAGCGCCGCTCCGACGGCGGCAAGCCAGACGTTGCCGGCGAAGACGAACAGCCCAAGCCCGGCAGCCGCCGCTGCCATGCTGGACCGCAGCACCGCCACGCGTCCGTACCGGTCGATGACGCTGCCGCCAAAGAACCGCATGCCCGTCATGGCCAGAACAAACAGCGCAAATAGCAGCGCGCCGGTGGACTCCGACGTGCCGAGGCCGTCGACGGCGGCTTTCGCGATCCAGTCGTTGCCGGCCCCCTCCGTCAGCGTGGCACCGAGCACCACCACGCCAATGAGCAGGGTCCGTGAGTCACGCCAGGCAGAGGGGCCACGGTCCGGTTTCGTCTCATCGGCGGACTGCGCCTGCGGTGCGGCATGCGGAAGAAAATAGCGCGGCGTGATGAAAGTCAGGACGGCAACCACCGCGGCGATGACCAGCAGGTGCTGGGGCAGCCCGACTCCCAATCCGGAAAGCCCGGCACCGATGAGTGCCCCCACAAAGGCGCCGCCACTGAAGGCCGCATGAAACTTGGGCATGACTGTGCGCCTCAGGCGATGTTCGACGTCGGCGCCTTCAACATTCTGGGAAACATCCCAGAGTCCGATGCCAATGCCAAAAAAGAACAACGCCACAGCGGTGCCCGGAACCGACTCCGCCAGAAGTGAAACGGAGATTGCCACCGCTGCCAGCGCGGCCAGAAAACCGCTGGCCCGCACGCTGTTCGACGTGCCGATCCGACCGATGACGTGCCCTGCCGTGGGCAGGGCAATCAGTGAGCCGACCGCGGTGCACAGCAGCAGCGTCCCCATCTGGCCGGACGAAATGTGAAGAGTCTCCGTGACCGCCGGAATACGCGCCGCCCAGCTGGCGAAAACCAGGCCGTTGGCGCCGAAAATGATAAACGTGGCGATGGCTGCGGAGGATACCTGCCGGTCGACAAGCTGCTGGGTGGTAGTCATTGGATAACTCTAGCGATCCGCCGCCAAGCGCAAGACCTTCAAGCAGCCCCGACGCTCCCTCACCTTTCGCTGCAAAACAGCCAACCCTCCCTCACTTTTCGCAGGAAATCCCAGAACCCTCCCGCAGTTGGTGCGGGGGCAATGCAGGATCTGCGGGAGCGTCCGCCGGAACGCTGCAGGATCTGCGGGAGCGTTCCCTCGGAGAGCTGCAGGATCTGCGGGAGCGTCCGCCGGAACGCTGCAGGATCTGCAGGAGCGTTCGTCTTACCGGGCGCGCTCTACCCGCTTTTCGTCCCACACGGGCTCTGCGGATTCGTAGACGCGGCCGTCGGAGCCGAACACCATGAACCGGTCGAAGGTGCGGGCGAACCAGCGGTCGTGCGTCACCGCCAGGACGGTGCCTTCGAAGTGGTCGATGGCCCGTTCCAGCGCCTCCGCAGAGTGCAGGTCCAGGTTGTCCGTCGGCTCGTCGAGCAGGAGGAGCGTGGCGCCGGAGAGCTGCAGCAACAGGATCTGGAAGCGCGCCTGCTGGCCGCCCGAAAGGGATTCGTACTTCTGCTCTGACTGGCCCGCGAGCCCATAACCGTCCAGTGCCCCGGCGGCCGCTTCGCGGGCGAGGCCGGAGCGGTGTTCGTCGCCGCGGTGCAGGATTTCGAGCAGCGTTTTGCCAAGCAGGTCGGGACGGACATGGGTCTGGGCGAAGAATCCAGGGCGGATGCGGGCGCCGAGCTTCACGGTGCCTTCGTGCGGCACCTCGGCGATTTCGACGTCGGACACCGGCAGGTGCTCCCGCTCCGGGTCGGTGCCGCCGGTGGCGAGCAGGCGGAGGAAGTGGGATTTTCCGGATCCGTTGGAACCCAGCACGCCCACCCGGTCACCGAACCAGATTTCCGTGGAAAACGGCTTCATAAGGCCGGTCAGCTCGAGCTTTTCCGCGACGACGGCGCGCTTGCCGGTGCGGCCGCCCTTCAGCCGCATCTGCACGTTCTGTTCGATCGGCAGGGCCTCGGGCGGGCCGACTTCCAGGAATTTCGCAAGGCGGGTCTGGGCAGCGTGGTAGCGGTTGGCCATGTCCGAGCGGAACGCCGCCTTGTTCTTGTACATGTTGACGAGTTCCTTGAGCTTGACGTGCTCCTCGTCCCAGCGCTTGCGCAGCTCCTCGAAGCGGGCGTTGCGGTCGGCACGGGCCTCCACGTAGGAGCCGAACCCGCCGCCGTGCACCCAGGCTCCGGCGCCGTTGATGCCCGGCTCCAGCGTGACGATGCGGCCGGCGGCGTTATTCAGCAGCTCCCGGTCGTGGCTGATGAAGAACACCGTCTTCTTGGACTCGTTCAGCTTGGACTCGAGCCAGCGTTTGCCCGGGACGTCGAGGTAGTTGTCCGGTTCGTCCAGCAGCAGGAGCTCGTCGGGACCGGCGAAGAGTGCCTCCAGCACCAGCCGCTTCTGCTCGCCGCCGGAGAGGCTCGACGCCGGGCGGTGCTGTGCGCGGTCGAACGGGAGCCCCAGCGCGGCCATGCAGACTTCGTCCCACACAGTCTCGACGTCGTAGCCGCCGGCGTCGCCCCAGTCGACGATCGCCTGGGCGTACTGCATCTGGGTGGGCTCGTCGTCGTGCTCCAGCATGGCCAGTTCGGCGTCGTCCACTGCACGGGCGGCGGCAGCCAGGCCTGCAGGGGCTGCCGAGACCAGGAGGTCCTTGACTGTGGAATCGTCCCGGACCTGGCCGACGAACTGGCGCATGATGCCCATGTTCCCGGACCGTCCGATGACGCCTTCATCCGGGGTGAGGTCGCCGGAGATGATGCGGAACAGGGTGGTCTTGCCGGTGCCGTTGGGTCCGATCAGCGCTGTCTTGGTGCCGTCTGGGACTTTGAAGGTCACCCCGTTCAGCAGCTGGGTGCCGTCGGAGAGGAAGTAGTCGATGCCGGAAACGTCAATATGGGCCACTGATCAATCTTCCCACGGCTGCCTCCAACCCTCCCTCACATCGCGTCGCCGTACGCCGAACCCTCCCGCAGTGAGTGCGGGAGGGTTGGCTGGAAGGCGGCGAAAACTGAGGGAGGGTCCCGGGTCAGCCGGCGGCCGTGAGGAACTTCTTCAGAAGCGGCCCGGACGTCGTGGCACCGAGGCCGCCGTCCTCCACAAAAACGGCCACGGCCAGGTCGCCGTGCGTCGCGATGATCCAGGCGTGGGTCTTGGGCGGGTTGTCGTTGCCGAATTCGGCCGTGCCCGTCTTCGCACCCACGGGTGCGCCCGGCACTTCAGCGAGGAATCCGGCGTGGCCCGACGTCACCACGGCGCGCATCATGTCAGCGAGGGACGCGGCTTCGGCTTTGGTCAACGGTTTTTCCGCGGCGGGGGCGGGAGTCTCGGCGGTAACGGTCGACGACGGCGCCGCACCATCTGCGGGCGGCGCACTGGCCGTCTCGCTTGGCGATGGAGAAGCTCCGGCGGCGGCGTCCGGGTTAAGGACCAGCACCGGCGAGACCGGCGCGCCCTTTGCCACCGATCCTGCCATGATGGCGGCAGCCAGCGGCGACATCAGCACCTTGCCCTGGCCGATCATGGCTGCAGCGTGGTCAGTGCCTTCGGCTTCAGCGGGAACTGACCCCAGGAACGCGTCTGCGCCCAGTTTCGGCGCCTCCACCGCCACGCCGAGGGACGTGGCCGCGGATTCCAGCTGGGCCTGGGTCACCTTGTCCCGTGCAGCCATGAACGCGGTGTTGCAGGAGTGCGCAAAGGCGTCGCGTAGCGTCACCGAACCCAGCGAATCCTTGGGGTAGCCCTCGGCGTTCTTGAACGTGCGCCCATCCACGGTGAGCGTGGGCGTGCACTCCACCTTCGACTCGGGGGTGAGCCCGTTGCGCAGCATGGCCAGGGAATCCACCACCTTAAACGTGGAACCGGGTGCATACTGCCCCAGCATGGCGGTGTTGTAGCCGTTGCTTCCTTCACCCGACGCTGCGGCGAGCACCGCTCCTGTGGACGGACGGAGGGCCACGATGGCGGAGGCAGGCTTGACGCCCGCCAGCGTGTCCTCAGCAATTTGCTGCAGCTTGGGGTCGAGGGTGGTCTTGAGCGGTGTTCCGGCCGTGGCCTGGATTTCGAAGACCGTCCGGCGCGGGTCTGTGGCTGCATCCCGGATCTCCGCTGCGGTGAGGTCGGCGCGCTGGACTCGAATGACGATGCCGTCCGTGCCGCGGAGCTGGGCGTCGTACTGCTGCTGCAGTCCGCCGGTTCCGATCACGTCACCGGCGGTCAGGGCGCCGTCGGACTTTTCGATCTGTTCCGCACTGGCCTCACCCACGGTCCCAAGAACGGCACGGGCGAAGTTGCGCGTGGGGGCGAGGGGCAACGAGTCCTTGATGGCGCGGCCACCCGGAATGGCCGCGATCTCCGCGTCGGTTACGGCGCGCCCGGCGGTATCGCGGAGCGTGATCGCGGGAACGAAGGCTTCAGGTCCGGACGCCTCGACCTGCTGGACGTAGGCGGCGGGGTCGGCGCCCACCAGTTTCGCCAGTTTCGTGGCCGAATCGGCTGCGTCCGCAGTGCCAAGCTGCGGCTTATTGATGCCGACGTTAATCACGGGCCGGTAGGTCACGAGCTGGACATCCTGGGCACCCAGGATGTCTGCCCGCTGCGGGGACTGCGTGGCTTTGCTGAGGATCTCGCCTTCGGCGAGGTCCGGAACGAGCATTCCCGGAGACCATACGGTGAGCCACTTGTCGCCGGACTTCCGCAGGTGGGCGTTGACTGTGTACTTCCATTCGCTGGACTCAATCTTCCAGCTGTAGTTCAACGGGATTTGGGCCGTGTCCCCGTCGAGCTGGAGCTCACCCGTGTCAACGGACGGCTTGACCGGCTGGAGCGCTTTGAATACCTGGTTCAGGTGGTCGTTGGCGACGGTGGAGTCGCGGCCGTCAAACGCGACCGGCCGCACGTCCAGCCCCGCCACGGCCGAGGCCAGTTGCTTGGCGGCAGCCTCGGCGCCGCCGCGGCCGTCGTCGCAGGCGACCAAAGCCGTTCCTAGTATCAGTCCAATGAGAGCGAGTGAAAGATTTTTGGTGTTCCCCATGGCGCCATTATCCCCCGGGGGGAGACGGCTGCCGGCCACGCCACCCGGGAGCGCCCAGCATCAGCGGGCACCCGGGCAAACCCTCCACCCCCTCAGGCGCGAACGGACACTTGGGGCCCTGGGATCCGCGGCCCTAGGGGGCTTAAATGCCCGTTCGCGCTCTGTGGGGTCAGATGCCGAGGGCGGGAACGCCGAGGCCGAATATGTCTTTCAGTGCATATTTCGCCGCATGGAATCCTGGCATCCCGGTGACACCGGGGCCCGGCGGCGTGGACGAGGAACAAAGGTACACGCCACGGGAAGGCGTTCGCCACGGGACCGGCGACACCACGGGGCGCTGCAGCAGGCCGCGGACATCCAGCAGGCCGGCGCTGAAGTCGCCGCCGATGTAGTTTTCGTTGTACGCCGCCAGCTGGGCGGCGGTGGTCACCTTGTATTGGAGTACCACGTCCCTGAAGCCCGGCGCGAAGCGCTCCAGCTGGTCAATGACGGACTGGCCCATGTCCACCGCGGAGCCGGGGGGAACATGGCAATAGCTCCAAAGGATGTGCTTGCCGGCCGGCGCCCGGCTGGCATCAACAGACGAGGGCTGAGACACCAGGACATACGGCCGCTCGGGATGCCGGCCCTCCGCAACCTCGTGTTCGGCCTGCGCTATTTCGGCCCGCGTGCCGCCGACGTGGACGGTGCCGGCGTCGGCGAGGCCCGGGGCCGCCCAGGGCACCGGGCTGGACAGGATGAAGTCCACCTTGCAGGCGGCACTGCCGAAACGGTAGGACTCCAGTGATCGGCGGTAGGACGAGGGCAGCCGGCTTCCTGCAATCCGGGCAAGCGCCGGCGGTGCCACATCCAGCAGCACAGCCTTGACGGGCTCAAGTTCCGCCAGCGAGGTGACGGTGAATCCTGGCTGGATTGTTCCCCCGTGTGCCTCAATATCCTTGACCATCGCGGCGGCGATCGCCGACGATCCGCCCACAGGAATCGGCCAGCCGTCCCCGTGAGCGAGGGCCGTCAGGAGGAGGCCCGCTCCCGCCGCCGCAAGGGACGGCAGGCGCCCCACCGCGTGGGCCGCCACCCCGCTGATAAGGGCCGGTGCCAGGTCCCGCCGGAACCTGAGATTCCAGAGCGGCGATCCCTGTTCGAGTGTCCGGATGCCGAGGACTGCGGCGGACAGCGGGTCGGACGGAATCCGCAGCAGCTGGTCCGATGTGGTCTCGACGATGCCGTCCAAGTGCCGGACCAGCGGAGCCATAAGCCTGCGGTAGGCGCGGCCGTCACGGCCCAGCTCGTCGGCCGTACGGTCCAGGGAACGGTATGCGAGTGCCGAGCGCGCACCGTCCAGCGGCGAACCAAACTGGATCTTGGGCAGGGCCAGCCCGATGCGACGCGGCAGCTCGAACGCCTTGAAAAATGGAGAGGCGAGTGCCATGGGGTGCACGGCGGAGCACACGTCGTGCCAGTGGCCCTCCTCGATCACCTGCGACGTCCTGGTGCCGCCGCCGATCTCTGCCGCCGCCTCGTACACATGCACCTTCAGCCCGGCGCGGGCCATGACCACGGCCGCGGCGAGGCCGTTTGGTCCGGATCCGACGACGGCGACATCAGGCACCGCGCGCCGCCGTCCGCCAGGGAAGCACTGACGCCGACGGGCGCAGGGGATCCAGCCGAAGGCGGTCCGGCGCCTCATCGAACGGTCCTCCATGGGGATCGTCGAGGAAGTGGCGGCGGATGGGGTCGTACGTCGGGTCCCAGATATCAAAGGCCACACGCATCATGAGATATGCCGTTGCGAGCATATGTGCGGCCACAGCCAGGACGTAGTAAGGCATGTCGATGTTGTGCTGTGAAACGCCGCCGCTGGTCACTTGGCCAAGATACATCCAGATGGCGGCCCAGTGCAGCCCTTCGATGCCCTGCCAGATGAGGAAGTCCCGCCACCGCGGCCGTGCCAGCGCGAGCAGGGGGACCAGCCAGATGACGAACTGGGGGGAGTACACCTTGTTGGTCAGGATGAAGGCCGCCACGATCAGGAAGGTCAGCTGCGCGAGGCGTGGCCGCGTTGGTGCCGTCAGGGCCAGCACGGCGATGAAGACGCAGGCCAGCAGGAAGAGGTTCAGGGCCAGCGTGTTGATGGCCTCTGGTGTGAGCACCGTCCACCGCACCCGCTCCGCCACGAGGTTATAGGCGAACCAGGGAGAGCTGAACCCTGCCGGCCGGTCCTGTGTGAATTCGAAAAAGTACTTCCAGCCGGCCTGATCCCTTAGCGCGAAGGGGACGTTGACGGCCAGCCATGTCCCGGCGGCCGCCACGGCGGGGACGACGAAGGCACGGATTTTTCCGGTGCGCAGGGCCAGCAGGAAAATCGCTCCGAAAACCAACACGGGGTAGAGCTTGGTGGCGGTCCCCAGCCCTATCAGGATGCCGGCCAGCGCCGGGCGGTCCCTTGAGAAGAAGTACATGCCAAGGGCCAGCAGGGCCACGGCCCACATGTCCCAGTTGATCACCCCGGCCAGGACGATGCCGGGGGCCAGGGCCACCATGGCGGCGTCCCACGGGCGGCGCCGGGTCATCCGGGCGGTTGCCAGCACGGTGACGATCCAGACGGCGGTTATCAGTGTTGCGTTGACGTCGAAGTAGCCCAGAACCCGAGCATCGGTGGCGCCTGTCCCCGGGACCATCCACGCTGTTGCGCCGGCAATGAGGCCCATCAGGACCGGATACTCAAAAAAGGTGCCCTCGGTAAAGAACGGGAAGGCGCCATCGCCGAGGCCGCGGCTGCGGAACAGCTCGGGATAGTCGGAGTAGCAGGTGGAGTAGTACTGGGAGGGCGTTGCCCAGCCGTTGACCCGGCAGTAGCCCTTGATGGCGATCCCGGCCAGGGCGGCGAGCACGGTGAGGATGATCAGTACCCGCTCGACCGTGAAGAAGCCCGGAGCGACGATCCCAGGCGCCGAATGCCTTCCCAGGGGGCCGCCGACCAGTTCCGTGAAGTTCTTCAGCAGGCGGTCGCTCCGGCTCGGCACCACCAGGCGCGCACGCTGACGGTGGGGCGGCGGCTGAGTCTCCTGCATGGCTCCGAGCTTACCGGTGCACTCCCGGGCGCCACGAAACACGAAGGCGGCAAAAACTGCAGGCGGAGCGGCTGTTTTCTCTCCGCGGCGGGAGCCCGCGCACAGTCGCGCGGGCCCCCGGGGCAATGCTGTCGCCGGTGCAGCCCATGAGGCCTCCCTGTAAAGCGCAAACGTGCTGATCGGACAGCGCGCTGAGCGGTCTCAGCGCAGGCTGCTCATCTGCTGGTGCATGCGGGCGTAGACGTCTTCCCGGTTCTGGTCCAGCAGCTGGCTGTTGAACTGTTGCTGCCGGTCTGCCGCGGTAAGGCGGCTAAGGAGAAGCTCTTGGAGTTTGCGGAGCATGGTCGGTTCACCTCCTTTCGGCTGGAGTTGGAGTTGGTGGGTGGCAGGAAAAAGCGCCGGGAATTACGGCATGACAAATAAAGCCATTTGCGACCGCCGGAAATGGGCACAAATGAACAAAGGAATGCCCGGAAATAGGGAAATGCGGCGATCCAGAATGGCGTGAAACGGAAGCGCTGAGACCCCAACAAGAAGCAGGTTCTGAATTATGGGGGCGCTGCGCAGCCGCCAGGGTTCCGAGAGGTCAGACGGTCAAGGTCAGACGGCCGAGGTCAAGAGCCTCTCAAGCGGGGCAGGATCATCGTCCTGTAGCCACTGGCCGGTGCGGGCACCGGGGGCAGGGGTCAGGAGACGGCGAGTCCGCGAAGAGGGCGCAGGCCAGCAACGGAGGCGGGGAACGCGGTGATGGTCATCTTCCATCCGCTAGTCAAAGTAATCATTTTCCCAACCTCCTTTTCTGCTCTGCCGTGTCCCGGCTGACTGGCCGGGCAACGTGCGCCCATGACCCCGGCAGATCGCTCTGGGGTCAAAAACAAAAGTACACCAGGAATGACGCAGTTGACTACCTAATTCTTAAACAATTTTCAGAATGAGGTACAAAGTATTTGTTAGAGGCCCCAGCGGACAATGGCCGGTGTCCTTTTATCCCAGCCCAAAGTGCAGACTTTAGCGGTGCCGAGAATGAAGTGCCGGCCTTCTTCGGGGGCGAGTTCCAGCCACCGTGCCGTGAGGATGCGCGAGAAGTGCCCGTGCGCCACGATCAGGACGTTATCCAGGCCAGACTCCAGGACCCTGGCCACTATCTTGTCCGCGCGGGCCGCCACGTCCTGCAGTTTCTCACCGTTCGGAACCCCGTGGGTCCAGATCAGGTAGTCCGGGTTGTCCTTGCGGATCAGGTCCGAGCTGATGCCCTCGTAGTCGCCGTAATCCCATTCGACGGCCAGAGGTTCGTGCACGGCGTCGGGGAATCCGGCGAGTTCGGCGGTCCTGCGGGCGCGGCGGAGCGGCGAGGTCAGGACGAGGTCGAAATCCACGCTGTCCAGCACCTTGCGGGCTTCCACCGCCTGCTGTTCGCCTTCTACTGTCAGCGGCAGGTCGGTCAGCCCCGTGTACTGGCCGCTCTTGGACCACTCAGTTTCACCGTGCCGCAGGATCCAGAGCTGGGGACGGGCGATGTGGGCGGCGTTCACTTAGGACTCCTCAGTTGGGGAAGGTTCGACGACGGCGGGAGGCACTGCGGGTCCGGACGCCGCGGGCTGTGCTTCGGGTTCAGATTCAGGCTGCCGCGCCCACCACGCGCGCAGCTTCGACTCCGCGACGGACGACTCCATCGGGCCGTTTTCCATTCGTTCCTCCAAGAGGAACTTGTAGGCCCGTCCCACGACAGGCCCGGGCTTGAGATCCAGCAGGGCCATAATCTGGGCGCCGTTGAGGTCCGGCCGTACCGCATCCAGGGACTCCTGCTCACGAAGCGCCGCAATCCGGTCCTCGAGGTCGTCATAGGCGAATGCCAGCCGCTCGGCCTTGCGCTGGTTGCGTGTGGTGACATCCGACCGTGTCAGGCGGTGCAAGCGCTCCAGCAAAGGTCCGGCGTCGGTGATGTAGCGGCGGACAGCGGAATCGGTCCACCCGGCGTCGCCATATCCGTAGAAGCGCATGTGAAGCTCCACGAGGCGCGCAACTGCCTTGATGGTGTCGTTGTCGAAGCGGAGGGTCCGCATCCGCTTCGCGGTGAGTTTGGCACCCACCATGTCATGGTGGCGGAAGCTGACCGCGCCGCCCGGTTCGAAACGGCGCGTAGCCGGCTTCCCGACGTCGTGCATCAGGGCCGCGAACCGCAGCACAAAATCGGGGCCGGGCACGGGGCCATCCGCGTCGGTCTCCAGGGTGGCTGCCTGTTCCAGGACCTGGAGGGAGTGCTGGTAGACGTCTTTGTGGCGGTGGTGCTCGTCGGACTCCAGGCGCAGCGCAGACACCTCAGGCAGCACGAATTCCGCCAGGCCGGTGTCCACCAGCAGATCCACGCCCACCCGGGGGTGGCGGCCGCAGATGAGTTTCACGAGTTCATCGCGGACCCGCTCGGAGGAAATGATGGCGATCCTGTCGGCCATCTGCGTCATCGCGAGCCGAACATCGTCGTGGACGGAAACGCCCAGCTGGGATGCAAAGCGGGCAGCACGCATCATCCGCAGGGGATCATCCGAAAAGGAAGCCTCGGGGGCGCCGGGGGTGGCCAGCACGGAACCATGGAGGTCGCGGACCCCGCCAAAGGGATCCACCAGCTCCATCGAGGGCAGCCGCAACGCCATGGCATTGATGGTGAAGTCGCGCCGCAGCAGATCATCGGTCAGCGAGCTTCCGAAAGCCACCACGGGCTTACGGGACTCCGGATCGTAGGCCTCGGCGCGGTACGTGGTGATTTCGATCTGGAAGCCGGCCTTGCGCATGCCGATGGTGCCGAAGGCGCGCCCGATCTCCCAGAAGTTGTCGGCCCACTTCTTGATGAGGGCGACCGTCTGATCCGGCGTGGCGTCGGTGGTGAAATCAAGGTCGGGAGAGGTGCGGCCCAGGAAGAGGTCACGGACCGGCCCGCCGACGAGCGACAGCTCATGTCCGGCGTCCACGAAACGCTGGCCGAGCTCCAGGACCACCGGGTCCACCTGGAAATCGACGGTGTGGAGATCAGTCTTTTGATGTGCGTGCGCCATAGTTACTTAAGCTTGTCAGAAAACCCCGCCCAACCACACCAATCACGGTGATCGCAGGCGTTTGGGGGGAAACGGCGTCATACGCAGTCCATCTTGAAGCCATGTTCCAGTCATCATCACGGGACAAGAGTCGTTAGAGTGGACTGCATGGCCCATCCAGTACCGAGCGCCCCCGGCAGGAGGACAAACCCACCGCTGCCGTCGGCAATCGGTGCACATGTCGCGCCTGCACCGCACTCGGCTCCGGCCTCCCTTCCGACCGTGGAGGAAATCTCTGCCGGCGGCGTCGTGGTGGACACGTCCGACGACGAACTGCGGGTTGCGATTATCGCCCGCCTTAATAGGGGCGGACGTCTGGAATGGTGCCTGCCGAAGGGCCATCCGGAAGGCCGGGAAAACAACGAGCAGGCCGCCGTGCGCGAGATCGCCGAAGAGACTGGCATCGATGGCAGGATCCTGGCTCCGCTGGGGAGCATCGATTACTGGTTCACTGTGAGCGGCCACCGTGTCCATAAGACCGTTCACCACTATCTGCTGCGCGCCACCGGCGGCGAGCTCACCATCGAAAACGATCCTGACAAGGAAGCCGTGGATGTTGCCTGGATACCCATCCACGAGCTCGCCCGCAAGCTCTCCTTTCCCAACGAGCGCCGCATCGCGGATCTTGCCCGCGAAGTCCTGCCCGAACACCTCTAACGTCCCCTTAGCCCGGGACGGGTCGGCCGCGGGTTACCGCAATATGTCCGCCCGGGTGAGACGATGAAGACGATGTCAGCAGCCAATCCATCATCCGAGCAGCCCGGCCAGTCCGGCGAATCGCCTCCCGGCGTCCCGCCTGCTGCTGCCGCGCCTGCCGGCGAGGCCGCCTCCAGCGCCGCCCAGCCCGGCGAAGCCCGTTCCAGCGCCATCATGGCCGCCGGGACTCTGGTCTCGCGCATCCTGGGCTTCGGCAAGACCTGGATGCTTGGCGCGGCCCTGGGACTGGGTTCCACGGTCAATGACACGTTCATCAATGCAAACAACCTGCCCAACCTGATCTTCCTGCTCGTGGCCGGCGGTGTCTTCAATGCCGTGCTTGTGCCGCAGATCATCAAGGCAAGCAAGGCGCCCGACAGGGGAGCGGACTACATCAGCCGGCTCCTCACGCTGGCCGTGCTGGTACTGCTGTCCCTGACCCTGCTGGTGACGCTGCTGGCTCCCTTCGTCATCGAACTGACTACGCAGGGATATTCACCGCAGCAGAAGGCCCTTGCCGTCACGTTCGCCTTCTGGTGCCTGCCGCAGATCTTCTTCTACGGCCTCTATGCCCTCCTGACGCAGGTCCTGAACGCCAACGGCGCCTTTGGCCCGGCCATGTGGGCGCCCATCCTGAATAACATCGTGGCCATATTCGGTCTGGGCATGTTCATCTGGATTTTCGGCGCAAACGTGGCCAATCCGCATACCTTGGACAGCTGGGGCGACACCCAGACCTTCTTCGTGGCCGGTTTCTCCACCATCGGTGTCATCGCCCAGACTGCCATCCTGCTGATCCCCGTCTTCCGGCTGAGGCTGGGGCTGCGGCCTCGTTTCGGCTGGCGTGGAGTGGGACTTGGCCACGCAGCGAAGCTGAGCGTCTGGACGCTCCTGACCGCCGCCGTCGGCCAGCTCGCCTTCCTGTATGTGATGCGCATCGCCACCATTCCGGGTGCCGAGCGGCTCCGCCTCCAAAAGGCCGGCGACGTCGACGCCGCGGCGCTGCTTCCCGGCAACGCCGTGCTTGAGGTGGCCAGCCAGCTCTACCTGCTGCCGCATTCGATCATCGCCCTCTCGCTGGCCACGGTGCTCTTCAACCGGATGACCCACGCCTCCCAGGAGGGGAACCGCGACGAACTGCGCAATGCACTGTCCCAGGGGCTGCGCACCATGGCGGTCGCGACCGTTTTCGGTGCTCTCGCCCTCTTCGCACTGGCGGGGCCGCTGGGCATGTTCTTCTCCGGCGGGCTGCGGACGGACGGGATCATGCTGGCGCAGACCCTCACCATCCTGGCGCTCAGCACGCCTTTCATGAGCGCAAACTTCATGATGTCGCGGGTTTTCTACGCCAACGAGGATGCGCGGACCCCGTTCTACATCCAGCTGGTCCTGGCGCTGGTGAACGTGGTGGCGGCGTTCTTCATCCAGTTCCTCCCGTTCGACCAGATCATCTTCGCCATCGCCATTCTTTACACGGGCGGCAACATTTTCTCGGTGATCGTCAGTGCGTTCTTCCTGCGCCGGCTCCTGGGGCATCTGGACGGGCCGCGGATCGCCAACTCGTATATACGCATGGGGTACGCCGCCCTCGGTTCCGCCGTTGCCGGCGTCGGCGCCCTGTGGCTGCTGGGCAACTACAGCCCGGTTGGCTTCGCCTGGAGCAACCGCCTGACGGCGCTGGTGACCATCATCGTCGTCGGGCCCGTGATGCTGGCAGCCTACCTGCTGCTCCTCAAGCTGTTCCGCGTCACCGAGCTGCGAGACCTGCTCCGCCCGCTGCTCGGACGGCTGGGCCGCGGCGCCCCGCCCGCAGTACGGGGTGAGGCTGCTGCCACCGCCGCGGATGCGGCGCTGCACACCGATTCCGCCACGCCCGGGCCGGGTTCCGGTTCTACGGAACGGCCGACGGCGGAACGCGCCACGGTCTCAGTGGATACCGGCTTGATTCCGCGGATCTCGGGCGAATTCGATGCGGCGTCATTCCGTGCCGGACCGGCCCCGATGCCGGAGGGAGAGGACGGCGGACGCTCCGGCAAATCGACGTACCTGCCGGAGGAAGAGTCGCCCAGCAGCGCCCGCGGCAGCGCACTGCGCGAGGAGATCCCCTTGCCGGGCCGGAGGACGTTCCAGGGGAAACCCGGGCAGAACCCCTACTTCAGGCGCGGACGCAACAAGAAAAAATAAGACGCCGGCCGGGGCTCATCCAGCCCCGTCTCACCCGGCCGTTGCACAGCATCGGATAGGATCGAAAAAGAACAAGGGTAGTTGCGGGTCAGGTATCAGCCGGCTTGCCGGATGTCTTTCCGCGGTGGCGGCACACCCAGCCCGCGCAATTCCCGGACAGCCTAGGAGGAACACGTGTCCCACCCGATCGATGTCGGATCAGTACTTGGCGGCCGCTACAAGGTCACGGCCACAGTACTGACCTCGCATGACGAGGATCTGGTGCTGGATGGTACGGACCAGGTGCTCAACAGGCCGGTCAGCATTCTGGTGGCCGGTCCCCACAACGCTGACCAGGTGGCGCAGAGCGCCCGCGAAGTGGCCACCGGGGAACGCCCGGGCAGCGTGCAGATCCTTGACCTCGGCGTCAGCGACGCCACCACGTACCTGATCACCAACCACACGTCGGCCGCGGACCTGCTGGACCTCGTGGTTGCATCCAACCCGCCGTATGTTGAACCGTTCTTCACTGACACACTGGGCAGTGAGATTTTCGGGCAGGCCCGTTCTCACGAACCGGAACTTTACGATGACGAGGAAGAGGTCGACGCCGGCTACATCACCTACGGCGACGCGCACCGGAGTCAGGGTGACGCGTATCTTGCGGCCCGGCCCGGCCGCAGCTCTGGCCACAGTGCGGAGCAGCAGGCCGGCGCCGCCGCTCCGAGCGCTCCGGCCCGCAAGGCTCCCATCGTCCCTCCGCTGCCGCCAGGCCGCCCGGGCGTACCGGCGGCAGGCGCCGGTACGCCCGCAGGCACCGCCGCAGCCGCAGGAGCTGCAGGAGCCGCAGCTGCATCCCAGGGAAGGCCGCGGACTGACGTTCCGGAGACCACGGCGCCGCAGCCCGTCCAGCGCGAGAACGTCGAGCAGGCGCTGCTCCACCGTGAACGGAACCGTTCCGCGGACACCACCGACGGCTCACACGAGAGTGACGCAGTGGCGGCTGGTGGCAGGGATGAACAGCCGAAGGTATCGCTGTGGTCCCAGGACGACTATGTCGAAGTCCCCGATGAGCAGTACACAGAGGGTCATTACACCGACGATCATTACACCGACGGTGTGGACAGCCGCCACGGGGACCGGCACGCGAGTAGCTTCCCTGCTGCTGCCGGGACCGGCCTTGCTTCTGCCGGCAGCAACTACGACGATGACGACGATGAGCCTCGGCAGGAACCGCGATCCATGCGGTGGCTGGTGGGCGGCTTGCTGGCTGCAGTGCTGGTTGTCGGACTGATCTTTGCCGTCACCAACCTCGGCAGCCTGATCAAGCCTGCGCCGCAGTCCCAGGAAACCCCGGGATCAGTGGCAACGACGCCAGGCGAGGCAGCCACTGGAAGCCCCTCGCCAAGCCAAAGCACCGCTGCAGCGGCCGGACCGCCGGCCGTGGAAGGCGTTACACGGCTGGGGACCTTCGACTTTGCCTCCACCTACGACGGCGACCTCACCAAGACGTTCGACGGCAACTCGGCCAGCTACTGGTCGGACATGGAGTTCGCGACGGACAACTGGGGTGGTCTGGCGCCCGACGGCGTGCCGCTCGTGGTCAAGCTGAAGGATCCGTCCAAGATCTCCTCCATCACCCTGAACCAGCTGGGTGCGTCGGGCGGTAACATCAGCGTCTTCACCAACGACCGCCCGTCGCTGGACGGTGCCAAGCAGGTGGGCACCAACAGCTTCACCTCGCCCGATCTGACCATGCCGCTCGCTGAACCTGTCACGGCCGAGTACGTGATCGTGTCCATCAAGAACCTGCCCCGGCTCGCTGCGCCGAAGACCCGCTACGGCTTCGGACTGCGGCTGGCGGAAATCAAGGTTCAGTAGGGCGGTTCAGGAGGTCGGTTCAGGAGCCGGTCTGCCGGCTGCACGTTTCGGCCCGGGAGCCATGCCAGGTAACGGGCATGCTCTGACACAGCCCGAAACGGTACCCTTGGGGAACGTCTTGTGATGGCGCATGCTTGCAGGTTCCAGACCCTGCACCTGGCCTCCAATTCGTCTGGAATATTCGGCACCGCTATTCAGTTGTGCCATGTGGCCGGTCGAAAACTGGCTCATCGACTAAGGAAGAGGTTCACCGTTCAGTGAGCAACGCAGAAAACAGCGCGTCAGACGTACGTGATGTCATCATCGTCGGCTCCGGTCCGGCAGGCTACACCGCGGCCGTCTATACGGCACGTGCCAACCTTAAGCCGCTGCTTCTGGCCGGTTCCGTCACTGCCGGCGGCGAACTGATGAACACCACCGACGTCGAAAACTACCCCGGCTTTCCCGACGGCATCATGGGTCCGGACCTGATGGAGAACTTCGAAAAGCAGGCCGCCCGTTTCGGAACGGAAATCCAGTTTGAGGACGTCACGGCGCTGGATCTCGACGGTGACATCAAGACGGTCACCATCGCTACGGGGGAGACTTTCCGCGCACGGGCCATCATTCTGTCCACCGGCTCGGCATACCGTGAACTTGGCCTCGCCAATGAGAAACGTCTCTCTGGCCACGGCGTGAGCTGGTGTGCAACCTGCGATGGTTTCTTTTTCAAGGACCAGGACATCGCAGTCATTGGCGGCGGCGACTCTGCGATGGAGGAGGCCCTGTTCCTGATAAAATTTGCCAAGTCCGTAACGGTTGTCCACCGCCGCGACACGCTGAAGGCGTCCAAGATCATGGGTGACCGCGCCCAGGCTCACGAGAAGATCAACTTCGTCTGGAACACGGCCGTGGAGGATGTGCTCGGCGGTGACAAGGTGACCGGTCTGAAGCTGAAGAACCTTGTCGACGGCACTGAGTCGGAACTGGCCGTCACAGGAGTCTTCGTCGCCATCGGGAACGATCCCCGTACGGAACTTGTCAAGGACACCCTCGAGATGACCGACGCGGGAACTATCGCCGTGGAAGGCCGCAGCTCCCGGACAAGCATCAGGGGCGTCTTCGCCGCCGGCGACGTCGTCGATCCCACCTACCGCCAGGCCATCACGGCGTCCGGATCCGGCTGTGTTGCCGCGATCGACGTCGAGCACTACCTTGCTGACCTTCACGCCTGAGCGGCGCTGAAAACCATCCGAAAGAGAGAGACAGGATTATGAGCAACGCAAAAGATGTGACAGACGCAAGCTTCAGCACAGACGTTCTCGCTGCTGACAAGCCGGTAATCGTGGATTTCTGGGCCGAATGGTGCGGCCCCTGCCGCAAGCTCGGCCCCATCCTGGACGAAATCTCGGTGGAATACGGCGAAAAAGTCGAGGTCGTCAAAGTGAACGTAGACGACAACCCGGCCATCGCAGCTGAATACGGTATCACCTCGATTCCGGCCGTGTACCTGTTCCAGGGCGGCGAAGTAAAGAGCACCGTCATCGGCGCAAAGCCGAAGCAGTTCTTCGAAAAGGAATTTGCAGACGTCCTGTCCTAACCAGGCGTCCATCCTTACTAATGGGAAATCCTGCCTCCACCAGGGGCAGGGCTCGGCCACCACTCCAGGGGAGTGGTGGCCATCCTTTTGTGCGGCCATGGGCTTCGGGCTTCCGTGGAGATTGAACGGCGGGCGGCCGGTAGGGGCGTGCAGAATTGCCGGCGAGCTATGGCGGTCCGCGGAATGGGGGCAGCGGAGGTACTTGCCCCTCACTGTTGATCTAGCTGGGAACTCCGGTTTCTGCGGTTTTTCCCAGCTGCTGATCTGATCCGAGGGCAGACGTGGCGTGAGCCGCATGGCGGATACCAGGCACTCGACAGCACACTGAATGAGAGAAGCCGTCCGCTGGGTCGGAGCCGGGTCTCCGCTGGTGCTGGTGCTAGTGGCGGCGCTAGGTCGTGCTGAGCCATCTGATGGGCTAACTAAACCGAATTTCATTTCCCAGACCTACTTACTTCACTGAGATGACCTGAGAGTTGTGCTGTCGCCCCGCGGCAGTGCGGGCTAAGGTGATTTGGGCTGCGGGACGAGGTGAGGGCGTCTCAGACCGATGGGGCGGGTTCTCGTCTAATCTCTTCACGGCGTCGATGTGCTGCCGTCGGATACCAGTTCATTGTTGCCGTTTCACGTGAAACGGGCGCAGACGATGGGGGACTCCTAAGGCCGCCCCCAGGGAACGGCCAGCATGCGCCTTTTGACCACCGACAGCGGGTCATGCCCACTGCACGGACCTTGCGACTATCAGCCCCATTGCGCGAATAGTCAGATGCTCCTAATTTCGCGCGACTAAACTGTTCACTTTTGGAGACTACCGTCTGGCCCTGCGTTCATTTGCATGGCGTGTTTTGGCAGTTGGACGTGGCGCGTGTGGGTCTTGGCCCTCCGCGATGATCGCTTCTTCACAGAAGATCGCACAGATATGGTTACCGCAACCAAGGGAGAAGGACACAAACGCGATCCAAGTCAGGGCTTCCCGTCCCGCTCCTCTGCTGTTTCTCAGTCCTCAACCCCGCATGCGTGCATGCTCCCCACGGCGTCCCCGCGTCTATGCTCTAGGCAACAGCACCGGGAACAACATAACCACGGCCCCTGACCAATCCATGCGCCGACATGGTTTCACGTGAAACGCACCGTGCAGCCACGACGAAACTGTGAGTTCGTAAGGTAGAGGCGCACGGCACAACTCCCGGCCACGCACCTACGCCCCTACGCACCTACGCACCTATAACGCGATCGTTCACGGTTGCCGTGCCCCGCTGCCGTTCACCGTTTCACGTGAAACATCCACCCACGGCAGCTGTAAACGATAGCTACCAGTCCGAAGACACCGCTGGGCTGGAGAATCTCATCAGACGAAGCAGATCTGATTTAGACGAATCTCCCTGGAAAGCCACTTTCAACCGCAAAGCGGCAAACACTGCACGGACATCAGCAGCGGTTCCTCACCCAGCGGCCACAACGCCGTTTAGAACAACGACTAGGTATTACGAAAGCCGGCTTAAAGTCCGCGCGCCAGCGATCGGCAGCGCGCCGCAGCGGACGCTTTCACGAAGTCCACCCCAGCGCACAACATGGCTTCGATTCCCGGGAATTTGGGCCGACTCCGACGCCTCCGGACCATCACAACCTAAGAGCCGGGCACTTTCTATTGGTGCGGCCGGGAGCGACGCAAGCTGGCGCCGGCGCAACGTGGCGCTCCCGACTGGGCCAGGGCAACGGAGCGGAGGTGTTGCGAACCCGGCGTCTCGATCAGGCCGCGGCCATTTACTACCAAGTTGCACGCGTTTCGTTGTCTCGAGCGGGCCCGTCCGGCGACTCGGGGTCCAGGATGGAGTGCAACGTAGTCTGGCAGGGGTGTTGCGGATGGGGGAGCCATTCCCCGCAGCCCTGTACCTTGCAACCCTGTCCCTTCCAACCCCGTCCCGCCTATCTGTTCCTCTTGCCGTCGCGGATTGAAGCACGGGAGGAAATAGCCACACAGCGTACATAGATACGTGAATTAATGATCAGTCGGTCGCGCACTGACCGTACTTCCCCTGGCCAACACCGCAAAACTGGTGGCCGCCGCCGTTCCGCCGGCTGCGCGATGCTGCTCTGCTGCTTTGCTGCGGCAGCCTGACCGCGGCAAGGTTTCACGTGAAACAAGCCTCCAGCCGTGTTGCCACGTCTCTCTCCAGAAGACAAAAATGCGTTCAAGGCTGGGACCAAACTCAGTCCCGCAATTTGGGAGGGCTCCACGCGCTTTTACGGGGCCGAGAGGAGCGAATGCAGACCGAGGACCAGAAGGTCGTGCCGGAGGGCGCAGAACTCCCGCACGGCAGCTGCCTGCCGCCCCTGCGCGGTGTACCCCCTTCAACTCAGAGCTGCCACAGGAAGTCCCGACGCTCGCGAGCCTGATCCGTCAGCTGGAAGAGATGCGGAACATGCCCGGATGCCAGTCCCATGCACCCGGCCGGATCCTGCGTGCCCAGGGGCAAAAAACGCGACTGTTCACCGGTGAACAATTGAAGCGAAAGTCCGACTGGAATGCCCGATCAAAGTCCCGTCACCTGGCTTGCACAAAACAACTGAGCCACATGCTCGGCCGGTCTCACACAGTCGGTCTCACACAGTCGGGATTCGACGAGCGGTGGCGGGGTCCACTCCAACACAAAAGCCCGCCCCCAACAAGGCTGTCCACTCCCTGGCATGCCGACTGCCGGCTAGCGATGTTTCACGTGAAACGGTGGATGGAATTTAACGGACGCCAAGGACACTGCCCGAGTGAAGATCCTTCGCCGCGCGTCTTGCTGGACCCGCGCCCCATTGGCAGTCCGGGACGCCGCCTCCGTGGACCCCGGAGAGCTGCGCGCCCCAACGTTCGAGGTAGCCGCATCCCACAGGTCCGACCTACGCCAGTACGACAAGCTTCACGCCTAGCCAAGCACACACCTCGCGAAACATACGGCGCCCAGGGATACGGCGACAGTCCAGACCAGCCTTGGGGGTTACAACAGCCTATGCCCAGTCGCCGAGACTCACAGCCGGTTGCTGGTTTCGGAAACTGAGAAAACACACAGACGCTTCCGAATATTGAATGAAGCCCCGGCCGCCGACGATGGCCTAGGGCACAGTACGCGCCCGGGTCTTCAGTGGTTGGTCGTTATGTTGCTGGGGTGTCCCGCTGCGACAACAGGCATCCCGCGTGGTCCTGTAGCGACTTCCAATGGTGACGATTCCTTGTCCCCACCGGTTGGTCATTATGTTGCTGGGGTGTCCCGCTGCCACAAAAGCCATCCCCGTTCGCTGCACCCGCAGCGTCCTCCGACGCTGGAGACCCCATGTCACGACGGGGATCCGGTTCAGGAGCGGCGCCCCCACAGCCGTGAACCCGGCCATCGACCGGCCCTCATCGGATCGGAGAGTAGTCGGGCTGGACTGGAATGCGGATCGGGAATGGAGGCGGAAGCACAGTAGCCACAGATATTTGCCCGGAGCCGACGTTGCCAGACTAGGTTTACGACAGGCTTGCCGCCAGCGGATTGCCCGACTCCGGGGGATTTTCCGATCGTTGGCCGTGACATTATTCACACCGTTATCCACAGGTGAATCCACAGGCTTCTACACAGCAGCCCCCGCGGGCGCGGATTGATGCGGGTCTACTGGGGCCTGGGGTGCACGACCGAACTGCCGGCTTCAACGACGGGATCGGACCGTCGGCACTTTACAGGGCTCTCGGCGTCGCCTCCACTAGCAGCACAAACCGTCCAGGAGTAAACCAAATTCGCTCAACTGCCGCCTTCCTGCGCCCGGTTCCGGGGGTGTCAGGGATAGGAGGTAGATCCTGCTCGCCGTTTCACGTGAAACATTTGCCACGGTTGCCGTGCGTCTGCTTCGCTCGAAGCTCAGCCGGTGACGCGAAAGTCTTGAATTGAGGCACACGCTGAGTGGCATCGGCCGGTACTTATCCCCAAAGTTATCCACAAGGTTTTCCACCACGATATCCACACACTTTTCCACACGTGAGCTGGGTGACTTGGAGAGGGATCCTACGTCGCAGGGAAGGCGGATGGGCCGGCCGGCGGACCGCGTCGTTGAAGTTGGAGTAGCCCTGCGCTTCCCTTCTCGTGGCGTCCCTCCGCTACGATCATTATCACCAAGACGGAATGCGGTGCTCTAGCCCAGTTCCACAGACTCGCGCTGTCACACAGGCTCTGCGTAGGGTCTGCAGGTCGCCCTTGCTCCAGGGCATATCGCGGTTCAAACCGATTGCCCGGGCTCACCTGACCGGCTGCAACCGGAAGCAGATCCGGCAAGCTAGGCAATGCGACTCGGACCGTACACTGAACATGCGCGCTGTAGGATCAACGGCTGCGCTACGTCCTGCAGATTGTGAGAACCGACCCCGGCCGGATGAACACAGAGCCCGGGGGAGCCGCTCCGCATCGGAGCCAGCACGACTCGCAACTTTCGATCGACGGAGACTGGCGCTACCAGCGAAGGCGCGAGGGTAGGAAGAACTCACAAGCTAACAAGTCGAGGTTACCTGCCATGCAGCCGCACACGAAGTAGTACCGGCTACGCGGCTACCGTCAGCGTCCACAACACCAGTGTTACCTATCCGGAGATCCATCTCGACGAGAAGGACGGTGCACTCCAAAGGGAGAAGGGCGGGCGGCTACCGAGCCTGCACGGAGGCCGCACCACCAAACGCGTACTGGCAGACGCCTACGGAACGTTTCACGTGAAACGGGAACCAAGGGGTTTCACGTGAAACACACTGGCCGTCCGGTTATCCGTCCATCGGTTCACGCTACCGTCACCGGCACGGAGGAGAGGCCATGAGCATACGCGCCTGCCCGGAAACTGCTCCAGAGGTGCCGTACCCGACCCGACGCATGTACAAGTCTGCTTGGACGAGCCCGTCGAGTGGGCCACCGACTATTCCACCAATCTTCAGTGCCTTGACCGTGCACCACCACGGACTTGCCTGATGCGGAACGGACAGGCCAAATCTCGAAACTACCGCCCACGTGGGCCTGGGGGACTACGGCGAACTGTCCGAGGCTGGATGGTGCACCTGCCGAAGGCGCCTCTTTCGTTCATGGGACATACCGACCACAGGAGTCGCCTCCGCTGCTGGACCAGCCGAGGCTGCAGCTCCGCACGTTGTCCGTCCAGCTCGACAACGGCACCAGCAAGAGGACCCATCCCGGACGGAGGAGGTAGGCGCCAAACAGCTTCCCGAGCGTCACATCGCAATTCTTCGAGCTAAGGGCGTGGAGTCCACTAGAGCACTTCCAGCGAGTCTCGTCCTAGGAGCGGGAAGCCGTTGCGGAGACCGACCTACTACTTATCCGTTCATCGCTCTGCAGCCTCGCACCAAGAGAAGGGGTGCTCGGAGTAATCCCGCCGCACGAAGCCCGGGATGCCCCGCGCAACTGCAGAACGAGGACGGGATCTCATTCCTGAATATCCCTGAGCCCAGGAGACGGATCTACTCCAGGCAGGCAGGCGCATATCTCCAGGGCGCCTTTCACTTGTTTCACGTGAAACGTAGACCGTGTTGGGAACACATCTTGCTGGATATCCAGGCTCGTTATCGCACCCCTTCGCTTCAGAGCGGGGAGCCTTTGCCGACCTGCTAGCCCGAAAGTAGACAAGGCTTCGTTACGCGTCGTGCCACGTCGCGCGGCGAAATCCTCTACGGACGGCCCGTCGAAGAACCTCTTCAGCGGCGTTTCACGTGAAACAAGCGGTGGCGAAAAGCCACGAATAGCTATGTCGCGCGCCGCCGCCCCCGCCAAATCCAGCATCCGAAGACGCCTTTTCCCTGAGAGCAGCCCGGATACACGGCCATGCAGGTCGGCCGGTTATCCAGTTTCGTACAGGGGGAGCGATTAGGGGGCGGCATCAGGGACATCAGAGCAGCTCGTACTGGGTTAGGGGCGCCATAAGGCTACCGGACGCAGAAAGAGCACTGAGGGACGCTCCCGCGCCAGGGAGGCGCTGTCGCCGTCTCAATCAGCACCTGAAGGGTGCTGTGGGCAACGGGAGGGATTCAGGCCCATTGAACCTCGCCCACTATGGTGGAGAGCTTCGAAGGACCGACCAGCGCCGCAAAAGGCCCCTACACCCGAGAAAGGTGGGCGCCTAGTCCGCAGAATGGCGTCTGGTTGTCACCATCATCAGGCTTCTCATCGCATTGACGCCATTTCGAGTGTTTGGCTGACCGTCGTGGCGTGCGCGTACTCAGCCTTCGGAGCGCCGGCGCACGCTCTAAGCCCCATCACCGCGTCCGTTGTAACAAAGCCTGGTCCGCTGAGTGCACTTTCACCTACAGCACACTCGCCAGCAGCACAGTACCGCTTGCGATCACGACGGGTAGGTCAGCACGTACATCCAAGACAATGAGGGCCTACCAAACAACAGGGTGTCGACCTATTAAACAGCAGAACCGTCCTTATTGATCAGCATGGTGGCGCCCGTGTAGACAACGGGATAGGCGCTCGAGCGGACGCACAGGAGCAAATCAACGCATCGCGGGCGAAACCGAGCCCCACCAGAAGCCGAGCCACACAAAAAAAGGGGTCCGTTTCACGTGAAACGGACCCCAGACGAAAACTCAGAATCTAGCTCTCGGACCCCGGAGCCAGGACGTCCATGATGCGATTTAGGTCCTCGACGCTCGCAAATTCGATGCTAACGCGGCCCTTCCGCGCACCCAGAGAAATCTTGACGTTCGTGTCCAAACGATCCGACAACGAGGACGCAAGATAGTCCAGGCGCTCATGACGGGCACCGGGACGAGGAATGTTATTCTTGGGCTGAGCCGACGGCTCACGGTGCAGGGTTACTGCTTCCTCGGTGGCCCGCACAGACATGCCCTCAGCAACAATCCGCTGGGCGAGACGTTCCATCGCGGCGGCATCGGGCAGGGACAGAAGAGCGCGGGCGTGGCCGGCGGACAGTACGTTGGCGGCAACCCGCCGCTGCACCAGCGGCGGCAACTTAAGAAGGCGCAGCGTATTGGAGACCTGCGGACGGGACCGGCCGATGCGATCTGCCAGCTGCTCGTGCGTGGTGCCAAAGTCTTCCAGCAGCTGCTGGTAGGCAGCTGCCTCTTCCAGGGGATTCAGCTGGCTGCGGTGCAGGTTCTCGAGCAACGCATCCCGGAGGAGGTCGTCGTCGGTAGTATCGCGGACGATCGCGGGGATCGTGGCAAGGCCAGCGGCCTGGACCGCCCGCCACCGGCGCTCACCCATCACCAGCTCATATGGTTCTCCACCGGATTCGGTTGAAGTACGCACCACAATTGGCTGGAGGACGCCTATTTCGCGGACAGAATGCACGAGCTCCGCCATGTCGTCCTCATCGAAGACGGTACGAGGCTGCTTTCGGTTCGGATGGATGTCCGCCACGGGGATTTCGGCGAAACGCACGCCGGGCACCTCGACGAGTTCCACATCGTCAGCTGTCCTTGGACGGCCGCCGTCACTGGAGTCCGATTGCTCCGCCGGCGAACCCGCTTCACTCTCGGTCACCCCGGCAGTATCAGCAGTTTCAGCAGCTGGCTGTGGTTTCGCCCGGCCGG
This sequence comes from Arthrobacter pascens, assembly GCF_017052465.1. Classification (GTDB taxonomy): domain Bacteria; phylum Actinomycetota; class Actinomycetes; order Actinomycetales; family Micrococcaceae; genus Arthrobacter; species Arthrobacter pascens. The sequence continues at coordinate 97,725 of NZ_JAFHKT010000151.1, forward strand.
CCGCGTCTGTTTCCTGGCCAGCTGTCTTGGTGGCCTTCGCCCCTACCTTGGTGCCAGCCGGTCGAGGTGCGGCAGTCTTGGCGGCAGGCTTTTCAGTCTGAGCCTCAGCAACTTCAGGGTCAGTGGCATCGGGGGCGTCGGGGCGTGCAGTCTTGCGGGCTTCCGGAAAGAAGAGATCCACTGGGCGTGACGGCGCTGCTCCGTTGCCGGAAGCGCTTGCGGCGGCGGAACTTGGAATGAGTGCGCCAAGACCGCGACCGAGCCCGCGTCGCTTATCGCTCATGGATAAATCCCTCCATTGGAAGAGCCCGGCTATGCCGGGCTCCGGCTGTTGCAGTGTTTGGAAAATTCTAACGCTCAGCGATTTCCGCTGCGGCTTCCAAATAGGAAAGTGCACCGCTGGAGGACGGATCGTACGTCATGACTGTTTGCTGGTAACTCGGTGCTTCCGAGATCCGTACGGAGCGGGGGACAACGGCCCCCAACACCTGATCGGGGAAATGCTGCCGAACCTCGGCCGCCACCTGTGCGGCCAGGTTGGTGCGGCCGTCGTACATGGTCAGCAGAATTGTCGAGACGACCAGATCTGCGTTCAGGTGCTTCTGGATCATCTCGATGTTCTTGAGGAGCTGGCTCAGCCCCTCAAGGGCGTAGTACTCACACTGGATCGGGATCAGGACTTCGCCGGCAGCGCAAAAGGCGTTGACCGTCAGCAGACCGAGACTCGGCGGGCAGTCGATGAAGATGTAGTCCAGCCGCTGTTCGCCCTTTTTCTCACGTGCCTTGGCGTAGACATCGATCGCGCGGCGGAGTCTCTGCTCCCTGGCCACCAGGGACACAAGTTCAATTTCCGCGCCGGCAAGGTGGATGGTGGCGGGGGCACAAATGAGGTTGCTGATGTCGGGGCACGGGGCCACGACATCTTCCAGCGGAACGTCGTTGATCAGGACGTCGTAGATGCTGTCCACGTCCGCATGGTGTTCAATGCCCAGCGCGGTGGAGGCGTTGCCCTGCGGGTCGATATCTATGACCATGACGTTCAGTCCGGCTGCCGCGAGCGCGGCTGCGATGTTGACCGTGGTGGTGGTCTTGCCGACGCCGCCCTTTTGATTCGACACCGTGAAGATACGGGTTTTCTCGGGTTTGGGAAGGTTGCGGCCCAGCAGCCTTTCGCGGCGCCTGTTCTCGTGCGCAAGCTCGCGGGCGATGGGGCTCGAATCGTCCAGCGTGTCCAACACGTTCGTCCGGCCACCTGTTTCACGTGAAACTTTCGCCACATCTGTCTTGCCTGCAACCGGATTCAGGTGATTGGAGGCTGCAGCGACGGTGGGTGCAGCTACGGCGCGTGCCGACCCCAGAGACACGAACGGGGGTATCCGCTGTGTGAAGGTTTCGCTACTGGTCACTGGGACACACTCACTCTCGTTCGGCTTTTGCTGCCGCTCTCTAGCCTAACCGCTCCGCCGTCAAGACCTGCGGCAACGGGCCTTGGGCTAGGCGATCTTTTGGGACTTCTTCACGACGATGCGCACCACTGTAGTCGGTTCCTCAAGCAGGTCCTCGCCTACTGTTACGACCGAAGTCTGTACGCCGCCGAGCTTACGGATCACCTTGGTGGCCTTCTCGATTTCATCTGCGGCGCTGCGCCCCTTGATGGCCACGACCTCACCCTCCCCGTCAAGGAGGGGGATGGTCAGCCCTGCCAGGTTGCTGAGTGCCGACACTGCCCGGGCCGTGACGACGTCCGCCTTCACCATGCCCACAGCCTGCTCGGCCCGAGCGCGCATGATGGTGACATTGTCCAGCCCGAGGTCATCGACCACTTCCTGGAGCCAGATCACCCGGCGTTCGAGCGGCTCAATAAGAGTGAGTTCCAGATCCGGACGGGCTATGGCAAGGCAGAGACCCGGCAGTCCGGCGCCGCTTCCGACGTCGGCCACATGGCTTCCCTGAGCAATCTCGCTCTCGATGACAGCGCAGTTCAGCACGTGCCGCCCCCACAGTCGCGGTATTTCCCGCGGACCGATGAGTCCGCGCTCGGTTCCCGATGTGGCCAGGTGCTCGACGTACCGTTCCGCCAGGGCGAGACGGTCGCCGAAAATCTTCTCCGCCGCCTGGCGCTCAGCAGCCGTAATTTCTACCATCAGTTAGTCAGTCGACAGAGACGACGATGTGGCGGCCGGCGCCTTCGCCCTCGGACTCGCTCACGAAACCCAGATCGGCAACGGCGTCGTGAACGATCTTGCGCTCATAGGCACTCATGGGTTCAAGGGCCACGGGCTCACCGGTTTCCTTGGCGGTCGCGACAGCGTCCTCCGCGATCTTCTGCAGGTGGCCGGCACGTTCCTTGCGGTACCCGTTGATGTCCAGGACGAGGCGGGAGCGGTTTTCCGTGGCGGAGAGCACCGAGAGCCGGGTCAGTTCCTGCAGCGCCTCGAGGACTTCGCCGTCGCGGCCTACCAGGCTCTCCAGTCCAGCGGATTCTTCCTCGGTGACGATGGAGATGTAGGTGCGTCCGTTGCGGACCTCGATGTCGATGTCGCCGTCGATGTCGGCGATATCCAGCAGTTCCTCGAGGTAGTCGGCTGCGACGTCGCCTTCTTCTTCCAGGCGGCTTACAGCAGTTCCCTTGTCGGTAGCCACAGCCTCGGTGGTGTTGTCCTGGTCTTCGCTGGTTGCAGCGGAAAGTGCTTGTTCTGAGCTTTCAACAGACATTACTTCTTCTTCCTGTTCTTGCGTTGTGGCTGGATGCGCTGGGCCTTGGCTTGCGCTACCGCAGCGGCTGCAGCGGCCTCTGCCTCGACGTCGGCCTTCTTGCCTCCCAGGATGGGGAGGGCCGGGAGGCCCTTGGCGGCGCGGCGCTCGGCGAGGGCCTTGGCGGCGGGGGATCCCGGCGTCGGCATACGGCGGATCACGAAGAACTGCTGACCCATGGTCCACAGGTTGGTGGTGGTCCAGTAGATGAGGACACCGATCGGGAAGTTAATGCCACCCACGCCGAAGACGATGGGCAGGATGTAGAGCATCATTTTCTGCTGGCGCATGAACGGGCTGGCCATGGCTTCTTCAGACATGTTCTTAGCCATGATCTGCTTCTGCGTGATGAACTGCGACGCTGTCATCGCAAGGATCATGATGATGGAGAGGATCCACACAGCAGTGAGGTTGCCTTCGCCGCCGTGCAGCAGCGATGCGGACAGCGTGGCCCCGAAGATGGTGGACTCATCGAACTGCACCACTTGGTCGTGGCTCATCGCACCGATGCCGTTGCCTTGGTCACGGGCCGTGCTGATGCCGGAGAGCACCGTGAACAGCGCGAAGAAGAACGGCATCTGGATGAGCATGGGCAGGCAGGCCGAGAACGGGTTGGTGCCGTGCTTCTTGTACATGGCCATCTGCTCCTGCGCCATGGCCTGGCGGGACAGCTGGTCAGTCTTGCCCTTGTACTTGTCCTGCAGCTTCTTCAGGTCCGGCTGCAGCAACTGCATCCCGCGCTGTGCCTTGATCTGCTTGACGAAGACGGGAATCAGGGCGGCGCGGATCACCAGCACGAGCCCGATGATGGACAGCGTCCACGTCCAGCCGCTGGCCTCGGGAAGTCCGATGCCGCTCAGGCCCTCATGGAAGCCCACCATGATGATGGACACAAGCCATTTGAACGGAAACATGATTGTTTCAAAGAAGTCCATACGATATCCCTATTCGTTAGGCCGCAGCGCGGCCTTCTCCATCAGTCCGAGCAGCCAGGTACTTGTCCGGGTTGTTCAGCACAACAATTGTGGGGGTCTGGTTGTCAGGCCACTCCCGGTGACCGGCGGGGACGTGGTCCACACCGCCGGCATTCCAGGGATGGCAGCGCGCCAAGCGCTTCGCCGCGAGCCAGCTTCCTTTTACGGCACCGTGGACGGTGATGGCCTCAAGCGCGTACGCCGAGCACGAAGGAAAGAATCGGCAGACCTGTCCGTACAAGGGTGAAATCACCTTGCGGTAGGCCATGAGCAGAAGAATGAGGATATTGCGAGGCAGGTTCCAGACGAATCTGCCGGCGGCCGCTGCTGCGGACTTTGCGGAACGGACGACGGCGGCAGTCAGGTCAAGCACGCTGTGTCCCTTCCTGTGTTGTTCCGTTCGAACCAGTTCCAGCCGACCGTTGGCGGCCCTGCAGCCGCTTCATGGTGGCTTCCAAGGCAGCGTTGTAATCCGCTACCAGTTCCTGCCAGCTGGCAGTCGCAGACGCGGGCAACGCACGCACCACAATAGCGAACCCGGTCCCGTACTCGCGCAGCGAGACAGCACCGGCTTCCCTAAGTCTCCTCTTAACGAGGTTCCTGGCAACAGCGTTCCCGACACCCTTGGAAACGATGAACCCGATCCGGCTGGGTTCATCGGCCCCGATGGTTGCCGTATATAACACTACGTTCCGGCGTCCATTGCGGACACCGGAACGTACAGTTGTTGAAAAATCGGTTGAGGTCCTAAGACGGTTCCTGGTGGCCAGCACCGTTAAACTCGCAAAGGAAGGATCACCGACGAGTCAGTATTTAGGCCGACAGTTCGACGCGGCCCTTGCCGCGGCGGGCAGCCAGGATGGCGCGGCCGGCGCGGGTACGCATACGAAGGCGGAAGCCGTGCTTCTTGGCTCGACGGCGGTTATTCGGCTGAAAAGTCCGCTTGCTCACGTTAGTTACTCCAGTGGATCAAAGGTGCGCCCACCCGATCAAAGGGGAAGAACTGGCCGACGCTAAGTTTTTGTATGTGTCTGCATTCCCCCGGTTTTCCGCAACGCTGGGCGTCCGGAAGATCCAAAATGGGGTCAGAAAGCAGGCACAAAGGACTCCACAACGTTAGTTCAAAGCGCGTTGCTGAGTCAAACCGGCAGCGCCGGCCACGCCTATCCCCAGCTGTGGTTAAGTACCGGCTCCAGCCTGTGGATGAAGTGGCTCACAAGGGCCGATTTCGAACCACAACGGTGTAATTATCCACAAGCTGCTTCCCAGCTATCTTCTGGCCTTTTCATCCCCTAGAGTGTCCCAGTAGCCGATTATCCACGGACTGTGCATAACCCTGTGGATTGAGCCGGGCCAGCACCCTGGTTTCGGGCTTGTGGCTGCATGTAATGCAGGTAAGCAAGCTTTGAGGAACCCGATTGATGACAGTAGACGAAGCCAACCACGCCAATACTGTCGGAAGTTCCTGGCGCCGCGTGGTGAACCTTCTCGAACAGGACGACCGGGTGTCCCCGCGGCAGCGCGGTTTCGTTATCCTCGCCCAGGCACAGGGCCTCATCGGGTCGACGCTCCTTGTGGCGGTACCCAACGAACTGACGCGCGAAGTGCTCCAGACCCAGGTGAAGGATGCACTCGACGACGCCCTGCACAACGTCTTTTCGGATGACATCCGGTGCGCGATCGACGTGGATACCGATCTGGTGCCCCTCCACGAAGAGCCCGAACCCGCCGTCGAGCTTTCGCTCGCAACTGACCAGTCTGTTGAACTGAAGCCGCAGCCGATGCTGCCGAGCACGTCTCACGAGTTCGGCAGGCTGAACCCCAAGTACGTTTTTGACACGTTCGTCATCGGCTCCTCCAACAGGTTTGCCCACGCCGCGGCCGTGGCTGTGGCCGAAGCTCCGGCCAAGGCATACAACCCGCTGTTCATCTACGGAGATTCCGGACTGGGCAAGACCCACCTGCTCCACGCGATCGGCCACTATGCCCGGCGGCTCTACAGCGGCATCCGTGTCCGCTACGTGAACTCCGAGGAATTCACCAATGACTTCATCAACTCGATCCGTGACGACGAGGGCGCCAGCTTCAAGACCACGTACCGGAATGTCGATGTTCTGCTGATCGACGACATCCAGTTCCTGGCGGGCAAGGACCGGACGCTCGAGGAGTTCTTCCACACGTTCAACTCCCTGCATAACAACAACAAGCAGGTGGTGATCACCTCCGACCAGCCGCCCAAGCTGCTGGCAGGCTTCGAGGACCGCATGAAATCACGCTTCGAATGGGGCCTGCTGACGGACATCCAGCCTCCGGAGCTCGAAACCCGCATCGCGATCCTCCGCAAGAAGGCACTGAGCGAGGGCCTCTCCGCTCCGGACGACGCACTGGAGTACATCGCCTCCAAGATCGCCAGCAACATCCGCGAACTCGAGGGCGCCCTGATCCGGGTCACAGCGTTCGCCAGCCTGAACCGCCAACCCGTCGATGTGGCCCTGGCCGAGATGGTTCTCAAGGACCTCATCACCGATGACAACGCGCAGGAGATCACGTCCAGCCAGATCCTCACGCAGACCGCGGATTACTTCAAGCTCAGCATGGAAGAGCTGTGCAGCAAGTCCCGCACCCGCACATTGGTGACTGCGCGGCAGATCGCCATGTACCTCTGCCGTGAGCTGACAGACATGTCGCTTCCCAAGATCGGCCAGGAACTCGGCGGCCGCGACCACACCACGGTCATCCACGCGGACCGCAAGATCCGCGAGCTGATGGCCGAGCGCCGTGTGATCTACAACCAGGTCACCGAGCTCACCAACCGGATCAAGCAGCAGCAGCGCGACTCCTGAGCCCAGGTTCTTAACCTTATTAACAGGCGCGTGTGGATAACCCTGTGGACAGTTAAGGGGACAACCGCGGTTAATGGGCTTAAAACCCTTAAGGTGTCTGTGGATTGCCGAAACGGCCAAAAATGTTATCCCCATCCACAGCCTGTTTAAAACCTGCTCCACCCACAGCCCATGAACAGGGCTTAACCCCGGATTCCTGCCGCCAGAGGGAGTTATCCACAGTTTCCACAGCAGTTATTAACACTACTAATCCCAAAAAATCGAAATCCCTCAAACAACAATCTCGGTTCCCTGCCCATGTCGCCCCCAGCCGCAGACCAGGAACGGGCTGGCTGGTGGGGAATTCCCCGGTCTTCGGGCTAAGCTGTCAGCAGCGCTCCCATCCTTGGGTCTTCCTGTGGTTCAGCAAGCGCGGACCATGCAGGTTCCGGTGGTTGGGGGCACAGGTTTTGTGAACTCCCTGCGGGAGTTCCCCTTCAGCAAATGGCAGCAGCAATGAAAGGCGGCACCCTTCCGTGAAGTTCAGAGTCGAACGGGACGTCCTGGCAGAAGCCGTCACATGGACAGCCCGGTCGTTGTCTCCGCGGCCGCCCGTCCCCGTCCTCTCGGGCTTGTTGCTCAAGGCTGAAGCCGGAACGGTGAGCCTATCCAGCTTTGACTACGAAACGTCGGCCAGGCTGGAGATCCCTGCTGACATCGCAGACGAAGGCACCATTCTTGTCTCGGGCCGGCTGCTCGCCGACATCTGCCGCAGCCTTCCATCCGCCCCCGTGGACATCGAGACAGAAGGCAGCAAGGTGACGCTCACCTGCCGCCGAAGCAGTTTCCACCTCGCCACCATGCCCGAGGCCGAGTATCCTCCGCTGCCCGCACTGCCCACCATCAGCGGCACCGTGGCCGGAGACTCCTTTGCACAGGCGGTATCCCAGGTCATCATTGCCGCCAGCAAGGACGACACGCTCCCCATCCTCACGGGCGTCAGGATGGAAATCGAGGACGACCTCATCACGCTTCTGGCAACGGACCGTTACCGCCTCGCCATGCGCGAAGTGCCGTGGAAGCCAGTCACCCCGGGCATTTCCACCAGTGCCCTGGTCAAGGCGAAGACCCTCAACGAGGTGGCCAAGACCCTCGGAGGCAGCGGCGACATCAGCCTCGCCATCGCTGACGACGACTCACGGCTCATCGGCTTTGAAAGCGGCGGGCGCACCACGACGTCCCTGCTTGTCGACGGCGATTACCCGAAGATCCGCTCCCTGTTCCCGGACTCAACTCCGATCCACGCAACAGTGCAGACGCAGGAACTCGTCGAAGCGGTCCGCCGTGTCTCCCTCGTTGCGGAACGGAACACCCCTGTGCGCCTGGCTTTCACCCAGGGCCAGCTCCACCTCGATGCCGGCACCGGCGAGGATGCGCAGGCTTCCGAAGAAATCGAAGCCCAGCTCTCCGGCGAAGACATCACCGTGGCGTTCAATCCTCACTACCTCGTTGAAGGTCTGAGCGTCATCGAAACAAAGTACGTCCGCTTTTCCTTCACCACCGCGCCGAAACCGGCCATGATCACCGCCCAGGCAGACGCCGACGGCGAGGACCAGGACGACTACCGCTACCTCGTGATGCCTGTACGCCTGCCCAACTAGACTTCCCGACCCGCCACCTCCCCAGCGCAGAAAAGAGTTCACCCGTGCACATCGGACTGATCGGCCTTGGAAAAATGGGTTTCAACATGCGCGAACGGTTGCGCAAGGGAGGCATCGAGGTCACGGGCCTGGACCGCAATCCGGAGGTGACGGACGTTTCCTCGGTGGATGAGCTCGTCGCCGCAGTGCCTGCGCCTCGGCTCGTCTGGGTCATGGTCCCGGCCGGCGACATCACGGACGCTGTCATCACTGAACTTGGCACCAAACTCGAACCCGGTGACCTGGTCATCGACGGTGGCAACTCCCGCTTCACAGAGGACCAGAAGCACGGCGCTGCTTTGGCCGAAAAAGGAATCCGCTTTGTGGACTGCGGCGTATCCGGCGGGGTCTGGGGTCTCCAGAACGGTTATGGCCTCATGGCCGGCGGAAACGCCGACGATATCGAGAGTGCCCTGCCTGTGTTTGACGCCCTTCGCCCCGAAGGAGACCGCGCGGACAGCTTCGTCCATGTGGGCGGCGTGGGCGCGGGCCACTACGCCAAAATGGTCCATAACGGCATCGAATACGGCCTCATGCAGGCATACGCGGAAGGCTATGAACTGCTCGCCGCCAAGGAGATCGTCACCGATCTTCCCGGCACCTTCCGCGCCTGGCAGAAGGGAACAGTGGTCCGCTCCTGGCTGCTGGACCTGATGGTGAAGGCGCTGGACGAGGATCCGGGACTGGCATCCATCGATGACTACGTCGAGGACTCCGGTGAAGGACGCTGGACGGTGGAGGAAGCCATCGCCAATGCGGTTCCCGCCCCGGCCATCACCGCCGCCCTCTTCGCACGTTTCTCCTCCCGCGAGGACAACTCGCCCGCCATGAAAATGGTCTCCGCACTGCGCCACCAGTTCGGCGGGCACTCCACCCGTCCGGCCAAGTAGCATCCGCCCCGGGACCTGCGCGTCCCGGACGAGAGTCCCGAGAATCCTGAAGAACGCGTGTACTTAGAGCACTTGTCCCTGACCGACTTCCGCAGCTATGCCCAAGTGGATCTCCGGCTGGAACCCGGCGTTACCGTCCTGGTCGGCTCCAACGGGATCGGCAAGACCAACCTCATGGAGGCCGTCGGGTACCTTGCCACCCTGAGTTCGCACCGCGTCAGCGCCGACGGTCCGCTCCTTCGCTTCGGTACGGAGCGCGCCCTGATCCGGGCCAAACTGGTCCGCGGGGAACAGTCCACTGTGCTGGAACTGGAGATCAACAGCGGCCGGGCCAACCGTGGGCGGATTAACCGCAGCAACCCCGTCCGGGCCCGGGATCTGCTGGGCATCTGCCACACAGTCCTGTTCGCACCCGAGGACCTGGCCCTCGTCAAGGGGGATCCGTCGAACCGGCGGCGCTTCCTCGACGAGCTGCTCGTAAGCTTGATCCCGCGGCACGCCGCCACACGAAGCGACTATGACCGCGTCCTGAAACAGCGCAACGCCCTGCTAAAGTCGGCGCGGGCCGGCAAATTCACGGCGGGCCATGAAGCCACCCTGGATGTCTGGGACCAGCACATGGCCCGCGCCGGAGCGGAACTCACGCACGCCCGCCTGGAGCTCGTGGAGCGGCTCCGCCCCCACCTCAACAATGCCTATGCCCAGCTGACAGACGGTTCCAAGGCTGCAGATGCCGCGTACCGGTCGACGCTCCAGACTCTGATGGACGACGACGGCGCGCCGGCCGGCGTGGGCGGGGAACCTTCTGCCGACGCAGACCAGGTGGAGGACCTGCGGCTGCTTTCGGTGGACGACCTGACCGATCGCTATGTTCGGGCCTTCGCGGCGTCCCGCCGCAGGGAACTTGAACGCGGCATCTCGCTTGTCGGTCCCCATCGCGATGAACTGCAACTAATCCTCGGCCAGGCACCGGCGAAGGGCTATGCCTCACACGGCGAAACCTGGTCGATGTGCCTTTCCCTGCGGCTGGCCTCCTACTACGTCATGCTCGACGACGCACGCACGGGCGGTTCGGCACCCATCCTGATCCTCGACGACGTTTTTGCCGAGCTTGATGTGCAGCGGCGGCGTAAACTGGCCGCAATAGTCTCCAGCGCCGAACAGGTCCTGGTGACTGCCGCCGTCGAAGCTGACATTCCAGAGGAACTGGCCGGGCGGCGGGTGAAGGTCGTCCCGGGAGGAATCGATGATCCGGAATCTCGATGAATAGCACCGACGGTGGCCTCCAGCCAGGCCGCGACCCTGACGAAATCGATGCAGCCCAGGCTGCACTAAACCGGATGCGCGATGCCGCGGCCGCCCGCGGAGAAGTGCGGCGTGCTGCCCCGCGCGCGGGTGGCACCCAGAAGCAGCGCACGGCGGGGCGGAGCACCCGCGGCTTCAGCCAGTTCCACGCCACCGGGCGTGACCCGCTGGGGCTGGGAAAGGTCGTGGGCAGGCTCGTGGCCGAACGCGGCTGGACCTCACCGGTGGCAGTTGGCTCCGTCATGGCCCAGTGGGCCACTCTGGTGGGTCCCGAAATCGCCGCCCACTGCACTCCTGAGAGCTTCACCGACACCACACTGCATGTGCGTTGCGACTCCACGGCCTGGGCCACACAGCTTCGCCTGCTGAGCATCAGCCTGCTGGAAAAGTTCCGTACCGAGCTCGGCGACGGCGTGGTCACCAGCATCCAGGTGCTGGGTCCGGCTGCCCCGAGCTGGCGCAAGGGCGGCCGCACTGTCAACGGCCGCGGGCCCCGGGACACCTACGGGTAGACCCTGGCCGCGGGCGTTCGGATACCCGTCCGCCGACTGACCTATTGAATTATGCTCAAACGGCGTGTAGGCCGTTCAAACCGCCGTCAGCCGTATAGGAACCTGAAGACGGTACCTCGGGAGCCTTGCAGGCGCGGCCAATGGCCAGCGAGAGGCATATTGACCCCCGTTCGCGGCCCTGGAATGCGGGGATCAGCCACTTTTCACGATAGAATCGCTGTAGATAACTGGGCGCCGGTGAAACGTTGACTGAGTCCGTTTTCCGACGCTTTTCCAGCGAGCGGAAGACGGTTCCGCCAGTCGACCGAGTAGTCGGCGCTATCAGTGACGTGCCTGTTGGCAGACGCCTTTCCCTTGGGAGACGGCATCGGCCGGCCATTATCAATCAAAGAGGAGTCGAGAGCGCCTGTGGCTAACGACAATGCAGATATCCAGGCAGTGGAACCCGCAATGGAGGATGCCCCGACGCCTGACACGCCGGCGCAGGCGGTGACCCCGCGCGAATACGGTGCCAGCGACATCACTGTTCTTGAGGGCCTTGAAGCTGTGCGGAAGCGGCCCGGCATGTACATCGGTTCCACGGGCCTGCGCGGATTGCACCACCTCGTGTACGAAGTGGTGGACAACTCCGTTGACGAGGCGCTGGCCGGATACTGCACGCACATTGAAATCGTCCTGCAGGCCGACGGCGGCGTAAAAGTCACGGACGACGGCCGAGGCATTCCGGTGGACATCCACCCCACCGAGGGCAAGCCCACCGTTGAGGTGGTCATGACCATCCTTCACGCCGGCGGCAAGTTCGGCGGCGGCGGATACGCTGTATCCGGCGGCCTCCACGGCGTTGGTATCTCTGTGGTCAACGCGCTCTCCAGCCGGGTGGAAACCGAGGTGCGCCGGCAAGGCCACGTCTGGCGCATGTCGTTCGCCGACGGCGGCAAGCCCCAGGGCAGCCTGGTCAAGGGCGAGGAAACAGACACCACCGGCACCACCCAGACGTTCTACCCGGATGAGGGCATCTTCGAGTCGGTCGAATTCGACTTCGAGACACTGCGTGCACGCTTCCAGCAGATGGCGTTCCTCAACAAGGGCCTTCGCATCACGCTCACGGACGAGCGCGCCACCGCTGCCGGTGATGACGATGACCTCGACCTTGACGCCGTCGCTACCGAAGGTGAAGTCAGTGCGGACCACCGCACCGTGGTCTACCAGTACAACGACGGCCTCCTGGACTACGTCAAGCACCTGAACTCGGGCAAGAAAGTGGACGTGGTCCACGAGGACGTCATCGCCTTCGAGACCGAGGACACGGAACGCAAAATCGCCGTGGAAATGGCCATGCAGTGGACCAGCGCTTACTCCGAGAGCGTCCACACCTATGCCAACACCATCAACACCCACGAAGGCGGCACCCACGAGGAAGGGTTCCGGGCTGCGATGACTTCCCTCATCAACCGCTACGCCCGGGAGAAGAGCATCATCAAGGAAAAGGAAGAGAACCTCACGGGTGATGACATCCGGGAGGGCCTCACCGCCGTCATTTCCGTGAAGCTCGCCGAGCCGCAGTTTGAAGGCCAGACCAAGACCAAGCTGGGAAACTCCGAGGTCAAGGGGTTCGTGCAACGTGTGGTCACCGATCAGCTCGGCGACTGGCTGGAACGTAACCCCGGACCCGCCAGGGACGTCATCCGCAAGGCCATCTCGGCCGCGCAGGCGCGCATGGCCGCACGCAAGGCCCGGGACAATGCCCGCCGCAAGAGCCCGCTGGAGTCCTTTGGCATGCCCGGCAAGCTCTCCGACTGCTCCTCCAAGGATCCGTCGAAGTGCGAGGTCTACATCGTAGAGGGTGACTCCGCCGGCGGTTCGGCCAAGCGCGGCCGGAACCCGGAGACTCAGGCCATCCTGCCCCTGCGAGGCAAGATCCTGAACGTCGAACGGGCCCGGCTGGACAAGGCCCTGGGCAACAACGAGGTCCAGTCCATGATCACGGCGTTCGGCACGGGCATTGGCGAGGACTTCGATCTGAGCAAGCTGCGGTACCACAAGATCGTCCTGATGGCCGATGCCGACGTCGACGGCCAGCACATCACCACGCTCCTGATGACGCTCCTGTTCCGCTACATGCGCCCGCTGATTGAAAACGGCTATGTGTACCTGGCCCAGCCGCCGCTCTACCGGATCAAGTGGTCCAACGCGCCGCACGACTACGTCTACAGCGACCGTGAACGCGACGCCAGGCTGGTGTCCGGGCAGGCCGCGGGGCGCCGCATCCCCAAGGACAACGGCATTCAGCGCTACAAGGGCCTGGGCGAGATGGACTACACGGAGCTCTGGGACACCACCATGGACCCGGACAACCGGACGCTGCTCCAGGTCACCATGGAAGACGCCGCCGCTGCGGACCAGATCTTCACCGTGCTGATGGGCGAGGACGTCGAATCCCGCCGCAACTTCATCCAGCAGAACGCCAAGGACGTCCGGTTCCTTGATATCTAGCGGTAAATCCGCAGTGATATTCCCGAACCGACATATACCTGAAACGGAAAATATAGACTATGAGTGACGAAACCCCTGAGGTTCCTTCGGACTCGGCAGAAAACCCCGAAGTGGTATTGGAGGGGGACGTGCTGATCGACCGCGTGGAGCAGGTTGACCTCCAGACGGAGATGCAGAGATCGTACCTCGACTACGCCATGGCCGTGATCGTGGGCCGTGCACTGCCTGATGTCCGGGACGGTCTCAAGCCTGTGCACCGCCGCGTGCTGTACGCGATGTTTGATGGCGGTTACCGTCCGGACCGCTCGTTCAACAAATGCGCGCGCGTCGTGGGCGAGGTCATGGGCCAGTACCACCCGCACGGTGACACCGCCATCTACGATGCGCTGGTCCGCCTGATCCAGGACTGGACCATGCGGTACCCGCTGGCCCTTGGACAGGGCAACTTCGGTTCTCCCGGCAACGACGGTGCGGCTGCGCCGCGTTACACCGAAACCAAAATGGCGCCCCTGGCCATGGAAATGGTGCGGGACATCGACGAGGAAACCGTCGACTTCCAGGACAACTACGACGGCAAGAACCAGGAGCCCACGATCCTCCCGGCACGGTTCCCGAACCTGCTGGTGAACGGCTCCTCGGGCATCGCCGTCGGCATGGCCACCAACATTCCGCCGCACAACCTCCGCGAGGTGGCCGACGGCGTCCAGTGGTACCTGGCCAACCCCACCGCCAGCCGGGAGCAGCTGCTCGAAGAGCTGCTGCTCCGCATCAAGGGGCCGGATTTCCCCACCGGCGCGACGATCCTCGGCCACAAGGGCATCGAAGATGCCTACCGTACGGGCCGCGGCTCCATCACGATGCGCGCTGTGGTTAACGTCGAGGAACTCCAGGGACGCACGTGCCTGGTGGTCACCGAGCTGCCCTACCAGGCCAACCCGGACAACCTGGCCATCAAGATTGCCGAATTGGTCAAGGACGGTAAGGTCCAGGGGATCGCCGACCTCCGCGACGAAACCTCGGGTCGCACGGGCCAGCGCCTGGTGATTGTCCTGAAGCGCGACGCCGTCGCGAAGGTGGTGCTGAACAACCTCTACAAGCACACGCAGCTGCAGGAAAACTTTGGCGCCAACATGCTGGCTATCGTGGACGGCGTGCCGCGGACGCTGAGCCTCGACGCCTTCATCCGCCACTGGGTCACACACCAGTTGGACGTCATTGCACGCCGCACCCGCTACCGGCTGCGCAAGGCCGAGGAGGAAGCGCACATCCTGCGCGCCCTCTTGAAGGCCCTGGACATGCTGGACGAGGTCATTGCCCTGATCCGCGCCTCCAACACCACCGAGGCGGCACGTGACGGCCTGATGCAACTGCTGGACATCGACGAGCTTCAGGCCCGGGCCATCCTGGACATGCAGCTCCGCCGCCTGGCCGCACTGGAACGCCAGAAGATCCAGGACCGCCACGCTGAACTCGAGGCGCTGATCGCCGAGTACAACGCGATCCTTGCTTCGGAAGAGCGCCAGCGCGAGATCATCAGCAACGAGCTTGCCGAAATCGTGGCCAAGCACGGCGATGACCGCCGCACCAAGATCCTCATGGGCTACGACACCGACATGTCCATGGAAGACCTCATTCCTGAAGAGGAAATGGTGGTCACCATTACCCGCGGCGGCTACGTCAAGCGGACCCGCAGCGACAATTACCGCTCCCAGCAGCGCGGCGGCAAGGGCATCAAGGGCGCCCAGCTGCGCGGCGACGACGTTGTGGAACACTTCTTCGTCACCACCACGCACCACTGGCTGCTCTTCTTCACCAACCTGGGCCGCGTCTACCGCGCCAAGGCGTACGAACTTGCCGAGGGAAGCCGTGACGCAAAGGGACAGCATGTGGCCAACCTGCTGGCATTCCAGCCGGACGAGCACATCGCCCAGGTGCTGGACCTGAAGGACTACCAGCACTCGCCGTACCTCGTGCTGGCCACCAAACGGGGACTCGTCAAGAAGACCCGGCTGGAAGACTACGACACCAACCGGACCGCGGGCGTCATCGCCATCAACCTGCGCGACGAGGATGAACTGGTCTCCGCACAGCTCGTCTCCGAAACGGACGATCTCATGCTGGTGTCACGGAAGGGCCAGTCCATCCGCTTCACCGCGACGGATGACGCGCTGCGGCCAATGGGCCGTGCCACCTCAGGCGTGACGGGCATGAAGTTCCGTGAGGACGATGAACTTCTCGCCGCGAATGTGGTCACGGACGGTTCGTATGTCTTCATCGTCACGGAGGGCGGCTACGCCAAGCGGACCGCCGTCGAGGAGTACCGTCTCCAGGGACGCGGCGGACTGGGTATCAAGGTCGCCAAGCTCGCCGAGGAACGCGGCGACCTGGTTGGCGCCCTGATTGTCCAGGAAGAGGACGAAGTCCTGGTGGTCATGGAGGGCGGCAAGGTGGTCCGTTCGACCGTCGCCGGCGTTCCCGCCAAGGGCCGCGACACCATGGGCGTCATCTTCGCGAAACCCGACAAGAACGACCGCATCATTGAGGTGGCGCGGAACAGCGAACGCGGACTCGAGGGAGAGGAATCTCCGGAGGATGACGTAACGTTGGCTGAAGATACCGGATCAGCAGACGGGTCCGCAGAGGCAGAAACAGCAGAGGCAGAGTCGGCAGTGCCCGCAGCATCCCAGGATGCGGACAATGACGCCGAGCTGAACGAAGACAACACCGGAGGTAACGAGTGAGTAATTCCGACTCATTTCCCAAGCCGAGCAGTAATGGTCCCGGCGGGATACGGCAGCCGGCGGCCGCTCCACGAGTGAACGCCCCGGTGCGTCCCCAGCAGAGCCCGGGCTCGGCGTCGGGACCTTCGGGTCAGCGGCCCGCTGCGCCCGGCCAGCGGCCGGGCCAGGAGCCAGGGCAGGGGCAGCGCCCCCAGGCGCCCGGACAGCGCCCCCAAATGCCCGGCCAGCGGCCCGCAGTGCCCGGCCAGCGGCCCGGGCAGGGTACCCCCGGGCTCGTAAAGCCCGCACCGAAGGCCAAGGTCCGCCGCGCGCGCCTGCTGGTCAGCAAGGTGGACCCTTGGTCCGTCCTGAAGATGGCCTTCCTCCTCTCGGTGGCCCTCGGGATCGTCACCGTGGTGGCGGCCATCGTGCTCTGGACGGTGCTGGACCTGACCGGCATCTTCGACCAGGTGGACAGCCTGCTCGGCACCCTCGCCGGCTCCGAAGGCGGCGGATTCGAACTGAAGAAGGTTGCGTCCCTCGGCCAGGTGGCTTCCTTTGCCACCATCATCGCCGTGGTCAACGTTGTGCTGCTGACGGCCCTGTCCATGCTGTCAGCCGTTCTGTACAACATCTCTGCCACCCTTGTGGGCGGCATCGGCGTCACGCTGACGGACGACTAAAAAAGCCCGTGATTCCGCGGAAATAGCACCACGGAATGCCTCGATTTGAGATCGGGCCGGGATGTGCTGTAAAGTCATGTCTCGGCCCGATGAGGCATCGGGGCGTATAGCTCAGGCGGTTAGAGCGCTTCGCTGATAACGAAGAGGTCCCAGGTTCAAGTCCTGGTACGCCCACGGAACCTGCACAGGTTCAAGTAAAGGATCAGGTAAAACTGACCGGAACGGGGTGCGTGTGAAGAAGTTGCTGGCAATTGCAGCTGCGGTCGCAGGCGTCCTGCTCTACAAGAAAGTGCAGGAATCCGAAGCCCGGAAAACGGTCTGGAGCAAGTCAACCGACACGGTTGAATAGTCCGGATCCCCGGTACGGAGGCTGGTCAGACAGCCTTCCGAACTAGGGTATGATTGATGGGTTGCTTCTTATGGGGGCATGGCGCAATTGGTAGCGCACCTGCTTTGCAAGCAGGGGGTTCGGGGTTCGAGTCCCCGTGCCTCCACCATAAGGAAAGTCCCGGTCAGAGATGGCCGGGGCTTTTTGCTTAACCAGGGTTTCGACAGGCTCAACCAGTGGCACACTACGCCGTAACCGTGACGTTCTTCCTCGCCGCCTTGGGCGTCCTCGGCGTGGCTTCCTCCGGCCCCCTCATCGCCGCAACCCTCGGTTCCACCACGGTGACGGCCCTGGCCGTTGCCTTCTGGCGCAACGCGATCGGTGCTGCGGTCATGGCGACTCCCACCCTCGTCAGGGAACCGGCGCAGTTCGGGCGGATCACGGGGCGGGAGTTCCGATGGTCGCTCATGGCAGCCCTCGCCCTGGCATTGCATTTCGCCTGCTTCATCACCTCCCTGCAGCTGACCTCCGTCGCCGCCGCCACCGCCCTCGTCTGCCTGCAGTCCGCCTGGATCGTCGTCATACAGCTGTTCCGCGGCGTGAAGCACCGGTGGCAGGTCCTCGCGGGCCTCGGCACAGCGTTCGGCGGCGTGGTGGCCATCACCGGCTTCGACATGGGCACATCACCTGACGCACTGCTGGGCGACCTCCTGGCCGTGGCTGGGGGCCTCTTGGCGGGCGTCTACACCCTGGCAGGGGGCAGGGCCCGGCAAAGCATGACGACGGGAACCTACACCACGCTCTGCTACGGGATGTGCGCCGCGTTCGTCGCGGTGCTGGCGCTCTTCACCAACCAGCCGCTCGTGGGGTTCGAGGCGGCCGGCTGGATGGGGATCATAGCCATCACTGTCTGCGCCCAGCTGATCGGGCACACGGCCTTCAACCACCTGCTGGCGACCATGAGTCCGCTGCTTGTGTCCATGATTATCCTGCTGGAGATTCCCGGGGCGGCGCTGCTTGCCGCCGTCTTCCTAAATGAGTCGCTGCCGGCGGGGACATACGGTGGCCTTGCGCTCATCCTGGTGGGGCTCGCCGTCGTCGTTGCAGGCCAGCGCACCGGCAAGGCCGGGCGCGGAAGACCTCTGGCGGAGCGGCCACTGGCGGATTTGGGCACAGACTGAGGGACAGCCGGCCGCGCCGGCCACCGGCCTGCAGCTACTGGCCGCCGCGGCGGGCGGGCTGGCTGGTATTGACGGTGTGGATGGCGCGAAGCAGCTTGGCGGGAAAGTACACGGAGAAGAAGACCACCATGGGGGCCTTGAGGGCCATTTTCTTCACGTTGTGCGCCTTGTACGTCCGGTCGAAGCGGGTCACGTAGTAGCGGTAATCGCGGGGCGAGTCTTCGAGGCGCCGGGCCGACATCCCGGAGACCATCTGCGGCCAGTACTGGATCCTCAGATCGTGGTCCGCAAGATGGAGGGAGAGGTCGATGTCCTCGTGCATCTCGTCTTTCTCATCCCGGCAGGCCTCGTTCCGGATGGTCTCCCACGCCGAGCGGCGGAGCGCCATGTTGGATCCGAAGAGGAAATGGTACTGATGCTTGGCCAGTTTGAGCATGAGTTGGCGCATCTTGTCGTCGGCTTTGAGGCCGAACCGGCGCATGGGCATGTCGTAGTAGACCACGGGTCCCGTGGCGGCCTGGGTGGACTGGTCCGCAAAAGCTTTCTGGACCTGTTCCACCCAGTCAGGTTCCACCACTGAGTCGGCATCGATGCGGCCAAGGATATCCCCGGTTGCGTGGTTGAGGCCGAAGTTGCGCGTGGGGATGAGGCCCTGTTCCTTGTCCTGGCTCAGCAGGATGATGGGGCTCTCGGGGTACTCCTGCTGCATCTGCCGGACAATGTCTGCCGTGCGGTCCTTGGACATGTTGTCCACAACGATGATCTCGTGAGCCGGAACGGACTGATAGACGGCAGCGATCAGGCACTGCCGGATGACGCTTTCCTCGTTATATGCCGGTATGACGATAGATACGCCCGGCAGCTGCGGAGCGTCATGCAAGGCATCCTCGGAGGATCTATCGGGTGACATCACCTCAAATTTAGCACCGATCAATTTTCTTCCCCGCTGGGCCGCAACCGCGCCGGGCAATGAAAGAGGGGCCCCGCACCAGGCGGGACCCCTCTACACGCACGCTCGTTCGGCGTGGGCGCTGCTGTTTACTTGTCAGCTGCCTTGCTGGCACCGTTGTCGATGTTGGCCGCAATGTTCTTGACGGCGGTCTTTGCGTCGGTGGTGGCATTGCCGGCGTCGGTGTCGGCGTCGGAATCCTCGGCGACGTGCTTGGCCTTCTCCGCCGAACCTTCGTCGGTGTCCTCGGCGGCGGCAGCCGCCAGGGGCGTGGGCTCGGCATCGGCTGCTGCCGGCTCCGTGACCGCCGTAGCCGGCACCGGGGACGGAGTCTCAGCGGCAGGGGTTGACGGCGCCGGCGTAACGGGCGCCGGGGTCTTCCACGGGTCCTCGACCGGCTTGGAAGCCTTCCAGGCGGCGACTCCTGCGGCCACTGCAGCGGCGATCACTCCAACGATCAGCAGCCCGCGCTTCTTCGGCTTTTCCGGCTGGACCAGCGCTTTGCCGGTGACCGCGCGGCTTGCCTCCGAAGCCGCCGACTTCAACTGGGTGCCGGCAACCTGCGCCTGCTCCTGCAGGGAGTGGATGATCCCGGCATCCCCAAGCCTTTGGGCTACGGCGTCCACGCGGGCCGGAGCGCTCTCAAGAGTGCGGTGCACCACCTCGGACGCCGTGCCGATCTGGTCGGAGAGCCGCGGCAGGTATTCCACCACCACGCGGTCACGGGCATTTGCAATCACGGGGGTGGCCTTGTCCAGGGCCTCGTGCAGCCGCGGCGTCGCACCTTCAACGGCGTCGTGAATCCTGGGTGCCAGGTGTGCCAGCCCGTCCTGGATGCGGGGCGTCACGGTGGCAACTCCGTCAGCCAGGTTGTAGGCCGCCGTCTTGAGCCCGTCCTGGATCTTGGGGGAAGCGGTGTCGATGCCATGTTGCAGCCGGGGTACCGCCCAGTCCACTGCGGCTTCCACCCGGTCTTTTGCGTTCTCCACTGCGGAACTGACCGACAACTCCAGTTCACGGGCAATACGATCCGATTTCTTCACAACTACCTCCCGATTAATGTGACGGTTCTGTTGTTAGCCTACGTGGAGGATGACCGGCGCTGCTATCGTTCCCGGGGATTGCGGGCGGATTTCACCCAACGCGGAACTGCCTTTGCCGCCCCGTGCCGCGTTGACCCTCCGTGAAAGAATGACCGTATGACTGCCACAGCAACTGCAAAAGCGACCATCCACACAAGCCTCGGCGACATCGTCGTGAACCTCTTCGGCAACCACGCGCCGAAGACCGTCAAGAACTTCATTGGATTGGCCACCGGCGAACAGCCGTGGACGCACCCCGAGACCGGCGAGGAAAAGACCGGCACGCCGCTGTACAACGGCACCATTTTCCACCGCATCATCAAGGACTTCATGATCCAGGCCGGCGATCCCCTGGGCCGCGGCACCGGCGGACCGGGCTACCGCTTCGACGACGAGATCCACCCCGAACTGAGCTTCAACGCCCCCTACAAGCTGGCCATGGCCAACGCAGGCATCCAGATGGGCAAGGGAACCAACGGCTCCCAGTTCTTCATCACCACCATCCCCACCGACTGGCTGCAGGGCAAGCACTCCATCTTCGGCGAAGTGGCTGACGAGGAATCCCGCAAAGTCGTCGACGCCATCGAGGGCGTTCGCACCGGCATGGGCGACCGTCCGGTCGAAGATGTGACGATCAACAGCATCGACATCGAGCAGCTCTAACCCACACTATGAGTTACGGAATTCCGTCGGTCGAGCCGTCCGCGCAGGTACCCGTGTGCCCCCGGCACCCGGACAGGCCCTCCTACGTGAGCTGCCAGCGCTGCGGGCGTCCCGCATGCCCTGAGTGCCAGCGGGCGGCCGCCGTCGGATTCCAATGCGTTGACTGCGTCAACGAAACAAAACGTACGACGCCGGCTGTCCGGACCGTCTACGGCGGAGCCGTGACGGAGGGCAAGCCGCTGGTGACTTTCGGGATCATCGCGCTGTGTGCAGTGCTCTATGTGCTGCAATGGCTGATTCCCGGCGATGAGGTCTATCAGAACCTTGCCTTCGCAACCGTTTATGCCACTCCGGAGTACGGGGTGTTCGAACCTTGGCGGATGCTGACGTCGGCGTTCCTGCATTCGCAGGGCTTTATCCTCCACATCGTGCTCAACATGTACATGCTGTGGATGTTCGGCCAGGCGCTGGAGCCGCTCCTCGGACGCATCCGTTTCCTGGCCGTGTATATCCTGTCCGCGATCGGCGGCTCAGTCGGCTACCTCCTGCTGACCGCCGGCTATGTTCCCGGCCAGCCCCTGACCGGAGTGGTGGGCGCCTCGGGGGCAATCTTCGGGCTCTTCGGAGCCATGCTCGTCGTCCAGCGTCACAGGGGCGGTGACACCCGACAGCTGTGGGTGCTCATTGCCATCAACGGCGTCATCGGATTCATGGTCCCCCAGATCGCCTGGCAGGCCCATCTCGGTGGCTTGGTCACCGGCGCGCTCTGCGCTGCCGCCATCGCCTATATCCCCCGCGGACCCCGCCAGCACCTTCTGCAGTTTGCCGGCCTGGCCGCCGTCCTGGCATTGCTGGCTGCCGCGACCTGGTACCGCGTCGTCGGCGGCTGACGGGCGCTTTCCCACTTCTCATACTCCGGCCGTGCCCCTGCGGCCTTGAACGGCTTCCTCCGCTGCTTCACGTGACCGTGCTTGCTGCTGCTCACGCGGCCGTTCGTCGCTGCACAGCACCGCTTCCCTGAACAGCGTCACTTCCCTTTACAGCGTCACTTCCCTGTAAGCACTTTCTGGCAGGTAATACTGTCCAGCACACCATCGCCGCGCCCTTCGGCGAATGCTTATAAGCCCCGCGTCTGTCCCACTCAGGCTCGTACCCACCGACGGGAACGCGGCTTCTTCGAAGAGTTTTCCACAGGAGTTATCCACACTGTTGGTAACTTACAAGCCTGTAGTTCAGCTCAGCACCCGCCGACTTCCCCGTCATCTAGGCGTTCTGGGGATTTCCGCAGCGGAACGTCCACAATTGTGGATAACCCCTAGGGAGCTGCCTGTGGTTAAGTGGACAACTTTTTCTGGGACGGGACGTCGGCGGCGCCCCGCCTGCCTAGGGAAAGCCACGGCCCAAACGTGAAACCATCCGCCTCTCGGCGTGAGGCCGCAGCGCGGCAAGGTCCGGCCATGCCGCCCGCCCGGACGCTCTGGATGTCAACAGGGTTATACACAACTGTTAATAACTTACATCGGTGTAGTTTGTCGGCGGGATGCCGTTCTGAGGCCTACATCGCGGTGCTTTCCGCCGTTCTTCCCCACAGGTTATCCCCAGCTGTGGATAAGTTGTGGGTACCCGCCTGTTGTTAAGTGGATAACCGGACCGCCACGGGTGGCAAGGATCGCGCCAGCCGGGACAGGCCGCGTGTAGTCTCGGACTAAACCGCCAGCCAGCGCTACTGTCCGCCGGTGACTTCCGGCAGGCTCATTCACCCAAGGAGTACGCCGTGAGCACCACCGAACACATCTTCCTGGACAAGTACCACCCCGCCTCATGGCGCGCCCTCAACGGCCTGGGACTCAAGGTGCGGGAAGCGGCCATTGAAGCCGGGCTGGATCCTAAGCTCATTGAATTGCTGAACGTCCGCACGTCGCAGCTCAACGGCTGCGCGTACTGCCTGGACATGCATGTAGCCGACGCACTCGAGGGCGGCGAGTCCAGCCAGCGGCTGGCTGTGCTCCCCGCGTGGCGCGACACGGAACTCTTTGACGGCATCGAGAGGGCAGCACTGGCACTGGCCGAGAGCATCACGAACCTCCCCGACGCGCGAACACGCGAATCCGAGGACGCCTACGCGCGCGATCACCTTACGGCCGAGCAGTATTCCGCCGTCAGTTGGCTGGCCATCACGATGAACGCGTTCAACAGGGTTTCCATCACGAGCCAGCACCCGGTCCGCCGGAAAAGTGACTAGGGCCGGCGTTATCCACAGAGTTTCCACACTTGTTAATAACTTGCGCGGGCCTTTTCGTGAGGGAAAACAGACATCAGAGGCCTTGACCCGCGTATCAGCCCAAAGCCCTTGCACGGATTATCCACACTGTGGATATCTTTACCAACATCTGTGGATGCCGGCCACCTGCATTGGGAGAGCCGAAAAAGCGTCTACGCCCAGACGCCTGATGTTCCGCGGCGGTGGCTGTCGATGAGATGGGTGTCCACCATGCCGATGGCCTCCATGAGGGCAAACATCGTGGTGGGGCCGACGAACGCGAAGCCCTCTTTCCTCAGTGCCTTGGACAGTGCAATGGATTCAGGGGACGTGGTGGGTACGTCAGCGTAGGTCATGGGCGCGGGAGTGGAAGCGGGCTGAAACTTCCACACGAAATCCACGAGCCCGCCCTCCTTGCGCAGGGCAAGGGTCGCGCGGGCGTTGGTGATGGCGGCACGGATCTTCAGCCTGTTTCGCACAATGCCGGGATCCTGGAGCAGCCGTTCGACGTCGTCCTCGGTGAACGCCGCCACAGTCTCGGGATGGAAGTTGGCGAAGGCTGCACGGAACGCGGGCCGCTTGCGGAGGATGGTTGCCCAGGACAGCCCGGCCTGGAACGCCTCCAGGCTGATGCGCTCGTACAATCCTTGTTCGTCCCGGACGGGCAGTCCCCATTCGGTGTCGTAGTACTCCCGCATCAGTGGATCGGTGGAGGCCCACACCGGACGGGCAAGGCCGTCGTCGCCGATGATGATGCCTTCGGGAGTCATGGCAACGGGACGGCCGTCAGGAACGCCAGCGCGTGGTCATGAGGAAGCCCATGATGGCAATGCCGAATCCGGCCACGATATTCCATGAGCCCCAGTCGCCCACGGGGAGCTTACCCTCGCTGATGTAAAAGGTGATGATCCAGAGCAGGCCGATGATCATCAGCCCGAACATGACAGGCTTGAACCACACGGCGTTGGGCTTGTTCGCCTGCGTTGCGGAGACGGACTCGGCCGCGCGGGCAGTCTTCTTACGTGGCTTTGACTCGGGCACATGTCCTCCTTGGCGGGATGAATCAAGAACGGCGACCTCGGCTTGATATCCTGCTAGCAGGAATATTGCCGGCGGTCTGCGCGCTCCTGGTCAAGTCTGAAGTCTTACTAGCAGCCAATTCTAGCTGTAGTTCAGGCCCCACCAGCGCCCACCGCACCCGCCTTGGAGGAGATTGCGTGGTACTGCAGGAGAAGGTGAGACCCCCTGCTGCGCCGGTTTCCGGCGTCGTAATCCTGCGAAGGGCCGTGCAGATCATCGGTGAGCTGCTGATCACTGCCGGCATTGTGCTCCTGCTTTTCGTCGCATGGCAGCTGTGGTGGACGAACGTTGCGTCTGATGCCAGGCAGGGCGAGGTGGTCAAGAACTTTGCCCGCGAACTGGCTGCACCGGTGACTCCCGCGCCCGTCCCCAGTCCGGGCGGATCGGCGGCAGAGTCGGGGACGGCCGACTATGGTGCCCCCGCGGTCGCCCGGGCACCCGGCCACGGTGGCACCATCGGCATCATGTACATTCCCAGGTTCGGCGAAAACTACACCCGGCCCATCGTTGAAGGTACCAGCCCGGACGTGCTGGACACCCTTGGCCTGGGCCATTATGGGAGTACTGCCATGCCAGGGGCGGTGGGGAACTTCGCCGTAGCCGGTCACCGGCAGACGCACGGTGCCGTGCTGGACAATATCCACACCCTGGTTCCGGGCGACAAGATCTACGTCCAGACCAAGGACGGCTACTACATCTACGTTTTCCGGAACAACCGGATCGTGATGCCGTCCAACGCTGACGTCCTGCTTCCGGTGCCCTCGCAGCCCGGAGCGAGGCCGACCGAAAGATTCCTGACCATGACCAGCTGCAACCCCCGCTTTGGTTCACAGGAGCGGATCATTGCCTATTCGGTCCTGGACCACTGGCAGCCCGTATCAGCGGGGCCCCCGCCCGAAATCGCGGCACAGGTGGCACGCGCCCGAGGGGAAGGCTGAGACTTGTACGGTTGGATATTCCGGCACCTTCCCGGCCCGCTCTGGCTCCGCATCCTCACATCTGCGGCGCTGATTGTCGGGGCACTGTTCCTGATGGTCGAGTTCCTGTTCCCCTGGATGTCACAGTTCACACAATTCACCGACTCAACGATTGGTGCGGCAAGCAACCCATGAGTACAACCAAGATCCTCGTCGTGGACAATTACGACAGCTTCGTCTACACCCTGGTGGGCTACCTCCAGGAGCTGGGCGCCGAAACCACCGTGGTCCGCAATGACGACGTCACGCTCGCCGAAGCGGTCGAAATGGCGGAAACGCGCGACGGCGTACTCATCTCGCCCGGTCCGGGCTCGCCGTCCGAGGCCGGCGTCTGCATCGAGCTGATCAGGTGGTGCGGAGACAACGACAAGCCCATGTTCGGCGTCTGCCTCGGCCATCAGGCCCTGGCCGAGGCATATGGCGGCACCGTGACACATGCGCCGGAACTGATGCACGGCAAGACGTCCCTGGTCCAGCACGGGGGCACCAGCGTGTTTTCCGGCCTGCCCTCCCCCGTCACGGCAACGCGCTACCACTCGCTGGCCGCTGTGCGGGAGTCCATTCCCGAGGTTCTCGAAATAACCGCGGAAACCGCCACTGGCGTGGTCATGGGCCTGCAGCACCGCACGGCGCCGCTGTGTGGAGTCCAGTTCCACCCGGAATCGGTCCTCACCGAGGGCGGCTACCAGATGCTGGGCAACTGGCTCGAGTCACTCGGCATGAAGGGTGCGGCCGAACGCGCCGCTAAGCTCAGCCCGCTCATCCAGCACTAGCAGCCCGTTCAGCCCGGGCCACCGGCTGCTAGCGCTTCCCGGTGGCGCTGGGCGAGGCCGTCGGCGATGGCGTGGGAGTCGGCTTTGGCGCCGGAGCCTTGGCCACAGTGATGGTGATGGATTTGCCTTGCTCCACGAGGGCGTTCAGCGGGTCGCTTTGTCCCGTCACCTTGCCCGGAGCCACCTGGGAATTTTCCACTTCCCGGATGACAACCGGCAGGCCCAGCTCCTTCAGCGCGGCCTCCGCTTCGGCTTGTATCATGCCGCGGAGCTCGGGCATGGGCACCTTGCCTGTGGAAATGATGATTTCCACGCTGCTTCCCACAGCAACCTGCTGGCCCGGAGCCGGCTTGGTGGTGATCACCAGGCCGCCCGGGACCGTTGTGCTGTTGGCCATGGTGGTGGACGGTGCGCCCACCAGTCCGACCTGCCTCAGGATGTCACGCGCTGCCGCCTCCGTCCGGCCAGGCAACGCTTCCGGGATCTTGACGGCGCTGGGCCCGGCCGAAACATTAAGGGTCACTTCCGAATCCAGATTGAGGAATGATCCAGCCGCGGGCACAGTTCCGATGGCGGTGCCCTTGGCGACCGTATCGTGCTGGACGCGCTTGATCTGGGGCCGCAGCTTGGCGTCATAAAGCACCTGCAGGGCTTCGGTTTCCGTGCGGGCTTCCACCGAGGGGACCGCAACCTTCACCGGCTCCGCCGGCGGCTGGTTCATGACGTTATACAGCCACAGTCCGCTGCCCGCCAGCACGAGCAGGGTAAAAATCACAAAGGTGGCGGTCCAGGCACGGCGGCGGGACTTCTGTACGGTCGTGCGCTCCCTTTCCCGCGGGAGACCCAGGGGAAGATCGTCCTGTTCAGCCGTCTCGTACATCGCGGCGGCCTCCGCGGGCAGAACCGCCTCGCCGCCGGAAGGCTCGTGGGCAGGACGGAGCCTGCCGCCCGGGGCATCGTCGAGGAAGCTGGCACCCGTCATGGAGAACGCTTCGGTGGGAGGCGTGCGCTGGGGGTGCGGAACGTGGTCGTTCGGGTCTGTCGGGGCTTCGCTGGCGGACACCCCGGGCACGGGGATGCCGTTCTGGGCGGCGCGGAGCGCACGCCTGAACGCCGCGGCATCCTGGAACCGGTCGACCCGGTTTTTCTGGAGTGCCTTCGCCAGGACGCTGTCGAGCGCTTCAGAAACGTCCGGGTTGAGGCTGCTGGCAGGCTCAGGAATCTCGCGCACGTGCTGGTACGCCACGGATACCGGGCTCTCACCGATGAACGGCGGGCGGCCGGTCAGCATTTCATACAGCAGGCACGCGGCGGAGTACAGGTCGCTGCGGGCATCCACGGTCTCGCCGCGGGCCTGCTCCGGCGACAGATACTGGGCAGTTCCCACGACAGCCTGCGTCTGCGTCATGGTGGCGGAGGAGTCCGCCATGGCACGGGCGATGCCGAAGTCCATGACTTTCACCATGTCCGAGTTCCTGCAGAACATCACGTTGGCCGGCTTGATGTCCCGGTGCACGATTCCGGCCTTGTGGCTGTACTCGAGCGCGGACAGGACACCCAGTGTGTAGCTGATGGCCTGGTCGATGGTGATATCCTTGGCCCTGATGAGGTCCCGCAGGGTTTGCCCATCGACGAATTCCATCACAATGTAGGGCACACGGACGTGGTCATGGTCGTCCCCGGGCAAAGCATGGTCCCCGGTGTCGTAGATGGCAACGATGGACGGGTGGTTCAGGGCCGCAACCGCCTGCGCCTCGCGTTTGAACCGTGCCTGGAACTGGGGGTCCCGTGCCAGGTCCGGGCGCAGCAGCTTGATGGCCACTGTCCGCCCTAGCCGCGTGTCGGTGCCGCGGTGTACATCGGCCATGCCTCCCCGGCCTATGAGCTCACCGAGCTCATAGCGTCCGCTGAGGATGCGCTGGGCAGTCACCGGGATACGGTCTTCCCGGTGCGACGGCGATCGTGGCGGCGTGGTCACAACTTATCCCTGGCCCAAAGGGGTGCTCGGAATGACACTGGGGCTGGGGCTGGGGCTTACGGTGGGCGTTTCGGCGGGAGCCTTGGCAAGGTGATACGTCACCACAGATCCGACAGCGGCTTCGCTGCCGCTGCCCGGCTCTGAGCTGACGAAGGTGCCGGGCTCCTGTCCCGGATTACCCTCCACATCAGGTCCCTTGACCCAGCGCAGCTTCGCGTTTTCGATCGCAGTCCGCACCTGGCCCTCGGTGCTGCCCGGGCTGAGGCTCGGCACTGTGGCCTTCTCAGGTCCCTTCGAGTAGGTGACCTTGATGGTTTCGCCCGGCTGGACCGGGCCTGTCGGGTTGATTTCAGTGACCGTACCGGGAGCCGCCGCATTGAAGACCGGTTCTCCGTCCACGCGGAGCCCCAGCGCATTCAGTTCATCCCGCACATCGGTGAACTGCTTGCCCAGGTAGGCAGCGGGAATGATGTTGACCGCCTCCGGAGTGCTTTGTGTGGGGGTCGGCGTAGGCGTCGCCGATGTGCTGGTAGGCGTGGGGCTGGCACTAGTTGAGGTCGCACTGCTGGCGGCACTCGACGTGGTACCGGCAGGTGACTGCGGCGGGAACAGGAGCCCCGACTGAGTCAGCAGGATACCCACAACGGCGAAGATCACCAGCAGGATCAGGGCAATCAGCGGCCAGGTCCACGGGCTGCGTCCGCGCCGCTCCGGCTCATCCGCCGGCTCGTCGTCGTACCGTTCCTCTTCCTGCACCCAGCTGCGCTCAGCGGCGAGGGCGTCGGCCCGCGACAGCGTGCTGCCGGCGCGCGTGGGCGCGCCGTCCGTTCCTGCGCCGGCGGCACCCGCCGCCGCACCGGCAGCCGCCGCGCCGAGGACCGGCAGGGCGGAAGTCGCCGTCGGACTCTTGTCGGAGCCGATGACGCCGGTGGGAGCCGTCTGCATATTGACCGGCGCCGTCATGGGTCCGGTGGCACCCTCGTAAAGCAGCATGCCGGGAACGGCCGCGTGCGCCGCCTGGATATCCCCGTTCCGGATGGCCTCGGCGGCTTCCGAAAGTTTGATGGCGTTGGCCGGCCGGTTCTTCGGATCCTTGGCCAGCATGGACATCAGGAGCGCCCGGACCGGCTTCGGAAGGGTGTCCGGCAGGGGCGGCGGGGCATCGTTCACCTGTGCCAGGGCGATGGCGATCTGGGACTCGCCCGAGAACGGCCGGTGGCCCGTGAGGCACTCGTAGCCGATGACGCCCAGCGAGTAGATGTCCGAGGCTCCGGTGGCCGTTTGGCCGGTGGCCTGTTCGGGCGCGAGGTACTGGGCAGTTCCCATCACCTGGCCGGTCTGCGTGAGCGGCACCTGGTCGGCAAGGCGGGCGATGCCGAAGTCGGTCACCTTGACCCGGCCGTCGGGGGTGATCAGGAGGTTGCCCGGCTTGATGTCGCGGTGCACCAGTCCCTGCGCGTGGGCGACGGACAGCGCCCGGGCGGTCTGGGCCATCATGGACAGGGTGCGGTCCGGGGAGAGGACCTGCTCATGTTCGATGATGCTGCTCAGCGGCTGGCCGGGCACCAATTCCATGACGAGGTACGCGGAGCCCTCCTCCTCGCCGTAGTCGAACACATTGGCGATGCCCACGTGGTTCAGGAGCGCGGTGTGGCGTGCCTCGGCGCGGAACCGCTGGAGGAAGCCGGGATCGCCCGTGTACTCCTCCTTGAGCACCTTGATGGCAACGATCCGCCCGAGGATGAGGTCTTTGGCCTTCCAGACTTCGCCCATGCCGCCGATCGCAATACGCGTGGTCAACTGGAATCTGCCGCCGAGGGTGATTCCTGATGTAGGCCTCACTTATTCAACACCGCCTCAAAAATCTTCTTTGCGTTCGGACTGGTTAGCTGTGCGCCGGTGGTGATGTCCACGCCCTGCATGACGATCGTGACGGACACCTGCGGGTCATTCGCGGGGGCAAACCCGGTGAACCAGGAGTTGTTCAGGCCATCGGTTCCGAGTTCGGCAGTGCCGGTCTTGCCGGCAACCTGCACGCCGGGCACTGCTGCGCCGGCACCGATGCCCTCACTGACCACACTGGTCATCCATTCAGTGATCTGACCGGCAATTTCCGGGGTGGTGGAGGTCCGCAGCGGAACCGGCTTCGGTTCTTCGAGGACGCGCAGATCAGGTGACCGCACGGCCTTGATCAGGTTTGGGGTCATTTGTACTCCGCCATTGGCGATGGCCGAGGTCATCTGCGCGATCTGCAACGGTGTGGCGCGGACGTCCCGCTGGCCGATGGCCGACTGGGCCAGCCCGGCTGCGTCCAGGTCCCGCGGGAAGATGCTCTCGGCGTAGTCGAGCTTGAGTTGGTCGCCCAGTCCCTGTCCCCAGCCGAATTTGGCTGCCTGTCCGGCGATCGCCTCCTCCCCAAGCTTTTCCGCGATGCTCGCGAACGGCGTGTTGCACGATTGCTGGAGCGCGAACGCGAAGTCGGCGGTGTTGCGGGTGTAGCAGTTGCCGCCCGCATAGTTCGGAAGCCGGTATTGGATGCCCGGGAAGGACATCTCGGCGGGATTCGGGAGCTGGCTGTCCGCGTTGTACTTTCCGGAGCCCAGGGCGGCCGCAGTATCAACGATCTTGAAGACCGAGCCCGGTGCCAAGAGGGCACCCGTGGGGCCGCTGACGGACGGGTTCAGGTTGATTCCGGGGACCTTGATGATCTCGTTGTAGCTGGCCTGCTCCTTGGCCGCGTCCTGGGTGGCAATGAGGTTGGGGTCGTAGGACGGCTTGCTGACCATGGCGAGGATGTTGCCGGTCTTGGGATCCGTGACCACGATCGATCCCCGCTGCCCGTCGGGTATGAGGTCATACGCGAGTTTCTGGATCTCGGGGTCGATGGTCAGTTCCACGGACGCGCCCTTGGGCTGGTTGCCCAGGAAAAGCTGCCCGATGCGGTCGAGGAAGAGCTGGTCCGAACTTCCGGCCAGCTGGGCGTCCATGGCGCGCTCCAGGCCAGTCACGCCGTAGTTCTTGGAGAAGTACCCCGTGATGCCGGCATAGAGCTCAGGCTGGGTGTACGTCCGCTGGAACTTGCAGGTTTCGTTGCCCTCCACGGACTCGGCAATGGCAGTGCCGGCCACGAGGATTGCACCGCGGTCATTGCAGTAGTTCTGGAGAATGGCACGCTTGTTCCACGCGTTGGCCTTGAGTTCGTCGGCGCCGACCACCTGGACGTAGCTGAGGGCACCGAAGATCAGGGCAAACATGGCGATCGCGGCAACCCATGAGTGTCGAATGGCCTGGTTCACAGTTGTTTCACCGCCTCGGTGGGAGCGTCCGGAAGGGTCTGGGTGGCGTTCTTGCCGGGTCTGTTGCCCGGAGCCGCGGCAGGCTTCCCGGGAGTTTTCTGCGCCTCAGGCGTCCTGCCCGGCTGCATGGGTGTGGTGTCTACAGGGCCGCGGGCGGTATGCGAAATCATCAGCAGGAGGCCCACGATGATCCAGTTGGCCAGCAAAGAAGAACCCCCAGCTGCCAGGAACGGGGTGGTCAGGCCCGTCAACGGAATAAGCCGCGTGACGCCGCCGATGACGACGAAGCACTGCAGCGCCACAGCAAAGGACAGACCGCATGCCAGCAGTTTCCCGAAGGCGTCCCTCGTGCCGAGTGCGGCGCGGAAGCCGCGGGTGAACAGCAGGAGGTACATCATGACGATGGCGAACAGCCCGATCAGGCCAAGCTCCTCGCCGAATGACGCGATGATCATGTCGCTGTTGGCAAAAGGCACAAGGTTGGGGCGGCCCTGGCCGAGCCCCGTACCGACGAGTCCGCCGCTGGCCATGCCGAAGAGCCCCTCGACGATTTGGCCGCTGCCGCCCGGGGAGCGTCCGAAGACCTCCTCCGTGAATGCGTTGAGCCAGGAGTCGATGCGAAGCGCGACGTGGGAGAAGACCTGGGAGGCAATGAAACCTCCGCCGAGGATGAGCGAGAGGCCGATGACCACCCAGCTGATGCGGCTCGTGGCCACATAGATCATCACAATGAACAGGCCGAAGAACAGGACGGAGGAACCGAGGTCCCGCTGGAAGATCAGCACGCCAATGCTGACGAGCCAGGCGGTGATCATGGGTCCCATGTCCTTGAACCGCGGGAACTGCAGGGGCCCGATCTTCCGGCCTGCAAGCATGATGAGATCGCGGTTGGATGATAAGTACCCCGCGAAGAATATAGCCAGCGTGATCTTCGCGACCTCGCCGGGCTGGAATGTCATGGGGCCAAGCCGGATCCATACGCGCGCTCCGAGGATTTCACCGGCGGAAATGCCGGGAACCAGCGGGAGGATCAGCAACAGCGCGCTGACGGCCAGCGAAATGTAAGTGAAGCGGCGAAGGATCCGGTGATCCTTGAGGAGCCAGATCACGGCGATGGCCACCGCCATGGCAATGAGGGTCCAGCGCATCTGGTTGTTGCCGGTGTCCTCGCCCGGGGCGTCCAGACGGTGGATCATCGCCAGGCCGAGGCCGTTAAGGGCAACGACCAGCGGAAGTATTACCGGATCAGCATACTTAGCCCGGATCCGGAGGACCACGTGGAAAGCAAGGGCTGCCACGGCCAAGAGGCTGGACTGGAACCAGAAGTCAGTATCGAACGCATTCTGGTCATCGATGCTGATCAGTGCGTTGGCGCCGATGCTGACGGCAAGGGCCAAGACCAGCAGCAGCAGCTCCACGTTCCGTCGGGGCTTGGGCATCGTGTCGGCGTGGGTCATTGGCCCCCCTCACAGGTTGGGGTTGGGGACGGCGTGGCGGCCGCGCCGGCGGCGGCGGTCTGCGACGCCGTCGGCTTGGAACTGGCCGCGGCGGCAGGCGCCTTGGCGGCAGCGGTTCCCGTAGGCGTGGGAGTGGGCTTGGCAGAGGTGGCGCGGGGAGACGGGGACGCAGTGGCCGTCGGCGAAGCCGTGAGGCACTCATCCGACGGGGCCGTCGTGCCGGTGCGCTCAAGGTTCTTCACGATGCGCTGGGCGTCGTAGAGATCGCGCGCGGGCACGGTCTGGCGGACGCGCTGCTGCGAGAACTGGGGCAGGGATTCCATCTTAATTTCGGTGACAGCCTCAAGCGTGGACAGCTGAATGGGTCCCAGGCGCTGCGAAACGCCATTGAAGATCGCCACCCGCTGGTCGAATTCGCCAATGTAGTACCGGGTCTGCGTCCAGGCGTAGCCGAGCCAGAGACCCACCACGAGGACCACGAGAGCCGCAGCCGCGATGCCCATGCTAACCCAGCGGCGCGGCCGACGTTCCGGGCCGAGATCCTCAGCCTCGTCGCGCGACGGTTCGGCCTTGTGGGTGAGGACTGTGGCCGCCCGGCGGGCCACGGTGCGCCCGGCAATGGTCGGAATGGAACCGGTCTCGGCCGCTGTGACGGCCGCACCGACGAGGAGATGGGGGCGTGAGGACAGTTCCTCGCGCAACACCTCGGCGGACAGGTGCTCGCCGAGGTGCGGGTCGGTGGTTGCCGTGGGCTCCTTGGATTCAGCCTGGCCGGAGTCCGGGGCGGTGCCGTTGCCGTCCCCGGCGTGGCTGTCAGCCCCTGCATCGTCAGGCTTCGGGGCCGCAGTGGCAGCCTCAGGCGCGGATGCCGTTGCCGGCTCGGTCTGATCGTCCGGTGCCACAGTTGCGGTCACGGCCGTCGCGGCCGTGGTGGTGCTTTCCGGTGCGGCGAGTTCCGCGGGAGGCACGATGTCGACGGCGGCTGTCTTGACGTCGTCGACCGTCTCCTCGGCGATTTCCACCATCACCACGGTGACATTGTCCGGGGCGCCTGCTTCAAGGGTGAGGTCCACGAGGGTTTCCACGCACTCGTGGATGTTCTGGGTTTCGCGAACTGTGCGCTCAACGACGTGCCCGGCCACATAGTTAAGGCCGTCCGAGCACAGCAGCCAGCGTTCGCCCGGCTGCACCTCCAGGGTGGCCAGGTCCAGTTCGGGGCTCGCATCGACATCGCCGAGAACCCGCATGAGGACATTCTTGTGGGGGTGGGTTTCGGCCTCTTCAGGGCGGAGCCGGCCCTCATCGATCAGGCGCTGGACGAACGTGTGGTCCACGCTGACCTGTTCGAATTCGCCGTTGCGCAGCCGGTAAGCCCGTGAATCGCCGATGTGCGCGAAGTGCAGCTTGCCCTCGGCGAGCAGCAGGGCCGTCACGGTGGTGCCCATGCCGGCGAGTTTGGGGTTGATGTGGACGAGTTCCGACAGCAGGGAGTTGGCCGTCTGGATTTCGTCGGCCAGAACGGTTTCGGCGTCGCCTTCGTAGTCGTCCGAGTCCAGGTGGATCATGTCCAGGACGGTGGCCGCGGAGGCTACGTCACCTCCGGCGTGGCCCCCCATGCCGTCTGCCACGACGGCGAGGTGACGCCCCACGTAAGCGGAGTCGTCATTTTTCGCCCGGACGCGGCCGACGTCGGACCGTGCGGCGTAGCGCATGATCAGGGGACGCGGAGAGGCTGGCGCCTTCTCCGCGGGAATGTCCGGAGCGGCCATGGCTATGGCCTCAATTCAATGACCGTCTTGCCGATTCTCACGGGTACACCGAGGTCCACGGGAAGGGCCCGGGTGAGCTGCTGGTCGGCCAGGTACGTGCCGTTGGTGGAACCGAGGTCTTCAATGAACCAGCGGCTTCCCTGCGGGAACAGGCGTGCGTGCCGGCCGGAGGCGTAGTCGTCCTCCAGCACGAGGGTGGCTTCCTGTGCCCTGCCCAGCAAAATGGGACTGGCTGCCAAGGGAATGGTGCGTCCCTTGAGCGGGCCTTCAGTGACCACCAGTTGGCGGGCCTGCTGTTTGACCGGGGCCGGGGCCGCTTCGGCCAGTTCAGGATTCTTGCGCACCTGCCGCGCCGTGGGGACACCCGTGGCTGCCTTTCGGCCGATCATGAGGTCCCGGCGCATGGCGGAAACGATGCTGAAGATCAGAACCCAAAGCAGCAGCAGGAAGCCGAAGCGCAGGGCGGTTATGGTCAGTTCGCTCATGGGCGGCCGCCAGTGTTGGCGGGCAGGAGGCGGAAGATGATTTTGGTCCGTCCCATCGTGATGGTGGAGCCGTCGGTAAGCTCCATGCTGCCGGCGACTTTGTGCCCGTTGACGTAGCTGCCGTTGGTGGAACCGAGGTCCACGGCAGTCGTAGTGCCGCCGGCAGTCTGGATTTCCAGATGGCGACGGGAAACTCCGGTGTCGTCCACCAGGATGTCGGCTTCTGATGAACGGCCAAGAACGACCGAAGGAGCGTTGAGTGAATACCGCTGGCCGTCGATGTCCAAGACGGGCTGCAGTCGGACGGGCTGACGGCTGGGCGCTGCAGGAAGGTTGGCCCGCGGCGCTGCTGCAGCAGGTGCCGACGCCTTCTCGGTCTTGGATGTGATCTCGAAATCGCCGGGACGGTGTGCTTCATCGTGCCGGAACGAGATGCGGACCGGCCCCTGCAGGGTGTAGCCCTGGCTGCGGACGTGGTTGATCACCACATCGCACAGTTCCTCGGCCAGCGGGGTGCCCCATTCCTGGGCCCGCTGGAAGTCGTCGTCGCTGAGCAGCACGTCAAAGACATTGGGTGCCAGGGTGCGGCCGGCGGCCACGGTGATGGCCTTGTGGTCCACTTCCCGGCGCAGCCGGCTGGCAATTTCCACAGGTTCGACCTGTGCTTTGGAACCGGTGGAGAAGACGCCGCGGACGGCCTTTTCGATGCCGCGCTCGACTTTGTCCAGCAAGCCCATGGTCCTTCTCCTTTCCTTGCCACTGCGGGCAGTGCGCCTCGTGTTGCTCTATCCGCCACGCACGTCACAACAGAACAGTGAGCCCGCCGGTAGCGGGCACCTATACATCCGATACTACTTGCCACCCCTGCGAATGACCTTAATCCACAACGTGCCGGAGCTCAGATTCGTTCATGCCGGGCCTTTCCTTTGTTGCGGTGATCACACCGGTAGATGGGTGATGAGCCGTGATTTCCCCGGGGCCGGGGCCGGCGCGAAGCCCCTCAGCCTGGCTGTCCGCGGGCCGCAAACCGGCCGATTGGCATTTTGCCGTGATTGTCCGTTATGCTTGATCTCGCTGCTTTTACGAGGTTGCAACTCCGGAATCCGGGGTTGCAATTGGGTATAAGAAGTTGCGCGCGAGTGGCGGAACGGCAGACGCGCTGGCTTCAGGTGCCAGTGTCCGAAAGGGCGTGGGGGTTCAAATCCCCCCTCGCGCACGCAATTGAAACACCCCGGTCTTCGGACCGGGGTGTTTTTTGTTGCCCAAAGGCATGGGGCGTTGGCGTTGTCCGTGAAAGTGCGTAACCCGCACACGTCAGGACACGGGGGTCACCAGGGTCCCGTCAGCTGCGAACTGCGCGAGGTTCGCAAGCGTGAGCTCCGCCATGGCTGCGCGGGTCTCGTTTGTTCCGCTGCCCAAGTGCGGCAAAAGGACCACGTTGTCCATGGACAGCAAATCCTGTGGAACCTTCGGTTCATCGGCAAAGACATCCAGGCCGGCTCCGCCGAGACTTCCGGCCAGCAACGCCGCGACGAGGGCCTGCTCGTCCACAACTGAACCCCGTGCGATGTTGATGAGGTAGCCGTTGGGACCGAGCGCCTCGATGACCTCATGGTCAACCACGTGCACGGACTCCGGCCCGCCGGCGGCTGCCACAATCAGGACGTCCGCATTCCTGGCCAGCTCCACCGGCGAGGACGCATACTCGTACGCAACCCCGGGGGCCTTCTTGCGGTTGTGGTAACTGATGGTGCAGTCGAAGCCCTCGAGCCTGCGGGCAATCACTTTTCCGATCCGGCCCAGGCCCAGAATCCCCACCCGCTTGCCGCTCGCCTTGGTGGCGAGGGGGAAGTTGCCATGTCGCGCCCAGTCGCCCCGGCGGACGTAGCGGTCGGCAGCGCTCGTGCGGCGCAACACGTCCACGTAAAGCGCGACGGCGGTGTCAGCCACGCAGTCGTTCAGGACATCCGGTGTATTGCTGACGGCGATTCCGCGTTCCGTGGCCTGTCTCGTGTCCGTGGTGTCGTACCCGACGCCGAAGTTCACAACTGCACGGAGATTAGGGAGGGCCTGCATCAGTTCGGTTCCTACCCCGAAGCGCCCCGACGTGACGGCGACGTCAAAAGTGTGGCCGCGGTGCCCCAGGAACTCGGCCTGGTCCGCTGGGGAATCGGGCAGCCGGACCGCGCCGTACACGTTGGCCACCGTGTCTTGGACAGTTTGCATGAGCGGTCCTACCTGCAGGACGGCGACGTTGTTGTTCATACCCTGCACAGTAGGTTCGGCCATCCATATGCGTCCAACATGCAAATAGCATTGATCGATGCCGGATGTGTATTGATATGTCGAGTTTCGCGGAATTCCGCGGCCGGCGGGGCCGCGTGGTGCCCGTCACACCGTATTGCCCTGCCGCCGGGGACTCGACGCACGGCCCTGCGGGGCGTCCCTCCCCTTGTGGTGCTTTTGGAAGCTCCACTAGCTTGAGTCCAGCGCGGCCCCCAGCTCCCTTTTCACACCTCACAAAGCTGCAGCCTGCTGCGCTCCATTAATCCGGAGGATCCAATGACGTCTTCTTCAACACCCCTGTTCCCGGCATCGGCGGTCAAGTGGCCCGCCCTCGCAGCCGGAGCGCTGCTGGCACTGAGCGGCTGCTCTGTCGCCAATTCCGAAGCGGCGCCAGCATCCGCAAGTGCACTTCGCGTGGTCCTCGGCCAGGAGCCTCCCACCTTGGAGGCCTGCGAATCGAACCTCACGTCCACCGGTGTGGTGGTGCGCTCAAACGTGACCGAGCCCCTCGTCGAGCGGAATCCCCAAACCGGCGAACTTGAACCGCTGCTCGCAACGGAATGGAAAGCCACATCGGACACTGTATGGACTTTCAAGCTGCGCGAAGGCGTGAAATTCCAGGACGGCACGCCGTTCAATGCGGAAGCCGCAGCGTTCACCATCAACAGGGCCGTCAACTCCAAGCTGGGCTGCAACGTGGAAGGCTACGTGTTTGGAGACGCCGACCTCAAGGTAAAGGCCGTGGACGACACAACCCTCACAGTCACCACGCCGGAGCCGGACCCCATCCTCCCGCTGCGGCTGTCCTTCCTGGAGGTGGTGCCGACGTCGACGAGCACCACCGCGAAGGTTCGCGAACCGGTCGGCACCGGCCCGTACAAAATCGAGACCTGGGATGCCGGCCAGAAAATCACGCTGACCAGCTGGGACGGCTACTGGGGCGATAAGCCGGCCTACGCCAAGGCCGAGTACCAGTGGCGGTCTGAAAGCTCGGTGCGGGCAGCCATGATCACCAGCGGTGAAGCCGATGTGGCCATGGGCCTCAGCCCAGACGACAACATGGGCGAGCTCGGTGTCGACTACCCCAACAA
Organism: Arthrobacter pascens; assembly: GCF_017052465.1. Taxonomy (GTDB): domain Bacteria; phylum Actinomycetota; class Actinomycetes; order Actinomycetales; family Micrococcaceae; genus Arthrobacter; species Arthrobacter pascens. The sequence goes on from NZ_JAFHKT010000151.1 coordinate 136,233, forward strand.
TGAGACGGTTGCCCTTCGGATGGAGGCCACCAAGGCGCCGCTGAATGATATCCGCGTCCGCCAGGCGGTGAACTACGCCATCGACAAGGAGGGAATCGTCAACTCCCTCTACCAGGGCAAGCACAAGGTGGCGGCCCAGCTGGTACCTGAGGGCATCGTGGGCCACAACGCGGATCTGAAGGGGTGGGCCTTCGATCTGGACAAGGCCAAGTCGCTCGTCGCCGAGGCTAAGGCCGACGGCGTGGATACCTCCGCTCAGATTTCACTCGTGGTCCGCAGCGCCCAGTTCCCCAAGATCACCGAACTCGCGCAGGTACTCCAGGAGCAGTTGAGCCAGGCCGGACTGAACGTGAAGCTGAAGATGCTCGAAACCAGCCAGCACCTGACCTACCAGGTTCGCCCGTTCCCTGACGATGAGGGCGCAGTTGCCCTGATGACTCAGCACGGCAACCAGGCCGGCGATGCCGCCTTCACTGTTGACCAGTACATGCTGTCCACCGGGGCGCAGAGCTACTTCGGCACTCCGGAATTTGACGCCATGATCAAGAAGGCGGATGCCGCGTCGGGCGATGACCGGAAGAAGGGCTTCGAGGACATCTTTGCCTACCAGAACGACAAGGTTGTCCAGTTTGCCCACATCTCCCACCAGACCGGCATCATCGGCAAGTCCAAGTCCGTGAACTACACGCCGAACTCCTCCAGCGGCGACGAGCTCCGCGTTTCGGAAATGACCCCGGCAAGCTAGCCCGGGTCTCCAGGAAAAAAGAAGGACAGCCATGCTGATCTACTTGAGAAAGCGGATAATCTCCAGTGCTCTGCCGCTTGCGGTGGTCATTGTCGGTGTTTTCGCGCTCGCACGGATGACCGGAAACCCGGCCAGCCTGTACCTGCCCCTGAACGCCACCCAACAGATGCGTGATGACTTCACCGCACGCAACGGCCTGGACCAGCCTCTGCTGGTGCAGATGGCGGACTACTTCGGCGGGGTGCTGAAGCTCGACTTCGGCCAGTCCCTCCGGACGGGGCAGGACGCCGCCGCCATGGCGCTTCGTGCCTTCCCCGCAACCTTGCAGTTAGCAGCCACCACCATGGTGCTGGCCGTGGTGCTGGCACTGCTGGTGGGTTGCTGGGCCGCGCTGAAGCCGAACGGCGTTGCCGACCGCATCTCAAGTTTTATCTCCATGGCTGCCGCTTCGATTCCAGATTTCTGGCTCGCCATCGTGGGCATCTGGGTCTTCGCCATAACCCTGGGCTGGCTCCCGACCTCCGGTGTGTCGGGGGCCGGCGCCTGGGTCCTGCCGATTGCGACCCTGCTGCTCAGGCCATTCGGCGTCCTGGTCCAGATCGTCCGGGGGTCCATGGTCTCCGCTCTGTCGGAGCCGTACATCAAACTGGCCCGCAGCCGCGGCGCCGGCGAGCTGCGGGTGGTGACCCATCACGCTCTACGCAACGCCGCGGCTCCGGCCCTTACGGTGGCCGGTGACCTGACGGTGGGTTTGGTGAACGGAGCTGTGGTGGTGGAAACCATCTTCGGCTGGCCCGGGATCGGAAAACTCATGATCGATTCCATCCTGCAACGGGACTTCGCTGTGCTGCAGGCCGCAGTGCTGCTCACCGCAGTGGCGATCTTTGCATTGAACATCCTCATTGATATGGGCTACGCGCTGCTTGATGCACGAGTCCGCCCCGTCACGGCAAAGGCTTAGGAGTAGCCATGAAAACTTCATTGAATGAGCCGGCGGCACCGGACCAGGTTGCAGCGGCAGGGCAGCCGCAGTCTGTAAAAGAGCAGCCCGTCAGGGACAAAAAGGACGGGAACCTTAACCTCCTCCGGCTCCTGCTGAAGGACCGCTTTGCCACGGTGTCCGCGCTGCTCCTGATGGTGATCGGGCTGACCGCCCTCATCGGCCCTGCCCTGATGGGCGACCTGGCTACTAAACAGAACCTCCTCTTCGCCAATAAGGCACCCTTCTCCCTGGCCTATGGCTGGGAGTACTTCCTGGGCAGTGATTCCCTGGGGCGAAGCATGCTCGCGCGCCTTGTCGTCGCCAGCCGCACCACGTTCTCCGTGGCGCTGCCCGCCGTCGCCGTGGCCCTCGTGATCGGTTCGCTGTGGGGCGTCTGGGCCGGATACCACCGCGGCTGGCGGGAAAACGTGTCGATGCGGATCGCCGACGTCATCATGAGCTTCCCGTCCCTGCTGCTCGCCGTCGTCGTGCTGTATGTCTTCAGCCCCAGCGCCGGAAACATCGTGCTGATCCTCGCGCTCACCCGGATCCCCATCTACCTGCGCACCGCCCGGGCCGAATCCGCGGAGCTTCAAAGCAGGACGTTCGTGGACGCTGCCCGGACCTTTGGCGCCAGGCCGAACGCCATTATCGGCCGCCATGTCATCCCCGTGGTCCTGCCGACGCTCCTCACGCTGGCCACGCTCGAATTCTGCTACGTCATGCTGGCCGAGTCGTCCCTGAGCTTCCTCGGCATCGGAATCCAGCCGCCGGACGTCAGCTGGGGCCTGATGGTTTCGCAGGGCAGGCAGTACCTGCAGACAGCATGGTGGCTGTCGATCTTTCCCGGCGTAGCAATCGTGCTCACCACCATCGCCGCCAACGTCCTCGCGGCCTGGTTGCGCATCGCCACCGACCCGGCCCAGCGCTGGCGGCTCGCTCTTCCCCGCAAGCGCCTCATTGCCCGCATTCCAGTCAAGGAGGCAAAGCCGTGAAAACTGCTGCCCAGACCGTGCTCCCCGGAAAGACCCGGGCGCAAGATGTCGTTCTCAGTGTCAGGGACCTGGCTGTGGACATCCGGACGTACCGCGGAACTGTCCGGGCCGTCAACGGCGTGGACTTTGAGGCCCGTGCGGGGGAGACCCTGGCGCTGCTCGGAGAATCCGGTTGCGGAAAATCCATGACGGCCAAGGCCCTCGCCGGAATCATGGACCCGGTCTGTGACCTGGCCGGCGGGGAGATCGTCCTCAACGGGACAGACCTGGCAGCCCTGACGCCCAAGGAACGGCTCAAGTTCGCCGGACCGGAGCTTGGGATCGTTTTCCAGGACGCCCTGACGGCCCTCAACCCCGTCTATACGGTGGGGACACAGCTCGGCGAGGCATTCAGGATCCATCAGGGACTCAGCGCCAGGGAAGCCAAGGTCCAGGCCATTGAGCTGATGAAACGCGTGGGAATTCCCGAACCCGAATCCCGGGTCAATTCTTATCCCCACCAGTTCTCCGGGGGTATGCGCCAGCGCATCCTGATTGCCATGGCCGTTGCTCTGAATCCGCGCCTGCTGATCGCGGATGAGCCAACCACGGCACTGGACGTGACGGTCCAGGCGCAGATCATGCAGCTCCTGCGGAAGCTCCGGGAGGAGGGGCAGATGGCCGTAGTGCTGATCACCCACGACCTGGCGGTTGTTGCGGAGGAAGCAGACTCCGTGGCTGTCATGTACGCCGGAAACGTGGTGGAAAGCGGGCCGGTTTCCCAGGTCTTCAGCGATCCGCGGCATCCCTACACGAAGGGACTGCTCGAGTCCGTGCCCGTCCACGTGGAGCGCGGCGCCCACCTGAAGTCGATCGCGGGGAGCCCACCGGAGCTCCATGACATCCCTTCCGGCTGCGTCTACCAGTCCCGGTGCCCGCTCGTGCAGGAGATCTGCAGGGCCGAGCGTCCCCGGCTGCTGCCGGTGAATGGAAGCGCCACCAACAACCACTCCGAGACCCTGCCGCCCCGGCCGGGCCGGGCCGCAGCCTGCCACTTCAGCGAGGAGTTAAACAATGCCTGAGCCCCTTCTGCAGATCGATGGTTTGTGCAAGACGTTCCATGTGGCCAAGAGCGCCAGCGGCAACACCCGTCTCAAGGCCCTGGATGGGATCAGCCTGACGGTGGGCCGCGGGGAAACGCTTGGACTCGTAGGTGAGTCGGGCTGCGGCAAATCCACGCTGGCCCGGACCCTCATGATGCTCGAGACGCCGGATGAGGGGACCGTGACCTTTGAGGGAACGAATCCGTTCGGTCTCCGCGGCAAGGAACTGCTGAGCTGGCGGCGCAGGGTCCAGATGGTGTTCCAGGACCCGTTCGCCTCCCTCAACGCCCGCATGAGCGCTGGCGACATCGTCTCCGAGCCCTGGGCCACCCACCGGAGCCTCTACCCGTCGCCGCGTGAGCGCCAAGCCCGCGTGGGCGAGCTGCTCCAGATGGTGGGGTTGCGCCCATCGGACGCCCGTAAATCCCCGCAGGAGTTTTCCGGCGGCCAGCGCCAGCGCATAGGCATTGCGCGTGCGCTGGCCCTCAACCCCGACGTCATCATCCTGGATGAACCGGTTTCCGCACTGGATCTTTCCGTCCAGGCGCAGGTCCTCAACCTGCTCAATGACATCCAGCAGGACCTCGGCGTTTCCTACATCTTCATTTCCCACGACCTGACTGTGGTGCGGCATGTGGCCGATCGCGTGGCCGTCATGTACCTGGGCAGAATCATCGAAACGGGAAACACCGAGGAAGTTTTCGACCATCCGCGGCACCCGTATACGGCGGCGCTGATGTCAGCCTCACCGAAGCTCGACGTCACAGGCGCGACGCGGGACCGCATCGTCCTCAAAGGTGAGCTGCCATCCCCGCTGGACCCGCCGTCGGGCTGCCGTTTCCGTACCAGGTGTTGGAAAGCCCAGGACATCTGCGCCGACGCGGCGCCGGAACCGCGGGTGACTGCTGCCGACGACGGGGCACTGCACCTGGCCGAATGCCACTTTCCACTGGAAACCATCAAGGGCCTCACACCCGCCACAACCACCGCCGGGTGACGGGCACAGAGTATGCAGTCATTGCCGGTGTGATTTTCCTGGCCGCCTGCCTGCAGGCCTCGACGGGCTTCGGCATGGGCATGCTCGCCGCGCCGGTGGTGGCCATGGTGGATCCGATGCTGTTGCCGGCCACGCTCATCCTCCTGGCACTGCTCGTGACCATCCTCGTGACTGTCCGTGAGCGGCAGCACCTGGATCTCCGCGGGACCGGCTGGGCCCTCATGGGCCGGATCCCCGGAAGTTTCCTGGGAGCGTGGCTTGTGGCGGTGCTGTCCAAGGAAGGACTGGCCTGGGTTGTTGTGGTGGTGGTCCTCACCGGCCTGGTGCTAGCCCTCAGGGGGTGGGCACCCAGGCCGGTCCGGGTTAACCTCATCGCGGCCGGTGCAGCCTCGGGCATCATGGGCACCGCAACATCCATCGGCGGACCTCCGATGGCCCTGGTTTGGCAGGGGCATCAGGGATCGCGGCTGCGGGGCACAATGAGCGCGTTCTTCATGGTCGGTTCCGCAATTTCGCTGGCTTCCCTGGGAGTCGCAGGCGCCGTGACTGCTGAAGTATTGACCCTCGCGTTGTGGATGGTGCCTGCGGTGCTGGGCGGGTATCTCGCCTCGCGTTTCGTGAACCGCTTCCTGAACGCCGCCCGGCTGAGGATGCTGGCGCTGGGGGCGTCCGCGCTGGGAAGCCTGCTGTTGACGGGGCAACTCGCCCTGGCTGCTATGCAGCCCTGACTGGGCCCCTGGTGGGGACGCCCCTGACCCGGACGTCTCCAGCTCAGCCGCCCGTCCTAGTCTCGAGGCACCACGTTAAACAGCGCCTGGCCTTCCGTCAGCCGCCTGATGTTGGCGGCAATGTCCGCCGCCCGGCGTTCGAACGTGATCCGCGCATGCCCGGAGTGGTGCGGGGTGAGGACGGTATTGGGCAGGGACGCGAACGGCAGTTCCGCCGGAGGCACTACCCCGTCAGCTGGGGAACCCCACCACACGTCGATGCCCGCCCCGGCGATGCGCTGGGACTGCAAGGCATCGAACAGCGCGTGCTGATCCACCACCGGCCCCCGCGCAACGTTAATAAGGAGTGAGGTGGGCTTCATGGCTGCCAACTCCGCTGCGCCGATCATGCCCCTCGTGGAAGCGTCCAAAGGCACAGTGACAACCACGACGTCGGACGCGGCCAGCAACTCCGGCAGCTGGTGGTTGCCGCCCACCCAGCTCAGCGCCACTCCGTCCGGAATGCTGCCGTCCGGGTTCCTCCGGACGGCGCGGACATCCATGCCGAGCACACCGGCCATGCGCGCCACTTCGGCCCCGATGGAGCCCATTCCCACGAGACCCATGGTCATTCCACCGAGGGTCGGGTGGAAAGGAACGTCCGGATCGGTGGCAATGGTTTTCCAACTGCCCCCGCGTACGGCCCTGTCAGCCGCCAGGACATTGCGGGACAGCATCAGCGTGGTCATCAGGACGTGTTCGGCAATGGGCCGTGCATGATGGAACGTGTTGGCAACAACGGCCCCCGGGGGCAGCCCCGGAAAGGAGATCCTGTCGTAGCCTGCCCCTGTGACGTGGACCAGTTCCAGCCTGGCGGCGGCGGCCGCCTGCTGCGGGTTCAAGGAGGAACAAACGACGACGTCGGCACTCGCCAGCGCGTCCAGCTGGCGATCGGGGGTCCAGGCCGCCGCCATGTCCCAGTGGTGCGCGCCGCCGTCGTGCTTTAGCTGATCCTCAAAACGGCTGATGATGGCGTCGGTGACCACGATCCTCAGGCTCTTTCGTGAGGGGCCTGGGGTGCTCACCAGCGGGGGCTCTGAAGCACGAAGGAAGGGTCCAGCCTTCTCATGTATCCGGTGTCGTCGCGGCTCCTGATCCCGCATTCCAGATACTGGAGGTGGAGGCGCTCCAGGGCGTCGCGGTCCAGTTCGATTCCAAGCCCGGGTCCTGTGGGGACCTTCACGGATCCCTTGTCGAAGGCGAAAGTTCCGGCACGGACGACGTCCTCTTCCGGATCCTTCCACGGCCAGTGCGTGTCGCAGGCGTAATCGAGGTTCGGCGTCGCGGCCGCAAGATGGACCATGGCGGCGAGGCTGATGCCGAGATGGGAGTTTGAGTGCATGGACAGGCCCAGGCCGAAGGTGTCGGTGATGCCGGCCAAGGACTGGGAGCGGCGCAGGCCTCCCCAGAAATGGTGGTCCGAGAGGATGACATCCACGGCACCTGCCGCAATGGCTGGGGCAACGTCGGAAAAACTTACGACGCACATGTTCGTGGCGAGCGGCATCCCTACCTCGCGCCGGACGGCGGCCATTCCCTCAATGCCCGGGGTGGGATCCTCGAGGTACTCCAGGATGCCGTCGAGCTCCTTGCCCACCCGGATGGACGTATCCACGGTCCAGGCCCCATTGGGATCAATCCGGAGCGGCATTGCCGGGAATTCGGCCCGAAGGGCCTTGACGGCGGCAACTTCCTCCTCGGGGGCGAAAACGCCGCCCTTGAGCTTGAGTGCCGAGAAACCGTACTCGTCCACCATCTTCCGGGCTTGCCGAACAATTCCGGCCGGATCCAGCGCCGGACCCCACGAATCGTCGTTCTGGCCGGGGTGTCCTGACCATTTGTAGAACAGGTAACCGCTGAACTGCACGGTGTCACGGACGGCGCCGCCGAGAAGATCGCTGATGGGACGGCCGAGGAGCTTTCCCTGGATGTCGAGGGCAGCGACGTCGAAGGCCGACAGGACGCGGTCCGTGGTGCTGGAACCGGTCACCATTCCGCTCATGCCATGGCCGCCCCGGACCTGATCGTGTTGGAGTGCGGCTGCTATCCGGCTGCGGAGTTCGTTGATGTTGAAGACATCGGTGCCGGGAAGGGCCGCAGCTGCGGCTTGAAGGCGGGCCAGGTGGCCGGCGTCTCCGTAGGTCTCGCCCACCCCGCTGACGCCGGAATCCGTGTGGACTTCCACGATGGCCCGGAGGGCATAGGGCTCATGGACACCAACGGTGTTCAACAGCGGCGGGTCCTTGAAGGCCACCGGTGTAATGGTGACGTTCGTGATGGTCACCTGGTCCAGGTGTTCTGCCTGCTCGTTCACGGGGTTCACTCCGGTGTGCTCCTAGCTGCTGGTCGGTTTCTCAACTGCCGTCCAGATGACCATAATGGGAGCAATTGATCCAGGTCCAAGCCAATTAGTGCACTCGATCATCCATGAAAGGTATCGATGTTTACCTTGCCCCAGCTGGAGGCCTTTGTTGCGGTCGCTGAAGAGCTGCATTTCGGTGCGGCAGCGGAGAGACTCAACATGACGCAGCCTCCCTTGAGCCGGCAGATCCAGATCCTCGAGAAGAAGCTGGGTACGCAGCTCTTCGGCCGCACCAGCCGCAAGGTTGAGCTGACCTCGGCGGGAGCAATGCTGCTGCCCCGGGCGAGGCAGATCCTGGACCTGTGCATCAAGACTGAGCTGGATGTGCGCAGGGTTTCCTCGGGGGAGGCGGGAGCCATGACGGTGGGCTACACGGCGATCGCCGGCCAAAGTGCGCTGCCGCTGTTGCTGCGCCGGGCGGCCGACAGCATGCCCGGGGTCTCGTTCATGCTGCGGGAACTTGTGTCCACCGACCAGATGGACGGCCTGGTGAAGGGCAGCGTGGACCTTGGACTCTTGAGGCCGATTGTGGCCCGCCCAGGGATCGTGTCACGCCCCCTCATGAAGGACCGTTTGGTCGTGGCGCTGCCCGCCGGGAGCTCATTGCTTGGAGGCATGCCCATCAAGGAAGGCGCCCCGCTGCCCCTGGGGAAACTGGACCGACTTCCCCTGCTGATGTACTCCACGAAGGAAGCCAGGTACTTTCACGATCTGGTGCTCCGCCTGTTCGCCAGCGCCGGTGCCCACGCGAACATCACCCAGTACGCCAGCCAGATCCCTGCGCTCCTCGCCTTTGTCCAGGCAGGGCTGGGAGTCACGCTGGTGCCGGCGTCCGCCATGGCCTCGGCACCGGCGGGGGTCGACTTCCACGAAATCGACGGGAGTCACGGCATTCAGGAGCTCAACCGGGTGGACCTTGAGCTGGCCTGGAACGAAGAGACGGCGAACCCCGCGGTCAGGCGCCTTCTCGAGCTGATCGACTCCGAGGGGTTGGGTGTGTCCGACTCTGCGGGGTCGAGTGCTTCTGACCCCAAGGGGTTGGCTGCCTCCGAACCGGACAGCTAGCCGGGAGGGCTGTGTCCGATCCGGACGGCTGGCCGGGGGGCTACTTTGACCCGGCGGCGGCCAGTCGGGTCTGCGCTTTCTGAGAGGTTTCCACTTCATCACGCCGCTCAGCTGCCACTCCTGCCCCGGGCCCCTTGCGCTCCTTCAGGAAGTACACGAGTCCGGCGGCGAGGGTGGACGCCGCGGCCAGGGCGAAGAGTCCCGGGACCACGCTTCCGGTCTGCTCCTTGATGATGCCGAATCCGAAGGGGGCCACGAAGCCGCCCAGGTTTCCGAGCGAATTGATGATGGCGATGGCCGGAGCCAGGACCAGCGGATGCAGCGCGGACTGGGGGATCGTCCAGAACAGCGGCGAGGCGCTCTTGAAGCCCATGGCCGCGATGGCCAGGAAGACGAGGGCAAAGACCGGGGAAGCGATAGCGGCAGCGAAGGTTCCGACTGCGGCCACGAGGAGTGCGGCGACCAGAAGCGGGCGCTTGGACTTGGCCTTGTCCTGCCATTTCGCTGCGAAATACATGGCGAAAACGGCACAGACCCAAGGAATGGAGGAGAGGAAGCCGACGCTCAGGTCCGTGGTGCCTGGGATCTGCTTGACGATGCTGGGCAGCCAGAACGTGTTTGCGTAGATGGACAGCTGCACCGAGAAGTAGATGCCGCACAGCAGAAGAATCTGAGGGTTGAGCAGCATCTTCCAGCGGTTGACCTTGCCGCCGTCAGCCTTGGTGTGCTGGGCATCCTCCTGGCCGATCGCACTGGTCAGTGCCGACTTCTCGGCAGCCGTGAGCCACTTGGCATCCTGGATTTTGGCATCGAGGAAGAAGAACACAGTGATGCCGACGACGACGGAGAGCGCTCCTTCGAAACCGAACAGCCACTGCCAGCCGCGCAGGCCCAGAACGTCATGAAGGCTCAGGAGCAGCCCGGCGATGGGTCCGGAAAGGGCCGCCGCCACCGATGAACCTGCGATGAAGATTGCCGTGGCCTTGCCCCGCTGGCCTGCCGGAACCCAGCGGGCAAAGTAGAAGATGACGGCGGGGAAGAATCCGGCTTCGGCAGCACCCAACAGGAAGCGCAGAACGTAGAACATCGTCTCGTTCTGGACAAACGCCATCAGGAAGGACACGATGCCCCAGCTGACCATGATCCTGGTCAGCCAGACCTTGGCCCCGTACCTCTCCATCATCACGTTGCTGGGAAGCTCGAAAATGGCGTAGGCAATGAAGAAGAGTCCCGCACCGAATCCGTAGGCCGCAGCGCCGATCCCGACGTCTGCCTGCAGGTGGTCCTGGGCGTAGCCGATGTTGGACCGGTTCAGCTGGTTGCATACCAGCATGACCAGCATGATGGGCAGCACCCGCCGGAAAAACTTCTTGGTGGCCGAAGCCAGATCCGTGACAGCGGTGTCTACAGACTGCATGGGGGGGAATCCTCTTTGATAGATCAGCAAGCTCACGCTGCGGGGCCGACGGTATACTCCGTGTGCTCCTCGCCACAGCACCTCTTAACTGTGACAGTTGCTTTCATGCCCGTCCAACACGAATGTTGCATTGCGTGATACCCACGGAGACTGATTCCCCAGAGAAGGCCTCCCGCTTTACCGTCCTGCGCGGAGCCGGCGGCGGGAATTGGCGAGGTGGCTGCGCATGGCCGCGGCAGCGGAGGGCCCATCCCCGTCGGCAATGGCGGCATAGATCGAGCCGTGCTCGTGGACGACCTGATCGAAGTGGTCCCGGGCATAGTGTTCGACGCCGGTCATCAGCCGGGTCCGGGGCATGGCAATCATCGTCTGGCCCAGGGAAGCAAGGCAGTCCGAGTAGAAGGGGTTTCCGGAGGCTGCGGCGACGGCGCGGTGGAAGTCATAGTCGGACTTCATGGCGTGCGCGGGATGTTCCACACTTGCTGTGAAGTCATCGAGCGCCTTCTGCAGGACCTTGAGTTGGCGGTCGGTGCGGTTCGTGGCGGCCAGGATGGCGGCTTCAGCTTCCACCCCGATCCGGAACTCCAGAAGGTGGAGACGGTCCTCCATGGTGACGACAGGCCTGGTGACCTGTCCCGCTGTCGGACCCTCGGGGGGCGGGGTCAGCGCAAAGCTGCCCCGCCCACGTTCGGTTTCCACGAGTCCTTCGGCCTGGAGCCGCGTGAGTGCGGATCGGACCACGGTGCGGCTCACACCGAACTCGCTGATCAGGGTGTTTTCGCTCGGAAGCTTGTCCCCGGGCTGGATGACGCCGTCGACGATGCGGGCGCGAAGGTCGGCGGCGAGGTCCGCGGTCAGGTTCCGGCTCATGGGTTCAAGATTACGCGCCGAATTCCACGGTCTCCGTGGTCCAAGCGCGCGCCTGGTCGCTGAGCGTCACGCCGAGTCCGGGGCGGTCCGGAACCATCATGCGCCCGTTCTTCGTTTCGAGGCGCTCGTTGAACAGCGGGTCGAGCCAGTCGAAGTGCTCCACCCAGGGCTCGCGGGGATAGGCAGCGGCGAGATGGAGGTGGATTTCCATGGCGAAGTGCGGGGCCAGGCCAAGACCACGCTCGTCCGCCAGGGCTGCCAGGCGCAGGAACTGGGTGATACCGCCGACTCGCGGGGCGTCAGGCTGGATGATGTCGCAACCGTTGGCGGCGATGAGGCCCTTGTGCTCGGCCACGGAGGCGAGCATTTCGCCGGTGGCGATGGGGGTGTCCAGGACCTGGGCGAGGTGGGCGTGGCCTTCGAAGTCGTAGGCGTCCAGCGGCTCTTCGATCCAGATGAGGTTGAATTCCTCGAGCTGGCGGCCCATACGCAGGGCCGTGGCGCGGTCCCACTGCTGGTTGGCGTCCACCATAAGCGGGACGTCCCAGCCGATGTGATCACGGATGCCGGCCACGCGGCGCAGGTCCTCTTTGCTGTCCGGGAGCCCGACCTTGATCTTGATGCCGCCGATTCCTTCTTCGACCGACTGCGTCGCACGGGCCTTGACCTCGTCCAGCGTGGCATTGAGGAATCCGCCCGAGGTGTTGTAGGTCTGGACGGAGTCGCGGTAGGAGCCCAGCAGCTTGGCGAGGGGGAGCCCGGCGCGCTTGGCCTTGAGGTCGTAGAGTGCGATGTCGATGGCGGCGAGGGCCTGCGTAGCGACGCCTGAGCGGCCCACGGAGGCGCCGGCCCAGAGCAGCTTGGTGTAGATCTTGCCGATGTCATTGGGGTCTTCACCGATGATTCCTTCGGCAACTTCTTTGGCATGGGCGTACTGGGCGGGCCCGCCGGCGCGCTTGGAGTAGCTGAAGCCGAGGCCGGTGTGGCCCTGTTCCGTGGTGATCTCGGCGAAGAGGAAAACCACCTCGGTCATGGGCTTTTGGCGGCCGGTGAAGACCTTGGCGTCACTGATGGGAACGGCCAGTGGAAGCCTCGCGGTGGAAAGTTTTACATGGCGGATGAGATCTACGGTGCTCATGGATGCTCCTCGAAAGCAGGATAGTGGGCTGCATCGCCCTCCCCCTTAGAGTACAAGTAACCAACTTGTATTACAAGTATTCTTTTGCGGGAGTAATTAGGGAGCGGCGGGAGGAATTCAGCATCTGAAGTAGTTGTTTCGTTGTGGTTGTTGGCGGGGGTCGATATGGGGTGGGGGTTTGAACCAGGGCACACCGTTCTTGACCTGGATGGTCCATTGTTCTTTGTGGATGAGGTGGTGGTGATGGGAGCAGAGGAGGGTGCCGTTGTCGGTGCCGGTGGTGCCGCCGTGTGACCAGTAGGTGATGTGGTGGGCTTCGCACCACGGGGCGGGGATGCTGCAGTTGGGGAAGGCGCAGCCTTGGTCGCGGGCGGTGATGGCTTTGCGGATGTGGGGCGGGAAGATCCGGGTGGTGCGGCCGATGTCGAGGATGCGTCCTTCGCTGCCGAGAAGGACCGGGATGATGTCCGCGTCGCAGGCGATTTTCCGGACGGTGGCGGCGTTGATGGGTCCGGTGAACGTGAACGATCCGGTGCCGGGAATGCCCGGGGCGCCGGGCCCGCTGGCGGCTGCGGCCGTGGGTCGGCTCGGTGCGGTGCTGCGGTTGGTGTTGCGGTGGCGGGGTCCCTGGCTGGTTTCGTGTTCGAGGCGGTCCAGGAGGTCGACGTAGTCGATGGTGACCATGACCTGGGGCCGGAGCCCGCCTGCTGTGGGGAGTGTTCCGGTAGTCAGGGCTGCTTTGCAGGCGCCGACCAGTCCGTCCAGGTGCCGTTGCGGGCGGGTCCGGCGGTCCAGGTCAACGCCCGGCACCGAATCCCAGCCGGTGGTTGCGGTGTCCTGCCCGGCCCGGTCCCCGTCTGCGCTGTCGTTTGTGCCGGTGGCGTTGGCGGTGGTGCGGGGGTTGGTGGCCGTGTTCATCACGGTCAGGAGGGGTTCGAACTGATCGGGGGTGGCGAAGATTTCCAGGTGGTGGAGCCCGTGCCGGGTCGGGCGGATGAAGGCGCCCTGCCGGCGGCGGAGTTCTTCTTCGCTGGGTTCGGGCCCGTCCTGGTCGAGCCCGTTGATCCAGCGCCGGGCGATTTTGGACAGGTAGTCGGCGTCGTTCTCGGCCGCGGTGCGGGTCAGGGCGTGTTCCATCCGGGCCAGGGCTTCGTCCGGAGCATGCCGCCGGACCTGGTCCAGGGCGAGCGTGATGATGGTCGCGGGTTGGGAGGCGATGGTCCCGGCCGCCAGGGCAGCGCCGAGTTCTTCGCGTTCGGGCGGCTCGGGGTGGCCGGAGAACCCGGTCCGGGGCAGCGCCGAGTCGGCGAGGGCGATCCGGCGGCGGGCCTCCCGGCCGCTGATCCGCAGCCTGCCGCGCAGGAACTCCTCCGCGTTCCGGAACCCGTCATCAGCCGGATCCGGCTCGGCCGCTGCCCGCCGAACGCCGGGGGTTTGGCAGGCCGCCAGGCCGCTGCCACCCTGATCAGACTCCACCTGCGCAGAAGCTGGCCAGCCGTTCGCTTCCGGGGCACTTTCGGCCTCGCCGTTAGCCGCCGCGCCGCCATCGCACATGCCGCTTTCCGCAGAATCGGCTGAGCCGGTCACCCAGCCCGTTGCGTCGTGGGCGACCGCTTCCGCGCCCCAACCGGTGACCCAGCCTACCGCCGCACCCGAGCCCGAGCCAGACCGCGCAGCCAGTGTCGCCTCTCGACGGCTCCGGTTCACCGCCCCGGCCGCGACCACCTGCAAATACCCAATAGCGCGGGAAGCGTCCTCGACCTTGGCGGCGAAGTCAGCGGCCTCACGGAAACCCATCAGCGCGGCGTCAGCGGCCGCCGTCGAACACACGCCCTTCAACAGCTCAAGGCCCCGGGCAAGACCACCGGAACCGCCGCCGTCGGACGCTAAGTCAGACCCGAAAGCAGCCGCCAACCCAGCTAATTGCACCGTCCCGGCGGGGACACTACGGAGCCTGCGGAAGCGCGCCTCGGGAAGCACGGCGGCACCGGGCAACACTGCCCACGGCCCTGCGCCTCCTGCCGGATCCTCCCCCATGGCTTCCATATGGACACTCTGCCGGAGGGGTGTGACATTAATAGCTATCCAACCGCCCAAGCGACCACTAACAGCGCCCCGACGCTGAGCAGCGTGGTGCAGAGGATCACGTCCCTGGCGACGGCCATTCCCCTGCCACACGGGGAAGCGAAGAGGAACACGTTCTGGGCGGTCGGGAGGGCGGCCATGATGACGCTCGCGAGGAGGTGCTGGCCTTCGAGGCCGAAAACGAACGTGCCCAGCACCCAAACAACCAGTGGCATGCCCGCGATCTTCAGGAAGGTCGCCACCAGGGTTTCGATGCGCCCATCGCCCTCTTGCAGGGGTGCCTTTCCGGCCAGGGAGAGGCCAAAGGCCAGCAGCACCATGGGAACGGCGCCGCCGGCGAGCATGTCGATGGGCTTTTGCAGGAGGTCCGGGGCGCTCCAGCCGGTTAGGGCAACAACTGCGCCGAGTGCGGAGGCGATGATCATCGGATTGGCGAACGGTTGGACCAGCATCTTTTTCCACGAAATCCTGGCTCCGGCGGTCAGCCCCAGAACCGTCAGATAGAACGGGGCCAGAACCAGGATCTGCACCAGCAAGACGGGTGCCACGTGTTGGGCTGTTCCCACGGCGTAAAGCGAGACCGGAATGCCGATGTTATTGGCGTTTGCATAGCTGCTGGCCATGGCACCCACCGCGGTTTCCGCTACCGGACGGCGGAAAAACAGGAAGCTCATGAGGGAATAGAGAAGCCCCACTATCGCGGCAGACAGCAGCGCGAGTGGGGCATCCGTTCCGAGCGCTGCCCGGATGTCACTCCCGGCCACTACGGTGAAAAGCAGGGCCGGGTTGGTGACGTAGAACGCGGTGCGGGTCAGAGCGCCCTGGACCTCCGGTCCCAGAATCCTCAGGCGGGCCGCGATGTAGCCAACGGCAATGACGGCGGTAACGATGAGTATTCCGGAGACGACGCCGCCCAAACCTGAGCCCTTCTATATAAAAGTCTTGTTGGGTTCCGCACGGCCGGCTCCTGTTGCGGGGGAGGTCCGGCCGTGCGGAAGATGTTGTTCCTTATCTACAGCACGGTACTAGCGCACCAGGCAGGGGCGCTTCGGGTCAAAGGACCAGCCGTCGATGTAATACTGCATGCCGATGCTGTCGTCGCGGGCGTCGAGACCGTGCTGCAGATACAGCTCGTGTGCCTTGCCCAGGGCGTCGCGGTCCAGTTCGATGCCGAGACCTGGTGCATCGGGAACCTCGATCGCGCCGTTCCTGATCTGAAGCGGGTCCTTGGTGAGGCCCTGGCCGTCCTGCCAGATCCAGTGCGTGTCCAGCGCCGTGATCTCGCCCGGTGCGGCCGCCCCGGTGTGCGTGAACATGGCAAGGGAGATGTCGAAGTGGTTGTTGGAGTGCGAGCCCCACGTTAGGCCGAACTCGTTGCACAGCTGCGCAACCCTCACAGAACCGTGCATGGTCCAGAAGTGCGGGTCTGCCAGGGGGATGTCGACGGCGTTGCTGCGGATTGCGTGCGACATTTCGCGCCAGTCCGTGGCGATCATGTTGGTGGCCGTCTTCAGGCCCGTGGCACGGCGGAATTCCGCCATGACTTCGCGCCCGGAGAAGCGCCCTTCCGCCCCGCAGGGATCCTCGGCGTATGCCACCACTCCCTGCATCCGCTTGCCGAGCCGGATGGCCTCCTCGAGGAGCCATCCACCGTTGGGGTCAAGGGTGACGCGGGCTTCGGGGAAGCGCTTGGCGAGTGCCGTGACAACGTCCACCTCGTCGTCGCCGGACAGCACGCCGCCCTTGAGCTTGAAATCGCTGAATCCGTAGCGCTCCTGAGCTGCTTCGGCCAGGGCAACCACCGCTGCGGGGGTCATGGCCTCCTGCCGGCGCAGCCGCTCCCAGCGGTCAGCCGGTGCATCCTCGACCAGGTACGGCAGGTCCGTCCGGCGCCGGTCGCCGACGAAAAACAGGTAGCCGAGCATCGGGACCGAACTGCGCTGCTGTCCGTCGCCGAGCAGCTCCGCGACCGGGACTCCGAGGAACTGGCCGTGGAGGTCCAGCAGGGCCGATTCGACGGCGGTAACGGCGTGGACGGTGGTGCGGAGGTCGAAGGTCTGCAGTCCGCGGCCGCCTGCGTCGCGGTCGGCAAACTCCGCGGCGATCTCCCGCAGCAGGGACCGGTAGCGGGCCACCGGCTTGCCGCTGATAAGGGTTCCGGCTTCCTCGATGGTGGTGCGGATCTTCTCGCCGCCGGGAACCTCGCCAAGGCCGGTGCGGCCATCCGAATCCGTAATGATGACCACGTTGCGGGTGAAGAACGGCCCGTGGGCGCCGCTGAGGTTCATCAGCATGCTGTCGTGGCCCGCGACCGGAACGACTTCCACGCGGGCGACGGTTGGCTGGGCGCTCATGCGTTGACCTCTTCCTTTTCTTCGGCTTCGGCCTGGACAACTGTGCCGTCGATCCGGCGGTTGAGGTGCCAAGGGTTGGTGTCCTGCAGTGGTACGGGCAGGAGTTCCTGGGGGATGTTTTGGTAGGCGACGGGCCGGAGGAAGCGGTTGATGGCCAGGGTTCCGACGGAGGTGGTTTTGGTGTCGGAGGTTGCGGGGAAGGGGCCGCCGTGGACCATGGCGTGGCCGACTTCGACGCCGGTGGGCCAGCCGTTGACGATGATCCGGCCGACTTTTTGCTCGAGCGCGGGGATCAGGGGTGCGGCGGTGGGGTAGTCCTGTGCGGTGAGCTGCAGGGAAGCGGTGAGCTGGCCCTCGAGCCGGTGGATGGCGTCGAGGAGTTCCTCGGTGGTGGTGTAGCGGATCACCAGGGATGCGGCGCCGAAGATCTCTTCGTGGAGCACGTGGTTGGAGACGAAGTCTTGGACCTGGGTTCCGAAGATCGTGGGAGCAGGCGCGTTTTTCGTTGCACCTTCGGTTCCGCGGCCGACGACGTCGACGCCGGCTGCGGAACCGAGCGCTTCGGCGCCGGCGTTCCAGGAGCCGGCGATGCCTTCGGTGAGCATGGTTTGGCCGGTGCAGGCGGAGACGGCGCGGGCGACGGCGGCGGCGAGTTTGTCGCCGGCCTCGCCGGTGGGGGCGAAGAGCAGGCCGGGGGAGGTGCAGAGCTGTCCGGAGCTGCCGGTGACGGCGGTGACGTACTGCTGGGCGAGGGCGTCGATGTGTTCGGCGGGGCCGGTCAGGGCGCCGGGGAAGACGAAGACCGGGTTCAGTGAGGACATTTCGGCGTAGACCGGGATGGGTTCGGGGCGGGCGGCGGCGGTGCGCATCAGGGCGATGCCGGCGGCTTGGGAGCCGGTGAAGCCGACGGCTTTGATGGCGGGGTCGGCGACGAGGGCCTGGCCGATGCTGGCGCCGGGGCCGTAGATCAGGGAGAACACGCCGGGGTGCAGCCCGGCGTCACGGACGGCTTTGATGATGGCGTGGCCGACGAGTTCGCTGGTGCCGGGGTGGGCGTTGTGGGCCTTGAAGACGACGGGGCATCCGGCGGCGAGGGCCGAGGCGGTGTCTCCTCCGGCGGTGGAGAAGGCCAGCGGGAAGTTGCTGGCGCCGAAGACGGCGACGGGGCCGAGCGGGATCTGGCGCTGGCGGATGTCGGCGCGGGGGAGCGGGGTGCGCTGCGGCAGGGCGGGGTCGATGCGGACGCCGCGGAAGTCGCCCTGGCGGACCACGGAGGCGAACAGGCGGAGCTGGCCGGTGGTGCGGGCGCGTTCGCCCTGCAGCCGGGCGGTGGGCAGGCCGGTTTCCTGGCCGGCGCGGATGATGAGTTCCTCGCCGATGGCCTCGATGTTGTCCGCGATGGCGTCCAGGAACCCGGCGTGCGTCTCGGGGTCCAGGGTGCTGAAGGACGGCAAGGCCTCGGCGGCTGCGGCGGTGGCTGCCGTGAGCTGGTCTTCGGTGATCAGCGTATAGGCCGGTTCGAGCTGTTCGTTGGTGGCCGGGTTGAAGCCGAAGGCAGTCTTCCCCTCGCCGGCGACCTGCTGTCCGGCGATCAGTGAATGTCCGTTGAGTGTCATGATTGGTCCTAGGAGACGGTGGCGATGAGGGCTTTGAGGTCGGCGAGGTCCTGGGGAGCCAGGTTCTGCAGCGGCGGGCGGACTCCGCCCGCCGAGCGGCCGATGGCGTCCAGGCCGCCCTTGACGATGGACACGGAGTAGCCCTTCACCCGGTCGCGGATGTCCAGGTACGGGATCACGAAGTCGTTGAGCTTCTTGTTGACGGCGACCCGGTCCTGGTTGCGCACGTCCTGGTAGAAGTCGAGGGCGAACTGCGGGACGAAGTTGTACATGGCGCTGGAGTAGGTGCTCATGCCCAGCTGCAGCAGCGGAAGGGCGAAGGTCTCTGCGGTGGGCAGGCCGCCGAGGTAGAACAGGCGGTCGCCGAGCTTGGCGTAGACGCGGGCATCGTGC
Source organism: Arthrobacter pascens (assembly GCF_017052465.1). Taxonomy (GTDB): domain Bacteria; phylum Actinomycetota; class Actinomycetes; order Actinomycetales; family Micrococcaceae; genus Arthrobacter; species Arthrobacter pascens. The sequence continues at coordinate 155,101 of NZ_JAFHKT010000151.1, forward strand.
TCGAGGTCGCCCACACCGTCCTTGAAGCCGATCAGGTTTTCGTGGCGGTCGGCCAGGGTGGCCACCGTGGTGTCCTTGTAGATCGCGTTGGCGCGGTTGTAGATGATCACGCCGAGCGACGTTGCCTTGCAGATGGCGCTGACGTGCTCGATCAGGCCGCCCTGGTCTGCTTCGGTCAGGTACGGCGGGAGGAGCAGGATGCCCTCGGCACCCGCGGCTTCAGCAGCCCTAGCATTCTCAATGGCCTGGGCGGTCGAACCGCCGGCCGACGCCAGCACCGGTACGGTGTTGCCGACTTCCTCGACGGCGGCACGGACGACTCGTGCCGACTCGGCAGGCGTGAGGGAGAAGCCTTCGCCGGTGCCGCCGGCGGCGAAGAGACCGGCAACCGGATAGCTGGCCTGCCACGCGAGGTGCTTGCGGTAGTTTTCCTCGTCGAACTGCAGTTGTGCGTCGAAGGACGTGACCGGGAAGGAGAGCAGCCCGTTCTTGAGAGTGTCGGCAAGTTCCTGGGGCGAGTATTTGGCCACGGTGTGGTCCTCCATATCGGCGCCGCTTCGGTGCGGCGAATGAGTTCGTTCCTTCCACACTAGGGAGGCTTTTGATGCCTGTCTAAGTTCATTTTTGTATGCATTGATACCGTCCTGGCATCATCCCTCTCGCTGCCGAACCTTGGTTCAGTTGTCGCCGAATTCCAGTGCGCGCAGCAGGCGGGACAGGGCAGGGTTCCGGATGTTGCGGTTCCAGATGGCGTGGAGTTCAACAGGATCCCCCACGCTGCTTTGCAGCGGCAGGAACTCGACCGCCTGGATGCCCAGCAGGGTTGCGGAGTGCGGGACGAAAGCCACGCCTCGTTTAGCGGCGACCAGCGAGACCATGGTGAGGATCTGGCTGACCGTATGGATCACGTTGGCGTGCTGCACGGGGATCATGCGGACCACCAGGTCATAGAAGTATCGGGCCTTGGTTGGCGAGTGCATGATCAGGGGCTCGTTCTTGAGGTCCTCGTTGGTGATGTCCCGATCAAGGTCCGCCAGTGGATGGCCTGAGGGGACGGCCAGCACCATGGCTTCCCGGTACAGCAGGTGGGAATCGAAAACCTCGCTGTCGAAGGGCGGGCGGGCGAGGCCAAGGTCCAGTTCGCCGGTCTGAAGGCCCATGATCTGCTCACCGGTGACAAGCTCCTGGAGGTCGATGTCGACGTCGGGAAGGATTTCCGCGGCCTCCTCGAGCAGTGGCCCAAGGATGCTGAACCCGCTCGCGGCGGTAAATCCGATCCGCAGGTGCCCCGACCGGCCGGACGCTATCCGCCGGGCAGTGACCGGTGCCCGTTCCGCCAAGGCGATCAGCCGCCGGGCCTCGTCCAGGAAGGCCCGGCCTGCCGGCGTCAGCTCGACCTTCCGGTTGTCGCGCTCAAGCAGTTCGGCGCCCACCGTTTTTTCAAGCTTCTGGATCTGCCGGCTCAGGGGCGGCTGGGTCATGTTGAGCCGCTCGGCTGCCCGGCCGAAGTGCAGTTCCTCGGCGACGGCGATGAAACCTGCCAACTGGTCGAATGTAAACATGATGCCTTCCCGGTATCACCCGATGCACATTTGGGCTTAGACATGCATCATAGCGGCTCCCTACACTCGAGAAAGCGAACCGGCAGTGACCCGGTTCACAACTACTGATCGGGCACCCCCCGCCCCGCAGTGCAAACGAGGAGTTTCAATGACGCACTTCCCCTCCCGCCGTTCCATTCTCGGAGCAGCATCCGCCGTCGCGCTTCTGGCCCTGACTGCCTGCGGCAATGTCGCGGGCGGCGGCGCGGATTCATCGAAGTACCCGAGCGGTCCGGTTAACCTGACGGTTGGCCAGGCGCCCGGCGGCAGCACCGACCTTATTGCCCGTGCCATTTCAGAAGGCGCGTCCAAGACCCTCGGCGCCCCGATGCCCGTGGTGAACAAGCCCGGCGCCAACGGTGCCCTGGCCTCCAAGGAGGTGGCGGGCAAGCCTGCTGACGGCCAGAACCTGGTCCTGCTCAACGCTTCGCTGATCACCATCACTCCGCTGGCCGTGACCGCAGACGAGGCAGTCAACATTGATGATTTCGACGTCATCGCCGGCTTGTCCCAGGATGACTACGTGCTGATTGCCAGCGACAAGTCCGGCTTCAAGACCATCAAGGATGTGACCGGCGCCGGCCGCAACATCACGTTCGGCACCACCGGCGTGGGCACCGGAAGCCAGCTCGCCCAGACCGTGCTTTTCAAGCAGGCGAATGTTAAGGGCACCGACGTTCCCTTCGACAGCGGCAAGCCGGCACTGACCGCCGTGCTGGGCAACCAGGTGGAACTGGCAACCATCCAGCTCGGTGAGGCAATGCCGCAGATCAAGGCCGGCAAGGTTGCGCCGCTGCTGGTCTTCTCCGAGGAGCGCAACAGCTTCCTGCCGGACACGCCCACCGCGAAGGAATCGGGCTACGACGTTCCGGTCGCACAGTACCGGGCAGTCGCCGCACCCAAGGGCACGCCGCAGGAGGTCAAGGACAAGCTGGTGGCAGCCTTCCAGGAGACCTTCAAGGCGGACGCTTACAAGGCATTCAACGAGCAGAACCTGCTGACGCCGAAGGAAATCTCCGGTGAGGAAGTTGTCACGCAGTGGAAGGAATACGCCGCGAAATACAAGGCCCTGGTGGAGAAATACAGCATCAGCCTCAGCGGAACGAAGTGATTCCTGTGAAGCCAACACCCGCGGTGCCCGCAGTTCCCGACGGCGACCTGGACGATCTCACGCCGGAACAGTTGGCGGCACAGTGGGAAGAGGAAAAGCCGCCGGCCGCCGGGGCTCTGGCCAATGCGGCCTCGTCGCTGGTAGTTCTCGGCGTCGGCGTCGGCGCAGTCATCCTGTCGCTGGCGATGGGCCTGGGTACCCCGGCAGCCCCACAGCCCGGACTCTGGCCTTTCATGATCAGCTGCGTGATGGTGGCGCTGGGTCTCTTTCAGCTGGTCATCGGCCGGCATAACCGCGACGCGGAGAAGTTCACCCGCATGTCCACGGCGCCCCTGACCGGCCTGGTGACCCTGGCCCTCATGGTCGCGCTGATGCCGACCATCGGATTCGAACTGCCGGCCCTGGCGCTGTGCATCGTCTGGATGCGGTTCCTGGGCAGCGAGACCTGGCGCTCCACGCTCGTGGTGAGTGCCGTCGTCGTCGGAGCGTTTTACGGGCTGTTTGTCCTGGCGCTCAACACATCCATCCCCCACCTCTTCTAGGAGACACCCGTGGATTTTCTAAATCCCGTGATCAACGGATTTGCGGTTGTCCTGGAGCCGACAAACCTGCTGTACTGCCTGGTCGGCGTCGTGATCGGCATGCTCATCGGTGTGCTGCCAGGGCTTGGCCCGGCCGCCACCATCGCCATCCTTCTCCCGCTGACCTACAACGTGGAGCCGGTGACCGCCATCATCATGCTGGCCGGCATCTTCTACGGCGCGCAGTACGGCGGAACCATCACCTCGGTGCTGCTCCGGCTTCCCGGCGAGGCGTCTTCGGTGGTGACCGTCTTCGACGGCTATCAGATGGCCCGGCAGGGCAAGGCCGGGACCGCACTGGGACTGGCTTCCATCGGATCCTTCGTTGGCGGCACCGCCTCCATCATCGGCCTGACCTTCCTCGCCCCCATCGTGGCGAGTTTTGCTCTGGACTTCGGCGCGCCGGAGTACTCCGCCCTCGCACTGCTGGGCATCCTGCTGGTGGCAACGATCAGCAGCGGCGCGAAAACCAAGGCGCTCATCGCCGCGGCCCTCGGGCTGCTGCTCGCCACTGTGGGCCGAGACGTCTTCACCGGCGAGAGCCGCTTCACGTTTGGCAGCCTGGAGCTCGCCGACGGGATCGACTTCGTGCCGATCGCCATGGGCATCTTCGGCCTTGGCGAGATTCTGTACAACCTCGAGGAACGCCACCGTGCCGCCAAAGCGCCGTCCAAGGTCGCCAATGTGTGGCCATCACGCAGCGACCTGAAGCAGGCCGCCGGTTCGATCGGACGCGGCTCCATCCTGGGCTTCTTCCTTGGCATCCTGCCGGGCGGCGGCGCCACGATCTCGTCCATGGCCTCCTACGCCATGGAAAAGAAGCGGGCCAAGCAGCCCGAACGGTTCGGCAAGGGAGCGCCCGAGGGCGTTGCGGGGCCCGAGACGGCGAACAACGCGGCCGCCACGTCATCCTTCATCCCGCTGCTCACGCTGGGTATCCCGGCCAACGCCACGATGGCACTGATGTTCGGAGCGCTTCTCATCCAGGGTGTGACCCCTGGCCCGCAGTTGGTCGAGGAGAACCCGGACCTCTTCTGGGGCGTGGTGAACTCGATGTACATCGGCAACATCCTGCTGCTGATCATGAGCCTTCCGCTCGTTGGCCTGTTCGTGAAGATCCTGCGCGTCCGCGCCGCGATCCTCGCCCCCGTCACGGCACTGATCACCCTGCTCGGTGCCTACACGATCAATAACAGCATGTTCGATGTCACGCTTGTGGTGGTGTTCGGCGTCATCGGCTACCTGATGAAGAAGTTCGGCTTCGAGCCTGGCCCGCTGGTCCTGGCGTTCGTGCTGGGTTCGCTGCTGGAAAGCTCGCTCCGCCGCTCCCTGCTGGTCTTCGGCGGGGATCCGACGGGCTTCTTTGGCCGGCCGATCTCGGCCACGCTGCTCGCTGTGTTCGTCCTGGTGGCCGTGCTGCCGGGGATCCGCAGCCTGCTGGCAAAGCGCAGGGCGGCTGCTGTTGCAGAGCCCGGTACCGTACAAATCAAGGAGAAGGTATGAGCATCATCGTCGGTTTCGTCCCCACGCCCGCCGGTGAGGCGGCCCTGAGCGCAGGTATCGCCGAAGCGCAGCTTCGGAAGCAGGACCTGGTGATCGTCAACTCCGCCCGCGAAGGGGCGCTGGTGGATAAGGCGGTGGCCCCGGAGGACGTACTTGCACGGGCCTCACGGCAGGCCGAGGAGGCAGGTGTGAAGGCGACGGTGATCCAGCCGCCGTACCAGCACGACCTGGCGGACGAATTCCTCGAGGTCGCCCGCGAAGCCAACGCCTCGCTGATCGTCATTGGCCTCCGGCACCGGTCGCAGGTGGGCAAGTTCATCCTCGGTAGCCACGCGCAGCGGATCCTGATGCAGGCCGACCGTCCCGTGCTCGCCGTCAAGGCCGGCGACGGCCACTTCTAGTCATCCCCCACCGCACGAGGCGGGCCGGCAACCCCACAGGGTTTCCGGCCCGCCTCTGTTTGTACACGGAATCACTAACCGAGGTCAGGCGCCGACATAGGCCGCCAGGTGTTCGCCGGTGAGGGTGGAACGGGCGGCTACGAGGTCGGCGGGCGGGCCCTCGAAGACGATCCGGCCGCCGTCGTGCCCTGCTCCGGGGCCGAGGTCGATGATCCAGTCGGCGTGTGCCATCACCGCCTGGTGGTGCTCGATGACGATGACGGACTTCCCGGAGTCGACGAGCCGGTCAAGCAGGCCCAGCAGGTTCTCGACGTCGGCGAGGTGCAGGCCGGTGGTCGGCTCGTCGAGGATGTAGATCTCACCCTTCTCGGACATTTGCGAGGCGAGCTTGAGCCGCTGGCGTTCGCCGCCTGACAGGGTGGTGAGCGGCTGGCCGAGGGTGAGGTAGCCGAGTCCGACGTCCTCGAGCCGGTCGAGGATCTTGTGCGCGGCCGGCGTGCGTGCCTCGCCGTCGGTAAAGAACTCCTCGGCCTCGGCGACGGGCATCGCGAGCACTTCGGCGATGTTCTTGCCACCCAGCGTGTACTCAAGGACAGCCGCCTGGAACCGCTTCCCCTCGCACTCCTCGCAGGTGGATTCGACCGTGGCCATGACGCCGAGCTCCGTGTAGATGACGCCGGCGCCGTTGCAGGCGGGACAGGCGCCCTCGGAGTTGGAACTGAAGAGAGCCGGCTTTACGCCGTTGGCCTTGGCGAACGCCTTGCGGATCGGCTCGAGCAGGCCCGTGTACGTCGCCGGGTTACTCCGTCGCGAACCGCGGATCGCACCTTGGTCGATCACCACCACGCCGTCGCGGCCAGCGACCGAACCGTTGATCAGCGAGCTCTTGCCGGAGCCGGCGACGCCCGTGAGTACGCAGAGCACCCCGAGCGGGATGTCGACGTCCACATTCTGGAGGTTGTTCGTCGATGCGCCGCGGACCTCCATCGCACCAGAGGATGAACGCACCGAGTCCTTGAGCCGCGCCCGGTCGTCGAGGTGGCGGCCTGTAATGGTGTCACTCGCCCTCAGCCCCTCAACAGTGCCCTCAAAGCAGACGGTACCGCCCCCGGTGCCGGCGCCGGGGCCGAGGTCGACGACGTGGTCAGCGATCGCGATGGTCTCCGGCTTGTGCTCCACGACGAGTACAGTGTTGCCCTTGTCCCGGAGCTGCAGCAGCAGCTGGTTCATCCGCTCGATGTCATGCGGGTGCAGGCCGATCGTGGGCTCGTCGAAGACATAGGTGACGTCGGTGAGCGAGGAGCCGAGGTGGCGGATCATCTTGGTGCGCTGGGCCTCACCGCCGGAGAGCGTGCCGGCCGGCCGGTTCAGCGAGAGGTAGCCCAGGCCGATTTCGGCGAACGAGTCGAGCAGGTGCCGCAGTCCTTTGAGGAGGGGCGCGACCGACGGCTCGTTCAGCCCGCGGACCCAGCCGGCGAGGTCGCTGATCTGCATCTCGCACAGGTCGGCGATGTTCTTGCCCTGAATTTTCGAGGACCTGGCCTCCGGGCTGAGCCGCGTGCCGTCGCACTCGGGACACGCCTGGAACGTGATGGCACGCTCCACGAAGGCCCGGATGTGAGGCTGCATCGCGTCGACATCCTTGGAAAGCATCGATTTCTGGATCTTCGGGATCAAGCCCTCATACGTTAGGTTGATGCCCTCGACCTTGATCTTGGTCGGCTCCTTGTAGAGGAGGTCGTGCATCTCCTTCTTGGTGAACTTCGCGATCGGCTTGTCCATGTTGAAGCCGGCGCCGCTGAAAATGCGGCCATACCAGCCGTCCATGCTGTAGCCCGGAATGGTCAGCGCACCCTCGCCCAGCGACTTGCTGTCGTCGTAGAGCGCAGTGAGGTCGAAGTCGGAAACCGAGCCCATGCCCTCGCAGCGCGGACACATGCCGCCTAGGTACACAGCGCCCTGCACCACACTCTTCTCGACGCGGCCGTCTGCTTTCTCGGTGCTCATTACGCCGCTGGCCTTGCGCGTGGGGACGTTGAAGGAGAATGCCGTGGGCGGTCCGACGTGCGGGGTGCCCAACCGGCTGAAGAGGATGCGCAGCATGGCGTTGGCGTCAGTAGCTGTGCCGACGGTGGAGCGGGGGTTTGCCCCCATCCGCTCCTGGTCGACGATAATCGACGTCGTGAGGCCTTCAAGCAGGTCGACGTCAGGCCGGGCCAGGTTCGGCATGAAGCCCTGCACAAAGGCGCTGTACGTCTCATTGATCATCCGCTGAGATTCAGCGGCGATCGTGCTGAACACCAGCGAGCTCTTGCCGGAACCGGAGACGCCGGTGAACACCGTCAGCCGGCGCTTCGGGATCTCCAAGCTGACGTCCTTGAGGTTGTTCTCGCGGGCGCCCTGCACGCGGAGCAGGTCGTGGCTGTCGGCGACGTGCTGCGCGGGCTCCTGCGTGTCAATACTGGGGGCCATGCTCATCGTGTCTCCATCTGTTGATCGGGCGGCAATCGTCGTAGCGGCTCTGAGTTCCGGAGCGGGTTGGCGCTCAGCGGTCCTGAAGCAGCCCCAGGATGTTGCCATCGGGGTCGGCGACGGTGGCCACCAGACGGCCGCCACCGACGTCATGCACGGGCTCCTTCACGGTGGCGCCCGCGGCGGTGACCTCGGCCAGCTTGGCTTCGATGTCCGGCACATGCCAGTAGGCCACCGGTGACGTCATGCCCTGCGGCCCGCCGCCCGGCACCAGCCCGATGTGCTGGCCCGCGGCTTCGAAGCCGACGTAGTAGGGTCCGTCGGCCTCCGGGGCCACGCCGAGCAGGGCCGTGTACATAGTCTTTGCCGCAGCCAGGTCGGACACGGGATGCAGCACGGTCTTGATTCCCTGGGTGGATGAGTCGCTCATGGTCACTCCTATGGTCGTGGGCCCACATCGACCCGGCGCGTACGGTCGTGTTGTCGATGGGATTCATGCTAGCCGCAGCTCTTGGCGGGCGCTCGTGGTCTGCCTCACTTTCTTGAGCTGATCTTGCGTTGGCGCTGCCCGCGTCTTGAGCCTCTGGGGTGAGACTGTGAGCGGCGGCGGTGCAGCAGCATCGTGGCCGGCATTAGCATGAACGATTCTTGGGGAAGGATCTGTGATGACCGGAAGCAATGTCGAGACGTTCTATGAAGACCTGCTGTGGAAGACGCGCCATGAAGGAAGTGCGCAATCCCTCGTCGTGAGCACCAGTCAGTCTGAGGCGTTGGATGCTGGAAGGCGTGCCGCGGTGCGCGACCGGGTAGATCACCTCATCCGGGACATGGACGGCAGGCTCCTGTGCCAGAACAGCTACCGGGACCTTCCGAAGAGCTATTAGCCCCGGCGCCCGGCTCGTGGACCGATATGCTTTCCCTCAGTTACTGGCGTTATTCCAAGGGGGAGGCATGGAGGGTACCGCGCTGCACGACCCCAGAACCCGGCGCGGCTGGATCTGGCTCATTGTTGCCGGATTCGCTGTCTCGGTTGCCGGCATCATTGTCGGCCTGCAGAAGGCGGGCCCGCTGTGCGGGAGCCCGTTGATTCCGCAAAGCCGGCAGGCTGAAATCTTCGACGCGCTCCGGACCGGTTCACGGGTGGCGGGTGAGTGCTATCGGAGAATCGACGCCGCTGCGGCCCCGACCTGGATGCTGATTGCGGCGGGAATCGTGGTGGTCCTGGCCGCGGTCATCATCCGGGTTGTCTCGATCAACCGGTACTCTGCCGTTGGGGCGGCGCCGTCCTTGGCGACACAGATCGAGGACCTGGAGCGCCAGTACCGCGAGGGTCTGATCAGCACCGAGGAGTTCGACGTCAAACGGGCCCGGCTGCTCGATCAGCTCTAAGGGAAGCAACGGCTAAGGCAGCCGGGTCGGCCGCAGCAGCGTAGGGGCGCCCGCGCGTTCCGGGTCGAGCGGTACAGGGCTGATCAGCACAGCCGGACCGCGGTGCAGGATGCCGTCCGAAAGTGGTTCGCAGCGTATGCCGCCCCGCCCGCGCATGGCCTTGTGCGCGCCGGGGGCGAGCATCTGGTCCATCCAGGCGCAGGGATGGGCAGGGCGTCCGGCCCTGAAACGCACCAGATCCCCGTGCGATTCCAGCGCGAACTCCCCGCCAAGCAGCGGAGCCAGGTGGGCACCTCTGAGGACGACATTGCGGCGTGTCAGCAGCGGGTCAAACGGGGCGGCCCCCAGTTCCGCGGCGATGGCATCGAGGGCCTCGGCCGCGATCAGTGTGACTGCGGCATCCATGTGCGCGGCCTTGCCGAAGAACCGGTCGCCCACAATGCCCTTGCCGGCTACCAGCTCCACCCGGTCGGCGTCGGTCGTGGGGACGTCCGCCGCACCCTCGCGGGCACGGCCAAAGTACGCGTGCGCCGGCGACACGAGCAGGTGCAGGACCTCCACGTCGTACCTGTAGGGGACTGTCATGCCATCCAACTATCCTCGCTCGCAGGAACCGGCACACCATCCCGGCACCGTCGGCTTAGAATCGACAGTAGTCAACTACTGAGGAAATCATGAAGAAACTCACCACTGCCCTGCTGGCTGCCGGGCTTCTCCTGTCCGCTTCGGCCTGCGCCTCACCGCAACTTTCCACTGCGGAAACCTGCGACCGGGTGAGGACCGTAGTTTCCAGTCCCACAGGAAACATGGGCAAGACCGGCATGATCAAGCTTGCCAACCAGATCCGGCCGATCGAGGCAGTGTCCTCGGACGATCTGAAGCCTGCCCTGCAGGCAATCCTGAACTACGCGGACGAGTCCGTGAAAGAGCACCCCGACAACGCAAAGCTCACCGAGCTTACTGCCGCCTACCAGGAAGCGGGGAGCACGTACAGCAAATTCTGCAGCTGAATTCTGAGGGCGTTGGGCCGCCGGAGTGGCGGCCCAACGCCTTAGGCTGAGACGCTCAGGGCTGCGTCTGCGTCCTTCAGAACCTTGGCTGCGACCTCGAGGCCCTCGATGCGGCCCAGCTCGACGTCTTCGTGTTCGATGTTGACGAGCATGTCGGGGTCCACGTCGTGGAGGGCGCGCAGGAACTCGGTCCAGTACGCAGTGTCGTGGCCCTTGCCGAGGGCGACGAAGTCCCAGGCGGCGGGCTTGGGCCATTCGTTGGCCCACTCGTCGCCGCCGAGGTTGGTGCGGTTCTCCTCGGGGGACAGCCTGCGGAAGCGGTTGTCCAGGACGCCGTAGATGGCGGCTGTCTCCTTGTTGACGCGGACATCCTTTGCCGCGGCCTGGAAGACCAGCGGGCCCAGTTCACGGACGACGGCGACCGGGTCCATCTGCTGCCAGAACAGGTGGGAGGCGTCGAGTTCAACGCCGACGTGGGTGGCGCCGGTCAGTTCAACGAGTTTGTACACGTCGGCCGGGTTGAAGACGAGGTTCTGCGGGTGCAGTTCGAGGGCGACCTTGACGTCCAGGTCCCGTGCCAGCCGGTCGGTCTCCTTCCAGAAGTCCGCGGCGATTTCCCACTGGTAGTCCAGGACGTCCAGGGCGGCGGAGTTCCAGGCATTGACGATCCAGTTCGGCACGGTGGCTCCTGGTTCCCCGCCGGGAAGTCCGGACATCGTCACCACACGGTTCTGTCCCAGCCGGTGCGCGAGGCGGATGGAGCGGCGGATGTCCTCGGCATGCTTGTCACCGATGGTCCGGTTGGGGTGCAGGGGGTTGCCGTTGCAGTTCAGCCCTGCGATGGAGACCCCGGTGCCTTCGAAGATGGCAAGGTAGTCGTCGCGGGCCGCGTCGCTTTCGAGGATGTCGTCGAAGGTGGGGATGTGCACGGCCGGCAGGAAGCCGCCGGAGTTGATTTCGATGCCGGTCAGGCCGAGGCCGGCGATGACTTTCAGGGCTTCGGGGAGCGGCCGGTCGTGCAGGATCGCGTTGTAGACGCCGAGTTTCACAGGGTTACCTTCTTTCCGGAGCCGAGCGCTGATTCTGCCACTGCGGCGAGGAGTTCCATGTTGTGTACGCCTTCGTCAAACGTGGCGCAGCGGGGGAGTGATGTTGCTTCGTCCAGTCCTGCGACTTCTTCGAGGAAGGCCCGGGCCTGGTAGCCGAAGGCGTCGTTCTGGCCGAAGCCGACGCTCGGCGCGTCCATGGCCAGCCCGCCGGAGAGGTAGGGGTGTTCGGGGCCGAGGATGACCTGGCGGTAGCCGTTCTCCGAGGAGGGGCCGGAGTTGAGGAAGAGCTCGATTTCCGCCGGACGGCGCTGGTCGAACCGTGCCGCGCCGTTTTCGCAGAAAACTTCGAAGATGAGGCTGTTGGCGTGTCCGGCGGCGACGCGGGAGACCTCGAAGCCTCCGGAGCCGTGGTCGAACTCGGCCGAGAACGCCGCATAGTCGTCGTTTTCGACGGTCTCGAAGACGTCGCTGACGGCCGCGTGGTCGTGGCCCATAACGGCGCCCAGCGGGAGCGGGCGCTTGTTGATGGCGGTGCTGAAGCGTCCGCCACTGATGGAGCGGATGTCGCCGCACAGGAATTCAGCGACGTACGTCAGGTGGGATCCGACGTCGGCCAGGGCGCCGGAGCCGGGTCCGCCCTTGTACCGCCAGCTCATGGGCGCGTCGGGGCTGAAGCCGTAGTCCGTCCAGTAGCGGCCGCTGAAGTGCAGAACCTTTCCCAGGGTTCCGTTCCGGATCAGGTCCCGGATGTAGGCGATGCCGGGCGTGCGGCGGAAGGTGAACCCGATCCGGGCGATCGAGGACGCGTTCCGGGCGGCTTCGGCCATGGCCCGGGCGTCTTCCAGGGTGTCGCTGAGCGGCTTTTCGCACAGCACGTGCTTGCCGGCGGCGAGGAGGCCCTCGACGACTTCACGGTGCAGTGAGTTGGCGATCACGACGCTGACGACGTCGATGTCATCGGCTTCGGCGATGGCCTGCCATGAGGTGTCGTTGCGTTCATATCCGAACCGCTGCGCGGCGATGGAGCCGAACTGCGGATTCACATCACCAATGGAGACCAGCCGGACCGGCGGAAGAACCGGGTTGTACAGTGCGGACGCTGTCCGGAAGGCCGCGGCGTGGGCCTTGCCGGCCATGCCGGCCCCTATGACGGCGACGCCGATATCTTTGGGCATTGGTGTTCTCCTTCGAACTCAGCCGAAGCTGCGCGGACTCAGCCGCTGAAATGGGGGTCAGATTAAATGGAGCGCTCCAGAAACACGATAGAGGCCGGACTTTGTCCTGTCAATATCTCAATCGCGGGCGGGAATGCGTCACAATGGCAGGGTGACGCAGGAAATCGGCAAACGCCCGAATATTTACGACGTAGCCTCCGCAGCCGGGGTCTCCAAGTCCCTGGTCTCACTTGTTCTGCGCGGTGCGCCCGGGGTATCGCCTGCCCGTCGGGCCGCCGTCGAGGAGGCCATTGAACGGCTGAACTACCGTCCCAGCCGTGCTGCAGCGACCCTCGCCGGGAACAGGTCCCGCACCATCGGCGTGGTCCTGGATGACTACCGGAACCTCTGGTTCGTCGACCTGCTGGCCGGACTGCACGATCGGCTCGCACCCCTCGGATTCCGGGTGGCCGTGGCCGATCCCTCGTTCAATGCGCACCTTGACCGGACGCCCGTGGACGGCCTCCTGTCGATGCGCGTGGACGGCGTTGTGATCGCCACCGAGCCCACCGAGGAGATGTTCGCCGCGGTGGATGTCCCCGCGGTGGTAGCCGGAAACCGTGACATGGTCGTCCCTGGGGCTGACATCGTGGCTAATGACGACGTGATGGGCGGCCGCCTGGCCACCGAGCACCTGATCGGACTCGGACACCGGGAAATCGGCCACGTGACCGGCGCCGGTGGCGCCGCCCGCCTGCGCGCCCAGGGTTTCGACGCCATGATGCGCGGAAGCGGGCTACGGCCGCAAGTTGCCCAGGGCCAGGGACTCACGATGGAATCTGACGGATACGAGGCCGCACTGCGGCTGCTGGAAGAAAACCCGTCCCTCACCGCGATTTTTGCGGCCAACGACACCATGGCACTGGGCGCAGCGGGCGCGGCCCGGGACAGGGGACGGCGCATCCCCGAGGATCTGTCCCTCATCGGCTACGACAATTCGCCCTTGGCATCGGCCAACCTCTTGAGGCTCACCACAATCGATGGCCGGAACCGGCAGGTCGGAGACGGCGCCGCGGAGGCCCTCCTGGAGCGGATGAAGGACCCCGCGACGCCCGTGCACACGAAGCTGGTGGAGCCGGAACTGGTCCTCAGGGCCTCCACCGCTGCCCCGGCCTAAAGCGCGGTTTCCCCCCAGCAGGTCAGAGGTCCGCGGCCCTCGCTTCCAAGACGGCCCGGGTGCGGTCGTTCCTGGCGAGGGCGGCCGCCGTCGTAAATTCCGCGCGGGCTTCGTCGGTCCGCCCCAGCCGGGCGAGCAGTTCGCCGCGGACGCTGGGCAGCAGATGGCCGCCGCGCAGGGCCCCGTCCGAGGCGAGGCGGTCCACGATCGCCAACGCCGCGGCGGGGCCCGTGGCCATGGACACGGCCACGGCCCGGTTGAGGTCCACGACGGGGCTGGGCGCCACGCGGCCGAGCACCTCGTAGAGCAGGACGATGCGCGCCCAGTCCGTCTGCTCAACACTCGGCGCCACGGCATGGCATTCGGCGATCGCGGCCTGCAGCGCGTAGCTGCGGCGGCCCCGGCCCAACGCGTCGGCCCGGGCCAGAGCTGCACGGCCCCGCCCGATCTGGCCACGGTCCCACCGGGTGCGGTCCTGGTCTGCCAGCAGTATTGGCGTTCCATCGGGCCGGGTGCGGGCGGCAAAACGTGAGGCCTGGAACTCCATGAGGGCCACCAACGCATGGGCTTCGGGCTCGCGCGGAACCAGCCCGGCGAGAACGCGCCCGATGCGCAGTGCCTCGTTGGCCAGGTCGGGCCGGATCCAGCGGTCCCCCGTAGTGGCCGAATAGCCCTCCGTGAACATGAGGTACACGACGCCCAGGACCGCGCTGAGCCTGCCTCCCCATTCATGCGGTTCGGGGACCTCGAAGGGCACCTGTGCCGCGGCCAGTGTTTTCTTTGCCCGCACGATCCGCTGCTGCACTGTGGCGACCGGCACGAGGAACAGCCGGGCGATCTCCTCCGTGGTCAGGCCTCCCACCACCCGCAGAGTCAGCGACATTTGCGCCTCACGGGAGAGGACGGGATGGCATGCCGTGAACACGAGCCGGAGCACGTCGTCGTCCACCGGCTCCCATGACAGGCCCTCAGCGTCCGGGAGGCCGTGGGCGATGGTGCGGTACCGCTCGTCCAGCATCTCCGCGCGCCGCCAGGCGTCGACCGCCTTGCGCTTGGCGACGGCGGTGAGCCAGGCGGCGGGATTCCGCGGGACACCGGCCTCTGGCCACTGGGCCAAGGCATCCGCCACGGCCTCCTGGGCCAAGTCCTCGGCAAGACCGAAGTCCCGGGTGGCTCTGGCGAGGGCCGCCGTGATGCGGGGGCCCTCGATGCGCCACAGGGCATCGATCCGGCGCCGAACTGCGTCGACTGCCGCTGCCTCACTCACCGCAGCCTCCCGGCTCACCGCTGCGCGGGTCGCGGATCAGGGCTTGCCCAGCTCCTCGCGCCACAGCGCCTCCTTCTGGATGTACTCGTTGTCCGCGAAGTCTGCGAAGTCGTCAGCTTCTGCGACCCGGCGGACCTCCAGCTTCGAACCCGGTCCTAGCGGGCAGCGGCTGGCCCATTCTGCGGCTTCCTCCTTGGAGGCAACCTGGACGATCCAGAACCCGTTGAACAGCTCATGCGTTTCGCCGTAGGGGCCGTCAGTCACCACGGGCGGCTCCTCGGAGAAGTCGACCACAAAGGCGGAGCCCTCCGAGACGTCAGCGAGGCCCTCGCCGGCCAGCATGACGCCGGCCTTGATGAGTGATTCGTTGTAGGCACCCATCTTGTTGAGGATCTCCTCGAACGGGACCTGCTTCGAGGCCTCAATTGCCTCGTCGGTGGCGCGCATGATGAACATGTACTTCATGGGACTCTCCTTGCCTTGGATGAGGACGCCGTATGCGTCCTTCTACTATCCCGTCGAACGGGGCTGCCGGGAATCGACACGGGCATGAAAAGTTTTTGAAGCCGCGGCTAGAGTGCCGGCACCTCGACGGACTCCCCGGATGAGGCAGGGACCACGCCGACCGACCCGCGGCGGACCAGTGTCGCGCTGAACTCCGGCGCGGCGGCCGCGGGAGGCCGGCCTTCGATCTGCCGGATCAGTGCGCTCGCCGCAGCGACGCCCATGTCGTACACCGGCTGCGCGATCACCGTGAGGGGCGGCGTGGTGAGCCGGGTCCACGCGAAATCGTCGTACATCAGGAACGAGACGTCGGCCGGGATGGCCAGGCCCAGTTCCTGGATGGCCTCCACGACGCTCAGCGCGATGAGTCCGTCCGAAGCGACGACGGCGGTGGCCGCGTCGTTGCCTTGGAGGACGTCGCGGGTGAGGTTCCGGATGGAGTCGGCGCCGCCCGCATTGAGCCGCACGAGATCCTCCGGGAATGCGCACCCCATGTCGGCAAAGGCCCGGCGCATGCCGTCCAGGCGATCGGAGATCTGGGAGGAGTCCAGCCGCATGCCCGCGGTGTAAGCGGCGTCGGTGCGCAGGGTAGAGATGAAGGCGATCCTCCGGTGTCCGGTCTGAAGGAGGTACCGGGTGGACTCGTATGAGATGGCTGCCATATCGACGGCGACCGTCTCCACCTCGAGCCCCTCCGCGGAGCGGTCCAGCAGGACCAGCGGACGCCCGGAATCGTGAACGCGCCGCAAATGCTGGGTTTCCACGGAGGACGCGGGGGCGACGATGAGGCCGTCGACCCTCTTGTCCAGGAGCACCCGCACGGCGTCCACTTCAGCTGCCGTATTCTCATCCGTGTTGACCAGGATGACGTTGAACCCGCTCTTCTTGGCGGTGTCGGTGATGCCCCTGGTGGCGAGTCCGAAGTGCGGGTTTTCGATGTCGCCCACCACCACCCCGATGGTGTGCGATTTTCCCGTGTTCATGCTGCGGGCGAGCTCGTTGGGCCGGTAGTCCAGCTCTTCCGCGGCGGCCAGGACCCGCTCGCGGACGTCCTCGCTGACCGCGCCGTAGTTGCCCAGCGCGCGGGCGGCCTGGGCCTTGGACACCTGGGCAGCTTTTGCGACGTCGGCAACCGTTACGTCGCGCCGTCTTGCTCCGTCACTGCTCATGTTCACCTTTCAGAGGGGCTGTTGACGCGGCCTGTGAGTTCCGCTACATTTTCATCAATCGATGTGAGTCCGGTCTCAATCGTAGGGACTGAGACCGGACTCAGCAAGACCCCGCATCGACCACATCCTTTAGCGGCCCTGACAGCACCGCTTTCCCTCCCACGATTGGACAACGCTGTGATCAAACTGAACTTCCGCCCGGCAGCCGTGGCCGCTGCAGCCCTGGCGGCAATCCTCGCCCTCTCCGGCTGCGGCGGCTCCTCGCCGGCCAACTCGGCCCCCGCCGAGAACCCATACGGCCTGATCGAGCCGGGCACCATCCGCGTCGCCAGCCTGGGCGATTCGAAGCCGTACACCTTCACCGACGCGCAGGGCAACTTCACCGGCTTCGACGTCGAACTGTTCAAGGACGTGGCCCACCGCGCCGGCGTAGACAATGTTGTCTTCACCGGCCAGGACTTCTCCGGGCTGCTCGCCGCGGTGGCCAACGGCCAGTTCGACGTCGGTGTGGCCGCGATCGGCATCACCGACAAGCGCAAGGAAACCGTCGACTTCTCCGAGGGCTACCTCGCCGGCTACCTGACGGTCATCACCACCAAGACCTCGGGCATCAAGGATGTTGACGGACTTTCCGGCAAGCGCCTGGGCGTGGTTCAGGGAACGCTCCAGGAAGCCTATGCCGTCAAGAACTTCACCTCCGCCAACCTGGTGCGCTTCCCGGACAACAACACGGCCATCTCCGCCGTCAACAGCGGCTCCGTGGACGCCCACTTCCTGGACTACGAGGCAGCCAAGGCATACCAGGAGCAGTATGGCCTGGTCAGCGCCGCAGACATCCCGTCCTTCGATGCCCCGGCGGGCTTCGCCATCGCCAAGGACAAGCCTGCCTTCAAGGAGGCCCTCAACAAGGGCCTGGCTGCAGCGATGGAAGACGGCACCTGGAAGAAGCTCTACCAGAAGTGGTTCCCGGGTTCGCCGATGCCGGAGCAGTACCTGCCGAAGGCCGAGCAGACCGCGTCCCCTGCCCCGAGCAAGTAAGCCCCTCCGGTAACCAACCCAACCGGCTATCCGGGCGGGCCGCCGTGCGCGGTCCGCCCGGGACCCACAAGCGAACTACGTCTGAGAGCAACCATGGACTGGCTCAACACCATCATCCGTACATTTTTTGACTTCGGCGCAATGGCCGAAGTGCTGCCCCAGCTCCTCGGGGTGGGCCTCCTCAACACCCTGATCATCTCCGTCGCCGCCACCGTCCTGGGCGTGGTGCTGGGCATGGTGATCGCCGTCATGGGCATCTCGCCGTCCAAGTGGCTGCGGGTTCCGGCCCGGATCTACACCGACCTCTTCAGGGGCCTGCCTGCAATCCTCACCATCCTGCTGATCGGGCAGGGCTTCGCGCGGTTCAGCCAGTCCGTCTTCGGACCGTCGCCATACCCGCTGGGCATCATCGCACTGAGCCTGATTGCCAGCGCCTACATCGGGGAGATCTTCCGCGCCGGCATCCTCAGTGTGGACAAGGGGCAGGGCGAGGCATGCCGTGCGCTGGGCATGAGCTACGCCAAGTCCATGGCCCTCGTGGTGGTGCCGCAGGGCGTCCGCCGCGTGCTGCCGGCCCTGGTGAACCAGTTCATCGCCATCGTCAAGGACTCCTCCCTGGTCTACTTCCTGGGGCTGCTGGTCAGTGAGCGCGAACTGTTCCGGGTGGGCCAGGACGCTGCCGTGCTGTCCGGCAACCTGTCGCCGCTGGTCATGGCGGGCATCTTCTACCTGGTGATCACGGTGCCGCTGACCCATCTGGTCAACTACTTCGACAACAGGTTCCGCACCGGCCGCCGCCGTCCTGCCGCACCCAGCAGCGGATTGAAGGAAGTCAAGGAACTCGATGCGGCCTCGCCGCTGATTACCGGGAGCAACACATGAGCGTCGCAAGCAACACAACCGCCCCAGACATCGAGACGTTCCACGGTTCGAGCCTGGAACTGAAAAACCTGACCATGGCTTATGGGGACATTGACGTGCTCCGCAACGTCAGCCTCACCGTGGCCCCCGGCACCACCACCTGCATCATCGGGCCGTCCGGTTCAGGTAAGTCCACGCTGCTGCGCGGGGTCAACCGGCTCCATGAACCCAAGAGCGGCGACGTGCTGCTGGCCGGGGAAAGCGCCCTGCAGGTCAAGCCGGATACCCTGCGGCGCCGCATCGGCATGGTGTTCCAGCACTTCAACCTGTTTCCCGACCACACCGCATTGGAAAATGTGGCGCTGGCCCTCTGGAGCGTCAAGGGCATGTCCAAGGCCCAGGCCATGGAGCGCGCCCGGCGCCGCCTCGCCGAGGTGGGGCTTGCCGAACGCGCCGACCACCGGCCCCGGGACCTGTCCGGCGGGCAGCAGCAGCGCGTTGCCATTGCCCGGGCACTGGCCATGGAACCTGAGGTCATGCTCTTCGACGAGGCCACCAGTGCGCTGGACCCCGAGCTGGTCAAGGGCGTCCTGAACCTGATGGCAGGCCTCGGCAAACGCGGCATGACCATGCTGGTGGTCACCCACGAGATGGGCTTCGCCCGCAAGGTCGCGGACCAGGTGGTCTTCATGGACGAGGGCGAAGTGGTGGAAGCCGGTACCCCGGCCGACCTCTTCGACAACCCCCGCAGCGAACGCCTGCAGCGCTTCCTTTCGGAGGTGCTGTGATGGGCAAGGTTACAGCGGCACCCATCCGGACCGCCGTCGTCGGCTTCGGGATCTCCGGCAAGGTGTTCCACGCGCCGCTGATCGCGGCGGACGCGGACTACTCGCTGGATGTGATTGTGACGGCGGACCCGGCACGGGCCGCCGAGGCGGCCCGGCTCTACCCGCACGCGCGCATCGTGCCGTCGCCGGAGGAGATGTTCGCGCTGGCCGGCGACCTGGACCTCGTCATCCTGGGCACCCCGCCGCACACCCACTTCGACCTCGCGGCCACGGCCATTGCGCACGGCCTTCACGTGGTGGTGGACAAGCCCTTCGTGCCGACATCAGCCCAGGGGGAGGAGCTCATCGCTCTGGCGTCCGACGGCGGCGTGCAGCTCACGGTCTTCCAGAACCGCCGGTGGGACGCCGACTTCCTGACGCTGAAAAAGCTGCTTCGGTCGGCGGCTTTGGGCGAGGCGCGCACTTTTGAATCGCGGTTCGAGTGGTGGCGGCCCGAGGGCTTCGGGAACTGGCGGGACAGCGTTTCCCTTGCTGAGGGCGGCGGGATCCTGCACGACCTCGGTGCGCACCTGATCGACCAGGCCATCCAGCTGTTCGGGCCGGTGGAAAAGAGCTACGGCGAGACCGCGAACCGAGGAACAAATCCGGACGCCGCAGACACCGAAGCGTTCGTGTCGCTGCTCCACGAGTCCGGAGTCCGCAGCAGGCTGTGGATGAACGGCATGGCGGCCCGCGTGGGCCCGCGCTTTCACGTTCTGGGCGCGGAATCCGGCTACACGAAATGGGGGCTGGACGGCCAGGAGCCTGCGCTCGCGGCCGGCATGTCGCCGTCGGACCCCGCCTTTGGTGTTGACCCACAGGAGTCTTGGGGGCTTCTGGGAGTGGACGGCGCATCAGTGCCCGTTCCGGCCGAACGGGGCGCCTATCCCGAGTTTTACGTGCAGCTCGCCGCCGCCCTGCGGCGGGAGGGGCCCCTGCCCGTCGACCCGGCCGGGCCCCTCGAGGTCCTGAAGATTATCGAGGGCATCCACGCCCTGGCGTAGCTGACCCAGCACTTTTGCGGCGCCGGCCGCTCTCTTCCCGGGCGCGGCTACGCGTCCTCATCAATCGTGTCCAAAATCCACAGAAAGGGAGAACTCATGTCCTCCACCGCCACCAAGCACGTCGCCATCATCGGCGGCGGCATCCTGGGCGTCTCCACCGCTGTCCACCTGCTCCGCGAAGGCGCGTCCGTGACGCTGCTGACCGAGCGCAGCCTGGCCAGCGAGGCCACCGGCCGCTCGCTCTCCTGGCTCAACTCCGCCGGAGAGCGGTCCACGCCGTACCACCAGCTTCGCCTTGCCGGCGTGGACCGGTACCGCACCCTCTTCGCGGCCGATCCCAGCCGGGAGTGGCTGCAGTTCGGCGGCGGGCTGATGTGGAACGCTGCTGGTCAGCGGGAGGTTACTGAGGCCCGCCACGCGTACGAGACGTCCGTGGGCTACGACTCCAAGCTGGTGGCACCGGACGGGATTGCCGCGCTGACGCCCGGAATCGACGCGGGAGCCGTTCCGGAGAATGCCATCTTCAACCCGGGTGAGGGTTGGGTCAGCCTGCCGGACCTCGTGGAATTCCTGATGGAGGAGTTCCACAGCCGCGGCGGCCGACTGGTGCTGAACACTGGAAAGTCTTCCGTGGTGCTCGACGGCGGCCGGGCCGTCGGCGTCGAAACGGAGGCGGGGGAGACGTACGACGCCGACTCCGTGCTCGTGGCCTGCGGAGCGGCGACGCCCGCCGTCGTCGCGCCCCTGGGAGTGGAGATCCCGAACGGTTCCCCTGTGTCCATGCTCGTGGTGACCAAGCCGGTGGCCCATGACGTGCGGGCCGTGATGAACACGCCCCGTGCCGCCGTGCGGCCCAACCCGGGCAGTACCTTTGCGCTGGACCACGACTGGTACGAAGGGCGCATCACCGAGCACGCGGACGGCACGTTCAGCATCCCGGACGACGTTGTCCAGGAACTTGCCGACGAAGCATCCAAGCTCATCGCCGGAAACCCCGAGCTGAAGCCGGCGTCGTGGAAGATCGGGTACAAGCCGATCCCCGGTGACGGCGAGCCGGTCTTCGGCGAACTGGGCCAG
This sequence comes from Arthrobacter pascens, assembly GCF_017052465.1. Taxonomy (GTDB): domain Bacteria; phylum Actinomycetota; class Actinomycetes; order Actinomycetales; family Micrococcaceae; genus Arthrobacter; species Arthrobacter pascens. The sequence continues at coordinate 176,296 of NZ_JAFHKT010000151.1, forward strand.
GTGCCGGGCTGCTTCGTCGCCTTCACCCATTCCGGCGCTACGCTGGGGCTCATCGCCGGCGAACTGCTCGCGGGGGAGATCCTGACCGGCAACAGGCACCCGATGCTGGCCACGTTCCGGCCGGGGCGGTTCTCCTGACGCCTGGGGCGCTGAGTACGTCAGGTGTACTTTGAGGGGATGGAGGTCCTCGACTGGCTGCTCGATTCTGACCCGTCAATCCGCTGGCAGGTGCTGCGGGACCTGACGGACGCGCCGCCGGAGGAGGTGTCCGCAGAACGCACCCGCGTCGCCAACGAGGGGTGGGGCGCCCGCCTGCTCGCGCTGCAGGGTGGGGACGGGCAATGGGACGGCGGCACGTACTACCCGTCGCCGTACGACGACGCTGAGCCGGGCCAGCCCTGGACCGCGACGACCTACAGCCTGCTGCTCCTGCGTGAATTCGGGCTGGACCCCCGCAGCGACCAGGCCCGCCGCGCCGTGGCACTCGTCCGGGAGAACAGCAGGTGGGAGGAGGGAGACCAGCCCTTCTTCGAAGGGGAGGTGGAGCCGTGCATCAACGGCATGGCAGTCACCCTCGGAGCCTATTTCGGACACGACGTCGACGGCGTGGTGTCGCGTCTGCTCGGGGATCAGCTGACCGACGGCGGCTGGAACTGTGAGGCGGAAAACGGCTCCACGCGGTCATCCTTCGGGACCACCATCAACGTGCTCGAGGGGCTGTTGGAGCACGCACGCGCGACGGGCGGGTCACCGGCTTCTACTGCGGCCAGGAAACGCGGGGAGGAGTACCTGCTTGAACGCGGACTCCTCCGCAGGAAATCCACCGGCGACGTGATCAACGGGGACTGGCTGCACTTTTCCTACCCGACCCGCTGGTTCTACGACGTGCTCCGCGGGCTCGAGTACTTCCGTGCAGCCGGCGGTCCCCCCGACGAGCGCGTGAGTGAGGCGATCGGCGTGCTCCGTTCCAGACGGCAGCCAGATGGCACCTGGCTGCTGGAGAACACCCACCCCGGGCGGGTCCACTTCGCGATGGAGGACGGCGACGGGCACCCGAGCAGGTGGAACACCCTCAGGGCGCTGCGTGTGCTCAAGTGGTACGGAAACTGACCCCCGTTTCCTTGTCCGCCCGCAGGGGCGGACAAGGACCTGCCGGTCCCGGCATCGCCTTGGGGAGTGCGGTGCCAGGCCGGCAGACTGGCCGAGCCATTCGGAAGTTCACCGTTCCGGCCAGATGCCCATAGTGTGGCAGCGCCGCCCTACAGAAACCTTGCGGCACCCTATGGGTCCCGCGACCGCAGACGGGGTCAGGTGCGGCGGCCGTTGCTCTCTGGCCTAGGCGTGATCCGAGGTGGAGGAGTGCCTGGGGGAGCCGCTCGATTCGCGCGGAATGAGCGTTGGCATGGATTTCCGGATTCTTGGTTCCTTACCCGGGTTCACAATGAGGTCGATCGCGTTGCCGGCGATCTGGTCGAGAGGCACGTGCACCGACGTCAGGGGGGTTGAGAGCCGGGACGAGAGGGGTATGTCGTTGTAGCCGACCAGGGCCAGGTCTGCTCCGACAGTGACGTGGTGGCGGTGGGCCGCTGCGATGAGGCCCATGGCCAGATTGTCGTTGGCCGCGAACACAGCACTGGGGCGTCTTACGGTGTTGCTGTCCAGCAGGGATTCCCCGGCGGAGAACCCGCTTTCTATGCCGTAGCCGACGGCCAGCTGCCATTCGTCCGGCAGCGTGATGCCCGCTTCGTCCAAGGCTCTGCGGGCACCGGCGAGCCGGGAAATTCCTGTGGACGTGAAGGACGGGCCCGTCACCACAGCAATGTCGCGGTGGCCCAAATCTATGAGGTGCCGGACGGCCAGGTATCCGCCGACCTCGTCGTCACCCAGCGCGGAAGGGCTAACCCCGTCGGTGCGCAGCACCAGCGCGTGCGCCACGCCCCGTTCGCGCAAGCGGCGGGGGAGCTCGTCGTCGAGGCGGGCGGTGGCCATGATGAGTCCGTCCACATTGCGGTCGAGCAGCGTCTCTGCGGCCCGCCGTTCATCGTCAGGGTCATCGCCGCTGGTGGCAACCATGGCGAAGTAGCCCCGGTCCGACGCGGCGCGTTCGAGCTCCTCGAACATCAGGGCCATCACCGTGTCGCTGAGCCGCGGGACGAGCACTCCGAGGGTTCGTGTTTCGCCCCTGCGCAGGCTCGACGCGAACGAGTTGCGGCGGTATCCGAGTTCCTCGGCCACTTTGCGGACATGCGCCGCGGCTGCTGAGCGCGATGCGGTGCCCCGTTCGTCCAATGCGCGGCTGGCCGTGGAAAGACTCACCCCGCTGGCCGCAGCAACGTCCCTGAGGGTGACGCTCGAGCCTGGGGCAGCCGGTTCCATGTGAGTTCTCCTGTTCGGGATGGTCCTACTAGACACTCTATTTCCTCCTCGTTCGGAATCAGCCCTTGACAGTGAGGTGGAGCACATCGCAGAATGAAAACGTTCCCGCAAACGTTCTCACATCCTAGCGGGACTTCGGACAACAAGACAGAGGAAGCTCTTATGACCATCGACCTCCGCGGGCTGGTTCCCGCACCTGTAACGCCGTTCAACCGGGACGGCAGCGTCGACGTCGACGCCATCCACCGCCTCGGGGGCTGGCTGGCCAGCGTCGACGGCGTCAAGGGCCTCGTGGTCCTGGGGCACGCCGGCGAAGGGACGTTCCTGACCCAGGAGGAGCAGGCCCTCGTCATCCGTGAGTTCAAGAACGCGGTCAATGGCGAGATCCCGATCATCGCCGGCATCACCGGTGAAGGAAACACGGTCGCGGCCCTGGAAGCCAAGCGCGCGGTCGAGGCCGGCGCCGAGGCCGGGCTGGTCTACCCCTCCCACGGCTGGCTGCGGTTCGGATACCAGAAGGGCGCACCCCAGACCCGCTACAAGGAAATCTACGAAACGTCCGGCCTGCCGCTGATCCTCTTCCAGTACCCGGATGCCACCAAGGCCACCTACGACCTGGAAACCCAGTTGGACATCGCCGGCCAGGAGGGCGTGTTCGCAACCAAGAACGGCGTTCGCAACATGAAGCGCTGGGACACCGAAATCCCCGTCCTGCGGGCCACCTTCCCGGACCTGCAGATCCTGACCTGCCACGATGAATACCTGCTGCACACCATGTTTGACGTGGACGGTGCACTCGTTGGCTACGGCGGACTCGCCCCCGAACCGCTCGTGGAGCTGATCGCAGCCGGCAAGGCAAAGGACTACCCAGCCGCCCGCGCCATCCACGACCGCCTGCTGCCTGTGACGAAAAACGTTTACCACCGCGGGTCCCACATGGAAGGCACCGTCGCCCTCAAGGAAGGCCTCGTCGCCCGCGGCATCCTGGAACACGCCACCGTCCGCCCGCCGCTGCTTCCGCTTGCTGAGGGTGCCGGCGATGAAATCGCACTGGCACTCAAGTCCGCGAACCTGGGCAGCGTAACCGTTCCCGCCTGATCTCCGAATCACTCAAGGGTGGCGGGCCCCCAACCCGCCACCCTTACCCAATGCCTTATTCTCCAATTAGGTCAACGACGACCCACAGCGGCGACGCTGTAGAAGGAGGACTCGCAATGAGCGAGCCAAACAAGACCATCGCCTCCCCGCACGCTCACCGAGGACAGACAGTCACCCACGACAGCAGCCCCGCTCCGGCCGCACCAGCCAAACGCAGGACGTTCCTTGGTTACCTCGCGCTCATGGGGCCGGCCTTCGTGGTCGGAGCTTGGCAATTCGGACCCGGAAACCTCACCACCGCGGTGCAGGCTGGCAGCCGATATGACTACACCCTCGTTTGGGTCATCGCCGTATCCACGATTCTCATGATCTTCTTCACCGACATGAGCGTACGGCTGGGCATCGCCACACCCACCTCCCTGGTCACATCCATCAAGGATCACCTGGGCAAATGGGTGGGGGTTCTGGCCGGATTCGGTGTCTTTGGAATCACCCTCATGTTCTCCGTCGGCAACGCCGTCGGATCCGGCCTTGGCCTGTCGCTGGTTTTCGGCGGCTCCCCGGTCCTCTGGACCGTCGTCTGCACCGCCGCAGTTGCCTTCGTCCTGGCCTTCCGCAACGTCTACGGCATTGTCGAGAAAGCCCTGTTGGTAATCGTCGCGCTCATGGCCGTCGCCTTCGTTGCCAGCGCCGTCGTCGCCCAACCCGACTGGTACCGGTCCATGGAAGGCATGGTTCCCCAGCTGCCGGCCGGAAGCGAAATCCTCATCGTGGCGCTGGTCGGAACCAACTTCTCCATCAACGCCGCCTTCTACACCTCCTACGGCATCAAGGAAAACCGCCGCACCCGCGCCGACTACCGCGACATCACGCTTGTCGACACGATCCCAGGCATCGTCGCACCCGGCATCATGACCGCACTCGTCATCATGGTGGCCGCCGCCGTGCTCGGCAAGACGGGCGCGGAGGCCGGAACAATCAATGCCCTCGCCTCCGTTTTCGCGCCGCTGGCAGGCCCAGTGGGCTCCATGCTCTTCGCCCTGGGTCTCTCAGGCGCCGCCTTTTCATCCATGATCGCGAACGCAACCGCTGGCGGCACCATGTTTTCCGACGCCCTCGGCCGCGGCGCGAAAGCAGGATCACCGACCGCCCGCATTTTCACCGGCGTCATCCTGGCCTTCGGGCTGCTGATCACTCTTGCGTTCCAGTCCTCACCCGTCGGGCTGATCGTCATCGCCCAGTCCCTGACCGTGCTCATCGCACCCATGCTGGGCGTCCTGATCGTCATCATGGCCAACAAGGCTTCCCTCATGGGAAGCCTTCGCAACAGATGGTGGCACAACCTGTTCGGTGCCATCGGGCTCATCGCCATCATCGCGTCCTCCCTGCGCCTCATCACTACCCTGCTCGGATAGTCCCCCCCTAAGGCAAGGAATAAGGCCCCCATCTGCACAGGATGGGGGCCTTATTCGTCATTGGCCGAGGCTCCCGCAGCCTAAGCGTCTGGGGCCGTGCCGGGAACCCGGTACTTGATCTGGCCGGCTTTCTGGAGGGCTTCCAGGGTTTCGTCCACGCTCAGAAGTACAGTCGTTTCCATGGAACTCAGTGCGCCGCCTCCGCTGATGGCAACCGCAACCGCGGCCATGGAGACGTTGTCGGGAGCCTCCCACAAGTTGTAGCCGTCGTGGGTGCCAAAGGCGTACCAGAAGCCGTGGAGTTTTCCGCCGACGGATTCGATGTATTCCTGTGCGGCCTTCCTCCGGTCCTCGGGCTTGCTGACCAGCCTCGCCCAGGTCTCCGGTGTGTAGCTGAACTTCGACAGGTAGAGCGGCATGGTCTCGTCCCCTTGTTCGCGGTTGGGAGTGCGGATGCACCAAGAATGGCAGTGTGCCGCCGGGTCGGCAATGGTCCTGCGGCAGCTGATTAGCCAGCTACAAGGAGGCTAGTTCCGATGTCGCTTCCGATCCTGCGCAGCAGCGCGGCGGAGAGTTGGGAGTCCTTCGACGAGTCCTGGTCCGTGTATTCGGCCAGCGTGTAGACCCGGGTCAGAGACATCTCGGACCACCGCTCTCTGGGGAGCAGGGAGCGTCCGGCGACGGCGATGATCGGTCGGCGTCCGGACCGGCGGGCGACGGCGGCGGGCAGCTTCCCGGACAGCGTCTGTTCGTCGATGCTGCCTTCGCCGGTGATGACGACGTCGCAGCCGTCCTTCCGGGTGTTGAAATCGAGCAGGTCCAGGAAGTAGTCGGCGCCGGACACCTGCCTGGCGCCCAGCAGGAGGCAGGCATAGCCGATGCCGCCGGCGCTTCCGGCGCCGTCGTGTCCTGCCAGCGCCGCCGCGTCGGCGAAGCCGGCCTCCGCCATCTTGGCAACGAAGTGCTCCAGGCCCTCGTTGAGGCCTGCGATGTCCTCCGGACCGGCTCCCTTTTGCGGTCCGAAGACCGCCGGTGCCCCTTGTGCGCCGAGCAGCGGGTTGTGGACGTCGCTGGCAACAATGAGTTCTGTGTCGGCCAGTTCCGGAAGGTCAGTCCGGTGGATGGAGTGGATCTGCGCCAGGGCACTGCCGCTGCCGTAAAGCTGCCGGCCGCCGGCATCGCGGAAGCTGTAACCCAGGGCGGTCAGCATTCCCATGCCGCCGTCGGTGCTGGCGCTGCCGCCCAGGGCCATGACGATCCTGGCCGGCTTCAGGCTGAGGGCGAACAGGATGGCTTCGCCGAAACCGCGGCTGGACGCGCTCAGCGGCTCCAGCTTTCCGTCCGGAAGGAGCCCGAGGCCGCAGGTGTTGGCGACCTCGACGACGGCCGTGTCGCCGTCGAACGCGATGACTGCCTGGACGTGCTGGCCCGTGGGCCCCGCGGCCGTGTAGCTTCGCCGGGTGAACCCGGAGGCGACGGCGGCGTCGACGCTGCCGTCACCCCCGTCCGCCAGCGGAAGCAGTTCGCATTGGACCGCCCCGGCCCGGCCGGTGGAATCGGCTGCGGAGCGGAGCCCCGCGGCCAATGCGGCCGCCACCTCGCCGGCGGTGAGGCTGCCTTTGAATTTGTCGGGTGCGATGAGGGTCCGCACGGTTTTCGGGGCGGCTGTGTTGTGCATGTCAGACGGTTTCCGAGTAGGCGGGAGTGCGGCCCCGGGAGTGCCCGGCATCAGCTGCGGTCGCGTCGTGCTTGGGGCTGGTTTCCCTAGGGGCGTGGTGGCCGTATTTCGCCAGGTCGTCGTCGATGTCCGTGACCTCGTTGAGATGGATCGGGTCCTCACTGGGCATCGGCTCAACGGTTTCGCCGGCGAAGACGCGGCGGGCGCGGTCCGCGTCCAGGGTTCGGTCCCACCAAGCGATGAACAGCGTGGCCACCGCGTTGCCCGTGAAGTTCACCAGGGCCCGGCACTCGGACATGAACTTGTCGATGCCGAAGATGAGCATGATGCCGGCCGCCGGGATGGTGCCGATGGTGGTCAGCGTGGCCGTCAGGGCGATGAAGCCGCCGCCGGCGACGCCTGCTGCGCCCTTGGAGGTAAGCAGCATGACGGCGAGCAGGCCCAGCTGCTCGCCCAGGGTCAGGTCCGTGTTGGTGGCCTGGGCGATGTAGAGGGCGGCAAGGGAGAGGTAGATGGCGGCGCCGTCGAGGTTGAAGCTGTAGCCGGTGGGGACAACCAGGCCGACGGTCTCTTTCTTGACGCCGGCGTGCTCGAGCTTGCGCATCAGGCCGGGCAGGGCCGGTTCGGCGGTGGAGGTGCCCAGGATGAGCATGTATTCCTCTTTGAGGTGGCGGATCATCGTGAAGATGTTCAGCTTCAGGAAGAGCATGATGGAGCCGAGCACGATCACCACGAAGAGGATGGAAGTGATGTAGAAGAGGGCGATGAGTCCGCCCATGCTGGTCAGGGATGAGACGCCGAACTTGCCCACGGCGTAGGCCATGGCGCCGAAAGCACCGATCGGGGCAGCCTTCATGATGAAACTGAGGATCTTGAACATCACGCCGGTGAGGCGCTGCACGCCGTCGAGGACGGGGGCGCCGACCTTGCCCATGGCGTTCAGGGCGATGCCGAAGATGACGGCGATGAAGATGATCTGTAGGATGTTGCCCTCAGCAAAGGGGGCAACCATGCTTTCAGGGATGACCTTGGTGAGGAACTGCCACCATTCCTGGTTCGCTCCGGCGTCGATCAGTTTTGCCGCGGACTCGGAAGTTTCGATGCTGTCCGCGTCGGCGTTGACGCCGTCGCCCAGTCGGAAGATGTTGATGGCGACGAGGCCGAAGATCATGGCCAGGATGGTGCCGACCTGGAAGTACGTCAGCGCTTTCAGCCCGGTCATGCCGACCTTCTTGAGGTCCGCTACGCTGGCGATGCCGCCCACGATCGTGAGGAACACGATGGGGCCGATGAGCATCTTCATCGCATCAACGAAGGTGGTTCCGATGGGTTCCATGGCGATGCCGACACTTGGCGCGAGCCAGCCGACGAGAATGCCGATGACGATGGCGGTCAGTACCCAGAAATACAGTTGGCGGTACAAAGGTGTTTTGCGGGCCGGGGTGCTGGCTGACGCGCCGGCCGTGGTGATGTTATCCATGATTCCTACCTCGTTGTGGAATGTCTCTGGAGATGGTCTGAAGTGTAAAGGGGTAAGCGGCGTCCCGAGGGCCCCGACGCGAGCTTGCGAGCGTTGGGAAGGGACCTCCGCGGTGGCGTTCGACGGCGGCGGGCGGCCGCCGTCGAACGCCACGGCAGGTTCTAAGCGGCGTCCCGAGGGGCCTCCGCGTTAGACGGCGGCCAGGGTCAGCGTGAGGGCCTTGATAATGGCCTCGGTGACGTCCTCCGTGGTGGAGTCACCGCCGACGTCGCGGGTCAGGTGGCCAGCGCCGGTGGTCTGCTCGATGGCGGCCTCCACACGGCGAGCTTCCTCATGCAGGCCGAAATGGTCCAACATCAGGGCGGCGCTGGCGATCGCACCGATCGGGTTGCTGATGCCCTGGCCCGCAATGTCCGGAGCGGAGCCGTGGACCGGTTCGAACATGGACGGGAAGCGGCGCTCCGGGTTGAGGTTGGCGCTGGCTGCCAGGCCCAGGCTTCCAGCGAGGGCCGAGCCCAGGTCCGAAAGGATGTCGGCGTTCAGGTTCGAGGCGACGACGACGGAGAGGTCCTCGGGCTTGAGGATGAACTTCGCGCTCATCGCGTCGACCAGGACGCTTTCGGTTGCGACGTCCGGGTAATCCAGGGCTACGCGCTGGAAGGTTTCGTCCCAGAGGACCATGCCGTACTGCTGGGCGTTGGACTTGGTCACCGAGGAGACCTTCTTGACCGTGCGGGTCCGGGCCAGGTCGAAGGCGAAGCGCATGATGCGTTCGCAGCCCTTCTCGGTGAACAGTGCGGTCTGCAGGGCGACTTCGTTGCCCGGGCCGCGGCCGCTGAGGTTCCGGCCGCCGAGGCCGGCGTATTCGCCTTCGCTGTTTTCGCGGACAACCACCCAGTCGAGCTCGGTGTTGTCGGCCTTGCGGAGCGGCGACTGGATGCCCGGGAGGAACTTGACCGGGCGGATGTTGGCCCACTGGTCGAAGTTCTGGGTGATGTTCAGGCGCAGGCCCCAGAGGCTGATGTGGTCAGGGACGTTTTCCCAGCCGACGGCGCCGAAGTAGATGGCGTCGAAGTCCTTCAGGGTCTCCAGGCCCTTGGGGTCCATCATCTGGCCGGTCTTTTCGAAGTAGCCGCAGCCCCAGGGGAACTCGGTCCACTCGAAGGAGAACTTGCCGCCGGAGTTCTCGGCCAGGGCGTCCAGGACGCGGCGGCCTGCGGAGACGACCTCTTTGCCGACGCCGTCTGCGGGGATTGATGCGATCGTGAATTTCTGGGTGGCGCTCATGTGCCTACCTCCTCGTTGAGTCTGTTAGCAGCGTCACACTGCCCTTCCTCTTCAAGTAGAGGGCACAGCGCCCGGACCCGTCCAAGACCAAGATCCGATACGGCAAATAGGCTCAGCCTATGTGTCAGCTGCGTCGGGTTTGCCCTTGGCGGCGTGCAGCGCCGCGACGGCAAGGAATGCCCGGGCTGCCGGCGTCAGGTCTTCCTTCCGGCTCAGGATGGCCACGTGCAGATGGGAGACGGGTTCAATGAGGAGTGTCCGGAGTCCGGCCTTCTGGGCTGTCGGCGCCCAGGAGGAAGGCATGACTGCGTGGCCCACACCCGCCAAAACCAGCGGAAGAATCGAGGTCCGGTGGGCCACTTCAACTACGATTTCGGTGTTGACCCCGCGGGCCAGGGCATCGTCCACCAGCCAGCGCATCAGGGAGCCGCGCTGGCTGGCGATCAGCCGGTGGCCTCCCAGGTCCGCCCGCTGGATGGCTGACCCGGTGCCGAAGGTGTCGGCGTGGGGGTTCACGATCAGGATCAGTGGTTGACGCTCCAGCTCCAGGACCTGGACGCCGGGAACCTTCATCGCGCTGGAAGAACCGGCCAGTCCGATCTCGGTACTGCCGCTGCGCACGGATTCGATCACTTCCTCGGGTGTGAACGCGGCACTGATGTTGAGACTGACAGAGGGGTGCTCGCGGGTGAAGCCGGCGATCATCGAGGTCAGCGGCTCGATGCCGGGGGAGGGCATGGTGGTGATGTCCAGCCTGCCGCTGCGCACGCCACGGAGCGCCAGCACCGCCGACTGCGCGGCGTCGAGGTCGCGCATCACCAGCCGGGCGGGACCTACGAGCTCCCTGCCGGCTTCGCTGAGCACGGCACGCCGCCCGATGCGGTGGAAGAGTGGGACGCCCAGTTCCTTCTCCAGGCTGGCGATGGTCTGGGAGAGGGATGGCTGGGCGATGAGCAGATGTTCTGCTGCGCGGTTGAAGCCGTCATGGTCGACGACGGCAAGAAAGTACTTGAGTTTCCGGGTGTCCACGCCGCTCCTTCGCAGGGTTCCGTTCCGTGCTCGGCGTCATTCGTCCTCGTCTGGGGAGTCTTCGCCGGTGAGTTCTGCGAGAACCTCGGCGGCATCGCTGTTGCCGTTGGCGGCGAGCCGCCGGAGCTCGTTCAGGTCCGACTTTTCGCTGGCGAGTTCAACAAGCTGGTCTGCAGCATCCCTGCTGCCGCCGTCGGCAAGGCGCCGCAGTTCCTCGAAGTCTTCGCGCTCCGCGGCACGTTCGATCAGTTCGCCGACGGCGTCGAGGTCCCCGCGGGCCGCTTGTTCCCGCAATGCTTCGAGCTCGGAATCTGACATGGTGGGTTCCTCCAAGGGAATTAGTGCTGGTGGACCTGGTTCCGCAGCGTGCCGAGCCCGGTGATCAGAGCCTCGAGACCCAGGGTGAATGCCACGTCGGCGGGCCGCTCATGGCCCTGCTCGGCCAGGCTCCGCACGGCAGCGGTGAAGCTTGGCGTCGCCTCGGCCATGGATCCGGGGTCGAAGATGTCCGCCGGTGCAGTGACGTCGTAGGCCGAACCGAAAATGAACGATTCCAGGGCCACGATGGAGGAGACGATCCGCTCTTCGGGGAAGCCGGCGTCGCGGAACCCCGCGCTCACTGTCTCGTACATCGCCAGGGTCTGCGGGGCGTCCGTTACGGGCAGTACGGCGATGACCGGGATCAGCGGAGTGTGCCGGGAGAACACGTCGCGGTAGCTCCACGCCCACTTCCGCACGGCCTCCTCCCACGGCTCGGCGTCGAAAGCTGACAAGTCCACCAGCGCTGCGAGGTGGTCCTCGACCAGGACCAGCACGTCGCGTTTGGATTTCACATGGTTATAAAGGGCCGACGGCGCGACGTTCAGTGCGCGGGCCAGCGCGGCCATAGTGAGGCCGTCATAGCCCTTTTTTTCGACGAGTTCGAGCGCGGCGCGGGTGATGCGGGACTTGTCGAGTACCCCGCCGACTGGCCGGCCGGCGCGACGCCGGGCAAGGTCTTCCACGGCAGTCTCTCCCGTGGCGGTGCTTCCCGGGGCGGGTGGTGCCGGCATGGCTGGCCTTTCTGCAGGCGGTGTCTTCATCAGTATTCCATCAGCCCCTTCCCGTCCGGGGACGGACCGGCTATAGTTTCTCATAAATGAATAGCATTCATTTAGTGGCATGCATCACCCGCGGCCACAGAGAAAGGACATCATGCTGAATCTTGACCGCGACGTCGTGATCGTGGGCGCAGGCCCCTCCGGGCTTACGGCGGCCCGTGAACTGACGAAAGCAGGCCTCACGGTCGCCGTGCTCGAGGCCCGCGACCGCGTGGGCGGCCGAACCTGGACCGACACCGTGGACGGCGCCACCCTGGAAATCGGCGGACAGTGGGTCTCCCCGGACCAGACCGCTCTGCTGGCACTCCTGGACGAGCTGGGCCTGGAAACCTACTCCCGCTACCGGGAGGGCGAATCCGTCTATATCGGCGCCGACGGCACACCCGTCCGCTACACGGGCGACTCCTTCCCCGCCAGCGCGGAAACCGCCGCGGAAATGGACAAGCTCATCGGCCTGCTGGACACGCTCGCTGCCGAAGTCGGCCCCACCGAGCCCTGGGCTCGCCCCAAGGCGCGGGAGCTGGACACCATTTCGTTCCACCACTGGCTCCGCCGGCACTCAAGCGACGAGGAAGCCTGCAACAACATCGGCCTGTTCATCGCAGGCGGCATGCTCACCAAGCCCGCCCACGCCTTCTCCGCGCTGCAGGCTGTGCTGATGGCCGCCTCCGCCGGATCCTTCACCCACCTGACCGACGAGGACTTCATCCTGGACAAGCGGGTTATTGGCGGGATGCAGCAGGTCTCCCTGCTGCAGGCGGCGGAGCTGGGGGAGGACGTGATCCTCAACAGCCCGGTGCGCACCATCCGCTGGGAGGCCGACGGCGGCGATGGCTACCGCGTCACGGCGGTGTCAGAGCGCGCCACCGTCAATGCCCGCTTCGTGATCATGGCCGTGCCGCCCAACCTCTACTCCCGGGTCTCCTTCAGCCCGCCGCTGCCGCGCCGCCAGCACCAGATGCACCAGCACCAGTCCCTGGGCCTGGTCATCAAGGTGCACGCCGTGTACAGCACGCCGTTCTGGCGCGAGGACGGGCTGTCGGGGACGGGCTTCGGCGCCGGCTCCCTGGTCCAGGAGGTCTATGACAACACCAATTTCGGCGACTCCCGGGGCACGCTGGTGGGCTTCGTCTCGGACGAAAAGGCCGACGCCGTCTTCGAGCTGGATGCAGAGGCACGCAAGCGGGCCATCCTGGAGTCCATCGCGGGCTTCCTGGGGGACAAGGCGCTGGAACCGGAGGTCTACTACGAATCCGACTGGGGCTCAGAGGAGTGGACCCGCGGCGCATACGCGTCGAGCTACGACCTCGGCGGCCTGCACCGCTACGGCAAGGACCAGCACGCGCCGGTGGGACCCATCTACTGGTGCTCCTCCGACCTCGCCGCCGAGGGCTACCAGCACGTGGACGGCGCGGTCCGCATGGGGCAGGCCACCGCTGCCCGCATCACCTCAGCGGCCGGCACCTCAGCAGCTGGCGACCGTGCGCTGGCCCCCGCTACTGCCGCCGTCGGCTGACGCGGCCGCCCCCATCCCATTCAATGGCGAATGAACCATCCGGAGAGGCAATCCCATGAGCACCAAGGCCGCAGTCGCCCAGGATCCGCACAAGAAACTCAGTGAAAAGGGCCTGAAGGCCGGGTCCGTGGGGCTGCTCGGGGCGGTGGTGATCGGCGTTTCGTGCATCGCGCCGGCGTACACGCTGACGGCGGCACTCGGGCCCACCGTGTCCGAGGTCGGCGTGCACCTGCCGGCCATTTTCCTGGTGGGGTTCGTCCCCATGCTGCTCGTGGCGCTCGGGTACCGCGAACTCAACAACGCCATGCCCGACGCCGGAACCTCCTTCACGTGGGCGACGCGCGCCTTCGGCCCGTGGATCGGGTGGATGGGCGGCTGGGGTTTGATCGCCGCCACGATCATCGTTCTGTCCAACCTGGCGGCGGTTGCCGTCGACTTCTTCTACCTCATGCTCGCGCAGCTGCTCGGTAATCCTGGGCTTGCTGAGCTGTCAAAGAATCTGCCGCTGAACATCGCCACCACCCTGGTGTTCATCGCCGCCGCCTGCTGGATCTCCTACCGGGGCATGGAAACCACCAAGGGCGTCCAGTATGTCCTGGTGGGCTTCCAGTTGCTCGTGCTGGGCTGGTTCGCCGTGTCCGCGTTCGTCCATGTGGCAAATGGCTCAGCGTTCGATGCCACAGCCATCTCGCCCGACTGGTTCAACCCGTTCGCCGTGGACTCGTTCTCCTCGTTCGCGGCCGGAGTCTCGCTCTCGATCTTCATCTACTGGGGCTGGGACGTGACCCTGACGATGAACGAGGAAACCAGAAATCCGGAGAAGACGCCGGGCCGCGCCGCAACCGTGACCGTCGTCGTGATCATGGCCATCTACATGCTGGTCGCACTGGCAACCCTGTCCTTCGCCGGCGTGGGCGAGACCGGACTGGGCGCCGGGAATCCTGAGAACCAGTCCAGCATCTTCGCCGTCCTGGCGGGACCGGTGATGGGTCCGTTCGCCATCCTGATGTCGCTGGCCATCCTCAGCAGCTCGGCCGCGTCCCTGCAGTCCACGTTTGTCTCACCGGCCCGCACGCTGCTGGCGATGGGGCATTACAAGGCCCTGCCAGTGAGGTTCGGCAGGGTCAGCCCGGCGTTCAAATCTCCGAGCTACGCCACGGTTGCAGCTGCTGCTGCCGCCGCCGGGTTCTACGTCATCACCCGGACCACGTCGGAGAACGCCCTCTGGGACACCATCACGGCGCTGGGCATGATGATCTGCTTCTATTACGGCATCACGGCGCTGGCCTGCGTCTGGTTTTTCCGGGCAGTGGCCTTCAGCAACGCCAGGGCCTTCTTTTTCAAGTTCCTGGCACCGCTGCTCGGCGGGGTCATCCTGCTGGTCATGTTCTTCAAGACGGCCTACGACTCCATGGATCCGGAGTACGGCTCGGGATCGTCCGTGGGAGGAGTTGGCATGGTGTTTGTGCTGGGCATGGGCGTGATCCTGCTCGGCGTCGTGGCCATGCTGGTGATGGCCAGGATCCGGCCCGAGTTCTTCAAGGGGCAGGTACTGGCCCGCGGCCTGTAGCGCCCGGGGGCTGGAAAGTAAGCACGCTTATCAATAGGGTGGTCCGAGGGGAAGATTTCCCGCACCGAACAGAGTGACCTGAACAGAGCGTCCTGAACAGAACGAGGTGACAGCATGCCGGAAACCGCCAACATCAGCAAAGTCACGGACATCATCAACGATTCCCACATCGGGATGTTCACCACCATCAACGAAAAAGGCGCGCTGGTCAGCCGGCCGCTGGCCGTCCAGGATGTGAAGGACGACGGCGACATGTGGTTCTTCACCGGGGAGGGAACCTCCCAGGTGGCGCACATCGGCGCGGACCCACGGGTCAACGTGTCCTTCGGCAAGCGTACGGAATGGGTGTCCGTCGCCGGAACCGCGGAAGTGGTCCGGGATCGGGCGAAGATCCGCGAACTGTGGAACCAGGCCGTGGAGGCGTGGTTCCCGGACGGGCCCGACACCCCCGAGGTGGTCCTGCTGCGCGTCGACTCAGACTCCGCGGAATACTGGACCAGCCCCGGCGGCACTGCCGCCACCGTGCTGCAGTGGGTCAAGTCCAAGGTCACCCACAGCCGCATGAGCGTCGGCGAAAGCGGCACGGTGGAGCTGTAAAGAACAACCACACCAGGCGTGCGAAGGCCGCCATCCGGATGTCCGGATGGCGGCCTTCGCTTCGTTGTGCTGCTTCCTCAAGCCCTGTTGACTCCTAAGGCCCTGTTGAGGGGTTGCCGCGTCAGGCCGCCGGCACCGGCTCCTTCACCTTCAGGGGTTCCACCTTGCCCAGGACGAACAGGTAGTTGGCGGCGCCGATCAGGGACACGGCGCCGATGACGGCCAGCGGCGCCACGAACGAACCGGTCTGGTCCACCAGCACGCCGATCAGGACCGGCGTGAAAATGCCGGCCAGGTTGGAGGCGAAGTTCTGCAGGCCGCCAATGGAGCCCACGTGCCGGGAGCTGGGTGCGACGTCGGCCGGCAGCGACCAGATGCCGGTGGCGGCAACGGTGAGGCTCGAGTACGCCACAGACAGCAGCGCGAGGGCCATCCATGCTTCGGGAACCAGCGCGGCGAACATGATGACCGAACCGCCGATCAGCCCGCCGGCAATGGCGGTCTTGCGGACCTTGGTAACGGATACTCCTGCCCGGACTGCGCGGTCGGCCAGGTAGCCGCCGAGCCAGCCGCACAGCACGGCGCAGATGCCGGGGATCGCCCCGAACATACCGAGCTTGAGGAGGTCGAAGCCGCGTTCCTTGACGAGGTAGCTCGGGAAGAAGGTGATGAAGAAGTAGATGGCGCTGTTCAGGCAGAAGAAGCCAAACATCATGCTAAGGATGGTGCGGTATTTGAAGAGTGCACGCCACGGCAGCTTTGCTGCGTTTGCATCGTCGCTTCCCTCGCCGCGGGCGCCGCCTTCCTCGATGTAGGCCACCTCGGCGGCATTGGCCCCCGGGTGCTCCTGCGGGCTGCGGTATACCTTCCACCAGACCGCGGCCCAGATGATGCCGGCAATGCCGATGATGATGAAGACCGCGTGCCAGGACGTGAGGGCAACGATCAGGGTGACGATGGGCAGCGCGATGACGGCGCCGACCCGCGAGCCGGAGTCCCAGATGCTGGTGGCGAAGGCCCGTTCCCGGACCGGGAACCAGGTGGCAACCACCTTGGCAGCGGTGCTGGGGGCGGGGCTTTCACCGACGCCGAGAAGGAACCGTGCGGCGAAGAGCGACCAGAAGTTCGTCGCGGCGGCGGTCACCATGGTGAAGGCGGACCACCATACAGCGGCCAGCGAGAATGACCGTCGCGGTCCCACCTTGTCCACGTACCAGCCTGCGGCGAGCTGGCAGAAATCGTAGGCCCAGAAGAAGGCGGCAAAGATGAGTCCCTGCTGCGTGGCGGTGAGCTCGAAGTCCTTGCCCATGAACGGCAGGGCGACGCTCAGGCTTGAACGGTCAAGGTAGTTGATGCTGAGCCCGATGAAGGCGAGCCAGATGATGACCCAGCGTTTCCGGGTCATCAGGCGCGGTGGTGTGGGGGATGACTTGGTGGCGGTCTTGCTTCCGAGCGCAGTCATGCGGTCTCCTTCGACGTGAACATGGCTTCGGGTGCCTGGGGCACCGGCGGGGAGGGAAGACGCCGAGGGTGTCGGCGCCAAAATCATATAGGAATCTTGTTAATCATATAGATAATGTGATGCGGATCAAGTCCTGCTCCAAAAAAGGCGGTAATACGGGAAAAGGTCTTGAGCCGGGGTGGCCCAGCAAGAAACTGACGTGCCTGGCGGCACTGTCTTGCGGACGATCTGTCCGCCGGCTCAAGGTCCGTCAAAGGGGTGTCGAGCCAGGCGGACATGAGTCACAGCCGTCGGTGTCGAGGGAACAGGCTCCTATGGGACGGAACTCGCCAGGATCCTGAGCGGCGCAGGGATGAAGGTGCTGGAGGTCAACCGCCCGAACCGGGCCGCGCGCCGGCTGAAGGACAGATGCCACCTGCTACAGGCTTTGGCCCTCGCTGCGGGCCTCGAGCATCGATTCACGGAGCCGGGATTGAGCCAGGGCCAGTCCGGCCTGCGCCGCTCCCCGGGCCACCGATAGTCCGATCACTTGGGGCACGACCCTGATCTCCGGGACGGTGGGAAGGCTTTGTGCCAGTCGCCTGCGCGCCTCGGGAAGGACTTCGTCCACGAGCGGACTCAGGCGACCCACAAAATAGACGGACTCCGGGTCCAGCGTAACGGCAACGGCACCGACTGCGGTCACGATCGCCGTCGTAAATGCCTCCACCACTTCCGCGCGGGACGCCATTTCCTGCGGCTGTGACCACAGGGCTTCAATGCCTTCCAGGTCCAGTCCCCGTCCCTGGGCGAATTGGAGGAGGCCCGTTGTGCTCAACAGTCCGTCGAGGGTCTCGTTGCCAACGCCGGAGAAGAGAACACCACCCAGATCACCGAAGGCAGGGCTCCGCCCTTTGGCGATCTCATGATCAGTACAACCAGCGAAGCTCAGCACCGTACTGAGCATGAACAAAGCAGCATTTCCTATTCTCGCATCATCCTTCAGGATCCCTCGTAAGGATGCGTTGGCATCGCTCTCAACAGTCACGGGAGCCTTCAACCGTTCTTCAAGGGCACTCTGGAGACGTGAAGCCAGGAAAATCTTCCTTGATTCTGGTTTCCCGGACCAGTTGGTGCCATTCGGGACACGGCCGGGCAACGCGGCGACGATTTGGCGCAATGGTCCCTCTGCGGAATCACTGGTCTCCACAATCAAGTCCACCAGCCACTCGGCAGTGGTTCCAACATCGCCCCCCTCGAGGCTGGGAACAATGATGTGCCTAATCTCGCGACCTCTCAGGTCAGTTACGAGGACGCACGTGGTTCGCGTCCCGAAAGAGATACCGACAATGTGTCCTGCCGTGCCGGGGACATCCAGATAGGTGGAGGGCCGGCCACGGCGCACAACGGCATCGACTCCCTGCTCAACGAGGAAACCGTCAAAAAGAAGCTCATCCACCTTCCGGGACACCGTCGCCTGACTCAAACGTGTCAATTCGATCAGCCTGGTGCGCGTCAAGGGCGCCTCTGAAAGGACCGCATCAAGGACAGAAGCCTTAGTGTAGTCACGTGCCGTGGGGATGCTGCTCATAGCACAACCTTATTGAGAGTTCCGACCTAAACCGGGACGTGAGGGGCTGTCCCGGTAGTCGTTGATGGGGTTAATGGTTTTCTTTCGTTGCGCGTTCGTCGGCCATCGCTGGTTCCGGCCAACGGCCCGTACGCCCCGGCAGGGCAACAAACTGCCGGGGCGTACGGGTCAATTGGGGCGTCGGCGCGCCCACTGGTCCTAGCGGATCGTGGCCTCGGTGATGGCTGATTCGCCCAGGCCCCAGTACTCCAGGGACTTCTTGTATTCCGGGGTTTCCAGAACGGACTGGATGGCCTTCTGCAGGGCCGGTGTCAGCGGTGATCCTTTCTTCAGGCCCATGGCGACGTTGGTGTTCGTGCGGGTATCCATCCTCGGCTGCAGGATGGTGAAGTGGTTGGGCTGCTGTTCGTTGGCCCAGGCCAGGGCGCTGGCGTCGTAGAAGACGCCGTCGATCCGCTTGGAGTCCAGCTGCGTCAGGGCCTCCTGGACGTTGGGCAGCGTGATGGCGTTGATGGCCGGCTGGCCCTTTTCCTCACAGGTCCACTTCGAAACGTTCGGCAGGTGCTTCAGCTGCTGGGTGGAGCCCTTGGTCACGCCAATGTTCTTGCCGCAGAGGGTGTCGTTGGTCAGCTTGAGCGGGTTGCCCTTGGCTACCGCCACGGCCGAGCCGCCCTTGAGGTAGTTGATCATGTCCAGGACCTTGAGCCGCTCCTCGGTGGCGGACATCGTGGTGGCGGTGAAGTCGTAGCGGCCGCCGTCGATGCCGGGAATGATCGTGTCGAACGCCGTGTTCTCGAACTTCAGCTTCAGCCCCAGCTTCTTGGCTACCAGGCGGGCGAGGTCCGGGTTCACGCCGATGGGGGTGGTGTTGTCCTCGGCCAGGAACGTCATCGGCGGGGAACTCAGATCCATCGCAACCGTCAGCTCACCCTTGGCTTTATAGGACTCGGGCAGCAGCGCCACCGCGTCGGCATCCGGTTGGACGCTTTCTGAGATGTCACGGGTGTTCTGCGTCTTCGGAATGTCCGCCGCCTGAGTGCCTGCTGCCGTACCGCCACAGGCGGTGAGGGCAAGCAGGACAGCAAGTCCCGCAGTCGCCGTCTGGATTTTGCTTCTGGTCTTCATAGTGCAATCCTTCAAATCGTTTCAGCGGGTGTCATCCGCAGAATGAGTGAGCTTGTTTAACAGGATTCCCCCGGGCCCATTCGGGCCTAGCGCAGTGCCTTGAAGGCACGGCCCATTGCTTCGAGCAGGCGATCGGCATCATCGCCGGAGAACGGCATTGGGGGGCGGAGTTTCAGGACATTGCCCTGGGCGCCGCATGCCGAGATGAGGATCCGGTCCTGCCGGAGGGCATTCACGATGCCAGCGGCGGCTTCCCCGTCGGGTGAGAGCGTGGATTGGTCCGTGACGAGGTCGACACCGATAAAGAAGCCGCTCCCGCGGACTTCTGCAACCTGGTCCAGACCCTGAGTGAGGTCCCTGAGTCCAGTGATGATCTTTCCTCCGACCTTGAGGGCGTTTTCTATGAGCGATTCCTCGCGGATCACGTCCAGGACGGCCTGGGCAGCGGCGATGGCTACTGAGTTTCCGCCGAAGGTGTTGAAGTATCGGATGTTCTCTCCGAATTCCACGAGCAGTTCGGGTTTGAAGATTGCTGCCGCGACGGGGATGCCGTTACCCATGGGTTTGCCGATGGTCACGATGTCCGGGACGATTCCGTGGCGTTGGAAGCCCCACCATTCCTCACCGGTGCGGCCGAAGCCCGGCTGGACTTCATCGGCGATGTACAGGCCGCCCACAGCATGGATTTCCTCAACGATGGGACGCAGGAAGCCTGGAGGGCCGGCGAAGACACCGTCGGAGGAGAAGATGCTGTCGGCGATGAAGGCCGCCACTCCGATGCCGTGCCGGTGAAGGTCGGCGATGGCGGCACGCACCTGGTTCCGCAGGTGATCCTCCAGGGACCCTTGATCCAATGGATATCGCAGGGAGTCCGGGGCGTCGATGACCCGCACGTTCGCGCCCAGGGGCACGCCGATGCCCAGGGACGGTGAGAAGGACGCTACTTCGGTTGTTAGTCCGTGGTACGCGCCGGAGGTGACGATGATGCCCTGGTTTCCGGTGGCGTATTTGGCCACGCGCATGGCGAGGTCGTTGGCTTCGGACCCGGTGCAGGTGAACATGACGTGGCCCAGCTCGGCTGGGAACGTGGAAAGGAGCTGCTCGGAGTAATCGAGGATGGATTCCTGGACGTAACGGGTGTTGGTGTTCAGCGTCTGCATCTGTTCGTGGACGGCGGCGATGACCTTCGGGTGGGCGTGCCCGACAGAGGGGACGTTGTTGTAAACGTCGAGATAGTCATTTCCATCGCGGTCAAACAACGTCACGCCCTTGCCGCGGACAATTTCCAGGGGTGTGTCATAGAAGAGCCGGTAGCCGGGTCCGAGGCTCTGGTTCCGGCGCCGGATGTTCTTCTGCATCTGGTCCGGGAGTTCATTGAGGCGGTTGGGATCAAAGCCATTGATCATTGCACGCGATGGCTTGCGGATTTGGGAAGTGTCCATGGTTTGTCCTTGAAAGCTGTGAGTCTGGTTCAGGATGTGAAAGGAAGTCTTGGTGCAGGGGCGGCGGCTGTGGAGGCGAGCCGGTCCCAGTCAGGCTTGGAGTGGGAGAGCAGATAATCGCGCCTTTGCGGCAACTGGCTTGCCCGCCACTGCGTGATCAGGGCCCGCAGGAGCAGACGGGCCTGCGCTGAGATGATCAGAGCCTCCAACTCCTGGTTCGGCAGTGGACGGATACTCCGATAGCCCTCCATGACCTGAAGTGCGCGCTCCCAGGGGCTGGCCGGGACTGCTCCTAGAAGGTTGGCCATGGTGACGCTGAGGTCGAAGATCACGGGAGTCCGAACGACGTCTCCGAAGTCGATGATCCCGGTGACGTAGTCCGGCCTGTCCGGGTTGACAACGACATTGAACGGGCTGAAATCTCCGTGGACAACTTGGGAGGTAAGCGTGTCAAGAAGCGGAGCCACTTTCTGGTCGAATTGGTCGAAAATGTCTTCGGCCAGCGAGCGTTTTTGCTCATCATCGACATAGTCCAGAAGCGGCCGCATCCGGTGAAAGTGCTTCAGGTCCCACAGGAGCAAACGGTCGGCACGGGGATGATCGAAGTCCTGCAAAGCAAGGTCCAGACGGGCAAGGCTTGAGCCGACCAACTGAAGCTGACCGGCCGACGCCTCGTGAGTGGCCAGCAAATCTCCAGGCATGAAGCGCATCACCCGAAGTACCCGATCAAAGGGTCCACCAGGGGCCGGGATGAGGACCTGCGGATCTCCGCCAAGGCTCCCGACAAGACGCTGGACCGGAAGTTCAGGGGCGGTCCGCTCCAGATGCTCCATGCAGGCCGTCTGAAGGTGGACGATCACCGGATCCTCATCCGGTGGGGACACCTTCACCAGATAGGTTTCTTCTCCGTCCCGGAGGCGAAAAGTCTCGTCCTTCTCGGTGGGAATCCGGACAAGCGTCCCTTTCAGGCCGTAGGACTGTTCCAGGAGCTCCAGGACAGTTGAGTCAGCGAGCTGAGACTGCTCTGCCAGGAGACCACTCTCTGATGCGACGGCGTCGATAAAAGCCGAGTAGCTACTGACGGCCAAGGGTACCTGGGCGGGGTCCGTGGCACCGATACCGTGGGCCTGGCCGGTGTGGATTGTTGTGGGGTCAAAGGAGGGACTCATCTCACCCTTTTCAATAATTGAAGGAGAAGTCAGGAGACCTGGCTGTGGTTAGTTGAAGCGTTGGGGCCGGGCGAATTCCAGGCCCTCGAAGGATCGTTTGCCGAGAGCTTCGGGGGCGGCGATTTCGCCGAATCCGGTGGCGTTTTTGAAGCCTGCGCCGGAGAATCCGGTTGCGGTGTAGATCCTGCTGCCTTCTTTGAGCCGGCCGAGGAGGGGGTGGCCGTCTGTGGTGGTTTCGGCTTCGAATCCGGTGACGGAGTCGGGCAGGTGCGATGCCTGCCACAACGCCATGCTTCCGATGCTACCCAGGCCGACAACGGCGAGTTTGCCATCGGTCATTCAGATCACCTTTTCGTATTCAAAGACGCTTCGCCTCAGGAACCGGGTTTAGAGACCGAGGTTCTTGTTCAGCTCGTCCAGGGACTTCACGGTGGTGTAGTCGTAGCCCCCCGTAATGGGGTCATAGCCACGGTCCAGCACAACGAGGTTCCGGAAGCCCATGTCGTGCATCGGATGCATGTCGTACCGGGTGTGCGAGGCGACGTGCAGGAAGTCCTCCGGCCTGGCGTTCAAAGTGTCCAGCATGTACTCGAACGCCTGGTAGCGCGGCTTGTATGCCTGGGCCTGCTCAGCGGTCAACACGGCGTGGAAGTCTGCACCGACCTTGGGGATGCTGATATCCAGGAAGCTGGTGTCCGCGTTGGACAGTGCCACCAGCTTGTAGTTGTCACCCATGACCTTCAGCGGAGCCGGCACGTCCTCGTGGGCAACCCAGCCACGTACCGCGTCACCGAACGCTGCGCCGGCGCCTTCGGTCGGCCCGATGCCCCAGTACTTGCACACGCGGTCAAAGGAATCCTGAAGGATCTGCTCGTAGGGCTTGTAGTCGCCAAGGACCTCGTCGAACCGGTACCCACGGAACTGCTTCTTGAAGGCAGGCCACTGCTCTTCGGAGATGCGGCCATCCAGCAGGCGACGTGTGGTGGAGTCAATGTCGAAGTTGATCAGCGTGCCGTAGATATCAAAGGAGATGTACTTCGGCCGGAGATTAGTCGGAGCCATGATTAGTCCCTTCAAGGGTTGTGTTAGGAGATTGGGCCTTGGGGTTGTCAGCCATCTGTCAGCGAGTGCTACGGCTGACCGTTTTTGATTCTCTATGAATCTAAATGCACATCTGCCAATTGTCAACAATTTTCTTTGCTTGTTCCCAGGATGGCTCAAGCTACTGGACCGCAAAGAATGGCGCCTCCCCGGCCCCGCACTTCCTGCTCTGTGACCTGCCAAGAGTCGGAACCGAAGTCGTCAACCAGCTCCTGGTCACCGTCGGGGACAACCCGGACCGCCTTGGAAATGAAGCCCGGGTCCTATTGGTCTCGGCTCAACCCGTCACGCCCATCCCTAAATCAAGGAGCCATGCTCAATTTGACGCCTATGGGAGCATCTTCGCCGCGCGCTCCGTCGTGCGCCGTGGCTTATGATTCCCCCAGCGAATCCGTCCGATCCGAAGCAAGAGGTATGTGCGTGCCCCCGCGTCAATCGTCCGACATTTCCCGCGGCAAAGTTGCCGTCACCGACGTGTATGCCTCCATGCGCGCCTCCATCCTGGAAGGTGAAATTGCGCCAGGAACCCGGATCAACATCGACGCCGTGGCCCGCAGCCTCGGGGTCTCCCAGACTCCCGTGCGGGAAGTGTTGCAGCGGCTTGAGGGTGACAACCTTGTGGTCTACAGCCCGGGCCGCGGGTACAGCACCACCCCGCTGCTCGGCCTGCCGGAACTGCGCTCGCTGTTTGAGTTCCGCCTCCTGGTGGAACCCTGGGCCGCCCGCGCGGCGGCCGTGGACCGGCTGGCCAATCCGGCGGCTGCCCTGGAGAGGGAGCTGGCCAGCTTCCGGGACACCATGAAGGCGGACAAGGACCTGCGGCAGGACCTCGTGGCGCACGACACCCGCTTTCACGACACCATCCTGGCCGCCTCCGGTAACCCCGTGGTGCGCCATGCTTTCGCGCAGACCCACTGCCACCTTCACACCTTCCGGCTCTACCCGGCCGATGTGGACGGCGCCATCACCGTGGCGGAACATTCGGCCGTCCGCGAGGCCATTGAGGCGTGTGATCCGGAGCAGGCCGAGGCTGCCATGACCATGCACATCCGTAATTCCTTCGACAGGTTTGCCCAGGCCTTCGCCGGGGAACTTGCTCCGCTGGAGGACACGGGTGCGCCGCGGAAGCGGATCATCAAATAGACATCGCCCCCGACAGTCCGGGGAGCCCCGGCCGCCAAGGCCGGGGCTTTTTCGTGTCCCAAAACAGCCCTTGGAGCCCGCGGATGGAGCGCGGGACTTGATCTGGATCACAATCCCTATATGATTATTGAAATTCATATAGGAAATCACCCCCTTTCAGCACTTCACCGAGAGAAGAGATCCATGCCTTCCATCATTTCCATCAAGACCCAGGACGTCCGGTTCCCCACGTCCCTGGAGCTCGACGGTTCCGACGCGGTCAACGTCGACCCCGACTACTCCGCCGCCTACGTCGTCATCCGCACCGACGCGGGCGACGAAGGCCACGGCTTCGTGTTCAGCTGCGGCCGGGGCAACGAGATCCTGACGGCCGCGATCGACGCCTACGCCCGCCTGCTCCTCGGCCGGGACATCGACGAACTGATCTATGACCTGGGCGGCGCATCCAAGCGCCTGATCCACGACTCCCAGCTGCGCTGGCTCGGGCCGGAGAAGGGCGTGACGCAGATGGCGTGCGGCGCCCTGGTCAGCGCCCTGTGGGACATCCGCGCACGCCGCGAGAACAAGCCGCTCTGGCTCCTGCTCAGCGAGATGTCCCCCGAGGAGCTCGTGGCCGCGGTCGACTTCACGCACATCCGCGATGCGCTCAGCCCCGCGGAAGCACTGGAGATCCTGCGGGCAGGCGAGGAGGGCAAGGCAGCCCGCATCGCCGAGCTCAAGGCGGATGGGTTCCCCGCCTACACCACCTCGCCGGGCTGGCTGGGCTACAGCGACGAGAAGCTGGTCCGGCTGAGCAAGGAAGCGGCGGCCGACGGCTTCTCGATGATCAAACTCAAGGTGGGCGGCGACATCAACGACGACCGCCGCCGCATGGCGCTGGCCCGCGAAGCCGTCGGCGACCTGCCGATCGCGATCGATGCCAACCAGCGCTGGGAAGTATCCGAAGCCGTGGAATGGGTCAACCAGCTCTCGGAGTTCAACCCGTACTGGATTGAGGAGCCCACCAGCACCGACGACATCCTGGGCCACGCCGACATCCGCAGGGGCGTTTCGCCGGTACGCGTGGCCACCGGCGAGGCCGTCGCCAGCCGCATCGTCTTCAAGCAACTCCTCCAGGCCGGTGCCATCGACGTCCTCCAGCTCGATTCCACCCGTGTGGGCGGCGTCAACGAGAACATCGCCAACCTCCTGCTCGCGGCCAAGTTCGGCGTGCCGGTCTGCCCGCATGCGGGAGGCGTGGGCCTCTGCGAACTGGTGCAGCACTTCTCCTTCTTCGATTACGCCGCCGTCAGCCGCAGCCAGGAAGGCCGCATGATCGAATACGTCGACCACCTGCACGAGCACTTCGCCGAACCGGTGAAGATCGTCAACGGGCGCTACGCAGCACCGGCCCTTCCCGGCACGGGTGCCGAGATGTTCAGTGCCTCGCGCACCCGCTGGGAATTCCCCGGCGGCGCGGGTTGGCAGGAAGTCGGCAGCCGCGCCGCCGTTACCGGCGGCTCCCTGACCTCCGCGGGGACCGGACGATGACCGCGGCCACAGGGAACGCCGTCCGGGAGGCGGCCGCCGCAGGGACACTGGGGGCGGAACCCACCACTGTCGGGCAGCTCAACGCGGCCGTCGAACAGGCCCAGGAGGCCTTCGAACGGGGGCGCCATGCGGATCCGGACGAGCGCGCCGGCTGGCTTGAGGCCATTGCCGCGGGCCTGGAACAGGACGCCGGCGCACTGCTGGAGATCGCCGGCCGGGAGACGCACCTGGGCGCGCCACGGCTGGAAGGCGAGCTGAAGCGCACCGTCTTCCAGCTCCGGCTCTTCGCGGCTGAGATCCGGATTGGGGAGCACTTCGACGCCACGATCGACCATGCGGATCCTGACTGGGGCATGGGCCCGCGGCCCGACCTGCGGCGTTACAACGTACCGCTGGGCGTCGTCGGCGTCTTCGGCGCTTCCAATTTCCCTTTCGCGTTCAGCGTGATGGGCGGGGACAGCGCATCGGCCCTGGCTGCCGGCTGCGCAGTCGTGCACAAGGCACATGACGCCCACCGCGGGCTCGCTGCCCGCACCGCCGAAACGGTGACCTCCGCGTTGGAGGCTGCCGGGGCGCCGTCGGGCCTTTTCGCCCTGGTCACCGGCCGACGGGCCGGCGAAGCGCTGGTGGACCACCCGCTGGTGAAGGCCATCGGCTTCACGGGCTCGACGGCGGGCGGCCGCGCGCTGCTCAACCGCGCCGCCGCGCGGCCGGAGCCCATCCCCTTCTTCGGGGAGCTGGGCGGCATCAACGCGGTTTTCGTCACCCGGAAGGCCTGGGCGGCGCGGCGCGACGAGATCCTTGCCGGCTACGCTGGCTCGTTCACGCTGGGGATGGGCCAGTTCTGCACCAAGCCCGGGCTGCTGTTTGTCCCCGCCGGGCATGCCTCGGAAGCCGGCGAGCAGCTGGCGAACGCGCTCGCGGACGTCACGCCTGCACGCCTCCTCAGCGAGAGGCTGCACGGCGGCTACACCGAGGCTGCCCGCCGGCTCAGGGACACCGACGGCGTGGACGTCCTGGTCGAGGGTGACTTCACTGAGACTCCGGCCCCCACCGTTCTGCGCACCAGCTCGGGGGAAGTCCGGAAAAACCCGGACATCCTGCGGCAGGAGATGTTCGGCCCGGCGAGCCTCGTGGTCGAATACGGCGACGAGTCGGAGCTGGCTGCCCTGGCTGAACTGCTGGAAGGGCAGCTGACCACCACCCTGCAGGCCGAAGAGGACGACGACGTTGCCGGGCTCGCCGCCCGCCTCACCGACATCAGCGGCCGGGTCCTCTGGAACGGCTGGCCCACGGGCGTCACCGTCAGCTACGCCCAGCACCACGGCGGCCCCTACCCGGCGACGACGTCGGCCACCACCTCGGTGGGAACCGCCGCCATCCGCCGCTTCCTGCGGCCGGTTGCCTTCCAGACGTTTCCCGCCTCCCGGCTGCCGGAACCGCTGCAGGACGGCAACCCGTGGGGCGTCCCGCAAAGGGTCGACGGCGTCTGGCGGCGCCCGTCTGACGCCATCAGTGGGGAGGGCCGGCTGTGAGCGGCGTGTCTGAGGCGGCCGCCTCCGTCCTCCCGGAGGACGCAGGGCAGGCCCTGCTCATCGGGCGCGTCTGGGACGTCGACAGCGGGGGTCCGCGGGTCGTGGCGGTCAGCGGCGAGGCCGTGTTCGACCTGCACCGCCTGGCCGGCACCGTTTCGGAGCTGCTCGAGCTGGCGGACGCTGCACATACTGTCCGGACGGCGCTGCTTGACCCGGACCTGAGCGAACCCCGGTGGGCGACGTCCGACGTCGTCAGCGCCTCGCTGGCGGGCGACACCACCCGCCCGCACCTGCTGGCGCCGGTTGACCTGCAGGTCATCAAGGCCTGCGGCGTGACCTTCGTGGACAGCATGATCGAGCGCGTGATCGAGGAGCGGTGCGCGGGCGACGCCGGGAGGGCCGCGGAGATGCGCGAGCTGGTGGGCAGGGCCCTCGGCGGAAGCATCGGTGCGGTGCGTCCCGGCTCTCCGGAAGCCGCGGAGGCCAAGCGGATCCTGATCGCCGAGGGACTCTGGTCGCAGTACCTGGAGGTGGGCATCGGCCCCGACCCTGAGGTGTTCACCAAGGCGCCCGTGCTGTCCTCGGTAGGGCTCGGCGCCGGCATCGGCATTCCCGCCTTCTCCTCATGGAACAACCCCGAGCCCGAGTTGGTGCTGATCGTCACCTCAGGTGGACAGGTGGTGGGGGCGACGCTCGGCAACGACGTCAACCTCCGCGATGTGGAAGGCCGCAGCGCGCTGCTGCTGGGCAAGGCGAAGGACAACAATGCCTCGAGTGCGCTGGGGCCGCTGATCCGGCTGTTCGACGGCTCCTTCACCCTGGACACCCTGAGGGAGGAGGAGATTCTGCTGCGGGTGGACGGGCCGGACGGCTACCGGCTCGAAGGCCGCAACAGCGTGGCGCGGATCAGCCGGCCGTTCGAGGAGCTGGTGGCGGCCACCCACGGCAGGCACCACCAGTATCCTGACGGCTTTGCCTTGTTCACCGGGACGCTGTTTGCGCCGACGCAGGACCGGGACGAACCCGGGCAGGGCTTCACGCACAGGTTCGGCGACGTGGTGACCATCCGCAGCCGCCACCTGGGAGCCCTGGTCAACCGTGTGGGCGCCTCGGAGGAACTGCCGGAATGGACGTTCGGGCTGCGGCAGCTCTTCGGGTACCTTGCAGCGCAGTGGCCCCAGCCTGCGGAACCTTCCATGCGGTAGCCTCGCCGCAGGCTGCTCCCGCCGCGGCTTCAGCGCAGCGCAGTGCCACCTCGAGTCGGTCAACGGCCTGCAGGTAGCCGGGTGCGGCCAGGGTCCTCAGCACCTCCGCCTCCCGCATCGCCTTCACGAACTCCGCGGTTTCCGGGCGGCGCACGTCCGACATGTCCGGAAAATCAATGGCCAGCGCGGGGTCCAGTTCGTAGCGCTGCCAGCGCTGCAGGACAGCGTCGTGAAGGTGGGCCGCGGCCAGCAGGGCGGGCCGTTCCTCCCGCAGGCGGCGCCGGGACGAATACCAGCCCAAAACCCTGGGGCCGCTCCGGTATGCGGCGACGCCGCTGACACAGGCGGCCGCCGCCAGCGCCAGGCCGGCCGGTGGCGAGGCCACCGCCGGGATGAGGAGTGCCGGAAGGATCACGGCTGCACCCCAGAAAAGGTCCCAGAACAGCGGGTCTGAGGGGTCGCCGTCGGCGTTTCCTGCATGGTGCCGGACAGCGAAGGCCGTGCAGGCGACGGCGGCCACGAGCACGGCGCCCCAGAGGACGAGCGGCAGCATCCCCAGGGGGACGGCTTCGGTTACGGCGGGCACTCCGACACCTCCAAGCAGCGGGGCCCGGCGAATCGGGCTCCACTTCAATTCCAGCCGTTCAGGCGCCGCCGGTCAATGGTCTGCCGACCGGCGGTGCCTGCGGATTTGCCGCCGCCCTTTTCGGCAGGGGACTGGCCGGCGCAAACGGTTTGCAGCGGGCGGCCTGCGGCGTAGCGTTGGCGGCATGCGACTCAAAATGTGCAGCATCCACGTCCAAGACCCGCAGGCAGCGCACTCGTTCTATACGCAGACCCTCGGCTTCGAGACGCTCATGGCCATGCCCGAGCACAACCTCTTTATTGTGAAGGATCCCGGTGACGCGGGCAGCGTGGGGCTGCTGCTGGAGCCGAGCGACCACCCGGTGGCCGCAGCGTACATGAAGGGACTGCACGACGCCGGGCTCGCGGCGATCGTGTTCGGCGTTCCTGATGTGCGGGCAGAGTACCAGCGCCTCACCGACGCCGGCGTCCGGTTCCAGGGCGAACCGTCGGAGGATCCATCCGGGACCTCGGCCGTGTTCGATGACGGCTGCGGCAACTACATCCAGCTGCACCAGGACTGACGGCCGCTGCCTGTGGCGCCGGAACGGCCCGCGGAAGGGACTGAATGGACGCCGTTGACGCCCTGAATGAGATCGCGTTCTGGCTGGAACGCAGCGCCGCGCCCACGTTCAAGGTGCAGGCGTTCCGGAAGGCTGCCGGCGTTATTGGGGACCTCGCCGCCGACGATCTCGCGGAGCGTGTCCGGGACGGAAGATTGAAACGGACCAAGGGCATCGGGGACACCACGTTCCAGGTCATCCGGCAGGCGGTTGAGGGCGCCGTGCCCGACTATCTGGACAAGCTCAGGCAGAGCGGCGCGAAACCCCTCGCGGCGGGCGGCAACGGACTGCGCCCCCAGCTCCGGGGCGATCTTCGGACCATTCCCCGAACCTCAAGATCGCCAACGGACTGAGCGCCGAGCGCCTCAGCGACCAGCTTGAGGCCGTGGCCGCGGTCAACGCGGCACACGCCCGCCAGGACGGCGCGGAGTTCCGGCTGCTGTCCGGGATCGAGGTGGACATCCTGGAAAACGGGGAGCTGGACCAGGCGCCCGACATGCTGGAGCGGCTCGACGTCGTGGTGGCCAGCGTGCACTCAAAGCTCCGCTCGGACCGGCGCACCATGACGGACAGGATGCTCAGCGGCATCCGGGACCCGCACACCAACGTACTGGGGCACTGCACGGGCCGCCTGCTGCAGGGTTCCCGGGGGACCCGGCCGGAGTCCGAGTTCGACGCCGAACGGGTCTTTGCCGCGTGCGCGGAGGCGGGCGTCGCCGTCGAAATCAATTCCCGTCCCGAGCGGCAGGATCCCCCTGACAACCTCATGCGGCTGGCGCTTGATGCCGGGTGCCTGTTCAGCATCGACAGCGACGCCCATGCTCCCGGCCAGCTGGACTTCCTGCAGTACGGCGCCGAGCGGGCCGAACGGAACGGGGTACCGGCAGAGCGGATCATCACCACATGGCCACTGGGGCGGTTGCAGGAGTGGCTGGAATCCGGGTGCTGACCTGCTGATACGGCGGAAAACGGCAGTTGGTAAGCATGGTGACTATTACGTTGCAGAGTGGTAAACCTTAATTGTTCCGCCCAGGAACCCCGGCGGGCATTTTCCCCACAGCGAGGTGCGCCATGACTTCCATGAATCCTGCTAACCAATTGGACGAGCTGGGCCAGAGAACGTTGCGTCGGGTGCGCAACCGCCTGATGCCGCTGATCGTCCTGCTGTACTTCATTGCCTACCTGGACCGGAACAATGTCGGCTTCGCGAAGCTGACCATGAGCGAGGACATCGGGCTCAGCGCGTCGGCATATGGACTCGGGGCCGGCATCTTCTTCCTGGGCTACGCGCTGCTGGAAATCCCGAGCAACGGCGGCATGTACAAGTTCGGCGCCCGGAAGTGGATCGCGCGCATCCTCATCTCCTGGGGCATCTTCGCCACGGCCATGGCCCTCGTTAACGGTGAGACAACCTTCTACATCATCCGTTTCCTGCTGGGTGCGGCCGAGGCAGGGTTCTTCCCCGCCATCCTGTTCTACCTGACCCTGTGGTTCCCGGCAGCGCAGCGCGTCACCGTGCTGGGCATCTTCATCCTGGCCCAGCCCATTTCCAACGCCCTGGGTGCTCCGGTGTCGGGCCTGCTCCTCCAGATGGACGGGATCATGGGCCTGCAGGGGTGGCAGTGGCTGTACATCATCGAGGGCATTCCGGCCATCATCCTCGGCCTGCTGACCCCGATCCTGATGACGGACCGCCCGAGCCATGCGCACTGGCTCGCCGCCGATGAGCGCGAATGGCTGACCAAAACCATGGATGACGAGCTTGCCCACAAGCAGAAGGGCCAGCCGCACCACTTCCTGGCCGGACTCAAGGACCCCCGGACCATCGCCTACTCGGCGCTGTACTTCGGCCTGGTGTGCGGCATCTACGGCCTTGGTCTCTGGATGCCGACCATTGTTGCGGCATTGGGCAAGTTCACCACCACGGAGGTGGGCTTTATTGTGGCCATCCCGTACACCATCGCCGCCGTCTTCGTGTATTTCTGGGGCCGGCGCTCCGACCGCACGGGCAACCGGGTCATGCACGCCAGCATCAGCATGGTGATGGCGGCCATCGGCCTCCTCGCCGCCGGCTTCCTGGTGCAGGTCAATGCGGTCCTGGCCCTGGTCGCCCTGACTCTGGCGGCCATGGGCATCTACTCCGCCATTGCGCCGTTCCTGGCAATGCCCTCGACGGCCCTGGTGGGCGCGGCGGCGGCAGCCGGCCTGGCCATGGTGAACTCGCTGGGCAACCTGGGCGGATTCGTGGCTCCCTACGCCGTGGGCCTGTTCAACGACGCCACGGGCGACAACCGCTCTGGCCTCGTGTTCCTGGCGACCTGCCTCGCCATCACTTCGGTGGCCACGTTCCTCTACGCGCGCAAGCGCCCGGAGGGCCACGTGAAGCCCGGTACGCCTGCCACGGTCGGTGAGGAAGCTGTTGCCGCCGACGAGTTCGATATCAAGAGCTGACAACCAGGCGACGAGGGGCTGAGGAACATGGTTCATCACGAAACGTTCCCGGCCGAGCGGACTGCGGTGCTGACCGGCGCCGCCTCTCCGCGCGGCATCGGACGGGCGACGGCGGAAATGCTCGCCAGCGCGGGCTGGTCGGTTGCGATCCTGGACGTTGACGGCGACGCGGCCAGGAAAGCGGCAGAGGAAATTGCCGCCGTCTACGGCGTCCAGGCGGTCGGGGTGGGCGCGGACGTCTCCGACCAGGCCGCCGTCAACGCCGCCATCGACGAGGTCGAGTCCAGCCTGCCGCCGATCGTTGGCCTTGCCAACCTGGCGGGCATCAGTTCACCCACGGAGTTCATGGACGAGACACTCGATGCCTGGGAGCGGGTGTTCAAGATCAACATGACCGGCACGTTCCTGGTCACGCAGCGCGTCCTCAGGGGCATGATCGACCGCAGGCTAGGCAGGATCGTCAGTGTGTCTTCCATCTCCGCCCAGCGCGGAGGCGGAACTTACTCAAAGGTGGCGTACAGCGCCTCGAAGGC
The DNA here is from genome assembly GCF_017052465.1 of Arthrobacter pascens. Lineage (GTDB taxonomy): Bacteria > Actinomycetota > Actinomycetes > Actinomycetales > Micrococcaceae > Arthrobacter > Arthrobacter pascens. The sequence continues at coordinate 208,895 of NZ_JAFHKT010000151.1, forward strand.
GGCCATTATCGGCTTCACCCGGGCGCTGGCCCGGGAGATGGGCCAGCACGGCATCACCGTCAACTGCGTGGCGCCCGGCCCCGTCGACACGGACATCATGGGCGGAACGCTGACGGATGAGCGCAAGGCCGCCATGTCCGCGGATATCCTGGTGGGCCGGGTGGGCACCGTGCGGGACATCGCCGCGCTGATGGTGTTCCTGATGGGCGAGGACGCCGGCTACATCACGGCGGCCACCTACGACATCAACGGGGGGCTGCAGATTTCCTGACGGCCGTTTATCCCTCGCACTCCGAGCAGTACTTGTTTCCGTTCTTTTCCCGCGCGAGCTGGCTGCGGTGGTGGACCAGGAAACAGGACATGCAGGTGAACTCGTCATCCTGCACGGGGATGACCTGGATGAGCAGCTCTTCGTGGGAGAGGTCGGCGCCGGGGAGGTCGATGCCTTCCGCGGTGTCCGCTTCTTCGACGTCCAGCAGCGCGGTCTGGGATCCGCCGCGCTGGGCCTGCATCGCTTCGAGCGATTCGGTCCCGGGCTGTTCGTCCTGGCTGACGCGCGGTGCGTCGTAGTCGGTTGCCATGGTGGTTTCACTCCTTCTCATGAGGGCCGGGATGGCACTCAATCGCAGGCATCAACTCTACTGGTCCGCGAAGTATTCCCGCAGATGCTGCTGGCGGAATTTTCGGAAAAACAACGGAGTCCGGTGGTTCCCCGCTGAGTGCGGGGAACCACCGGACCCGTGCAGTGGACTGGTGCTACCTGTTGGTTACCAGGATGGGTCCGGCAGTCCCTCCCACCGTGGACTCCACATAGATGGAGCCTGGGTTGGTGGTGCCGGCGGCGGCGTTGCGCAGCCTGAGGCTGAACTCGCCTCCCGTGGCCGGTGCAGCGGCGGCCGTGACGGCCACCTGTCCGAGCGACCTGCCCGTGGGACCGCCCACCCGGACCGTTACCGTGGCGCCAATGACAGAGCCGGTGCCTGAGATCCGGAAGTCGCCGCTCTTCCACTGTGCGCTGCTGACCGTCACCCGGTCCGGCACGGGCGTCACCCTGACCTCATCCGTCTTCACCGTGCCGCCGGCCGTGACCGTGAGCCGGAACGTGAGCGGGCTGTTGGTCATCGGGTACTTGAAGACCTGCAGGCTGAACGTCGGCTTCAGAGTGGTGGCGCCGGCAAGGGTCACCTTGTTCGGGTCCGTGGTCCCGGTGGGGATCTGCTCCCACAGGTAGGTGGCGCCGGTAGTGGTGGAGCCGGTGCCGTCCAGCGTCACGGTAGTGGCCGTGGTCCGGCGGGCGACCGCCTGGTCCGGACCGGCCTTGGCCACGATGTCGCCTTCAGCGGTCATGCTTGCGCTCTTGTTGGATTCCGCGCCCCAGCCGTTGACGTTCTTTGCCTTCACCGTGAACTGGTAGGCGGTGTCGGCGGCGAGTCCCTCATAGGTGAACGTGGTGGCGGTGCCGGCGGACCGTGCTGCGCCGAACGCGGCGCCATCCAAGGTGTATGCCTGCACTGAGTACTCGCTGATGCTCAGGCCCTCCGCTCCCGGATTCGGAGCGTTCCAGGACAGCGCTGCGGTGCCCTTGCCGGCCACGGCGGTCGGGGCGTCCGGTGCTGCCGGAACAGGATCGTTGGTGATGGTGAAGGTTGCCTCGCTGATCTGCGAGACGTTGCCGGAAGGATCGAATGCCGCAAAGCGCAGCGTTGTCGTGGTGGTGATGTTCAGGGGTCCTTCGTAGCGAATGGCTTGATCCCCGAGGCCGCCGCCCGAGACAACCGGATCAGAACCGTCGACGGTGTAGTAGATGTCGCTGCCCGTCTCGCTGGCGGCCAATGTGACGGTCTGCGGGACAGGCGACGTCAGGCCATTGGGTGATGCCGTGACGGTCGGCGCGGTGCTGTCCGTCTGCGGCACGGCGTGAGCTGCCGGGAATGTTTCGCCCACACTGCTCACACCCACGACGAACACGTCGTACTGCTCCCCGGACTTGAGCCCGGTGATCGTGGTTCCTGTGGCTCCCGCTCCGGAGATCCGCTTGCCGATTTCCTCTTTCTCGTTGAGGGTCTCGGTCTTGCCCACTGCCACGGCGCGGTAGCCGGTGATGGCCGGCGTACCCGGAACGGCCACTGCGGGCTTCCAGTTCAGCTTGATGCCTCCGGCCACATTGGCCGCCGTGATGTTGGACGGGGCAGCAGGGCCGGACTGCAGCGGTCCGTTGGGGCAGCCGCCCATTCCGGGGCCGCCGGGTTCGCCGTACTCGGAGATGGTCAGGCCCTGGCGGTTGCCGTCCACATCTGTCAGTTCCCATGCCATGGAGCGGGCGCCTGCCGCGCTGGCGGCCAGCTCAGCCGCTGCCTGCTCATCGAAGACATAGGTGGCGGTGAAGGTGTTTCCGGAGATGTCCAGGCCGGACGAATAGCCACCATTGTCGGAGGGCGTCAGTGGACCGGGCAGGGCGCGCACGTCGCGACGGCCCACTCCGGTGTCCTTCAGGGCGGGCTCAATGATGCGCTGTTCCAGCTGGTCGGGGCTGACCCCGTTCCCCAGATAGCCCTTGACCGTGACGGTGTTGCCGCTGCGCTCGGAGGCAGCGGTCACGTAGGTGTCCTGGACCTTGGCTTCGCCGGCGGACGCCGCTTCACCGTCGAACTTGATCGAGACAACGTCCCCGGGGCGGATATCGGGAGTGACGTTCACGCCCGTGCCCGCTCCCCAGCAGACCCCGCCGGGGTGGTTGATTTCGAAGGCCACATCCCCTGCGGCAACCTCACTGCGGGCGGAGCCGATGACTCCGACATTGGGCCGCGTGACCTCCACGGTTGCCGTTTGTCCCACACGGTCCTGGTATCCCTCAATGGTCACGAAGTCCCGGTCGGGAAAGACCACGAGGTTGTCGGGAAAAGCGGGAACGGCGGCGCTGGCTGGTGAAATGGCGAGGATGGACGATGCGCAAACTACCGCCGAAACGGTGGCAACGATCCCTGCCCTTCGGGTGCCGGGCAGGAGAGATGCGTATGCACCCGGCTTGCATTGTGCTGGCTTCATGATGACCCCATCGACTTAGAGATGCGCAAGACCTTCGCGCACAACCACAGATTTGGTGATCCGGGTTGTGGAAATGCTGTGCCTCTCGGGGCCTTCGAAGGCCGCCAACCACCGCATTGGCGGTGCCCATGGTCCCCCCGGGGCTTGAGGGAGAGCGCGGCAAATCCGGCAGTCGGCTCTCGCTGCGACGTCCGGAATGTGGCGTGCTGTCGGCCTTTTTGGGGCCGGAACCCCGCGCGCCGCACGGAGCCGCCACCCCGTTGCACGCGGTCCCCTAGGGTGGGGGATCAGCATGCCGGGTTTCTCCAAGGGCAGGGACGGGATCTGTGCTGCAGAATCAAAGTTCAGCCCAGTTCAGCCCGGTTCAGTCTTGGCGGGCCTTCTTGGCAGTTTCATCCTTGACGCGCTGCGCCTCGGCGCGGACTGCCGCGTGCGTGGCGCGCTCGGTGACCAGCCACGCCGGGGGAGCCTGCAACAGCGCGGTGATTTCCGCCGTCGTCAGCGCCTCTTCAACACCGCCGCGGGCGAGGCCGCTGATGGAGACGTTCAGTTTCTGCGCCACCACCGGGCGGGGGTGGGGGCCGTTGCGGCGCAGCTCGGCGAGCCACTCCGGCGGGTTGGCCTGGAGCTCGGCGAACTCGGCTCGCGTGATGGTTGAATCCTGGAACTCCTGGGGTGTTGCAGGCAGATAGATGCCAAGTTTCTTGGCAACGGTGGCCGGCTTCATGGACTGGGAGTTAGCAGAGGTCATGCTTCAAGGGTATCCGGCTGCCGGCGCGCAGCGCACCAAGGGCAAGACCGGCACCGGCAGCCCACCGGCGCCACTGGCGTACTGTGAACGTGTGCCCGCCGAAGATGAATCCACGTTTGCCCCCGCCGCCCCGGAACCCGAGCAGCGGCAGCTCCGCTTTGCCTACGTAGCCGGCGTCACGCCGGGGAAGTGGATCCGGCGCTGGGAAGAGCGGATGCCCCATGTTCCGCTGCGCTCGTTCATGTCCGACGGCGGCGCCCAGGTGTCGGTCCTGCGTGACGGATCCGCGGACCTCAGTTTCGTCCGCCTGCCCGTGGACCGCGAGGGCCTCAACGTCATTCCCCTGTACGAGGAACAGCCCGTGGTGGTGGCGCCCAAGGGCCACGAGATCTCCGTGTTCGAGGAAGTGGCCCTCGAAGACCTCGCACAGGAGACCTTCCTCGACGCCGACGGGCTTGGCGGCCCGGAAACCGCCCTGCAGGTGGTGGCTTCCGGGGCAGGCCTGCTGGTCCTGCCGATGTCCGTGGCCCGGCACTTTAACGTCAAGGACACCGTGGCCCGCCGCCTCACCGGAGCGCCGGGCACCGAGATCGCCCTGGCCTGGCCCAGTGATGCCACGGACGAGGTGATCGAGGAGTTCATCGGCATTGTCCGCGGGCGCACCGCGCAGAGCTCCCGGCAGCCGTCCGCCAAGGTGGAAAAGCCCAAGAAGGAGCCGAAGCCGGACCGGCGCGGGACCGGAGCCAAGAAGCCCAAGGTGGCTCAGCGCTATGCCCCAAACCCGGACAAGGGCCGCGGCAAGGGCTCACGGAAAAAAGGAAAGCGCTAAGACCCGCATGTTAATCCTCACCAGGTAAACCTCACCGGCGCAGGTCGAACGCATCGAGGAGCCGACTGACCGAGCCGCCGAGGTTCCACTCGGTGGCGAGGCGCTCGAGTTCCGTGCGCGATTCGCCGACCACAGGGTGCAGCCGTGCGCCGGCCTCCTCGAGGCTCGGCAGTTCGAGGTCGCGCACAATCTTCACGACGGCGGGAGCCACCGTGAGATAGCCGGCGGCCGCGGCGAGCTTCGCCCGCACGGATGCGGACAGCGCGCTTCCTGAATCCGCCGTCGCCTCGAGCAGTGAGTCGAGCGTGCCGTACTCCCCGAGCAGCGAGGCGGCCGTCTTCTCGCCGATGCCGGCCACGCCCGGCAGTCCGTCGGAGGCGTCCCCGCGGAGAGTCGCATAGTCGGCGTACTGTTCGGGCAGCACCCGGTACTTGCCGACGACAACCACGTCGGTCACCACTTCGAGGTTCCGCATGCCGCGCGCGGTGTAGATCACCCGCACCTGGCGGGCGTCGTCGACGACCTGAAAGAGATCGCGGTCGCCGGTCACCACGTCAACCGGGAGGTCGGCGTGGCTGGCGTAAGTGCCCACGACGTCGTCGGCCTCATGCTCGGCGGCCCCCACGACCGCGATGCCGGCGAGGTCAAGCACGCGGCGGATCATCGGAATCTGCACCTCGAGCGCGTCCGGCACCACCTCCACGTCGGGGGAACCAGCCAGCACCTCCGCGACCCGGTGCGACTTGTAGGTGGGGATGAGGTCGACCCGCCACTGCGGACGCCAATCGTCGTCCCAGCACGCCACGAGATGCGTCGCGTCGTAGTCCGTGGTGAGCCGGGCAATCATGTCGAGGAGGCCGCGGACGGCGTTCACCGGGGTGCCGTCGGCGCGGCGGATCGTGTCGGGCACGCCGTAGAAGGCGCGAAAATACAGCGACGCGGTGTCCAGCAGCATCAGGCGGTCGGGCATAACTGATCCTGACACGGATACGCCCGGTGGTGGTGGACCGTCCCGACACTTTCATCAAGAAGATTGGCGCCACATCTTGCATTATGAACTTAAACCCATAATATGGGATGAGCGAATGTGTCCTTCCTCACGGCACGCATCTGTTCCCAGCCTTCAATGTGGAAGGCCCAACGATCGGATTCCCCCCATGTCAGACATAGCTGTCCTGATCAATACGGCCGTGGCGGTCCTAGCCGCCGTTGTGCTGATCGTCCGCTTCAGAGTCAACCCCGTCATCGCCCTGGTGATCAGTTCCGTCTACCTCGGCCTCGCCGTGGGCCTTGGCGTCGAAGAGACCGTCAAGACCATCACGTCCGGTTTCGGCGAAATCATGGTGGACGTCGGCCTGCTCATCGCCTTCGGCGTCCTGATGGGCTCCATCCTTAACCAGAGCGGCGCCATCCGGCGCCTCGTGGAGCACTTGCTGAACACCTTCGGCCCCAAACGCCTTCCGTACACCATGGGCCTGGCCATCGGAACGGTCCTGCAGTCCATCTTCCTGGACGTCCTGCTCGTCATCTCGGCCCCGCTGGCGCGCAAACTGGCACCCAAAATCGGCAAACTCGGCACGGCCCGCATGGCCACGGCCATGGCCATCGCCCTCGAGTGCGGCATCGTTTTCACGGTTCCCGGTGTTGCATCCCTGGCGCTCGCGGGCCTGTTGAACGTGCCGCTTGGGAAAATGCTGCTGTTCGGCCTGCTGTTGGTCATCCCGACCATCGTTATCTCCATTGCGATCATGACGTTCCTTTTCCGCCGCGGTTTCTGGAACGAAGAGAAAGACGAGGACCACACCTTCGTTGCGGAGGAAGACCGGGAAGGCGAAGAGGAAGAGCCCGACGGCGGTGCGGCGCCAGCAACCGCTTCATCCGGCCACACGCCGGGCTCCGGCGGCCCTGGGGCACAACTGGCCGGCGCGGCGGTCGCCGTCGCCGAACGCGAACGGAAGCAGTTTCCGCTGATGGTGCTGTTTGCCCCGCTCCTGACCTCGCTGCTCCTCATCGGCGCCGGCGCCATCCTGCAGATCCTTAAGATCGACATGCCCTGGCTGCAGCTTCTGGGCGAGCCTGTCATTGCACTGCTCATCGGCCTGATCGGCACCTGCCTGGTCACGCGGTCCGCCATCGGACAGAAGCGTGTCGAGGAGGCCATTGCGGTGGGCTTCAAGGAGAGCGGACAGATCCTGATCCTCACCGGCGTGGGCGGCTCACTCGCCGCCACCGTTGCCGCGGCCGGTCTCGGCGACATCCTCGGCGGGTTCTTCTCCGCCAGCACCGTTGCCCCGCTCCTCGTGGTCTGGGCGATCGCGGCTGTGCTCCACATCGCCGTCGGCTCCGTCACGCTTTCCGCCATCACGGCCGCGGGGCTGCTGGCTCCCATCGCTCCGGCCATCGGCCTGGACCCTGTGCTGCTGGCCTTGGCGGCCGGCGCCGGATCGCTCTTCATGGTCCACGTCACCAGCAACACCTTCTGGCTGCTTCAGTCCTTGCTGGGCCAGAGCGTACGGGGTGCGCTGAAATCGGTGACCGTCGGCGTCTCGGTGGCGTCCGTCGTCGCGATTCTGCTGATCCTGCCCATGAGCCTGTTGTTCTGACCGGAACCGAAGCCCGTTCCCGGCGTATGCCTACGAAAGAAGAAGAAACCATGACACAGCCACGAATCGCGCCGCTGGACGGTATTCGCGTCCTGGAGCTCGGAAATTACATCGCCGCGCCCACGGCAGGCAGGCTCCTCGCCGACTTCGGCGCCGAAGTGATCAAGGTTGAGCGGCCGGGTACCGGCGACGAGCTCCGCAACTGGCGCCTGCACAAGGGCGATACGTCCATGCTGTACCGCACCATCAACCGCAACAAGAAGTCCGTGGTGCTGGACTTGAGAACCGAGGCCGGCAAGCAGGCGGTGCTTGGGCTCGCCGCGAAATCCGACATCCTGCTGGAAAACTTCCGGCCGGGAACGCTGGAAAAGTGGGGCCTCGGGCCCGAAGTGCTCAACGAAGCCAATCCGGAACTCATCATCACCCGCATTTCTGCTTTTGGGCAGACGGGCCCGCTGTCCGAGCGGCCCGGCTTTGCCGCCGTCGCCGAAGCCTACGGCGGGTTCCGGAACCTCGTGGGCGACCCGGACCGCGCGCCCGTCCGGGTGGGCGTCTCCATCGGAGACTCGATCGCGGGCCTCTACGCCGCCTTCGGCTCCATGATGAGCCTCTACCAGAGGGAAGCACGACGCCGGGACGCGGCCGGCGCCGTGCCGCTCACCGAGCGCGTCATCGACGTCGCGCTCCACGAGGCGATGTTCTCCATGATGGAATCGCTCATTCCGGACTACCAGGCGTACGGCGTGGACCGGCAGCGCGTGGGCGGCCGGATGGAAGGCATAGCCCCGTCCAACGCCTACCTCTGCAGGGACGGCGCCAGCATCGTCGTGGCCGGCAACGGAGACTCGATCTACCAGCGGTACATGGACACCATCGGACGTCCCGACCTCGCCGCGGACCCGTCGCTGCAGACCAACGCCGGCCGCTGGGCGCGGCGCGAGGAACTGGACCAGGCCATCGGTGCCTGGGCCCAAGGCCTGGACGCCGCGGACGCCCTCAAGGCCCTCGACGCCGCAGGCGTTCCCGCCGGCCCCATCTACACCGCGGCCGACATCAGCAGCGACCGCCAGTACGCGGCCCGCAACATGATCCAGAAATTCGATGTCTCCACCGGAGACGAGATCCTCCCCGGCGTGGGCTTCCCGGGCATCGTTCCGGTAATTGGCGATCAATCGCTCCCCATCCGCAACCTTGGACCGGACCTCGGCGAAGACACGGCAGAAATCCTCACCGGGCTCCTCGACATGGACCCCGCAGAAATCAGTGCGGCGTCAGGCCGCGAGGAGGCACTCCAGGCATGAACCACTACTCCAACAACCTCGCGTCAACATTGGGCAGCACGATCCTCAGGGACGTCACCCTGCGGGACGGGCTCCAGCTCACCGGGAAAGTCCTGCCCACCGAGCGGAAAATCGAGACGGTCAGGGAACTGCTCCGCCTGGGGGTGCCCGCCATCGAACTGGGATCCATGGCCCGCCCGGACCTGGTGCCCACCATGGCCAACACCCTGGACGTGGTCCGGGCCCTCACGCCCGAGGAACTGGACAAGTGCTGGATCTGGGTAGCCACGCCGGGCCACGTGGCCAAGGCCGCGGCCGCGGGCGCGCGGAACTTCCAGTACTGCCTCTCGGCGTCGGATTCGCACAACAAGGCGAACATCGGCCGCACCACCGAGGAAAGCCTCGCCGCGCTGCCCCAGGCCGTGGAGTACGCCAAGGCGGTTAACGGACAGATCCAGCTGTGCATCGCGACGTCGTTCACCTGTCCCTTCGAAGGCACCGTCCCCGAGGAACGCGTCCTGTCCATCGCCAACGACCCCCGCGCCGAGGGAACCACGGACATCGTCCTCTGCGACACACTGGGTCAAGCCATCCCGGCCCAAGTGTCCGGGCTGATCGCCCGGGTCCGGGACGAGTCCCCGGCCCGGCGGATTGTCTACCACGGCCACGACACCTGGGGCCTGGGCGTGGCCAACACCCTCGCCGCCATGCAGGCAGGCGCGGCCATGGTGGACGGCGCACTCGGCGGACTGGGCGGCTGCCCGTTTGCCCCAGGTGCCAGCGGCAACACCTCCAGCGAGGACATCCTTTTCGCCACACGACCCGGCTGGCTGACCACCGACACCTTCGCCGAGCTCGTGATCCTCTCTGAAAAGCTGCTCGCCGAACTGGGCGAACCGAACCGCTCCAAGGCGGCACAGGGCGCCCGCTCCAAGGCCGAGGCCTTCGGCTGGGTCATCCCGTCCGACAGCACTGCTGCCGGCACACCCTGCACCACTGGAGGCAAGTAAGCGTGGGCAACAGTTTCCTGGTCACCACCGCGATCCCGGACCCGGGCCTGCAGCTGCTTTCCGATGCCGGCCGCGTCACCGTGCTGCCCGAGCCCCCGGACTACGGGACCCTGGCGGCGCTGTGCGCCTCGGGCGAGTATGACGTCGTGCTCACCCAGCTGCGCGACGTCGTGGACGCGCCACTCCTGGCGGACGCCCGCGTGAAAGGCGTCTCCAACTTCGCCGTCGGGTACAACAACATCGACGTCGACGCCGCCACGCGGCACGGCATCCTGGTGGGCAACACCCCGGGCGTGCTCACGGACGCGACGGCGGACATCGCCATGCTGCTCATCCTCGGCACCGCCCGCCGCGTGGTGGAAGCCGACCGGCTGGTCCGCGACGGCAAATTCCTGGGCTGGGAGCCGGAGCTCCTGCTGGGCCGGGACGTCTCCGGTGCCGTGCTGGGCCTGGCCGGATTCGGGCGGATCGCCCGCGCCACCGCACGCCGCGCCCTGGGCTTCGGGATGGAGGTGCTCTTCTCTCCCCGGCCCCCGGGAGACAGGCCGGTCAGCGACCAGGAACTGGGCGAGTTCGCCGGCAAAGTCCGGCAGGTGGCGTGGAACGAGCTCGTGGCACGCAGTGACTTCCTGTCCCTGCACGTGCCGCTGAACGACCAGACCCGCCATCTGGTCGACGCCGAGGTGTTGGGGCGGATGAAACCGGATGCCATCCTGATCAACACCGCCCGCGGGCCCGTCGTGGATGAGTCCGCCCTCGTGGAGTCCCTGCGGAACGGGACCATCGCCGGTGCCGGCCTGGACGTGTTCGAGGACGAGCCGCGGCTCGCCGCGGGGCTGGCCGAACTGCCCAACACCGTGCTGCTGCCCCACGTGGGCAGTGCCACCGTCGCTGTCCGCAGCGAAATGGCCCGGCTCAGCGCGCTCAACGCCGTCGCCATTGCCGAAGGACGCACGCCGCCCCACCCCGTCAACCACCTGGCCAGGGCATGACCGTCCTTGTCGCCCCGGACAGCTTCAAGGGGACGTATTCGGCAGCGGAGGTCGCAGCGGCCATCGCCGCCGGTGTCCGGGATGCCGGCGGGAAGGCCGTGCAGCTGCCCGTCGCCGACGGAGGGGAAGGAACCTTCGACGCGCTGTGCCGCGGTCTGGCCGCCTCAGCCGTGGCAGTCCAGGCGAAGAACCCGTGGGGTGAGCCGATCCCGGTGACCATCGGACTAACTGCGGACGGAACCGCCGTCGTCGAACTGGCGCAAGCCAGCGGCCTGACGGTGCCCAGCAGCCGGCCGCGTGACCCGGTGTTGGCCAGTACCTACGGAACCGGCATGATGGTGGCCGCCGCGATAGATGCAGGCGCCACGCACATCATGGTGGCGGCCGGCGGATCGGCCACCACCGACGGCGGAGCCGGGGCTGTCCAGGCCATTCATGACGGCGGCGGCCTCAGGGGCGCCCGGATTACCGTACTGTCCGATGTCACCACGACTTTTCTGGATGCTCCGCGGGTTTTCGGGCCGCAGAAAGGTGCTGGCCCGGCCGAGATCGAGGTGCTGGAGCAGCGGCTCCGGCAGCTGGCCGGTTCGTATCCCCGCAACCCGGCCGGCGTGCCCCGCACCGGCGCAGCGGGCGGGCTTTCCGGCGGACTGTGGGCCCACTTCAGCGCGGAGCTTGTCTCCGGGGCCGGGGCCGTTCTGGATGCCGTGAACTTCGACCGGTGCCTGGCGTCCGCCGACGCCGTCGTCGTCGGTGAGGGCCAGCTCGATTCTCAGACCGGCCAGGGCAAGATCATCTCCGCCATCCTGGAACGGGTGCAGGAATCCGGCCGGCGCATCCCGGTGGTCGCCGTGGTGGGATCCGTGGCGGAAGACCTCGGATCGTATGCCGGGAACTTCAGCGAGATCATCGTCGCGTCAGACTCCGCGGCGATGTTTGCGGCGGGAAGGTCGGTCGCTGGCTATTCCGCCTCCCGGCTCGGGCTGCACTGACGGGCGCTGCGATTTCCTGGCGGGTGCTACACCTCGCCAGGAAACCGGCCGCCGATCAGTCTCGTCATGTGCTCCGCCGTGGCAAGAAGCGGCTCCACCCACGCCTCACAGGTCTCCAGCGGCATCCGCAAGGTGGGCCCGCTGATGGTCACGGCCCCGACCAATCCCGCCGCGGAATCGAAGACCGGGGCAGAAAGGCCGGACGCTCCGTCTTCACGCTCACCCACCGTGATGGCGAACCCGTCGGTCCGGGTCTTCTTCACCACGGTCTCCAGATCTTCAGAGGTGGTGATGGTGGATTCGGTGATCGGCTCCAAGGGATCCCGCAGGACGGCATCCTTGAGTTCTGGATCCCAGGCCAGTAATACCCGTCCTGCCGAACCGGCGTGGAGTGGCAGCACCTTGCCAAGGTGCATCTCGCGGCGGAGCGCATGGCGGGTATCCGCCATGGCCACACACACCCGGTAATGCTGCTCCGCCTTGAAGAAGCAGGCGGTCTCGCCGGTGGTGTCCCGGAGCGTCTTGAGCAACGGGCTGAGGATGTCGATGACTTCCATGCCGCGCGTGGCAGGAGCCGCCCAGTACGCCATCCGCATTCCGATGCGGTACGCGTCCTCCTCCCGGTCCAGGAAGCCCTGGGAGGTCAGGTTCGTGACAAGCCGTTGGACCGTGGACGTTGGCATGCCGGTAAACTCCCGGATATCGCTCAGCGACAGCACCGGCCTGGAGAGCGAGAAAGCGTCCAGGATCGATGTTATTTTTCCGAGGACAAGCAAAGGGTTGCTGCTGGACTTCGCTGATGCATCGGCCGCCGACATACGACTCACGCTAGACGGTGGCAGTATTCCGGTCCAATCCTTCTCTCCAGCTCTCCATGATCCTGGCCTTGCACTTTGCTATGGAACCGGGTTGCCCAGTTCCCGAAGCGGCGTCTTGGATGTTTCCCGGGCCCACAGAGCGCCGGCCACGGCCAGCACCGAGGAGGCCGCGACGATCCAGGCGGCGGGTGCCCAGTTGGCCTTGTCGGCGCCGACGAGGGCGGTCCCGAGCAGCGGCGTGAAGCCCGCGCACAGGATGCCGATCTGCAGGCCGATGGCCATCCCGGAGTAGCGGACCTTGACGTTGAAGAGTTCAGAGAACCACGCCGGGTAGATGGCGTTGGACATCGAGTAGGTGCCTGCGGTGATCAGGGTGCTGGTCAGGAAGATCATGGCGACATTGCCGGTGGAGATGACCGAGAAGTACACGAAGATCATGGCGCCTGAGCCAAGGACGCCGGTAATAAAGACAGGACGGCGGCCGAACCGGTCCGAGAGCCGGGCAAACAGCGGCTGGGAGCCAATGGCGATGATATTGCCCACGATGCTGACCCACAGCATGGTGGAGGCCGGAACGCCGACGGAAACGGCGTAGGCCAGGCCGAAGGACTGCATGAAGGTGTTGGTCACGGTTTCGAAGGACATCAGGGCGACCTGGAAGAACTGGGCCGGATGGGTCTTGAACATCTTGGCGAAGGGAAGCTTCACCAGTTCGCCGTGGTCGTGCTTTTCCTCGAAGACTTCCGGTTCATCCAGTGAGCGGCGCACCATGTAGGCCACGATGAGCACGACCAGGGAGAGCCAGAACGGGATGCGCCAGCCCCATGCCAGCCGGTCCGCTTCGCCCATGGCGGCGACGGGGAGGAAGGCGAGGGAGGCCAGGACGATGCCGGCCGAGATGCCGCTCATGGCGAAGCTGGCGAAGAAACCGCGGCGGCCTTCGGGTGCTTCTTCAGTTGACAGGGCCGATGCACCGGCGGTCTCAGCTCCGGCGGACAGGCCCTGCATCAGGCGGAGGACCACCAGCAGCGCCGGCGCCCAGTAGCCGGCAGTGTTGAAGTCCGGCAGGACGCCGATCAGGAAGGTTGCCGAACCCATCAGCACCAGCGTGAGCACCAGGGTGTTTTTCCGGCCAATCTTGTCGCCCAGGTGACCGAACACCACTGCGCCGAACGGGCGGGCAACGTACGCCACGCCGAAGGTGGCGAAGGAGGCCAGCAGGGCAATGGTGGGGTCGCCGGAGGGGAAGAAGATCCTGGAGAAGATCAGCGACGCCGCGGTGGCGTAAATGAAGAAGTCGTAGTACTCCAGCGCGCCGCCGAGGAAGGCTGCGAGGGCGGCCTTCTTGGCGCGTTTGAGTTTGCGTTCTGCCACTGAAGCCGTGGGGGTGGCTGCAAGGTTTGTCATGAGGAGGGTCCTTCCACACTGAAAGACGGTGCTTCTGAGGGATCGGTTCTGTGTTTGTGTTCTATATTTGTGCGTATAGCGAACAGATGTGCGGTATGCGACTATGAAAAGCATACCCCCTCGTGAGCTGACTCACAATCGGCGTTCTTCCTCGCCGGATACCATGGAGAAGCAAGCCTGCACCGCGCATGCCGTGGCGGGCAGCGGACCAGGTGCACAGTCTCAGGAGGCACGACGTCCATGGCGGACAACGCGGCATATTATGTGAAATCGGTTGAGAAGACCTTTGACGTCCTCCGCGCCTTCGACCCCGACCATCCCCGGCTGACGGTGTCCCAGATTGCCTCCCGCTCCGACATGACCCGGGCCTCCGCGCGGCGGTTCCTCCTGACGTTGACGGATCTGGGGTACCTGCGCGCCGACGGGCCCTTGTTCGAGCTGACCCCGCGCTCCTTGGAGATCGGCAGCTCCTATTTGGCCAACCTCGCCCTGCCCCGGATCGCAGAGCGCCACCTCAAATCCCTGGCAGCGGACCTGAACGAGACCACCTCCCTCTGCATCCTCGACGGGCAGGACGTCGTCTACGTGGCCTGCGTACCCTCGCCGCGCCTGCTCAGTGTCTCCATCAGCGTGGGCACCCGGTTCCCGGCCTGGGCCACGTCCATGGGACGTGTTCTGCTGGCGGCACTCCCGGAGCCTGAACTGGACAGCTATATCAGGGGAGTAAGTTTGGAGCGCTTCACGGAGCATTCCGTCGGGAGCCTGGACGAACTCCGGAAAGAAGTGGACCTGGCCCGCAGCCGGGGATGGGGCATGGTCTCCCAGGAACTTGAGGACGGCCTGCGCGGCGTGGCAGTCCCCGTTCCGAGCGGCGGAGACACCGTTGCGGCGGTCAACGTGTCCCTCCAGACCCACCGCGCGCCGGCCGACACCATTGAAAAGACAGTGGTCCCCCACCTGCAGGAGGCGGCCCGCCAAATAGGCCTGGACTACGGCGGCCGCCCGTCCTGACCGGCCGCCCGTCACGCCCAAAGGCCTATGGCATCATCTGGCACACAGGCGTAGCGTCGATTGAGCAGGTGGCTGGCAGGTTGGCCGGGTGCGCGCAGCGCTGCCCCGTCAGGCCGGTGAGGTCAGCCCTTCGGAGGAGCCAGGATGACCGGATGGAATGCTGACATCGCTGCCGGGCCGTTGGGGCCTGGCTCCATCACCTTGGTGGAAGGCTCATCCTTTTGCATCTCCTCGGCGAATGGCGACATCCATCCGGAACACCCGCACGGGGTGTTCTATGAGGACACCCGTATCCTGTCCGGCTGGCGTCTGACCGTTAATGGAGCTCCATTGGAGCCGCTGGCGGCCAAAACCAAGGAACCGTACCGTGGCCTGTTTGCCGGCCGTGTCCCCCGCCCGGACGGGCACGCGGACAGCCCGCTGATTGTCGAACGCCTCCGCGAGGTGGGCGCCGGGATCCTGGAGCAGATCACCGTCAGAAACTACGCCCCGGCCCCGGCCGAATGCGTGGTCTCCCTCAGAGTCGACGCGGATTTCGCTGACCTCTTCGAGGTGAAGGAGGCGCGCATCCGACGGCGCTGGACTGAGTCCCGCCAGGCGGACGGCGACGCGCTGACCATCCGGGCCGATTGGCAGGGCATTCGGAAAGGCGTCGTCGTGTCCGCCAGCGGCGCAGTTGCCTCACCAGACGCCCTGACGTACCGCATCCTAGTCCCACCGCACGGGCAATGGAGCGCAACCGTTAGTGCGGTGCCGACCACCGACATGACTGGTACCGCGGCACCCTTTGTTCGCCCCGACGCCGGCGAACTATCTCCGCGCGACCTCCGCCGCCAGGAGTGGGTTTCGAAGATTCCGGTGCTGCGCATGGGCAACCGCTCCATCGAGCGGACGCTTCGGCGCAGCTATGACGACCTGGGCGCACTTCGCATCGAGGACCCCGACCACCCGGACCGGATCGTGGTGGCCGCCGGCGCGCCCTGGTTCATGGCGCTGTTCGGCCGGGACTCCCTGTGGGCCTCCCTTATGGCGCTGCCGGTTGATCCATCACTGGCCTTCGGCACCATCCAGACGCTGGCCGACCGCCAGGGCCGCGTCGTGGATGAAATGAGTGAGGAGGAACCGGGAAAGATCCTGCACGAGGTCAGGCTCGATGTCTCAAGCGGGCTGGCCCTGGGCGGCAAATCTGCCTACTACGGCAGCGTCGACGCCACGCCGCTGTTCGTGGCCTTGTTCGGGGAAGTCAGCCGCTGGGGATTCGCCCCCGAAACCGTCACGGCCCTGCTGCCGCACGTTGACCGGGCGCTGGCCTGGATCCGGGACTACGGCGATAAGGACGGCGACGGCTTCGTCGAGTACCAACGCCTCAATGACCAGGGGCTGATCAACCAGGGCTGGAAGGACTCCTGGGACGGCATCAACTTTGCAGACGGCACCTTGGCCGAGCCGCCGATCGCACTCTGCGAAGTGCAGGCCTACGTCTACAGCGCCTATCTGGCCCGCTCCTGGATAGCCTACGACGCCGGTGACATGGCCCTGGCGGCCGAGTACCGGGACCGCGCGGCACAGTTGAAGAGGCAGTTCAACGAACAGTTCTGGCTGCCCGACCGCGGCTACTACGCCGTCGCCCTGGACGGCCGGAAGCGGCCTGTCGACGCATGCGCGTCCAACATGGGGCAATGCCTGTTGTTTGGCATCATCGATGAGGACAAGGCCCCGCTGGTCGCGGAGCGGCTGATGTCTCCCGAGATGTTCAGCGGCTGGGGCGTGCGAACTTTGGCCAGTGACATGGGCGCCTACAATCCCGCCAGCTACCACAACGGATCGGTGTGGCCGCACGACAATGCGATCATCGCGGCCGGACTCCTGCGCTACGGCTTTGTCGAGCAGGCGCAGAGGATCTCCACGGCCCTGTTGGAAGCGGCCGAATATTCGGAAGGGCGGCTGCCAGAATTGTTTTGTGGCTTCAGCCGGGAGCAATTCGACGAGCCGGTTCCCTATCCCACGGCCTGCTCGCCCCAGGCCTGGGCCGCCACTACCCCCATCCAGCTGGTCAAGGGCCTAATGGGCTACTACGCCGACGTTGCCCGAGGCGGCCTCTGGATGGATCCGGTGCTCCCGGAATCCTACGGAGACCTGCACATCACCAACGCCCCCATGGCAAACGGCAGGATCACTATCGATATCTCGGGTACGACGGCGACCATCCAAGGCCTGCCCGAGGGCATGCTGTTCCACCACGGAAAGCGGCCGTGGGCGGCCGATCTCGTGGAACAAGCCAGACAGCGCGGAAAGGCCTAAACCGCGGTTCCTAGCCATATGGGCAAATAAGCCATGCGGGCCGGGGCGCCGGGCAAGTCAGCCCGGGCTGTTCGTTACGGTGACGGTCCGGGGCGCCTGGAAGGACAGCAGCCGGATCCATTCCGGCTCCCGGTCCCGAAGCTGGATTCCCGGCAGTGCGGTGGCGGTTTCCTGGACTATGACGGACGCCTCGAGTTCCGCCAGCTTGGCCCCGAGGCACCGGTGGATGCCAGACCCGAAAACCAGGCTGTACGGGGACGGACTGTCCCGGACCGGCCGGCCGGACAAGGACGGCCCGGGACCGGCCGGCGCCGTGATGTGGTTCCCGCTCAGTTCGAGGAGGATCTCGGTGCCGGCGTGAATCAGATCACCGCCAAGCAGGGTGTCCTGCGCGGCCACCCGGCGCCACGTGGGGACAGATGATTCGGTGGTCAGCACGTGCCTGACAATGGACCTGGAGCCTTCCTCGGAGGCGGCGTCCTTCCACTCCAGGGGCGCGGATCCCTGCAGGAGCCGGAACAGGGTGGTGCTGATCAGCTGTGTGGTGGTTTCCTGGCCGGCGATCAGCAGGAAGTAGCCAAGCGAACACATCTCAGGCGTGGACAGGCCGTGTTCGGACAGCGATTTGAACAGGTTGCGTCCGGGGGCAGCCACGGATTCGGCGACGAGTTGGCGCAGCCAGACGTAGAAATCAGCAGCGCTGCGGGCCAGTTCCAGTTGCCGGTCCTCGCCGGGCCAGCCCCAGAACAGTTCCATGGAGTCAAGGCCCCACGTCTTGAGGGCTGGCAGGTCCCGGACGGGCAGCCCGAGGAGCTCAAGCATGATGACGGCTGGCGGGAAGGCCGCCACCGCCTGCACGAGGTCCACGTTGCCGGAATGGGTGAGCTGGTCGGCTGCGTTCCCTGCCGCTTCCCGTACGAGTTCCCGGATGCGCGGCTCCATGGCGGCGACCTTCGCCGGGGTGAAATAGCCCGCCACGATCTTCCGGATCCCGGCATGCGTGTCTGTGTCGTTGCTGGCGAGCACCGGAGGCAACGCGAAGCCCACGCGCTGCAGCACGCGCAGGGCCGGCCCCGCTAGAGGCGTTACGGCAATCAGGGCATTCGCGGGGCTGAAATCGGACGGTCGGTGCAGGGCTTCCCGGACAACCTCCGGGTCGCGGACCATCAGGTACGGGCACCGGGCCCGGCCGGTGCGTTCCGCCGCCTCCGGGCTATCAGCCAGCAGCTCCGCAGGTTCTGCGGTCGGGAAGGCCCGGCTCATGCGGACAGCCCGTTCAGCCATGTGCCTGCTGCGGTACGGAACGTGGCCGGGGAGAGCGCCGCGGCCCGCTCGGGAATGGCGCCGAGGAAGGGCACGCGCAGCGATCCGAGCACCTGCCGGTTGCTGATGTGTACAAAATCCGGGTCGACCGGCCAGCTGCCGAGCACGACGCCCAAGACCTGAAGGCTCCTGGACTCCAGCGCTTCGAGGGTCAGGTCGGTGTGGTTCAGCGTGCCAAGAGCCGGCCGGGCGACGAGCACGAAGGCCGCTGCAAGCAGCGCCCCGAGGTCCGTCAGGGTGCCGCCGTCGCTGTCCAGCTTCACCAGCAGGCCGCCCGCGCCCTCAACCAGGACGTGGTCGTGGCATGTGGCGAGGTCACGGACCTTCTCAGCGTGCGCAGCCACGCGGGGGAGCGGCGTTCCGTCGACGGCGGCAGCCGCCACGGGGGCCAGCGGCTCCTGCAGGACGACTCCGGTTTCCGCCGTCACGGCGCCGGCGAGGCGGACGATTTCGGCAGCGTCGGAATCGCCGTCAGCGGCGCCCGACTGGCACGGTTTGTAAACCGCGACGCTGCGCCCCGTGCCCTGGAGGACGGCGGCGAGGGCCGCCGTCGTCATGGTCTTGCCGACGCCGGTGTCCGTTCCGGTGACCAGCATGATGCGGGGCAGGTTCATGGAAGTTCCTCCAAAATGCTGCGCAGCACCGCGCAGCTGTCGTCGATTTCCCGAGGTGTTTGGGTGGCGCGGGCGGTCAGCCGCAGGCGCGAGACCCCGTCCGGAACGGACGGCGGACGGAAACAGCCGATGCGGACGCCGGCCGCTCGGGCGGCTTCGGCTGCTGCCAGGGCAGATTCGGCGGACGGCATGGCGATGGACTGGACGGCGCCCGCGGTCGGGAAGACGGTGGCGCCGAGGGCTGCCAGGGCCGGGGCGAGTCCGGCGGCAAGCGCCGCAGCGTTGCTGTGGACTGTTCCGGCCCTCCAGGGCTCGTCGCGGACGATCCGCACCGCGGCGAGGGCTGCCGCTGCGGAGGCGGGCGCCAGGCCGGTATCGAAAATGAAGCTCCGGGCACGGTTGATGAGGTGCTCCCGCAGCAGGGGGGACCCCAGGACGGCTCCGCCCTGGCTGCCCAGGGCCTTGGACAGCGTCGCGGTCACGATCACGTTCGGATGCCCGGCCAAGGCTGTCCCGGCCACCGAACCGCGCCCCTGAAAGTCACCGGTGCCGGTGACGCCAAGGCTGTGTGCCTCGTCCACCAGCAGCACCGCGTCATGCTGCTCGGCCAGTGCCAGCAGGTCCACGAGCGGGGCTTCGTCGCCCAGCACGCTGTACAGGGATTCGACGGCGATCAGCGCCCGAGGCTCCGTCCGGTCAGCCAGCAGGCGGCTGGCTTCCTCGAGGTCGTTGTGCGTGAACGATTCCATGCGTGAGCGGCTGAGCCGGAATCCGTCGATCATCGAGGCATGGCACTGTTCATCCGCCACGATCAGCGTCCCCGGGCCGCCGAGCGCGGTAATCACACCGATATTTGCCAGGTACCCGGAGGAGAACACCAGCGCCGTCTCCATGCCGGCCAGGCTGGCGAGCTCCTGCTCGAGGTCCAGGTGCAGCTGGGTGGTCCCGGCCACCAGCCGGGAGGAGGTGGCGCCACTGCCCCACCGCGACGCGGCCGCCGCGGCAGCATCCGTGAGCCGCGGGTCTGCGGACAGGCCAAGGTAGTCGTTGCTGGCCAGATCGATGAACTGTTCATCCGCGGCGCGGGGGAGCGGGCGGCGGACCAGGCCCCCGCGGTCCCGGACTGCGGCCTGCCGCTGGAGCCAGTGGGTCATCGAGGCGCTCATGCCGCACCTCCCAATCTTGTTGGGACGCACGTGCGTGCCGGGACGCGGTCATGGACTTCGGCGACGGCCGCCGTCATGCCTGCCGTGATCTGTTCAACGTCAGCCGCGGTGCTGATGTACGGGGGCATGGTGTAGACGAGGTTCCGGAAGGGGCGGACCCAGACACCCTGCCGGATGGCAGCGGCGGTGACCGCCGTGACGTCGACGGCGTCGTGCAGTTCAATGACCCCGACGGCGCCGATGGTGCGGACATCACGGACAGCCTCGAGTTCCCGGGCGGGGGCGAGCCCAGATTCCAGGCCGGCAGCGATCCGGCCGACGTCGGCACGCCAGCCGCCGCCGTTGATGATGCCGAGGCTGGCGTTGGCCACCGCACACGCCAGCGGGTTGCCCATGAACGTGGGGCCGTGCAGCAGCGCACCCGCTTGGCCGCCGGACACGGCCGCGGCTATGTCCTCGGTGCAGAGCATGGCGGCGAGGGTCAGGTACCCGCCGGTCAGGGCCTTGCCCACGCACATGATGTCCGGCACGACGCCGGCGTGATCGGCAGCGAACAGCTCGCCCGTGCGTCCAAAACCGGTGGCAATCTCATCGAAAATGAGCAGCAGGCCGTGCCGGTCCGCTTCCTGCCGCAGCACTGCCAGGCATTCGGCGGGGTAGGCGTGCATGCCGCCGGCGCCCTGGAGGAGCGGCTCGACGATGATCGCGGCCAGCTCACCGGAATGCGCCGCCGTGATGTCACGGAGCTCAGCTGCCCACGCTTGCACCGTTTCGGGAGTCGCGGAAGCAGCGGCCGGGGGACGGGGGGCAAATACGTTGCCGGCCAGCAGTCCTGGGAAGGCGGAGTGCATGCCGTCCACGGGATCGCAAACGCCCATCGCTGCAAAGGTGTCGCCGTGGTACCCGCCGCGAAGGCTGAGGAACCGCTGCCTTTGTGGGTGCCCGGACGCGGTCTGGAACTGCACCGCCAGCTTCAGGGCAACCTCCACGGCCACCGAACCGGAGTCTGCGAGGAACACCCGCTCCAGGCGGGACCGGCCGGGCGCGGAGGGCGCCATGTCGACCAGGCGCTCGGCGAGTTCCACGGCCGGGCCATGGGTGAGGCCGCCGAACATCACATGGCTGAAGCTGTCCAGTTGGCGCTTCGCGGCGGCGTCCAGCACAGGGTGGCGGTAGCCGTGGATCACCGACCACCACGAGGACATCGCGTCCACCACCTCGTGCTGCCTGCCGTCGTCACCGCGGAGCAGCAGCCGCACGCCGTCGGCCGACTCCACTTCCCACAGCGGAAGGTCCGGGGAAGCCGGCGCGTACGGGTGCCACAGCCGTGCGCGGTCGCGCTGGGTGAGGCCCCTCGGTGTCACGCCCGTCATGGGACAAGCACCCCGTGGCGGGAGCATTGCGCCGTCCAGCCAAGCGGCGTGACCTGGACCTTCATGCGGCGTCGGCAGGCGGCGCAGTAGCGCGGCGGCTCCATTGCGAGGCGCTCGCCGCAGCAGCGGTGAGCGTCCGACGTCGGGCCGGCGCCGCCGTCGGACGGTTCGCCGCAGTGCCCGCAAAACTCGCCGGCCGTTGAGTGCGTGGAAGCCCCGGTGGGTGGCTGCCTCCTCGATACCCCGGTGGTTGAGCTTGTCGAAACCCCGTTCACAGCGACTTCTGGAATTCCTTGATGGGCATGTTCAGCTCGACCAGCAGGTTGAGGTCGGCCGTGGCGGGGCGGCCCAGGGTGGTGAGGTAGTTGCCCACGATGACCGCATTGATGCCGCCGAGGAGGCCTTCGCGGGTGCCGAGATCGCCGAGTGTCAGTTCGCGCCCGCCCGCATAGCGGAGGACGGTGCGCGGCATGGCGAGCCGGAAGGCGGCGATGGCGCGGAGGGCATCCTTGCCGTCCATGATGCCCTGGTTCTCGAGCGGGGTCCCGGGCCGCGGGTTCAGGAAGTTCAGCGGAACCTCGTGCGGCTCGAGCGCGGCAAGCTGGACCGCGAGTTCGGCCCGCTGTTCCAGGGATTCGCCCATGCCGATCAGCGCGCCGCAGCACAGCTCCATGCCCGCGGCCTTGACCATGTTGCAGGTCTCGAGGCGCTCCTCGTAGGTGTGGGTGGTCACCACCTCCGGGAAGTAGCTGCGCGCCGTTTCCAGGTTGTGGTTGTAGCGGTGCACGCCCCACTCTGCCAGCTGGTCCACCTGGCGCTGGGTGAGCATGCCCAGTGAGCAGGCGATGTTGATGTCCACGGCTTCGTTGATGCGGTCGATCGCGAACTTGATCTGGTTCATGAGCTTGATGTCGGGGCCACGGACCGCTGCGACGATGCAGAACTCCGTGGCACCGGTGGCGGCCGTTTCCTTCGCCGCCTTGACCAGTTCGGGGATGTCCAGCCAGACCCCGCGGACGGGGGAGTCGAAGAGCCCGGACTGGCTGCAGAAGTGGCAGTCCTCGGGACAGCCGCCGGTCTTGATGGAGATGATGCCTTCCACCTCGACGTCCTCGCCGCAGTGGCGCAGCCGGACCTCGTGGGCGAGCTGCAGCGCCGCGGGGATGGCTTCATCCGGTAGGCGCAGGACGTCCACCAGCTGGTCCTGCGTCAGGCCCCGGCCCTCCTCGAGGACCTGTCTGCGGGCGGTTTCGAGGATTTCGTAATGTGCGGGGAGTGCTGCCTGAATCGTCATTGATGGTCCTTTGCGCTGGCTGGCTGCGGATATGCCTCACAGCAGACGCTAGTTTCCCCACGACGACGGGATTTTGTGGAGTGTCTACAAATGGGCGGCCCGGGCTTTGGCGGCGGCCGGGGCGCGTCCTCACGGCCCGCCTTATGTTGGCAGCCGATTCGGGCCGCCGAGCCAGTAGAGCGCGACGTCGACATCTCTGGCAGTCCAGGTGTGCCCCTGTCGCTTCGCGATCAACCGCAGATCTTCCACGAACTCCATGTAGCGCTTGTACCTGCCGGGCGCCGCGGAGAGCGTACGACCCAAAGACTCCAGCCCGGCGTTGGCGCGCCGATCATACACTGCCATCCGCAAAGGCGCTGCGGCCAGCAGAAGGGCTGACGCGTAGGCGTCTCCCTTTTCGAAGCCAGGCAAGGGCGACAGCGCGCCCCGACCGGCAGAGGCCGCTTTGGGTACGGAGAGCGAGAGGTCGTTCACGGCAGACACAGCCCCCGCCGTCACCGCCCGCACTTCCAGATCCTGCATTTTCATCAGGTCTCGGACCCACGGCGTATCCGCACGGAGCCGTTTCCAGAAAAGCAAGGCCCCCATGTCGGCCTTGCCGATGCTGGCGGTCGCCTGAATCCGATCAGCGACTTCGGTGAGCACCTCGTCGTATGCCGGCGAGGTTGCTGCCATATAGGCGGTGTGGGCTGCGCGTAGCTGTTCCCAGACCTGCGAGTCGTCCATAGCGCGAGGTGTTTCGTCCTGCATATCCATAGTTTGAAGCATGCCAGCCGGACCAAGACCTCTGGTGAAGCTATGGTGAACAGTTCAGCCGAGACAAGGGTCGGTGCGGCTGACGCTTGCGGGACCGATCGCCGTTGAGGTTTCGGCAGACGTGCCGTGGTCGGACAGTCTTTCCGCCGTGCCGGGGCGCCGTGTTCACTTCCGCGACGCCTTAGCTTCCCGTGCGTGTGGCCTGCTGCGGCTAGCTTCGCCCTCATCACCCCAACAAGATGTGACGGAGCATGCCATGCCACTGCCTACACCTGCCCGAATTCTGGGTGCCGCTGCTGCACTTTCTCTCCTGTCCTCCTCCGCTTTCGCCGGCGCTGCCGTTGCCGACGATCAGGGCCGCCAGCCGAACCCGGACTCCTTCTCCTTCGCCGTAATCGGCGATGTACCTTACGGTTCCGAGCAGGTTGACCGCTTTCCACAGATGGTCACCGAACTGAACACCCAGGACGAGCTGAGCTTCGTGGCACATTTGGGCGACATCAAGGCAGGATCGGCCGAGTGCAGCAACGACTACTTCGCCGCCATCAAGGCGCAGTTTGATCGCTTCGAGGCTCCGCTCGTCTACACGCCGGGCGACAACGAATGGGTTGACTGCCACCGCGTCAACAACGGTTCCTACAACCCCTTGGAGCGCCTGAATGAGCTGCGCGAGCTGTTCTTTGCCGAGCCTGGCAAAACGCTCGGCGGAAACATGCCCGTGAAAGCGGCTGACGCGGCGGGGCTGCCCGAGAATGTCACCTTTGCGGAGCAGCGTGTGGCCTTCTCCGTCGTCAATGTCCAGGGGTCGAACAACTCGCGGCTGCCGTGGACCGGGCTTGGACTTGCCGAACCCACCACCGAGCAGCTCGCGGAAGTCCAGTCCCGGACTGCGGCGGACGTCGCGCAGCTGAAGCAGACGTTTGCCGACGCCCAGCGGACCAACGCCCGTGCCGTCGTCGTGATGACGCAGGCCGACATGTTCGATCCCTACATGCTCTCCCAGGGAGTAACGGAAAATCCCGAGCTGGTCAGCGGCTTCCGGCCGATCGTCGAAGCCATCGTGCAAGGTTCCCGGCAGTTCGGCGGCCACGTCTACCTCTTCAACGGTGACTCCCATATCTACAATGACGACTCGCCCTTGGCTGCAGGATCGCCCTGGCTGGAGGTCTACGGC
This sequence comes from Arthrobacter pascens, assembly GCF_017052465.1. GTDB lineage: Bacteria > Actinomycetota > Actinomycetes > Actinomycetales > Micrococcaceae > Arthrobacter > Arthrobacter pascens. The sequence goes on from NZ_JAFHKT010000151.1 coordinate 233,634, forward strand.
CAGGAAACCGTAGGCAACCTGCGCCGCGTGACGGTGGAAGGCGCGGCCACGTCCAACGAATGGCTGCGCGTCACCGTCGCTCCCAACGCGTCCACCGGAGAGGCGCTCAGCTGGGAGCGCGTGCCGTACAGCTCCTGAACGGAGCCGCCCTATAACGGCAAGCACACCACCAATTCGGGTGGGCCGGCCCGCGCATTTGGCGGCTACTCCAAGGTTTTCAGAAGCCCGCTGGCGCACTATGGGCTCTGTTCGACGGACAGCTAGTCGTGCAGGCTTGGAGGAAGACATGGCCGCCCGGACACTCTGGTACTACAGCCACATCATCGCCGCCGAGGGTATCTTTCAGCTCGAACCGTCAAAGATCACCCACTCCGTGGGGGCTGAACAATGAAAAATGGATCAAACCCGACTCTGCGTGATGTTGCCGTCAGGGCCAGGGTCTCGCTGACCGCGGTGTCCTACGTGCTCTCCGGAAGGCACGGCGGCACCACCAGGATCAGCCAAACTACCCACGACCGGGTGCTCGCTGCCGCTGCCGAGCTCGGCTACGTGCCGAACCAGGCGGCCCGCGGGATGCGCCTGGGCCGGACAGACCGGGTTGCCATTGCCATCGGCGACCTGGAATGGCCGCCGGACCGTGCGCTTGCCGCGGCGGCCGCGGCCATCCTTCCGAAGCACGGCTACCAGGCAGTCATCATCCTGGGCAGCGCATGGCGGCAGTTCATGCTTTCCGGCGGCGCGGACGGAATCATTGTGGGCGCACTGCCGCCCCATGCGGCGGACGACGGAACCGTCAGCGAACTCGCCAAGCGCGGGGTCGCGCAAGTAATCATTTCAGCGGTCATGCAGCCCGCCGGCTTTGACGTCCTGGTTCCCGGCGTTGCTGATCCCGCGGCATCTGCGGCGGGGGCGGAGTCGATTTCCGAACTGGCCGTGGGCATGCTCGTGGACCGGCTGGTCGGAAATGCGCCCGCACACGGTGTGCGCGTGGCCGCGCCAAGGAGGCTGACGATGCGTGGCGCCTCGCTCGACGCTTACCGTGAGGCGCCTTCCGGAAGTGGTGCCTTCTCACGGATTGCCCGCACCTAAGCGCGGACGGTTTTTCGGCCGCGGCCCGGCGTAACAATCGGAAGGCCGGCGCGGATTTTCCTGCCCGGCACCTTGCCGGGATGCCTTGTGACGTCTGCAGTCACACGCCGTAGCGTTCATTAACACCCGCGACCCAATGGCCCGGCACACGGCAGGAAATCGCCTTCTGATTCCCCTTTTGGGCGCTGCAGACGTCGCCATGTGAACCTCCTCTTACGGTCCGTTGCGCCGTGTGACCGGCCGGCGCACGCACGGTAGGGACGGCGCCCGGCCCGGCGCATTACGCCCGGTTTCCCCTCGTGACCAGGCCCTTCAGGCCCGGATTCAACTCTGCTCTGATGGTGGACACGAGCCAACCACCGGCAATACGACGAATCCAGACGACCTGCTGAAGGGAACCCCAGCCATGACCTCCGGTACCGGCCCCACACCGAAAATCAGCCTGCAGAACATCACCAAGAAATTCACCGTCAGGCCAACGAAAGAGATTCCGGAAGGCTCAGTGCTGACGGCCCTGGACGGAATTTCCCTGGACGTTTCCGCCGGGGAATTCATCACCCTCGTTGGCCCGAGCGGCTCAGGCAAAACCACGCTCCTCGACCTCCTTGCCGGGCTGACCAAACCGGACACCGGCAGGGTCCTCGTGGATGGCAGTGAGGTCACCGGACCGGGCCGGGACCGCGCCGTCGTTTTCCAGCAGTATGCCCTCTTCCCCTGGCGCACCGCGGCCGCGAATGTCTCCTTCGGCCTCGAAGGCCCGGGCAGCGACGGCAAGCGCCTCAGCCGGAGGGAACGCGCCCGCAAAGCCAGCGAATACCTGGAGCTCGTGGGCCTGGGCGGTTTTGAGGACCGGTACCCCCATGAGCTGTCCGGCGGAATGAAGCAGCGGGTGGCGATCGCCCGCAGCCTGGCCTATGAGCCGGACGTCCTGCTCATGGACGAGCCCTTTGCGGCGCTGGACGCCCAGACACGCGAACAACTCCAGGAAGAACTGCTGCGCATCTGGGCCACCACCGGCAAGACCATCATCTTCATCACCCACGGCATTGACGAAGCCGTCTACCTGGGGCAGCGCGTCGCCGTTCTCAGCTCCCGGCCGGGCCGGCTCAAACAGATTGTGGACATCGATCTTGGCGACCGCTCCGGGGACGAGGACGTCCGCTCCAACGCGGCGTTCGTCGAGCACCGGCACCAGGTCTGGTCGCTCCTGCACGATGAGGTCCGGCGCGCCCAGCAGGCCGGCCACGCGAAGATCCAGCCGGACGGTTCAGCCCCTGACGAAGCACCGGTCCTCTCCACCGGAAAGGCAGCATGATGAGCACCCCGACCCTGACCAAGAACCAGCAGACCCCGGCCGGGACCGCGGCCCCGGCCGCAGTCACCGCCGCCGCCAACCAAGGGAACGAACCGGTTGCCCGGACGCCCAAGGCCGGTGCCGCCAGGCTCCGCTCCGGCGCCCGACTAGCGGGGCGCGGCATCTGGGGTTCCGGCGCCATCATCCTGTTCCTGCTGCTGTGGGAACTCGGCCCTACCTACCTGGCGCCCGCCTCCACCCGGGTGTTCCTCCCGCCACTGCATGTGGTGCTCGAAGCCCTGGCATCGCTCGTCGAGAAGGGCCAGCTGCAGAGCCACCTGGCAGCGAGCCTGAGCCGCTCGGCCAGCGGCTTCGGCATCGCCGTGGTGGCCGCCGTGGCCCTGGGCCTGCTGGTTGCCTGGTACCGGTCCCTCGACAGCTTCCTGAATCCGCTCCTCGAAGTCTTCCGGAACACCGCCGCCCTGGCGCTGCTCCCGGTCTTCACGCTGCTCCTCGGCATCGGGGAAACCTCCAAGATCAGCATCGTGGCCTACGCGGCGTTCTTCCCCGTGCTGCTGAACACGATCGCCGGCGTCCGGACGGTGGATCCGCTGCTCATCCGGGCTGCCCGCTCGCTGGGACTGTCCAACTTCCAGCTCTTCCAGAAGGTCATCCTGCCGTCCGCCGTGCCCACCATCTTCACCGGAATCCGGATGGCCGGAACGTCCTCCATCCTCGTTCTCATTGCGGCTGAGATGGTCGGCGCCAAGGCAGGTCTTGGATACCTGATCGTGAACTCGCAAATGAGTTTCCTCATCCCGGACATGTACGCGGGAATCCTGACTGTTTCGCTGCTAGGCCTGCTGGTGAACTACCTGCTAGTTGCCGTCGAACGCCATTTCTCCCGCTGGCGCACCGCCGTCGGATCGCAAGCCGCCTAGCGGCGCCCACCCCTACACACGAAGGAACCAAGCAATGACTGCATCCAAGCGCGAAGCAGCCGACGGCGGACGCCGGCTGCACCTGAACGCCTTCCTCATGTCCACGGGACACCATGAGGCATCGTGGCGACTGCCCGAAACCGACAGCTTTGCGGGCACGCAGCTGGCGCACTTCCAGCGGCTGGCGCGGACGGCCGAACGGGGAACGTTCGATTCGATCTTCTTCGCCGACTCGCCCGTGCTGCACGGCGACGTGCGCCAGCGCCCTTACGGGACGCTCGAACCGACGCTGCTGCTGAGTGCCATCGCCGCCGTCACGGAGCGGATCGGGCTGATCGCCACGGCGTCCACCACGTACAACGATCCCTACAACCTCGCCCGGCGCTTCGCCTCGCTGGACCACATCAGCGGCGGGCGCGCCGGCTGGAACGTGGTGACCACCGCCGGTGAAGCCGCGGCGCGGAACTTCTCGCTGGAGGACCAGCCGGCGCACTGGCGGCGGTATGAGCGGGCCGCCGAATTCCTGGACGTGGCGCGGAAGCTCTGGGACAGCTGGGAGGACGGCGCCCCCGTCGGAGACAAGGCCGCAGGCCTCTGGGCAGACAGTTCCCGCGTCCACGCGGTGAACCACGCCGGCCGGTACTTCCGGATCCAGGGACCGCTGGACGTGCCGCGTCCGCCGCAGGGCCATCCGCTCATCGTCCAGGCCGGCTCCTCGGAGAGCGGCAAGGACTTCGCGGCCCGCTACGCCGACGCCGTGTTCACCGCGCAGCAGACCCTCCCGGAAGCCCAGCGGTTCTACGCTGACCTGAAAAAGAAGACTGCCGCCGTCGGACGCGATCCCGAGACCATCAAGGTCCTGCCGGGCATCGTCCCCATCATCGGATCCACGGAGCAGGAGGCCCGCCGCCTGGAACAGCGGCTCGACGAGCTCATCCACCCCGAGCATGCACGGAAGCAGCTGGCAAGCGTCCTGAGGGTTTCCCCCGAATCCCTCCCGCTGGACGCACAGCTGCCGGAGGACCTCCCCTCGGAGGACGCCATCGAGGGGGCCAAGAGCAGGTACACGCTGATCGTGGACCTCGCCCGGCGGGAACGCCTTACCGTGCGCCAGCTGATCGGGCGGCTCGGCGGCGGCCGCGGGCACCGGACGTTCTCAGGCACGCCCGAACAGGTTGCCGACGCGATCCAGGGCTGGTTTGAGAAAGGAGCAGCGGACGGCTTCAACATCATGCCGCCCGTGCTTCCGTCCGGACTGGACGCGTTCGTGGACCACGTCGTCCCCATCCTGCGCGCCAGGGGCCTCTTCCGCCGCAGCTACTCCGGGACGACGCTGCGTGACCACTATGGCCTGGCCCTGCCGGCGAACGCCTATGCGGAGAACGCGTATGCGGAAAACACCAACGCGGAAGACGCCGACGCAGCAGGCCCGACGAGAAGAGAACTCCTTGTATCTGAACCGTGAGTTATATCTGAACCGGGAGTCGGCGAACGCCGTCCTGGACCGTGACCTGGATCCGGCCGCCCTGCGGGAAGCCTTCGGGCACGTCCCGTCAGGCGTGGCAGCTCTGTGCACGCTCGTGGACGGGGCGCCGCAGGGACTTGTTGCATCCACCTTCACCGTGGGTGTCTCGCTGGATCCGCCGCTGGTGATGTTTGCCGTGCAGAACGTTTCGAGGACTTGGCCGCTGGTCCGGGCAGGCGGCCGGATCGGGGTCTCGGTCCTCGCCGCCTCGCAAAGCGGCGTGTGCCGGCAGATTGCGTCGAAGTCTGCGGACCGTTTTGCCGGCGTGGGGCTCACCGCCACAGAGCCCGGAGCCGTTTTCCTGAACGACGCCGGGCTCTGGCTGGACTGCTCGGTGGAGAGCGAAGTCCCGGCCGGCGACCACACAGTTGTCCTGCTCCGTGTCCACGGGACCTCGGTCCGGGACAACAGCGGCGACCCGCTCATCTTCCAGGGTTCGGAGTTCCGGAGCCTGGAGGTTCCGAGCTACGTGTGACCGCTGCTGCCGCCACCCGCCCCATGCGCAAGTGTCAGCTGGTCGCCAGCAAGTGTCAGCTGGCGATGGCGTAGTCGCGGACGGCGGCCTCGTCCATCGTGAAGCCGCACTGGCAGCGATACGTGACCGGCTGCTCCGCCGGCGCCTGCTGGGCCAAGGAAAGGCCGTCCACCTGCAGGGGCTGGCGCGGGGAAACCTCGTGCGGGTCCACCAGCTCCATGGGCCTGCGGCAGTGCACGCGGGAGCTGAAGGTGGCCATCAGCCCGGTGTCCAGGGCTGAAAGCGTCTCATCGCCGAGGCCGGCGGCAGCGCCGGCCCAGCTCGCCCGCGTAGTCTTCTTCGTTTCGTCCGGGCGTTCGTTCAGGGTAATCATGTTCATTCCTTTGGGCTTTTCACGGGGCTGCCGGCTTGGCGGGCCCCGCCGCGAACTGCTTGCGGGAGTAATGCTTACCCGGTAAGCAAAGCATGCTTACTATTCTCTGCGCAAAACGCTGCGCCGATCGGAGGGCCGCGAAAAGGCCCCGGGGCTAGGGGAAATCGATCCGCATCACGGCGCGCCGTGGGGTGGGCCGGCTGACCTCCGAGAACCCGGAGTCGGCGAAAATGCTGCCGCTGCCGACGTAGAGCTCGCCCCAGGAGTACTCCTGGCCGGGCCGGGTGACGATCGGGTAGCCCTCAATGGCCCGGGCGCCGCGCTCGCGGGCGAATTCGACGGCGGCGCTTGCCAGCGCCCGGCTGATGCCGCGGCGCCGGAAGCCGGTGCGGGTGACAAAGCAGGTCACTGCCCAGACGCCGTCGTCGGTCCTGTCTTCGTTCCGGTCCGCCCACGGGACGCGCATGCGAAGCATGCGGACATAGGCCGTGCGGGGCTCCACGGCGCACCAGCCCGCGGGCTCGCCTCCGAGGTAGGCGACCAGGCCGCTGGTCGTCGTGGCGGCGGGATCCCCGCATCCGGCCTGCGCGCGCAGGCGCCCGGCCAGTTCCTCGACCGGAACTGATTTCCAGTCCTTGTCCCGGATCTTGAACCACTGGCACATGCACCGGGATGCTTCGCCGCGTGTGCCCATGACGGCCTGCAGGTCCTCCCAGGACGCTTCGTTCGCGGGCACAATGCGGATCTCATCCGCCGGTCCTTGCCCCATCTCTCGGCACCGCCTCTCGGAATCCGGCCGCTGCATCGCGGCCGGTGGTCACGACGTTGCCAGCGCCGTCCCCGGACGTCAAGGGCAGTTTCACCTTGCCCGGCTGGGTAGTTTTCAGTGGCGTTGGCGGCGGGCTGAGCCGGACGCGGACTGCGGCACCTGCGCAGAGAATGACGGCGGCGCCTCCGATGATCGTGGTCCAGCCCAGGATTTCACCCAGCAGGAGTCCGGCCCAGCAGATGCTCAGCACGGGCTGGATTAGCTGAACCTGGCTGACGCTGGCCATGGGGCCAATGGCCAGGCCGCGGTACCACGCGAAAAATCCCAGGAACATGCTGACGACGCCAAGGTATGCAAAGGCCGCCCACTGGACTGGCGTTGCGGACGGAAGCTGCTGGGCTATGGAGACGATCGTCAGGAACACCATCAGCGGCGATGCCAGCACCAACGCCCAGGACACGGTCTGCCACGGGCCGAGCTCGCGGGCCAACAGGCCGCCCTCCGCATAGCCGATGGCCGCTGCCACCACTGCGCCGAGGAGCAGGAGGTCCGCCGAGTGCAGCTGTCCGAAGCCGCCGGATTGCATGGACGCGAAGGCAATAGCCGCCAGCGCGCCCGCGCCGGTGATAAGCCAGAACGCTACTGGGGGACGCTCATGCCCCCTCAGGACAGCGGCCGTCGCCGTCGCGGCCGGGAGCAGCGCGATGACCACCGCGCCGTGGCTGGCCGGCGTATTGGTGAGCGCAAAGGACGTCAGGAAGGGAAATCCAATCACGACGCCGGCGGCCACCACCGCGAGCCGGGCCCACTGCAGGCCACGGGGAAGGCGCTGCCGGGTGAGGGCGAGGGCGGAGGCGGCCAGGACCGCCGCCACGACCGCGCGGGCCGAACCGATGAACAACGGCGAGAGCCCTGCCACGGCCAGGCGCGTGAGCGGCACGGTGAACGAGAATGCCGCTACTCCGACGAGGCCCCACCACAGTCCACTGCGGTGCCGCGGGGGTAACACTGGGCTTGTAAGTACAGTAGCGCTACTATTATCTCTCATGAACAACGATAGCAGTTCCCGCATAGTGACACGGCTGAAGGAGTGGATGTCCGGTGCTGCGCCCGGCGCAAAGTTGCCGTCCACGCGGTCGTTGGTTGCTGAGTACCAGGCCAGCCCCGTCACTGTGCAGAAAGCCCTGCAGACCTTGGCCGGGCAGGGGCTGATCGAGAGCCGGCCCGGGGTAGGGACCTTCGTGCGGGCCGTCCGGACTGCGCGTCCCTCGGACTACGGCTGGCAGACGGCGGCCCTGCGGTCACCGCTGGCGCCGCTTCCGTCGGCCTCCACCACCATGCGCGACGTGGCGAACGACGCCATCGCCTTCCATGCCGGCTACCCGGACCGGGAACTCCTGCCCGAGCGGCTGGTGCGTGCCGCCCTCACCCGCGCAGCCCGGGGCGACGCTGCGGTGTCACGCCCGCCGGCTGCCGGCCTGCCGGAACTGCAATCGTGGTTTGCCCACGAACTCGGTGCCTCGACGCCGGCCGGAACCACGCCGCCGAACCCGAGTGACGTCGTCGTACTGCCGGGAAGCCAGAGCGGTCTCAGTTCCATTTTCAGCGCGCTCGCGGGCCGCGGGCAGCCGCTGCTCATGGAATCGCCGACATATTGGGGAGCCATTCTGGCTGCGGCGCAGGCCGGGGTGCGCGTTGTCCCGGTACCCAGCGGACCGGACGGCCCGGACCCGGCCGAACTGGCCCGGGCCTTTGACGAAACCGGCGCCCGCCTGTTCTACGCCCAACCGAACTACGCGAACCCCACCGGTGCGCAGTGGGCTGCAGGGCGGGGTGAAGAGGTCTTGGATGTGGTGCGCGCCAAGGGTGCGTTCCTGGTGGAGGACGACTGGGCGCACGACTTCGGCATTGCCACCAGTCCCGTGCCCGTTGCCGCCCGCGACGACTCAGGCCATGTGGTCTACCTTCGTTCCCTGACCAAGAGCGTGTCCCCGGCCATCCGTGTCGCCGCCGTCATCGCGCGCGGCCCGGCACGTGAGCGCATCCTCGCGGACCGGGCGGCCGAGTCGATGTATGTCAGTGGCCTGCTCCAGGCCGCAGCGCTCGACGTCGTGACGCAGCCTGGGTGGCAGACTCACCTGCGCAGCCTCCGCCACCAGCTGCAGTCGCGCCGTGACCTCCTGCTCACCAGCATGCGCGAGCATGCCCCGCAGGCGCATATCGAGCTGGTCCCCAAGGGCGGCCTGAACCTCTGGGCCCGCCTTCCCGACGGGACCGACCTCGAACGGCTGACCCGCGACTGCGAAGCCGCCGGGGTGATCATCGCCGCCGGGCGGGAGTGGTTCCCGGCCGAGCCGGCGGGCCCGTTCATCAGGCTCAACTATGCGGGACCGAACCCGGGCGCATTCCCGGAGGGCGCGCGCATCATCGGCCGGTCCATCGAACGCAACGGCCTCTAGGAACCAGGCAAAGAGAGGTGGCTTTGCCCGACTTTAGGAGTCGCTCAGCGGCTTTCGGGCGAGCCAGGCGGCGACGATCGCGCCGGAAATGTTGTGCCACAGCGAGAACACGGCAGAGGGCAGCGCAGCCAGCGGGCTGAAATGTGCCGTGGCCAGGGTCGCGGCCAGGCCCGAGTTCTGCATGCCCACCTCGAAGGCGAGAGCCCGGCGGGCCTTATCGTCCAGGCGGCCCAGCTTGCCGGCGAGGTACCCCAGCCCGAGTCCGAAGCCGTTGTGAAGCACCACGGCGAGGAACACGATGCCGCCGGCGGCAACGATCTTGCCGGCGCTGCCGGCCACGACCACTGCCACAATCAGGGAAATCACGACGGCGGAGGCCCACGGAAGTGCCGGAAGGGCCTTTGCGACGAGGTTCTTCAGGAAGAGGCGTGCGAGGAGCCCGCCGATGACCGGCAGGAGAACGGTCTTGACGATGTCCAGGACCATGGCGCCGGCGTCGATCGTCAGGAATGATCCTGCCAGGAAGAGCACCAGCACCGGCGTGACGATGGGGGCGATGAGCGTCGAGACGCTGGCCACGGCAACGGACAGCGCAACATCGCCCTTGGCCAGGAAGGCCATGACATTCGAGGCCGTGCCTGAGGGTGCGCAGCCAACAAGGATGAGGCCCACAGCCAGCGCCGGCTCGAGCTGGAGGGCGTTCGCAATCAGCCAGCCCGCACCCGGCATGATCACGTAGTGGGCCACGATGCCCAGCACCACAGCCCAGGGCCGCCTGGCCACCGCGGCGAAGTCCGGGGGCGTGAGGGTGAGCCCCATGCAGAACATGATGATGCCCAGCAGATACGGAACGCTGGGGCCGAGCGGCTTGAACGCGTCAGGGAGCAGAAAGCCAGCCAGGCCGGCGGCGAGCACCAGCAGCGGGAAAACGGTCACGGCCACGCGGGCAATCCTGGCCTCGGCGGCGAGTGCCGGGTTCAGGGGTGGTGCGGCGTCAGCGGCGACCGGGGAGGTCTCGGGATTTGTTGTTGCCTCAAGCATCTAAACATGCTGGCACTTCAGCCCGCTGGGAACCAATTCGTGAACAGATGTCAGACAAATGTGTCCGCGCGGCGGAACACCGAGGGAATTTGCATGAAGCTATCTGCTGTTTGCTTCGATGGGGATCCATAGCTGTCCGCGGCCTTGTGAACCGTCTGGCTCCGGTTGGACGCTCAGCAGTTGTGGCCCGGGCGCCCAGCGGTATGGATTGGCGGGGAACCACTCGGCCGCTGCGTCAGCCCATAGATGCTGCAGGGCCTCGGGGAACTTGCCTTCTGTCTCGAACACGACCCATAAGCCCGCCGGGACATCTGTGGAGTCGTATCCGTCCGGCGCCGTATGTGATGACGCCGCGGCGCGCCAGTAGTCCAATTCGCTTCCCTCTGTTCCCGGTTCCTCGATGTTCTCGGTGACAGCCAGCAGCCCAAATGGCTCCGTGTCTGATAGCTCTGCCAGCCGCGGCCTCACTCCCGGGCCCAGGCTCCGCTCGAACTCCTCGATGTCCGGATTCTGGCCCTCGTAGACGAGCCGGACAAGCGTCTTAAGCCCGATAAGGCGGAAGGCGTCCTTCTTCACTATGCGGTGCTTCATGTCAGCACTCCCTTCGATTCGAAGATGAAATCGTAATTGCGGCTGTGAGTGGAGCACGGCGCCCGGGCGTCGCGCCTGTGAGGGAGTGAGGCCGTGCATGGCCTTGAAGGCCCGGGTGAACGCCTCGGCCGAGCCATACCCGTATCGGATCGCTACGTCCAGTACCACCTGGCCGGCGACAATTTCCGCTGTCGCTGCTGTCAGCCGCCGACGCCTGATGTACTCAGACAACGGCAAGCCAGCAAGCGAGGCAAACATCCGCCGAAAGTGATACTCCGAGGTGAGGGCGACCTGTGCCAGACGTCCAACGTCGATCGGCGAGGCAAGGTCCGCCTCGATGAGTTCAATGGCCCGGTTCCATTCCTGCGCGGCTACCTCCTTGCTTCGCTAAGGTACGAAGACTCCGGCCCGTTTGACCCGACAATCCCTGCCCGAAAAGATCAGAACCCGGACGCAGCCGTCCTGTTCCCATTCCTAGGCCCTGTGCCGGGCAACCAACCTTCCGGTTGGTTGGTACAGTTGCGTCATGACTACGAGAGACGCGATCCTCAGCGGTGCACTGGAACTCCTCAATTCCGGGGGGACGGTCTCCCTGGAGTCGGCTGCCCGTCACGTGGGGTTGAGTAAGCCGGGCGTGATGCACCACTTCCGTACTAAGGAAGCGCTCATGCTCGCACTCGTGGACAGGGTGGCCGAGGGCTGGAACCTGGAGTTGTCCCGGCGTCTCGGGAGCCCGGTGGAGGACGCGCCGGTGGCGCTGCGCTTGCGCACGTACTTGGAGTGGTGCCTGACCGGGGACTTCGACGAGGCGGATCTGGTGATGCTCTCCGACCCGCGGCTGCGGAAGCCCCTGCTGGCCCGATGGGTGGAACGCATGGCGATGTGGGTTGAGGTTCCGGAGGATCTGCCCCTGGAGCAGCGGGCCTCCCTGACCGCAGCGCGGCTCATCGCGGAGGGAGCCTGGTTCGCGGCCGCTACCGACGTCTTTCCTCCCGAACCCGAGCTCAGGGCCGGCATCCGGGCCATCACCGAACGACTACTGAAAGACTGACCATGACGAAATGGCTATTGCTGGCTGGGGCGATCGCCAGTGAGGTGATCGCTTCGCTGTGCCTGAAAGCCGCTCTGGAGAATCCCGTTCTATTTGTCATCGTGGGCGCGGGGTATGTGACCGCCTTCGGTTTGCTGGGCGCTGTCCTGCGCCAGGGCCTGGCCCTGGGTGTGGCTTACGGCATCTGGGCCGCTGCGGGTGTGGCCCTGACTGCCCTGCTCGCCGCCGTGCTTTTCGGTGAGCCCCTGACCCCGGTGATGCTCGCCGGCATCACATTGGTCATCGGCGGAGTGCTGTGCGTCGAACTGGGATCCCGCGGAGCACCAGTGAAACGCGGAGCACCAGTGAAAGAGGAGACCGCCCGATGATGTGGCTGTTTTTGGCCGGAGCGATCCTTACCGAAGTCACAGCCACCTTGTCCCTTCGCCTCGTGTCGGAAGGGAAGAAGATCTGGTACGTGGCCGTGGGGGCCGGCTACCTGCTGGCATTCACCTTCCTGACCCTGACGCTGTCTCAGGGAATGAGCCTGGGAGTGGCCTACGGCATCTGGTCTGCCGCCGGCGTCGCCCTGACAGCCGTTGCCAGCAGGATCGTGTTCAAGGAACCGCTCACGCTGGTCATGATCCTTGGCCTGGGCCTCATCATGGGCGGTGTGCTGCTCATCGAACTCGGCGCCGCCCACTAAACACACAACCAGACAAAGGATTCCCACGCGCCCTGAGTGGTGAGCCGCCCGTCGGTGCGATACTGGTCAGCACAACGGGTGGGAATTCGGGGGTTGGGGAATGGTGCTGGACACGGCAACACTGCGGGTTGCCTTCGCGGTGCTGGCGTTCGCGTTGGGTCTCCTTTTCTACTTCTCCGCCTTCCGCAGCACCCGCTCTCCGTACAGCGCGTGGTGGTGCGTCGCCCTGCTCCTGTTTCTTTCCGGTTCCGCATGCTTTCTCCTCAACGGCACGCCGCACCAGTGGTGGGCCAACACGCTGGGAAATGTCCTGCTGGTTGCCGGGGCGGGGAGTGCCTGGGCCGGCGCCCGTTCGCTGCGGACGCCGCGATATAACTTCTGGCCGCTCATCACCACTCCCGCCGTGGCGGGCGTAGCTGCAGCCCTCGACGATCCCGGCTCCAACGTCTGGGCCGGGGGCGCCGTTTTCCTGGCGTCGATGTCACTGATGATTGGCCTAACGTCACGCGAACTGTGGCGGCTGGAGCCCGGGTACACGCGGGTCCGCATTCCGATGGCCACCGCCGCAGCCGGCGTTTCGCTGTTCTACCTGCTCCGCTTGATCGTCTTTATCGCTGCGGGCCCGGACAGCTCGACGTTCGTGACCTACTTCGGTTCCGCCGTGACCACACTGGTCACCATGGTGCTCCTGGCGGTGGTCTCATTCAGCATGGCCGGGCTCAGCACGGAACAGCACACCCGGGCGCTGACAACCGTCGCCAGCCAGGACGGGCTCACCGGCCTGCTCAACAGGTCCGCATTCATGGAAATGGCGTCCGAGCAGCTCCGCCGCGGCAGGGGCAACAGGAGCAGCGGAGCGCTGATCCTCGCGGACCTGGACCACTTCAAGGCCATCAATGACACCCATGGGCACGCTGCGGGCGACCTGGCGCTCCAGGCCTTCGCCGACGCCTGCCGCGCAACGGTGCGCTCCACGGACCTCGTGGGGAGGTACGGCGGCGAGGAGTTCATCGTTTTTGCTCCCGGCGCGAGCCCCTACTCCGCGGAGATCATCGTCAAAGAAATCAGCCGGCGGCTCGCCGAGGGATCGATTCCCGGTGTGCCGAAAATGCCCACCGTCAGCTACGGCATCGCTGTGGTGGACGCCGGGGTGCTCACCCTGGACGAGCCGATTGCCGCCGCTGACGCCGCGCTCTACGAGGCCAAATCCCTCGGGCGGAACCGGGCAGTTCTGGGCTAGCCAGCAAGAAACCGGTGCCCCGCTGCCCCCAAGGCAGCGGAACACCGGCTTCGGCGTTGTCAGGCTTCGGCGTTGTTAGGCGCCGGCGCGCACGAACGTGACGGGGCCCCTGGCGGTGAGCCAAGACAGCGGGTGAACCACGGTCTCGTTGACGCCGTTCATGCCGCCGCTGAGAACCTTGCCGTTGCCCACGAAGATTCCCACGTGGCCGGACTGGACAACCATGTCACCGGGCTGGGGGGTGGACACGACTTTGCCGTAGTTCATGAATTGCATCGGGGCAAGGTCGCCCACACGGATGCCGGAGGCGCCGAGCGCCTTTTCCACCATCGCGGTGCAGTCCTGGGTGATGCCCAGCTGGGCGTAGGCGGCCGAAACCATCGAGGCGTTGACGCCGCCGGCGGCCGCCGCGGGAGCCTTCGCGGGCGCCGGTGCGGACTGGACTGTGATCTTCGCGGCAGGCGCGGCCACGGGTGCCGGGGCGGCAACGGGAGCCTTGGCAGCCGCAGGCGCGGCAGCGGCCCGCGGGGCCGCCGGTGCAGCCGGCTTTTCGACGACGGGCGCCTCCACCACGGGGGCCGGGGTGGACTTCACAGCGGGGCGCTCGAAGGCGATCTTGACGCTGGAGCTGGCGCTCAGGGGAGCCTGCACCTGGCTGGCGGCCTGGGGTGCTGATGCCGGGGCGGCGGCCTTCTGGGCCGGAACGTTGGCCGCGTTCGCTGCCATGCTGCCGGTAAAGGCGAGTCCGGATGCCGCGAGGATCACGGCGGCCTGGCGTCCCAGTCCTCCGGCATTGGCCGTGTCGGCACGCGATGCGGAAACGAATGGATTCGAACGGCCAGCCGCTGCGCGGCGGGCACGGGTAAAGCGTGACGACATGAAGGAGCCTCTCCCATGCCTGCGAGGTGAGCTGTCGGATTCGGATGGGAGACACCCGGCCGCGTGCCCTGACCGGAATCAGGAACTGCGCGGCTTCACCCCAAGGCCCTTTCGTGTGGGCCAAAAATTGGTTTCCCCGTCTCTGCCGTGCATGGTCTGTTAGCGGATCCCGGGCCACGGCAGAGTTAGGCAATCAGCGCGGGAATGCCCTCCTCGGTGAGGAAGGCACGCTTTCCACGGTACGGGAGCCTGTCCCAAAAGTCACATTAAGGTAACGGAGGCGTGTCGCGCTGTGCGGTACGGGATGTTTCTGCTGGCCCCTGCCTGCCTTCCTACTTCTTGGTCTGGCGGTACCGCTCGATCTGTTTCAGCCGCCGCAGGAGGCTGTCGCGCCGCGGGTGCGGAACGGCGTCGGGCTCCTCGGCAGTGAGGTCGATGTGCTTCGTCCCGTACTGCCAGAGGAGGAGGTCATCCAGCAGCCGGTCCGGGCCGGGGGAGTAGCGGTGGTCCAGGGCTTTGCGGACCTCGGTGATCCTGTTGGCGCTGAGCAGCCCGGCGAGCTGGACCGTCTGGTTCAGCCCGTGGGCTGCCATGAGTTCAGCGGCCCATCCCCAGTCGTCATCCACTTTGCGGTCCACGTGCGGCAGCAGCGTCCGCCAGACGTCGCGGATCCGGTTGGGAGTGAGCGGGGCCGCCCCTTCACCGTCCATGTCCCAGTAGCCGCGGACCTCCTCGTAGCGCTCGTGCAGGTCCGCGAAGGCGCTCTCCACGGTTTCCAGCATGGCGGCCGTGGCGGTGAACTGGCGGTCGAAATGCGGGGTCCAGGCCCGCGGATCCTCCGCCTTGAAGCGGATATCGTGTTCGATCTCGCTCCATGCGTGCGCGAACACCGTGCGGATCTGGCATTCGAAAAAGTAGCTGCCGTTGGGCTGCGCCTCGGGGTTGAAGACCTGCTGGTACTCCTTGACCGCCTCATTCTGGATGGTCCGCAGGATCAGGTGGCGGCTGGAGTAGCCGTACGTCCCGGACTCGATGGAGCCGATGTCCTTCTCGCGGTCTCCGCGGCAGTCGAACAGCTGGCGCTGCCGCTTGATGAGGTTGGCCACCACCGCATTTTCCGCAGGGAGCTTGGTGATGACGCGGACGCCGACCATGTCATTGAGCGTGCGGAACGGGTCGGGGAACTTCAGGACCCGCGGGCCACCTGGTTCCAGAGGCTCCTCGGTCCGGGAGATTTTCTCCCGGAAGGAGTCCACGCTTTTGGTGCGGCCGGTCACGAACAGCGGCGTGACCTCCGTGTCCTTGAGCATGGTCCGGAGGATCTGCAGGACTTCCCGGGTGACAAGCTTCAGGGCAGGCCGGACTCGCTCATAGAGTTCCACGTTTTCCTGCACGGAGTCGCGCTGACCGACGTCCAGGCGATCCCAGTTGCTTGCCATGGTTCCAAACTATCAAGCGCGTGTGACAGCCGCCGGTGCGACACCGCCCGGCGCCACCTCGTCTCCTCCCTTCCGCCCGGCGGGAGCAGCGTCCCTGTAGGCTCGGCATATGGCTGATGTGCGCCGTCGCACCCTGCTGTCCTCTGGGCCGCTGGGCGCCGCGGCAGTGGTGATGCCGGAGGTGCTCGCTGCCTCCTGCCCACCCGGGACCTTAGGAGGATGCAGTGAAGCGGCAGAAGTACCAGTACGGCGACCACCCCAGCCAGTGGGGCGAGCTCTTCCTGCCGGAAACGCCGCCAGCATCCTCATCCCGGAACGGCAAGCGCCCGGCAACCCGGGGCGTGGTGGTGGTCATCCACGGCGGCTACTGGCGCTCGCAGTACGGAGCGGAGCTGGGCGAACCGCTGGCAAAGGACCTTGCGGCCCACGGAATGGCGGCCTGGAACCTGGAATACCGGCGGGCAGGCAACGGGGGCGGCTGGCCGCACACCTTTGAGGACGTGCTGGCCGGGATCGACAGGCTCCGCGGAGTCGCTGAAGAGCACGGTCTGGACCTGGCCCGGGTGGTGGCGCTGGGGCACTCCGCAGGCGGCCACCTCGCCGTCTGGGCGGCAGGACGGGACCGGCTGGCCGGCCTGGGAACCCCGGACGCTGACCGGCAAGTGGAACGGAACCTCAACGGCGAGGCCGTGCACCTGACAGGAGTGGTCAGCCAGTCCGGACTGCTCAACCTCGCCCAGGCAGACTGGCTGGACCTCAGCAACGGGGCGGTCAGCAACCTCATGGGCGGCTCGTCCGGGAAGTACCCCAAGCGCCACAAGTATGCGGACCCCATGAGCGCGGTTCCGCTGGATGTGCCGGTGTACGCGGTGCACGGACTCGAGGACAGCACCGTTCCCATGAGCCAGTCGGAGGCGTACGCCGCAGCGGCCCGGGCTGCCGGGGCGCCGGTCCAGGTCGTCAAGGTTCCAGGCGACCACTTCGCGCTGATCGACCCGAAGGCCTCGTCCTACCGGAAGTGCCGCGAGCTCGTGCAGGAGCTGCTGGCGACCTAGGGGGCAGCCCGCGTGAACCGCCGGCCCTCCACCCAGAACACGGGAACTCCATCGACGTCCGTTCGTTGCAAAGTCATGGGGTCGATAGTAAATCCGCTGCGGGGAGCCGCCGGGCAGCGGCACACGGTCCTGCCCAATCTGGTGCCATGGGTCCCGTGGCCCTCCGGAGGTAAGTACACTTACTATCAAGGCAGGGCCGGCTGATTGGCCGGCCAGCGGGTCGTTTTACGGCCCGTTCCGGTCTCCGGTTGCTACGGACTCCGGCATGCGGGACTCTAGTAGCTGGGGGTTGGGGTAGTTTTGTATATTACGATCACCGGTTTCACTAGGAGAAATATATGGGTGAATCCAACAGGTGGTGGACAACATGATTCGGCTCCGTAAATTGGCGCGCGCCGCGACGGTCCTAACCACCCCGTTGGCGCCGGAGGACATTCTCGCGCTTTTTAATCCCGTCTTTTCGGCCCGTCAGCTTCGCGGCGTGGTCACCAAGGTGGTCCCTGAAACGGCGGACTCCGCCACCATCCACTTCCGCCCGGGCCGCGGCTGGAAGGCGCACAAGGCCGGCCAGTGGGCACGGATCGGCGTGGAGCTCGACGGTGTGCGCCACTGGCGCTCGTATTCGCTCAGCGCTCCCGCCGGACAGGACCCTGCCATCACGGTCAGCGACGTCGGTGCTGTCTCCGGCGTCCTGGTCCGCAACACCAAGCCCGGCGACGTGCTGTTCCTGGCCCCGCCCCAGGGCGACTTCGTCCTGCCGGAGCATCCGCGGCCGCTGCTGATGCTCACCGCGGGAAGCGGCATCACGCCCGTGATGTCGATGATCCGCACCCTGGTGCCGCACCGCCCCGATGCCGACGTCGTGCTGATCCACTCGGCCCGTACGCCGCAGGACAGCATCTTCCACGAGGAACTGTCCGAGCTGGCGGACCAGTTCCCGAACTTCCGCGTCACCCACTGGTACACCGGTGAACGCGGCCGGCTGGACTTCAGCTCGGCCGCGGGGCTGGGTGAGCTTTGCCCGGACTGGCGGCAGCGCGCCGCCTACGCCTGCGGCCCGGAGGGTTTCCTGGATGACGCCGAGGCCCTGTGGTCCAGCGAAGCAGCCGCCCACAAGAAAGCCGGCCCCTTCGCGGCCGACCCCATCAACCTGATCATCGAACGCTTCAATACCAGCCTCGTGGGCGGAGCAGGGCACGACGGCGGACTGGTCACCTTTGAAGCCTCCGACCGCGAGATCGAAGCGGACGGAAACACCCCTTTGCTGGATGTGGGCGAGGACGCCGGCATCCTGATGCCCAGCGGCTGCCGCATGGGCATCTGCCACAGCTGCCTGACGCCGCTGCGCGCCGGCCACGTCCGTGACCTGCGCACCGGCGAGGTCCACGGTGAGCCGGGCCAACTAATCCAGACGTGCGTCTCGGCAGCCGCCGGGCCCGTTAACCTCGACATCTGAGGAGCAACACAGCATGACAGCAATATCTGACCGCAAAGCCGTGAAATCGACGTCGATCAGCGGACCGGCGGCAAAACCCCGTCCGGGTGCCCTTGCCACGTCTGGGAGCCCCTTGGTGCGCCCGCCGGCCGCCGCGCACCTCTCCGACGAGCAGGTGGCAGAGCTGGGCCGCGAACTGGACGCCATCAAGGACGACATCCTGGCCAAGCGCGGAGCGTCCGACGCCGCCTACATCCGGCGCGTCATTAAGATCCAGCGTGGCCTGGAACTCTCCGGCCGCGCCGCGCTCCTGATGGGCCGCAACAAGGCCGCCTGGGTCACCGGCACAGCCCTGCTGAGCGCCGCCAAGATCCTCGAGAACATGGAGATCGGCCACAACATCCTGCATGGCCAGTGGGACTGGATGCGTGACCCGGACATCCACTCGACCACCTGGGAATGGGACTTCGTCACGCCGGCCCGCTCGTGGCAGCACACCCACAATGACCTTCACCACCGCTGGACCAACGTCATCGGCAAGGACAACGACGTCGGATACAACCTGCTCCGCATGGACGGCGACCAGCCGTGGAAGCCGCACAACCTCGGCAACCCGCTCTACAACGCGATCCTGGCGCCCATCTTCGAATGGGGCATCGCCATCTACGACCTCGAGCTGGCGGATTACCAGGAGGGCAAGAAGAGCAAGGAGGCCCTGCAGAAGGACCTCAAGGCCCTGGGGATCAAGGCCATCAAGCAGTTCACCAAGGACTACGCCGCCACCCCGGCCGTGGCCATGCTCACCGGCTCCGGCAAGCAGGCGCTCTACGGAACCCTGACCGCCAACGCCGTGCGCAACGTCTGGGCCCATGCCGTCATATTCTGCGGCCACTTCCCCGAAGGGGCGGACACCTTCACCGAGGAGATGGTCGAAGGCGAGACCCGCGGTGACTGGTACGTGCGCCAGATGATCGGCTCGGCCAACATCTCAGGCTCCAAGTTCATGCACATCATGACCGGGAACCTGTCGCACCAGATCGAGCACCACCTCTTCCCGGACCTTCCCTCCAACCGGTACGCCGAGGTGGCGCCGAAGGTCCAGGAGATCTGCAAGCGCTACGGCCTCCCGTACACCACCGGTCCGCTGCTGAAGCAGGTGGGCTCCTCCTGGGCGAAGGTGTTCAAGCTAGCGCTGCCCGGCAAGACGAAGTCCTAGCCCCCGCCGAACTGCCGTGGAGCAGCGTGCCTGAGTGCACGCTGCTCCATGTCGCCTCCGGAATCCGGGCGCGCCGGGCCGCGTTCTCTGGCAGAGTATGACCATGCTCACTGTTATTGGCGAGGGCCTCGTGGACGTGGTCCAGCGCTCCTCCGGAATCGAAGCCCATGTGGGCGGCAGCCCGCTCAACGTCGCCGTGGGGCTGGCCCGGCTGGGCCATCCCGTCCAGTTCATTGGCCGCTACGGCCGCGACGCCTACGGAGACTCAGTGGCGGCGCACCTGCGGGCCAGCTCCGTCATGCTCCCGCAGGCGCCCGACGGCCTGCCTACCAGCGTGGCCACCGCCCTGGTGGACGACGACGGCGCCGCCACCTACACGTTCGACCTCGCCTGGGAGCTCCCCGGACTCGCGGAACGGCTGCCGTTCATGATGCAGGGCACCACCCTGCTGCACACCGGTTCGATCGCCACGATGCTGGCGCCGGGCGCCGCCGACGTGCTGGCCGCCGTCGAACATTCCCACCCGTCGGCGACCATCAGCTTTGATCCGAACTGCCGGCCCACCATCATCAGCGAGGTGGACTATGCCCGCCGCCAGGCGGAGAAGTTCGTGACCCTTTCGGACATCGTCAAGGCGTCCGATGAGGACCTTGCGTGGCTGTATCCGGGCGTCGACGTGCTCGATTCCGCGCGCCGCTGGCTGACGCTCGGTGGTTCGCAAGGGCCGGCCATGGTGGTGGTCACGCGCGGCGCGGAAGGGCCATGGGGCATTACGGCGGCCGGAGAGGCCGAGTTCGCCGCGCCCAAGGTGGAGGTGGCGGACACTGTCGGGGCCGGAGATTCCTTCATGGCGGCGCTGCTCTCCGGCGTGGTGGACCGCGGCCTTGACGGAGCCCAGAACCGTGCCGCCCTGCGTGCACTGCCCGCCGAGGGCCTCGCCGCGCTTCTCGCCCATGCCACGCGCGCGGCCGCCGTCACGGTCTCCCGCGCCGGCGCCAACCCGCCCACCAGGGCCGAACTCAACCGCATCGAAGAAGCGGCAGAAGCAGCAGCAAAGGAAGCAGAAGTTCCCACCATCTGAAAGGCAGCCATGACACCCTCGGGTCCGTTTGCAGACCTGCCGGACGTTCCGTCGTTCGAGCTCACCAGCCGGTCCTTCCAGGACGGCCAGACCTTGCAGCCTCCGCAGCGCAGTGGCAGGCTCCACGCGGGCGGCGCAGACGCTTCCCCGCAACTGAGCTGGAGCGGCGCACCCGCAGGGACCGGAAGCTTTGCCGTCACTCTTTTCGACCCCGACGCACCCGGAGCCGGGGGGTTCTGGCACTGGGCGGTCCTCAACATCCCGGCGGACGTCACCTCGTTGGCCGAGGACGCGGGAGCCGAGTCCGGCGCCCAGCTCCCGGCCAGCGCGGTGCAGCTGAAGAACGACGCCGGCTTCCGGGGCTACGTGGGGGCCGCGCCGCCGCCCGGGCACGGCCGGCACCGGTACGTCGTGACGGTCTACGCGCTGGACGTCGAGGAGCTTGACACACGCGCGGGCGCGCGTCCGGCCAGCCTGGGCTCCGAGCTCTCGAAGCACCTGCTCGGCACGGCAACACTGACCGGAATCTACGAACGCAAGCGCTGAGAACCGCTGTCCGGTCCACATTGCGGCTTCACTCGCGCGCCGGGGTTTACAGCGAGCCGTCGGGTGGTGATCTGAGGGTACTGGCTGCGCCACTCGGGCAGGCGCGCGCGGGATCACCATCTGGGAACAAGCTCGATCGTCCAGTAAGGGCTGCGTCGCCGTTCTCGTCCTGGCTCTTGGCCAGGTAGGCTTCAGACTCATCCGCTAATGACACGCGGCCGCTAGGGCGTTGTAGCGACCGCGAGGCCGTGCGGTCGGCGTGATGGGGGCGTGATGGGGTTGTAGCGGAGGGAGAGGCTGGGACTATCTCACGCGCACCACCATGGCGATCCCATTTACACAGTGGGACATTAGTAGACATCGAGTAGTTCACCGCATCTTAAGGAGGCTTTCGATGTCATCCTCGGCGCAGGTCCCTGCGGGCAGTGCAGCATCTCCCCCGGAGGCGAGGAAGAAGAAGGACAGGACCCATGTTCTGTACATGACGGTGATCGCAGCCGTCGTGCTGGGCGCTGTGCTCGGTCTGGTGGCGCCGGGCTTTGCACAGGCGCTTAAGCCGTTGGGCGACGGTTTCATTGCGCTGATTAAGATGATGATCGCCCCGATCATCTTCTGCACCATCGTGCTGGGCGTCGGGTCGATCGCCAAGGCGGCCACGGTGGGCAAAGTTGGCGGTCTGGCGCTCGGCTACTTCATACTAATGTCCACGTTCGCACTGGCCATCGGGCTCATTGTCGGCAACCTCGTTCAGCCGGGTGAAGGGCTCAACCTTCAGGGCGGCACCTTCGAAGCCGGAGGCGGTGACGGGGAGGCCGCGGGAACCACCGAGTTTATCTTGGGCATCATCCCGACCACGCTGCTGTCCTCGCTGACCTCCGGAAGCATCCTGCAGACACTGTTTGTGGCACTGCTGGTCGGTTTCGCCCTCCAGCGAATGGGCCGGTCGGGTGTGCCGATCCTCAAAGCGATTGGTTCCGTCCAGACGCTCGTGTTCCGGATCCTGGCGATGATCATGTGGCTGGCGCCCATCGGTGCTTTCGGCGCCATCGCCGCCGTAGTCGGGCAGACTGGCATTCAGGCGATTATCAGCCTGGCGACCCTTATGCTCGCCTTCTACATCACCTGCGCTGTCTTCATCGTCGTGGTGCTGGGGACTCTGTTGAAGTTCGTCACCGGGGTCAATATCTTCCGGTTGATGAGGTATCTGGCCCGTGAATATCTGCTCATTTTCTCCACTTCATCCTCCGAGGTGGCGCTGCCGCGGCTGATCGCCAAGATGGAGCACCTGGGTGTCGCGAAGCCGGTGGTCGGTATCACGGTGCCGACGGGGTATTCCTTCAACCTGGACGGCACGGCCATTTATCTGACCATGGCCGCGTTGTTCGTTGCTGAAGCTCTGGGCACGCCGTTGTCCATCGGTGAGCAGATTTCGCTGCTGGTGTTCATGATCATTGCCTCCAAGGGCGCCGCTGGGGTCACCGGGGCTGGACTGGCCACCTTGGCCGGCGGTCTGCAGTCGCACCGGCCGGACCTGGTGGAGGGTGTGGGACTCATCGTGGGGATCGACCGGTTCATGTCCGAGGCCCGGGCGCTGACCAATTTTACCGGCAACGCCGTAGCCACGGTGCTGATCGGCACCTGGACCCGGGAAATTGACAAAGACCAGGTGGAGCAGGTCCTGTCCGGTGCCTTCCCGTTCGACGAAGTCACGATGGACGAAGACCACGGATATGAGGGTCCTCCGGAAGGCGTCCCGGAAAACGAGGAGCACGAACGGGAGGCTGCCGGTGCGGCGGCGCCGCGCAAGGAGGAACGATGAAAGAACGGTCGCGCGTGACGGTGTGGTCATCGCGGGTAGACACAACGAAACAGGTGCCGCCTCCGGCGCCGATGGGGCAGGGGATGGGCTTTGCCGGTGCCCGGGGGGTTAGGCGGTGGCCAGTGACCCCACGGAGTTGCGTTCCACGGTAGGGCAGTGGATTTTTGTGGGGGTGGCGGCCTGTGCATCTTCGAGGCCCAGGAGCATTCTCACTCCGGCTGCGCCCAGTTCGTAGTGGGGGAGAGAGACGGTCGACAGTGGGGGCCGGAGGTGGGCGGCGATGACTTCCTGGTTGTCGAATCCCACCACTGCTATGTCGTCTGGGATGGAGAGCCCGTGCTCGCGCAGCCCGTCGTACAGCCCCATCGCCATCCGGTCGTTGTAACAGTACACGGCTGTGGCGTCGCGGTTGAGGAGCTCCTCGGTCGCTCCGTACCCGCCTTCCTGATCGGGATAGGCCTCAAGGACCAGGCTCCCGTCGAACGGAATGCCTTCGGCCTCCAGTGCCTCCTTATAGCCCTGGAGGCGTCCGTCTTTCGCCGGGGCGGGGATGGTGGCGTTGATGAAGGCGATCCGGCGGTGGCCATGCTTCAGCAGGATCTCTGTGGCTGAACGTCCGCCTTGTACTTCATCCGGGACGACAGCCCTGGTGCCGGGTTCCGCAGAAAAGCAGTTGACGAGGACGAAGTCCGATTCCCGCAGGGGGGCCGGAAGGTCGGTGGCCCGGTGAAACCAGGTCGAATAAAGGATGCCGCGGACCTTGTATTCGAGCATCATGGCAATCGCATCCGTCTCAAGCTCGCGGTTGCCTTCGGTATTGGCGATGAGAAGGGCGTAGCCGTGCTTCCAGGCCTCATCCTGGGCGCCGTGGATGATCTGGCCGGCGAAAGGGGTGGTGGCAATGGCGTCGGCGACGAGGCCGATGAACCGGGAACTGCCGCTGACCAGGGTTTGCGCCATGGCATTTGGTCGGTAGCCCAGGTCCCGGATCGCGTCCCGTACCCGCTTGCGGGTCTCATCGGAGATGCGGGCGGCCTTTTTCTTGTTCACGACCAGCGAGACGGTGGCTGTGGAGACACCGGCGGCCTCGGCAACCTGCCGGAGGGTGACGGGTTGGCGGCGCTGGGTCTGCTTTGCGGGGGCAGCCGCATCCAGTGGCGTGCCAGAACTGTTCTCCTGCGAAATCATGTGCCCTCCTTCAGGAGTATATCCGCCAGATATAGCCGTCATCCCTTAGTCGCCCCGCTTTCCAGGCCTTGGATCATTGCCTTATTGAGCACGAGGAAGACCAGCAGCAGCGGCGTGATAGTGACACAGACGGCGGCGAACGTGGCCGTCCAGTCCGTTTTTCCCATCGCCCCGATGTAGTTCTGCAGGCCTAGCGGGATGGTCTTCAGCCCCTCGGAAAGGACGAAGGTGTTGGCGAAGATGAAGTCGTTCCAGATGAAGATGCTGTTGACCAGAACGACCGTCACGACAGTATTTACCGAGAGGGGGAGGGTGATAAGTCCGAAGATGCGGTACGGTCCGGCTCCGTCCAGGGAGGCCGCCTCGTACGTTTCCCGGGGGATGTACTCAAAGAACGAGGAAAAGAGGTATATCGACATCGGAAGGGCGAACCCAGCCAGCGGGATGATCATCGACGGATAGGTGTCGAGCAGGTTGATCGTGGAGTAGTCGATGAAGAGCGGTACGAGCGCGATCTGGACGGGCACGATGATGCCGATCAGGAACAGGCCGCGGACGAACTTGCTGAAGCGGAAACCCAGGACCTGGAGCGCGTAGGCGGCCATCATTCCCAGGAGCACGATCAGGAAGTTCGCGCCCATTGTGACGATGAAGCTGTTGAGGATGTTCATCCCCAGGTTGCCGGTCTCGAAAGCGCGGGCGTAGTTCTCCCACGTGAGCGATGTGGGCAGGGCGAAGGGGTCCCCGGTCGCGAAATCGTGCTCGGTGCGCAGGCTGGTGATGAACAGCCAGGCCAGGGGGTAGACCTGCACGATGACGATGAGGGCAATGAGCACTCGTGACAGAGTGCTGTACAGGTCGGGCTGGCGCCGCCTGCGGACAGGAGGCCTGCTGTCGGGCAAAGCGGTGGTGGGCCGTGTCATCGGGGCTGCTGGCGCGGTCATGCGTCCGCCTTTCGTTTGAGCATGAAGAGGATGAGTCCTACGGCGACCAGGCATTCGACGACGATGAAGACGGCGATGGTGCTGGCGTATCCGAAGTCGGTGCTCGTGAAGGCCGTCTTGTACATGTACGTGGTCAGCAGCTCCGAGGACTGCCCGGGGCCGCCGTTAGTCATCAGGTAGGGAATGTCGAATCCGCGCAGGCCGTAGGTAGTTGCCATGATCGTGGTGGTGATCCAGACAGGCATGATGTGGGGAAAGCGGATCTTGGTGAACAGCTGCCACCGCGATGCGCCGTCGAGCCGGGCCGCTTCCTCCAGCTCCTTTGGAACGGACAGCAGTGCCGCGTAGATGATGAGCATGTAGAGCCCGGTGAACCGCCATCCTTCCGGCGCGGATACTGCGGCGAGCACGGTGTTGATGTCAGAGAGCCAGGGGCGTTCCAGGGCGCCGAGGCCGATCCAGTGCAGGAGCTGGTTGAGGAGGCCCACCGGTTCGATCGAGTAGATCCGCACGAAGAGGAACGCGATGGCCACCGTGGAGATCACAGCCGGCAGGAGGTAGAGGGTCTTAATGAGCTCGCGGCCGCGCCGCATTGAGGTGAGGAGGCTGGCGACGAGCAGGGCGCCGCCGAGCTGCAGCACCAGGCAGATCGCGAGATAGCCGAGGGCGTTGAAGAACGAGCGCCAGAAGATGTCGTCTGCGGTAAGCATCCGTACGTAGTTGGCGAGCCCCACGAACTCCATGTCGCTGATGCCGTTCCAGGAGAAGAAGCTCAGGAACAGCGACTGCATGATGGGGAAGAGGACGGCGATGCCGTACAGCAGCAAGGGTGGGAGCAGGAACACCAGGACTGAGAGTCGTGACCTGTTGGGGAGCATGGCTGGGCCTTTCGGGTGGGGGCCGTAGCCCCCACCGCTGTGATTACTTGAAGAACTTCGGGGCGTTCTGCGCGATGGTGCTGTCCATGGTGGTGGTGAACTGTTCGGGCGTGATGTTGCCCTGGACGAGGAGCACGAGCTCCTGCTGCAGCCTGCCGTTGGTGGTGGGGTCGAGCTGGGTGTCCCACGGCATGGCCTGCTTGTCCCCGAGGTCGTTGGCCATTTCAAGGGCCTTCTTGTACAGCGGGGTTGCATTGGCCGGAACGGCCGTCTCAACGTTGGTAGTCGGCGAAAGCGCACCGGTGGCCGCGTACTCGGACGGGTACTTCGTCAACGCAAACTTCAGGAAGTCGCTCACCAGCGGGTCGTACGTCTTGGCGTTGACGGCCATGCCAATGCCAGACGGGGAGACGAATTCGTTGGCGGCGGTGACGGATCCCTCGGTGGTGGGCAGGGTGAGGAAGTCGATGTCAGCTCGCACTGTCGGGTTCAGCTTGTCAGTTGCCAGGCTGGGCAGTTCCCAGGTGCCGATGTTGTACATCGCTGCCTGCCCCGAGGTGAACTGGTTCTGCGCGTCGGAGTAGCCCTGTGAGGAGAATCCATCCTGGAAGCACTTGGCCTTGCCGAGCGAAGCCAGCCATTCGACGGTCTTCTGGCCGGCGGGGTCAGCGAACTTCGCTTCGCCCTTCTTGAGCTTCTGGATGAACTCCGGTCCGGCTTCACGGAAGGGCTGGTAGGCGACATACCGCTCCAGGGGCCATTGGTCCTGGCCGTCGATGGCGATGGGCGTGATGCCGGCTGCGCGCAGGGCGGTGCACATGGCGGGAATGTCATCCAGGGACTTCGGAGCGGCGACGCCGGCCTTCTGCAGCAGGGCCTTGTTGTACCAAATGAATTCCAGCTCGAACTGGAACGGAATCATGTGCAGGGAGCCGTCGTCGAAGCGCTGGTAGTCCAATGCGCTGGGTCGGTAGTCGTCGTAGACATCCAGGGACTTCAGCAGTTTTTCGGCGTCGACCATCTTGCCCTGTTTGGCCAGCTGCTGGGCAAAGGGTGTGGCGTCGGTGTCGAAGAGCTCGGGAAGCTTGTTCGCGGCGGCTAGGGTCTCAAGCTTCTGGATATAGGAGGGCCTGTCCGGGGTGGTGATCAGGTTGAGCGAGAAGCCCGGGTGGTCCTTGGCGTAGTCCTCGGCGAGCTTCTTCATGATGTTGATGACAGCCCCGTCGGCCGGCCGGGACAGCAGCCACGAAATTTCACGGGCTTTCACCTCCCCGGTGGGGCTGACGTTGGAAGGGTCACTGGCTCCTCCGCTGCCGCATCCGGCGAGGGCGAGGGCTGCGGCCGTAGCGACGGCGGCTGTTCGGAATAACTTTTTCATGGGGACAATCTCCTTTGATTTGAGCCGAAAATGGTGTGTGTTTAGTTGTCTGTGCGCTGACGTATCTGAAGTTCGGTAAGGGCTGCGGACCCCTCGCCGGTGAAGACGCCGATCCGCCCCGCCGGCAAGTCGTAGATCCTGGTGCTGAGAGCGACCTGCCGGTCCAGAACGGCGACGCACAGGTCACCGTCAACGACGAGTTCGAGAGTGTGCTCTCCCGGAGTCAGTTCGCAGGGGCGTTCCAGTTCGATGTCGAACGGAATGTCCCCGGAGACGTGCCATTGCGCGTCACCGGTGACCTTCCTCGGCCACCGGTCGAACACCATGCGGCCGCGCTTCGGTTCCAGGCGCAGAACGTAGGACCGGTCCCCGTCCTGGCTTGAGCGCAGCAACAGCCCGCATTCAGTGGTGTTGGGTCCGATGTCCAGGACTGCCGTGGCGTAGAACTGGCTCGGCAGCTCTTCGTCGGAGACGATGGCGGCGTACCCGTCCGGAACTTCCAGCCGCGCTGGCAACTCGGTCGTCAGGGATACCGGGACGTCCTCCCAGAAGCTGTCAACGAGTTCGTCGGCGAAGGCGAATCCCAGGGTTCCGTCGGGATTTTGCCGGGCCTCCAGGACGGACATCGTGCCGGCCCACTGCCAGGGCCCGTCGTCGGCGTTCCCTTCCTTGCTGGCGATCCATCCGAAAAAGAAGCGGCGTCCATCGCGCTCCGCGGTCTTGGAGGCGTAGAAGGCGCGCCCGTCGACGCTGTCCAGGTTCGGTACGCTCCATGGGCCGTCGGGGCTCTTGGCCATGCGGTACCGGGTCGTGAAGGATTCGGAGAACTCCGAGTAGACCATGTACCACCAGTCGCCCCAAGAGAAGACGTCCGGGCATTCATGGGTGATATAGCGGCGTGGATCCCAGAACGGTTCGGTGTGCTGCCAGGTCATCAAGTCACTGGAGACGCACTGGGCTATGACACCGCGCCGGCGTTCCGGCCCGGTGGAGTGCCGGGCGGCCAGCAGCATCCGCCACTGGCCCGCGGCCTCGTCCCGGAAGACGAACGGATCCCGCCAGTCGCCGGACTCGTAGCCGTCCGGGGCGCCGAAGGTGAGTTCCGGGTGCTTCACCCAGGTCTGCATTCCATCTGTGCTCGTGGCGTGCATGACTAGCTGAAGCGGCGCACCGTCCGGTCCAAGGTTGCGCGGGTTTTGGCCAGTGTAGAACAGATGCTGGACGCCGGTTTCATCGACGACGACGCTGCCCGTGTAGGCGTTGAAGTCCAGGTCCGTTTCACTTCCGTGCTTGAGGGAAACGCCCTGGTCCTCAAACTGGGTGAGGTCTTTGGTGGTGACAAGGTTCCACGAGGTTCCCGGCTTTGGATCACCGCGGACCTCGTGAAGGTAGAAGAGCCAGAACTCCCCGTCCTTCTCGAAGGGGATAAGGTCTCCGACCCATCCATCGGAGGGCTGAAAGAAGACTGAGCGGTTCATCGGCGTCGATCCATTCTGCTAAAGCGTTTGATCACCTGTAATCTAGCGCCAATCCGAAGCCTGATCAAGCGTTTTAGCAACTTCCGGTGCATTCTTTTCTGGGCAGCATTACAGTGTGGCGGAGCGCCCACGCCGGGTGTTCGGCCGGCGTGGTTCGGTGGCGGACACCTGGCAAGGATCTGGCCCTGCCGAAACTGCGCCAGGAATGGCAGGACACCCCTCATTCGGCTACCGACGCCGTCGCCGAGTGGGGTGCCGCCGCACGTGCGGCCACCGCAGAACCGCGTGACTGGTACGCCGCTGCGGCCGTCCAGTACGGGTGGTCCCGCAACGTAATGCTGATGATGAACCGCTCGATGGAGCGCACCGGCGTGGCGCCATCAAACTTCAACCGCCAGCTGGCTGCCCAGGGTTCCGAACTGGCCCAGCAAATGGCCAAAGACCACTACAACGTTGAGTTCCTAGGCCTCTCCGGCGAAGTCGCCGAACGCGAACTCGAGAACGCCCTGACCAGCAGGATCACCGAGACTCTCCAAGAGTTGGGACCCGGCTTTTCGTTCGTCGGCCGGCAGATCCACTTCGACGTCGACGGCGATGACTATTACGTCGATCTGCTCTTCTTCCACATCGAACAGCTCCGCCACGTCGTGGTCGGACTCAAGGCCGGAAAATTCAAACCCGAACATCTAGGGCAGCTGAACTTTTAGGAGTCGGTCGTCAACGGCAAGATGAGTCTTCCTCGGCAGCGCCCCGCCGTGGGCATCCTCGTCTGCGGATCCAAGAACGGGCACACTGTGCGCTATGCCTTGGACGGCGCAGCACAGCCGCTGGCGGGTGACTTCCTACACCTATGATGCGCTGCCGGAAGCTGAGCGGCAGGCCCTACCTTCACCCGAAGCGATCGTCACAGCCCTAGAACTGGACGACGACTGACCGATGCCGTCGAATTGTGCGGACAGTGTCTGCACAATTGCCGAAGCACTGGATATATGAGGCCTGCTGTCCGCGCGGCCACGGGCTGTGGGACACCAACGGGTCCGACTCCGGTCAACGGGCTACGTCGTCGTTGAGCTCAAGACCGGCAAGTTCCAGCCAGAATATGCCGGTAATGCGCAACTGCTCATAATCTGGCAAGCTCAACTTCTACATCGCCCTCGTCGACGACATGCTCCGCCGACTACCACAACGAAACCGTCTGCATCCTGATCTGCGACACGAAAAACGACCGCAGCGTCCGCTACAGCCTCGGCCGCTCCACGTCCCCCATGGGGGAAGCCGCCACCTACGACAAGCTTCCCGAAGCCGAACAACAAGCTCTCCCAAACGAGGCGCACCTTGTCGCCGCCCTGGAGTGGGCTGAACCCGGCCCTGAGGCCGAGGAGACCAACTACTGGCTCCACCGCGGGGGCCGATAAGCACCTTTCTGTCATGTCCCCGTTGTGGAACTCATGGCAAAGTCGACACCGGCACTCCGATGGGCAGCATAGTGTTCACCGCCATGGCCCGCGTTGACGTAGATGGAGCTGGCGATCAGGCGGGAACGGATCAACGACAACCGGAGGAAACAGCGTGCCGCCGGCAAGGACCTGGGTCGCCGATGGCAACAGACAGCGGACAACAGGCCACACGAGTAGCCAAAGACCCGGGAATGTCGTGCGCCACCCTGTACAGGGAGCACACATGAACTGTCATGAAACCAAGACAGAGTCGCTGACTTCCGAGGCGATTGCCTCGTAGGCAGCGGTGGCGATGGCTAGATCTTGCCAGGGCATGCCGGTGGTCTTTAGCACGGCGGGTCGCCCATGTGGGATGCGCTTATGGCCGGACACGATGTCAGCCAGTGTGATGAGGCTTTCCGGGCCTTCGATTGCGCCAGACTCCATCGCCTGGATGATGTCGCCTGCTTCGAGCTGTGAAGTGCGTAGTGATTCGACGCAGATGCTCGCGTGTGCCATGAGGGCGTCATCCAGTTCGCGTCGTGCCGGTTCATGTGAGCCTATGGCGATGACGACTGCGGTGTCTTTTACCTGTGAACCGTCAAAGAGTGGCTCGGCTGAGCCGGTGCAACAGATGATGAGATCGGCATTCGCGACCTCTTCGGTGCTGCAGACCCTGGACTTTAGCCCGAGTCCGGCTGCGCGGGCAGACAATGACTTTGCAGCATCTGGGTTCCGCCCTACGATGCCGACACGGTTCAGTGTTAGTACGGTGCTGAAGGCCTTGATGTGTTCCCAAGCTTGTGGTCCGGTACCGAAAATCAGGAGATTCTTGGGTCCTGGTGAGGTCAGTCGTAATGCGCCTAAGGCAGATACGGCGGGAGTGCGAAGATTTGTCAGTGCCGTACCATCAAGGACCGCCAGCGGGCGCTGGTCCGGGCCGCCGAAAAGTGCGTAGAGGCCTTGAATCACGGGCAGGTTGGAGGATGCATTTTCGGGGCTTAAGGTGAGCAGCTTCGTTCCTGTGTAGTTTCCCGCGGTGGAGGGCATCTGTAGGAAAAGCCCCCGGTCGGTCTTTAGTGTCGAACGCAGGCCATCACGTTCAGGATCAAAGCCTGCCAAGAGGAAACTCTCGAGCAATTTGACGGCATCCGGGAAGGGAACAGCCCTTTGGATGTCACAGCTGCTGATAAAAACCGGAGCAGGAAAGGATGAAGACTGGGGACTCATTGGCGTTCCTGGTTCTATTTTGTTTGCAAGCTCTGGTTGGCGTTGTGGGGGCTTCGATGACGGGGTGTGCGCCGCCATCGAAGCCCTTCCGGTTTACAGCGATTTGCTGCTCCCTGTGGATGCTCCGACGTTCGTGGGATCTGCCACCGGCGTCGGCGTTAGCGGAGCGCTGCCTGGGCAGTTCTTGCCGAGGACATGGCCTTGTTGCCTTAAGCGAAGCTGGGTCGGGAGGGGCTGCTTATGAGGCCGTCGACGCGAAGTTCATCGATCTCGGCGGATGAGTAGCCGAGCTCAGCCAGGATTTCCTCCGAATGTTGTCCGAGCAGGGGTGCGGGGGAGTACTCCCTGCTGCCTGCGGCGGACAGGCGGATCGGGTTGTCGATGACTTTGATGGGCCCGGCAGTTGGGTGGTCCACTGTCCGGATGATGTCGTTGTTTATGACTTGGGGGTGGGCCAGTACTTCGTCGTAGTCCAGCACCGGTGCGCAGAGGACGCTGCGGGCGCTGAGTTTCTGGACGGCTTCGTCGGTAGTGAACCTGCTCAGTTCGTGGTCCAAAATCGACCACAGGGCTTCCCTGTTTTCCATCTGGAGTTCCGAGGTTGCAAATTGGGGTCGGGTGGCGAGGTTTTCGATGCCCAGAGCATCACATACTGCTTCGAGGGGGTCCGGGCGGAAGAGGCCGACGATGTTGACCCATCCGTCGGAGGTTTTGAAGGAGCCGACGAGGTTGTCCCTTTCCCAGTTGATCTCGAAGCGCCTCATCATCCACTGTGTGTATTCGTTCATTTGGGCGAACAGAGCGGTGTCCAGCAGGGATACGTCGACTCGTTGCCCTTTGCCCGAGGCTGATCGCTCGACGAGGGCCATCAGGATCCCCTGTACCAGGGCCATGCCTGCTCCGAAATCGATGAAGGGGATCGGGAATATTCCCGGGCGGCCCGTGTCGTCTCTGTTGTGCCAGGTGGATCCGCTGAAGGACTGGAGCGCCATGTCCTGTCCGCCCATGTTTTTCATTGGACCGCTCTCGCCGAAGCCTGTGCCGGAGGCGTAGATCAGGCCTGGGTACTTCTCCTGCAGGGAGTCGTAGCCGAGGCCCATGCGTTCCGCCACGCCTGCGCGGAAGTTCATGACGATGACATCTGTTTTTTCTAGCAGCTCGTGAACGATGCCCATGGCGCGTGGGTTCTTCATGTCTAGGACGAGCGAGCGTTTGTTACGGTTGACTGCCAGAAAGCTGGCACTGTCTTCAATGCCGCTGGATCGGACGTCGATGGTGCGGCTGATGTCACCGAGCTTCGGACGCTCGACCTTTGTTACCTCGGCGCCGAAGTCGGCGAGGATCTGTGTTGCCATCGGGCCGAACTGCACTTGGCTGAAGTCCAGTATGCGGATGCCTGCCAGCGGGAGTGATCGGATAGCGGTCATGGTGGTTCTGCTCCTGTGCCTGGGTTTCGGGGCGGGACTATATGCGGCCGGCGGGTATTGACCCGGCGAGAACGGCCAACGATTCGAACAGGAAGTAGCTGCCGAAGATGAGTTCAACGTCGGTTGCGGCGTCTACGCTTCTGACTGTGCTTCTGCGGGTGAAGCATCCTCCGGTCAGGATGCCGCTGGGCCGGGTGTCGTTCGGGCGGCAGGGCGTCAGGTAGCCGGAGACGAGTGCTGATGCCGTCTCGCGGGCCATTTGTGCGTAGCGTGAGCCGTCCCTTGCCCCCAGGGCATGACTGAGCCGGAGTAAGGCCGCAGTGGCGATGGCGCTGGCAGCCGTGTCGCGGCTTGTGTCCGGTATGGCCGGGTCCGCGAAATCCCAGAAGGAAATTCTGTCCGCCGGAACGTTGGCGATCCACCAGTCAGCCGTGCGACGTGCGTATTCGCGCCACATGGGTTCAGTGGGGCGCACGACCGCAGCGTGGGCGCTGAAAATCATGGCCCACGCTTGGGCGCGGCCCCAGGTGCTGGTGTCGCTGTAGCCCTTGTGGGTGTGGGTTTTCAGGACTGCACCTGTCGAGGGGTCTAGGGTGGATGACTGGACGACCGATCCGTCCTCCCTCACGTGATTCTCGAGCACTCTTTGAGTGTGGCGGATGGCCACTTCCTCCAAGCGGTCATCGCTCAGTTCGGACGCCGCCCAGAACAGGAGGGGGCTGGCCAGAAGAGAGTCGATGCTGCTTTCAGCCGCACCGGTCGAGGATGCCTCCTCGGCATCCTCGCCCAAGGGTATGAGTCCGAGTCGTTCATCGAACATCTCTGCGAGGGACTTTGCCGCCTGCAGGGCTTTTTCGCGGGCGTGCGGATCGCCGGTGAGGAGGTCTCCTATTGCGGCACCGCAGTAGAAGCCGTACCCCTTAAAGACGGTCTGCTTGAACATCCGTGGTGTGATCAGCTCAAGGGCGCGGCGAGCGTCAGTGAGGCTGAATCTGGCCGGGTCGATGCTGTGGGCCAGCCACAGCTGTCCAACCCAGCCGCCACCGGTCCAGTCGCCGTCGGGGGTGGTGGTCCATTCTCCGGTCTCCGTGTCGGCCCAGTGCGGAACACCGGGAAGCCCGGCGTCTATGGTGGCCTGAATGCGTGTGAGCATCCGCGACTGAGCTTCCAAAAACTGTGACGTCGACATGCAACTCCTTTGTCCAGTCGGTTAGATCGTGTCTGGTACCGTCTGTTGGTTGTGAAACGGGTGTACGATTATGTCTGATACTTCAGACGGTGTCCGATATTTGTAAAGCTTACTGTTTGGCCGGTGCGGCGTCTACCGGCCGGCGGTGCCTGACTCAGGATTGGGGAGAACATGAACCGCACCACTGCCCCCGCGCTTCGGCGGGGCTTGGATATTCTCGAGTTGTTTTTGGAGCCGAATAATGGTCTCCGTGTTCCCGAGATCACCGAGAAACTCGGTATTCCCCGGGCCAGCGCCCACGAGCTGGTGGGTGCCCTGGCGGATCGTGGCTACCTCCAGGCGGTTTCGGAACCACCGAGCCGTTACGTCCTCGGGGTCCGGGCGTTCCGCCTGGGCGGTGCGTACGAACGTGGACTGGACTTGGCCGCCCTGGGTCGGGACAGTGCCCGCAAGGTCGCCGCGGAGTGCGGAGAGACCGTGCAGATCGTCGTCAGGGAGGGACGATTTGCCGTGTTCATCGTGCGGATCGACAGCACGCATTCCATTCGCCTTGTCTCCGATGTTGGGAGTAGTCTCCCCGCCCACTGCACCGCCGGAGGAAAGATGCTGCTGTCGTCATTGCCTCCCGAAGAGCTGGACGCCCTGTTTCCTGATGATGCGGCCCTTCCTGCCATGACTGCGCAAAGCATCAATAGCCGTGAGCGGCTGCTGGCCGAGCTGGCGACGGCGCGGGAACGGGGATGGGCCGAGGAGAACAGCGAATCCAATGAGAATGTCGCCTGTGTCGCTGCCCCCATCTTTGACCGCTCCGGCGCCTGCGTTGCTGCCATGAGCATCTCCACCCCCACTCTGCGGTGGGGCGAGAAGCAGAGGGAGGACTACGTCAAGCTGGTCGTCAGGGGGGCCCGGGAGATTTCGACGAACCTGGGGTCGCTGTCCACACGATAGTCCGGAGCGTCGGCTGAGGGCAGGATGACGGCGCGTCCCGTGGCTCCGGTGGACAGCGCTTCGTACGCTTCGTTGATCTGCGAAAGGTCGAACCTGTCGCCGACCAGCCGCTCCAGCGGCAGCTTGCCCGCCGTGAATAGCTCGAGGATCTTCGGTACCTGCACCAGGGTGTTGGAGGAGCCGTAGAGGCTTCCTATGATGCGCTTTTCCTGCTGGACGAGGGCGTTGA
The DNA here is from genome assembly GCF_017052465.1 of Arthrobacter pascens. Classification (GTDB taxonomy): domain Bacteria; phylum Actinomycetota; class Actinomycetes; order Actinomycetales; family Micrococcaceae; genus Arthrobacter; species Arthrobacter pascens. Next base: position 268,962 of record NZ_JAFHKT010000151.1, read on the forward strand.
CGGGAACCTCGAAGGATGTTCCTGCCCGGCCCAGGCCCACGGCCACTACGGTGCCGGAGGTTCCGACGTTGTTCACTGCCTGGGCGAGAGTGGCGGGGATTCCCACCGCATCCAGCGCCCATTTGAGCCCCCTCGGGCATATCCGTGCGATCTCCGCTTCCAGATCTTGCGTCACAGAGTTGATCGTGTGCGTAGCGCCGACCTCGCGGGCAAGGTCGAGCCGGGCGTCGACGGTGTCCACCGCGATAATAGGATGCGCACCGATAAGGTTCAGGCCCATGATGGCGCTCAGTCCGACTCCGCCGGCTCCGATGACGAGGGCCGCCTCCCCAGTGGAGTCCTTCATCAGATTCAGTGCTGCTCCAACGCCGGTAATGACGGCGCATCCGGTAATGGCGGCGATTTCCGGCGGTATCTCCGATGAAATTCGGATCACGGAGCGCTCGGAGACCACACATTCTTCAGCGAAACACGAAACGCCCATAAGGTGGTGGACCTTCTGCCCGTCCAGACTCAGGCGCGAAGTTCCGTCCACGAGCCCGCCCGTGGTTGCCTGCACCTTGCCGGCCACGCACAATGCGGGGCGCCCGCTGGTGCAGAATTCACAGTCGCCGCAGCGGGGACGCCAGGTAGTGATGACAGAATCCCCCGGGGAAACGCGTGTCACGCCTTCACCGACGCTCACCACAATGCCAGCCCCCTCATGCCCCAGGACGGCAGGAAGCTTCCCGTTCAGGTCCCCGTTCATATAGTGAAGGTCGCTGTGGCACACCCCCGCCGCCTGAATGCGGATCCTGACTTCGCCTCGGCGGGGAGGCTCCAGATCTACGTCTACGATGCGGAGCGGGGTCCTGGCCTCAAATAGGACGGCTGCTTTCATGGTGGTCTCCTCGTGGTGTGGATCGTTCCGGCGGCCAGAGTGGCACCGCTTTTGGGGTTCAGGCTTCTGGCCCCTCAGGTGCGTGCCTACGCTGTGGTTAGTTGGTTCCGCAACTCTGCGTCCCCAGCCACAATCGCCCGGTTCAATCGGGGCCCTTCCCGATTGTGTACGAAATTTCAGACAGTGTCTGGAATAACAAACAGCCTAGTAATCATTCCCGGTGCCGTCAAGCACTTGGGAGGTCGGCATAATTCTTCCTGCCCACTCACCTCGGGCCCGCCCGGCGCTTCCATGTCGCCGCTTACCGACAAGCAAGACGAGGGGGTTGACCTCGCGACTCACCCCGTGCAACGATTTGTCCATATACCAGAACCCGTCTGAAATATTAGACGAGCGATTCGGTGGACTTTTCGGGAACGCAGATTTCTAAGCCTTCCCACCCAAATGGCAAGGAGGCCATCGCATGTCCAGAATGTCCCAAATGCAGAAAGTCGGTTTGGCCAGTGGTGTGGGCACCACGGTCGAATGGTACGACTTCTTTATCTACGGCACGGCCGCAGGGCTTGTGTTCAATAAGATCTTTTTCCCCGACTTCGACCCGCTGGTGGGGACGCTGCTGGCGTTCGCCACGTTCTCCGCGGCATTTATCGCCCGACCACTGGGCGGAATCCTGTTCGGCCATTTCGGCGACCGGATCGGCCGGAAGTCCATGCTTATCATCACACTGACGCTGATGGGCCTCACCACCCTGGCCATCGGCCTTCTTCCCACCTACCAGACCATCGGCGTCGCGGCGCCCATTATCTTGGTCACCTTGCGCTTCGTGCAGGGACTTGCGCTGGGCGGCGAGGTCGGCGGTGCCATCCTGATGACCGTGGAGCACGCCCCTGCCAACAAGCGCGGCTACTACGGCAGCTGGGTGCAGATGGGCGTTCCCGCAGGCCTGATGCTGGGCAACGCAGTCTTCCTTCTCATGGCAGGTCTCTCGTCCGAGGCCTTCCTCGCCTGGGGATGGCGCGTCCCGTTCCTGGTTGGCGGCGTCTTCGTCGTGATCGGCCTGGTTGTTCGGCTGAAGGTCGTGGAAAGCCCGGTATTTGATCAACTGAAACAGCAGGAAAAGACCGAGAAGATGCCCATCTTGGTCGTTCTTCGCCACTACCCGAAGCAGATTCTCCTGATCTGTGGCTCCTACTTTGCAATCGGCGTCACCTTCTACGGAGCCACGGTGTTCGGCCTCAGCTACGGCGTCCAGACCGTGGGTTTCTCGCGCAACGAGATGCTGGGCATCGTCCTGATTTCAATGGGCGTCACGTTCTTCGCCCTGCCGCTGTTCGGAAAGCTCTCGGACAAACTCGGCCGCAAACCCGTCTTTCTCGGCGGCGTCATCGCCATGCTGCTCTTTACCTTCCCGTGGTTCTGGCTGGTCAACACCGGATCCTACGTCCTGGCACTGCTCGGGTTCGTGGTCTTCTGCCTCGCATTCGCCACCTCCTACGGGCCGCTGGCGGCGTTCTTCGCCGAAGCTTTCGAGACGAAAATCCGCTACACCGGCATCTCCTTCGGCTACACGATCGGCACCCTGGCCGCCAGCGCCCCGACACCCATTGTGGCCGCATGGGTAATTGCCGAGACCGGATCCTACGAGGGTGTGGCCCTGTTCATGATCGCTATGTGCGTCATCTCGGTGATCTGCGTGATCGCCATGAAGGAAACCAACCGGCTGGATCTCTCCGAACTCGGCAAGAAATACGACCAGGAGCCCCCGGCCGGCGACGAGGACAGCACGCCCTACGCCGACACAACCAGCCAGCGGCTAAAGACCACCAGCTAGAAACCACCGCGGCACCAAAACCCGGCACAGACGACCAAGCAGCCAGCGCATGCGCGGGTAGGGCATCCGCGCCCGCATTCAGACGTCGCATGAACAAGGAGTAACCACGTGATTGAAGCATCTACACAAGCAGCGGATAGTCCGCAGATTAGCGGCGCAGAAATCAGCGACCCGGCAGGCCCCCTGGCCGGAATCCGGGTGCTGGACATGACCCGCCTCGCGCCCGGGCCCTACGCGAGCATGCTTCTGGCCGACCTGGGCGCTGAAGTTATAGTCATCGGCGGGGGCCGCTCCGGCCTCCCGGTACCGTCACTGTCACGGGGAAAAGAATTCATCGCCCTTGACCTCAAGAGCGACGACGGCCGGCACGCCTTGCGCCAGTTGGTCTCAGAGGCCGATGTCTTCATGGAGGGCTTCCGTCCAGGGGTGGCGGAGAGGTTGGGCGCAGGCTACGAGGAGCTGTCCAAAATAAATCCCGGCCTCGTCTATTGCAGCGTCACGGGTTACGGCCAGACCGGACCCCTTGCCCAGCGCGCCGGTCATGACATCAACTACCTTGCCGCTGCCGGAGCCCTGGGCACGTTTGGGCCGGCCGACCAGCCGCCGGTTCCGCCGCTGAATCTTGTCGCCGATCTGGGCGGCGGAGGCATGCTCTCAGCCTTCGGCATCGTCAGCGCCCTTTACGAACGGTCCAAGACGGGCAAAGGACGCTATATCGACTCGGCCATGGTGGACGGTGTCCTGTCCATGATGGCGATGAACTTTGCTGACTGGCACACCCCGACCCTGCCCCGCCGGGGCGAGGGTGTCCTGACAGGCACCACACCGTTCTACCGGTGCTACAGCTGTTCAGACAACCGCTATGTAGCAGTCGGAGCCCTCGAAACGGCCTTCTTCGCAGAACTGTGGAACACCCTTGACCTGGGGGCAGTACCGGACCATTTCGACCGGGCAACGTGGCCGTCCATCGAAGAGTCACTCACTGACGCATTCGGAACAAAACCGATGGGGGAGTGGGCCCGAATCTTCGCCGAGGTCGACGCCTGCGTCACCCCCGTTCTAGAACCACATGAACTGGCCTCGTTTGAGCAGATCATCAGCCGGGATCCCGGCTTCACCCTGGAATCGGTACCCGTGATTCCGGCGTTCCAGGACGGTCCGGAACGCCGCCAAACCGACATGGAGCCGCGCACCGAAAAGGTGCTGGTCCGTCAGGGGCTTGACCCTGAACTGGCAGCCAGGGTCGCGGCCCAAAGCGAACGCACAGCCGTCACCGGCCTCAGCTGGCCGCCTCTGTAAACAGGAACCGGCAATCTAACCACTCCAATTCCCCGGTGAGCGCCGTGCATTGCGGCACGCCCACTCTCGCCAATGACCATCGAGGAACCGATGACACTGACCAGCACCACACCCGCCCCCACCAGCACCGACAAGCTCAACAGCATTCTTGCCCAGGCAGCAGACGCGGCCGTCATCTGGGCTGAGACCACTCCCCAAGAGCGCGCCGCAGTACTCCTGTCCGTCGCCGACCACCTGGACAGCGCGGCGGACGAGCTCATCGAGGTCGCCCGCGAGGAGACCCACCTCTCCGAGGCCCGGCTGAAAGGGGAACTGAAACGCACCACCTTCCAGCTCCGCCTATTCGGCGAAGTCCTGGATGAAGGAAGCTACCTGGACGCACGCATCGATCATGCCGATCCGGCCTGGGGCATGGGCCCGCGCCCCGAGATCCGGCGCACCCTGGAGCCCCTGGGTCCTGTGCTGGTGTTTTCCGCCAGCAACTTTCCGTTTGCCTTCAGCGTCGCAGGCGGCGACACCGCTTCTGCTCTGGCAGCAGGCTGCCCCGTCATCGTCAAAGCACATTCGGGTCACCCCCGGCTCTCGGAGCGAACGGGAGACATTATGGCCGCCGCCCTCGCTCACGCTGGCGCCCCCGCAGGGCTCTTCGACGTCATCTTCGGCACCCAAGCCGGACGCGATGCGCTCCTTGATCCAAGGGTGAAGGCCAGCTCATTTACCGGCTCCATCCCTGGCGGGCGGGCACTGTTCGACCTGGCCAACTCCAGGCCTGACCCGATTCCCTTCTACGGAGAACTCGGCAGCGTCAACCCCACCTTTGTCACCCGGGCCGCCGCCCAAAAGCGGAGCGGACAAATCGTGACCGACTTCGTAAACTCCTACACGCTCGGAGCGGGCCAGTTCTGCACAAAACCAGGCATCCTGTTCGTACCTGCCGAATCAGACATCGCCGGCAGCCTTGCTACCGCCTCGCACCCCGCCGCCGCCATGCTGCTGAACGAGCGCATCCAGTCCGGCTACGTCGAAGCCCTGCAGACACTCAGCGGACATCAAGAAGTAGAGCCCCTGGTCCTGGAGCCGGCAGCGTATGAGAACCCGCCGACGCCGACCCTCCTGCACACAACCGCAGCCCATGTACTGGCCGAACCCGAGAAACTCCTCGCAGAGTGCTTTGGCCCGGCAGCCCTCGTGGTCACCTACGAGGACGAATCCGAACTGCTCCAGATCGCCCGGATCATCGACGGACAGCTGACGTCCACCGTGCACGGGGAAGACGACGATGACATCGCCCCGCAATTGGTTCGCTCGCTCGCCCGCAAATCCGGGCGCATCCTATGGAACCAATGGCCGACCGGCGTGTCGGTCACCCACGCCCAGCAACACGGCGGCCCCTACCCGGCGACCACCTCAGTGACATCGACGTCCGTCGGAACCGCCTCCATCTTCCGCTTCCTGCGACCCGTCGCCTACCAGGGCCTGCCCCAGCACCTCCTGCCAGGCCAGCTGCAGGACACCAACCCCCTGCGCATCCCCCGCAGGGTAGACGGCCGACTCCAGAACCCAGACAACAAAGTCTGACACCAGCGAGGCCCGCCGGTCGGTGACTTCCCGGACCCAGATTCCTGCCGTGAGGATCGGACGCCACTTGCGACGTGATCCAGCCCACGCTAGCGTTCTACATATCAAGCACTGATCGATATGTCGGACGCAGCGAGGAAATCTATTTTCGAGCACTCTGATTTCACGACTATTTGCAGTTCAGGCGCGATCAACGCGACCAGTGTTCCGCATTCAGAAAAGGTTCCACATGATGACTGAGCAGCGCTGCCGGCCGACGGCAGCCGAACCTGTTGCACGGCGCGATATAGACGCTTACTCGCCACCCTGGGCGGATTTTGCGGCGTTCTTCCGCAGCCGAAAAGACGATGACCGGACGTTCCTGATCGCTGTTAGCCGAGGCCAGGGAACGCGGGCGGAATGGAGCGTGGGTCAGTGGCGGAATGCGGTCTACAACGTGGCCGACCAACTGACCCGACATGGCGTTAGGGCCGGTGACAGTGTGGCCGTTCTGGCTCACAACTCGGCCGAAACGCTGGCCCTGACCTTCGCGGTCTGGCTGCTCGGCGGCTGCCTGGTACCTCTTGACCCGCGGGACGGCGACGAGAGACACGATGAAATCCTGCAGGAGTGCGGGGCGCGATGGATAGGCGTGGATTCTGGTGTGGAATCGGTTGCCAGGGCGCGTCGTCATGCGTCTGCGGATGCGATCGTTGTTGGCGGTCTGATGTCCACTCAGCGGCGGGAACGTCCCTCGGTGATCGGAGGACCGCTGGACGCTCCGGCCCTGCGCATGCACAGCAGCGGAACAAGTGGCCGCCCCAAAGCAATCATCATCCCGATGCGCAGCATTCTGCTCAATTGCCATGCAATGCAGGAAGCGTTCGGCTGGACGCAGGAAACGAGGGTGCTGACCGTGCTGCCCATAAGCCACGCCAACGGTTTGCTCATCAACAGCTTCCTGCCCTGGTTTGTCGGGGGATCGACGGTGCTGGTCGACAAGTTCCGAGGAAGCACGTTCTGGCCCATCGCCGCCGAAACACGGACCACGACAAGCAGCATCGTGCCGACCGTGCTGGAATATCTGCTCGCCAGTGAGGCCGGGGACCACCCTGCGCCGCTGATGAAGGAAGTGATCTCCGGAAGCGGTCCGCTGCGCTCCACTGCCGCATCCGAATTCGAGCAGCGCTTCGGGATACCGGTTCGGCAGCTGTACGGCCTGTCGGAGACCACAGCCGTCTTGACCGCCACACCGCCACGGACGGGCGGATATCTTGAGCCCGGGCTTCGGAAATCCATCGGCACGGCCGTTCCTCACGCCCAGGTGGACGTCGTAGACTCCAACGGGATCCCGTGCGATCAAGGCGTGCGGGGGGAAATAGTGGCACGCGGCGGCATGCTCATGAACGGCTACGCCAACAATGACACCGCGAACGCCGAAGCATTCAGCGGCGGCTGGTTCCACACCGGCGACCGGGGATACTGGGAACGCGCGGCCGATGGAAAGATCTGGTATTTCCTGGAAGGACGTCTGAAGGAAAGTATCGTCCGTGGAGGCCTGAATATCGCGCCCCAGCTGATCGACGAGGTCGTCGCAACTCACCCGCTGGTCCAGAGCGCCGCAGCGGTTCCCTTCGCCAACCGCTGGCAGGGCGAGGAAATCGCCGTGTTCGTGATCGCCAGCGGGGACCTGACCGAAGCAGAGCTTCTTGCCTGGTGCGCCGAACGGCTCGAGCCGCACATGTGCCCGAAAGTTGTCATCTTCGGATCCGAGATGCCCTCGACAAGCGTGGGAAAAATCCGCCGCAGTGTTTTGACCCAGCAGTTGGCCGGAGAGCTTGCCCGCTTCTGGGAAACGTCCTTCCGCACCGAAAGCCGGAGCCACAGCCCGGCGGCCATCATCCCTGAGCGCAGGGCGGACCCGCAGAGCCATGGACCTGCCGCCCAATGACCAACCTGACCACGCATCCGGGACCCACCACGGGCCCGGCCATCACATAAATCGAACCATCCAGGAGAGAGACAAATGACAACGATCACCACCGTAACCCCCGGTACCCGCAGCATCGGAGCAGGCGCATGAGTATCGCGACCGCCTTCGCCCCCGAGCAGGTCCTGGCCGACGTGGAACACTTCGCCACCAAGTTGGCCGAGCGTGCCGAGATCATGGATAGAAACGCCAAATTCGACAAGCAGATTCTGGACGAAGGCGCAGCGCTGGGTCTCGTGAAACTGATCTTTGACGAGAATCTGGACCTGGACCTCTCGCGGATGCCGCTGGTTCATGACGTGACGGAGCGCATCGCCAGTGTCTGCCCCCCTGTAGCCATGGAACTTGGCGTCATGCGGCTCGTGGCCTATCTGCTCTCGCGGTATGGGGCTCCGGCCGTCAAAGAACGCTGGCTGCAGCCCACCATCGAAGGCCGCGCCTACGGCTCCTTCGCCCTTACGGAGCCGCAGGCAGGAACGGACCTTCGGGGCATGCTGACGGTGGCGCGCAGGGACGGTGACAATTACATCCTCAGCGGCCAGAAATGCTGGGTCGGGTTCGCTCCGGTAGCGTCCTACGCCATCGTTCTGTGCAAGCTGGAGTCCACAGACAGAGACGCCCCCACAATCGCGCTCGTGGTCGACATGTCCAGCAAGGGAGCCGCGGGCGAGCCGGGTCCCGAGCTCTCGGGTTTCCGCGGCCTGACCAACGGCACCCTCCGCTTCGACAACGTCGTGGTCCCCGCGGGGAATGCCCTCCAGGTGGATGGCTTCGCCGGCATGATGGACGGCCTGAACATGGCACGCATTGACGCCGCCTCCTATGCCTGCGGTCTGCTGCGCGGCGCCCTGGAAGTCAGCGTGGAACGAGCGGCTACACGTACTGCATTCGGCAAGCGCATCGGCGACCTGCCCAGCATCCAGATCAAGCTCGGCCGTATGCGCGCTGCCTATCACACCGCCAGGGAACTCGCGATGCGCGCCACCGAAACCTACATGCAGGGCACCGGGGGAGACCAGGACATCATCTCGATTGCCAAGATGACCGCCAGCGACCTCGCCCGCGAACACACAGACCAGGCCATGCAGATCTTCGGCGCTTCGGGCCTCATCGCCTATTCCCGGGTCGAACGGCTGCACCGGGACGCCAAAGCAACCCAGATCTTCGACGGCACCAGCGAAATCCACGAAACAATGCTCGGACGCCGGCTGGTCAACGCATTCGCCAAGGACGGCCACGGCGGCTCCTACATGCCCTCCTGGAAGACCGTGCAGGCAGCCGAAACCCTTACCGGCGCGTAGCCGCCCCCTAAAATCCTGCCAACCCTCAGTGCAACCGGGCTCGGGGTCGGACCTCCGCTGCGAACGCTCCCGGCGGCGGCCCGGTCCCGGGCCCGCTAGCAACCCAAAATAGCTTCCACACACCCCAATGGTGCCATTCGCGCGGCACCCGGCAGCGTCTCGACAACCGATCCACCCGCGGCCGCGGCCCCGGGACGCAAACAATCACCAGCAGATTCCAGCCCGGATCCGCGCAACAATCCGTACTGCACGCCCACAGGTCCAAGAAAGACGAAATGAACCGCACGGAAAACCCTCTTGAGGAGGTCGTCGACGAAAAGGGCAGGCTGTCCATGAGGGTACTCATGACGCCGGACATGGTTAATTTTTCAGGGAAAGTCCACGGCGGAGTCCTGCTCAAGTACCTCGACCAGGTCGCATACATCTGCGGGACCCGCTACGCCGGCACCTACGTCGTCACTCTTTCCGTGGACCGCGTGGACTTCATCGCACCCATCCAGGTCGGTGAACTCGTAACGTTCCAGGCCTCCGTCAACTACACCGGACGAACGTCAATGGAAGTCGGAATCCGCGTTCTCAGCGAAAGTCTCCACGAGCAAAGCGTCAGGCACACGAACAGCTCGTACTTCACCATGGTGGCCATCGGCGACAACAATCAACCGACGCCCGTGCCCGAATTCAAGCCCTCCGACACCATCGAAAGGAGGCGCTTCCGGGAAGCGCACCAACGACGGAACGACAGGATGCGCCGAGCACGGATCAGGCGGGATCGGAGGGAACGGAACCCTCTGGATCTGCTGCCCGCCTGACCCACGGTGCCCCCGGACCGTGGGTGGTCCGTACCGTTAAACCTTCTAAACCCTCAACAAGATGCCCACCCAAAACGGGGCGAGCCAGAGACTCAGCCCGAGAAGGCAGACAAGAATGCGTGCAGTCTATGCAACATCGCTCGCCCCTGACGATCCACTTGCCGGACTCGCGATCGGGGACGTGCCGGACACAGAAGCTCCAGCCACGGGCTGGGAGAAGATCACGCTCAAAGCCTCCGCCCTGAATCACCACGACCTGTTCTCCCTCAAAGGCGTACTCGACAAAGAGGATCTGCCGATGGTGCTGGGCTGTGACGGCGCGGGAGTGGATGCGGCCGGCAACGAGGTGATTATCCATCCCGTCGTTGCGAGCCTTGGGTGGCGTGGCGACGAAACGCTGGACCCTGAACGCACAGTCCTCTCGGAACGGTATCCGGGAACCATGGCCGACCACGTATGGGTGCCCGCAGGAAGCACAGTCCCCAAACCAGCGGAACTGAGCTGGGAAGAAGCCGCCTGCCTGCCCACCTCCTGGCTGACTGCCTACAAAATGCTGTTCTCTGTCTCGCCAGCAGCGCCCGGATCCACCATCCTGATCCAAGGAGCCGGTGGAGGGGTCTCCACAGCATTGACATCGTTGGCATCAGCTAGCGGGTTCCGGGTGTGGGTTACCAGCCGCAGCCAGGAAAAACGGCTCCACGCATTGACTCTCGGGGCGGAGCAGGCCTTTGATAGCGGTGCGCGGCTCCCGAACCGGGTGGACGCCGTCTTTGATTCTGTGGGGCAGGCAACATGGGCACATAGCCTCAAGGCGCTGCGACCCGGCGGGGCCGTCATCACGTGCGGGGCAACTTCAGGCAGCACTGCAGCAACCGACTTGAATCGGCTCTTTTTCACCCAACTGAAGATCCTTGGCTCCACCATGGGCACCAGGGACGAACTCGAAAGACTCACCCGATTCCTTGTGGGAACCGGGATACGCCCAACGATCGACACAGTACTGCCACTTGGCGAAGCCATCAAAGGCTTCACCAAGATGCTTGAAGGCAACCTGATCGGAAAGATCGTCTTCATACATTGACCTGGGCGAACCGGCGCGAGCCACGTCCGAGAGGCGACGAACGGTTGAGCCACGGAGTACGTAATGTCTTCGCGGAACTACGTCGCCCTCGTCGATGACCTACTTCGGCGCGGGCATCACAACGAAACCATAGGGATCCTCATCTGCGGTACCAAGAATGACCGCAGCGTCCGGTACAGTCTCGGACGCTCCACCTCACCATGGCCGTCGCCGCATACACCTATGACAGAGTTCCCCCAGACGAACAGCAGGCACTGCCCAACGAAGGGCATATCGTTGCAGCGCTTGAATGGGCTGAACCCAACGCGAATGTCGAAGCCGGCCCGGGAAATTCCTGACCGAACTTGGGTGGACCGAACGTGGAACGGTCGGAAACGGTCAAGGAGCATTGGGACAGTATCGACCCAGCCCCGCAGAAGTGGCCCATCGACAAACCGGGATGCCAGATACTTCCCCGGACCGTCCGGACGCCGTAATGCAGCGCTATGTCGGCTGCTGCGAGCGAGGGAATTATTGGTACCGTCAGGTTGCGATCTAAGAGTTCCTCGAGCGGTTGCCCGAAAAGTCAGAATCGGACTCTACTCTGACAACTTTTCGCCTACTTGCCTGACGTCAGTTTGGGTGTGCTTGAACCGGTTCCGGCAGCCGCGTTCCCTCAACCAGTTGGTGGGCCGGGTCATACCTGTCCGCCGGATGCTCGAGGTGTCTGCTAGCCGCCCAGAGGATCAGGGCGCCTTCTTGGAGTAGTCGGACTCACGCTCGAGCGCAGGGAAGTATTCCAGCAAGGTGGCACGGAACTAGTTGTTCGTCCGGACCCACTCACAGATCAGATCCGTGTGGCGGGCCGTCAGGAGCCGCAAGTCCACGCTGATAATGGCCACGGCGACTGGACGGAAAAATAGCGAAATTGGTGCCGATGCCGTCCTACGTTACACCGCAGGGGATAGCGACTGTCCTGCTGGACTCTTACTGTCCCTCACCCTGGCGCGCACTGGCCGGTCCATGCCGAAGGAGGCGCAGGTGCTCGTGGATCATTGCCACTGCCGTTGAGCCTTCACCGGCCGCAGCCGTTACGCGTTTCACCGATCCATGCCGAACATCACCGGCCGCGAACATGCCGGGGACGCTGGTTTCCAAGGGTAGCCGGCTGCGGCCCAGATGGCTGAACTCAGAAGGAAGCTCCTCGAGATCAGCCCCGGTGAGAACAAAGCCGTGGTCATCCAGGGAGAGCGTACCCTGCAGCCATTCTGTGTGCGGCTTGGCCCCGATGAAGATGAAGAGGTACCGGGAGTCGAAGGTGCGGTGTTCGCTTGTGGCTCCCAGTTCCACGACGATCCGTTCAAGGGCGTCTGAACCGGCTACGCCGACGATGTTGGCCCCGAGCAGCACCTCAATGCCGGCGTGCTCTTCAATCCGTTCCGCGAGGTACCCCGACATGTCCGCGCGGAGGTCTTCCCCGCGGACCACCAGCCGCACTGGTGCTCCCGTTCCGGCCAGGAAAAGCGCGGCCTGTGCCGCGGAGTTTCCACCTCCGACGACGGCCACCGGCTGCGATCCGCAGAGCCTGGCCTCATGGACAGTGGCGGCGTAGAAGACACTGGTCCCCTCGAATTCGTCCAGCCCGGGTACTGGCAGTCGGCGGTAACGCACCCCGGTGGCGAGCAGCGCTGCCCGTGACACGGCGGGTCCGCTTTCGTTGAACTCGGCGCGGAATTCGCCGTCCCTCAACGCGACAGTGTTTGCTCGGCAGGCGACGTTGATCTGGACTCTGAACTTTCGGGCCTGAATGATCGCTCTTTCAGTGAGTTCCCCACCGGAGATTCCGGCGGGAAAGCCCAGGAAGTTCTCGATCCGCGGGGAGGTGGCGGCCTGCCCACCTATCGCAAGGGCTTCCTTGAGGACGACCGACAACCCGTCCGACGCCGCGTAGACGGCGGCCGCCAGCCCGGCCGGGCCGGCCCCGATCACCATGAGATCGTACGAGGCAGAATGCTCTTTCACCACCCGCAGGCCCATGGCGAGGGCCAGATCTGTGTTGGAGGGGTTTCTGAGGACCTGTGAGGCGTTTAGCGCCACTGCGGGCAGGTCACCCGCGAGGATCCCGGCCCGGTTCAGGATTGCCTGTGTCTGCTCGTCGTCCTCCAGATCGACCAGCCGGTGAGGCAGGCGGTTGGCGGCTGCAAATTCCAAGAGGCGAAGCGTGTCACGGCTGAAGCGGGATCCAACGATGCGGATGCCCGCGCCCGCGCTGATCAGCTGGATTCGTCGCTGCAGATATGCTCGCAGGATGGTCTCGCCCACCGCGGCGTCCGCCAGAACCACACGGCGCAGATCGTCCCCGCTGATCTGGAGCACTTCACCTGCCTCTGCGGTTACAGTGCTGACGAAGGCCGGTTGCCCCTCGACCAGGCCCAGTTCCCCGAGGAACCGTCCGGGACCGTGAACTTCGAGGATCCGCGTGCCGGGCGCCGGCTCAGCAGGCTGTCTGCCACCGGCGGCGTGCAGCCCCTCCACGACCAGTACCGTGCCTTGGAGTATGACGAAGAAGTCAGTGTCGAGGTTTCCCTCGTGTATGAGGATTTCACCGGCCGGAGTGGCCCGCCTGGTGCCGGCACGGCCTAACAATTCGATCTGGGCCTGGCCGAGCCGTGGATAGGCGCCGGAGACATCCGGCGTTTCGGTCAGCGTCGAGCGTGCGACAGGTTCCATCAGTTGGTCCCGCCAGCCAGAATCCTAGACGAATGTCTCATGGGGATAGCACCAGCGCCAATCCTCGCCGGGCTCCAGGGAACGAACGATTGGATGCAACTCGGTGGCGTGAGCCCGGGCGTGCCGCATGGGTGAGGAGTCACAACACCCGACATGGCCGCAGGTAAGACACAAACGCAAATGAACCCAGGCAGTGCCCAACGACAGGCATTCCTCGCAACCCTGCGGTGTGCGCACCGGAACCGGACGAATCCGCGCCAGATGCGGATCACGAATTCCAGGAATCATGTCGGCTCCTATGTCGGTCCGGCCCTGGAAACGGGCTCAGGCAGATGGCGGATCAGGTTTTTCATGCAAGCCGGAAGGCCTTGCGCTCGTTGGCAGGCTTTTAGCCCATCGAGAGCCTTGTATCGGGGCTTTCGCCCAGCCTGCGCAGTCCGACCCCGGAGGCGATCAGAAGTATTCCGAAGAGAATTGCGAAGGATGAGAGCAGGCCCAGGAGGCTCAGGATGCCTGGGCCGGGGAAGATGACCAGGAAAAGGCCGAAAAGAGTGGTGACGATGCCTGTGATCAGCCAGAGCCACCACAGCCCGACGGTCCTTTTGACTTCAAAGGCGAGAGCCATCTGGGAGATACCGAGAATAACCGCCCACACACCGATTACGAGTGCGAGCGAAAGGGCGGTGATGCCCGGCCAGACGAAGGCGACGAGTCCGGCGAGCACAGAGATGATGCCGCCCACTAGTTGCCAGATGGACCGGCGCCTCTTGCGCGTGACGTAGTGCACGATGTTGGTGAGGCCGTCAAAGACAGCGTAGATTCCGAAGAGGATCACCAGTGCAAGTACGGAAACACCGGGCCAGATGACAACTAAAATGCCAAACAGCACGGCCGCGATGCCCCGGATAATCAGCGCAGTTCCTGATCCCTTAAACAATTGTTGTGCCAGTGTGTCAGACATAGCCAGACCTCTGTTTCTGGAAACGGTTAATTCGTAAACTTGCCGGCCGCGGCCTTCGAACATGGTCTATTCTTTTGCTGTGCTCCCCAGCGTGACTTTCAATGACTTTGTGTCTTGCCCGCGCTGGAATTCGACGTCGGACTGCTGCCCCGGCTCTTTCTTGCGGATAGCGGCCAGGAGGTCGGTCACACTGGCGATCTTCTGCCCGTCGAACTGGCTGATGATGTCCCCTGGCTGCAGTCCCGCTTTGGCTGCCGGTCCTCCCTGGGCAACTTCGATGACCAGCGCGCCCGACGTCTTGGGGAGGCCAAAGCGGCTTGCGACCTCAGGAGAGATGTCGGTCGGAATAATTCCAAGGACCGCGTGCGTGGCCACCCCGCTCTTCAGTATCTGGTCCGCTACGTCGATCACAGTCGCCGCGGGAGTCACGAACCCGATCGACACGGCGCCCGAGCTGGGTGGCAGATACGCTTCTGAGAGCCCTATGATCTCCGAGTTGTTGTTGACCACGGCTCCACCGGAATTGCCCGGGGAGATGGGCGCGTCCGTCTGGATGAGGTCGATAAGCCCCTGAGGCGATCCCTCTGACGGTGGCATATTACGGTGAAGTGCGGAAACGATGCCCGCCGTGACGGTCTGCTCCAGCCCCAGCGGACTGCCAATAACAACCGCCAGCTGCCCAACTTCGGGAAGCGTCGTCGAGAACCTGGCGGCCGGAAGGTTGCTCCGATCAGTCTTCACCACTGCCACATCGGTTGGGTCGTCAACACCGACGACGGTGGCCAACGCCTGAGATCCGTCCGCGAAGTGGATCCGGACGCTCTTGAACGGCTTCTTTTGATTGTCCTCCACCACGTGGGCGTCCGTGACGATGGTGCCGTCGCTGCGGTAAACCACTCCGCTGCCGATGCCGCCTGATGTCTGGATCGTGACCACAGAGGGCTCGACTTCTCTAACGATCCCAGGAACGGCTGAAAGGTCCCCTGTGGAACTGGAACCCCCAGCGCTGGCGGATTGTGACGGAGCCGGAGGCGACCCTGTACATGCTGACCCGAATATGAGTAATCCCGCGCCGAGAATGGCGGTCCACGCCCGCCTGCGTCCTGGCGCCGGGGGCGAGGCCTTTCCCCCGGCGGCCGCTGGTCTGCTCATACTCATTGGATTCCCGCTGCCTTCTCTGGCTGTCTACGGAGACATGTATCAGTCTGAGTCTCCTCCGCCGCCATCGCGCCCGCATGGCCCCGGGACGCCCAAAAACCGCCCGTATTTGACTCCCTCAGGTCAAAACGCAGGCAGCCGATGCGCGCTTCCACTTCGCGCTTGATCTGAGCCGTCAGCGCGGCCGTGCGGATCGCAGGCGCCAGGCGCGCGTGGCAACGTGCAGGTTGAGGCGGGTCTCGGGGTCAGCAAGGTCAAAACCGGTAATCTGCCGGATGGACTTCAGCCGGTATCGCAGCGTGCTCCGGTGAATGGCAAGGCTGTCGGCCGTGTCGTCGTAGTTGCCGCCGTGATCCATATACTGCGCCAAGGTGTGCACCAGATCAGATCCTCGGCGAGCATCGTTGCTCTGCAGGGCACCTAGCCACTCCTCGACGTAGCCGGAGAGGTCAGTTTCGCTGCCGGGCATGTCGAGGATGCGGTAGATCCCCAGCTGGTCGTAGCGCGTGAGCCCATAGGGGTCGATGGAATGTACCCGGATGTGCAGCGCACGCAGGGCCTCCGCGTAAGAGCGTGGGAGCTGGTTGACATCGCGGCTCGGGCCTCCGATGCCCACAGCTCCGGTGGTGCTACGCAGAGTCCTTGCCGCAACGGTAAAGAGCTCTGTATCGAGCGGATCTCCCGTAGCCACGGCAAGTGTTATGTCCGAACGCCGTGAAACGAGCGCAGGGGTCTGGAGTTCCCGCAGCGTCCTGCGCAGGGCGACCACGACCGTATCGTCCGTTCTTGGCGGTTGCCACTGAGCGACGATGACGTGCTGCGGACCCGTGATGTCATATCCCAATGCCTCGGCACGCACGGCTGCGGTCTCTTCATCCATTCCGGACACCAGTTCATACACCAGGTCGCGCCCCAGCTTCAGTTCCAGCTGGGCAATGCTGCGGCGGTGCGACAACTCGACCTGCAAGAGCCGCGTTCCATACTCCAAGGCGAAGACGTCGTCGGCCGTATAGGGCCTGCCGTTCTCGAGCAAGCACATTGCCCCGAGCACGTCCCTGTCCGGCAGAACCAGAGCAACGAGCCCTCGGGGTTCTTGGACCGGCAAGCCGGAGGCAAGCCAGAGCTGCGCCGTTCGTGACCTGTCGGTTGCGCTGGGCCGGGGGTACGGGCGCCCGGATTTGGTCCCGGCCGCGGCGCGGATATTGCCGAACCCGTCCTCAATGCAGACCGGGCGCCCCGTCAGCAGTGACAGGACTTCCGCCAAAAGGGACTCCCGCGACGTCATTTGTCCGAGGGGGGCGGTGAGAGTGCCATCCAGGGCGTTCTGGATCGACGTTCGGGTTTCGAGCTGCAGTACCGTTGCCGAGAGGATACGCAAGCGATCGTCCATGTCACGGGCATTTGAGAGCAAGGCCGTGTGCTCCTGCTTGTGTGCTCCTGCCGATTCCCCAGCTGGGCCGGGGACTGTTGTTCGGGCCGTTGCGCGTAGCTTGATCATCTGGGCCGGACTCGGAGCCGTGCCGGCGTAGAGGACAAGGCATCCGTTCAGTTCTCCGCTGGCGCCAAAGGTGGAGAGCGCGTATCGCCATCCCGGGGCTGGGGTCGGGAGTGCGGCATCCCTGCCTTGGAGCTGGCGGACATCGTGGCCCTGGGTCGTCGGCGCCCGGTTCGGGCTCGGAATCAGGTGACCGTCCACCACAAGATAGGAAGCTGCTACATGGCAGAATTCCAGTGCAGAAACAGAGTGTAGGGCCTTGCCGAGAATCTCCTCGGCCCTTAGTCGATCGAACATTTAGTTGACCTGCAGTCTCTGTGCACAGCTAAGAGACTCGCTCGTGGGCGAGATGTGTGGCGGCGGATCCCCGAATTATCCCAGCGTCTTCGAGGATACGCCTGTGGAACCTATCCTGGTAGGTCAATTCCCTGGAGCATATTTGGACCCCGGAGGGTCATGCCGTCGTTCCCCTCCACGGGGCAGACTCAACCCTGTAAGGCCCCATGACAAAGCCCTTTGAGCCTCGCGGCCCGGCAGGACAGGGCGTGGAATCATGCGGTGCAATCTCGGGCGGACGTCGCCACAGGACAGGGTCGCGCCCTCTAGGACCGGAGCGAGTCATGGCCAAAGCAGTAGGAATTGATCTTGGGACAACCAATTCAGTGATCGCCGTCTGGGAAGGCGGGGAAGCCCGCGTTATACCCAACGCGGAAGGAGCCCGGACCACGCCCTCGGTTGTGGCTTACACGGACAGCGGGGAACGGCTTGTGGGGCAACTGGCCCGCCGGCAGGCGATTCTCAACCCCAAGGGAACTATCACGTCGGCCAAGCGGTTTATCGGCCGACACTATGACGAGATCACGGATGAGGCCAAGGCCGTGAGTTTCGACGTCGTAGCGGACGACAACGGCGTGGCGCGTTTTCAGGTTCAGGGCAAGAAAGTCGCACCCGAAGAGGTGAGTGCGCTCGTTCTCCGCAAGCTAGTGGACGACGCCGCGAAGCAACTGGGCGAAAAGGTGACGGAGGCCGTTATCACGGTTCCCGCGTACTTTAACGACGCACAGCGCACCGCGACCAAGGACGCGGGCAGGATTGCCGGGCTGGAAGTCCTGCGCATCATCAACGAACCGACGGCAGCCGCGCTGGCGTATGGCATCGACAAACGTCAGCATGAGACGGTTTTGGTTTTCGACCTTGGCGGCGGAACTTTTGATGTGAGCCTGCTGGACGTGGGGGACGGGGTTGTGGAGGTCCGCTCCACGGCGGGTGACACGCACCTTGGCGGAGACGATTTTGACCGCCGCCTTGTCGATTACTTGGCCGACGACTTCCAGAAGCAGGCGGGCATCGACCTCCGGTCGGACGCCCAGGCGTTGCAACGCCTGTTTGAGGCGGCCGAGAAAGCTAAGGTCGAGCTGAGTTCTGTGACCCAGACCCAGGTCAACCTTCCCTTTATCACTGCCGACGCCACGGGCCCCAAGCATCTGACAACCACCGTTCGGCGCTCCGTTTTTGAAGACATCACCCATGACCTGGTGGAACGCACCATGGATCCGGTCAAGCAGGCGATGACGGACGCCAAGGTAACCGCCAACGACATCGATGAAGTGATTTTGGTCGGCGGCTCCACCCGCATTCCCGCGGTACAGAACGTCGTTCGGCGTCTGACCGGCGGCAAAGATCCCAACATGAGCGTCAATCCGGACGAAGTCGTGGCTATCGGTGCGGCGATCCAGGCCGGCGTGCTTAAAGGAGAGGTCTCGGACGTCC
Organism: Arthrobacter pascens; assembly: GCF_017052465.1. GTDB lineage: Bacteria > Actinomycetota > Actinomycetes > Actinomycetales > Micrococcaceae > Arthrobacter > Arthrobacter pascens. The sequence goes on from NZ_JAFHKT010000151.1 coordinate 287,803, forward strand.
TGCTACTAGACGTTGTGCCGCTTTCCCTGGGTGTCGAGACCCGCGGCGGTGTGATGACAAAGATCATCGAGCGCAACACGACCATCCCCGCAAGGCGCAGCGAAGTCTTCTCCACCGCCGACGATAACCAGCCCGCCGTGGACGTGGTGGTCTTGCAGGGGGAGCGGGAACTGGCGGCGGATAATCGGGTGCTGGGCCGGTTCCAGCTGACCGATATCCGGCCAGCGCCTCGCGGAGAACCGCAGATCGAGGTCACGTTCGACGTCGACGCTAACGGCATTCTGAACGTCACCGCCCGCGACAAGGACACGGGCAAGGAACAGGGCATCACCATCAGCGAAGGCTCCAACCTCGACGCCAAGGAAGTCGAGCGCATGATTGCCGAGGCTAAGTCCCACAGAAGCGAGGACCTGCAGAACCGGGAGCGGATCGACACCCTCAACGAACTCGATGCGGTGGCCTACCGTGTTGAGCGGGCCGTCAATGAGCTTGGTGGCGCAGTCCCGGTGCACGACAAGGCCCGAGCGGAGCTGCTGGTTGGCCAGGCGCGCGACGCCGTCAGCAACCAGGCGGACGTTGGCACCGCGAGGGAACTGATTTCCGAGCTTCAGCAGCTGCAGGCGGCGCTGAGTGCCTCCGCTGCCTCCGCGGCCACTGTAGGGGCGGGCCAGGGATCCGCATCTCAGCCCGGAGCGTCCAACGATGTAGATGAGGATGACATCGTCGATGCAGAATTCGATCGTGGCTAGGAACGGCCATGAGCGACCAGGCAGGGCCGGCTGGACAGGCCCATCCAGGAAGTGACGAGGCAGAGGCCGCCGCACCCGATGAAAGGGAAACCGAAGCGGCGGCACAGGCGAACGCGCTGGCCAAAATGGAGGATCTGTGGCGCCGTGCGCTGGCTGACGCAGATAACGTTCGAAAGCGCGCCGCACGGGACGGCGCACAGCTAAGGGCACAGGAGCGCGCAGCGGTCTCTTTGGCGTGGCTGCCTGTCCTGGACAATCTGGAACTGGCCTTGGCTCACGCCCCGTCTGCCGGGGACCCGCTCGTCGATGGCATAGCCGCTATCCGATCCCAGGCCATCGATACCCTGGCCCGCCTGGGCTACCCGCGGATCGACGCCGAGAACGTCCCCTTCGACCCGCGGATTCACGAGGTGGTCAGTGTGTCGGAAACGGACGAGGCTCCCCCCGGGACTGTGTTGACCGTACTGCGCCCGGGCTACGGCGGCACGGACACCATCCTCAGGCCAGCCGCCGTCGTTGTGAGCCGGGCGGTGAACGCTGACCGTGGCTAAGGACCCATATTCCGTTCTCGGCGTCTCCCGGACGGCGGACGCCGACGAGATCCAGCGCGCCTACCGCAAGCTGGCGCGAAAATATCATCCGGACGTCAATCGCGATCCGGACGCCGCTGACCGGTTCAAGGAAATCGGCGAGGCCTACAGCACTCTTTCGGATGCCGAAACGAAGGCGCGCTACGACCGTTTCGGCGCCGATTTCCGGCAGTACGCCAGCAGCGGTGCCGGTCCGGCTGGAGGCACTCCGCGATGGGGGTCCGGCGGCCCTCGGCCAGGTCCGCGGCCGGGACGCGGCGGGTACGGCAACGTCGACGTGAATATGGGTGGCGACGTCGATTGGGAGGATCTGCTCGGTGGCTGGTTCCGTCAGCAGGGAGCAGGCCCGGCCCAGGGGGCGGACCACGAGGCCGAGCTTCGGCTGACCCTCGAAGAAGCGATCCGTGGCGGGCGGCGCACCGTCCGGCTGGCCCAGCCGGGTGGCGAAACCCGGAACTACGACGTCGACGTGCCCCCCGGTGTGCTGGACGGCCAGCGTATCCGCCTCGCGGGGGAGGGCGCCGCGGGCCGCGACGGGGGTCCGCCGGGGGATTTGTTCCTGACCGTACAGATCGAGCCCGGCGCCAAGTACCGGCTCAAGGGCCGGGACATTCACTTCGAACTTCCCGTCACGCCGTCGGAAGCCGCTCTCGGGGCCAAGATCAAGGTCAACGCGCCCGCCGGCCCGGTCAGGATCACCGTACCGGAAGGCTCCTCCAGCGGGCGCCGGCTGCGGCTGCGCGGGCAGGGGATGCCCGATCCGAAGGGGCTGCCGGGGAACCTCTACGCAGAGATCCGCATCGTGGTGCCTCGCCGTCTCAACAAGGAGGAGCGCGAGTTGTACGAGAAGCTCGCTGCAGTATCCGACTTCAATCCGAGGGAGGGGCTGTGACCCTAGCCTATCCATTGGCCTATCCATGGCGCCTGAACCTTGAGGCCGTGGCGCGGAGCAGCGGTGTCCACCCCGACGTCGTCATGAGGTTTGTGGAGCTGGATCTGATCCGGCCGCTGGGCGATGCCTCGGGCGGACCCTGGTTCAGCCCTCGGGCCCCGGAACTGATAGCGCGCGTCATGAGACTCCATTCGGAGCTGTCGCTGAACTACGCGGCAATCCCGTTGGTACTCGATCTGTTGGTGCGGGTCGACTCGCTTGAACGACGATTGGTTGAAATCACGCAGGTGGAAGGGACTGCTTCACGATGAACATGGAGAGTTTGACGCAAAAGTCGCAGGAGGCCTTGGCAGAGGCTCAACGGATAGCCCAACGCAATGGGCACCATGAGACCGACGGCGAACACCTGCTGCTGGCCCTGCTGGAGCAGGAAAGTGGCCTTGTCCCGCGCCTGCTCGTGGGCATGCAGGTGGATGTGGATGAGCTGAGGGCTGCCGTCGAAGCCGAGCTGAGGCGCAAGCCAAAGGTCACGGGCCCGGGAGCGGCACCGGGCCAGGTGTATGTGAGCCGCAGGCTGGGCGCACTCTTGGACGCCGCCGAACGTGAAGCCAAGCGACTCAAAGACGAGTATGTCTCGGTGGAGCACCTGCTGGTTGCCTTGGCGGAGGAAGGACGGTCCACTGCGGCCGGAAGGGTGCTGGCTGATCACGGGATCACCCGCGAGGCATTTCTGTCGGTACTGACCCAAGTACGGGGAAATCAGCGCGTCACATCGGCAACACCGGAGCAGACCTACGAGGCGCTGGAGAAGTACGGCCGCGATCTGGTGGCGGACGCCCGCACCGGAAAGCTGGATCCGGTCATCGGCCGCGACGCGGAAATCCGGCGGGTCGTCCAGATACTTTCACGCAAGACCAAAAACAATCCGGTGCTTATCGGCGAGCCTGGAGTCGGCAAGACCGCCATTGTGGAGGGACTGGCCCAGCGGATCGTCCGGCAGGATGTGCCGGAAGGGCTGAAGAACAAGACCATCTTCTCGCTCGACCTGAGCGCCCTCGTGGCCGGTGCCAAGTACCGCGGCGAGTTCGAGGAGCGGCTGAAGGCGGTGCTGGCCGAGGTGCTGGCGGCAGAAGGCAGGATCCTGCTCTTCGTCGACGAGCTGCACACCGTCGTAGGGGCAGGCGCGTCCGAGGGGTCGATGGACGCCGGGAACATGCTGAAGCCAATGCTGGCCCGCGGGGAGCTGCACATGATCGGCGCCACCACCCTTGACGAATACCGCAAACACATTGAGTCGGATGCGGCTTTGGAACGCCGCTTCCAGCCGGTCACGGTTGACGAGCCCGACGTCGAGGACGCCATTTCCATTCTTCGCGGGCTGCGGGAGCGGCTTGAGGTCTTCCACGGCGTCCGGATCCAGGATAGCGCTCTGGTGGCTGCGGCCACCCTGTCACACCGGTACATCACTGACCGGTTCCTTCCGGACAAGGCCATTGACCTCGTGGATGAGGCGTGCGCCCGGCTGCGGACGGAAATTGATTCGATGCCGGCGGAACTGGATGAGCTTACCCGGAAGGTCACGCGGCTCGAGATCGAAGATGCGGCACTCTCCAAGGAGACCGATCCGGCCAGCAAGACCCGGCTCGAGGAGCTGAGGCGTGAATTGGCGGACCTGCGCGCGGAGGCCGACGCGAAGAGGGCCCAATGGGAAGCCGAGCGCCAGGCGATCCACAAGCTGCAGGAAATCCGAAGTGAACTGGAGCGGGTGCGGCAGGAGGCTGAGGAAGCCGAGCGGAACTACGACCTCAATCGGGCGGCGGAGCTGCGCTACGGACGCATTGCCGACCTCGAACGGCGGCTGATCAGCGAGGAGGAAAGGCTGACCGCGAAACAGGGTGAAAAACGCCTGCTCCGCGAGGTGGTGACGGAGGACGAGATCGCCGAAATCGTGGCGGCCTGGACGGGCATCCCCGTTGCACGGCTGAAGCAGGGCGAACGTGAAAAGGTCCTGCACCTGGATGAAATCCTGCGCGCCCGCGTGGTTGGCCAGGACGAGGCCATCCAGGCGGTCACGGACGCCATCATCCGCGCCCGCTCCGGTATCCGGGATCCCCGCCGGCCCATTGGATCGTTCATCTTCCTGGGCCCGACCGGCGTCGGGAAGACCGAGCTTGCCAAGGCTCTGGCTGCGGCGCTCTTCGACAGCGAGAACGCGATGATCAGGCTGGACATGAGTGAGTACCAGGAGCGCCACACCGTTAGCCGCCTGCTGGGGGCGCCTCCCGGGTACATCGGTTACGACGAGGGCGGCCAGCTCACGGAAGCGGTACGCCGGAAGCCGTACTCGGTGGTGCTGTTCGATGAGGTGGAAAAGGCCCATCCGGACATTTTCAACACCTTGCTGCAGGTCCTCGACGACGGACGGATTACGGACTCGCAGGGCCGCACCGTCGATTTCCGCAACACCGTCATCATCATGACCTCCAATATCGGCTCCCAGTATCTTCTGGAGGGTTCGGCCGAGGGCGGGGTCATCACCGAGGAGGCGCGCGGCATGGTGGTGGGTGAGCTCCGGGCGCATTTCCGCCCCGAGTTCCTCAACCGCGTGGACGATACGGTCCTGTTCGCGCCCCTGGGACTGTCGCAAATCGAACGCATCGTTGATCTTCAGTTCCAGCAGCTCCGGCAGCGGCTGACCGAACAGCAAATACAGCTGCATCTGACCGAGGAGGCGCGCCTTCTGATAGCCGAACGCGGCTTCGATCCGGTCTACGGAGCCCGGCCCCTGCGCCGCTACATTTCCCACGTGGTGGAAACGCAGGTGGGCCGGGCCCTGCTGCGTGGCAGCATCGCGGAGGGCGGAGCGGTCACGGTGACCGCATCCGGAGGGGAACTAGTGGTTGACTACAGCACGATGGAGCTGGAAGGGGCCGGAACAGCATGAACAAGGCCATCATCAAATGTCCCAATTGCGGCAAATCCAACCGCGTGCCGGCCGTCGCCGACGGCAGGCCACGCTGCGGGAGTTGCCGCCGGGAGCTTCCCTGGGTTGTTGAAGCGGGCGACGACGACTTCGGCGAGATCGCCGAAAGGTCCGGCGTTCCGGTACTGGTGGACTTTTGGGCGGTGTGGTGCGGACCCTGCCGGATGGTCAGCCCGGTGCTGGACGAGTTGGCACACGAACGCGCGGGGCGGATCAAACTTGTGAAGGTCGACGTGGACCACGCGCCGCAGCTCTCCGCCAGATTCGCCATTCAGGCAGTGCCAACGTTGCTGGTCATCGTCGACGGCAAGATCGTCGCGAGGCAGGCCGGCGCAGCTCCCGCGCCCGTGCTGAGGTCCTGGCTGGAGGGGGCAATCACGAAGTAGCTCAAGAACAGCGGACGACGGCGCGAATCTCGCCGGGTTGGGGTCAACTGTACTGACACATATTTTCCGGCCTTTCTCACTACAATTGACCCAATGTGGGATCTCTGGACGACTTGTCGGACCAAAAACTGCGCTCTGCAGGGAACTTTGACCGTCGGCCCGACTGTAGAGACAGATTGGCGGGATGAGCCGACTGTGCTGAACGGTACGTACCCGATCCGCTCTCCAGCCGCCAGCGCACCCTAACATCGAGTTCCAGGCATTTCCAGAAGAACGTCAAGACACTGGGAGCGACGACGTCAGGTTGGGGTGTGCCCTAACCGGACGCTCTCCCTGCCCATGAGCCAGGTACTCCGGACCTGATGAGTCCGGTTACACAAGGGGCCGTGTTCGCCAAAACTTTGAACAGGCCGGCCCAGCTCAGAAGGCACGAATAGTTTGAAATCGAATATGCACGCAAACCAGTGTTTGTGGTGGTCCCGAGACTAGCCCACTGCAAAAACAAGGGCGCCCGCCACCCCGGGAGGGAGGCTGGCGGGGCGCCTTTTACAGTACGCTTCCAGCTGTCGTAGGGGTCGGCCATGCCGATGTATTGGGTAGTGGGTGTATTCGGCGATTCGTTCTGAGCCGCCTTCGCGGCCTAGGCCGGACTGTTTGACACCGCCGAAGGGTGCTGCGGCGGTGGAGATGACGCCGGCGTTGAACCCGACCATGCCGAATTCGATCTGTTCGGCCACGCGCAGGAGCCGGTTGAAGTCCCGGCTGTAGAGGTAGGAGGCGAGCCCGTATTCGCTGGCGTTGGCCAGCCGGATGGCGTCTTCCTCCATGGCGGGTTCGGTGCCGCGTCCGGTGTTCAGGGCGCCCATGCGGCGGCGAACTTCCCATGCTCTCAGCATGTCGGGGACCGGCCTTGCATGGTTTCGGCAACCTGGAGGCGTGTTTTCTAGGCACCTGGAGGAAAAATTCTGACCGGACGTTGGGGAGCTTGCGAGCGAGGGTCGGAAATAGCTGCGGCGCGGCTGGCACGGCAAGAGTCCGTCCATTATTCCATTGTTGTATCATTGCACTAAGAGCTTCTTCACCTTGCCTTATCGCGGGGAGGCTGACATTTTTGTTCTGATCGCATCGCCAAGCCCGTCTGATGACGGTCGACAGGGGGGGCAGTGGCCACCAGCACCTCAGACATGTTCCTCCCCGTCAACGTTGACCGCGCTTCGCAGGTCATCGTCGACCAGATCAAAGTTCTCATTCGTGCGGGTAAGTTACAGCCGGGCGATCGGCTGCCCAGCGAACGCGAGTTGTGCCAGCGGTTTAATGTCAGTCGTGTGACTGTCCGCGAGGCGCTAAGGGTGCTTGAGACTAACGGACTGCTCACCATCCGCGTCGGCTCTCATGGTGGCGCCTTCCTCACCAGCCCTACGGCCGAGCGACTCGGCGTGGGTCTGGCTGACCTCATTTCGCTCGCGCCTGTCACGGCACACAACGTCACCGAAGCGCGCTTCATCGTCGAGCTTGGCACCCTGCCCCTGGCGGTTGAGCGAGCCACGGAGGAGGACATCGCGGCTCTTTTCGCGATGGTCGAAGAGGCCGAGCATGCCATTAAGGCGGGTCAGTACAACGTGGAGCTCTCCGCCGCATTCCACACCCGGATCGCACAGTGCACCCACAACCCAGCGATCGAGATGCTGATGCAGAGCTTCAACGGTCCCATGCGGATGTCACTCGAGGAATCGCACATTTCCGCGCCCATGGGCCAGCAGGGCGTTGCAGAGCACCGCAGGCTTGCCGAGGCCATCGAAGCACGCGACATCGAAGCCGCACGGACGGTCATGACTGAGCACCTCGGCCGGACTGCCGAGCGCGTTCGCACCCACACCCCCTAGGCGGGGCCGGGCAAAGAACCGCCTTAGAAACTCAACGGGCGAGCCCGGGACTCACCGCGCCGGATCTGGCCAAGGTGAAGGTCCCGGCGACCTTTGGTTACCCAAGGAGATGTCCGATCGTGGCCCTCGTGGGCGAGTCTGGCGACACGTCACCGCATCCCCGCTATCTTCCACCGGACGCACGTCCTGCCCCGCTGAGGAATGCGCTTGGAGGGGCGGTCGGCTCGCGGCGCCGACAGCTAACCGAATGAATCCGGTGCAGCCGAAAGTCGCAAAGCAAGGGTTTCGTGAGTTGGATCCATAGAACTTCGCAGTCCTGCACCTCAAACAAGCGCCTCGCTCCGCTTCTTGTTGAATCCAGAGCCGCGGCCTCTCTGAGTTCAAAAAATGTCTCACTTCAACTCTCGCCAAAAGGGCTCGGTGGCATTACGGTATAATGGACTAACCAAAGGAGGTTCACATGACCATCCCCGCTCCCGGAACCCTCATCGTCGGTGCCAGCCAGGCCGGCCTGCAGATTGCAACATCGCTGCGCGAATTCGGTGACACCGAGCCCATCATCCTGGTCGGCAACGAAGACGTCGCCCCGTACCAGCGCCCCCCGCTGTCCAAGGCCTACCTCGCTGGCAAAGCATCGGTCGAGTCTCTCGGCTTCCGCTCAATGGACTGGTACGCCGAGAAGCAGATCGAGCTGCGACTCTCCACCCACATCGAGAACGTCCAGCTTGACGCTCCGGGCTCAGGCAGCGGCGTCGCTATCACCAGCACAGGAGAGAAGCTCCCCTTCGCGCGCCTCGCACTCGCCGTGGGGGGCACGCCGCGCCGGCTCCCCATTGCCGGCGCCGAGCTCGACGGCGTGTGTGTGCTGCGCGATATTGCGCACGCTGAGGATCTGCGCACCCGCCTGGGAACGGCGGAGAACGTCGTCGTCATTGGCGGCGGGTTCATCGGGCTAGAGGCGGCTGCCGCCGCGACGACCGCTGGTAAGGACGTGACCGTGGTCGACGTCGCCGATCGCCTTCTCGGCCGAGCCGTGGCCCCGGAGGTCTCGGCGTTCTACCTGGCGGCGCACCAGCGCCGCGGCACCAAGGTGCTCCTGTCCACCGGCATCGACGCGATCGAGGGCAACGACCAGAACACCGTGACCGGTGTCCGCCTCGCCGACGGGACGGTGCTTCCGGCCGACATCGTACTCGTGGGCATCGGGCTCGTGGCACACACTGATCTCGCCGCCAAACTCGGTCTCGAGATCGATCGCGGAATCGTCGTGGATACGCTGGCTCGCACCAGCAACCCGAACATCGTGGCCGCGGGTGACTGCGCCACGCTCCCCCATCCGCTCACCGGTGAAGGCCGCCATCGCATCGAGTCGGTCCAGAACGCGATTGCTCAGGCGCAGATCGCCGCAGCGACGCTCGTGGGGCGCCCGCAGGGCGCGGCTGCCGTGCCCTGGTTCTGGTCGGACCAAGGGGACCTCAAGCTCCAGATTGCCGGCCTCTCCACCGGCTACGACGAAGTGGTGGTTCGTGGCGAGCCGGACACGGAGCAGTTCTCGGTGCTCTATTACGCTGCCGGACGCCTGATCGCGATCGACTCCATCAATGCCCCGCGCGACTACATGGCGGTCCGGAGGTTCCTCGGCACCGGCGGCACCATCCCCGCCGACCTCGCCGGAGACACGAACATTTCGCTCAAGGACCTCCTGGCAGCCCCGGCAGTCTGATCCAGCCAACAGTCTGTGCGGCACCCAGCAAACGACGGCGCCCCTCACCTCCTGGAGGTGAGGGGCGCCGGCATTATTGCCCGGATGCTCGGCTCAGGAAGCCGCGGGAACGCGTGCGGCCAGTCCCGGATAGACCTCAACGGCGTTCTCCAGGAGGATCCGGCGTTCATTCTCCTCAGACAGACCGGCACTCTGGACGTAGACCAGGGTGTTGTCCCACTCCACCCCGGTCTCCGGGTCCGCGCCACGCACGGCACCGAGCATCTCGGAAGCGAAGAGGATATTGCGGGACGGGACAACGCGGGTCAGCAGGTCTATGCCCGGCTGGTGGTACACCGCGGTGTCGAAGAAGACGTTCTTCAGCAGCTCGGAGGGGTCTTGCCAGCCGTTACGCATGGACAGGCCACGGTAACGGCCCCAGTGGTACGGGATCGCGCCGCCGCCGTGCGGGATCACGAAACGCAGTCCCGGGAAGCGCTGGAAGAGGTCCGACTGCAGCAGCTGCATGAACACGCTTGTGTCCGCATTCAAATAGTGCGCACCGAGTGTATGGAAGTTCGGATTGCACGCCGTGGACACGTGGATCATGACGGGGATGTCGAGTTCCTGGATAACCTCGTAGAGGTCAAACCAGGACGCGTCCGTCAGTGGCTTTCCCGCCCAGGTCCCTGAGGGATCCGGGTTAAGGTTCGCGCCCACGAAGCCAAGCTCGGTGACCGTGCGTCGCAGCTCGGCAATGACACCCGCGTGGTTGCCCTCCGGTGTCTGTGGCAGCTGGGCCACCGGCGCGAAGTGCTCCGGGTATAGCTCGCTCACACGATGCACCAGGTCGTTCGAGGCCTGCGCCCACGCGTTCGCGATGCTGGCGTCCGGGACGTGGTGTTCCATGCCCGAAGCCCGCGGGGAGAAGACCATGAGGTCCCCGCCGCGCTCCCGCAGCACGCGAAGCTGGTTCGGCTCCACGCTTTCGCGAAGCTCGTCGTCGCTGATCGCCGCGAGCGTGGCGTTCCCACTGGTGAGCTGGGCCTTGCGGAAGGCGAAGAGCTGCGCAGGCTCCGTGGTGTAGTGGCCGTGGATGTCGATGATCACTTCCTGGCCTCCTGAGTCCAGTCCTCGTAAGAGACGTAACGGATGCCAGCCTTTTCAATCAGCGGACGCATGTTGTTGACGTCCAAGGCAACCTCGCCCGCCTGGTACCGCGCACGCGCCTTCGCTTCCTTCTCCTCGCGCGCCTTCGAGGCGGCGAGTACCTCGGCTGCCTTGAGGCGAGGCACGACGACGACGCCGTCGTCGTCGGCGATCACCACGTCACCAGGGTTAACAATTCGGCCGGCGATCGAGATGGGGACGTTAACGTCGCCAAGGGTTCCCTTGCCCGTTCCCTCGGCCGAGACAGTCTTGGACCACACCGGGAAGCCCATCTCCTGAAGATCGGCCACATCCCGCACCCCTGCTTCGATGACGAGTCCGCGCACGCCGCGTGCTCTGAGCGAGGTGGCAAGGAGGTCGCCGAAGTAGCCCATATCGCACGGCGCGGTGGGCGCGACAACCAGCACATCGCCGTCGGCGCACTGCTCCACCGCAACGGCGATGGTGGTGTTGTCGCCCGGGGCGACCGTGACGGTGACGGCGTTGCCGGCGATCCGGGCTCCCGTCTGGACAGGGTTGATGTGTGAACCGAGCAGGCCCTCGCGACCCTGGGCCTCATGAACAGTGGCGACGCCGTAGCCAGCGAAGGCGTCCACGATGTCCTGTTCGGCGCGCGGCGGGTTAGTCACGACAAGGCCGGCCATCAGCGCACCGCTCCGCCGGGCTGTCCGATCAGTTCGGGCATCATCGAGACGTGGATGGCATCCTCATCGGTTTCGCCGGCGAGCACGCGTATGGCGTGGTCGACCTGGTCGATGCCGTAGCGGTGCGTGGCGAGCTTCTCCAACGGGTAGCGGTGGGAGGCAAGCTGAGCCACCGCAAGTTCGCAAGCGTTGAAGGAGTGGCCGCGGGCCGATTTGATGGTGATTGCCTTCTCGGTGACCTGCTTGACCGGGAAATCCGGGAATGCCGCCAGCTCGCCCTGAATGAGCAGGGTGCCCTCGCGGCGCTTGAGGACGTCGACGCCGAGCAGCACCGGAGCAGTACCGGCTCGGGAGGTGCAGTCGAGCACGTAGTCCACGCCCCGGCCGTTGGTCAGATCCATGATCTTCTCGCGCGGGTCCTCGGTGAGAACGTCGATTACCTCATCGGCGCCCAGTTCCTTGGCCAGCTCGAAGCGGGCTTTGTCACGCGTGGTGCCGGAGACGATCACCCTAGCAGCACCGGCGGTTCTTGCGGCAACAAGCTGGGCAAGGCCCTGCTGGCCGGGACCCTGAATTAGCACTGTGTCGTTGTAGCCGACGCCGGCGGTCAGGAGCGCCCATTCGATGCCGTTGGATAGCGGCATGACCAAACCGGCCTCTTCCGCGGTGACGGTTTCCGGGATCTTGTGGAGCACCGCGTTCCACGGCAGATACATGTATTCCGAGAATCCGCCCCAGAGAGTTCCGGGGAAGTCAGCGGAGGTGTATCCGAAACGGCGCGCGTCCGGGTTGGTACGCCAGTCGGTGGCCTCACAGTGGCGATATTCACCGATGCGGCACCACTCGCAACTGAAGCAGGCAACATAATGCTCCACGAAGACGCGGTCGCCTTCTTCGAGTCCTTGGCGCTTCTTAAACTTTTCGCCGGCCTCCACGATGACGCCGACGTTTTCATGGCCCATAATCACCGGGCCCTGCGTGGCCGCGGTCCTGGGCGGTTTGGAATAAAGCTTCACGTCCGTGCCGCAAATTCCTGCGACCTCGATCCTCAACAGGGCCGACTCATCGTCGATATTCGGTCGGTCAAATTCCCGCATTTCGGTGGTTCCAGGAGCAACCCGGACCGCCGCAAGCACCTTCTCAGACATCTACTGGCTCCCTCGAGCATGGCCTACAGGCCTTGGCAAAATGGTTAGTCCAATCTAACATGCAAGTGTTGGCCATCACTAAACCTCATCGGAGGCAATATGCCCGTCCCGCTTTCCGCCCTCAGCCGATCCCAAGGGAATAACAGCCGTGTCAAGGACGGTACGGTCGTCCCTGAAGGCTTCTCGCTCGACTTCGAGGAGGTGCCCGTCCTTGTTCAGGGATTCCGTCGCATGGTCCGCGGGCTTGCCTTCGACGTCAGCGAAATGGCGCTCACCACATACCTCACCGCCAGAGAACACGGCGTAAAGTTCACGGCCCTGCCGATCTTCCTGGTCCGCGGTTTCCACCACAACGCGATCGTGGTCCGCCGAGACTCGTGTATCACTGATCCCGGGCAGCTTGCGGGTAAGCGGGTCGGTGTGAACCGCGGATACACCGTGACCACCGGCGTCTGGGCCCGCTCAATTATGGCCAACCAGTATGGCCTTGACCTCGACTCCGTCACTTGGGTCCTCTCCGGCGACGAGCACGTCAAGGCGTACACGCCGCCATCAAACGTCATTTCCGCTCCGCCTGGCAAGACGCTTGAACAGATGCTGCTCGACGGCGAGCTGGAGGCCGCGATCGGCGTCAAGAGCGATTCCCCCGACATTGTCCCGCTCATCCCGAACGCGAACGACGTCGCCCTCACAGCCTTGCGCGCAACGGGCCTCTACCCGATCAACCACCTCGTGGTCATCAAGGACGAGGTCCTGGGGGCACGCCCGGACGCAGCCGTTGCCGTGTTCGAGGCGTTCGCCGAGTCCAAGCGCCAGTATGTCGCCGATCTGAAGGCCGGTGCGATCGCTAAGCCCGATTCCGCTGACCGCCTCCACCTTGAGGTCCTCGAGGCGACAGGCTGGGATGATCCGCTCCCTTACGGCATCGAGCCGAACTGTGCCGCGCTCGAGGACCTCATTGAACAGGCAAGCAAGCAGCGCATCTTGACCAAGACCGTGAAGCTGGAGGAGCTATTCGCGGAGTCCGTTCGAGGGCTCGTCGGCTAAGCAAGAGACTGCTCGTAATGCGTATCGCCGTCGCCGCCAACCACAACGTATCGAGCTCAAAGCTCGGCTGCTGCTGCGGCTCCGCGAGCGTGCCCACGCGACGTTCGACGCCGGGGCTTACGAGCCCGGCGTCGTCGTCGATCATCCGCCGTTATGCGCGGCGGTTAGCCGCCGTGTCGCCCTCTAAGAAGCGGAGTTGGCGGTGATCAGCGAAGTCGAAATCACGGAACTAGAATCTGCGCCTGGATAGTGACCGGGACCGCGGTGCCCAGCTCTTTGCAGCCCGTTTGATCCAGGGACATCCCCGTGCAGACGTGCATCAGGGCCCGCAGCGCATTGCCATGCCCCACCACCACCACGGTTCGGTCCGCGGCGAGTTCCGGGGCCAGGACATTGTGCCAGTACGGCATCATGCGTTCTACGACATCCGCCAGGCTCTCCCCGGAAACGGCCGCCGCTTCAGGAAGCGCGGCATAGCGCGGATCGGAGCGCTGGGCGGCAAGTGCGGCGTGGTCTGCCTGGGGCGGTCGGCCGTCGGCGCCACGGCGCCACCACTGAACTTTTCCGGCGCCGAACCGCGCCCGGGCTTCGTCCTTGACCAGGCCCTGAAGCGCGCCATAATGCCGCTCATTCAGCCGCCAGTGTGCGCTCGGTGTCAGCTCCCAGCCGGCTTCCTCGATCAGCAGGCGGGCCGTTTCCACAGCCCGCCTGAGAACGGAGGTGTGTACCGCGTCGGGACACAGCCCCGCAAGGCTCCCGGCGGCGTCGCGCGCCTCGGCGCGGCCGCGCTCGGTGAGGGGAACGTCGAGCCAACCGGCGAATACATCCTCGGCATTCGCGACGCTTTCACCGTGGCGCAGCAGCACCAGGCCGGGCATCAGTACTGCTCGAGGAAGGCCCGGATCCGTGCGGGGGCAGTTTTCGGAGTCTGTTCGGCAACCGGAATGTCCCAGTAATCGTGAAGCGGGAGGCATTCTTCGAGGTAGCGCGCGGCGGATGGCGCGTGCGAGCTGTCTTGGCCGGGCACAATCAACCCAGGCACCTGGAGGGTCATGAGATCCTCGGCCTCGACACCCGGCACCGTATCCCTGTCAAAGAGACCGCGCACGGTTCCGTCCACGATGAGCTCGTACTTCTTCACGTCCAGGGCTGCGTAAGCCGCGGCGAACTCATCGTTGCTGCGCAGCGGCGCCGCCCAAGGCCCGACGCGCGGGTCCTTGCTGAACCCGGCGGTGCTCGAACGGGCGAGCTCGACGACGGCCTGCATGCCGTGCTCCATCGCGAAGGCGAGGTGCTGGGTGAAGCGGCGGTGCTGTCCCATGCGGTATTGCGGCCCTCCGGCGGGCGAGAACAGCACCATGCTGCGTACGCGTTCCGGGTGCCGCACGGCGAGTGCGGCCGCCGTCGAACACCCAACGCAGCCGCCCATGGTGTGGACGGTATCGTAGCCGAGGTGATCGATGAGCCCCAGCGCCTGGGTGACATAACGGTCCCAGGTGAGGCGCTCCACGCGGCCGCCCGACTGTCCGGACTCGCGACGGTCAAAGACCACGCAGGTGTAACTGTCCTTGAGTGCATCAACGAAGCCGAGGTCGCGGTAGCGGCCGAAAGTTGTCCAGTTTTCCAGGGTGGAGTCGAATCCGCCCGGGCTGAACATCAGCAGCGGCGGGCCGTCACCCACCGCTTCGTAGCGGGTGGGGATTCCATCAATTTCGACAACGGGCATGACTACCTCCTGTTAGCCTTGGCCGCGCAGATGCTGCGCCGCGCGAATATCGGCGATGCACTCGGTGAGGGCGTCATAGGCGACTCGCCCAACATTGGCATAGGTGGTGGGTTCCTTGTCTATCCACTTGGCGTTGTAACCGATGGCGGCGGTGGACATCCGGATCCGGCCGTCAAGCCAGGGACCGCCGCCGAAACCGCCGAGCACCGGGATGGACACGGCGTCCACCACGGCTGGCCCCACCACGGGACCCGAGTTCGTGAAGTTGAGCGCGACGGCGCCCGCAGATTCGAGCCGCTTGGCCTCAGTGACGAACTGCTCCACCATCTCGTCCGGGACCAGGGCGCCTTCGGCTTGCGAATACGCGACGCCGTACTTGAGTGCCGTCTGTGGTGTGATACCGAACTGCGCAAAGACGGGCACGCCGGCACGTGTGACGGCCTCGACCGCCTCGGGGAAGTCGGCGGCGCCGTCGAGCTTGACGAGATCGACGCCGGCCTCTTTCGCAAGGCGGATGGCTGCACTGACAGCCTCTTTAGCACCCTCCTGAAGGGGGCCGAAGGGGAAGTCGCAGCTCAGGAGCGCGTTGTCGACGCCACGGCGCACCGCTTTGGCGGCCACGAGGATCTCCTCCATGGTGATCTCCAGCGGATGCGACTGGCCCCAAAGGTTGACGCCCACGGAGTCGCCCACGGAGATGACGTCCGCGCCAGCGCGGTCGGCGATGCGTGCCATCTGGTAGTCCCATGCGACGATGCAGGCACTCTTTTGACCGGCCGCCTTCATGGCTTGGAGCTGGGGAATGGTCATGGTGCTCATGCGCGGGTGGCCCTCAGCAGTTCAATCAGATCGTTTTCTTCCGCCGGGACCAGCAGAATCCTGGCGTGGGGACGGAGGTGGAAGAGGGCGTCACTGGTGAGCGCACCCGGGGTGACGACCAGACCTGCCGTCATGATGCCGCGTTCACGGGCGAGGTCACCGATGGCGGCGACCGCCGTCGCGTTCTCGCCGGAAGTGGCCACCATGACCACCGTGTTGGTGTCGGTCATGACCTCATCCAGGGGCAGGTCCGATCCGCCTACCTCAGCCAGCACCTCGCCCGGGTCGGTTATGGAGAAGAAACGAGCCTGACCCCAGTCAAGCAACGCCGCAGAGCGAATGATCCGCTCCGCTTCGTCGTCCAGGGCGACGACGCGGGTGTTCCGCGCGGCCGACAGAGGGTAGTCGATCCGGTAGGCCGCTTCCTTGGCGGTCGCAGCCTCAGCGCACGAGCTCGGGCCAGCCGGCACCGAGCGCGGACCACCCGCGTGGTCGTGATCGTGGTTAGACATGGCTCAGACCGAGGTGTGCGGCTTGGCGGGTTCGGCGACCATGGCTTCGCCGATGCCCTCGACGAAGGACTGATCGGCCGGGAGCACGATCGCGACCGAGCGAACCTTCTGGTCCTTAGCGCGGTTGCCGGTAGGCTCGACGCCGTCCTGCAGCGCCTTGACGGCCTTGTAGAGCTTCTGGCGGGCCTTGATGATGCCGGCGTCGGTGGCGACGAGGCGTTCCTTGGTCCGGTCCACGAGCGGGCCCATTGACTCCTGCAGCGAGGAGTCTTGAAGCGCGATTCCCTCAATGCCCGAGTAGTTTTCGCCGCGCTTCTGTGACTCACGGTCCATCAAATAGTCGTTGTCCTTGTTCGCCAGTGGGCGGTAGGACGCGTCGTTCGCGCTGTGGACACCCTTGCCGGCACGCATCGCAGCGACCTCGGCGTCCGTGAGCTGGCGGGTGGGGTGGTAGTCGAAGCTGTATGCCCAACAGTTGTCGTCGTCGATCGGCACCCAGAAGTGACCGTGGACGGGGTGGTCACCACGCGGCGGAACCATGGTGAAGTTCGGCAGTACCCACGGTGTCACGCGCCAGTAGTACTTACCTTCTTCAGCGTTGCGGCGGGCCCCGATCAGCAGGCCGCCTTCGGAATCGACCACCTCGAAGAAGGGCTTGAGATCGCCCTTGTTGTACTCGTTGCCCTTGGAGCCCTTGAAGAGCGGGTCGCTTTCCAAGTTGCCACCGTGCAGGAAGGTGACATGGCTCGAGTCGATGCCGCCCTCGAGCGCCTGGAGCCAGTTGCACTCCTGCAGGCGCTTGGAGGTGAAGACCTGGCCGTCCGGAACCGTGTAGGCCTCCCACTCAGGCAGCGGCGGCTGAGCGGCAGGGTCGCCAAGGTAAGCGAAGAGCACGTCGCCTCGCTTGACCATCGGGTAGGACTTCAGCTTGACGTTGGCGCAGAAGTTGCTCGCCGCCGGCTCGCTCGGGACCTCGACGGCCTGACCGGTGACATCGTACTTCCAGCCATGGTAGGGGCAACGCAGGCCGCCTTCTTCGTTACGGCCGAACCACAGCGAAACACCGCGGTGGGCGCAGAACTCGTCCATCAGGCCGTAGCGGCCCTCAGAGTCGCGGAAAGCAATGAGACGCTCGGAAAGCACCTTCACGCGTACCGGCGGGCAGTCGTTCTCGGGGAGTTCCTCGGCGAGCAGCACCGGCTGCCAGTAGCGGCGGAATAGGTCACCCATGGGGGTTCCCGGACCCGCCTGAGCCAACAATTCATTGATGTCCGTACGCAACATGCGAAGGATCCTTTCGTCCTGACTGGAGTTGAGAGTTACTCACTGTTGTCCGGGCACGACATGTACCTACGCCCGGATGGTGAGATTTAGGGCTGAGTGGGGGGCAGGTCGACGACCAAACCGTCGAGCTTCTCTTCAAGCACAATCTGGCATCCGAGGCGGCTGCGATCGCGCGGCTCCGAGACGCCCATGTCGATCAGGTCCGCCTCTATGTCACCCGGGGCGCCGACGGTGTCCCAGAATTCTTCGCGTACCCATATGTGGCAAGTAGCGCAGGAGTTGTTCCCACCGCACTCGCCGATGATGCCGGACACTCCATTACGGAGAGCGACCGACATGACCGAATCGCCGGTCTCGGCGTCAACAACACTGGTTTCGCCTGCGGCACTGACATACGAAATCTTAACCATCTCGACCTCCTACTAATGGTCTAACCATTATGCCCTTGTAGGAGCGGAGGTGTCAACGGTTTCTGGCAAGCGGAGTTGCGGAGCGTCAAAATTTTCTCGTGATGACGAGGGGGCGGTGGCCCGTCTTCGTTCAATTCCAGCGAATTTCCACACGCCAAGGTGCGCGAGCCAAGCCGTCAAGAAGGGCCCGACAAGCAAATAAAAAGCCCACGCCGTCCAATCGATGCTCGGGATCACCGCAAGCGGGGCAGCCTGTTTCCCGACACTGGAGGCAGGCAATTCTGGCCGCGGCATTCACGAGGTTGCGACGGTCGTGCCAAAGCGCACGTGTCGTAACGCTAGCTCGTGACAGACCTCAGGCAACTCGATTCGACCGGACTCACCCTGTGATCAACCCCGCCAGCACGCCCAGGGCCAGCTCGCTGTCACGCAGTTATACGCCGTCTCGAAGGCTCGGGGTGCATTGTCCGCGAAGACACCACATGGATAAAAAGGAGCTTGAGAAGCTCTTGCTCTCCCTCGCCTGACCTGCAGGGAACCACGACGCCATACCGGGGGAGTGGCCCCGAACTGCCCTCCGCACGGTCCCCAGCTAGCTGTATTGACCACGGACGTTAGTGACGCTCGGCGTGGTTTGGTGACATGAAGAAGACCTCCGGGTGGAGTGGGGCTTGTCTAGAGTCCAATTCCACGCACGGAGGTCTTCATGTCCCACCCTAACGCTCTTCTGACCCCGCGTGGCCGGTTGCAGCTCGCGCAATGTGTCGTTGACCAGTGCTGGAGTCTGCGCCGGGCCGCGGAACGGTTCCAGGTCTCGGTCCCGACCGCTGCGCGCTGGGCCGAGCGCTACCGCGAGCATGGCGCGGAGGCGATGACGGACCGCTCCAGCCGCCCGCACTCTTCGCCCCGGCGGACTGCAACGCGTATCGAGCGGCGGATCATCGGCCTGCGTGTGAACCGTCGGTGGGGTCCTGCCAGGATCGGTTATCTGCTGGGCATCCACCCCTCCACTGTGCACGGGGTGCTGTCCCGCTACCGGCTGGCGAAACTGACCTGGCTGGATCGTGCCACCGGAAGGGTGATCCGCCGCTACGAACACGCCAGGCCCGGGGACCTGGTCCACGTGGACATCAAGAAGCTCGGCCGGATCCCGGACGGCGGCGGACACCGGGTCCTGGGCCGGACCGCTGGGTGGAAGAACAAGGCAGGCACCACGGCCAACCGCGGGCCCGGCTACCACTATCTCCATAACGCTGTCGATGACCATTCGCGCCTTGCTTACACCGAGATCCTGGCGGACGAGGCAAAGGAAACCGCGGCAGCCTTCTGGCAGCGCGCCAACGCCTGGTTCCAAGCCCAAGGGATCACGGTCCAGCGGGTCCTGACCGATAACGGCAACTGCTACCGGTCCCGGGCCTTCGCCGAAGCCCTGGGCCCGGACATCAAGCACAAACGCACCCGCCCCTACCGCCCACAAACCAACGGCAAGGTCGAACGATTCAACCGCACGATGCTGGAGGAGGGCGTACATCCGGCCCTACCGCTCAGAGTCCGAGCGCGTCGCCGCTTTCTCCGACTGGCTCCATGCTTACAATCACCACCGAGCCCACACTGCACTCAAAGGCCAGACACCTGCCAGCCGCGTCATCAACCTCTCAGGTCAATACAGCTAGCTGAACCACGACCCTATACATCCACTGGTGTAACACCGAAAGAATCCCCACAATGCTCGAGGGCCTGAGCCCGGTAGAATACCGTGCTCAGGCCCTCGCAGCCGAGGCTCTTACTTAGCCGGTCCAATTTTCGGGGACCAGTTCACGTCTGTCAGGAGCGTCTCATGCTCTCCGGAATCTTGCCCGGCTTCGGCTGATGCTGCTCCTGTGAAATGCTCCGTAGTCGTTGGATCATCTTCGCTGATGTAACCTGCCGGCGGTTTGCGGTTTATCCGCAGCTGGAAGACGTCATTGCGGTTGTAATGCCCCGCGAAATCCTGCGCGATCTTCTGACGAGCCCATTGGTCGAAGTCTAGGTCAGCGTAGATAATTCCCTCCGTTCTGCCGTCGAGCGGGCCTGCGAGGACCCTGGTGTCCGGGCCGATGATGGCCGATCCCCCCTGACCGGCGCCTGAGGCGATCTTCTGCGCTGATTCCGCGCTGATCCCCAGATCTTCGGCGTAACCGGGATGAACGATTCCACAAGCGCTGATGACGAAGGCCTTCGACATTAACGCGAAATTTTGAGCAGCGAGCAGCGAAGTCTGGGGCATCAATGACGTTCCGTTTGCAGCGGAACGAAAATGCGGCGGCCAGCTCATCCCGTGCAATCGGGTTCCCGCGGCGGTCAGGGCAAAGATTTCCAACGGATTGGAGTTCTCGCCGCAGACCAAGGCGCTCACAGGTCCGTATTCCGTTTCAAATGGGCCGAGAGTATCTCCCCACCCTCCCCAGTGCACGATACGTTCACCAGCCGTGGGCTGAAGTTTTTGATGCTTGCCCAGGTATTGGCCATCCGGTCCGAAGAAGAGCTGCGAGTTGAAGAGGGAGCCTTGCGCACCCGAGGCCCGCTCGCACACCCCCAGGACGACGTACGATCCCGCGTCCCTAGCCGCTTGACCAATCGCCTCAACCTCCGGGCCAGGTACTCGTACAGCGTTCTTGAACAATCTGAGATTCAGTTCGTTAGAGAGCGGGCTGCTCACTGGTTGGAAATGGAACCAGGTCGGGTGGCCCGGCAAGAAACCCTCAGGAAAGACGATAAAGTCTGCCCCTTTGGAGCCAGCCTCCCGGATGAGGTCACAGGCCTTGGCCGTGCTCCTCTCCAGGTCGAGGAAT
Source organism: Arthrobacter pascens (assembly GCF_017052465.1). Lineage (GTDB taxonomy): Bacteria > Actinomycetota > Actinomycetes > Actinomycetales > Micrococcaceae > Arthrobacter > Arthrobacter pascens. The sequence goes on from NZ_JAFHKT010000151.1 coordinate 308,579, forward strand.
ACCGAGGAGGCCTGAACGGCTGCACCCGATAGATCCGAAGAACTCAGCCATTTTTTTCCTTTCGTGAGTCCCTTGCCTGATTCTGACAGGAGAACTCGAATGGGCGGTGGTAGCAGGGGCACAGACTAGCCGCTCGAAGTGCTTGAGGCGCGGCTGAGTTGTCACAGCTCTTGCCAGTATTTGTAAATGCTCTGAACGTCTGCAATGGTCAAAGAAGCAGCCGACTTAATGGTGAAATGAGTAGCTTCCAGAATCCCCTTCAACTGATCATCGGTAAGTTTTCCATCCCTGGAGCTCATCGGAATTTCCTCTTTGATGATCCTCGCGGCGAGCTTCGGATCCATTCCCCAATCCTCAACCATCATTTGTGTGGCCAAGCTCTCGTCGTCCATGATCCTGGCCGAAGCCTTGTAGTAGCACTCGGCGAACGCTTTGACCTCTTCCGGCCGCTCGTTGATCATCTTGTTGCTCGCGAACACCACGGTCATGGCGTTGGGACCCACGACATCGCGCACGTTCTCCAGGACCTTGGCGCGGCCAGCCATCTCGAGACCGAAGGCCGCGTGTCCGCCCCAGAGGAACGCATCCACCGTTCCACTTTTTAGTCCTGCCTCGATGCCGTCGAGGCTGCCCATGGTCACCTTCTTGAACTCGTCATCACTCCACCCCGCTCGCTGAGCCAACTTCTGGGTGGCGTAGTCGCCTGCCGAGCCAAAGCTGCTGATCGCAAAGGTCTTGCCTTTCAGATCTGCAAAAGATGTGGCAGAGCTGTCAGGCCTGACTACCAGGTATTCATCAAAGGCAGACATTGAAGCGCCGATGATCGACGCGTCCAAACCCTGCGAAACGGCACCGATGACTCGATTGGGGGAGGCGATCCCGATATCGGCGCTACCAGCAGCGACGGCCTCGGCTACTTTCTCACCGGCGGACACGCTGACTTTCATTTCCGGATCGCAAGTAGACCAGATATTGAGGTATTCCCCGGCCTCCGCGCCCAGCTCAGTGGGGTCGTGCTTGTTCGATTGAATGACGCGGATTTCCCGCGAGCCTTTGTCGTTGGCACCCGCAGAACCGCCGCAGCCACTGACGAGCAGCACCAAGATAGCCCCCACGGCGCCTATCCGGATACTTTTCGTGGCGGCAGACCGGGCAACATTTCTGACAAGCATGTGACTCCTCTATCTCTGATTGTTTGGGAGCGAGTTCAAGTCTGGCGTTCGTAGGGCAGGTGGTGTCCGCTTGACGCGACGGTCTTCTGCCGTGGTGATCTACGCCACAACCCTGTCGCATCTTATGGCGCTCTCGATTGGTCTGTCAATTATAATGAACTAATGAACTGCTTGGATTGGCAAGCTCTTTTGCACGCGCATATTCGTGCCTTTACGCACTATGTGGCGGGGGTTGCCCGACACCTTCTTGGCGCGCAATCTGGATCGAGACTGTAAGAGGAGCGGTGGGAACGGCGTGGCCTGACCGAACGGCAGGAGGCGCGCGAGTGGGCGTGAGCCTGCTTGACCGTGGCGAGCTCCCGGACGGCCTCACAAAAACGTGCTGGAAGCGGAGAGCGCCTTGGCCACGAGAGGCCTGGGCCGGCCGAGAGCGGGAACGCCCGCAACGGGACCCGGTCCAAAACCGTATTCACGGAAGTCGGCCCGGTGGAGATCGTGGTCCCAGGGACCGGGAGGGCAGCTTCGAGCCGCAGATTGTCAAGACAATCCAGCGCCGCCTGGTTTCGGAGGAGATGGCCGTGAGTCAACAGACCCTTGTCCGCGTCTACCCGGTGGTTTTATTGACGCGATCAATGTCAAGGTCCTTGAGGGGCAGGTCCGCCGCAACAAACCCTTCTAGATCGTCCTTGGCGTCACCGTGAACGGCTAACGCGACATCCTCGGGATCTGGGCCGGAGGCCGCGGCGAGGGAGCGAAGTACTGGCTCGGGCGCTCACGGCGTTCAAGAACCGCGGCGGAGGACGTGTCCATCTCGGTCTGCGCCGGGCTCAAAGGCCAGCCCGACGCGAGCACTACGGTCTGGGAGCAGGCCACCGTCAAGACGTGCATGATGCACCTGATCCACGGTGACCCCAACTCCGGCCGCCGGCCTCCACCGGCAATATCAATGGCCCTCGAAAGGCATTAGCGGGCGGCTTCCAAAACTTCAAATACCTGACCACCGGTGTCGAAATGGACGGCTATCCGGCGTGATCCATAACCGCGAACCCGAAACGGGCTCTACGCGGGTAAGCCGCTGGCCGCTCGGATGGCCACCCGTCCAGGTGCTCGTCATAGCTATCTGTAATGCCACGCACGACAGGCCTCTATTCACAAGTCCGGAGGAATTAACTCGAATAGCCGGCATCACCCCGGCCGAATTCAACGCGCCGGGCGGGCTGCGCGGTCCAATACGGACGGGAATGATGCTAACAGGACGTAGACACTATAAATCTGTAGGCGGATTCTGGCTCTTGCCTAGCGGACGCCGCTTAGTCTTCCTCGCGATAACAAAAAAGGAACCAGACGAGGCCGCTTAAGCGGCAATAATGTCATTGACCTTCAAGACTTGTGCGTACTTGGCGTTCATCTCGAAGAGGCTGACATCATGGCTTAGCTTTGCGCGATCGAAGGACGCATCTTCCGCGACGACGACCGGCCACCCGAGAGAGTGTCCGTCCACTACCGTGGCACGTACGCAACCGGACGTCGTGCACCCCACGACGATAAGAGAGTCGACCTTTTGCTTAATTAGCAGACCTGTCAATGGCGTCCCGAAGAAGGCGCTGGCTCGCGCCTTAGGGATGACAGCTTCCCCGGGAAGGGGGGTGATCGCGTCCGGAATTTCGGACATCGCCGATCGGCTGGCCGGCCTGTCATCGACCACGTTTTTCAAGGCCCCACCGAGGATACCTGAATCTCCCACTGTGTAAATGACGGGAAAGGCCCGGTTTCGCGCCCACTCCAGGAGAGCCTGAACCCGCGGCAGTGCCAGCCATCCAGCCGGTCCGCAACTCAAAGGTCGATCGGCAAGCGAGGCTGCCAGCGAGAGGCCCTCTTCACCCAGGAAAGCGGTGACAACATCGATAACTAAAAGCGCCGGTCGCTGCCCCACTACGGGGGTGCGATCTCGGACGGCGTCGAAATTTTCGTAAGCTTCGTCCGACATAACGTCTCGCCAAGAATTCACGGTTATTCCTCGTTAGTTAGGTAGCTGCGTGTCGTCCGCGCCACTGCGGGCGCTAGAAACGACACTTTGCGTACTGTCTTACAATTTCATGGCACATAATCCCCGCATCAGGCAGGGGTATCAAAAAAATAGAAAACGCCTTGTACTATTTTCGGCGAAACGATTGGCTGATAAAACATGTGGAAAGCGACAGGTCGATCCGGATACTTGGCAACGCGTGACATCTGTATATGGAGCTTTCTAGCTGAATCGTCAGTCCAAGAATGGCCGCAAGTTAGGCTTTGGAGTGGGGCTGCCCGTCCGGTACATGAACACGACCGCTAGAAAGGCAATTGCAGCTAGCGACGCGCCGATCAATAGGACACCTTGAAAGCCTGCCAGGAAGCGGTCGGCAGGGATCTCGGCTGTTGCGGGAGAGCCAGCAAACAGCTGGTAAAGCAACACGGTGAGCGCCACTCCTATGGACCTACCCAGGTTCCGGAGAGTTGCGATTGTGCCGTTGGCGACTCCCGCCTGGTCCTGCCCTAAATCGCCCATCACGGCCGAGCTGTTCGGCGAGCTGAAGAGCCCGACGCCGACACCCAAGAGCGCCAGAAGAACAGCAACCAACCATGGCGAGGAATCCGCCTCGAGGAACGACGCGGCTAGGAACGTGAGGACCATGACAACCAAGGCCACCAAGGCCGGCCGTCGGGAACCGACGCGATCACTCCACCAGCCCGAAACGGGCGACACCAGGAGCATCGCGAAGGCTTGACACGTCATCACCAATCCGGTTAAGCCAATCGACCAACCCAAAACCTCGTGCAGGTAAAGAGGAAAAAGAAACGCAGGAAACAACATAAGGATGTACGAGAGGAACGCCGCCAGCATTCCCCAGCCGTAGACACGTCTGCGGAAGAACCGGAGGTTAATAAGGGGGCCAGTGGTGGTTAGCTCGCGCAAAATGAAGAGCACGCAAGCGATCACAGCCGCTGCCAGCAGAGCGACGACCATCTCGCTCGACCACCCGAGGCTCGGCGCGAAACCTAGTCCAAGCAGCAGAGTGGACGAAAATGCAATGAATAAAGTCAGGCCGAGCACATCCAGCTGGAGCGCCCCGCGCACCTTGCTTGAGTCCTTCGGGAGCAAGACCAGGGTGCCGATTGCACCTACCAGCCCGACCGGGACATTTATCAGGAAAATTGCGCGCCAGCCGAACGCTCCCGTAAGGACTCCACCCAAGGCTGGCCCTAGCAACGTCCCGGCGGCCACCATACTGCCGATGATTCCGAGAATCCGCCCCCTTTGGTCCACCGGGAAGATCGCCAGGGCCATTGGAGTGATAGTCGCCATGAACATGCCGGCTCCAATTCCTTGGAATACTCGGAACAGAATCATGACCCCCAGAGCCGGCGCCATGGCCACACAGAGTGAAGCGACGACGAATATAAGCAGGCCTAGGCTCAGGATTCTCTTTCGGCCGACGGCATCCGAGAGCTGGCCAAAGAAAGGCAGCACCGCCGTGATGGCTAGGAGGTAGGCTGACAGCACCCATTGCAGAGCGTCAATTCCAACGCCGAACTCCCTGGCCATCGTGGGCAATGCCACAACCACCGCTGTGGCATCGACATTGGCCATGAACGTTCCTGTCGTGATGGAGAAAAGAATTATCCATCTTGGCAGTACCCCCAAGGACCGGCGCCCGGTCGGTTGCACTTCGGTTTCGGACATGCTCCACAGCCTTCCAGTCATTGCGTTTTTGGACATCGGTCCGAATCCACCAGGTCTAGGGTGGCTTCGGCCAAAGCTCGGCGATCTCGGCTGCAAGACCGGTCATCACTCGCTCCTAAACCTGGACGGGCCCTCTCTAGTTAGTGGGCGACATTGATAATTTTTCCTCGATCGCGCCTAGGCGTGAGCAAGAGGTTGACCAATCCTTGAAGCACCCCGACTAGGGCCATGAGCAGAATGATCATGGCAAAGGCCTGGGGAGCAGCGAAGGTTTGACTGTTCAGCGCCAGTTGGTAACCGAGTCCCGCCGTCGAGGCAAGCATCTCGGCGAAAATGACCGTAATCATTGAGGCGCCGGCACCGATGCGTACTCCGGAACTGATAAGCGGCAATGCACTCGGCAACTTGATTAGGAAGTCGGTCTGGAATGAGCTGGCGCCGAACGCCTTTGCCACCTTCAGCATCGTGGGCTGCACCGTAGCAAAGGCTCGCAACGAGTTATAGGCGATTGGGAAGAAGGCGCTGACTGCCCCGTAGCCAATTTTCGACCCCACTCCCGTGCCGAAGGACAGAATAAAGATCGGGTAGAAGAGGATTAATGGTGCGAGGTAACCCCAGACAAAGATTGATTGGAAAACCTGCAGCCGCAAAGGTGTCCTCGCAGCCCAGAAGCCCGCGGCAAGGCCGAACACCGATGCGATGATGAATGCGGCGAGGATTTCCCCGAAAGTGATCGCGGCCGCTTCATAGGTCGAGAACTGCGACAGTGCTTCCCCGAGCGCTTCCAACACCCTGGGGATAGTAGGCAAAACCAGCGGCGAGATCCCTCCAGGACCATTCCCGAAAGCCCAAACGCCAATCAACGCGCCGAGCCCAAGCGCCCGCAGCGGCCATACAAGCGGGGAGGTTTTGTGTTCTTTCATCGATCTTCCCTACGCTCTCTGCGGTTCTAGCGGATTCGCCTGCTGGTCGTGGCCCATGGCCTCGTTCAGCATTAAGAAGAGCTGGGAACGCAATTGGGCGAAATCTTCTTGGGCGATAAATTCGAGTGGGCGTGGCCGCGGCTGCCGGATCTGGACTTCGGCCATGACTCGGCCAGGGCGCGCCGACATGACTATGACGCGATCCGCCCAGTAGATGGCCTCGTCTAGGCTGTGTGTGACTAGGACCACCGTCTGCTTGTTCTGCGTAAGAACTGTCGAGATACTTTCGCCTAGCGAACGCCGAGTTTGTTCGTCCAATGCACCGAACGGCTCGTCCATGAGCAGGATTGACGGATCCATCGCCAAAGCTCTGGCCACCGCTACGCGCTGCTGCATGCCGCCTGACAACTGTCCCGGATGAGATTCACCCCACTGGGACAAACCCATCATCTCGAGCAGCTCCTGACTTCGCTGGCGTCGTTCCTGTTTTCCGACTCCGGCGAACCGCAGACCAACGCCAACATTGTCCAGAATGTTTTTCCAGGGCAACAGAGAATAGTCTTGAAAGACGAAGGCGGCCCTCCGCGGATCCGGATTTTCTACAACTGAATCGCCGACGACGATCTCGCCCTTTGTGGGCGTCATCAACCCTCCCAAACAAGTCAACAGCGTGGACTTGCCGCAGCCGCTTGGACCAAGAAGGGCTACGAATTCTCCTTCGTGCAGCGACAGGTTGATATCTTTGAGTGCTTCGACCGTCGATCCGGCACGCGTGAACGTGACTGAAACATCGTTGATGGACATTCGCATTGCTGTTTACCTAACTTGTCGCGGTTGTTGTTGCGGCTCCGGCGGCGGAGCTTTGCCGCCATCGCGTCAGCCGTGTTTCTAAGTGATTCCAGATAGTGCCCGCAATAATGGCGAGAAAGGTGACTGCCAACATTAGGGCGAGGGTCTTGTCTGTGTGGAGTTGTTCCGCGTAGACCCGGATCAGTCCACCTACCCCATCCGAAGAAGCCCAAAGTTCCGCGATCAAAACCCCGATGAAGGCATGTCGGATCCCGAACCACAGGGCCGTAAAGATCCCAGGCAGCGCAGAAGGGAGCACCACGGCAAGGATGGTCTGTGCCCAGGACGCTTTGAATGCGCGTGCCACCTTCATGTGGCGATCTTCGACGAGCGCCATGCCTGCGGCCACGTTAATAGTTACGAACACCGCCGCTTCGAACGCGCCGAAGACAACGGCAGACGTGGAACCGATGCCGCATAAAAGGATGAAAATCGGCAGGAATATCGACTTCGGCGTGGACATCAGGAACAACAATGGAGCCGAGTATGCCTGCCACAGCGTTTTGGACAGGCCCATCACAGTCCCGGCGATAACGCCAATGACCGTACCGATGATGAATGCCAAGAGGATATTTCCTCCTGTGCTGGCCAACGCTGACAATACTTCTGAGTTGCGCAGCATCTCTGTGAACGCAACGCCTACGGCGATTGGAGTGGAAACGAAATCGCTGTCGATTAGGTCGAACCGGGTTAGGAGTTCCCAGACGAGCAGGCCCGCCACGACGACCGCGACCCGGCCGATTCGTGCTTGGGTTTTCACATCGGCAGTCCGCAACGACTTAGGAGTGGAAAGTCGTGGTTGTGTGCGAGGTGGTGCTGAAAGATTGGTTTGCATCGGTTCAGCTTCCTGTGCCCTGGCGAGTCATCATCACAGGCTCTTCCAATGCTTGTACATGCCCTTGACGTCGTCGATGGTGAGCGACTTAGCGGATTTGATCGTAAACTGCGTAGCTTCAAGGAGTCCTTCCAACTGGTCCGGGCTCAATTCACCGTCCCGCGAGCTCAGGGGAATCTCTTCTGCGACAATCTTCGACGCAAGTGCCGGCTCCATTCCCCAGCTTTCGACCAGCATCTTCGTGGCCAGGCTAGAGTCGTCCATAATTGCCTCGGTGGCCTTGTAGTAGCACTCGGCGAAGGCCTTGACTGCCGCTGGGTTCTTCTGGAGGATCTCGTCGCTGGCGAAAACTACTGTCATGGCGTTTGGTCCAACAAGATCCTTCACACTGCCGAGAACCCTCGCGGATCCTTCCAGTTCCAGACCAAAAGCCGCCTGGGCGCTCCAGAGGAAGGCGTCTGCTGTGCCGCTTTTGAGCCCCGCCATGATTCCATCAAGGCTGCCCATAGTGACAGTCTTGAAATCGTCAGGACCCCAGCCCTCCTCACGGGCGATCTTCTGAGTGGCGTAATCTCCCGCAGAGCCGAAGCTGCTGATGGCAAAGGTGGAGCCCTTCAAATCGCTAAACGACTTGGCCCCGCTGTCCTTCCTAACAACCACGTACTGATCCCAAACCGGCATGGATGATCCTATGATCTTTCCCTTGAGTCCCTGGGACATCGCACCGATAACGCGGTTCGGGGATGTAATTCCGATGTCAGCGCTGTTGGCCGCCAACGCCTCAGCCACCTTCTCGCCGGCAGTTAGGTCGACCTTCACCTCTGGGGAGCATTTCGACCAAATATTGATGTAGTTGCCAGCTTCCGCTCCGAGCTCGGTCGGATCCTGCTTGTTGGACTCGATGACCCGAAGCTGAATCGGCGCGCCGTCAGAGTTGGATGCGCTGCCACTACCGCCGCAGGCGGTTAGCGCCAGCGCCGCCACTGCTGCCATTGAGGCCAAGGCGGGGAGACGCGCGGGGCGGTACTTCTTTCTGGCCAGTATCCAAGCAAACATCAAAGCTCCTCTTTAGGTTCAAACAGCTGTGAAATGGGTTCGACGCATTGCAACCGGGAGTGGAGCAGGCGAACCACGCTGTTCAGGCAGCGAAGTTTGCTGCCTCTTGAAGGAGAGTAATTTACATCACGAAGGCATGTCAATAGTATGGTCAAACCATTGGCCCAAAGTGGAGGATATTACGTGAAACGGCTTGATACTACGAAGGCGGCAATCGTCGTCATCGACATTCAGAACGACTTTTGCCACACCCGCGGCTACCAAGGGCTACGTGGCCGGGACGTCGGGCGCGTGCAATCCGTCGTTCGCCGTATTGAAGAATTCACGCAGGAAGCCAGGCAGCTCGGAGTGCCTGTCGTCTTCATGCACAACCTGCATGATCCCGATACTGATACAGACGAGTGGCGCGCTCGTCATCTAGAGCCCCGCGATTCACAGTCCTGCCGGCCCGGAACGTGGGGGGCGGAGTTCTTCACACTAGTACCGCAGCCACAGGACCACGTGCTGCCCAAAGCACGCTACAGCGCCTTCACGAACACGGGGTTGGAAGAGCTCTTACGATCTCTCAATCGCACGTCTTTGTTCTTCTGCGGGACAGCAACGAGCATCTGCGTAGAAACCTCGCTACGTGATGCAACTTGTCGCGACTTCCTGGTCACTCTCGTCGACGACTGCTGTGGAGACTACTCGGAAATAGCCCACAACAACACTGTCAGGTCTGTCGCGAGCGGCTTCGGCGCCGTTACGCAGAGCAAGCACGTTATTGAGGGGCTCCGGATCTCCGCCGAACGCGGGTGACCTTAGTCCCAGGGGCTGCGATCCGAGGCCCTCGGAAGCGGTCACTTCATGGGAGAAATACTCCTTCTCGAGCACGTCCCCCGAGGGCGTGGACAATCTTGCCCCGCATTCGGTCTTTACTGTTGCATCAGTACATCCGCCGATCGTCCAGTTCACGTCTGTGGGGAAGAAGGATTCGCTGCGCAATATCCGCGCCCGCGGGGAGTTCCTAGTCATGCCGTGGTTGATCCGGACATTCTGGATGGCAGCCACCCACGCATCGACCTGCTGGAACGGCCGGCACGGTTGGGGCTAGATGAATGGGGCACAACGGGTTCGGTCAGGGAACTGAAGCGGATCCGCAGGGCAGACTGGCCTGGCGAATTCCGCCGGAAGAACCGCTCCGAGGGCTAGCCGTTGCGGGGTACCCGGATGGTCCCGGACGCCCCGCAACGGGGCTTGTTGGTTAGCCGAGGCCGAGCTGGACGAAGATAAGCCAGACGAGGAGCGGCACTACACCGATCATCGCGATCGCCCAGAGCAGCAAAGCCCTGAAGAACATCCGCTCATCCTTCGGTTGGGCGCTGGCCATGAGAAGTGCCCCGCTGGTGGACATCGGACTGACATCCACCACGGAGGAACTGATGGCGATGGCTGTGATCACGCCGATGGGGGAGAGCAACGGGTCCATAGCGATGGGGGTGACGATCGGGCTGACCACGCCGAGAGTGCCGGTTGTAGAGGCAAAGGCGGAGACGACCGCCACCACGTAGCTGGCGATCAGGGCGGCGAGGGAACTGTCGCCCAAGCCGGCGATACCTGCCTCCAGTTCCTTCAGGGCGCCCATTTCTTCAAGCATGCCCACGTAGGTGACGATGCCGGTGACCAGGATGATGGCGGACCAGGGCATGCTCTCAACAGCAGGCTTCTGTACGCCGGGGTTCACGCAGATCAGCACCAGGGCGACGACGAGGGACGCCACTCCGACGTCGATGCCCAGAACTGTCGTCAATGCCAGCAGCGCTCCCAGGCCGATAAGGGTCAGGATCCGCATCGGAGTTGCCGCCACCTTGACCGCGCCCTGACGCAAGGCGGGGTCCGTGGCGACCCGCGCAGGAGCTGCAACGGTGAGCACCGAGGCCCCCGACTCGCCGGCCACGCCCCCGGCCCCGGGATGTACGGGGTCCCCGCTGTCATCGGCTCCGGCGAGACCCGTTTCACTGCCGCTCTCACGTGTAACGCGGCGTTTCATGATCCACTGCACGAGGACGTAGGCGATGACTGCCAGGACGGCGTTGAAGACGAAGCAGTAGACATACAGCTTCAAGGAATCGGCGGACGCTCCTGCCTCATCGAGCATGACGTTGGCGAGCACGCCGAAGGGGTTGACCGGAGAGAATGCTCCGGCGTTTGCGCCCTGGACGATGACCAGGCCCATGGCCAGGGTGCTGATTCCGAACCGCAAACCAAGCGCCAGGGCCACCGGGGCGACGATCGCGATGGCGGCCGGCGTGAATGCCCCCGCCGACGCGAGAGCAGCGGTCAGGAGGAACATCAGGACGGGAACGAGCACCTTGCGATCACCGGCGAGACGTTCGGCCCAGTAGGCGAGCAGGTCAATGGTGCCATTGATCCTCACGATGGCGAAGAGCAAGGTGGCGCCGACGAGAATGAAGAACAGGCCCGCCGGGAACTGGCCGATGACGTCCTTGATGGGCATGCCCACCAGAAGCGTGCCTACGCCGAAGGCGGCGACGAGGGCGAGGAGTCCGGCGTTGATCCTGGTGAACGAACCGATGGCAAAGGCGGCTACAAGGGTGAAGAACGCTATGAGGGATAGGGACATGGCTGTGTCCGTTTAGATCGTCGCGCCGGTAAGGGCGCGCGTTCCCGAAAGTAGACTGCCGGCGCCGGTGATGGCCGGAGTGTGCCCGAGTGCCTTCAGGATTTCGTACGTCGTGGCCGTCGCCGCGGTGATGACGGGCAGGCCGAGCTCATCTTCAACGGCCTGGACCGCCGGAAGTGAAGGCATCTGGACGCAGGCGGAAAGAACAATGGCTTCGGCGCCTTCGCGCTTGAGGTTACGCGCAATGCCCGGCAGGTTCTGCGGGTCCAGGCAACCGACCGCCAGGTTGTCGGCAACTTCGAGACTGGTTGCATCCAAGACGGTGATTCCGGCGCCCTCGATGTACTCGACCACCATCTGGGTCAGCGGCTTCATGTACGGGGTGATCATGGCAACCTTGCGGACGCCCATCTCCTGCAGGGTTCGTACCAGCGCTCCGGCGCTGCTGGTAACCGGTGCCGGATGCCCGTTTCCGGCGGCGGCAGCGGCGATGACCTCTTCGGATCCGGCATGGGCTCCCGGCCCCTGCGCCATGACAGCGACCAGGCAGGCGTAAGCGATGACGTCCACGTCGGCGTCTGACACGGCTTCGGCGCAGCCCGCAGCCTTGCCCACCATCGCCAATAGCTCTTCACGATTGACGTTTTTCATGCCCGCCCTTGCGGAGTGGAAGGTGTACTTGTGCCCGGTGGCCTCGGACTGGCGGCGGAAGAGCTCGGGAAGCTCGGTTTCCATAGTGGTGTTCGAACTGGGAACAATCAGGCCGACGCGGGACGCACCAGGGCGCTTGGGTTCGGCGGCAGTTTCACAGGTGACTTCAGGCGTGCTCATGGTTTCTCCACGACGTTGTGCTGACAGGTAAACCCATAATCTGGGTTGCCATCCCATGATGTGGGTCTCACTGGTAGAATGTCAAACGGATCACACACCGCTTGCGGGAGGCTACGGGAAGCCCGCTTCCCGCTTGTCTAGGATGGGATCCGCGCAAGATCGGGAATTACAGCAGAAAGGACCCTCCGTGACATCCGAGCAGGGCTCAGGCTCCTCACCGCTTCTGGTGCTCCACAAGGTCGCCGAGATACTGGACTGTTTCTCCGTCGCCGAACCCGAGCCGACTCTCCAGCAGATCATCCGGCGGACGGGACTGCCCTCCAGTACCTGCCAGCGGCTCGTTCAGAACATGGTCCGGGAAGGATTTCTGGACCGGGAGGGAGACCAGTACCGGATCGGAATCGGCATGGTCCGCTGGGCCGCACCCGGAACCCTGGGGCTCGACCTCGTCAAGCTGGTAAAACCCGTGCTGCAGCAGCTCCGCGACGAGACAGGCGAAAGCGCATGTCTTTACGTCAGGGACGGAGCGTTCCGTACAGTGGTCGCAGTCGCAGAAACGCGCCACGTGGTGATGCGGCCCTTCATGGTCGGAATGGTGATGCCTCTTCACGCCGGAGCTCCTGGCAAGATCTTCCTGGCGTATGACCCGGATGCCTGGAGTTCGTTGTCCGAATCGGAGATGAGACGCTATACCCCTGCAACTCCGGACACCCTCGAGCTTCTCCGGCAGCAGGCGCAAGCGGCCAGAGAGCAGGGTTACTATGCGGCCTTCGGTGAACGGAACGAAGACGTCGGATCGGTCAGCGCACCCGTTTTTGACCACACCGGCCGGCTCGCAGGCGTTCTGGGCCTCGGATTTCCCACCCAACGCATAGCGCCCGCCGACGTGCCCAGGCTCGGCCCCATCGTGGCACGGGCCGCCGCCTCCGCGAGTAGCGCGCTGGCGCATCAGGATATGAACGCATAACGGGGACACTCGACCGCCGATTCGGGTCTTCTCCGGGATGACACTTGCCGGCTGGTGGCCCCGTGCGCCCATACGCCTTATATACGGCTGGGTCCTTCGCTTACTGGACGGTCTCCTCGGTAAAAGCTCCGTGTCCGACCACGTCGGTTCAAGAGTTCCTCCTAGTCCACGGGACACAGCAACTTCCACCGTTTGCTTCCATTGGCTCGCTGGAAAGAAGCCTCTATGTCATTTGACTTGAACGGGCCCGCTTGCTCGCCTCAAGAAACGGAACAGCCGTCTAAGTTCGTTCGCGTGCCAGCCGTTTGCGGCGCTCCTCCTCGCGCTTTGAGTACGCGGCCGCTCGGATCGCTTCGTCCGACTCCAGGCCCGTGCCAAGGGCGCCTCCGACGGTTGCCGCCGACGCGACGAACCACGTCAGCACGAACAGGTCGCCGTAGCCGACTGATGCGTGGAGATGGCCGCCCATTACAGCGGGGTCGAGGACAAGCAGCGCCCAGACCAGATTCACGACGTTGAGCGCCAGATAGCATATGAGCACCCCAATGGTCAGGGTCACCAGCGTCGAGGTGTTGTAGAGGCGGGACCGCTCCCTTGCCTCGGCAGAGTTTTCGTCGGGCCGGTCCCATAGTTCGCCATCAATCACGAGCCACGCGACAACGAGCGCGATGGAGGCGATCGTCGCGATCATCAGGCGCCACCACGGCAAGGAGCCGGCCAGTAACCAAACTGTGGCGACGGCTCCGGTTGCCAGTGCCGCCACCAGCGCGGATTTGAGCCCGGGCACGAGGAGCCACGGACGGTTGGCGAGCACCATGCCAAGGAGCAACTGCCAGCGGCCTCTGAGGCGGGGGAGTGGCACGCGGTGCTCGTCCTGCGAGGTTGGCTGGGCCATGCCTCTGACGAGCGCGCCCACCGCTTGACGGGCGCGTGCAGGCGGAGCCCGCCGAGCGCGGGTAACGACAGCACAGCCGTGCGTCGTTGCGGGTCGGTTTGGGCCAGGAGGTACCGGCGGTTATCGTCGTCGCGGAGCGGAAGCTCGGTCAGTCCGATGACGAGGTCCCATTCGTGCCGGCGAGCCTGGTCCCGCAGCCGTGCCAACGCGGTGTCGACGTCCTCGGAACCCACGGTGAATGGCTCGCTCACGACCTCGAGGTCCCAGGCGTCGCGATCCTCGCGGCCCGGCGGTCCGAGGTCGCTCATCCGGCGCGCGATCGAGCTGGGCGAGGCGGGGTCAGCGACGAGTCCGACGTGGATCGCTTTCATCCCGGTAGGCTGCGCACAGCGCACGCGGTGTTGGTCAGGTGCGTCTTATGCATGTGCATGGAGTTCCACCTTGCTGTTACCGAATTTCGATCGATGTAGAGCGAGGGCACTCTGGGAGGTGTGTCTCTTGATTTCCATCGCCACCTAGCCAGTCAGCGCATGGGCCAAGTGACGCTGCGGGGATGTCGACTGATGGCTTAGGTCGCCGCGCTTCTTACCGAAGCGGGAGGAGATCCCGCGGGCGGAATCTCGCTGAGCATCGCCGTCTCGGATTGTCCGCGCCCAACGTCCCGAACGAGGGCATATGGCTCTCCGACGTATCCAGGTCTGCGGCGATCAGAACCAGCCCATGGGCTGCGTCCGTTGTAATTCCGGTAGGCGTACCTGCGCATGGTCCACGACGGATTGGCCGCATCAGGCCCACCTACCGGAAATTGCTCGTTCCGATATCGAGATTCTCTTAGGCTCCGGCCGGGTGGAGGACGACCTTGGTCCAGCCGTCTTCGCGGCTGTCGAAGTTCTTGTAGGCCTCGGGGGCCTGATCCAGCGGCAGTTCGTGGCTGACGAGGAAGGAGGGGCTGGCTTTCCCGCCGGCGATGAGGTCGCGCAGGGCCCGATTGTATTTCTTAACCGGACACTGGCCCGAGCCCATCGTTTGTCCCTTGAACCAGTAGTTTCCGTAGTCGAAGGCCACCTGGCCCTTTTGGGCGAGTTTGTCGGGTGCACCGGGGTCTTGGGGTAGGAACACACCTACCACGCCCAGACCACCGACGAACCGGACGGAGTCCACGAGCCGGTTCAGGGTCAGGTTGGGCTGTTCGTTTCCGCCCGGGTCGTGCGCCTGGTAGCCGACGCATTCGCATCCGCGGTCCGCCCCGAATCCCATGGTCTGGTCCTTGACGAACTCGACAGGGTCCACTTCGGAATCGTCCACGGGGATGGCACCGATCTGTTCCGCCAGCTTCAGCCGGTCACTTTGGCGGTCCACGACCATGACTTTTCCGGCGCCTTTGATAATGGCTGAGTAGGCTGCCATGAGTCCGACGGGTCCTGCACCGTAAATAACTACCGAGTCGCCCGGGTATACCCCGGCGAGCTCGGTGGCATGCCATCCGGTGGGGAAAATGTCGGCGACCATGACGTAGTCGAGCTCTTTCTCCACGGAGTCCTCGCCCAGGCGCAGGCAGTTGAAATCCCCGTACGGCACGCGCAGGCATTCGGCCTGTCCGCCCTGGTACGGGCCCATGTCCGCGAACCCGTAGGCCGCACCGGCGAGCTGGGGTTCGGGCTGCATGGTCAGGCAGTAATTGGTGAAACCACGTTCGCAGTTCTTGCAGAATCCGCAGGCGATGTTGAACGGCAGCACGACACGTTCGCCCACCTTGACTTTGCTGACCGCCGGGCCGGTCTCGATCACTTCGCCGAGGTTCTCGTGCCCGAAAGTGCGTCCGGGCTCAAAGCTGGTGCGGCCCTCGTACATGTGCAGGTCCGAGCCGCAAATATTCGTCGAGGTAATCCGCACCAGCACATCCGCGGGGTGCTCAATCTTGGCATCCGGTACGTCCTCGACGCTAACGTCGTTCGGTCCTTTGTAAACTACTGCCTTCACTTTTCCGCTCTTTTCTTTTATCCCATCCCGAGCAGGCCAAGCAGTTGTAGCTTCCGGGGCGTTGCAAACTCAGAAAGCTGAAGGGCCGGGCCCGAAAGGCGGCGCGGACGTCACCCAATAGGCCTATTTCAGTCGGGAAGGGGGATGGGGGAATTGGGATTGTGGCCTGTGAGTCCACCCGAAGAGGTTGGGAGGCCAGAAGCTTTCAGACGGCAGGCTGTGGGAAAATCCACCAGACCGGGTCTGTACGCAATAAGAGGAACTCGTCGAGGCTCAATACTAAGCACACTTAGCAAAGGTGTCGAGGGGCGCGTTTACGCAGCCAGGATACCCGGCTGTCGGCACCGCCGGGCCGCCGCCACCGCAGTAGCGCGCTGACCTAGCGAGATGTGTCACGTGAGGGCTCGAGCAGAGTGCCGCCGGCACCCCTAAGTTCTGTCTGCGCCGACCCTAAGGAGGCGAAGCTGCCCAAGAACGATTCGTGCCGCCAGCGGCCACGCGTTCAGTTCCGTGTGCTTCGCGTGGGGTTTCCTGGATCGTCTTGTAGGCCGAGCGCCTCGTTCCACATCACCTTGGTGAGGGGGATTGCATCGAGCACCGCAGCTCTCGGCAGGGCGGGCTGATGCCATTTTGCCATTGACGGCGGAGTATGGCGGGGTGGCTCTGTGACTACCCGCAAGTGGGGGACTGCCACTTGGCCGAAGAAACGGGAAGCTTACTTATTAAAAGTCCTTGACCTCTCCCGCTGACTGGTGGAAGCCTGAGACCCTCTAACGGCCAGCTTCTGAGGCGGCAATGATGAAGGCAATGGTTTATCGCGGACCGTATAAGGTCCGGGTGGAAGAAAAAGACATTCCGAAGCTTGAACATCCCAACGATGCCATCGTGCGTGTTTCCCTGGCTGCGATCTGCGGTTCGGACCTGCATCTCTATCACGGCATGATGCCCGATACTCGCATCGGGATGACGTTCGGGCACGAGTTCGTGGGCGTTGTCCATGAGGTGGGCAGCTCGGTGCAGAACCTGAAGCCCGGGGATCGGGTGATGGTGCCGTTCAACATCTATTGTGGCTCGTGCTATTTCTGCTCGCGTGGGCTGTATTCGAACTGCCACAACGTGAACCCGAACGCCACGGCGGTGGGCGGGATCTATGGATACTCCCACACCTGCGGCGGTTATGACGGCGGGCAGGCGGAGTACGTTCGCGTCCCCTTCGCGGACGTGGGGCCTTCCCTCGTCCCGGAGTGGATGGAGGAGGAGGACGCGGTACTGCTCACGGACGCCGTCGCCACGGGCTACTTCGGCGCCCAGCTCGGTGACATCAGCGAAGGTGACACCGTGGTGGTCTTTGGTGCCGGCCCGGTCGGGCTGGTCGCCGCCAAGTCGTCCTGGCTGATGGGCGCCGGGAGGGTGATCGTAATAGACCACCTCGAGTACCGCCTCGAGAAGGCCAGGGCCTTCGCCCACGCCGAGACGTACAACTTCGTGGAATACGGCGACATTGTCCTGCACATGAAGAAAATCACGGATTACCTCGGCGCAGATGTAGCGATCGACGCCGTAGGGGCCGAAGCGGACGGCAACCTCACCCAGCACGTCACGTCCTCGCAGCTGAAGCTGCAGGGCGGGTCCCCCGTAGCGCTGAACTGGGCCATCGACTCCGTCCGCAAGGGCGGAACTGTGTCCGTCATGGGGGCTTATGGTCCAATGTTCAGTGCCGTCAAATTTGGCGACGCCATGAACAAAGGCCTGACGCTGCGGATGAACCAGTGCCCGGTCAAGCGCCAATGGCCGCGGCTCTTCGAGCACGTCCGCAACGGCTACCTCAAACCCAACGACATCGTCACGCACCGAATCCCGCTGGAACACATCGCCGAGGGCTATCACATGTTCTCAGCCAAGCTCGATAACATCATCAAGCCACTCATCGTCCCGAGTGCCAGCTGAAGGAGCGGACGCCATGCCCTACACAGCAGATAAGCCCAAGCCCAAGGAAAGCAGCGCGCAGCTACGGGCCCGCATCCCGGGATGGGGCGTCGACCTGGATCCGAAGGACCGGCCCTCCGTGCCGCGGGAACGCACCGACCTCGTCACGGGCGCCCACTGGGAGTTCCCCGAGCGGCAGGAAGAGAAGTGGCCGCGGGAACGGTCCGTCGAGCACAGATTCCTGACCCCCGTCTTCGGTACGTCCACTCCGCCCGCAGGCCTCTCCGGAATGATGCGGAAGGTCGCCTACCGGTACAGCGAGGGCCGGGCGGCCCACTGGCTGATCCTGCTCGCCGCGGACCGGGTAAACGCGTGGGAGAGCCACCTCAAATCCTTCATCTCGCTGCACCCGGACAACCCGATCACCGAAACCGGGATCCTCAGCGAATTCTCCCGGCATGGCCTCCGTTCGAGATTCGGCAGGAAACGCGCCGACCTCGCCCACCAATGGATCGACCCGGCCATAGCCGCAGGCCCCTGGATCCTCGTCGGCGGAGGCGTGTACGCCATCGCCCGAACCTTGGCCCGGCGCAAGACCTAGTTCCCGCCCCCGTCCGGGACGACCACGAGCATTCCCGTCAGGTCTGGTAAGAACGGGCGGGAACGACCGCCCCTCGATCCGGGCATTGAAGACACCCCGGCATCCTGCCCGCCCGTAATCAGCGCAGGCCGCAAACGGCGCTTACACATCTTGCCTGGGGGCTCAGGGACGGCACGCGGAACGAAGGCGTTCTGAACGCTTGCTCAGATTGGTCATGCAGCACCTTCAGGATAGAAGCACATAGTTCACCGGACTGATTCAGAGCCGATGTAGTGGCCACACGCAGCTGACATCCGGCCTGCCGGCCTCTTCTCTGCAGCTAGCGGTCCTTGAGTACGTTGACTGGTTCATCCGGCCGGTGCCGGCGAAGTGGCCACGGCGGTAAGGCTGTGTTTCGGTATTCGGACAGCCACAACGGAGCCGATCAGGAAGAGGATGCCCGTTCCGAGCCAGCCCAGTTCATAGGAGCCGGTAGTGTCCACAACAGCCCCGAAGGCAATTGGGGTGGCCATCAGGCCGAAGTAGAAAGCCGACT
This sequence comes from Arthrobacter pascens, assembly GCF_017052465.1. GTDB lineage: Bacteria > Actinomycetota > Actinomycetes > Actinomycetales > Micrococcaceae > Arthrobacter > Arthrobacter pascens. The sequence goes on from NZ_JAFHKT010000151.1 coordinate 327,493, forward strand.
GTATCTGACCGGAAATCCTTCCGACGTCTTTACCGGCAAGGATCACGAACAGGTACACCAGGCTATTCCACGCGGCCGCGCTCAGGCCTAGTATGAGCGCGGCGACCCATAAAAGGGATGATCCCCAGGGGACAGACATGACCAGCAGGCCGGCGCTGGCAGCTGCTAATGCTGCCTGTCCGCACAGGAGCAGGTTCATTCTTTTCATGCCGAGACGTTCGGCTACTGCGCTCCACGCTATCCGGGCGATCATGCCCCCCACGCCGACCACCCCGACCGCCATACCGGCGACAGCCGGCGGGAAGCCGAGTTGCTCAAAACTGAATAGCGGCAGGTAAGTATTCACCGTGGAAAGCCCGCCGCCCATCAGACCCGCATAGCCCAGCGTCGCCCAATGAGCCCTACCAGGTTTCGGATTGCCGATGCCGGCGTCAAGGGTAGTCGACACTCGTGATCTCAGCGTGAACGCAGCCACGATGGCGAGTAGATAGCACCCGGCTCCACACACCGCCGCGGAGACTCGCCAGCCAAAAATTCCGGCCAGCGGGCCGACAACCATTCCCACGGCCAGAGCGCCGACCTGCACCCCGGACTGCTTCGCTCCCACGAGGATCGCCAGTGGGGGCTTCATGCCCGTCAGGAACTCGTTCGTTGCAGGGTTACTCAGCGCGGCAGCTATCCCCCCAACGCAGCAGGCAACCAACAGTAAAAGGACAGATGTCGACGCGGAGACCAGCAGACAACCTGTGCCGCTGGATAAAAACAGGAACACCAGCGCCTTGGCAGGGCCTGCCCGTCGAACGATGAGGTGAGTCACCGCTGACAGCACAGCCGCGGTCAAATAGAAGGCTGTGCTCAGGCTTCCGAGTTGAACTCGGTTCATTCCCAACTCTGCATCCAGGTGTGGAGCGAGGACGCCGAGCAGATAGACCAGAATGAGCCCAGCCGCCATCGCGCTGAGAAGCATGGAGCCGGCGTGCTGTCGTGCCAGCACTCCTCCCGCTCTCCCCCATGAGATCACCCGCGGCACGTGCGGCGGCCTGTCGCAAAGCCAAGGGCACAACCCGACGCCGGCGCACCGCGTCCTGCCCAGGGCTTTCGTCCTTGAGTGGTCACGTCCTGAAAGGAGGCGGCGTTCATAGCCGGAACTTGGCTCATTATCAGCGTCCTGTCTGTTCTGGTGCTGTTCCGCTTGCTGAAAGCGGGGTCGTCATCGGGCAGTGTGTTCAGTTGGCCAGCGCCGTTCGGCAAGCGCCAATGCCTTGGCGAGCAGGGTGCAGTCGATTCCTGCCACCAGCGCGGGACCCCGGCGCCGGCCAGGATTTTCGAACCGATCGGACCGAGAACACCGAGAGGACGCACAGCTGAAAGGGAGAGGAGGGCGGCCGTGAACGTCCTGCGGCTCTATCCCCTGCAGTGGACTGGGATGGACCGGCAGTCAGGAAACCAACCTGCGGAATGTTGACCCGTGGAAGACGAGTGGCTCGGTCTCGGGGTAGTCCTCGACGGACTTGACCTCTAGAACGACGACTAAGTGGTCGCCGGCTTCACTTTCAGAGACGATCTCGCATTCCATCCAAAGCGCGGAGCCAGGTATTAGGATGGCGCCTCCCTCGCTCTTGTGGAAGTTGATTCCAGCAAAGCGATCCCCGCTTTTCGAGGCAATCTGCCGGCAGACCTGTCCGTGGTTCTGGGAAAGGACTGAGATTCCGAGTCGACTGGCCTGCCTCAGGACGGGCCAGGTTTCAGAGCTCTTCTGCACGGCGAAGAGCACCAACGGAGGCTCTAAGGAGACTCCCACGGTAAATGACGAAGCAACCAGGCCTCGGGGAACGTCCTGGACCTCTGCGCTTATGGCGGCGACGCCGGACGGAAATCTGGAAAACGCAGGCCGGAGTACCGACGGATCGAGACCAACAAGTGTCTGCATGAGGTGTCCTTCCTAATTCTTTCGTTTGGTAGCTGCGCGCGTATTCTGGGCAGCAATAAATGAGACTGCCGGCATGGCAGAGGATGCTCTTGCCCTCCGCGCAGGGGAGGGCAAGAGCCGGCACCCTGTATACGTGGGGTGCCGCACGTGGCGGGCGCCGGCAATCGCCCGCCTAAGTGGCCACGATTCAGAAAACGTGGAGGTATGCAGGGAGGAGGCTAGACGGTGACCAAATCCGGGAGCTGGAGTCCCAGGCTCCCGCGAAGAGTGTCGTGTTCGTACTCATGGTGGAAGAGGCCCCGTTCCTGTAGCTCGGGTACGAGCATCTCGACTACCGCGTCCAGGCCCTCTGGCAGGATAGGGACCATCAGCGTGAACCCGTCGGCCGCGCCGGCGTCAAGCCGTTCCTCCATGGCGTCCGCTACCTGTGCCGCCGTTCCTACAACCTGGAAGTGGGCCGTAGGTGCCTTCTCGATGAGCTCGCGAACGGTGAGGTTGTCCTTCAGAGCAAGGTTGACGATGCTGCGTCGCCATCCAACGCCACCCTTGAAATCCTCGTCGGAGCTGAGCAGATCGACGCGTAGGGGTTTGTCCAGTTCCAGTGCGTCCACGGGCAGTCCGGTCCAGCGGGACAAACCGCTCAAATGCTTTGACATCGGTACGGTCTCGTGCAGGATCTTCTTACGGTCCCAAGCCTCCTGCTCCGTTGCACCGAGGATGACCGACATGCCAGGGAGAACCTTGATTGAGTTGGGGCTGCGCCCGTAAGCTTCAGCGCGCCGCCGGATGTCGGCGCGGAATTCCCGCGCCCCCTCTGTTGTGTGCTGTGCCGTGAATACGACATCGGCGACCCTCGCGGCCTGGTCGCGGCCGCGTTCCGAGGAGCCGGCCTGGAAGATCACCGGGCGACCTTGGGGCGTGCGGGCGAAGGGGAGTGGGCCCTTGACAGAGAAGTGCGCACCGGCGTGGTTGATGTCGTGGACCTTGGCCGGGTCGGCGAAGATGCCGTTTACCTTATCGCCGACGAGGGCACCTTCTTCCCAGCTGTCCCAGAGCTTGATGACAATGTCCATGAACTCATCGGCCCTTGAATAGCGGGCTTCGGCATCGGGCAGTTCGGTGTCGCCGAACTGGAGGGCTGTTCCCGCGTGCGCAGTGGTGACTGAATTCCACCCGGCTCGTCCACGGCTCAGGTGGTCCAGTGTTCCGAATCGGCGCGCGATCTCGAAGGGTTCGTTGTACGTCGTGGAGGCCGTGCCGACCAGGCCGATGCGGTCGGTGACGGCGGCCATGTAGGAAAGCACGGTCGCGGTGTCCAAGGTGCCCGAGGGGCGGTCGGTTCCGGAGTCGGCATTGGTGATTTGTTCGGCGAGGAAGAGAGCGTGCAGTTTGCCGGCTTCGGCAGTGCGCGCCAGGTTGGCGTAGTAGTCGGGTGACATGTAGTCGGAGGCTTCACCGGCCCGGACCTTCCATGCGTCGTGCAGGCCGCCGAGCCCATACATCACTGCCGCAGTCATGATCATTGGTTCTCTGTTCTTACTCATGCAAAATCACTCCCTGAACGTTTACCGGTTGGCGGTGGCCGCAGTCCGTAGCCCTGTCTCGGGCTGCTTTTCTGAAGCCTAGCTTCACCACCTAAGGGCAACAATCAAGGGTTTCTAAGGGAATTCATTAGCTGGACTAATAGCCCGGAACCTATCTGACTTCAGGCGTGAAGGCCGAGGCCTCGGCCGCCGTGCGCTGCAAGGCTTTCACCAAGTCACCCAGCGGCCCCGACCTGTAAGCCTCGGGAAGGGTCTGGATCATTATTTTCCTGTTGAACGTGCGGGGCGTCGTGGGACGCACCACGATGTCGTCACGCCGGGGCGTCAGCGACAGGCGCGGGACCAGGCTTACCCCTACGCCAGCAGCGACGAGTCCCAACAAAGACTGGTAATCGTCACTGCGAAATACGATGTCCGGTTCGAATCCTGCGATCCGGAAAACGGTATCGTGCGGGTCTTCATGGGGAGGGCGATGGGCGCGTATGACCCAGGGTTCACCAGCCAGTGCCGCTAGTTCGACCCGTTCCGCGCCTGCAAGAGGATGATCCTTCGGGAGGACAACCATCAGCGGGTCGTCGGTCAGATGGATGTTCATCAGCGCGGGATCGACCGGGCGGGGGTCAAAGTCGTACTCAAACATCAACAGGAGGTGGATGCTTCCGTCGCGGAGCAAACCGACGGGGTCGGAACCACTTAGTGAACTCGGCAACACACGAACGTTGGGGTGGAGCGCCATGAAGGACCTCAGTGCCTGGGGGAGAAGATCCGTGCCCGCCGACGGGAAAGTGCCCAACCGGATCTCCTGGGGCCCGTTGGCGAAACCGCGCATTTCTTGTTCTATTGACGAGATCTCGACAAAGAGACGGTGGGCGTGAGCGGCCAAGGTCTGGCCGGCCTCCGTCAGTCTGATGCCCCGGGGCATGCGCAAAAACAGTGCAACGCCGACCTCGCGTTCCAGGATGGACATCTGCTGCGACACGGCCGACTGGGTCATGTACATGCGCTGGGCCGCTGCGGTGAACGAGCCCACCTCCGACACCGCCGCGAAGATCCGCAAGCGCCTCAAGTCAAGCATGCGATCCGCGCTGACTCACGTTGCTGCCACGCAGCGGTACCTGTATAGCAAATTGGTCCTCCCTGTGAATCACGAACCCGGCAAGGCAACTCTAGGGGAGGACAAGGGCTTGTCCAAACAAATTGTCACAATTTCTTATAACATTTCATTGACAAGATGTTCGGCCGCTGGGAGGGTTGGTTAATCCGCTCCAGGCGGGGAAGGAGAGACACCATGAATGACACACCTGTCGGGAACGCCGCTTACCAGCGACTCCGCGAAGCCCTGGTGGCAGGGCGCTTCCAACCGGAGCAGCGCCTGGTAGAAACTGACATGGCCGAATGGCTGCAGGTCAGGCGGGTAGAAGTTCGAGAGGCATTCACCTGGCTTGAGAAAGACCGGCTCATTGAACGCCGGGCACACCGCGGCGTCATCGTGAAATTGCTGTCGCAGGACGAAGCCCGCGACATTCTTCGGGTGCGGCGGCATGTGGAGGGCCTTGTGGTCCGTTGGGCGGCCCAGAACCGCACTGATGATGACTGCCATCGCCTGGCCGCCAAGCTCGCAGAACTTGTCCAATGCCATGACGAGACTGATCTGACAGGATACTCCGCAGCCCAGGCTGCGCTGCACCACGAACTGGTCGACTTGGCCGGCTCCCCGACACTCGCCCGAATGGTTGAGAGCCTCAGCGCACAGACCGCGCAGACCCGGCTCCGAAGCCTCATGTCCGGCGGCCGGTTCAAGGCGTCCTTGAGCGAGCACTCAGCAATTGTCGAAGCGGTGGTAGCCGGCGACGCCGATCGCGCCGAGCAGGCGATGCACTCGCATATCGACAACGTTCTCGCAGCAGTTCTGGGCGAACACCAGCAGCACGACGTGTAGCCAGGACGGCCATCATCCTTCCGCTTGTCAATGACGATAGAGGAACCACAGATGCAACTCTCCATACGAAAATCACTCGCCGCAGTTTCAGTGCTTGCGGCGCTCTCCCTTACGGCATGTGCAGGAGCCAGCTCCGGGGCGGCCTCAAAGCGGGAGGGGGGACTGGCGCAGATCGACGTCGCAGTACTTGAAGCTCCGTCGCTGACGTCGTTCTACGCCCCCGTCATCAAGTCCCAAGAGTTCGACCGCAAGAACGGACTGGACCTGAAGTTCACGCCGAAATCCGCAACAACCCTACGCACCGAGGTCGCAAACGGGTCGGTACAGGTTTCAGCCGGGGCCACCGTACTGACGGACGTCGCACTCCTGAACCAGCAGGGCAGCAATGTCCGGTACCTGTTCAATGCCTTCGACTGGTGGGGTACCGTTGTTACCCCGACCGGCAGCGACATCAACTCGCTCAAAGACTTCGATGGCAAAAAAATCGTCGGTGCCCTGTCAACAACGAACTACGCGATGTTCAAAATCACCGCCGGGCTGGCCGGCAACGACGTGGGAAGCTTCCAGGAAAACAGCGCAGAACCGGCCGGTTTGGTGGCAGCGGCGAAATCCGGACGAGAAAAGGCGGTCCAGCTATGGGAACCGGCGCACACGGTCCTGACTAGCGGCAACTCCAACTTCCGTTCAATAGACCTCGTCAAAGAGTTCAAGGCTGCCACCGACACCCACGTGATCCCCTATGTAGGCGTGGCTGTCCAGGCGAAGTGGCTGGAGAACAACGGCGATCTCGTGCAGCCGCTGTACGACACCTTCAAGGACGCCGCCGCTTACGTGGCGGAGCATCCTGACGAGGCTGCGAAACTCATAGCGGAAGACACGGGCATCGGCGTCGACGTCCTGAAGTCGCTGTTGACGTCAGACCGGTTCGGTATGTCGGTGTATCCGGCGAAGGATGCCGCTAACGAACTGAACATCATCCTTAATGCGGCCGCCAAATACGGCGTGCTGAAGTCCGCGCCGGACCTGGACGGTCTTCTCGCGGAGCAGGAGATCACCAAATAATGAGCCTCCCTACGAAAGAACTGGCAGAACCAGCTCCAGCAGATCCCGGCACACCGCGGGGCCCGGTTCAGAATTCCTACATGGAGAAGATGCGGCGGCCTCTGCCCGCCATCATCTCCCTAGGCACCCTGGCACTGCTCTGGCAGCTCTCAGCGGTGTTCCTGAACCCGCTCGCCACCCCGCCACTGGCCACCATCGGCGAATCCATCTGGTCAATCGTCACCGACTGGGATCGCATGCAGCACCTGCTTCGCACGGGCGTCCGCATTCTGGGCGGCCTTGGTCTCGCCTTCATGATCGGGGCCACGATCGGCATCATCACAGGATTCAGCAACCGCATACGCACCTATGCCGGTCCCATCCTGTACTTCATCCAGGGAATCCCGGCGCTCTCCTGGGTCGTCTTCGCCGTCCTGTGGTTTCAGGACTCCGAGATCCGCATCGCCTTCATCATGGTGATGGTCACGTTCCCGAGCTTTGCGTTGTTCATCCAGGGCGCTGTCCGCGGCGTTCCTCAGGATTTCATACAGCTCGGACAGGCGTTCAGGTCCTCGGGATGGCAGCAGTTCAGGTACGTCGTCCTCCCTTCCATCGTTCCAACGATCATGAGTGCCTGGTCGGTCAACCTCGGCAACGGCGTCCGGGCCGTCGTCGTCGCAGAGCTGGTGGGCGCAACCATCGGAGTCGGAAACCAGTTGTTGCTGGCGCAGTCCCTTTTCAACATGGCCGATGCCATGGCATGGACTCTTCTGCTCGTCGGATTGCTCCTGATCTTCCAACAGGTACTCACCGTCATTGAGAGCCGGCTGCTGTCCTGGCGACCGATCGGCGAACGAGCATGATCAACACTGCAACAGGAAGCGAAAGCGACGTGACCATGAATCAGGCAGAGGCAACAGCGAAGGAAACCCTGGTCGAATTCGACAACGTTGTTAAGGAGTTCACGAAAACGGGGTCGGTCTTCCGGGCCATTGACGGTCTCTCTATCTCCATCCAGCGCGGGGAACGCGTGGCAATCGTAGGCGAAACAGGCTCGGGTAAATCAACCGCCCTTGCCCTCCTGCTTGGACTCCAACGCCCGACGTCCGGAAACGTGAGAGTACTCGGAATAGACCCGTTCGCCGAGTTCGGTGCGCTGTCAGGACGGCTTGGAATCATCTTCCAGTCCGACCGGCTGCTGCCATGGCGCACCGCACTGCAGAACGCCGCGTACGGCCTGCAGGTATTGAAGAAACCGCGTCCGGAACGCGAGGAAATTGCACGGCAATGGCTGGATCGCCTCGGCCTTGCCGCATTCGTCGATGCGTATCCGCACGAGTTGTCCGGTGGCATGAAGCAGCGCGTCGCGATCGCACGCACGATGGCGATATCCCCGCAGGTGCTGGTCGCGGACGAGGCTTTCAGCGCACTCGACGAAATGACTGCGTCGTCGGTGAGGGCCGACCTGCTGGCCGTCTTGGCCAATGTCGAGACGACGACCATCTTTGTCACCCATTCCGTCGCGGAATCCGTTGAACTGGCCGACCGGGTTCTTGTTTTCGCCCGTCCGGGCCTTATCGTCGACGAAGTCAGGGTGACGGACATGCGGTCACGGGGCATCCCGGCCTCGGAGATCCAGGAACGTGTCCGACACGGCCTGCGCACAAGTCAGCCGACAGCAGCATTTCCCGCTGCCACGCCCAGCGACCTTGAAGAGCCGTTGAGGGAGCCGGCCTCGTGACCGGTTCGCCCATAGCAAACCGATCTCCGGTCATCGATGCACACGGACACCTCGTGCCCCCGTCACTGCTCAGCCGCATCGGCGCGGCACGCCGGTTCCTTCCCGATGTCGAGGTCGTCCGTCATGGAGACCGGCTTTCAGCGCTGTCCATGCCCGGCCTGGATGTCATCCGACCGGTCGTCGAGGGCCTGACAGATCCCTCCTTTGCAGAACAGTGGATGAACGAACACGGCATTGATGGTCAGGTCGTCGCGACCTGGGCGGACTGGTTCGGCTACGAACTGGGCGCCGCGCAGGGCGCCTACTGGACCCGCCTCGTCAACGACCTGCAAATGGAAGAACTTCGGTCGAAACGGTTTCTGCCGCTGGCAATCTTGCCGCTGCAAGACACGGCGGCGTCCATTGCTGAAGCGGCCAGGGCGCACGACTTGGGATACAGGGCCGTGACGATAGGCTGTTCGGCTGCCGGTGACGAGCTGGACAATGTGCGTCTGGAACCGGTCTGGGAGGCCCTTGCCGGTCTGGGGCTCGGCGTGGTTATGCACCCGAGCTACCACGCTACCGACCAACGCACCAGCGGACTGGGCCTGCCCAACACGGTCGGCCGTCCGCACGACACGGATATCGCCGTGGCGAGATTGCTCTTCTCAGGCGTACTCAAACGGAACCCGGGTACGAAACTGCTCCTGATGCATGGCGGAGGTTCGATTCCTCTTCTCTGGGGACGGCTACAGCGCAATGCTGCGATCGCGGGTGTGGAGGATCCGGATTCCGGGCGGCAGTCATTGTGGCTCGACACCGTTGTGTACCGTCCGGACGCCCTTCGCTTTCTCGTAAACGAATTCGGATCCGACCGTGTCCTCCTGGGCTCTGACCATCCCTTTCCTATCCGCGATCCCGAGCCGCTCGCCATCGTCAAGAACGCGAATCTCGGTCAGCGCGCAGAGGCACAAATTCTATCGACCAATGCACAGGAGTTCTTCCAATGGCACGACGTCCGTGCGCGGGAGCCTCAACTACCAGCAACACATAAGGAGATCGCATGACCATCGAACAAACCGCCACATTGAGCGCGGAACCAAGCGTGCTTCCAACGAAGGAAGTCATCACGGCAGGGGAGCGGCGAATCGAGTTTCACCGCGTCGAGGGGCTCGAAAACATTGCCTCGGTGATCGGCGGCACCGAACACCTCGTATGCTTCGACGTCAACGACAATCGAATCCAGCCCAGCAACTACAACAAGGCAGACGGAGCCCCCCTCCGGATGCTGGACTCACCGGCCGCTAAGGTTGACGTTTCCAAACGCAGCGTCGAGGACATGGGATTTTGGCACCGAAGTGCCGATTTCAGCGAAGTCATCATCTGCATCAAAGGCGCACTGCGCTGGGAAACCGAACTGGGAACGCACGTACTGACCGCCGGCAAGGTTCTATCCATCCCACGCGGTGTCGCCCACCGCAGCGCGCTGTGCGAAGAATCCGGCGATGAGAATATCCTGATCGAGGTGAAAATCTCGGGCGATCTCACCTATACCGGCCCGGAACAGCCATGACCGCGGCTAACGACGGGGTCGACGTAGACCTGGTGATCAGGAACATCGAGTTCCTTATTACCGTCGACCCGGAACGGCGGATCCTCAGGAACGCCACCGTTGTCGTTGACGGCGGCCGTTTCGTGTGGATAGGCAGGGACAATGAGATGCCCCCGACCTACCGGGCGCGGCGGATCTTGGACGGGTCCAGATTCGTGGGAACCCCCGGCATGATCGATTGCCATCAACATTCCTCGTTCCAGCTCGCCCGTGGCCTCGCGGACGAGGCAAACGCCCGCGAATTCCTCATCGACAGAATGTACCCCTACGAGGCCGTGCTGGACGACAACGATGTGAGGGTAAGCGCCACTCTGGCCTCGAGGGAAATGTTGTTGCACGGCACGACATGTTTCGCAGACCCAGGGAACAACCACCCCTCAGCAACCGTAGAGGCCGTGACAAAGACAGGGCAGCGAATGGTCCTGGCCAGAAGCGCTTTCGACCTTCGCGGTTCGGACTTTGGGGTGGTGCCCGAATCCATGGTTTCCACGCCCGAACAGGCGCAGAGACAGGCACAGGAACTCATCGACGAATTCGATGGCTCTCTGGGCGGACGGATCCGGACGTCCGTGAGTTTCCGTGGCCTGAACAACAGCAGCGATGACCTCATCAAAGGGCTATCCGAAGTGGCCACTGCTGCTGGCGCGGTCTTACAAACCCATGCAGCGTTCAGTTACTCAACTCACGACGCCTCCGTAGCCAAGTACGGAATGAGCGAAATCTCACGGCTGGCCAGTCTCGGCGTACTGAACGAACGGACGATGCTCGTCCACTGCGGCTGGCTGGAACCCGGGGAACTGCGTTTACTCCAGGAGACCGGTGCCGGCGTCGTGGCGGCACCTTCGTCGAGCATGCACAACGGGTACGGAAATCTTTCCAGAGGATTCGCGCCTGAGCTCCGCGCCCTTGGCGTGCCGGTCGGATTGGGCAGCGATCATGCATGCTCCGGACCGGTCGACCTCGTCCGGGAAATGTTCCTCGTGACCTGCGGCTACAAGGAAGCGCGCGCGAACCCGCGCGTCATGCCCCCTGAAGCGGCCGTCGAGATGGCTACCATCGACGCGGCTAGGATCTTGGGCCTAGAGGATGAGATCGGTTCCATCGAAGTTGGAAAGCGGGCCGATCTCGTACTCTTTGACACTGACGATCCGTCTTGGCAGCCCCTGTACAACCCGGTATCGAACCTCGTTTACTCCGCCACGGGGTCAACAGCTGACACCGTTCTCGTTGACGGCCAGGTCGTAGCACTGGGCGGTCGCTTGGTTTCATGCAACGAGGCCGATCTCGTTGCGGAGGGCCGCGAAACAGCGTCTAAGCTCTACGGGAAACTGGACGGCGACCGGCTTGTGACCTCCCGCTGGAGCTATTCATGACTCTGGAAGGCCCTGAAGATCCAACCAGTGCGTGAACGCCGCGGCGGCCGTGGCCGACGGCGACCCTGATGTGGACGTCGTCGGCCATGGGACCTGGACCTTCCGAACATGAATCGCGGTCACCGGCATCAACAAAATCCAAGGTCTGATACCGGACCATGCTCCGCTCGCCCGACTTCAGCAATACAACAGTCGCTCTAGCGCGCACGACTCGAAACAGGAGGAAACATGGTGGTGCAGACCCTAGGGAATCTGGATACGGGCGTCGGGCTCGCGTCACCGGGTCAAGCCAAGGGCCCTACCAGAGTCACGGTCGCGGGTCCGGTTGCACAGCGCGATGCTCTGGGACGCCTGATCGGGTTATCCACGGCTCACTTGTCCCTGTCGGGCGTCGAGGCGGCCGACAGTGTTTGGGCGGCAATTGCCGAACTGGAGAAGGAACGTCTTCATGTAGCCGCGGTGTCGACCGGGCGGCGTATGACCCTCTACGCCCGGAAGGGCAGTCGACTGCTGGAGGCTCATCTACTCAATTTCCGCGAGGATGTATATGAGAGCAGGCTAAGAATAAGACTTCACAAGCAGCTGCAGAATCAGCGCCGTTCCGCCACGGCTGATGCGCTTCTCGAGCAGCTTCACCGGGATGTAGCAGCCACGGGAGAATCGGCCGAGCTTCATTACCCGGCGTCGTTGGCACCCCAAGCGCCGCCTCAAGAAGCCGGAATCAATTCATGAGTGCCCAACGAATCCCGGTTTGGGCGGTACAACGCGTAGCTGCAGTCATCACCGTGGAAAACCGCGCGGGGCGCCCTACGCCCGACGTGGCCGCACTGGCACGCCTAGCAGGCCTAAGCAGGAGTCTCGTTCGGCGTTGCCTTGCCGCCCGTCAAAACAATCAGGTGAGATCAACGGCTGCTCCCTAGCGTGTTCCCGTATGTCGGTCACTGCCGAAGGCTGGACATCACCATTTTGGACCGGCTTGGGCGGTCCACCGTGCTCGGGCTTATCGATGAGTTGCGTAGCCGGGCGTCAACCTCCGCGTCCTGGACCTCGGTGGCCGAAACGTCGAACCGGCAGGCCATGGGAACGATGGTCTTTACCGTGATGGCGCAGGTGGCCTGTTTGAACCCTGAATTTTGTTGATGAAAGCCTGTCTCCATGCACTAGGGGAGGACGCAGAGTTGTTCAGACCGGCATGGGTGCTCCACTTTGTAAACCCTGTCCGTCCTGCGATTGGAAAATGATGGAGTGCCTGCGGTTCACGGAAACATGGCGAGGAAGATGAAGGCCGCGAAGAGTACGAGGTGAATGCTTCCCTGCAGCCGTGTTGCCCGGCCCGGAACAACTGTCAGCGTGCCTACCGCCACGGTCAGGGCGAGCAGGACAATTTGAGTGCCATCCAGGCCCAGGGTCAATGGTCCTTCAATCCAGACGGATGCGATGGCGATCGCCGGGACCGTGAGTCCGATGCTGGCGATCGCTGAGCCGTAACCCAGATTCAGGCTCGTCTGGAGCCGACCCAACCTGGCGGCGCGCGTCGCAGCCAGGCCCTCAGGTAACAACACGAGCAGCGCTATGACGACTCCGACGAAGGACTCGGGAATTCCTGCCCGGGTCACGGCAGTCTCGATGACCGGCGACACTGTTTTGGCCAAGCCGACGACCGATACTAGTGCAGCCCCTAGCAGGCCGAGGCTGACCAGGGCGGCCCGCCGTGTGGGCGGAGGCGCGTGAGCATCTCTTACTGCATCACCATGAGTGGCGACCGGCAGAAAAAAATCACGGTGGCGCACGGTCTGGGTCAGGACGAACAGCGCGTACAGGAGCAGGGACGCGGCCGCAGCGAAACCGAGCTGCAGTGGTGAGAATTCGGGCCCGGGCCGGGAAGACGTGAAGGTGGGTAACACCAGAGTCAGGGTGGCGAGCGTGGCGATGACGGCCAAAGCCGCGCCGCTTCCCTCAGGATTGAAGCGGGTAATGCCGTGACGGATGGCACCCACGAGCAGCGCCAGCCCTACAATTCCATTGGCGGTGATCATCACAGCCGCGAAAACAGTGTCCCGTGCCAGTGAGTGGCTGCCGGGACCCCCAGCCGCTATCAGCGTGACGATCAGCGCGACCTCGATGACGGTGACGGCTACAGCCAGGACGAGGGAGCCGAACGGCTCGCCCACGCGGTGGGCAATTATTTCGGCGTGATGAACAGCTGCGAGGACGGCAGCCACCAGAACGGCTCCGATAAAAACAGCGAGGAGGGGTTCGGGGGAGATCTGCCACGTCAGCGCGAGGGCCACGAGAGCCGCAATCGGAACCACCGCGGTCCACTTGGAGCGAAGCGTGCCGGTCACGGTCTCAGCCCCGCTCCGGAACCGGACCCGGCCGGCATTGGCGGCGACATCATGCAAGGTCCTGTCATGACCACCACTATGGCCGCAGACGGCCCTAGTGACAATGAGCATCCCGGGAAGCGGAATTTGCCGTTCCGGTTCCAAGAAACAACGTCGGTTACACTTCGTAAGTGGACTTAGCATTTGAACTGACACCGGACCTTGCCGTTGCCTTCGTTACGCTTTTCGTGCTCGAGATCGTCCTGGGCGTGGATAACGTCATCTTCATCTCGATCCTGGCCAGCAAGCTGCCCGTGGAGCAGCAGGCCAAGGCCCGCAACCTCGGTCTCACCCTGGGGATGCTGATGCGGATCGTGCTGCTGTTCGCCGCGTCCTGGATCATCAGCCTGACGAACGAACTGTTTGAGCTCTTCGGTAAGGGCTTTTCGGGCAGGGACCTGATCCTGATTTTCGGCGGTCTGTTCCTGGTCTACAAGGCAGTCACCGAGATCCACGAAAAACTCGAAGGACGCGAGTCACACGGCCCGGGCCGGGTCACCAGCGTGACGTTTGGTGCCGTCCTGACCCAGATCATCCTGCTGGACATGGTGTTTTCCTTCGATTCGGTGATCACCGCCGTCGGCATGGTGGATAATCTCCTGGTCATAGTCACCGCGGTCCTGCTCTCGTTCAGCGTCATGCTCTTCTCCTCGAAGTTCATTTTCTCCTTCGTGAACCGGCACCCCACCGTGAAGATGCTGGCCCTGGCCTTCCTGGTGCTGATCGGAACGTTCCTCATCGCCGACGGATTCGAGGTCAAGATCGACAAGGCCCTGATCTACGGCCCGATGGCCTTCGCCATCGTCGTCGAGGCCCTGAACCTGACCTACAAACGACGCCAGGAAAAACTCGCAGGTGAAATCATCGAACCGGTCCATCTCCGCCACGCGTACTCCAAGGCCGATGACCGCGACGCCGTCGCCGCCGCCACGTCAACCGGTCCGGAAGCCGGGCAAGTCTGCCTTTCCCGCAAACCCGTGACCGGCCGAATCGTCGACGGAGATGGTCACCAGGAACCCGCCGGCCTGGGATAAGCCGAACTTGGGGATCCCCTCTTCCTGCCGCCAGGGCTGACACGGCGCGTCTAGAGCTGGACATGAGCTGCCGCCACTGGGCTCGTCACTCCTCGGAACCGCCCGTTCCAGCGTTCGGGGGTTCTTCGGGAGGCCGAAACGCGTGCCACTCGGCCCGAGGGTCGTAAAGCGAGCTCGTCGCCTCCACGTGCGCCGCGCAAGCCAGCAGGCCACGGATCACTTAGTGCACGAATTGTTCATGGACGAAACTCTCTGGTAGCTTTTCTATCGTCCTCTCGGCAGGTATGCCCCCAAATGCCTGCCGGGAGGAAGCGCCGAATCGGAGAACCCTGGGTGAAGTAATAGGGGACAGGCCGCCCATGCAGATTGAAGCTAGGTTTTCCTCTTAACAGCGAGAAGGTTCCATGGAACACATCCCTGCCTCCTGCGATGACGCTGGCGGGTTGGGTGCGGGGGAACCGCAGAGTGGGCTGATCCGGCGCTACGGCGTTCCGGCCGGGCTGAATCCGGAGGAAAGATTTGAACACTGGCGCACTTGGTACGGCAGTGCAGTTGATACTCCCATGCGGCTGGAAAAAGTCGAAAATTCAGTGCATCGCAATTTTAGTCCAACCGCTTCAAGCTTGGGTGGTCCCGGTTTCAGCATTGTTGAGCTTGTAAATGAGCCAGTGGCTGGCTACTGGAACCGGGATTCATGTTCTGGGGAAATCAGGCTTGTACATTTCAAAACTTCATCGGCCGAATTCAACTTCTCAGGACGTTCAGAAGTGATCTCTCCTGGCACAGTGAGGTTTCTGGATCTTTCTTCCGGTGGCGGCTTCAATGCGCCCGCCGGATTGGCCACGGTGCAGATCAACATCGACCGTAGCCTGCTTGGCCTGGACGAAAAGTCGGTGAAGCGACTACAGAGAATCGCCGATATCAGGGAGAACCCGCTGGTCCGGGGATTGCTTCTTCCCGGGTTGTCGGACTGGCAGCGGACGGGTCTCGATCGGGAGATGCACCGGCTCGGGCCGGTAGTCCGGTCCCTGATGGCGGCCCTGATCAGTTCCGTCCTGGAGGCCCCCGCCGAGGCCAGCGACCTCAAACCGGTTCGCCTCGCGGCGGTCAAGAAGTTCATACATAGGAACTTCAGAAACCAAGACCTTGATGTGGACGCCGTAGTGGCATACTCGTTCCTTTCCCGCCGCGCGCTCTACTACCTCTTTGAAGATGAAGGTCTGCCCGTGAACGGGTACATCCGCGCCCTCAGGACACTGGAGGCAGTCGATCTCCTCACGGACCCCAACTCCAGGAGACGTTCCCTGGCAGGCATAGCAGACGCCAGCGGCTTCAAGACCCTGCAAGCCATGCGGCGTGCCGTAAAAGAGTCAACTGGCTCCTCTCTTAAGGAATTGCAGGAGAACCCCGAAGTGCTGCGAAGTCGCGCGCATGAACTCAGGAAACTGATCGGGACTTAGCGTGGATGCCGGGCATGCTAAGCGGCGAAGTGCTGCCCGCGACTGCTGCGCGAAGTCCCCCCACGAAACCGGGGCCCGACAAGTAGTCGCCAGCCAATGTCCTGCCCCTGAAATCTCGCTTCAGACGTCGCCGGATTGTTTCAAGGATCTGCTCTGCGGTCTTGCTCCAGATGAAGGTTTGGGTTCTCGCTCCATGCTTTGACCCGGTTGTCGATGTCTGCCGCCAATGCATTGCACGGGAGGCCTCATTGAGCTTCAAAGATTGCACGCACTGAAAGCTGTCGCCAGTTGCTCCCGGCGTCACCAGCCGTAGGATTTTTACAGAACCGCAGATGGTGGAAGCCGGAACGGGAACCACAGCACTTTCCGAGCGTCTGCCCGATGTAAGGAGGCCTTCGGCCGGAAAGCACATCCGGCTCACAGGTTCTTCGAAAGCACGCGGAGCAGTGTTGACCCGCGGTTCGATAAGGGGATCGCATTGAGGCGCATCATGGCGACAAGTCCCCAGCACGACAGTGAGCGGAAGGCAGAATGATCACGGCCACGGAGACTGAACATATCTATCACGTCACGGGCGACAAGCCGCGGTTGATCGACGAGGACCTGAGCAAGGCCGTCGAGTTAGCCCAACGACGGGCCATGAAAGAGGGGAGGGGTGGCATCCTCGTAACGCGGTGTGCACCCGGGTCCTTCAGCGTGGAAGTGAGCGCCGACGTCCCCTACGGAGTGACGCGGGAATCGTGCGAGATGGGGATCCCTCACCCATGACTGGAAGCCAAGATCCTGTATCAATAAAAGCTGCATTTGAGTTCATTCCGGAGGGAAGCCACGTCGAGCTGATCAGCCACGGCCACCACATTGGGAGTGGCGTCATTGATGAGTGGATGCCAGATGGTTCATCTTTCTGGATCTGGCTCGATAATGGAGCGGGCAGACGCCTTGTACATGAGAGTGACGTCGTAAATATAGTCGCCTCCGCCCCGATCCGCGACAGCTGGTCTGGGCATGTGTGACAACCAATCTGCGTGGCCAAAACTCTTCGCCAGCTGCCACCACCTGCAGGCACCCCCCATTCTGGATCCCGTCGCCGGGCAGATTGTGGCCTGCGCGGGCCGAAGTCCGGGATTCGAGAGAGCGGGCCGTTTGTTGTCTCGGTGGTCAACAGTTTGGGCGCGCATGGTTTCGGTGCCATGACTGCGATAAATACCCCTACGGGCGATGATGATGTGCCGGACGAAGATCTTCTGCTTGAACGCCAGCTCTTCTTCGCCTTATCCGTTGCGTCCCGCACTGCCGTCAGTGCCTGCAAGCGAGTTCTTCAGGAATTGAATCTGACTCATCCGCAATACCTGGTGATGCTCACTCTTTGGGAGGCGAGTCCGCGGTCGGTCAACGAGATCAGTGAGGCTCTCCTCCTCGGACCGGCCACCGTATCCCCGCTGCTCAAGCGTCTGGAGGCGTCCGGGTATGTCACGCGGCGGCGGGTGCAGGGAGACGAGCGTTCTCTTGCCGTAGGCCTGACCCCGGAGGGCGCCGCGCTGCGGGACAGGGCACGCGCCGTTCCCGGCACCATGCTCGGAAGACTCGGTCTCAGCCGTACCGAAGCCGAGGAACTCCACGGGTACATGACCCGACTTCTCCGCTCCGCCAAGACGGACCGCGCGGAATCGGACAATGCTCCGGGCGCCAGCCAGGAGATCGCAGCCAGCGGCAACACATCCACTACGATTGGCCGTTGACACGGAAGGCCTTGACCCAATCCGATGCACGGGCGACCAACCGGCCGGAGACAAGCGAAGGGGTGCGACGCCGCCCGCCGAAGCACGAGGTTCCCTGACAGCAGGCCGGGGGATGCGTCGTTCACGTCTCAGCAACTCAGAGCGTGAAACTGGGGCATGGGCCGGAACTATCACGTGCCGGAACAATGATGCCCGGGAACGGTTCGACGGCAAGTTCTCGCGCCCGGAGCATCGCCTGCCCTGACGCTTCGATCAAGTTTCGTCCGCTAGCTGAGGATCGGAAGAGGTCACGTGCCCATTCGAACTCGGCTGCGGCATCCCGGTACCTCGCCTCCTCAAAAAGGCGCCGGCCGATCTGATGCCGTGCATAAGCTTCCCTTTCTAGCGTTCCGGCCAGCCGGAGGGCCTCCTCCTGAAGCCGAGCGGCCTCCTGCCACCGGTACTGGCCCTGGTAAACGCGTGCCAGAACGAGCAAGGGGTGAAACTTGTTGACGGCGCGCTCCAGCAACACTTGCCCGCGCTCCGCGGCTTCATCGCCTCGCCCCAAGAGACCAAGGAGCCAAACCCGTTCCAGAGCAGAACACACCTGGAGCCTCCTGACGATGGCATCACGATCCAGCACAGTGTCCCGCAGTGTCGTCGGATCAGTAGCCCAAAGCTCACCTCCCAATGCCGTAAGTTCCCTTCTGCCATGCCCCGCCAGCGAAGTGGTACTTCTTACTCTTCCGCTGGAGAGCACCAGCACGAAAACCCGAACTGCAGGACAACGTTTTCAAGCTCCGATCCGTCCGACCATGGGTCGTGCTGGAACAGATGCATCGACCGCGCCGAGATGAGGGACGGGGCGGGCTGCCCCGACACCAACCGGCCGGATCACCGGCCACTCGTACTGCGCGGATCAATGGTGCCAGATCCCATCTGCACGGCAGCGCCAAGACCAGGCCGGTTGTCTGCCTGGGAAACCTTGAGGAGACGAGCCATTCTTCCCCGAAGAAGTTCCTCGTCGTCCGTGCGATTGAGACCGAGTTTTCGGAGCATGGTGCCGGGAACGGCGCGTGCCCTGTCCCGCAGCGCGGCGCCCTCCGGGGTCAGGCCTACGGCAAGAGAATGCTCGTCTCCCTGCACCCGCCGCCGCGTGACGTACCCGGACGCCTCCAGACGCTTGAGCAGCGGGGATACGGTGGCCGGTCCGAGCAGGAGAGCCTCACTGATCTCGTTGACCGACCGCGGACTCGCCTCCCAAAGAGTGAGCATCACCAGGTATTGCGGATGAGTGAGATTCAATTCCTGGAGAACGGGCTTGTAGGCACTGATGACGGCACGTGAGGCAGCAGCCAGAGCGAAACAGAGCTGGCGTTCGAGCAGAAGTTCGTCCTCGCTCCCTGAAAGGGAAGTCATGACAGCAATGGTATCGAAAGGACGACGCGGCCCGGACCACGGGGGTCACCCGCAGAGAGCTGACCCCCACAGGTGGAAACCACACGTCTGGTGTTCGGCAGTGAAGAAGGTCGGCAGCCATCGGCCAGCTTTTTGAGGCCCGGGAGTTTCAGCAGATGCGCGGATTCAGTGCAAGTCTGGCGTAAGTTCGTGCACGAATTGTTCGTGTCCGAATTATCGGGTAGATTCTTCGTAGTTCCATCCCGCTATGCCGCCCCCAATGCTGGCGGGATGGAACCCTCATGGCCAGAATCGTAGTGCTTGCGGTGATCCCTCTGCAGCCTGCTGACAGCGCATTGCATCGACCGGAAAAGGCACATGCGAACGGAGCAGCTGGCCCACGCCGCAGTCCTAAGCGCAAGTAGCCTGGCGTGTTCTGGCTGCGCCCTTCCTGGCTCCCTTGGCATCAACTTATTAAGCGTTGCGGATGCCAAATATCGGGGGGAGACTGGGAAAAAGTGCGAGAGGAGCATTTGTCATGCGCAAGAGAACCTGGGTTATCGGAGCCGCAGTGGCAGGGCTTGCGCTCGGCGGCGCAACCGTTGCAGCCGCATCCGTGAACCCCTTCGACAACGAGGGAACCGCAGACGGCGGAACGCAGAGCCCGTTGAGCCAGACTGACCGTGACAAGGCAGTGCAGGCCGCCATGGCCAAGGTGGGCCAGGGAACGGTGACGGAAGTGGAGCGGGACGAGAACCCGAACTCCGCCTATGAAGTCGAGCTGCGGCTTGCCAACGGTTCAGAAGTCGAAGTCGCAGTCGGCAAGGACTTCCAGGTCCTGAGCCAGAGCCCCGACGACTGACGGGCGCTGGCCGCCGGTCGGGTGAAGAGCCTGACCGGGCTAGCCGGCGTTGACCGGCTCAGCCAGCCATTTTCCCGATTTCATCGTCGCTACGACGTCCAAATCCTCATCGAGCACCACCAGATCCGCGCGCCGGCCAGGCTCGAGGCGGCCGACGTCCGCCAGCCCCAGCATGTCCGCCGGATTCTGGGTGGCCGCCCGGACCGCGTCCGCCAGCGGAATGCCTGCCTGCCTGACCGCGTGCCGCACGGCCGCGTCCAGGGTCAGGACGCTGCCGGCGATGGCGCCGTTGCTGGCCAGGCGCGCCTCGCCGCCGGACACCCGGACTTCCAGGCCGCCGAGCTGATACGTTCCCTCGCTGGCGCACGCGGCAGCCATCGCATCGGTCACGAAGACGGCCCGGGCGGGGCTCCCCGCGATGAAGCGCACCAGCGACGGGTGCAGGTGCACGCCGTCGGCGATCACCTCGGCGAAAACGTCCGGGTCCTCCAGCAGCGCCAGCGCGGGCCCGGGTTCCCGGTGGTGCAGCGGACGCATGGCGTTGAACACGTGCGTCCCCACGGTGGCGCCCGCGGCAATCGCCTCGCGGGCCAGGTCGTAGCCGGCGCCGGTATGGCCGATGGCGGCGACGGCGCCGTAGCCGGTGATCTGCCGGATGGCAGCGAGCCCGCCCTCAAGCTCCGGGGCGATCGTGACCATTTTTACCGCCCCCCGGCCCGCCAGCATCAGCCAGTCGATGCTGGCAGGATCGGGCAGCCGCAGCAGCTCCTTGGTATGCGCGCCGCGGTGGGACGGGCTGAGCCAGGGTCCTTCCAGGTGGATCCCGGCCAGCACCCCGGCTTCGACCAGGCCGGCCAACGCCGACACCGCTGCCTCAAGATCGTCCAGAGGCGCCGTGACCAGACTGGCCATGAGCGTGGTGGTGCCGTGCTCCAGATGCACGCCGGCGATCCTGGCGGCAGCCCCGGCCGTATCCGCGTCGTTGAAGCTGAAGCCTCCGCCCCCGTGGATGTGGGCGTCGATGAAACCCGGGGCCAACGTCCCCTCCGGGAAGCTGACGTCAGGGTCCCGCGGAGGGGCCCCGGCACCCACGGCGCTGACCCGGGAGGACCGGGTCTCCACCCAGCCAGGCTCCAGGACAGCGCCGGGCGTGATGACGCGGGCGGCGGAAATGAGCGTCGTACTCACCAGGTTTCCGTGATCTTGCGCAGGCCCCGGGGCGCATCGGGATCGCGGTGGCGGGCGGCTGCCATGGCGTGGGCCAGACGCTGCAGGGGAAGAATCTCAAGGATCGGCGCGAGCTGCTCAGGAACCTGCGGCAGGGGCACCGCATGGTTCAGCGGCCGGGCTGAGGCGGGGTCGCCCACCAGGCAAACGTCCGCGCCGCGCTCCGCCAGCCTTTCCAGCACGGGCTGCAGCGCCCGGCCGCCGGCACCCTGCGACGCGATGGCGATGACGGGCCGGTCTTCGTCAATCATGGCGAACGGTCCGTGCAGCAGGTCTGCCCCCGAGAAGGCATGGGCCGCCAGGTAGGACGTCTCCATCAGTTTCAAAGCAGCCTCTCGCGCCGTGGGGTAGGAAAATCCGCGCCCGGTGGTGATGATGTGGTTCACGAAGCGGTAGCGGTTCGCAACCTCCAGTATCTCCGGCCGGGCCAGGGCATCCGCGGCGTGACGCGGCAGGACCGAGGCGTCGGTGCCGTCCCCGCAGGCCCAGGCGTCGATGAGCAGCCACAGCGCGAGCAACTGGGACGTGTAGCTCTTCGTGGCGGCCACGGCGCGTTCCGGTCCCGCCAGGATGTCCACATGGTGCCGGGCGGCTGCGGCCAGCGGCGACGACGGCGCATTGGTCACCGCAACGGTGACCGCGCCGGCCCGGGCTGCCGCCGCAGTGGAGTCCACCAGGTCCGGGGATCCGCCCGACTGGCTGACCGCCAGCCAGAGGACACCGTTCATCCGAGGTTCCGCACCGTAGACGGTAAGGCTCGACGGCGACGCCAGCCCCGCGGGCAGCCCGAGGACCGTCTCGATGAGGTACTTCGCGTACAGGGCGGCGTGGTCGCTGGTGCCACGGGCCGCCAGCAGGACATAGCGGATGTCCGAGTCGCGGAGCTCGGCGGCCAGCCGCCGGATTGCGGCCTGCCCCTGGTCCAGCTGCCGGGCGAGCGCCTCGGGCTGCTCGAGGATTTCGGCGGCCATCAGCGATCCCGGCAGCTCGGTGGCACTGGCGAGGGGTGTGGGGGTGTTCAGCGGGGTGGTCATGTGTCTCCTTGGGACGTGATGCTTGGCGGAATGAGAGGAATGAGGCCGGAAAGCTGATTCAGGCAGGGGACGGAACGGGCCGCTGCGGGTGGTGCGATGCTGGCTGGGCGGCGGAAGCGGCCAGGCCGCAGGCCAGCTTCACCGCGCCCCAGGCGGGATCCCGGTCCAGCACCCGGACGTCCGTCAGGGCGCGTGCGGCCAACAGTTCGCTGACGCGCCCAGCCAGGGAGGGTTGGTTGACCAGCATCCCGCCGGCCAGCAGGACCGGGGAGCCGGAGGTTCCCGAAGCAGAGGTCCCCGGAGCAGCCCCCTTGGGAAGCGTGCCCAACCGGTGGTTGACCGCGGTGGCCAGGGATGCCAGCTGCTGCGCGGCGTCCTCGGCGATCGTGCGGCTGGCGGCGTCTCCCCGGGCTGCGTGGCCGAACACCGTGCCGGCAAGGCTGGCCCAGTAGCGCCGTTCCGGGTTGCTGTAGAAGAGGTCCAGGAGTGCCGGCGGTCCGGAGACGCCGGTCCGTTCCAGGATGCCCGCCGACAACGGCCCGGGGTCCTCGCCGCGGTCGTATTCGGCGAGGGCGTTGCACACTGCACTGCGGGTGATGGCGTAGCCGCTGCCTTCGTCACCCAGCAGGTAGCCCCAGCCGCCGGCCCTGGCTTCGCGGCCGTCCGGTCCCAGTGCCCAGGCCACGGAGCCGGTGCCCGAGATGAGGACGGTGCCGGTCTCCAGGCCGCCGGCGGCGAGGATGATGCGCGTGTCATGGACTACCTGGATCAGGGCTCCGGGGAAGGTCCGTGACAGCAGGGCGGCGAGCCGTGCCCTGCTGTCCGGGGTGTCTGCCCCTGCCGCCCCGGCGCAGATCGCCTGGATCCCGTGGCCTGCCCCGTCGCGCGTGCCCAGCTGCGCGGCGAGGTCGGCCAGGGCGGCAGCCGCCGCCTCCTCGCCGACTGAGGCGATGTTCGCACTGCCGACGGTGCACTCGGAGGCCCGCTGCGCGCCGTCGTCGGCCTTTTGATTCCCAAGGGTTGCCGCCAGGATGGCGTGGGTCTTGGACCCGCCGATGTCGAGGCCGAGGACCCGGTCCATGCCGGTAGCGCGGCCCGCAACCGGCGGCATTACTTGGCCGCCGGCGTGCTGCCGGTCTGTTCGGGCCAGCGGGCGCCGTTTTCCCAGTAGTGGCGGATTTCTTCGAGGTTCCGGCCCTTGGTCTCCGGGGCCAGGCGGTGTACGAAGATGAACCCGGCGACGGCAAGGAGGCCGAAGACCGCGAACGTGCCCGCACCGCCGAGCCGCTGCAGCATGGTCAGGAAGAACGCCGCGACGATGACGTTGGCCACGAGGTCCGAAGTCAGCATCGCGCTGGCTCCCAGGGAGCGCAGGCGTGCGGGGAACGACTCGCCGGCGTAGACCCAGACGAGTGCGCCGAAGCCGAAGGTGAAGCCGACTGTGAACAGCAGGACCCCGAGGAACCCGACGACTGTCAGCGCGCCGCCGAAGTCGCGGCCGACCATGAAGACTGCCACGAGGATGATGTTGGCAACGATCATCATGCCGATGCCGCCAAGCAGGATGGGGCGCCGTCCGACCTTGTCCACGAGGGAGAGCGACACGAAGACGGCAACCAGTGCGGCGGCCTGGACCAGGGCGGGCAGCAGGAGCAGTGCGGCGTTGCCGGTGAAGCCCATCGCCTCGAAGATCCGCGGGCTGTAGTAGACCACGGCGTTGATGCCGGTGATCTGGATGAAGAACCCGAGACCCACCACGAAGACGGTTGCCTTCAGGTACGGGGAGCGGAGCATTTCGCGCAGGCCGCCGCCGCGTTCCTCGCTGATCGCCCGCTGCATGTCTGCCAGTTCGGCGTCCACGTCGGCATGGGGTTCGATCGAGGCAAGGGTGCGGCGGGCGTCCTCGGTGCGGCCCCGCATCATGTACCAGCGGGCGGTGTCGGGGAGCCGGAGCGTGACGGCGAGGACCAGCACGGCGGGGACGGCGGCCAGGCCCAGCATCAGGCGCCAGTTCTCGGTGGCTGAGAGGGCGTAGGCGGCCAGGTAGCCGACGATGATGCCGATGACGGTGGCCACCTGGTAGGCGACGAGCAGGGCGCCGCGGACCTTCGGGGGCGCGGATTCGGCCACGAAGACGGGCACCACCACCACCGAAATGCCGATGGTCAGGCCCAGCAGCAGTCGGGCGATGAGCAGCATCGGGACGTCCGCGGCCAGGGCGCTCAGCGCCGCGAATGCCGCGTAGGCGCCGGCGACACCCACCATGCAGGCCTTGCGGCCGAGGAGGTTTGCGAGCCAGCCGCCCAGCACGGCACCGAGGACTTCACCGACGACGACGGCGGTGGTCACCAGTTCCTGTTGGCTCGTGGAGAGCTGGAACTCCTTGGTGATGAAGAGGAGGGCGCCGGCGATATTGGAAAGATCGTAGCCGTAGATTATGCCGATGGTGGCGGCAGTGCCGCCGACGAGCAGGCCCAGGCGGGGCGTCTGGCGTAGGTCTTGCAGGAACGACATCATTGGGTCCTTGTCTGCCTGTGGTGAGGAGATTGGGTGGGGTTCCAGCGGGTGCCGGAATTGGTATAAACCAATTTCCTCCATTTTGGCGTAGACCAATTTTCCTGTCAATAGGTAATATCGCAGTCATGGAGACCCGCCCCGCCGCGCTGCCGAAGTACTACGTGCTCAAGGAGCAGATCCTTGCCCTCATCGAGGACGCGGCCCCTGGCACCCTCATTCCCACCGAGCGGGCGCTCGCGGAGCAGTACTCCACCTCGCGCACCACGGTCCGGCAGGCCATCGGGGAACTGGTGTCCGAAGGGCGCCTGGACCGCACCCAGGGGAGGGGCACCTTCGTCGCGCCGCCGAAGGTGACGCATGTCCGCCAGCTCACGTCGTTCTCGGACGACGCCGCGAGCCAGGGCCTGACGGCGTCGGCCAGGATTTTGGACATCGGCTCGGTGCCGGCCGATCCCGTGACTGCCCGGCGGCTGGGGCTGGCTCCCGGGGCGCCGGTCCACCGCGTCGAACGGATCAGGCTGGTCAACGGCGAACCGCTGGCCCACGAGACAGCGTTCCTGGCCGGCGACCTGCCGGATCTGGCGCACAACGTGGAGGTCCGCGGGTCCCTGTATTCGGCCCTGGGCGAGGACTACGGCATCCGCATCAGCGAAGTGGAGGACACCGTGGAGACCAAGCTTGCCGGCCCTGATGAAGTCCGGCTGCTGGATGTTGAAATGGGCGCCCCGATGCTGCTCGTGCACCGGCAGGGCTTCACCTTGGACGGAGGGCCTGTGGAATGGACCCGGTCAGTCTTCAGGGGCGACAGGTTCCGCTTCGTGGCCAGGATGCACGTCTAGCCCGCCCAGCCTTACGCCGTACTGCGGTGTGTTAACCCGTATTGCGTCCGGAGTCCGTGCATGTCCAAAAGCATTGTGGACCAACCGTTCGGGTGGTTGGTTTGGTGCACAGGCATCGACAGAATGGGGACCCCGATGATCACCGCTTTGGCTCAGCGCATCCGCACACAGTGCAGCGGAGAACTGAGCGTGTTCAGGGACCAGGTATCGGCTCTTGTTTGGCAGGACATCGGAACCGGGGGCCTGGAAGGGGCCGCGACGGCCATGGCCAGCCGGCCTTCGCTGGCCTCGCCCGGCGTCACTGTGGACATCGTGGGATTTACGGAATGGCAACCCGCCGACGGAATGGCTTCGGTGGGCGTCACGGTGGCGCTCCGTCTTGACGCCGGGCGCTCGGCGGCAGGCGTCCACTGGGAAGAGGCGCACGCCTGGGCCTGCGCCGTGGCCGACGGGCCATGGACGCTCGCGGAGTTCATCGGCTCCGAGGAGGCGCCCGGCGGCGTGGTGTTCCACTATCTCCTGAAGGACCCGGTGACGTTTTACCCCCTCGATGAACTGCAGGGCGCGCTGTAAGGCACAGGAGCGCAAAAAGGAGATCCGGCGGGAATGTTCCCGCCGGATCTCCTTTTTGTCGTGGATTCTTGCCTTCGTCCCTGTCAGTCCTTGCCCAGCCCGGCGGCGGACGTCTTCTCGCCGGCGACGCCGTTCAGCACCGTGAGGTCGAAGATGCCGTTGATGTCGGCCTGCTTGGTGGTCCCGGCGTCCACGCCGTCCTGCAGCAGCTTGGGGAAGGCACCCGCGAGCGGGTCCACGGTGAAGGTGATGTTCTGCAGCGAGCGGTCAATGACGTCCTGCGGCAGCGCCTTGCCTGCGGCCTCTTTCAGGGCTGCATTCACCTGGGTGGCCTTCTCGGCGGCCGGGGTGTCGTTGAGCCACTTCACCGCAGCCACGTGGCCCCTGAGCAGGCCTTCCACGGTCTGCGGGTGCTCAGCGGCGAACTTCTTGTTCACGATCAGGATGGTGGTGGGGAACTCGCCGGGCTTGCCGGTCTGGGAGCCGTCCCAGAGGTCCTTCTCGTCCACCAGCACCTTCGCACCGGCCTGGAGCACCAGGCGGGACGCCCACGGCTCCGGCAGCCACGCGCCGTCGAGCTTTCCGTTTTGGAACAGTTTCAACGTCTGGGCGTTCTCTGTCGGGTTGATGGCGACGTCGCCGCTGCCGTCGGTGTTGGTCTTGTAGCCCTGCTTGCCGAGCCAGGCGCGCAGTGCCACGTCCTGGGTGCCGCCGAGCTGCGGAGACGCGAGGGTCTTGCCCTTCAGATCCGCGGCGGTTTTGATGTCCGGTTTCACGACGAGCTGGGCGCCGCCGGAGGCTGCGCCGGCGATGATGCTGATGGACTCGCCCTTGCTCTTGACGAACGAGTTGATGGCCGGGTTCGGGCCGATGTAGGTCGCGTCGATGGCCCCGGCGTTCAGTGCTTCGATGGCGGCGGGGCCGGCGTTGAAGACCTGAGTAGTGAGCTTGGTGCTTCCCAGGTTCTCCTTGATGTAGCCCTGGTTGACGCCCACCAGGGCGGGTGCGTGCGTGATGTTTCCGAAGTAGCCCAGCTTCAGCTCCGCGGCGGGGCTGGTGGTGGCAGCGGCAGTGTCCGTTGACGTGTTGGTGTTGCTGTTGCCGGCCGTGGTTGCCACCGCGGCGCCGGCGCCGAGGAGGGCGAGCACGCCGACGGCGATGCCGATTTGAAGCCGCCGGGGGCGCTTCGGGTTGGAGGTCTCTCCCGCCGTGATGCGGGTGGACCCGGGGTTGTCCTGGGAGTTCGACATGGTGTTCCTTCGTGACTGGTCGGGCTGTTGGACCGAGGTTACGTAGGCCCGCCGGGCCGAAACAACGCCCGCCGTCGCGGAGGTTCACCGGGGTTCTTCGGAGTTAATCGAACGTCGTGTTAGTTCACCGAAGGCCACACTGCGTCAAAAACCGTCCGGCACCGACCTCAAGGCCTCCAGGATGGCAGGCAGGAGGCGCTGGTTCCGCCCCCACACCGGGTCGAGGACTTCGATGTACCAGGAGTCAGCAAGGAGGAGCGCCAGGGTTTCGTTGCTCTCCTCCGCCCAGTCCCTGATCTGGTCGGACTCGATGGGCGTCTCACTGGTCCCCAGCACGGTGACCACCCCGTCGCCGTCGAGCGTCACCGGAATGGACGCACTGCTCATTTCCCCCGGCGCGTGGGCGACGGCCACGAACTCCGTCTGGGACGAAAGCTGCAGAAGCCGCCTCGCCGACTCGGCGGAGCAGAATCCCGTCACGTACTCCCGCTGGGCGTTGCCGGTGTCCGGCGCGCGTCCCGGCTGGGATTCCTTCGTGAAGAGCCCGCTGCGGTTGATGTCGGCGAGTTGGCCGGCGATGGAGCGGGTCTCGTCGTCAAACGTGGGGGCCAGCGTCCCTGCCTGGTACTCGCTCTTTCCTTCCAGCCACCGCGCAGTCAGTTCTCCGGCAGCCGCCAGGGTGCTGGCCTGCCGCCACACCTCCCTGTCCACCAAGAGCCGCCCGTAGCTGTCCCGTTCGTCCGTGAAGTGATCATTCATAGGTTCGAGCCTAGACGCGGCAGGTGCCGGCCGGACAGGGGACATGACGGCTGCGGACGCAGGATGAACCGCCGTGACGCCGTGTCTCCCACGGTTTCGGGGCTCTTTGACCCGGCTATTTCGCTACCGGATAGTTGCTGCCACAACCACCGCAACCGCGACCTGCAAAGGGGAAATTCATGGACCGTTTCTCTCTCAAACCCGGCGTTGGCGTGGCCCTCGCCGCGACGACCCTCCTGGGGCTTTCCGCCTGCTCTGACCCGGGGGCATCGGCCGCCGCGAACACCCCGGCTTCCTCCTCAGCCCCTTCAGAGTCCAAGACCTTCAATCTCTCCCCGCAGCAGGACCGCTTCCCCGTCACCGTTGACCCGGCGGCCGCCGCCCTCGTCCCCGAGGCCATCAAGAAGGACGGCAAACTGACCGTGGCCGTCAGCCCCTTCGCGCCGCCCCTGGCGGTCTACGCCACCGACAACAAGACGCCGGTGGGCAACGAGGTGGACATCGCCGTCGCGCTGGCCCAGACGCTGGGGCTGGACGCTGACATCGTTCCCACTGCCTGGGCCGACTGGCCGCTCGGCGTTGAGTCCGGCAAGTACGAGGCTGTCCTCTCCAACGTCACCGTGACCGAGGAGCGCAAGCTCAAATTCGACTTCGCGAGCTACCGGGACGACAAACTGGGCTTCTACGCCAAGAGCGGCAGCGACATCGCCAAGGTGGAATCCGCGGCGGACGTGGCCGGAAAGCGCATCATCGTGGGCTCGGGCACCAACCAGGAAGCCATCCTGCTGCGTTGGGACGAGGAGAACAAGGCCAAGGGTCTCAAGCCGGTCGAGTTCCAGTATTACGACGACGACTCCGCCTCAAACCTGGCCCTTCAGTCAGGACGTGCGGACCTGACATTTGGACCGAACGCCACCGCCGCCTACAAGGCAGCCAGCGATTCCAAGACGAAGCTGGTGGGCCTGGTCGACGGCGGCTGGCCGCTGAAGGCCAGCATCGCCGCCACCACCAAGAAGGGCAACGGCTTCGCGGCCGCCGCCCAGGCGGGACTGAACCACCTGATCGAGGACGGCACCTATGCCAAGATCCTGGACCGCTGGGACCTCTCCACGGAGGCCGTCGCGAAGTCCGAACTGAACCCGGCGGGCCTGCCCTCGAAGTAGCCCGGCGGACGACGAATCCCCGCCGGGAGCCCTCCGGCGGGGATTCTTTCCGTGTGTTTCGGTGTCACCCCTTCTGGGGGCTTTGGGCTGGGGCTTTGAGGTCAGAGCAGCTGCTCCCAGACCGTCAGCTGGAGCCTGATGGTGCTGGCTGCCGATCCGGCGCGAGGGTCCTGGCCGTCCGTGTCCTCCGCGCCGCCGGACTCCGATTCGGCGTGCGGCGCAACCTGGCGCACCGGACTACCCTTTCAGGACGACGGCGGCGCCCCGGCGCACAGGCGTCTCCAGCCCGAGATTCTCCCGCAGTGTGCGTCCGGCGTATTCCGTGGGGTAGATGCCCCGCTCCTGCAGTTCGGGTACCAGGTGGTTGACGATGTCGTCCAGGCCCGTGGGGACGAGCCACGGCGAGATGTTGAATCCGTCCACCGCTCCGGTCCGGGCATAGTCCACCAGCCGGTCAGCCACCTCGGTGTAGGAGCCGGTGAACGTGGAGTCCCCGCGGCTGGTTCTGGCCGAGACGAACTGCCGGATGCTGAGGCCCTTTTCCTTCGCCTCGGCCCGCCACTGGTCCGCCAGCTGCTTGGCCTTGGCGCCATGGAAGCCGCTGCCACGGGTCTCGGACGTTTCCTCGACCACGGGGTCGATGTCCGGCAGCGGCCCGTCCGGGTCGAAGTCCTGCAGCTCGCGGCCCCAGAACTGTTCGAGGTAGGCGAGTGCCTGTTCGGGGCCTATCTGCAGGCTGCGCACCCATTCCTTCTTGTCCCATGCGTCCTGGGGCGTGGCAGCCAGGATGAATTCGCTGGCCGGCATGATCTTGACGTCGTTCGCGCCGCGTCCCGCCTGAAGCGTGCGCCGGACGATGTCGCGGCGGAAGTCGAGGGCGTCGTCGAGCTTCGGGTGCGCCGAGAAGATCACGTCCGCCTGGCGGGCGGCGAAGTCCCGGCCGTCGGGGGAGTCGCCCGCCTGGAACAGCACCGGCCGGTACTGGGCGCTCCGCGGCAGCCTGGGCAGGTAGTCCACGGAGTAATGCCGGCCTTCGTGCCGCACGCGCCGGGCCGAACCGGGGGCGGCCCAGGCACCGGCAGCCTGCGAGCCGGCGACGGCGCCGTCCTCCCAGGAGTCCCAGGTCTGCTTGGCGGTTTCGACGAATGCCTCCGCGTGGACATAGCGGTCCGCATGGTCCAGGTAGCCACCGCGGCGGAAGTTGGCCCCGGTCCAGGCATTGTCCGTGGTCACGACGTTCCAGGCCGCGCGCCCGCCGGACAGCAGGTCCAGGGTGGACAGCCGGTGGGCCAGGTCCGCGGGATCGTTGTAGGTGGTGTTCTGCGTGGCCACGAGTCCGATGTGCGACGTCACCGACGCGAGGGCCGCCAGCATGGTCTGGGCATCGGGCCGGCCCGCCACGTCCAGGGCATGGGGGCGGCCGAGGTGCTCACGCAGCCGCAGGCCTTCGCCCAGGAAGAAGGCGGCGAAGAGCCCGCGCTCGGCGGTCTGGGCGATGCGGCGGAACGATTCGAAGTCCGTCTGTGATCCCGAGTCGGGTGATTTCCAGATGGTCCCCGAATTCACGCCCTGGAAGAAGACGCCAAGCTGCAGCTGCCCGGACGGCACAAAGCCGCCGCCGATGGAGCGGCCGGTGGATGATTCAGTCATTGTTCTCTCCCTGGCGTGCAGCAGGATGGGCGGCGGGATGGACAGCGGAAGGGGCGCCAGCGGGCGGGGCGGCGTAGCGGCTGGCGGGGCGGGGCAGGCCCAGCAGCTCCCGGAACGTGGTGTCCGGCTGAACCGGTGCCAGCCGGCCGCGGCGGCGCAGCGCGGGCAGGACCAGCCGGGCCAGTTCCTCAAGCTCCACGTCGAGCACCGCCGGGTGCAGCCGGACGCCGTCGACGGTTTCCAGCAGGTCGGCCAGCAGTTCCGTCAGCCCGGCGGCGCTGCCGACGAAGCGGGCACGGGGGCTCTCCCACCGGCTGTGCGCGTCCAGCTCCGCGAGGCGCGCAGCGGCGTCCTGGCCGCGGGCGTCGAGGACGACGTCGAGCTCGGCAATGATGGCAGCCGAGGGCGTGGCGGCGCGGGCGTCGGCGACCTCGGCGGACAGCAGTTCCGGCGTCGGTGCGGAGACGAGCAGCGCGTCGGCCGATCCGGCGGACAGCGGTTCGGCGCTCAGCAGGCCCGCCGGAGCGAGCACCGGCACCTGGCCCTGAAGAGGGCGCGGGATGATCGAGGGGCCCTTGATGGAATAGCTGTCCCCAGCGAAATCGGCATAGTGCAGTTTGTCGACGTCGAGGTAGCGGCCGGTGGCGACGTCGCGGATCACGGCGTCGTCTTCCCACGAATCCCAGAGCCTGCGGCTGACTTCGACGGAGTCGACGGCCTCACGCGCCAGCCCCGCCCCGCCGACAAGCTCGCGCCCCACGGCGGCGGCGTCGGCCGCGTTATCCGACGCTGCGACCAGCCACCCCGCGCGCCCGCCGGACACGTAGTCCAGGCTGGCCAGCTGGGTGGAGACGTGGAACGGCTCGGTGTAGACGGTGTCCACCTCCGGCACCAGGACAAGTGAACTCGTGACGGGGCCGGCGAATGCCGCGCGCTGCAGGGCGTTTAGCCTGCCGGTGATGCCGGCACCGCCAGCGGGCAAGGCTCCGTCCGCGAACGTTGCCACGTGGAAGCCGGCGGACTCGGCGGCCAGCACCGTGGCCCGGATCCGGGCGCCGTCCAGCAGCCCGGTGGGAGCGTGCCGGGCCTTGCGCCACGCCGCGGGGTGAGCGCCGTCGCCGTCGAGTTCGAGCGCCAGGAAGCCCTGCGGTGCACTGACCCGTGTGGGGGCTTGGGCTGCATCGGGAGAAGTGCTCATAGTGAGGCCTGCCTCTCGTAGGGGAGCTGTTCGCCGGCCTCGATGTCCACGGGCAGCCGGTTTTCGGCCGGCGGCAGCGGGCACGTGGCGAGGTCGGTGTAGGCGCACGGCAGGTTCACCGCGCGGTTGAAGTCCAGGACCACCGTGCCATCCGTGTCCGGAGCGCCGACCGTCAGGGAACGGTTCGCCGCATACGTGGTCCGGCCGGAGGTGCCGTCCGTGAACAGCACGGAGAACGTCCCGGGGGAATGGCCGTTGAACGCCGTGAGGCTCAGGTCCTGGCCGTCCAGGCGGAACCGGATCTCGCCGGGGGCGTTGTACACGTGCCGGATGCCCGCGACGGCGGCCCCCACCGTGGTGGGCCTCTCCCGGTCGAACGGCACGTAGGTGCCCTCGACGGCGTAGCGCGGGTCCGGGGCGTAGGCCGGCGTGCCGCGGTACTCGTTGAGCAGCGGGTTCTCCGGGTGCCGGGGCCGGACGATGTATTCACCGCCGCGCTTGGCGAGTTCAACGACGGCGGCGCCGGCCGTGAGGTTGATGCCGTCCCGTTCGGCGATCGGACCGAACGCAACGGTGACGGTGCCGCCGTCGGGGTTCAGCTCCCTGCCGTCGCGTATGAGACTTTCGCCGGGCTCAAGAACGACGGTGACGGCGTCGTCCTTCACGCTCCAGATGCCGGGAACGCCGTCCAGGCGGGCGGGTTTGGCTCCCAGCCAATGCAGGTGCGTGACCGCGAGGAAGCCGTGGGGGTCGGCGCGGTGGCGCTCGTGCGCGGCGTGCCAATCGTTCCAGTTGGCGGCGAAGGCGGCGGTTTGGCGGTCGTCGTTGCTTTCAGTGCGCGTAGACGTGGGCATGGTCGCTCCTGTGGTTGTCGTGGTCGGTGCTGACGGCGGAGGCCGCATCCGGTTCGGTGGCTCCCGCTGACTCGGGACGGCCGCCGAAGGGATCCGCGGACTCCCAGAGGGTGGTGGGTGCTGCGGTGCGCACGGCAGGGATGACCTCGAGCGCGAACCGCTCCAGAATGTCCAGCTGCCGTTCGAAGGGAAGGGTGGTGGGAAGGGAAATGGACTGCAGGTCGTGCCCGTACAGGGCGTGGTAGCTCAGGATCTTGTCGATCACCTGCTCCGGGCTGCCCACGAGGGACGGACCTTCCGCGACGGCGTGGTCGATGTCCCGGAAGGGTGAGTTGTTGCCAGGGACATTGCGCGCAGCCGTGAGGGCCTCGTACACGGGGCCGTACTGGCGCTTGGCCTCCTGCGTGGTGTCCGCGATGAACACTCCGCCGGCTCCGCTGCCGGACCCTAGGTACCGGTGCAGCGGGTCGTGGCCGTGGCGCTCGTACTCATCCGTGTAGTGGTCGATCAGCACCTTGTAGTTTTCCCGCGGCTGGATGGCGTTCGCGGTAAACAGGGGATCGCCCCAGCGGGCCGCCAGCGCCGCGGAGGTCAGGGTTGTAGCAGACCCGTGCCAAATCCGGGGAGAGCCCGCGTACGGCCGCGGCGTGGTGGTGGTCCCGTTGGAGAGGGCCGGGCGGAAACGGCCCGACCAGGTCACGTCCTCCTCGCGCCAGAGCCGGCGCAGCAGCCCGTAGTTCTCCTCCAGCAGGTCCCACTGGTCCGCGAGATCCAGGCCGAAGAGCGGGTACTGCAGAACCTCGTTGCCCTTGCCGATCACCAGTTCCAGCCGGCCCCGGCTGAGCTGGTCGATCGTGGCGTAGTCCTCGGCCACCCGCACCGGGTCCAGGACGGACAGGACGGTGACGCCGCTCTGCAGCCGGATCCTGTCCGTGACAGCGGCGATGGCGGCCAGCACGGTGGTGGGTGAGGACGAGATGAATTCACCGGCGTGCCGTTCACCCACCGAGAAGCTGTCATAGCCAAGCTCCTCCGCCCGCTGCGCCGTCTGCACCACCTGGTTCAGCCGGTCCGCGGTGGAGACGACCGCCCCCGTGAGGGTCTTCCCCAACAGGGGGGTCTTCAGGTGCGGGATGATGTCGAGGACCTGGAATTTCATTGTGTCTTCCCTGCAGGAGCAGTCCCGAAGTTGGCCTCTGTGACGGTGGTGGACTCCGGCAGGGCTTCCTCGGACAGGCCCCAGCGTTCCAGCACCTTGGCATAGGAGCCGTCCTTGATGGCGGAGTTCAGCGCGTCCGTGATGGCCGGGGCCAGGCCGTTGCCCTTCAGCGTGGTGGCCGCCACCAGGGTCTCGGACGGCCAGCCGGCATTGACCTTGCCGACGATTTTGAGGTCGTCGCGGGTGTTTTCGCGGTAGGTGGTGGAGGGGTACGGCGCAATATTCAGGTCGGTGCGGCCGGAGGACAGCGCCAGGATGGTGTCCGCGTCGGAGGAGTAGTACTGCAGCGTGGCCGGTGCCTTGCCCTTGGCCTCGAGCTCCTTGTTCCAGGCCAGCAGGATCTTCTCCTGGTTGGTGCCCGAGCCCACGGAGACCTTCAGCCCGGAGATGTCGTCGGCGCCCTTGATGTTGTAGCTGGAGCTCTTCTTCGCCTCGAATCCCATGAAGGCGGCCCGGTAGCTGGCAAAGTCGAACAGCTTGACCCGGTCCTTGTTGATGCCCACGTTGGAGAACACGGCTTCGAAGTCGCCGGACTGGGTTTTCAGCGGCCAGTTTTCCCAGGAGGTGACCTGGACGTCGAGCTCCAGGCCCAGCTTGTCCGCCACGAGCTGGGCGATGTCCAGCTCGGAGCCGATGGGTGTCTTGTCGTCCGTGGCGTGGAAGGACAGCGGGATCGCACCTGCAGTGGTGGCAACGGTCAGCTTGCCGTCGTTGCTGATCAGCGCCGGGACCTTCGCTGCCAGGCCGGCGTCCTTTTCGGCGCGGATCCGCTGCTGTTCGGGCGAGGTGTTGTAGACGACGCCGTTGCGTGCCGCCGTCGTGCCCGTGGAGCCCGAGGCGCCGGCGGTCGCCGCCCCGGGATCGGAGCAGCCGGCGAGTGCTGCAGTGCCAAGGAGTGCCACCGCACCGAAAAGTACGACGGCGGACGGGCGGGGAAAGAGTGCCATGGAGCTTCCTTAGATGTTGAAGGCGGGTTCGATCACCTTGGAGAAGAAACTCCGGGTGCGTTCTTCCTGCGGGTTGCTGAAAATGTCCTGCGGAGGGCCCTGTTCCACGATCCGGCCCTGGTCCATGAACACCACCGTGTCCGCCACGTCCCGGGCGAAGCCCATCTCGTGCGTGACGATGATGAGGGTGGTCCCTGATTTTGCAAGTTCGCGGATCACGTCCAGCACTTCGTTGACCAGTTCGGGGTCGAGGGCGGAGGTGGGCTCGTCAAACAGCAGGATCTTGGGGTCCAGCGCCAGCGCCCGGGCAATGGCCACGCGCTGCTGCTGGCCGCCGGACAGCTGGCGGGGGTACGCGTCGGCCCGGTCGCGGAGGCCAACCCGGTCCAGGAGCTCAAGGCCGCGCTCGCGGGCCTCGGCCTTGGAGCGGCCCTGCGCGACGACCGGAGCCTCAGTGACGTTCTCCAGGGCCGTGAGGTGCGGGAACAGGTTGAAGTTCTGGAACACCATGCCGATTTCCCTGCGCTGCTTCAGGATCTCCTTTTCGCGGAGTTCGTGCAGCCTGCTGCCGCGAACCCGGTAGCCCACCAGTTCGCCGTCGATGGCGATGAAACCGCCGTCCACCTTTTCCAGGTGGTTGATGGTTCGCAGCAGGGTGGACTTTCCGGAACCGGACGGGCCCACGATCACGGTCACGCCGCCGGGTTGCACGGTGAGGGTGATGCCCTTCAAAACCTCGGCGGCGCCGAAAGACTTGCGGACTTTCGTGATTTCCACGAGCCCGCGGGTGGCGGGCGGTGCAAGGGTGGCCGTGCTCATCGGAGGCTCCTGACGGGGGCGTGGGTGGCGAAGAATTTCCGTGCCTTCTGCAGCGGGGTGAGCGGCAGGGTGCGCACCGCGCCCTTGGAGTAGTGCCGCTCGATGTAGTACTGGAAGACGCTGAGCACCGACGTGATCACGACGTACCAGAGCGTGGCCACGAGGAGCAGGGGCAGGACCTGCTGCGTGCGGTTGTAGATGACCTGCACCGTGTAGAAGAGCTCCGAGTAGGCAAGGACGTAGACGATGGAGGTGCCCTTGACCAGCCCGATGATCTCGTTGAAGGCATTGGGAAGGATGGCGCGCATGGCCTGCGGCAGGACGATCCGGGTTGATCTGCGCCATGCCGGGATGCCGAGGGCTGCCGCTGCCTCGAGCTGGCCCTGATCCACAGACAGGATGCCGCCGCGGATGATCTCCGCCGAGTAGGCCGCCTGGTTCAGGGTCAGGCCGAGCACTGCTGCCGCAAACTGGCTGATCAGTGTGGTGGTCTGGACCTCGAAGAACCGGACGTCCGTGAAGGGGATGCCCAGGCTGATCTTCTCGTAGAGATAGCCCAGGTTGTACCAAAGCAGCATCTGGACCAGGAGCGGCGTGGACCGGAAGATCCACGAGAACGTCCAGGACACCGAGAGCAGCAGAGGCGAGGAGGAGAGCCGCATCAGGGCGAGGATGAAGCCCAGAACGAACCCGAGCACGCCTGAGATGGCCGTGAGCTTGAGCGTCTCCGCGAGACCGTTGATCACGGACCGGGCGGTGAACCACTGCGCCACCACGCCCCATTCCCAGCGCGGGTTCGTCGCCAGCGACCACGCCACAGCGGCCACGCCCAGCGCCACCACGGCGGTGCCCACCCAGCGCCAGGGCCGGGGAGCCGGGACGAGGGGATAGTCCGCGTAGTCGACGGCAGCGCGGGTTGTCCTGTCGGCGACGACGGCTGCCGGCTCAGGGGCGGACTGCGACACGCTGGTTACTGCTGAACTCATGCGCCACCTCGCTTCTTTCGGTTGAACTTTCCGGTCGTTTGGCTGCCAATCTAGGGGCGCCGGAAAGCCGCGGCAAAGCGTCAAGTTGCATTGGTTCACGGGGCTTAGCGGGGCGTCATGAGTCGAATTCTTGCGCGCATTTACGCGCCATGACGCGGAGTGAACGGCCGTTACCGGCCCCTCGACGGAGGCCGGTTTCGGACCCTAGCCTGAGGGCTTCCACCCCGTCCCGTTGACCCGTTCAGGAGAGCCGATGCCTTCGCAGAACCCGTCCGTTGTTTTCCTCGGCGGCGGTCCGCGGACCGCGGGAATTCTGGAGCGGCTCGCCGCGAACCGGCCGGAGCTGGCCGACGGCCCGTTCCACATCCACGTTGTGGAGCCGTACGAGCCCGGGTCCGGCAGGATCTGGCGCTTCGGCCAGCACCCCGGGCTCATGCTGAATTCCGCGGCCGCGGACGTCACCATGTTCACCGACCAGTCAGTGCAGTGTGAAGGGCCGGCTGCCGATGGTCCGGCCCTCGCGGCCTGGGCGGCGGGAGTGCTGGATGGCACCATTTCGGACGTCCCGGAGTTGCCGGCTGCCCTGTGGGAGCAGCTCCGTTCGCTCCGGGGGAGCACCTTCCCGACGAGGCAGTTGCAGAGCAAGTACCTCGAGTGGTTCTTCCGCCGGGCCGTGCGGGCTTTGGGCACTGATGTCAGCGTCACCGTCCACCGGGACACCGCGGTCGGCATCGAACCCGGGCCCGACGGCGCCGGGTACAGCGTGCGGCTGGCCGGCGGCGGCGCGTTACGCGCCGACGTCGTGGTCACCGCGCTGGGTCACACCGATTCCCAGCCGGATCCCGCCTCTGAACGCTGGTCCCGTTTTGCATCCCGGCACGGCGGGTTCCATGCAGCACCCAGCTACACCACCGACGTCGACTATTCGCCGATTGCGCCGGGACAGGACGTCATCGTCTCGGGCATGGGCCTGGCGTTCATTGATCTGCTGGTGCTCCTGATGGAGGGCCGGGGCGGCCGGTTCGAGGAGACTTCCGGCTCCGGCCTGCGTTACGTTCCGTCCGGCTCAGAGCCCCGGCTGTGGGCAGGATCCCGGCGCGGCGTGCCCTACCATTCCAAGATTTCGTCGACCCTCCGCGGCGAGCCCGCCGGAGACCCGCGGTTCTTCACCGCCGAGGCCGTCCGCGGCCTGCTGTCACGCCACAGCGAGCTGGATTTCCGCAGGCAGCTGTGGCCGCTCATTGCCAAGGATGCGGCGTACGGCTACTACCGTGAGCTGTTCACCGGCAGCCCGGAACGGGTCACCATGGGCTGGGCAGAATTCTCCACCCGGTTTCCCGCCCTCGACTGGTACAGCAGCGCGCGCCGGGAGCTCGTGGCCACGGCCGTCCCCGATGCCGCGCTGCACTTGGACCTGGAGCGGCTGGACCGGCCCTTCGGCGGGCGGCGGTTCGCCGGCCACCACGACGTCCAGGAGGCAGTCCGCGGGTACATCGAACATGACCTGGAGCTGCGGACCGGCCCCGACCATCCGGAAACGCTCGCGCTGTTCACCGCCCTGCTGAGGGTCTATATGGAGCTGGGCCGGATCGTCCCGCTGGAACGGCTGAACGCGCGGTCCCAGCAGGACGTCCAGGGCTGGTGGCACGGTTTCTTCAGCTTTGTGGATTCCGGGCCCCCGCCCCGGCGGCTGCGGGAGATGCTGGCGCTGCACAGGGCAGGGCTGTTGCAGTTCCTCGGGCCCGGGCTGACGGTTGCCGCGGATGAGCTGACCGGGCATTTCGTGGCGACATCGCCGCAGTCGGATGTGACGGTCCGGGCGAAGGCCTTCATTGAGGCCAGGCTCCCCGGACCGGCGGTGGCGCGGTCCGCCAACCCGCTGCTTCGGTCACTGCACTCCGCCGGGATCGGCACTGAGCAGCAGCTCCTGACCTCCGAGGGCGCACAGTCCACCGGACGGCTCCTCGTCTCGTCCGGGCACGAGCTGGTGGGCCGCGGAGGGAAGATCCGGGGCAGGCTGTTCGGCGTGGGACCCGGGACGTCCGGCTGGGGCGCGGGCGCGTTCGCCCGCCCGGGAACCAACGCCGCTCCGTTCCGGGAAAATGATGCCCTCGCCAGGAAGATCCTCACTGCCGTCGCCGAGCTCACCCAGCCCTCTTACCCCTGTGCGTACCCTTGTGCCCGTCCCGTTGCCGCCGCCGTCGGAAAGGCGTGATCATGGAAACCGTGCCACCAACCGCCCTGCCGCGGTCCACGCCTGACACGACGGACGTCGCCGTGCTGGAACTGCACATGGACGACGTCCGCGTCCGGCCCCTCCTGGACGAGCTCGCCGTCGAATACGACGCCCGCTACGGGGACCTGTTCGGCAGGGGCTCGGCCGCGGAGGAACTCAGCAAATATCCGGCCACCGAGTTCCAGGCGCCAGGCGGCGCCCTGCTGATTCTCCAGGAAAAGGGCGAGTCCGTGGCGGGCGGAGCCTTCCGGCGCTACGACGCGCAGACGGCGGAGTTCAAGCGGATCTGGACGCACTCGGCGCACCGCCGCCGCGGGCTGGCCCGGCGGGTCCTGGAGGAGCTGGAACAGCTCGCCGCCGCGAGGGGGTACAGCAGGATCTACCTCACCACCGGTCCGCGCCAGCCGGAAGCCAAGCACCTGTACCTGAACGCCGGGTACACCCCGCACTTTGACCTCTCCGCCGATCCGGAGACCATCGGACGGCTGGCGTTCGCCAAGGATCTCAGGCCGCGAAGCGGCTGACTAAGGGGCTGACGAACGGGCGGGTCCCGGCCCCGGCTGCAGGAAACGTCATGGCCCGCGCCCGTTGCCTGCTTCTCCGCATGCGAATAGCCTGTGTCTCGGCAGTGTTCTTCAAACCTTGTTGGGGGGAGGCTTGAACGGCCTCATCTCTGAGGGCACTCGCCGGAAAAGGCTGGCTCCATGGTCTCAGCACGCCTGGAGCCAGCTTTCGGCACTTCAGCGCGCTGCTACCCGGACGATGGCCTGCTGGGTATATTGACATCAATGGGTAGGTTCCGGTCAGCCCCCTGGGGCTGAACTTTTCTCCGCATGTGGAAGTCCGGGAAGTGAGGATCGGGTGTCTCACGCAATTCCACCGGGGGCCAGCCGGCGGCTTTACAACGAAGACCTCGCACCGGCCGAACATCGTACGTGGGGTTTCTATTCGCTGTTTGCGATGTGGATGTCCGATATCCATTCGCTCGGCGGATACACCTTTGCGGCCGGCCTTTTCGCGTTGGGCCTGGGTGCGTGGCAGGTGTTCCTTGCGCTGGTGGCGGGGATTGTCATCGTTTTCTTCCTGATGAACTGCTCCGGATACGCCGGCCAGAAGACCGGTGTTCCCTATCCCGTGCTCGCCCGGATCTCCTTTGGAACGTTTGGCGCCAATCTGCCCGCCCTTCTCCGTGCGCTCGTGGCCATCGCCTGGTACGGCATCCAGACGTGGCTCGCCTCTCGGGCCGTCATCATCATCGCGCTGAAGAT
Organism: Arthrobacter pascens; assembly: GCF_017052465.1. Classification (GTDB taxonomy): domain Bacteria; phylum Actinomycetota; class Actinomycetes; order Actinomycetales; family Micrococcaceae; genus Arthrobacter; species Arthrobacter pascens. Next base: position 368,047 of record NZ_JAFHKT010000151.1, read on the forward strand.
CTGGCCCGAACTGGCGGTCCTGACGGAGAACAATTTCCTGGGCGAATCGACGCTGGGCTGGCTGGCTTTCGTGTTGATGTGGGCGCTCCAGCTTCTTCTCCTGCGGAACGGCATGGAGACGATCCGCAGGTTCCAGGACTGGGCCGGTCCCGCCGTGTGGGCGGTGATGGGAGTCCTGGTTGTTTACATCCTGATCCATGCCGGATGGAAGATTTCCGTCGAACTGCCGGGCGGACAGGCGCAATGGGGGGTGGCACATGCCTTCTTTGCCGCCGTAGCGCTGACAGTGACCTATTTCTCCACCTTGATGCTCAACTTCTGCGACTTCTCCCGGTTCGCGCCATCCCGGAAGGCGGTGCGCACGGCGAACCTGTGGGGGCTGCCGGTGAACTTCATCGCCTTCTCCGTGGTCTCCGTCGTGGTCACTGCCGGAACGTTCCAGGTGTACGGGGAGCACATCTATGACCCGGTTGAGATTGTCGGGCGGATCGACAACATCTGGGCGCTTCTGCTCGGCGCCGTCACCTTCGCGGTCGCAACGCTGGGCATCAACGTTGTGGCGAACTTTGTCTCGCCGGCGTACGACCTCGCGAACGCCTGGCCCTCGCGGATCGATTTCAAGCGCGGCGGCCTGATCTCGGCAATGATCGCGCTGGTCATTACGCCCTGGAACCTCTTCAACAGCCCCGTGGTGATCAACCTTTTCCTCGGAGGACTCGGCGCGCTGCTCGGGCCGCTGTTCGGGATCATCATGGTTGACTACTACGTGCTCCGCAAGCAGCACGTGCTGGTTCGAGACCTCTTCCGGGAAGAGGGGTACTACACGTATACGGGCGGCTGGAACCAGAAGGCGGTCATTTCGTTCCTCGTCTCGGCTGTCCCGGCCGTGGTCTTTGCGCTCGTTCCCGTATTCGGCGCCATATCGGCGTTCTCCTGGTTCATCGGATCAATCCTGGCGGCCGTGGTCCATTACTTCATCTCGCGCCATGACCGGAGCCTGGCCGAGTCGATCACGGCCGCCGTCGCCGACGATACAGCTGAGCCGGGTGGGACAGAGACGCACATTCCGCAGGCCCGCTGAGCGCCCTGGCCGGGGGCAGTGGTCTGAGCATCAGCTCCTGCGGGCGCGGCTGCCACGCAGGCGCTGTACCTCGGCGGTGTCCGCGTATGCGGCCTGGGTGCCCTTCCTGGTGGCGGCCAGAGCCGCAGCCACGGAGGCAAACGCGGCCGCCTCTGCCAGCGATTCCCCGGCAGCCAGCCGCGCGGCCACCGCGCCCGTGAAAGCGTCGCCGGCCCCGGTGGTGTCCACCGCGGCGACCTTGGTGGGTGGAATCCGGGTGATTTGTTGTGTGCCGGCGGCCTGGGAATCCAACACCACGGAACCGTGGGCACCCAGCGTCACCAGCACCCGCTGCAGGCCGCGGCCTGCAAACTGACTGCGCACCGGCTCCCATTCGGCGGCGTCCGCATCCGCGGCGGGCATGGCGTCCTTCCCCAGGAACAGGGAGGCCTCATGCGCGTTCACCAGCAGCACGTCGCTCAGTCCGGCAAGGGCCTGGGGCACCTCGGCGTAGGGCGAGAGGTTCAGCAGGACCGTTGCGCCGGCGTCGTGCCCTGCCTGGGCGGCGGCAGCAACCGTGTCGAGGCCGACCTCCAGGCAGAGACAGACCACTGCGGCGTCGTCGAAAACTTCCCCGGCGGCCTTGACGTCCGCCGGGGACAGGCTGCCGTTGGCGCCGGCCGAGATGATGATGCTGTTCTCGCCGGCAGCGTCGACCGAGATGATGGCGACGCCGGTGGCGGCATCGGCGGCGCGGCGCACGCGCGAGACGTCCACCCCGGCGCGTGCCGTCGACTCGAGGAGCATGGCGCCGTTCGGGTCGTCGCCGATGGCGCCCACCAGGCTGACCTGGCCGCCGAGTTTGCTGGCAGCCACCGCCTGATTGGCGCTCTTGCCGCCCGGGTTGACGGCGAAGCCGTCGCCGTGGACCGTCTCGCCCGGCTGGGGGAGCCGGTCGCAGTAGATGGTGAGGTCGGCGTTGAGCGAACCAACGACGACGATCCTCGACAACGGAGCGCTGGCGCCGGCGCTGGGTTCGGTGCTCATGCGGTGACCTCGGCGTGGATGGGCTTGGGGATCAGGAGTGACGCGGCGAAGGCTGCCGTGGTGATGGCGAGGCCCACGACCACGACGGTCAGGTAAGACGCCCTCGCATCCGCCAGGGACGACGTCGCGACGAGGGCGGCCGGGAGGACCAGGAAGCTCAGCCCAGCGCCGAGGTTGAAGGCGCCGGCATTCATGCCCGGAAGGAAGCCGGGGTTGCCGGGCGGCGAGAGAACCACACCGAGCCCGTTCAGCATGATGTTGACCGTACCGGCGTACGTGATCCCCAGCAGTGCCGTGCCGGCCATCATCATCGGCAGGTTGTTGAGGCCGAGGAACGCGATGATCGCCAAGGCCGCCAGGCTGCCCAGCAGGCCGATGCGCAGGACCTTTGTGTAGCCCAGGACCGGGGCCAGCCGGCCACTGATCGGCCCGAAGAGCCAGCCCAGCAGGGCGTACGGCGTGAGGATGAGCAGGGACATCTCGGTGGGGCCGACGCCGAAGCCCGGGTCGGCCGCCTGGACGTACGCCGGGACGATGCCGTTGATGACGGCGAAAATGCCGGTCATGGTGAGCGTGGTGGTAAGCAGCGGCGCCCAGGTGGAGCGCTGGCGAAGGTGCACGGTTTCCACCATGGGCGACTTTGCCCGCTTCTCCACCCACCAGAACGCGCAGAACGCGGCGGCCGCCAGCACGGTCAGGCCGACAGCGAGCGTCAGGGTGCCGGCAGAGAAGGCCGTGGCGAGCTTGGAGCCTTCGTTCAGTGCGGTCAGGAGTGCCCCCACCGCGATCACGATGAAGAACACGCCCCGCCAGTCCATGCTGGTGCCTGCGGCCGGCTTGCTCTCTCCGGCCAGGACGGCAATCAGGACCGTTGCCGCCAGGGCCAGGACGACCATGAGCCAGAAGATGCTGCGGAATCCAAAGTTCTCGGCAAAGTAGCCGCCAACGAACGAGTCGACGCCGGCCACCCCGCCGTTGACCGCCGTGATGAGTCCCATGAGGGCACCGTACTGCCGCGGGTTGCTGACCGCGGAGCGGAGCATGATGAGGCACAGGGGTACGGTCGGGCCGCTGACTCCCTGGATGATGCGGCCCACGAAGAGCCAGGTGACGTCGGGCGCGAGGGCAGCGATGACCGAACCGACGGCCATCAGCAGCATCATGCCCAGCAGGATCTTCTTGCGGCCCACGATGTCACTGAGGCGCGGGAGGAATAGCGAGAACAAGGCCGCGGCTGTGAAGAACCACGTTTGGGACAGGCCGATGACGGCCTGGTCCGTGTGAAGCTCGTTGCCCATGGTGACAAGGGCCGGGCTGAGCATGGAGGCATTGAGCTGGAACGCCACGCAGGCGGCCAGCAGTGCGACGACGAGCGCCGTGACGTTGGCGCGGGTGGACTTGGTGTCGGCGATCAGGGTGGTCATTTACTTGGCCCCTCCTGCAACGGCGCCTGCGGTAACGGCCCCGGCCACAGCGGTGACCTCCGCTGCCATGGCGGCGGGAGCGCCGCCGTCGGGCTCTCCGATCCGGATAATCGCGTCGGTGACGAGGTCCCAGAACTTCCGATGGTCAAGGTCCACCGCGACGGACGTGTGGCAGTCGTCCGGGGCCGGCGCGCGGAAGTCGGCCACGGTCATGCCGAGCGTCAGTTTCCCCTGCAGCTCAATGTCCACCGGGACTTTGCGGGTGGTCATCACGGTGGGGTCGATGACGTAGGCAACTGCGCACGGATCGTGGACCGGCGGGTAGTCGAAGCCCTGTGCGTCCTTGTAGGTCTTGGTGAAGAACTCCATCAGTTCCAGGACGAACGTGGCCGGTTTGGTGCCGATGGCCGCGATCCGGTCAACAATCTCCGGCGTGGCCAGTGCCTGGTGCGTGAGGTCGAGGCCCACCATCACCACCGGCCACTTTTCGTTGAACACGATGTGCGCGGCTTCGGGGTCGATGATGATGTTGAATTCGGCCACGGCGCTCCAGTTGCCCACGTGGTAGCCGCCACCCATGAGGACGACTTCCTTGACGCGTTCCACGATGCGCGGTTCCTTGCGCGCCGCCATGGCGATGTTGGTCAGGCCCCCGGTGGGGACCAGGGTGACCGTGCCGGGTTCATGCGCCATCACAGTTTCGATGATCAGGTCGACGGCGTGGCGGGGGTCCAGCTCGATGGTGGACTCGGGCTGGTCGGGGCCGTCCATGCCGGTCTCGCCGTGGATGCTGGGGGCCGTTTCGATGGTGCGGACCAAGGGGCGGTCGCAGCCTGCGGCGAACGGGACGCCTGTAATGCCCGCAATCGTGGCGACCGAGAGTGCGTTGCGGGTGACCTTTTCGAGGGTTTGGTTGCCCACGACGGTTGTGACGGCGAGCAGTTCGACATCCGGGCTGCCGTGAGCCAGCAGCAATGCCACTGCGTCGTCATGTCCGGGGTCGCAGTCAAGAATGATCTTCTTGGGTGCCAGGGCAGGGGGCTGGGATTCCATGGTTGTCTCCACGTCATTGGGGTAAAGCGTTCACGGGAATTCTGGCATCCCTCCGCGGCGTACGTCAAGCGCTTAACGTGAAGTGCGTCAAGCGCTTGATGCCATGTGATGCCTGAAAGCGCGAAACCTTGGCTACGATCGATACATGGACACCCTCGATCGGCCCAACGCCCGGGCGCCCCGTGTCACGGCCGCGATGGTGGCCGAACGCGCCGGCGTTTCCACCGCCACGGTGTCGTTGGTGGCCAACGGAAAAACCCGAGGGCGCGTGTCTGAGGACAACATTTCGCGTGTGCGGCAGGCCATCTCCGAGCTGGGCTACGTGGTGGACGGCATCGGAAGCTCGCTGGCCAAGGGCGTGAGTTCGATCGTCATCCTGGTGGCCCCGGATATCTCCAACCCGTTTTTCGCCAAGGTGATCGCCGGAGTGCGGGAGTCGCTCGGCGCCTCCTATCAGCTGCTGCTGTCCGTCACGGACGCCGGGGAATTTCCGCAGGCTGAGGACGTCCGGAAGCTCATGGCGCTCCGGCCCGCCGGCCTCCTGGTGGATGCCCCCAACGCCGGCTTCCTCGACGAACTCTCCGTAGCCGGGCCCCTGGTGCTGCTTGATGCACCCGGCCTGGAGGGCTACGCCGCCTCCGTAAACCTGGACGTCGCGCACGGCGCACGTGAACTGGCGGCGCACCTGGCCGATTCAGGGCACACGCGTGCGGCCTACATCGACAGCGTGACCGGTACGGCCACCTTCGACGTGCGGCGCAACGCGTTCCTGGAGGAGGCCCGGGCACGCGGGATCTCGGTCCCGCCGGACTGCACCATGAGCACCACGATCGACGTCGGGGCGGCCGCCGAGGCGTTCGCCCGGGCCTGGCCGGAGTGGCAGCGTTCGGGGGTCACCGCCGTCGTGTGTGGTACCGACACACACGCCTACGGTGTGCTGCAGGAGGCGCGTGTGGCCGGTGTCCGCATTCCGCAGGAACTGGCCGTGGCGGGCTTCGACGATCTGCCCTACTCGGCAACGAGTAACCCCGGCCTGACCAGCGTGCATCTGCCGGGGATGCCGCTGGGACGCAAGGCCGGCCAACAGCTCCGGGCGCTCATGGAGGGACTGGAACTCGAGGAACCGCACGTGACGCTCGACAGCTCGCTGGTGGTCAGGGGTTCGACGGGCTAGTTGCGTCGCTCCACGGCCTCGGCAATCCGCTGCGCTGCCCGGACCACGAGGCTGCCATGGTCCTGGCCGGGAGATTCGGATACCCGGGCCAGGGGCATGGCCAGGCAGACCGCGGCGATGATTCCTTCGTCGGCGCGCACGGGGGCGCTGACGGAGCCCAGTCCGGGCGTGCGGGAACCCACCGACTCGATCCAGCCCGCTGACTCCAGCTCGGCCAGGGCATCCTCTTCTGCCGCGAGGAGGCGGCCGCTCGACCCCTGGGGCAGGGGCAGCCTGGAGCCGGGAGGCAGGGTGGCACGGAGTTCGTGCCGGCTGTCGGCGCTGAGCAGGCAGACGCGTTCGTCGCCCCGCCGCACCCACAGCTGCGCAGTCTCGCCGGTTTGGTCCCGCAGGTCATTGAGGACAGGTATGCCGGCATTCTCCAGGGCTGACCGGACGAACCGGTCCCCGAGCCGGAAGGCGCCACTGTCGGTGCGGCGCAGGAAGTCGTAGTCGGCCAGCTGCAGCGCCAGGCGGTGCGCCGTCGACAGTGACAGTCCGGTCCGCCGGGACAGCTCGCTGGCTGAGACGGCGGACCGGCCCACGGCATCAAGGATGGCGGCGGCGCGTTCGAGGGTCCGGTTGCTTCCGTTGGTGTCAGTAGACGGCATGTGGCCAGCTTATGGTGTCCGCTTAGCCGCTGGCGGCCACGGACTCCGCCATGAACTCGGCCACCACTTTCTGCGAAATGGCTACGTCGAGGACGAACACGCCTTCCTCGTGGGTGGTGAGCCACTCGTGCAGCTGGTCCAGGTCCGCCAGCGTGCGGGCTTTGGTGCCTTGGGCGCCAAGTGCACGTCCGACGGCGGCGAAGTCCACTTCGTCAATCAGCATCGCCTGGTCGTGGAGCCCCTTGGCGGCGTACTGGTGCAGCTCTGCCCCGTAGGCGGAGTCGTTGAGGACTACGACCACACCCTTGCGGGTGGCCCGGAGGAAGGTCTCGAAATCGGCCAAACCCATCAGTCCGCCGCCGTCGCCGCTGACCAGGACGGTGATGCGTTCCGGGCGGGCCGCCGAGACGCCGGCGGCGGAGCCGAAGCCCAGGCCGATGGACTGGAAGGCGGTGCCTACCAGGACCATGGCGTGCGGGTCGGGGACTGAAAGGTACATTGGCGCCCAGCCGATGAAATGCCCGCCGTCCATCACCACCGAACGTTCCGCCGGCAGGATGCGGTCCAGGGCGGCGACGACCGCTCGCGGGTTCAGTCGTCCGTCGGGGCCGAACTCGTCGGGGTCCTCGCTCGGGCGGGATGACCGGAACTCCGCCTGGGATACTTCCGGGACCTGGGCGCGCCAGGTGGAGGTGGCTGTTGGGAGCCGTTCCAGCAGTCCCTCGATGAACGGGCGGATGTCCGCCCGGATGTACTCCGCTGCGGGGTGTCCCGGGTCCGGTTCGTTGTCCACGCGGATGATCCTGGTTCCTGCGGGGAACAGCGTTCCGTAGCGCGTTTGGAAGGTGTTCAGGCTGGCTCCCACTACCAGGACGACGTCGGCGTGGCGTGCGACGTCGAGGCGGTGGCTGCGGGTGAATCCGCCGGCGATGCCCAAATCCCACGGACTATCGAAAACGTTGGCTGCCATGACCGAGGTCATGAAGAGTGCGCCGTGCCGGTCTCCAACGGCGCGCAGGGGCTCGGCAGCCTGGGCCAGCAGGACGCCGCGTCCCGCCAGGATCAGCGGCCGTTCCGCCCCGGCGAGGAGGTCCGCCACGCGGTCCAGTTGGGCCGGTTCCGCGGGCCATATGGGCTTTGCGGGCAGGGGTTCTAGCGGTTCCGGGTCCGAGGGCGGGGCGGTGGCGAGGTCGTAGGGAATGGCCAGCACCACGGGCTGGACGGTCTGCAGGGCTAGGTCGAATGCACGGTGGGTGATGGCGGCGGCGTTGCCCGGGCCCGCCACGAGGGTAACGACGCCCGCCGCATCAGCTGCCTTCGTCTGGTCGATGTCGAACGGCCGGGGACCGCTGGAGGGTGCGTCTCCCACCACCAGAACCAGCGGGATCCGGGCGATCCGTGCCTCGGCGAGGGTGGTGTAGGCGTTGGTGAAGCCCGCGCCGTAGGTGGTGGTGGCGGCCGCCACGCCCCCGGTTGCCCGATGGTAGGCATCTGCCATGGCGACGGTTGCGGATTCGTGCCGGGCCGAGGTGAAGGGAAAACCACGGCGGGTCAGCCGGCTGATGAGGTGGGCGTTGCCGTTGCCCATCAGTCCGAACAGATGCCCTGCGCGCTCGGCCACCACGTCGGCGACGATCGCGGACACATGGCTGTCGTCCGGCAGGGCAGTGGCCTTGCCGCCGGCTGGAAGTTGGGTGCTGGCGCTCGTCATGGCTTCTCTTATCTTTCTGTCTTCGGGCAAGGCACTATCGGGCGGAAGGGACCAGCGGCACAGCGCCGCGGTGCTTCCGGGCCAGCCCGGTATAGGTGGTGGCGTTCTGGCTGCAGTGCTCGATTTCTTCGGGCGTGAGGGGGCGTCGCACCTTGCCGGGGACGCCTGCCACCAGTGATCCCGGCGGAACCTCTGTGCCCTCCAGCACTAGCGCGTTTGCGGCGATCAGTGAGCCGGCGCCGACGACGGCGCCGTTCAGGACGGTGGCATTCATTCCGATGAGCGCGCCGTCACCGATGGTGCAGCCGTGCAGCACGGCTCCGTGGCCCACGCTGACCCGGTTGCCGATCAGTGCCGGATAGCCCGGATCGGCGTGGACAACGGCGCCGTCCTGGATGTTGCTGTCCGCGCCAATGCTGATGTCCTCCATGTCCGCCCGCACCACGGCGCCGTAGAAGATTCCCGTGCCCGCGCCAATGGTTGCGGAGCCGACGACGGTGGCCGTGGGGGCCACCCAGGCGTCGCCGGAAATGGCGGGTGTGCGGCCGTCAACGGCCAGGACGTTGTCAATCATGGTGGTCCTTTGGGTGAGGTGAAGGGGCGGTGCCCCGCAGTAGTGGCGGGGCACCGCCGTCGTAATCCATGCTGCTTTGTGTAAAGGCCGTCAGGCTAGGAACGGGACGATCAGCGAGGTCACGAAGAGGACCAGCGCTCCGCCCAGGCGGTTGGTGAGGGCCGCGAACGGCATGAGGTGCAGTCGGTTCGCGGCGCTCAGGACGGCCACGTCGCCGCTGCCTCCGGTGTCCGCCATGACCAGGCCGGGCGTGATGGAGGCTTCCACGAAGTTGAATTTCACCAGCCAGCCGAGGACGCCTGAGGTCAGGGTCGCGATGATGACGGTGCAGACCGTGAGAAGGATGAACAGCGGGTTGCTCAGCGAGGCCAGGACCTCTGTGATGTCGATGTAGGTGAGGCTGACGCCCACCAGGAGCGCGGGAACCAGGACGGCGCCGATCAGGTCGCCCCAGTCCGCGGTGGAGTCTTCGACGTCCTGCGGGAGCAGTCCAAAAATCTTGACGGCGGCGGCGGCGATGATCGTCCAGGCATAGGGGTGCAGCCCGGGGAGGAACGCGGCCGCGAGGTTTCCGAAGATGAAGAGGCTGCCGGCGATGAGCAGTCCTTTGCCCAGGGCGATGAAGGAGGACGTGTCGCGCTTGGGCGGCAGGGCCAGCTCATCGGAGCGGCCGCTGATCCGCAGCAGCTGGCCGTGGCCGTTGAACCCGATGAAGAGCTGCTTCTTGCGCTTGCCCAGCCCGTTGTAGATGCCGGCGATGAGGATGCAGACCACGTTGGCCATCACGACCGCGGACATCAGGTCCCCCATGAAGGTGGCAGAGTCCCCGCCGGTTGCCGACGCGTACATCTCGGACATGGGCAGGGCTCCGACGCCCAGGCCGCCGGCCATAATGGGGGCGGCAATGAAGAGGATGCCTTCGACAAACCCGAAGCCGGTCAGCGCGGCAATTAGCCCGACCAAAACGAACGTGGCGATGAGGCAGCCGATCAGGGGGACGGCGAAGCGTGGGCCGGCCTTCAGCAGCAGTGCCCGGGGCATGCCAAGGATGGAGCCGGCGATGATGCCCACCACGAAGAAGTCCAGGAAACCCTGTCCATCCACGAAGTTCTGCACAACGGTGATGATGTTCTCCGGCATCAGGCCGAAGAAGGCGAGGGTGGCGGGTGCAAACGTGCACAGGACGGTGGGGAGCCCGAAGTCCCGGACCACCGGGAACAGGTTGCCGATCCAGATGAACAGCCCGCCGAGCAGGATGGTGGTGGCAAAGCCGACAACCATGGTGTCCGGAAGGTTGCCCGTGAGGGCGGCGGCAAGGACCAGGCCCGCGAGGACGAGGTAGAGGGGAGCCGGGACGCTGGCGATCCGGGATCCCAGCCGGCCGGGGTGGTGGGTCCCGGGCCGCGGGCCCGCGGTGCGGGTTACCGGATGTTCGATGCCGCCGGCGGGGCCGGGGGAGGTCTCGCTCATGGCAGTGTCCGTTGGGTCGTCAGTGAGTTCCGTGGTGCGTGGGCTTGTAGACATCATCGTCTCCAAAACGGTGAGTAGGAATTCTTATTGTGGTGTGCTGTGTGGGACTGGGGTGGAAAGTTCCTGGCGGGCAGGTTTGGCGGGCGGGTTTTAGCGGGCGGGGTCCAGCAGCCCGGCGGCGGGGGAGTGCATCACCACGTCGCGGGCCAGCCGGACGGCGTCGGCGAGGCGGTCCTCGTCAATGCCGGTGTCGTGGCCCGTGTCGTGCAGGTGCCGGACCAGTTCCTCGGTGGCGATGTTGCCGTGCGCCCCGGGGGCGAACGGGCAGCCGCCGTATCCGCCCAGTGCGGCGTCAAAATGGACGACGCCGGAGTCCACCGCTGCGCTCGCCGTCCCCAGCGCCTGGCCGTGGGCGTTGTGGAGGTGGAGGTAGTAGGTCAGGTCCGGTTCGGCGTCGCGGACGTGCTGCAGGCTGGCCATCACCTGGTCGGTGGGCGAGGTGCCCAGGGTGTCCGCGAGTCCGATGTCGGTAATGCCCATGTCCTTGAAGGCGCGGACCACGCGCAGCAGGTAGCCGGGGTCGATACTGCCCTCGAAGGGGCAGGTGAAGGCGGTGGAGATGCCCGCGAAGAAGCGGGCCTGTGGAAATCTGGAGACGGCCGCGCCGAGGCTGGCGAGGGCATCCTCGATGGCTTGCCCTGCGTTGGCGTTGCTGTGCGCCTGGCTGGCCGAGGCGACCACCTGGATGTCTGTTGCCCCGGCGTCGACGGCCCGTTCGATACCCTTCCCGTTGAGCGCCAGGCTGGTATAGGTGACTCCCGGGACTGCCGTCAGGGAGGAAATGATCTCTGCGGCGTCGGCCATCTGGGGTACCCGCTTCGGGTTCACGAACGAGGCCGCTTCGATGCGCTTCACGCCCGCGGCGACCAGGGCCTCGGCAATTTCCAGCTTGTGCGCTGTTGACACGATGACCGGTTCGTCCTGCAGTCCGTCGCGCAGGAAGACGTCGGTGATTTCCACCTGCATGTCAGCGCACCCCCTGCAGTCCGAGCGCGGCGATCTCGTCGGCGTCCATGCCCGCGAGCTCCTGCAGGACCTCTGCGGTGTGCTGGCCCAGCTCCGGGCCGACCCATTTCACGCGGCCCTCATGGCCGGGAATCTTCGGCACGACGCCTGGGAACCGGATCAGCTCGGGCTCGTCCTCGATGACCACCTCGTGGGCCTGGATCATGTCGCGCGCCAGGTAGTGCTTGTCCACGGCGATGCTCGGGGCGTCGTAGACCGGACCGGCGGGGACCCCGGCGTCGTCCAGCTTGTCCAGCACCTCGGTGAGGGGCATGCTGCCGGTCCAGGCGGAGATGGCGCCGTTGAGTTCTTCCTCACGGGCGCCGCGGGCCTCCGTGGCGAGAAGGGTTTCGTCTCCGGCGAGGTCCTCGCGGCCAATCGCCCGCATCAGGCGCACGAACACGGAGTTGGAGTTCCCGCCGATGACCACCTCCAGGCCGTCGCCACAGAGGTAGGAGCCGGTGGGTACGACGCCGGGCAGCGCGCCGCCGGTGCGCTGCCGGACCATGCCGTACGCGTCGTAGTCCGGGACCAGAGATTCGAGCAGGCTGAAGACGCCTTCGTAGAGGGCGACGTCGACCACCCGGGACGTGCCGGTCTCGAGGCCTCGGGCCTTCTGCAGCATAAGCATCAGGGCGCCGATGACCCCGTAAAGTCCGGCGACGGTGTCACCCATGCTGGCGGCGGCGCGGCCGGCGGGCCGGTCCGGCTCGCCGGTGATGTAGCGCAGGCCAGCGAAGGACTCTGCGGAGCTGCCGAAGCCGGCACGGTTCTTGTACGGGCCGGTCTGGCCGTAGCCGGAGATGCGCACCATGACCATGTCCGGGTTAAGTTCCTGGAGCACGTCGGGGCCAAGCCCCCACTTCTCGAGCGTGCCGGGACGGAAGTTTTCAATGACCACGTCGCACTGGGCCGCGATCTTCTTGACCGCCTCGCGCCCGGTCTCCGAGCGGAGGTCCAGGGCCACAGACTTCTTGTTACGGCCGATGGTGCGGAACAGCATGGACGTGGTGCCGCGGGTCTTGCGCCAGTCCCGCAGCTCGTCGCCGCCCTGGGGCTTTTCAATCTTGATGACCTCGGCACCGAAGTCACCAAAGAGCCGGGCCGCGAACGGCGCCGCGATGAAGCTGCCGAGCTCCAGCACGCGAATGCCTTGGAGCGGGAGGGAGTTGCCCTCCAGATGAAGTTCCTGCGTCATGTGATTCCTGCCTGCGTCTTTGAGTGCAAGACTTCCCACCTGATGGGAGATGCTTGTCATTGGGCGGATAGACAGTAGCAGGGCACTGTGACCGGCGCAACACCTTTGCGCGGGCGACGGTGATGGGCGAATTGCGCGGGGACCAGCGGGACCGGGTCTTATCAAGTTGAGCGCGAAACCTACCAGCCAGTACCTTTGAGGCGGCAACCTCCGCATATCCCCCATGTGCGGAGGTTGCTTCGTTAACAGCCAGGCAGGGCAGCCTGCTCCAGGCGGGACCGTTTAAAGGGCAGGGTCTCTGAGGGGCGCCTCTGCCGCCGCCTGCGCGTAGGATGCCGAGACCCTACGGTAGACCGGCGTCAGAAAGGCCAGCAGCGCGGCCGCGATCATGATGACCCCTGCAACCAGGAACACCAGCGCGATGCCGCGGGAGGTGCCCTCGCCCAGCAGCGGGGCAAGCTGGGCGGCGCCCTCAGCGGACCGTGCGTAGGGGATGATCCAGACCTGGGCGATCGGCGCGATGAGGAACGCGGTGACCGGCGCGGCCGCGGACTCGAAGGCCATGGCGAATCCGAACACCCGGCCCTGCCGGGGCAGGGGCACCACCTGCTGGATGACCGTCTGCTCGGCGGCCTCCACGAAAGGCACCAGGACGAGGTACAGCCAGATGCCGGCGATGTACAGCCACGCCCACTCCCGCACCGTGAACACCGCACCGAGGGCCCCCATCAGGACCACGGCGATGAGAAGAGTGCGCAAGGGGTTGGACCCGAGTCCGAACTTGCCGATCAGCGCGCCCCCCACGAGGATCCCCGTGAAGCCCACCGCGGAGAAGACTCCCCACAGCTCCACAGGGAACATCTCCAGGCCATACGGGTCCATGAGGGCCATGTAGACGCCGCCGATGAAGTTGTTGAACGTGGAGAACAGGATCAGCGCGAACAGTCCGGCAACGGCCAGCACGGCGGCGAGGGAGCCGCGCAGGTCGAATCCGCCGTGCGCGTCGGTGGCGGCCGCGCGCACCTCCTCGGGCATGCGCAGCGTGAGCAGGTGCGCGAAGGCCAGCGCCGTGAGCGCCAGGGCGACGGCGATCGTCCAGCCCATGCCCAGCAGCCCGACCGACAGCCCGGAGAGCACCGAGGTGACGATGAACATCAGGCCCTGCACCATGCCCACCAGCCCGTTGGCGTTGGCGCGCCGATCCGGCTCGATGAGGATGGTGACCGTGGTGGAGAGGGCGATGTTGCGCATGTTCTCCACCACCGCGCCGATCAGGATGACGAGGGTGAAGACCCAGAACCCTGGCTGTGTCAGGTCCAGCAGCCAGGCGGTGGGTGCCAGCAGGAACATGACTCCTGACAGCACGAACATCACCAGAGTGAAGGCGGCGGCGAAGCGCATCACGGCCAGCTTGCGGTAGCGGTCCACGAAGGTGCCGAAGCTGATGCTGGAAAGGGCGATCAGCAGCATGTAGGCGCCGCCGACCACCCCGGTGGCGATGACGTTGCGCGTCTCCAGGTACACCCAGAACGTCAGGGCGAACCACAGGTAGCTGGTGGTGACGTTGGCGAGCGCAGTGTTCACCAGGATCCCGGCGAAGGTGCGGGACCGCTGTGCCGGACTGCGCACTGAAGTGTCGACGGCGTCCGGATCGGCCCAGACCGGGGCCGGTTCCTGCTCGGTCATGCGTCCCAGTGTAATGACAACGGGCCGTCGTGGACACGATCACCGCACGGTCACCGCACGGTCACCGCGCGGTCACCGCACGGTCACCCCACGGTCACCCCCACCCGGCTTGCGGCACGCCCGGTGGCGCGGCCGCGGCTCAGAACAGCGGCGAGAAGCCGTTCCAGCCGGGACCCACCTGAACCCGCGGGAGGTGGCCGCCGGCCCCGTTGCCGGGATACAGCCACAGCACGCCGGCGCCGTCGCGCGCGAGGATGTCGGTCCTGCGGTCGCCGTTGAAGTCGCCGGGGCCCACGACGGCGGTCATGACGTTCCAGCCGCCGCCCACCCTCGTGCGGGGGAGCCAGCCGCCGGTACCGTTCCCGCCGTAGAGCCACAGCGTCCCCGTGGCGGTCTCCCTCGCAAGAACGTCCACGGCGCCGTCGCCGTTGAAGTCGCCGGGTCCAGCCAGGGCATTGAAGGTGTTCCATCCGGTTCCCACACGGAGACGCGGCAAGAATCCACCGGTGCCATTTCCCCGGTAGAGCCACAGGTGTCCGGTGGCGGTTTCCCTCGCCAGGACGTCCACGCGCTGATCGCCGTTGAAGTCGCCGGGGCCCACGATGGAGTTCATGACGTTCCAGCCGGCGCCGAGCCGCAGGCGCGGCAGGAAGCCGCCGGTGCCGTTGCCCCGGTACAGCCACAGGATGCCCGTGGAAGTCTCCCTGGCGAGCACATCCAGCGGGCCATCGCCGTTGAAGTCCCCGGGTGTTTCAAGGGCGAAGCCGTTCCAACCGATTCCGATCAGGACGCCGGCCAGCCTGCCGCCCTGCCCCGTACCGCGGTACATCCACAGCTCAGCCCGGGCCGTATACCGGGCCAGGATGTCGTTGTTCCAGTCGCCGTTGAAGTCGGCTGTTGCGCCCGAGAGCGTTGACGCCGGAATAGGCAGCGGCGTGAACGCGTAGGGATCGCAGGTGAGGTCGTAGTCCCGGGTGTTGTCGTACCACTGCGAAATATAGACCCGCCCGCCGGAGAAGCTCGGCTGGCGGCAGCGGTCCAGCGCTTCGTTCGGGTAGTCGAGCATGCCGGCCGTGGCCCAGACCGGCACGCCGGGGAGCCGCCACGAGCCGGTGATGCTTGCCCAGCCGGAGGTAAACGAGTAGAGGCCGTATGAGTAGCGGGCATCGCGCAGGCCCCGCATCAGGCCCTCGATGAGGTACCGGTTTTCACGCTGCTGCACTGCTGTGGCCGTGGGCCAAGGCTGGGCGGGCCGGGGTTCGACGTCGATCCAGACCACCCGGGGTGCGAAGCCCGTCTTGACGAGGCTGGCGATCGCGAAGCGCGCCTCCGCGTAGCCCACGTTGGACAGCTGCCCCGCGCGGGTGGCGGATGACCAGGGTCCCTGCGTCCTGTAGGTGGCGAGCTGCGCGGCGGTGGGGAAGGCCGCCATGGTGTACGCCTGGGCAGGCTTGCGGTTGTCGGTCGCCCACTTCAGCTGGCTGGCCAGGCACGGGTTTTCGGTGAAGGGGAGCCCTTTCGTCAGGCCGATGACGACGAACTGGGACGAAGCGGGCGGAAGGGGCAGGCCAAAGCCGCCCACCGCCGTCGGGCATTGCGGCCAGGAGATGTCATGGCCCCGCAGCGACACAGCCTGCGCAGGAGGGGCACCCGGAGCGGCCCCCACGATCAACGCCAGAAAGACAAGGACCGCGGTCAGGAGGCGCAGCGCCCGTGCCGCGGTCACGCCCGCCACCCGCTTCCGGCGGCGGCCACAGGGCAGCTGCCGGTGATCCGCTCGGTGCAGGTGAGCCCCGGAAGAACCAGCCCCGAATGATGAACCTTAGCGTCCATCGCCGCCGCTCCTTTGCCACCATCAGTTTACTTTCGCGGGCGGCGGGCGGCTCCGGCGGGTCCGGGAGTGTGGCCTAAATGCAATGGTGCGCGGTCCGGGCGGGCGCTACGCCTGCCGGCAGTGCGTCAGGCAGCCTCGTCAGGCGCTTCCGGCGGCGCGGGTGCTGCCCCGGACGATGAGGTCGCACGGAAAGTTGACCCGCCGCGCCGGGCCGCCCGGCGCGTGGATGCGCTCCAGCAGCATCTTTGCCCCCACGAGGGCCATCTCACGGCTGGGCTGCCGGACCGTGGTCAGGCTGAAGGAGTCCCAGGCGGCCATGTCAACGTCGTCATAGCCGATCACCCAGCAGTCGGAGGGCTGGACACCGTGGGCGCGCAGGGCATCCAGGGCGCCGAAGGCCATGAGGTCGTTGGCGCAGAAGACGGCCTGCGGCCGGTCGGCGCGGGACAGCAGCCTGCCCATGACCTGTGCACTGATGTCGTGCGAAAACCCGCCGTGGAAGCGGAAGTGCTCGGGAACGGCATGGCCGTGGTCCGCCATCCTGCCCAGGAAGCCCTGGCCTCGCTCGCGGGAGGTGCTGGCATTTTCAGCGCCGCCGATGAAGGCGACCCTGGTTTTGCCGTGCTCCAGCAGGTAATCGGCGACGGCGGCGCCTCCCTCGGTGTTGCTGCTGGTGACTTGGTCGCATTCCAGGCCTTCCACCACGCGGTTGATCAGCACGATCGGGCTGTTCTTTTCGATGGCGGCCTGGAGTTCGAGTGAATCTTCCGTTGCGGTGGTGAAGATGACGCCGTCGACGGCGTGTTCCCGGATGGCTTTCAAAGCGTCATGGTGGCTGCCGCCGCCGGCGTTCCAGATGACCACCCGGAAACCGGCGGCGTCCAGTGCACGGCTCAGCTCGTCAAGGACCTCGGGGTAGAACGGGTTGGTCAGGTCCGCCACCACGACGCCGATGGTGTTGGTCCGCCTGGTTTTCATGGCCTGCGCCCCGGCGTGCGGGACGTAGCCGAGTGTTTCCATGGCAGCCTGCACGCGCGCCCTTGTGGCAGGGGAGAGCTTGGCGGAAGAGGACATGACCCGGGAGACAGTGGCCTGCGAGACGCCGGCGAGTTCGGCAACGTCGCGGCTGGTAACCATCGGGGCGCCCTCATTTCGGTTGGATCAGGCTACGTGCTCGAGCCGGACTGTGAACTTCGTTGTTTCAGAGTAGCCAAACTTTCCAATACCGCGCCTGCCGGCGCCCGCCCCTGTAGAGGCGGGTGCCGGCAGGATGCGCGGTAGCGGTCCGACGGCGGCTTAGCGCCCGGTAGTCGGATCGTGTTCCGGGCTGAGGCCCCGGCGCAGCCGGACCTGCGGAGCGGTCTCCGGCGACCAGAGTGCTCCAACGATGGTGATGACCGAGGTGAACACCATGTACAGGGCCACGAGCCAGTAACGGTCGAAGTCCGGGCCGATGAGCGCGGTGGCGATCAGCGGAGCGAAACCTCCGGCGAAGACTGCTGCGACCTGCGGGCCCACCGATGCCCCGGAATAGCGCAGCTTGGGCTCGAAGAGTTCCGTGAAGTAGGCCGGTTCCACCGAATAGCACAGGTCGCGGCCCACGTTGCAGGTCAGGACCAGTACCAGCAGCACCATGAGGAAGTCGCCCGTCTGGACACCCCAGAAGAAGGGGAAAGCCATCAGGAGCATGGTGGCGGCGCCGGCGATCACGGTGTAGCGGCGGCCCCAGCGGTCCGAAACCCAGCCCCAGAACGGGATGGAGAAGATGCCAAGGCCGGCCATGATCATGGTGGCCAGCAGGATGCTGTTCTTTTCCAGCAGGATGGCAGGACCGTAGGCGAGCAGGAAGGTGGTGTAGATGTAGTAGTTCGCGTTCTCCGCAAAGCGCATCATGATGACCTTGAGGATGGTCAGCGGACGCGTCCTGATGACCTTGACGACCGGAAGCTTCTCAATTTCGCCCTTCCGCTTGATCTCTTCGAAGGCGGGGGACTCGTCCACATTGCGGCGGATGTAGAACGACAGCACTACCAGCAGGATCGAAACCAGGAACGGGATGCGCCATCCCCAGGCCATGAAGTCTTCGGGGGAGATGATGCCGCCCATGACGAAGAAGGCTCCGTTGGCGAGCAGGGTGCCGGCGGGAACGCCGATCTGCGGCCAGGAACCGAAGAAGCCGCGGCGCTCGGCCGGTGCGTATTCCGTGGCCATCAGTGCGGCGCCGCCCCATTCGCCGCCGACGCCGATGCCCTGGACGATGCGCAGGACCACCAGCAGGATGGGGGCTGCGATGCCGATGGTGGCGAAGTTGGGCAGGCAGCCGATGAGGAACGTGCCGGCGCCCATCAGGCCGAGCGTCATCATGAGCATCTTCTTCCGGCCCAGGCGGTCGCCGAAGTGGGCGAAGATGATGCCGCCAATCGGGCGGGCCGCGAAGCCGATGGCATAGGTGCTGAAGGAGAGCAGGATGCCGGCGAAAGGGCTCACCTGCGGAAAGAACTGGCTGTTGAGGATGATGGCCGCTGCAACGCCGTAGACGTAGAAGTCATACCACTCGATGCAGCTGCCGAGCACGGAGGAGACAAGCGCCTTGCGGCGCATCTTGGGATCTATTGCGGGTGGTGCGGTTGTTGTCGCGGGGGCGCTCATTCAGAGACTCCTTTGTCTTCGTCCGGACAGTGAGCCCAGCCACACTGACTGGCTCGTGACTAGGAGTGTATACGTATGCAAAGTATGAAAACAAGGTCTTGCGGCAAGAAATGTATACGTATACACTCGATCACCAAGCAGGCCTGCCGGCCTGGTCAGGGCGCTCCAGAGGTCGCCCATCAACGAAGATGGAAGGTAAACCTGATGACCGTTACAACAGCAATCAGCTCGGCCGTGGACTCCGCACTGCTGAAGGAGCCCGCCCGCAACAGCGTGTCCCGCGGCAGCACCCCCGAAGTGCGCGCCACCGTAGAAGCCGTCATTGCAGACATCCGCGCACGCGGCGACGAAGCCGTTCGTGAATACTCACAGAAGTTCGACAAGTACGCTCCCGAATCGTTCCTGCTCAGCCAGGTGCAGCTGGACGAGATCATGGCCCGCGTTCCGGACCAGGTCATCGAGGACATCAAGTTCGTCCAGGAGCAGGTCCGCGTCATGGCACGGAAGCAGCTCGAATCCCTGTCCGACTTTGAAATTGAAACCGTTCCCGGCGTCTTCCTGGGCCAGAAGAACGTTCCCGTCCAGGCCGCCGGCGCCTACATTCCCGGCGGAAAGTACCCGTTGCTGGCCAGCGCCCACATGACCATCGTGACCGCGAAGGTTGCCGGCGTGGAGCGCGTCGCGGCCTGCACTCCGCTGATCCAGGGCGAGGTCCCGGACGCCACCATCGCAGCCATGTATCTGGCCGGCGCAGACGAGATCTACCTGCTCGGCGGCATCCAGGCGGTCGCGGCCCTGGCCATCGGCACCGAGACCATCAAGCCCGTCAACATGCTGGCCGGCCCGGGCAACGCCTTCGTTGCAGAGGCCAAGCGACAGCTCTTTGGCGAGGTCGGCATCGACCTCTTCGCAGGGCCCACCGAAGTCCTCATCGTGGCCGATGAGCACGCGGATCCGTTCATCGTCGCGGTCGACCTGCTGTCCCAGGCCGAGCACGGACCCGATTCGCCCGCCGTCCTGATCACCACCAGCGAGGAGCTGGGCCGCAAGGTCATCGAGCACATCGACACGATCCTCGTGGACATGCCGACCCGCGACTACGCCGGACCCGCTTGGCGTGACTGGGGCGCAGTCCACGTGGTTGAAACCATTGACGATGCCTACACGCTGGCTGACGAGTACGCGTACGAGCACGTGCAGGTTCTCACCCGGAACCCGCGCGAAGCGCTCGAGAAGATGCACGACTACGGCGCACTGTTCCTTGGCGAGGGAACCTGCGTCTCCTACGGCGACAAGGTCATCGGCACCAACCACGTCCTGCCCACCCGCGGCGCGGCCCGCTACACCGGCGGCCTGTGGGTCGGCAAGTACCTGCGCACCGTCACCTACCAGGAAGTGACCAACACGGAATCGAGCGCCTTCTTCGGTGAGCTCTGCGGCCGCGCATCCAGGGTGGAACGGTTCGAAGGCCACGCACGCTCGGGCGACGTCCGGGCGGCCAAGTACCGCGGCACGTCCCTGCCCTGGTCAGACCACAAGTTCGACAACTAAAGGTCACCAACGTGCCCAATTTCCGCCTGGACGGCAAGAAGGCGCTGGTCACCGGCGCGGCAGGGGGACTCGGCAAGGCCATCGCCGATGGCCTTGCCGAGTCCGGGGCCACTGTTTACGGCACCAGCCGGGACGCCGCGAGCGCGCAGCGGATCGGTGCAAGGTATGGAACCGCCCCACTCACCGTCGACGTGACCAGCACCGGCAGCATTAGCGGCTTCATCGACTCCCTCCTTGAGGAAAGCGGCGGCATCGATCTGCTGGTCAACAACGCCGGAGTCAACGTGCCCAAACCCGCCGTGGAGCTGACCGAGGACGACTGGGACTCGGTGATGGACACCAATCTCAGGGGCGGTTTCTTCCTGACCACCGCCCTCGCTCGGCGCTGGCTGGACCAGGGATCGCCCGGGGCAGTGGTCAATATCGCGTCCCAGGCCGGAATCGTCGGTATCGAGGAACGGGCTGCCTACGGCACCAGCAAGGCAGGCCTGATCCACCTCACCAAGATCCTGGCGCTGGAGTGGGCGTCCGCCGGCATCCGGGTCAACGCCGTAGCACCCACATTCGTCCGCACGGAACTGACGGCCTCCACCCTCAGCCGGCCCGACTGGGCGGCGGAACTGCTGTCCCGTATACCGGCCGGCCGCTTCGGTGAACCCGAGGACATTGCCGGGGCGGTGGCCTTCCTGCTCTGCGATGCCTCTTCCCTGATCACCGGGCAAACCCTTGCCGTCGACGGCGGCTACACCATCCGCTGATACGCCACCTTCTGCCGCTGCGACCTACCTGGAGCATCCTTATGAATATCATCGACACCATCTCAACCACGGCCGTCGTCGGGTCAGGCTACATGGGCGGCGGAATCGCCCAGGTCCTGGCGCTGCACGGCCACAAAGTCTTGCTGGGCGACGTCGACGGCGAGACCACCGAGCGTGCCCGTGTCCGCCTCGTGGAACAGGCCGGGGACTTTGAGGCACAGGGGCTGATGCCCGCAGGCGCCGCAGAGACCATAAGCAAAAACCTGGCTGCCGCGGGCAGCCTCGAAGAGGCGGTGGCGGAAGCGGATTACGTAGCGGAGGCGGTTCCAGAGAATTCCGATCTCAAAGCCGCCATCCTCAGCCGGATCTGCACAGCCGCCCCGGGCAATGCCGTCATCGGTACGAATACCTCGGCCATCCCCATCGGGCAACTGGCCAACTCGGTGACCGGCCCTGAGCGGTTCCTCGGCGTGCACTGGATGAATCCCGCCCCCTTCATCCCCGGCGTCGAACTCATTCCCGGTCCTGACACCGCGCCTGCTGTGCTGGACTGTGTGGAGGCTCTCATGCGCGGACTGGGCAAGACGCCAGCAAGGGTTGCCGACACCCCGGGATTCGTAGCCAACCGGCTGCAGTTCGCGCTGTACAAGGAAGCGGTTCAAATTGTCGACGACGGCACTGCGACGCCCGCACAAATCGACGCGGTGGTGAGTAATACGTTCGGATTCCGCCTGGCGCTGTTCGGGCCGTTCGCGATCGGTGACATGGCAGGACTGGATGTCTACGAGTCATCGTTCCGCACGCTGGAGAAAGCCTACGGCGAAAGGTTTACCGTTCCTGGCGCGCTGGCCGACGCAGTCGCGGAAGGCAACCTCGGGCTCAAGAACGGGCGGGGCTTTCGGAATATCGATCCGCAGGACAGGGCCGCGCTGCTGGCCTACCGCGACGGTGCCTACGGGCGGCTTTCACAGCTCCGCGCTGAACTCGGGGAGGCGCCGGGGCTATAGGGAGCGTCCGGCTCCGGCCGGAGTGGAGACGTTCCCGCCATGACTGCGGCAGCGGTCCGCCTGCCTCAGCGGAGGTCCTTGATTCCCCGATCCCTGATGAACTGGCCCACGCGGTCACGGGCCAGGGCGGACCGCAGCTGCGCCAGCGCGACCGTGTCCTGGAGGACGATGGAGCGTCCGTCGGGAGACGTGCCGACGCCCGAGGTGGGCAAGGAGAGGAACACCGCATCCTGCAGCCGGACGCCCCGCAGGCTGTAGGCGAGGCCCGCCATGGCCGACTGGTCAAGGCCGGTGCTGACGGGGACCAGCGACGAGAGGTAGCCCACCGTCTTGCGGAGCGTCACCGGGTTGGTCAGCGTCTTGGGGCTGATGAGTTCGGCGATCAGCGCCTTCAGGAAGGTCTGCTGGTTCCGTACGCGCTGGTAGTCGCCGTCGACGAAGGCATAGCGCTCCCGGACGAACTCCAGGGCCTGGGCGCCGTTGAGGTTCTGCACGCCCTGCCGGAACGTGTGGCGCCCGTCGTGCGTCGACGTGAAGGGCGTGGTGACGTTCACCCTGACTCCGCCGAGGGCGTCGACCAGTCCCTTGAACCTGCCGAAGTCGATCAGGATCGAGTGGTCGATGCGCTGCCCGAACAGGGCGCCGGCGGTTTCCCGCATGAGGGGCACTCCGCCGAATGCCAGGCCGTCGTTGATCTTGGAGTAGCCGTAGCCGGGGATTTCGGCCCACAGGTCGCGCATGACGGAGACGCCGTAGACGTTCTTGCGGTCGGCGCTGACGTGGATCAGGAAGAGGGCATCGGCCCGCTGGTCGGTGGCGACCCTGCCCGCGGTCGCCTTCGAATTGTCCTCGCGCGTATCGCTGCCGATGAGCAGGATATTGACGGGCCGCCCTTTGAGGCGGTCAACCGGGGGTGCCGGAGGTTTGGGCTTTGGCTTCGCTGCAGGGGCCTTGGCTTTTGGCGTTGGCGTTGCGGTGGGCGTCGGGGACGTCACGGGAGGCGCACTCGGGGCCGTCTCAGGGCTGTTGGCGCTGCCCTGGGACCAAAAGTAGAGCCCTCCCAGCAGCGGCACCAGCAGGCCCAGCGCCACGAGGAAGGCCAACAATCTGGGCTGCACGCGTCGTTGCGTATCACTCATGGGATAACTATGGTCCTGAAAAGCCCGAATGAAAATGGACGCGCCGGGCGGCGGTGCATGCCATAGAACCGAAGCGGCGGCGCCGGACCCCACCGGGCCGGCGCCACCGCAGCGGGTGCAACAACCGGACCCGCTGCTACCCCAGCGTCGAGGCGTCGATGACGAAGCGGTAGCGGACGTCGGAGGCGAGGACGCGCTCGTAGGCGTCGTTGATCTTCTCGGCCGGGATGACTTCGATTTCTGCTCCGAGCTGGTGTTCGGCGCAGAAGTCGAGCATTTCCTGGGTTTCGCGGATGCCGCCAATGGCCGAACCGGCGAAGGACCGGCGGCCCAGGATGAGCGAGAACACGTTCACCGGAAGCGGTTCGGCCGGGGCGCCGACGTTGACGAGGGCTCCGTCGAGGGTCAGCAGCTGCAGGTAGGAGCTGATGTCGATCGGGGCGCTGACCGTGTTGATGATCAGGTCGAAGGCGCCCGCGAGCGTCTCGAACGTGGCCGGGTCGGACGTCGCGTAGTAATCGTCGGCGCCGAGGCGCAGGCCGTCTTCCTGCTTCTTCAGCGACTGGGAGAGGACAGTGACGTCGGCACCCATGGCAGAGGCCAGTTTGACGGCCATGTGTCCGAGTCCGCCGAGTCCGACGACTGCGACCTTCTTGCCGGGGCCCGCGCCCCAGTGGCGCAGCGGCGAGTAGGTGGTGATGCCCGCGCAGAGCAGGGGAGCGGCGACGTCGAGCTCGAGGCCGTCCGGGATCCGCACGACGAAGTCTTCGGTGACCACCACGTGGCTGGAGTAGCCGCCCTGGGTGATGGTGCCGTCGCGGTCCACGGCACCATAGGTGCCGGTCATTCCGTTGAGGCAGTACTGTTCTTCGCCCTTGCGGCAGTTCTCGCAGTCGCGGCATGAGTTGACCATGCAGCCGACGCCGACACGGTCACCGATCTTGTGCCGGGTGACGTCGGAACCGATCTCCGTGACGACACCGGCGATTTCGTGGCCGGGAGCCAGCGGATACTGCTGCGGGCCCCAGTCGCCGCGGACGGTGTGGATGTCGGAGTGGCAGATGCCGGCGTATTTGATCTCGATGAGGACGTCGTGCGGGCCGACGTCGCGGCGTTCGATGGTGGTAGGGATGAGGTCCCCGGTCGAGGACGGGGCAGCGTAAGCATTGGCGGTAAGCATTGGTCTCCTGATCAAGGATCGTTAGGTCTGGCGCCCTGCTTCAGTGGGTGTCCACGCTCAGGCATCGGTCGCGGGAGGAGGGCGCACTATCCATGCAACAGGAGTTTCTGCGCATGCGGGAGTCCCTGCTGGTACAGGTACTGGCAGAACCTCCCTCGCGGCCCGGGCCGTTCGCCCACGTAAACTGGCACCATGCGGTTGGTAGCGAGTGACATAGACGGAACGATTCTTGGGCACGACGGAAAGATCAGTGACCGCACCGTCCGTGCGTTCCACGCCTGCCGGGAGGCCGGCGTCGAACTTGTCTTTGTCACCGGCCGCCCGCCGCGCTGGCTGCACCCGCTCGAGGAGCAGCTGGGCCACACGGGCACCGTCATCTGTTCGAACGGGGCAGTCGTGTGGGACCTCGAGGCCGGTCAGCTGGTTTCCGCCCGGACCATGGCACTCCCGGACGTGTTCGAGGTCCGCCGGATCATCAAGAAACTGCGTCCCACAGCCCTGTTTGCCGCCGAAACCCTCAACGGCTTCCACCTGGAGCCGGGCTTCATTGAAAACGACACGAGCGAGCTCCTGTCCGAGTACACCCCGGCCCCGCTCTCCGAGACGCTCGCGGCGGATGACGCCGTCGTCAAATTCCTCGCCATCGTCCGAGAAGGCACCGCGGATGACTTCCTGGCCGCAGTGGCTCCCGCCGTCGGGGACCTGGCCAATGTGACGCATTCGGCGCCCACCGTGGCCATGCTGGAGCTGTCTGTTCCCGGCGTCAACAAGGCAGTCACGCTGGCCAAATATGCTGCCTCGCTGGGGATCGACGCAGGGGACGTGGTGGCTTTCGGCGACATGCCCAACGACATCGAAATGCTCCGCTGGGCCGGCCACGGGTATGCGATGGCCAGCGGCCATCCGGAAGCGATCCGCGCCGCCGGCCAGCAGGCGCCGCATTTCGACGACGACGGCGTGGCCCAGATTCTCGAGGGAAAGCTTGCCGAGCTCGGCGTCAGCCGGCCGTGAGCCCGCCGTGACGCTGCCCTTCTTCGCCGCCCCGGGCGGCGGCGCCGGCAGGCCCGTCGCGATGGCCCACCGCGGCTTCTCGCTCGACGGCCTGGAGAATTCCATGGCAGCGTTCAGAGCCGCCGTCGGACACGGCTACCGCTATCTCGAAACGGACGTGCACACCACCGCCGACGGCGTGCTCCTCCTCTTTCACGACGCCGCACTCGACCGGATCACGGACCGCGCCGGAAGAATTGCCGAGCTGACCGCTGAGGAGGTGGCCAAGGCCCGGATCGGCGGGCGGGAAACGGTGCCCACCTTCGATGAACTCGTGGCGGCCTTTCCCGAAACCCGCTTCAACCTGGACGTCAAGGACTGGCATTCCGTCCGGAGCCTCGCGGAGGCCATCGAACGGCACGCTGTCCACGACCGCGTCCTCGTCGCCAGTTTTTCGGACCGACGGCGGAGGGCGGTGCTGCGCCTGCTCAGCCGCCGCACAGCGTCGTCCGCCGGGACGGCGGCAAACGCTGCCTTCATGGCGCTGTCGCCCTTGCTGGCCGTCCCGGTCCTGCGGTCACCGGCGCGGGCCGTACTGCGCCGCGTCCTGCGCGACGTGGACGCCCTGCAGGTACCGGTCCGGTACCGCGCCATTCCCGTGGTGTCGCCCGGCTTCGTCCGCCGGGCGCACTCGCTCGGGCTCTACGTGCATGTGTGGACCGTCAACGAACCGGCCGAGATGCACCGGCTCCTGGACCTCGGCGTGGACGGCCTCGTTTCCGACCGTGCCGACTTGCTGAGGGATGTCCTCGAGAGCCGCGGCGCCTGGTCCTGACCCTGTTACTTACCCGGTGACTTATCCGGCCCGGACACTTGGCTAGCTGCGGCCCAGGCCGGTGGACGGGTCCTGGTCGCCCTCGGAGGGATCCGCACGGAGCTCGTCCGGATCGGGGTCGGGGAGTCCGGCGGGACCGGCCACGTCCCGGGGCGCGTCAGGGGCGTCGGCCTCGTTGCCGCCTGACGCTGCGCCGGATCCGCCGCTGGCCTCCGCGCCGGGGCCCTGCGGGGTGTAAGTCGTCCGGCCGGTTCC
This sequence comes from Arthrobacter pascens, assembly GCF_017052465.1. GTDB lineage: Bacteria > Actinomycetota > Actinomycetes > Actinomycetales > Micrococcaceae > Arthrobacter > Arthrobacter pascens. Next base: position 394,357 of record NZ_JAFHKT010000151.1, read on the forward strand.
GCCGCCCGGTGAGGCATCGCCGTCGTCGTCCATGGCGTTGGAGCCCTCGCTGATGGAGGAGTGGACCTGGATGTCGTCAGCCTCGGAGCCGGGCTCCGGCGTGTGCGCGTCATCCGATTTTTTGGACGTTCCCGCCAAATCCTCCATGGCGTTCTCCGCTGCTTTTCCAATGCTGTCGCCGATTCCCATCAGCTTGCTCCTTCGATCGTCTCCGGTCCGGGCCGGAGTTCGCGGCATCTGACTGTTCCAGAATTATCAGCATGCTTACAATTAGTCCAGTGCCGCCGGGTTTCCATTCGCCGACCAACCACACACCACGGAGGATCGCAGAATCATGAGCAGCTACCATCCCGAAAACGACCCCGCCAACCCTGACCGGCCCGGAGCCGCCGAGGGCCAACCGCGTCCGGAGGGAACCGGGCGGGAGGATTCCGCCAGCTCACCAAACCCCGACCCGCTGGACGGCAATATCACAGGCCTCGAGCCCGGCGGCGGAGTGCCTCCGGGCGAAACGCCTCCCGCCGAGGACCAGATGAGCGGAGACCAGGGCCACGACGAGTAGCAGCCTGCGCTCCCGCTGACTGCAGTCGGGGCGGTGAGGCGCCACCGAAGGCTCAGTCATGCCTGCCCAAATGGCGGAATTGGCAAGCCCGTTCCCGCGGCTTGCTGGCAGGATGGTGCCATGCGCATCCTCATCGCCCCGGACAAGTTCAAGGGTTCCCTCACCGCCATTGAAGCCGCCGCCGCCATCGCCGAAGGCGCCCTCCGCGTCTATCCCGATGCCGTGGCCACACAGTTCCCGGTCGCCGACGGCGGCGAAGGGACCCTTGACGCGGCGGTTGCCGCCGGCTACGAGGAGCGGCTCAACGCCGTCGTGGGCCCGATCCTGGCGCCGATCGGCGCGGCCTGGGCGTTCCGCAAGGATGCCGCCGGCCGGGCCACGGCGGTCATCGAGACGGCCCAGGCCTCCGGTCTGGCCCACATGGAGCCGACGCCGGAGAACGCCCTGCGCGCGCACAGCTACGGCTGCGGGCAGCTCATCGCGGCGGCCCTGGATGCCGGCGCCACGGAGATCGTGCTCGGCGTCGGCGGTTCGGCCATGACGGACGGCGGCAGCGGCGCCCTGCGTGCATTGGGCCTCAAGCCCCTGGATGCGGCCGGGAACGTGGTGCCGCTTGGCGGCGGATCGCTGGCCGATGTGGTGGCACTGGACGCCTCCGGCCTGGACCCCCGGCTGGCCGCCGTTAACTTCCGGATCGCCGTCGACGTCCGGAACCCACTGGTGGGCAGCACCGGCGCCGCCCACGTCTTCGGCCCCCAAAAGGGTGCCGACGAGGACGCCGTGGAGAAGCTCGACGCCGGGCTGCGCAACTGGGCGTCGCTGCTCAGGGAGGCCACCGGCCGGGACGTCAACGTTCCGGGAGCCGGCGCCGCGGGCGGCTTCCCGGCGTCGTTCCTGGGCTTTACGCAGGCCACGCTGGAAGGCGGCTTCGCGCTCGTGGCCGGGCTGACCGGGCTTGCCGGGCAACTCAAGGAAGCCGATCTGGTCATTACCGGCGAAGGCTCCATGGACTCGCAGTCACTCACCGGCAAAGCGCCGATTGCCCTCGCAGACGCCGCCCGCGAGCTGGGCATTCCGGTGATCGTCGTGGCCGGGCGGATCCTCGTCACGCCGGAGGACCTGGCCGGACACGGCGTGGTGGCCGCCGCGCAGCTGCTGGACGTCGCGCCAAGCCCGGAGGAAGCCATCGCGAATGCGGGCAAGTACCTGACCTGGGCCACCACCCAGGTGCTGGAAGGAGCCTGACTCTTCCTGGCGAGGGCGCCTTGCTTGAATAGCGCTGCTCAGTCGCCCTGCTTCCGGGCCTTCCGGTGCAGGTGCAGGGGGACGTAGGCCAACAGGACGGCGAGCACCGCCAGTAGGATTCCTCCCGCAGTAAGCCCGGCAGTCCGTCCGGCCGTGACGTCAAAGACGAGGGCGGCCGTCCCCACGCTGAGCGCCGCCACGCCGCTCAGGGCGATCTTGGTGATGTTGTCAGCGCTTGTCACCAGGGTCTCCTTGAGGCGCTTGCGGAAGAGCCGGCGGTGCACGCTGACCGGGAGCAGGATGAAGGCGGTGGTCAGGGCGGCCAGTGCGACGTTCACCAGGTACAGGGTCCGCTGGAAGTCATCCAGAGTTTCAAAACGACTCTGGAACGGCAGCGTCAGCAGAAAGCCGGCAAGGATCTGTACGCCCGTCTGCAGGACGCGCAGCTCCTGCAACAGCTCCATCCAGTTCCGGTCGAGCTGCTCCTCGCGGGTCTCGTTCCTGCCGCTGCCAGCCGGGGCGTCCGGATCTGTCATGCATCCTCCTCCATCTGGCCGAACGGCTGGCGTGTGCTCCAAACCTAGGCTTTGCCACCCCGGAATTCAACAAGTGCTAAGTTTGCTGACTATCTTTGGGCCAGGTTGTGGACTTGGTCCTCACCACTGCGTTAGGTTCGAAGAGCCGGACCCGGCGAAGCCTTGGAAGGGTGGACGATGAGTGATTCAGCAAAGCAGCCTGACCAGCCCAGGGATCCCCGTGGAACCTACCACTCGGGCCCGTTTCCCGAGCAGGAACAGAAGCAGCCAGGCCTTACGGCCCCCATGGATCCGCAGCCTGACCACGGCGAGTTGAGCTACGAGGGCAGTGACAAGCTTCAGGGCAAGGCCGCCCTCATCACGGGCGGCGACTCCGGCATCGGCAAGGCGGTGGCGATTGCCTTCGCCCGCGAGGGGGCCGACGTCGCCATTTCCTATCTGCCGGAGGAGGAAGAGGACGCCCGGGACACGGCCGACTGGATCCGCAAAACGGGCCGGCGTGCGCTGCTCCTTGCGGGCGACGGCCGGAGCGAAGACTTCAGCACGAAGATCGTGGATGACGCCGTGGCAGAGTTCGGGCGGCTTGACGTCGTGGTGCTCAATGCCGCTTACCAGAAGAACCGGGACAGCTTCGAGTCCCTGCCCACGGAGGAGTTTGACCGCGTCTTCCAGACCAATCTCTACTCCCTGCTGTGGACGGCACGCGCTGCCGTGCCGCACCTGACGGCGGGCGCGGCGATCATCACCACGGCCTCCATCCAGGCGTTCAACCCGTCGCCCGGACTGATCGACTACGCCATGACCAAGGCGGCGCAGGTGGCGTTCACCAAGGCGCTGGCACAGGAACTGGGACCCAAGGGCATCCGGGTCAATGCCGTGGCGCCCGGCCCCATCTGGACCCCGCTCATTCCCGCCACGGAATGGCCGGAAAAACTGCCCACGTTCGGCCAGGACACGCCGCTGCAGCGCGCAGGCCAGCCTGCAGAGCTCGCCGCGGCCTATGTCCTGCTGGCGTCCGACGCCGGCTCGTACATCTCCGGCGCGGTGCTTCCCGTCACCGGCGGCAAGGGGTTGTGAGCCGCCATTGAAAGAGCGCGGACCGGCATGCAGCTATGTCCGCCAACTGTATTGTCAGCCAACTGTATTTACGCCAACTGTATTTCGAGCCAATCAGGAGGAACACATGAGCCAGGACAACCAGCACGCAGCCCCTGAAGAGGAAGCGGGAGGTTACGGCACCCCCACCGTGGAGCAGGAGATGGGCGGCAAGCAGTTTGCCCAGCCACGCGAGGAGGAGGACTTCGACGCGGCGGGCCTGAACGAGAACAGCCCGGACGGGGAGACCTTCGGCACCGGCGCCCCGAACCTCAGCCACCTTGCGGAAGAGGACCAGGACAGCGCCGGCGAACCGGGTGCAGGCCGCTTTGGCGGAACCGACGAACAGCTCCACGCGGAGGGTGACTCCTCCGGCCCTGGCTTCGACCCGGTTCCCGGGGAGTCCCCGGTTCCCCGCGACGCCGATACCGAAGTGCCCTCGGCTGATGCCGAAATCGACGAGGGCAATGCCGATGAGTCGGATTCCGGCCAGTTCTCCTCGGAGCCGGGCCAGGAGGCCGCTGGCCTGCCGGACGGCAGCGGCAACGATTTGCCGCAGGAGAAGTCACCGAACGACGAGGACGAAACGTTCGACGCCGGATAATCCCATTTTCCCGGCCGCAGAGCCGCATTTCTGCACCACTTTAGAAGCGGCAAGGCCTTGGGCGCCCTTGGAATTCCGGGGCGCCGGGGGCTGGCCGGCACTGAAAAAGGTGCAAAAGTGCGGCCGGCTGAGCCCTGGAAGCCGGGCCTACCGCTTCTTGGAAGACCGCTTGGCGGCCGCGTTGATGGCTGCCTTGGCGGCCGGGGGCAGGTTGGGCTGCACCGGCCCCTCGGCCTCCGGCTCGGCCGCAGTGCCCCGGGCCTTGGCGATGGCTTTCATGCCGTGGTAGATCACCAGGGCGGCGGCGGATCCCAACGCGATGCCGGTGAACTTCAGGTCGCCGATGGTCCAGGTGTAGTCCGCGATGCCGATGATCAGGGCGACCGCGGCGGTGGTCAGGTTCACGGGGTTGGAGAAGTTCACCCTGTTCTGGACCCAGATCTTCACGCCCAGAATGCCGATCATCCCGTACAGCATGGTGGCGGCGCCGCCCAATACGCCCGGCGGCACCGTGGCGATCAGTTCGCCGAACTTGGGCGAGAAGCTCAGCACGATGGCGAAGACGCCGGCCACCCAGTACGCGGCCGTGGAATACACCTTCGTGGCGGCCATGACGCCGATGTTTTCCGCGTAGGTGGTGGTGCCCGATCCGCCGCCGAACCCGGCCAGCACGGTGGCGGCGCCGTCGGCAACGAGGGCCCGGCCCGAGACGCCGTCCAGGTTCTGGCCCGTCATCGCGGATACGGATTTCACGTGCCCGATGTTCTCTGCCACCAGCACCAGCACCACGGGGACGAAGAGGCCCACGACCCCCAGGTGGAATTCGGGCGTCTGGAAATGCGGCAGGCCGACCCAGGCCGCAGCGTCCATCTTGGCGTAATCCACCTCGCCCCGGACCATAGCGGCCAGGTAGCCCACCACCACCCCCACGAGGATGCTCAGGCGGCCGATGATCCCGCGGAACAGGACGCTCACGAGGATGATGGTCACGAGCGTGATGAGCGCGGTGACCGGGGCGGCGTCGAAGTTGTTCTTGGCCGCGGGGGCGAGGTTGAGGCCGATCAGCGCCACGATTGCGCCGGTGACGATGGGCGGCATGAGCCGGTTGATCCAGCCCGCGCCGAACTTCTGCACGATCGCACCAATGACTGCCAGCCCGGCCCCGGCCAGCACCACCCCGCCCAGGGCGCCCGGAACGCCAAACTGCTGCTGGGAGGCCATGATGGGCGCGATGAACGCGAAGCTGGAACCGAGGTAGCTGGGCACGCGGCCCTGGGTGATCACGAGGAACAGGAGCGTCCCGATGCCGGAGAAGAACAGCGTGGTGGCCGGCGGCATCCCCGTGATGATGGGCACCAGGAAGGTGGCGCCGAACATGGCCACGACGTGCTGCATGCCCACGCCGATGGTGATGGGCCAGGTGAGCCGTTCTCCGGGGGCCACCACTTCGCCGGGCCGGACAGCCTTGCCGTTGCCGTGCAGCTTCCATTTGGTTCCGAGCATGCTCATTGCCGGGGGCCTTTCAGAGGGGTAGCCCGAGAGAGGGCTGGGATCTTCCGGTGCAACAATACCGCGCTGCGCCCGCAGGCGAGAGGGTCCGTGCGGCTCAACCCGGGCGTCGCTGGAGGGGCACCGGGCACTGTGCCAAAGCTCACGCCCCGTAACGGGCCGTCACGGGAAGAGCATGGCTCCGCCCGGGGTTGCAACCATGGATAGCAGGAGTAGCTGCCAGCGCCCGGAAGGGACGGCGGCAAAGCGAAAGGAAACGAATGACCATCGCACATGAAGAAGCCGTGATCGATTCCGCTGCCGTGGATGCGATCTTCGCCGAAGCCCGCACCGCCAACGCCTTCACCGGCGAGGTCACGGAGCAGCAGGCCCGCGCCATCTATGAACTGACCAAGTTCGGTCCCACGGCGTTCAACTCCCAGCCGCTGCGCGTCACGTACGTGCGCTCGGACGAGTCCCGCGCCAAGCTCGTGGACAGCCTCTCCGCCGGGAACCGCGCCAAGACGGCCTCCGCCCCCCTCGTTGCGATCCTCAGCTACGACACCTCGTGGCAGGAGCAGTGGGATAACTTCCTGCCTGGCTACAACGCCCCCAAGGCCATGTACGACGCCTCCGCAGACCTGGCCGCGTCCACGGGAAACAACAACGCGCACCTGCAGGCGGGCTACTTCATTCTCGCAGTGCGGTCCCTCGGTTTCGCCGCAGGCCCCATGACCGGCGCGGACTTTGCCGCCATCGACAAGGAGTTTTTCCCGGCCGGAGACCAGAAGAGCTTCCTGGTGGTCAACATCGGCCAGCCCGGACCGGACGCCTGGGGCGAGGCCAAGCCAAAGTTCGCCTATGAAGACGTCGTCCGCACCGTCTGATTGGCCAGGCCTGGCTAAGGCCGGCAAAACCGCGCCAAGACGCGCGATTGCCTCCGGCAACATGGGGGACATTCCGGAGGCAATCGGGGCAGTATTTCTGCAGCCGAAGCTGCAAGGCATGCATCCGGGCCTAGTCCAAGTTTAGCCCTGATGCGCCCGGTTGACCCCTAGGAAATTACTCCGTCAACCAGCGCCTTGGCTTCTGCCTGGACCTGCTTCAGGTGGTCCGCGCCCTTGAAGGATTCGGCGTAAATCTTGTAGACGTCCTCGGTGCCGGACGGGCGGGCGGCGAACCAGGCGTTCTCCGTAACCACCTTCAGCCCGCCGATGGATGCCCCGTTGCCCGGGGCCTCCGTCAGCTTCGCGGTGATCGTCTCGCCAGCCAGTTCGGTGGCCGTGACGTCCGACGGCGAGAGCTTGCCGAGCGCAGCCTTCTGCTCACGGGTGGCCGCGGCGTCGATGCGGGCGTACACCGGGTCGCCGAACTGGTCCGTGAGCCCCTTGTACAGCTGGGACGGCGACTTGCCCGTGACCGCGGTGATCTCCGAGGCGAGCAGCGCCAGCAGGATGCCGTCCTTGTCGGTGGTCCAGACGCTGCCGTCCATCTTGTTGAATGAAGCCCCGGCGGATTCCTCGCCGCCGAACGCGCCTTCGCCGGACAGCAGCCCGGGAACGAACCATTTGAAGCCCACCGGCACCTCCACGAGCTTGCGGCCGAGGCTTTCGGCGACGCGGTCGATGATGGAGGACGACACGAGGGTCTTGCCGATCACCGAACTCGGGTTCCAGCCGGTGCGGTGGCGGTAGAGGTAGTCGATCGCGACGGCGAGGTAGTGGTTCGGGTTCATCAGCCCGCCGTCCGGCGTGACGATGCCGTGCCGGTCGGCGTCGGCGTCGTTTCCGGTCGCCACGTCGTAGTTGGCGCCATCGGACATCCGGTTGATGAGTGACGCCATGGCGGACGGCGAGGAGCAGTCCATGCGGATCTTCTCGTCCCAGTCCAGGGTCATGAACGCCCACTGCGGGTCCACGGTGGGGTTGACCACGGTCAGGTTCAGGTGGTGGCGCTCGCCAATCTCGCCCCAGTAGTCCACGGACGCTCCGCCCATGGGATCGGCGCCGATCCGGACGCCTGCCTCGCGGATGGCGTTCAGGTCCAGCACCGAGGGGAGGTCGTCCACGTAGCTGCTGAGGAAGTCGAACTTGCCGGTGGTTTCGGCCTCAAGGGCTTCGGCCACGGGAATCCGCTTCACGCCGCGGAGGCCGTTTTCCAGCAGCTCGTTGGCCCGGTTGGCGATCCATCCGGTGGCGTCCGTGTCTGCGGGCCCGCCGTGCGGAGGGTTGTATTTGAAGCCGCCGTCGGCGGGTGGGTTGTGGCTGGGCGTGACCACGATGCCGTCAGCCTGCGGCGCGCCGGCCGGGGCGTTGCGGTTGTAGGTGAGGATCGCGTGGCTGAGGGCCGGGGTGGGGGTGTAGCCGTGGCGGGCGTCGATGAGGACCTTCACGCCGTTGGCGGCCAGGACTTCGAGGGCGGAGTTCTGCGCCGGTTCGCTGAGCCCGTGGGTGTCCTTGGCCAGGAACAGCGGGCCAGTGATGCCCTGCCCCGCCCGGTATTCCACGATTGCCTGCGTGATGGCCACGATATGCGCCTCATTGAAGGACGCCTTCAGGCTGGAGCCGCGGTGTCCGGAGGTTCCGAAGGCCACACGCTGGCCGGGATCACCCAGGTCAGGCTGGACGTCATAGTACGCATCCAGAAGAGCGGTCAGGTCAACAAGGTCTTGGGGTTGGGCAACTGTGCCCGCGCGGCTAGCCATGGCACCAGCATGCCAGACGGCGGCGGGACGGCACACGGAATGTCCGAAATCCGGTCCCTGTGACGCCGATAAGTCGAAAACCACTGCGCGCTTACCGGAAATGCGATGCCGAAAACTGAGTAGTCGGCTCAAAAGTACCTATATACCGGCTCTTTAGCCGGCTGCTACGGTCAAAAAACAATGACGACGGCGGTTATTGCCGCGGACGCAAAAGCACCGGGGTGCGATAAGGAGTGCGATAAGGAGCACATCCCGGCAGCGGGCGTTTGCAGGCGTTTGAACGCCGCCCGTCCGGATTGCGAAGAACGGGGGTGGGCAATGGGCGCGGCAGACCGGGCATTTGAACAGTCGCGGTTGTCCCCGGAGCGGATTGCCCGGCTAAAACGGGACCTCGACACAGCAGAATGTGCCGCTGCAGGCTCTCACCGGCGCGTGGCAGGAGAGCTTGGCCGGCTGGGTCCCGACGGCTGGTTCCTCCTGCACGATGTCCATTGGCCCGGCCGGCCCCTGGCCCGGCTGGACCACGTGCTGGTGGGCCCCGGCGGCGTGGTGGTCGTCAGCACCAAGACCTGGAACGGGCACGTCGATGTCCGGGATGGGGTGCTGCGCCAGAACGGCTACGCCAGGAACCCGGTTATAGAAGTGGCGCTGGGGCAGGCCGCCGCCGTGGCCGCCCTGCTGCCGGCAAACCGGCGGCGCTTCGTCCGCTCAATGGTGTGCATGGCGTCGCAGCCGGACCTTTCCGGGACGACCCTAGCCGGCGTCGAGGTGCATGGAACCGAGCGGCTGGTGGCTGCGGTTGCCGGACTGCCAGGGGTGCTGGACCCGGATTCCGTGGTCAGGCTGTATGCCCTGCTCGGCCGGATGCTGACGGAGCCGCAGGCTCCGGAGGTGCCCGTGGTGCCTTTGCCGGCACCCCCTGTGTCCGGCGCGGCCGGGCGCCCTGCCAGGAAGCCTGCAGCGCCCGGTACTAGCGGCCACCGCTCCGGGCGGTACCCGACCCCATACCGGAGCCGGAGCCGGCGAAATGCCACCCAGGCGGGCGTGGCCTGGGTTGCCGGTACCGTGTCGGCTGCCCTGCTCGCACCCGCACTGTGGGTCGCATGGGAGTATCTGTCCGGATAAATCCGGATAGAACCGGACAAATCCGGATAGAGCCAGACAAAGCGAGATAACAGCCCCAGCAAAATCATCCGAACCGAATTCGGAGGCTGTGAAGGCACAGGGCGGCTGTAATGTTTTGCTTAGGACATTGCAGAGGGGATTCCCATGACAGAGCAGCGCCACAACGGAACGGACGGCGACCCAACACCGAGCGGCTACCAGCCGCCGTCGTATATTCCGCCGCAGGGTTCGGACATTCCCGCGCCGCCGCTCTACACGCCCTACGGCCGGCAGGGCCAGGAATACGGACAGCAGTACTACCCGCAATACGAGCAGCAGTACGCCGGACCCTACGGCCAGCCCCGCTACGGCCTGCGGGCGGAACCGAAAACGCTGAGCATCGCCAGCCTGTGCTGCGGAATCGCCGTGTTCGTGGGATTTGGGTTTATCCTCCTGCCGCAGATTGCAGCCGTCATCCTGGGCCACATGGCCTGGCGCCGCGAACCCTCGGGCCGCGGGCTCGCCACAGCGGGTTTGGTGATGGGATACCTCGGAATTGCCCTGACAGTGCTGGCCATTATTGGGCTGGCGCTGCTGTTCAGCGTCGCGGCCACCAGTTCCTACACCACCGCGTGAGGCTCGCCGGGGCCCAGCCGGAGCCTAGTCAGTCAGAGCGCTGACCAGGCGCCCGCTGTTGGCCTGCAGCCACGCCCGGCGGCGGCGGATCATGCCGCCCACACCGTCGGCCCACATCCTGGCCCAGCCGCCGCCGAGCGTGCCGGCGTTGTGCTCCATCCGTTCGTAGGACAGGCCGGCGGCGTCTGCGCCGAACTCCGGCAGCCGCCGTCGTTCCTCTGCTGTCCAGCCGCACGCGTCGGCGAAGATGCGGAGCCGCCGGAACGGATCAAGGGTTTCCCAGCCGGGCCACGCGTCAACAGGATCCCGTAACGGCACCCAGTGCATCGCCGTGTTGAAGGAGTCCCTGAAGGCGGTAGCAGGGCCGGCGAGGTCAAAATCGATCAGCCCCACGGCCAGTCCGCCGCGGACCACCACGTTCTGCGGGGTCACATCCAGGTGGCAGACCAGCCTGTCCTGCCCTGCGTGCAGGCGTTCCGCCGGGATGGGATGCCGCGGAAACGGATGCTCTGACGGGATGAACCCGGCCGAGGCGGCATGCAACCGGCGCAGCAGCAGCGCCACCGACGCCAGCAGGTCCTCCGACTGCACCCATTGCTCGGGCACTGCCGCGGAGCAGTCACCCGGCGTGAACGTCAGGACATCGCGGCCGGACGGGTCGCGGCCCAGGAACCGCGGAGAGCCTTCGAAGCCGGCATTCTCCAGCCAGTCCAGGTAGTCCGCCACGGCGAAACTCTGCGTCTGGTGGGGACGGCGGACGGTGCCGCCGACGCGCAGCACGCCGTCGGTGACGTCGCCCGCCGGCAAGAGTTCGACGTCGGACGCCTCGTCGGGGGAGGGGATGTACATGCGCTGCTCGACCGGGAAGCGCATCGCTGGTGTCACCGGGATAGCGTACGCCGTGCGGTTTCCCTGCCGCGAGGCAGTCCCCGGAAGCCCGCATTCCCCTGGAGGCCCATCTCCCTAGAACCCCAGTTGAGCCGCGACCTGCAGCAGCAGCGCTTCGGAACCCATCGGGCCGATGAGCTGTATGCCCATGGGAAGTCCGTTCCCGGGCCCGCGGAGGCTGGGCCCCTCGCCGGCCGATGCGGTGGTTCCGCCAGTCGCGGGCGTCCCTTCGGTCCAGTGCACCGGGATGCTGACGGCCGGCAGGCCGCAGACGTTCACCATCGAGGACCAGGGTGCGAACTCGCACTGCTTCCGGTAGTCGCCGTCGGCGTCACCGGCCCATTCCGACACCGGCCAGTGGCCGTCACCGTGTGCGGAGCCCGTGAACCAGCCCACCGGCCGGGGCGTCTGTGCGAGGGACGGCGTCAGGATCAGATCCCAGGCAGCGTACTGCGCCACTGTGTCGCGCTGGAACTGGCGAAGAAAGGCCAGCGACTCGTTCAGCTTTGAGGCGCTGCGCTGCTGTGCCCGGCGGCGGAAGGTGCGCGTGAGCGGCGCCAGCAAAGCCTCGCGCTGGGGCGGTATCCGGGCCGCTCCGACGCCTGCCGTCCAGGCGGTCGTGAAGGCGTCCGGATAGCGGTTGTCGTAGCGGATGGTGGTTTCGACGACGTCATGCCCGGCGGCCGTCAGCATCCGGGCACCGGTGGCCAGCGCGTCCAGCGCCTCGGGATCGGGTGCGAACGGAAAAATGCCGGCCCACGGGCTGTCCAGGCTCATGCCGATGCGCAGCCTGGGCGGGGCGTCCGCGACAGTCTCCAGGTATCCCGTGCCGGCTGGGCCGGCGCTCGCGGTGCTGGTGCCAGGGGGCTCGGCGGCCGTCAGCGCATCGAGCAGGAGCGCCGCGTCCGCGGCGGAATGCGCGAGCGGCCCGGCGACCACCAGGCCGGCCGGATCGCCGTTGCTTTCCCCGGCGGGAACCAGGCCGCGTCCGGGTTTGAGCCCCAGCAGTCCACATGCCGCTGCGGGAATCCGGACGGACCCTCCGCCGTCGGATCCCGGGGCGAACGGCAGGAGTTTCGCGGCCACCGCCGCGGCGCTGCCGCCGGACGAGCCGCCCGAGCTGCGGCTGAGGGCATGCGGATTGCGCGACGGCGGGGCGATGCGGTTTTCGCTGTACGCGGTGAGTCCGAATTCCGGGACCTGCGTCTTGCCCAGCGAGACGGTTCCGGAGGCCCTCAGGGCTGCCGCGAGTGCGCCGTCCACGGGAGCGGGGCGCCGGTCCAGGGCGGCGGAGCCGTGTGTGGTGACCACGCCTGCCACGTCTGTCAGGTCTTTATAGGCCACCGGCATGCCGTGGAGTGCGGGAAGCTCTTCCGGGCGAAGCCGGGCATGCCTCTGGTCCGCGGCTGCAGCCTCGTCCATGGCCATGTCCGCAGTGACCGTGATGAAGGCGCCCAGCCCGGGGTTGGCGGCCTCAATCCGCTGGAGGAAGTGGGCCGCGGCCTCCCGCGCGGAGATTTCCCCGGACCGCAGCGCGTCCCTGAGGCGGACGGCGGAGAGGCAGTGGATCTCAGTCAAGGGTGCTCGCTTCCTGCATGGTCCAAGAAGCGTAACGTGCCGCCCAGGGGGCGCGGCCCCGTCCGCTGGCGATACGCTGGTGCTGAGAGCTTGCGGCCAAGGAGAGGACTCCCATGAGCGACCATGAAACTGTCACCGTCAACGACGTTCCGTCGGACGCAGCCATCCTGGATGTGCGCGAAGACTACGAGTGGGTGGCAGGGCACGCCGAGGGCGCGCTGCACATTCCCCTGGACCAGCTGCCGGGCCGCCTTGAGGAGCTGGACCCCGACGAGGATCTGTACGTCATCTGCCGCACCGGTGGACGCTCCCACCGCGCTGCCCAGTGGCTGGTTGGCCAAGGGTACTCCGCCGTCAATGTGGCCGGCGGCATGGACCAGTGGCTCGAGTCCGGCAAGCCGCTGGTCTCCGACAACGGCCTCAAGCCCGTGGTGCTCTGAATCATCATTGACCGCCGGCACCGCAGCTCCGAAAACGTTCCGGACCTGCGGAGCCACCAGGCCTTTCCATTCATGACTAATAAGGAATACTGATGCCCGCCTCCCGCGCCACCTACACCTTCCTTGGACCCGAGGGCACGTTCACGGAGGCGGCGCTGATGCAGGTTCCTGATGCGGCCGGAGCCATCCGCATCCCGTCCTCCAACGTCAACACGGCGCTGGACAAGGTGCGCGACGGATCGGCCGATGCCGCCATGGTCCCCATCGAGAACTCGGTTGAGGGTGGGGTAACGGCCACGCTCGATGCCATCGCCACCGGCCAGGAGCTGCGGATCATCCGCGAGGCGCTCGTCCCCATCAGCTTCGTGCTGGTGGCCCGTCCCGGCGTCGACATCACGCAGATCCGCCGTATCTCCACCCACGGCCATGCCTGGGCTCAGTGCCGCCTGTGGGTCGACGCGAATATTCCCGGCGCTGAATATATTCCTGCCTCCTCCACAGCCGCCGGGGCGCTGGGGCTCCTGGAAGACGACGCGCACTACGATGCCGCGATATGCGCCCCCATCGTCGCAGCGGAACAGCCCGGACTCCATGTGCTGGCCGAGAACATCGGGGACAACCCCGGGGCAGTCACCCGCTTTGTCCTTGTGAGCCGTCCTGGTGTCCTCCCGGCAAGGACTGGTGCCGACAAGACCACCGTGGTTGTGCCGCTGCCCGAAGACCGCCCTGGCGCGCTCATGGAGATCCTCGACCAGTTCGCCACCCGCGGGGTGAACCTCAGCAGGATCGAATCACGCCCGACGGGACAGTACCTCGGCCACTATTTCTTCAGCATCGACGCCGACGGCCATGTCGCGGACGCCCGCGTGGCGGACGCCCTCGCCGGGCTGCACCGCATCAGCCCCGCCACGCGTTTCCTGGGATCGTACGGACGGGCAGACGCCCAAAGCCCGGTGGTGGCGCCGCACACCTCCGACGAAGCATTCCGTGCCGCGCATGCTTGGGTCGATGAAATTCTGGCTGCGGAAACTCTGGGGTCGGGAATGGCCGCAAATGCTTCGCCCACAGCGTAGACAAATGCTTCTGGCGGTACTTCCCTGCCCCTAGGACTGTGCGTATGCTTGCCTGATCAACAGGGGGGGGTGGCCCAAGCGAGAGGAGCGGGTCATGTCAGATAACGCCAGGACCGAAAATGACGGCCAGGGAATGATCGTCAACCCCAAGCCGACAGCAGAAAACCAGGACTGGGACGGGGACGACGCGGACCGGGCGGACCGCCTGCGCTTCGAAGAGGAGCAGGCCATGATCCGCGAGCAGTCCGAAGCCCGCGCGGCAGCCAAGGCGGCAGAGGCCGCCAAGCAAACAGGCACCGCCAAGTCCGCTTAGGCCACGCCGCCCGCGCCGATGCCGGGCAGCGCCCTGACCCTGATCAGCAGCGATCTGGGATCCACCTGAACCGTGACCTTGGTGGCTTCGCCTGTGATGTCGCCGTCCAGTTGGGTGGGCATTGGCTCCGGACACTTGATGACCACCCTGCCGGAGCGGTACACGCTCATCACGGGCAGGTGCCGCTTGTGCTTGAACAGGATCTTGGCATACATCGCCATCCACCCCACCGCGCTTCGCGGGCTCATGACCACCACGTCCAGCATCCCGTCGTCGATCATGGCCTGCGGAATCAGGTCGATGCCGCCGGGGACAAGTCCGCAATTGGCAAACAGGACACTGCGGATCTTGCGCGACTGTTCGGGCTGGCCGTCCAGCGAGATCGAGACCTTCTTCCTGCGCCCCTGCAGGTGACGGACTCCCGCTTCGGTGTAGGCGAGCCATCCCACGGCCCGTTTTAGGCCGTCATTTGTATCCCCCACCACCTCGGCGTCCATGCCGATGCCCGCAATCACCAGGAAGGCATGTCTCGACGTGCGGCCGGTCTGGGCGTTCTCGATGGCCATCCGTGCTGTATCGATGTAGCGCTGATGGCCGAAGAGCGCCGTCTGCACATTGCCCTGCAGGTCGTAGATGTCCAGGTCCACGTTGCGTGCCAACAGGTTTCCGGTGCCCAGCGGAATCAGGCCCATTGCGACGCCGGTGTGCGCCAGCGATTCCGCCACCACCCGCACCGTGCCGTCGCCGCCGCCCACAAGGACGACGTCGGCCCCGAATGCCAGCGCCGCCCGGACCTGTGAGTGGCCGGGGTCATCCGCTGTCGTCTCAAAGAACCGCGGAGCCTCCCAGCCGGCCGTGAGGCAGGCGCGCTGGATGGCGGCGCGGGCCTCGGCGGACTTTGCCTTTGTAGGGTTCAAAACCACCGCAACGCGCTGGCGCCCCAGGCCATGGGCGTGGGGATCCTCCTGCACCGCGCTTCGCGCGTGCAGGGCCTTGAGGCTGCGCACGCCCCACCAGCTGGAGACGGCGAATGCCAGGGCTCCAACGATCAGGACGTAGAGAAACAGGTCGCTCATGGTGCTTCAACACTATCCCGCCGGGGGATGCGCCGGGCTGCCCGCCGCATTCGATACTCTTGTGTGGTGATCGACGTAAAAGACCTCAGCGAAAATCCGGACAAGTACCGCGCCAGCCAGCATGCACGAGGGGCGGACGAAACCGTGGTGGACGCGATCATCGATGCGGACGCCACCCGCCGCGCGGCGTTGATCCGGTTCGAGAACCTCCGTGCGGAACAGAACGTGTTCGGCAAGAAGGTGGCTCAGGCCAAGGGCGAGGAAAAGCAGGCGCTGCTCGCTGAGGTCCGGGAGCTGGCCGGGGCCGTCAAGGCGGCCTCCGCCGAAGCGGACGCCGCGCAGGCCAAGCAGGAGGAACTGCTGCGCACCATGCCCAACCTCATCGAGGCGGGCGTGCCCGAGGGCGGCGAGGACGACTACGTGGTGGTCAGGAGCGTCGGCACGCCCCGTGAGTTCCCCGACTTCGAGCCCCGGGACCACCTGGAAATCGGCGAGCTGATCGGTGCCATCGACATGGAGCGCGGCGCCAAGGTCTCCGGTTCACGGTTCTACTTCCTGCGCGGCGTCGGCGCCCGGCTGGAGATGGCCCTGCTGCAGATGGCAATGGACCAGGCCGTCGAGGCTGGCTTCGTCCCCATGATCACCCCCACGCTGGTCCGCCCGGAGATCATGCAGGGCACGGGCTTCGATGTAAAGCACGACGCCGAGATCTACCGTCTCGCCGAAGACGACCTCTACCTTGTGGGCACTTCGGAGGTGTCCCTGGCGGGATACCACGCGGACGAGATCCTGGACCTCACGGCGGGCCCGATCCGTTTCGCAGGCCAGAGCTCCTGCTACCGCCGCGAAGCCGGATCGCACGGCAAGGACACCCGCGGCATCATCCGCGTGCACCAGTTCAACAAGGTGGAGATGTTCATCTACACCACCGTTGAAGAAGCGGCCGCGGAACACGAGCGCCTGCTCGCCTGGGAAGAGGAAATGCTCGCCAAATGCGAGCTCCCGTACCGCGTGATCGACACTGCAGCCGGCGACCTCGGCATGTCCGCTGCGCGCAAGTTCGACTGCGAAGCCTGGGTTCCCACCCAGGGCGCCTACCGCGAGCTCACCTCCACCTCGAACTGCACCACGTTCCAGGCCCGCCGCCTGAACATCCGTGAACGCGTCCTGAACGAGGACGGCGCCCCGAAGGGCACCCGTCCGGTGGCCACGCTCAATGGCACTCTGGCCACCACGCGCTGGATCGTCGCCATCCTGGAGCACCACCAGAACCCGGACGGCTCCGTGAACGTGCCCGCAGCGCTGCAGAAGTACCTCGGCGGGCTCCAGGTCCTGCCTGTCCTGTAGCCACGGCCCATAGCCAGGACGCGTACCAGGCGCGTATGTAAACACTCACACTGGGGACAGCCCTGTGAGTATTTACCCGGTGTTCATTCGCTGCTGTGGCCTGCGTCCTAGCGGGTGCCAGGGGTGTCTGGTCTACTAGGGAGCATGACTACACTGACTGAATCCTCAGCCGCTGGCATCGAAGACCAGCAAGAAACCGCACAGAAGCTCATGATTGCCCTGGACGTGGACGGCACCCTCGTGGACCACGACGGCCACATGTCCGCCCCCGTCCGTGAGGCCGCCCAGGCGGTGGTGGCGGCAGGCCACGAGGTCATGATCGCCACGGGCCGTTCGCTCAACGCCACCCTGCCGGTGATTGAGCAGATCGGCATCGACCGCGGATACGCCGTCTGCTGCAACGGCGGCGTCACCCTGCGCCTGCACCCCGAACTGCCGGACGGCTACGAAATCATCCACAAGGCCACGTTCGATCCCGGCCCCGCCCTCCGCGCCCTCCGCAAGCGCCTTCCGACCGCCAAATACGCGCTGGAGGATGAGGACGGCAACTTCCTGTCCACGGAACGATTCCAGGACGCGAGTTTTGGCGTCGAGGCCATCGGCGTCGACTTCCAGACCATGCTGGAGGCCACGGCCGTGCGTGTCGTGGTGTTCAGCGCCGAGAACACGCCGGAGGAGTTCAACGAGGCCATTGAGCACATCGGCCTCGCTGGCGTCACCTACTCGGTGGGCTGGACTGCCTGGCTGGACATCGCCGCGGCGGGGGTCACCAAGGCCAGCGCCCTTGAAAATCTCCGCAGCAGGCTCGGCGTGGAGGCGTCCAGCACGGTGGCCATCGGGGACGGCCGCAACGACATTGAGATGCTCACCTGGGCGGGCCGCGGCGTGGCAATGGGCCAGGCACCGGACGAAGTGGTCGCCGCCGCGGATGAGGTCACCAAGTCCGTGTACGACGACGGTGCGGCGCTGGTTCTGCGCGGCCTGCTGTAACGCGGGGGTGCCTGCGCCAAAGCGCTAGTTCACCTCTAGTACTAGTGCACCTCGAGTATGAGGGAGAGCAGCCGGGCCGCTGCGGGCCGGGCGGCGTGTTCCTCGTTCCACTGGGCGCGTGCCACGGCCTTGCTCACGGCCTGGGACGTGATGCCCAGTTCCTCAGCCACCGCTTTTTGCTGGCCGCGGACGCCGGGGGTCAGCAGATCCAGGACGCGCCATTCGGCCTCGCTCCTGTCGTGGACGATGTGGCCCAGCAGCCGGAGCACCGACTCGGCTTCCGCGGCCAGGTCCGCCAGCGGCCCCTCTACGGCCACAGGAACTCGCTCCTTGCTGTTGTGGAGCCGGTCCACCGCCCTGCGCGCGTAGATCAGCCCATGCCCGGAGGCGTCCTTGATCTGGTTGGGCAGCGGCTCGTTAACGGGCCCAACGCCGATGCCCACGTACCAGCTGCCGCACCGCAGCGCGATCATGGCGGCTTCCACCGTCTGGTGCGGGCACTCCAGGATCCCCTGAACCTCGTCCTCCACGGAGCGGTCGAAGTCCAGGCGCGCCGGGATATGCCGGAGGTCCTTCAGGAGGTGCGGGACCCGGTCGCCGTCGCGCCGGCTGTCTGTTTGGTTGATAGTCAGCGTGAACATGGTGGAAATCAGACTACCCGGTGGTAGCTCGGAGGCAAGATCTCCGGTCCGGGGACGTTACGGAACTCACGCCGGCCGCCGGATGCCTGCGTTATGCTGCCCCGGGCGGACGGCCCCGGTGCCGCCGCGGGTCGGGAAAGTGGGTCCGGAAAAACGCGACGGCGGCAGGTGCGGTTCACAAGGAACCGTACCTGCCGCCGTCGTAGGTGAAGCGGTGCGTCAGTGTGCCGCGGGCACGTAACGCTTGATGGACGCCTCGAGCTCGGCCTCCGCTGCGGCGCGGTCGGCCCAGCCCTCGGCCCTGACCCACTTGCCCGGCTCCAGGTCCTTGTAGCGGGTAAAGAAGTGCTCGATCTCCTTGATCAGGAACTCGTTGACGTCGCTGACTTCCTGGATGTGGTCGAACCGCGGGTCGGCCGGAACGCACAGGACCTTGGCGTCCCCGCCGCCGTCGTCGGTCATGTTGAAGACGCCGATCGGACGGGCTTCAACGATGACGCCCGGGACCAGGTCGAAGTCCTGCAGGAGCACCAGCGCGTCCAGCGGGTCGCCGTCTTCGCCGAGGGTGTTCTCGAAGAAGCCGTAGTGGGTGGGGTACTGCATGGACGTGAAGAGGACGCGGTCCAGGCGGACTCGGCCGGTCTCGTGGTCGACTTCGTACTTGACGCGCGATCCCTTGGGGATCTCGATGGTCACGTCATGCTTCATGGAAATGCTCCTTGACGATTGGTGTTCGCGGCACGCTGACGTTCAACAAAAAAGGGCAGTCGCTGCCGCCGACTACTATTGAGGATATAGCGAGAGGCCCAGGTTTCAGGAACTAATGGGGTAATTTCAGGACTTTGAGGATCAGCGGCATGAGGGGCACCACGGGCATGGCAACCAGCCGCGAAAGGCTCACAGGGCAGTTTCAGGCGCTGGTCCGGGCGTGGCCCACCCTGCTCCTCACGGTGCTTCTTGCCGCACTTGCCCTTCCTGCCGGGATGCTGGTCGCGCCGGGCCTGACCGGGACGGCCCAGTCGGCGCCGGGACCCGTGCAGACCCCCGCATGGCAGCTCGTGCCGGAACGGTTGTCCGTTCCCCAGGGCATCGGCCCATTGAGCACGACGGCGCCCGTTCCCGCACCTGCCGAGGTGGCCGCCCGGCTGGACCCGGTTCTCAGGACCGACGGCGGCGGCACCTTTACCGGGGTTGTCCAGGACGCCGCCACCGGCAAAGTGCTGTTCGACCGGGACGGCGCGGCCAACAGGGTCCCCGCCTCGAACATGAAGCTGCTGACGGCCGCCGCGGCGCTGCGGGCGATCGGTCCGGACGCGCGCTTCACCACCAAAGCTGTTGCGGGACCGGCAACCGGGCCGGCAGGCGCCACGTCGCGGACCGTGGTGCTGGTGGGCGGCGGGGACGTCCTCCTTGGCCCGGGCGAATCTGCAGAGGACAAGGTTCTCGGCCATGCCGGGCTTGCCACGCTTGCCAAACAGACTGCGGAATCGCTGCGCAAGGACGGCTTCGCCGGACCGGTGGAGGTGCTCGTGGACGACTCCCTGTTCACCGGCCCTTCCCTCAGCCCGGCGTGGAGTCCGGATGACGTCGCCGCAGGGGAGGTGGCTCCGCTGTTCCCGCTGGCGTTGAATGCGGCGCGCTTCGACCCCGCCGTCACCACCGGGCCCCGGCCGCAGGACTCGGCCATCTCCGCGGGGGAGGCGTTCGCTGCCCAGCTCAAAGCGGCCGGTGCCGCCGCGGGCCTCAAGGTGGCCACCGGCGTCGGACGCGTGGAAGGGAAGCCGGCGGCGGACGCCGCGGTGCTGGGCCGGGTGGAATCGGCAACAGTCAGCCAGCAGGTGGACCTGATGCTCCAGACCTCGGACAACTACCTCGCCGAAACACTGGGGCGGATGGCCGCGGTGGCCGCCGGGGGACCCGCAAGCAACGAGGGCGCCACTGCCGCCGTGCTCCAGCAGCTCACGGACCTGGGCATCCCCACCGGCGGCATGACGGTGGCGGACGTTTCCGGGCTGGCCCTCGCGAACCAGGTTTCCGCCCGCCAGTTTGCCGAAGTGGTCCGTGCCATCACCTCCGGGCCTGACGCCCGGCTGCGGGCCGCGCTGGGCGGATTCCCCGTGGCCGGCCTCACGGGGACATTGGACGACAGGTACATCGACGACTCCAGTGCGGAGGGTGCGGGGCTGGTCCGCGCCAAAACCGGCACCCTGAATAGCGTCATCGCGCTGAGCGGCTATGTGGTGGATGCCGACGGAAGGCTGCTGGTGTTCTCCTTCATCGGCAATGAACTGACACCCGGGGCGGCGGGCAACAAGCCGGCGCTGGACGCCTCGGCCACTGTGCTCGCGGCCTGCGGCTGCAGCTAGGCCCGGTATCAAGGGGCGTGCGCCGACGGGGAGCCCGCTGCTGTTCGCCAGTCGGCGAACTTAAGGCGCAGAGCCGGAAGCGTGTGGTGTGATGGAGCGTATGGAGTCAACAGCAGGCCAGACAGGGGCCGAAGGCCAGACCGCAGCCCAGACCTCAGCCCAGACCGCAGAACCGGCCCAGACCCTGATCAACTGGGAGCTGGCCGCGTCGGCTGCCGCCCGCCTGGCTCCCGCCGGCCCGCCCCTCAGCGCCCGGGAGATCGGCGAAGCCGTCGACCAGCTGCGCTGGGCCGCCGACGCGTCGGTTGCCCACGTGCATCACATCACCGGCCTGGACGCCGCACGGGATCTCCGGGATTCCTCGGTCCTCGTCGTTGACCGGGCGTCCTGGGCCAGGGCGAACACCCAGAGCTTCGCCGTCATGCTCAAGCCCGCCATCGAACGGATGCTGGAGAACCGCAAGGGCACCATCAGTCCCGGGGCCGCCAGCGTCAGCGGCGCCATCACCGGCAGCCAGCTTGGCGCGGTGCTGGCGTTCCTTTCCAGCAAGGTCCTGGGCCAGTACGACCCCTTCGCCGCCCTTGCCGAAGGTTCCACTGCGCCGTCGGGCGGCCGGTTGCTGCTCGTTGCGCCGAACATCATTGCCGTGGAGCGGGAGCTCAACGTGACGCCGGAGGACTTCCGGCTCTGGGTCTGCCTGCACGAACAGACGCACCGCGTGCAGTTTGCGGCGGCGCCCTGGCTGCGGCACCACATGCTCAACGAAATCGACAACCTCAGCAGCCATCTCCTCGGCAACGTCGACTCGCTGATGGAGCGGGCGACCGCGGCCGCCCGCTCCCTGAAGGACCGCACGGTGTCCGGCGACACCCCCGGCAGGGGCGCCATCCTCGATCTCCTGCAGAAACCCGAGGAAAAAGCTGCGCTGTCCCACCTCACCGCCGTGATGAGCCTGCTCGAAGGGCACGCCAACGTGGTGATGGATGCGGTGGACGCCAGCATCGTTCCTTCCGTGAAGACCATCCGGCAGCGGTTCAATGACCGGGGCAAGGACCGCGGCGTGATCGAAAAGTTCATCCGCAACCTGCTGGGCCTGGATGCCAAGATGCGCCAGTACAGCGACGGGGCCAAGTTCGTCCGCGCCGTGGTGGAAGTTGCCGGGATGGAAGGCTTCAACCGCGTTTGGGACGCAGCCGGGAACCTCCCCACCGAGCCGGAAATCCACGACGCGAAGATCTGGCTCGACAGGATGGGGCTCTAATTTCCGTGCAGGACGTTTCCGGCGGACCGGCCCCCGCCCCCGGCGGAGAGCCACACCCGGGCGGAGAGCCGCTCAAAAGCGGACGACGGCGGCCCGGCCGCCTGGCGCCGGTGGTTGGCACCGCGCGGAAAATGCTGCAGGACGCCCTGGCCCAGGCAGGCTACCCGGACAGGATCCTCGTGGCCTGCAGCGGCGGGCCCGATTCGCTGGCGCTGGCTGCCGTGGCTGCCTACTTCGCGCGCCGTGGCCATGTTGACGGGCATCCGGTGGCCGTGGGTGCGGTGGTGGTGGACCACCAGCTGCAGCCGGGATCCGCGGACGTGGCAGCCCGCACCGCCGAAACACTCAAGGAACTCGGTCTCAACCCTGTACTCGTGCGCGCGGTGGACGTTGCCGCCAGTGGATTCGGACCGGAAGCGGCGGCCCGGGACGCGAGGCACGCGGCGCTGGACG
The DNA here is from genome assembly GCF_017052465.1 of Arthrobacter pascens. GTDB lineage: Bacteria > Actinomycetota > Actinomycetes > Actinomycetales > Micrococcaceae > Arthrobacter > Arthrobacter pascens. Next base: position 416,757 of record NZ_JAFHKT010000151.1, read on the forward strand.
AGGCCGCGGCGGAATGGGACGCGGATGCGGTGCTCCTTGGGCACACCCTCGACGACCAGGCCGAGCAGGTACTGCTGGGCCTGGCCCGCGGTTCCGGGACCAGGTCCCTGGCGGGCATGAGGCCAGCGCGCGGGAAGCTGCTGCGGCCCTTCCTCGGGCTGCGCAGGGCGGACACTCTGGAAATCTGCCGGGCAGAGGAACTCGATCCCTGGCACGACCCCACCAACGCGGACCCCTCCTTTGCACGCTCGCGGACCCGGGTTGAGGTGCTGCCCCTGCTTGAGGAAAAGCTCGGCCCGGGAGTCGCGGAATCCCTGGCCCGGACCGCCGCCATTCTCCAGCTGGACGCGGACTATCTGGAGGAGGTGGCCAACAGCACGTTCAGTGCGCTCGCAGAGCGGTCCGGCCGGGACGTCAGCCTGTCGGAGGAAGCCCTGAACGGACTGTCACCGGCCATCAGGTTCCGGGTGATCGCCAAGGCAGCGGCCGACGTCGGCGGCCAGCAGCCCAGCTACCAGCGGCTCCTCGCGGCCGAAGCCCTGCTGCGGCGGAAGGGCTCCGCGGGCCCGGTGGAACTACCCGGCGGAGTGAGCGTCTACCGCCTGTCGCTGGCGCAGTTGCTGGCGGACGGGGCGGGCACCGAAGGGGCCGGGGTTCCCCGAGGGGGCGCCCGCTGTGGGAAGCTAGTATTCCGGCTTCATAAACCGACCCGTTCATAGCCGCACCAGCATCTCGGCACCCGCATCTACACAGGAGCATTTGGTGGATTCATCCGACGTCCAGGCAGACCTCAAGCACGTTCTCTACACCAAGGAACAGATCCAGCAGCGCATCACTGAACTCGCGGCGGAGATCGACAAGGACTATGAAGGCCGCGAACTCCTCATCGTCGGCGTGCTGAAGGGCGCGGTCATGGTCATGGCCGACCTCGCGCGTGCCCTCCACAGCCACGTGTCCATGGACTGGATGGCCGTTTCCTCGTACGGCTCCGGCACACAGTCCTCCGGCGTGGTCCGCATCCTCAAGGACCTCGACACCGACCTCATGGGCAAGGACGTGCTCATCGTGGAAGACATCATCGATTCCGGGCTCACCCTCTCCTGGCTCAAGACCAACCTTGAGTCCCGCGGCACCGCGTCCGTCGAAGTCTGCACGGCATTCCGCAAGCCGACGGCGGCCAAGGTGGAGATCGACGTCAAATACGTCGGCTACGACATCCCCAACGAGTTCGTGGTGGGCTATGGCCTGGACTACGCCGAAAAGTACCGCAACCTGGACTTCGTGGGCACCCTGGCACCGCACGTCTACGAGTAAGCTCTGCAATTCGCCGGGGCTCTGCATTTCTGCACCGCTTCGGTGACCGCGCCGCCGTCGAACCCTCTGTGTGAGGGCCCGCCGGCGGCGCGACTGCTTTAGGGCGGGGTTAAAGACGAGCAAAAATGTGGCGCCGGGGCCGACGCGTGGGCGGTGCCAGGCAGTCTGCGCCGCGCAAGAGGGCGCGCGGCGTCAGCGGGTTGACCGCGGGGGAGTGGCCAGAGTCAGCCGGATCTGTTCCAGCATCTGCTCGGGGCGGTGCAGCACGTCCTCGTAAAGGTATCGCAGCACCCGGTAGCCGGCTGCTGCGCCAACATTGTTCCGCCGGATGTCCTTCTTGAACTGGGCCTTGTTGAAGTGGAAGCCCACCCCGTCAATCTCAACAATCAGGCATCCGTTGATCAGGAAGTCCACGTAGCCGATGCCCTCAAGGAATACCTGCGTCCGGACCTCGAATCCGTGGCGTCGAAAGAGGACGCGGGCCACCGTTTCCAGCAGCGAATCCGCACCGCGCTCGGCAAGATTCAGAACAGCCCGAGCGCGGCCGTTCCGGTTGCCGGGCAGCAGCCGCCGCAGGAAATCGGGATCGGTCTCGCCGCGATTGTAGGCACATTCGACCATAACGAGGGCTTCCAGTTCGGGGAGGCACTGGAGTGCATGGACCAGGACGTCCCTCAACGGAAGCACCGGAGGCAGCAGCGTCGAGATATTTCCGTTGAACCGATGGGCCACGACTTGGGAGGGAAGGCGCCGGTGGTTGGCCGCCAGGTGTGGCCGGCCAGGATCCCTCAGCGTCCAGAGCGAATAGTGGCCCGCCGCCGACACGCAGGTAACGGCTGCGTTGACTTCGTAGGCGCGCACGAAGTCATCGCTGGCTCCGGGCGAGCGGTAGACACCGTGCCGGGGTTTCAGCACCTGCCCTGAGTTCACTGCCTGGCCTATTTGGCTCCGGGTGAAGCCAGCACTCCGGAGGTGCGCCAGCCTGGCCACGCCGCCCTGCCGGGTGAGGAAATCCGAAGGCTGCATAGCGTCCAGCGTGCCCGGCCGCACGGCCAACCCGGAACATGGACAGCACGCTATGTGGAGAACCTGCCGGGCAACGTGCGTGGCGGCAGCCAGGCGGCAGCCGTGACGCATTTCTGCACCACTTTGGCGGACCGCGGATAGGACGGACTCAGGGGTTACGCAGGAGCCGGATCTGGCGCGGCGCCAAAGTGGTGCAAAAATGACTTGGCGGCACCGGGCGGCTCCGGTAACAGCGGGCTCGAGGCCCCCGGAGACTACGCCCATAGGGAACTTTTGCTGTACACCGTGCGTGAATTAGGGCGGCGGTGTAATGCTAGAAGCTGAAGCAGCACCACACGCGCGCAGACCACGCGCCGTGCAGCACTACCAGGAGGGACGGGGCCAGCCCCGAACAGATGAAAGCTAAGAGTTTCTTCAAGGGCCCGGGCATCTGGATCATCGTTGTTGTCGGTATGCTCCTGCTGGCTTTTGCAACGTTGGCTCCGGGCGGTGCGACGCGGATCGACACCCAGCCGGGCCTCGAGCTGCTTGCCGAGAGCGGCAAGGTTGAACAGGCAAAGATCTTCGACGGCGAGAACCGTGTGGATTTGGTCCTGAAGGACAACCTGGTCATCGACGGGCAGGACAAGGGCAAAAACGTCCAGTTCTTCTTCGTCAACGACCGCGGGCCGGACGTGGTCAAGGCCGTCACCGACTCCAACCCCTCCAAGGGATACACGGACCAGCCCGTGGAGAGCAACTGGCTCTCCGGGCTGTTCTCCCTGCTGATCCCCGTGCTGCTGCTCGGTGTCCTGTTCTGGTTCCTGCTGTCCCGGATGCAGGGCGGCGGGTCCAAGGTCATGCAGTTCGGCAAGTCCAAGGCCAAGATGGTCAACAAGGACATGCCGCAGGTGACCTTCGCGGACGTTGCCGGCGCCGATGAAGCCGTCGAAGAGCTTCAGGAAATCAAGGAATTCCTGGCCGAGCCGGCCAAGTTCCAGGCTGTGGGCGCCAAGATCCCCAAGGGTGTGCTGCTGTACGGCCCTCCGGGCACCGGCAAGACCCTGCTGGCCCGCGCCGTCGCGGGCGAGGCCGGTGTGCCGTTCTTCTCGATCTCGGGTTCGGACTTCGTCGAAATGTTCGTCGGTGTGGGCGCCTCCCGTGTCCGCGACCTCTTCGAACAGGCCAAGTCCAACTCGCCCGCCATCATCTTCGTCGACGAGATCGACGCCGTAGGCCGCCACCGCGGTGCCGGCATCGGCGGCGGCAACGACGAACGCGAGCAGACCCTCAACCAGCTGCTCGTCGAAATGGACGGCTTCGACGTCAAGACCAACGTCATCCTGATCGCCGCCACCAACCGGCCCGACGTCCTTGACCCGGCGCTGCTGCGCCCCGGCCGTTTCGACCGGCAAATTTCGGTCGAAGCCCCCGACCTCGTAGGCCGCGACCAGATCCTCCACGTGCACGCCAAGGGCAAGCCGATCGCGCAGGGCGTGGACCTCAAGGCCGTTGCCAAGAAGACCCCGGGCTACACCGGCGCAGACCTTGCCAACGTGCTCAACGAGGCCGCGCTGCTGACCGCCCGCTCCAACGCCAACCTGATCGATGACCGCGCCCTGGACGAGGCCATTGACCGTGTCATGGCCGGCCCGCAGAAGCGCAGCCGCGTCATGAAGGAACACGAGCGCAAGATCACGGCCTACCACGAAGGCGGCCACGCCCTGGTGGCGGCAGCACTGCGCAACTCGGCGCCGGTCACCAAGATCACCATCCTGCCCCGCGGCCGCGCCCTCGGCTACACCATGGTGGTCCCGGAAAACGACAAGTACTCCGTCACCCGCAACGAGCTCCTCGACCAGATGGCCTACGCCATGGGCGGCCGCGTCGCCGAAGAGATCGTCTTCCACGATCCCTCCACCGGCGCCTCGAACGACATCGAAAAAGCCACCGCCACGGCCCGCCAGATGGTCACGCAGTACGGCATGAGCGAACGCGTCGGCGCGGTTCGCCTGGGCCAGGGCGGCGGCGAGCCGTTCCTCGGCCGCGACGCCAGCCACGAGCGCAACTACTCGGACCAGATCGCCTACATCGTCGATGAGGAGGTCCGCCGCCTCATCGACCAGGCCCACGACGAGGCCTACGCCATTCTCACCGAGAACCGCGATGTCCTGGACCGTCTGGCCCTGGAACTGCTGGAACGGGAAACCCTGAACCAGGCCGAGATCGCCGACGTCTTCCGCGACATCCGCAAGCGCGACTTCCGCGAAGTGTGGCTGTCCAAGGAAACCCGTCCCGTCCAGAAGGCCGGCCCGGTGGAGTCGCGGCTGGAGAAGGCCGAACGCGAGGCCCAGGAAGAAGCCAAGGAGGCCCGGCTGGAGGAGCCGCTGGACGCCCTGCCGCCGCATCCGCAGGGTGTTCCCGAGGATGCCACCTTCCAGGGCGGAGTCACGGAAGCGGGCCCGGACGGCCACCACGGCTAAGCTCTTTGCTGTGACTCACTTCGACGACGATGACTTTTCCGCCTCCGCCGACCACTCGGCGCACGGCGGATCCGGCAAGCACCACAAGGTGGACAGGCCACGGATTGAAGCGGCTGTGCGGGAAATCCTGCTGGCCATCGGGGAGGACCCGGACCGCGGCGGCCTGCAGGACACGCCCAAGCGTGTCGCCAAGGCCTACGCCGAGGTCTTCGCCGGCCTGCACCAGGATCCGGCCACCGTGCTGTCCACCACCTTCGACCTCGACCACGAGGAACTGGTGCTGGTGAAGGACATCCCGTTCTACTCAACGTGCGAGCACCACCTCGTGCCGTTCCACGGTGTGGCCCACGTAGGCTACATCCCGTCGCACGAGGGCAAGGTGACGGGCCTGAGCAAGCTGGCACGGCTGGTGGACATCTACGCCCGCCGTCCCCAGGTGCAGGAACGGCTCACCACGGAGATCGTCGAAGCGCTCGTCACATTCCTCAAGCCGCGCGGTGCCATTGTGGTGGTGGAATGCGAACACATGTGCATGTCCATGCGCGGCATCCGCAAGCCCGGGGCCAAAACCGTCACAAGCGCGGTCCGCGGGCAACTTCATGACCCGGCCACCCGTGCCGAAGCCATGAGCCTCATACTCGGAAGGTAAACAACAGACTATGGACTCCCTAGCTGCAGCACCTGGAACCGGACCCGCAACATCCCCGCTGCCCGTTCTGCGCAAACCGCGGCCGGCTGCCAAATTTGAAGACCTGCCCACCGGCCGGTCGCTCGTCATGGGCATCCTGAACGTCACTCCGGATTCGTTCAGCGACGGCGGCAAGCACGCGACGGCGGACAACGCCATTGCTGCCGGCCTCCGGATGTTTTACGCCGGCGCGGACATCATCGACGTCGGCGGCGAGTCCACGCGCCCCGGCGCGGAGGACGTCAGCCCCGAAGAGGAGCAGCGGCGCGTCCTGCCCGTCGTTGCCGCGCTGGCCAAGGCCGGCGCCCTGGTCAGCATCGACACCACCCACGCCTCCACGGCGGAAGCCGCCCTTGAAGCGGGAGCGGCGATCATCAACGATGTCTCCGGCCTGACCATCGAGCCGGGCATGGCCGAACTCGTGGCCAAGAGCAAAGCGCCGTACGTTCTGACCCACCGCCGCGGCGACGCGAAGACCATGACGTCCCTGACCGACTACCAGGATGTGGCGGATGACGTCGTCGCCGAGCTCAGCGGCGTGCGGGACAAGCTGTATGCCGCAGGCGTGCAGCCTGAACAGATCATCATTGACCCGGGCATCGGCTTCTCCAAGACCGACGAGCAGAACTGGGAACTCCTGGGGAACCTTGACCGGCTTGAGGCGATGGGCCACAAGGTGCTCGTCGGGGTCTCCCGCAAGCGCTTCCTGGGCACCCTGCTGACCGTGGCCGGCAAGGCGGCGCTCCCGGAGGAGCGTGACGCCGCCACCGCCGCCATCACTGCGATCACCGCCGCCCGCGGCGCCTGGGCCGTGCGCGTGCACGACGTCGGCCCCAGCCTGGACGCCGTCAAGGTCGCCGCCCGCCTGGGCGCACCGAATCCCGGCCGCTGACTAGGAGAGGCTGAGCAGGAAAACGATGGACAGGATCTCACTGCGCGGTGTCACCGCGACCGGCTATCACGGGGTGTTCGACTTTGAGCGCCGCGAGGGCCAGCCGTTCGTGGTGGACGCCGTCCTGCACCTGGACTTCGGCCGGGCTGCTGCATCGGATGACGTCAGGGATACCGCCCACTATGGGGAAGTGGCAGGGCGGATCAAAGACTGGATCACCGGTGAGCCCCTGAACCTGATCGAAGCCCTGGCTGTGAGAATGGCCGAAGGCCTGCTCAAGGAATTCAACATCGAAGCCGTGGAGATCACTGTGCACAAGCCGAAGGCGCCCATCGAGGTTCCTTTCGGCGACGTCGCGGTCAGCGTTTACCGGGAGCGCACATGAACACGGCCCCCACCAACGGCCGCTACACGCGGTCGGTCCTGGCCCTGGGCAGCAATCTGGGGGAGCGCAACGACACGCTGTCCGGGGCCGTTGCGGACCTCGTGGACCGGCCGGAAGTGCGTCTCCTCGCGGTCTCGCCGGTGGTGCAGACCAAAGCGGTAGGCGGGCCGGAAGGCCAGCCTGATTTCCTCAACATGGTGATTTCGGTGGAAACCTCGCTGGAACCCCTCGACCTCCTCAGGCACTGCCAGGCGGTTGAAAACAAGCACCACCGGGTCCGCGAGGTGCGCTGGGGACCGCGGACCCTTGACGTGGACATCATCGTCTACGGGGACCTGGAAAGCTCAGATCCCGAGCTGACCCTGCCGCACCCGCGCGCGGCTGAACGGGCCTTCGTGCTCTACCCCTGGTCGCTCATCGAGCCCACCGCAATCCTGAACGGGGAGCGGGTCGGCGCGCTGGCAGCCCGGGCCGCCGATTTCGCGGACCTCACCCCGTTTGACGGTTTCGGCGACTTCAACGGAATCCCCACGGCGGGGGCGGTGGAATAGCAGTGAAGCCCCTGAACCCGCTGCTGCTCGCGGTGGTCGGCCTGGCTCTGGCCATCGCCGGCTGGTCCGCGGCCGTGCTGGGTGGCCGGTACGGACTGGCCACCCCGGTGCTGCCTCCCACCGGCCTGGTGACGATGGGCGTGATCGTGGTCCTCACCCTGGTGCTGGGCATCCGTGTGCTGCGCTGGCGGAACGGCAAGAAGAAGAAAATGCTCAACCCGATCCTGGCCGCCTGGACCCTGGTCCTCGCGCAGGCCTGTGCCTACACAGGCGCCATGCTGCTCGGCTGGCACGCGGGGATCTTCGTTGAGCTGCTGCAGATCTGGAGCCTGCGGAACAGCCAGGAACTCACGTGGCTCGCTCTCGGCATGGCCGGCGGCGGGCTGGTCATGATCGTGGTGGGGCTCGTCGTCGAACGCTTTTGCAAGATTCCGCCGGAGGACGGCGACTCCGAGGCCGGGAACGGGCTCCCGGGCCGGCCGCGCCCAGGCAAGGCCAAGGGGGAAGGCGAATATGCCTACCGCGGCGATTGATCCCCCCGGGGTCGCGTGGCTGCGCGTTTCGCCCAAATATGTCACGGTCCGCGTGGTGGAATGGGCCGTGGGAAACCTGATCACGGTGGCCGTCCTGAGCCTGCCTCTGGCGTTCGTCCTGCTGGGCTGGTGGCGCTGGCCGCCGTTGTGGTTCGCCATCGCGGTGCCGGCGTTCATACTTGTCCTCGCGCTGTGGCGCCTGGTCCTGATTCCGCGGCAGGTCCGGGCCATCGGCTACGCCGAGCGCGACGACGACCTGCTGATCCGCGGCGGCATCTTCTTCCAGCGCGTCATGGTGGTCCCGTACGGCCGGATGCAGTACGTGGACATCAGCGCGGGCCCGGTCGAACGGAGCCTGGGGCTGTGCACGGTCAAGCTTCACACGGCGTCCGCCGGGACGAACGCCACGATCCCGGGACTGCCCACCGCGGAAGGTGCGCGGCTGCGGGAACAGCTCTCGGCGCGCGGTGAAGCCAGGCTGGCCGGACTGTGACCGCGGCCGGGCACCCTTCAGGAACGCCCGACGGCGAGTGGCTCCGGGTGCATCCGGCGTCCCCCTTCGTGCGGGGCTGGTTGGCGCTCGTGGCCATCGGGTACTTCTTCGGGCGTGACTCGTTCGAGAGGATGCTGCAGGGCGGCCCGCTCGTTGACGACCGGATAGCCGGCCGCACGCCGTGGCTCCTCGCCGGCGGTGCCGCCATGCTGCTGCTCGCGGTTTCCGGGTTCATCCTGTCCTGGTACTTCACCCGGTACCAGGTGGCCGAAGGCTACGTCCGCGTCAACACGGGCTTCCTGTTCAAGCAGCAGCGCCAGGCCCGGCTGGACCGGGTCCAGGCGATCGACATTGTCCAGCCGCTGCTGGCGAGGATCTTCGGGCTCGCGGAACTGAAGTTCGAGGTGGCGGACGCCGGCGAATCCGCGGTGCGGCTTGCCTATCTCCGCCTGGACGATGCCCGGCAGCTGCGCGCCGCCATCCTGGCGCGCGCCTCGGGCGTGCAGCTGGAGCCCGGGCAGGTCGAAGCAGCCCCACCGGAGGCGCCGGAGCACCAGGTGCTGCGCGTCCCGCCGTCGCGCCTCATCGGATCCCTGCTGCTGAGCGAGCAGAGTGTCTTCATCATCCTCGGCGGCGTGGCGTCCGTGGTGCTGTCCGCGATCACCGAGAACCGGGGATTTTTCCTCTACCTGATTCCCGCGGCGCTGGGCCTGTTCGCCGCGTACTGGGCATCGTTCCATAAGGGATACAACTTCACGGCTGCCATCTCCCCGGACGGCATCCGCCTCCGCTACGGCCTGCTGGACACCCAGGCGCAGACCCTGCCGCCAGGCAGGGTCCAGGCGCTGAGGGTGGTGCAGCCGCCTCTGTGGCGCATCTTCGGCTGGTACCGGATGCAGGTCAACGTGGCGGGGTACGGGGCCGTCGGGAACAACGGCGAGGGGGGATCGCGGACCACGCTGCTGCCCGTCGGCGGCATCGGCGACGTGCTGAACATGCTGGCAATGGTCCTGCCGGACCCGGGAACCGCCGACCCCGTGGGGGTTTTCCATGGCGGGCTGAACGGCCTGGATTCCGACGGAGGCTTTGTGACCACGCCGCGCCGCGGCCGTTTCCTCGCCCCGCTGGGATGGCGGCGGAATGGCTTCACCGCCACGGACACCGCCCTGCTCATGCGGTCCGGCCGCTGGTGGCGGCAGCTTGTGGTGGTGCCGCATCAGCGCACACAGTCGATGGCGCTGCACCAGGGTCCGCTGGCGCGCCGGTTCGGACTCGCGGATCTCGTCCTGCACACCACCGCCGGCCCGGTCACCCCGCGCGTGATCCAGGCCGACGTGGACGAGGCGCGGGGACTCTTCGACCAGCAGGCCGCCCGCGCCCGGGCCGCCCGGCGTCGCCAGACCAGCGAGCAGTGGCTGGCGCAAGTGGCCCCGCTGGTTGAGCAGCCGCCGCTGGTTGAGCCTGGGGCCACGACCGCTGGGTTCCCTGGCCGAGCTGGCGAGGTTAGGGAGCGGATGGGGAGCGAAACCGATCTCGACAAACTCAACCAGCAGACTTCTCCATCACCCCAACAGGAAGGCCCGCAACGTGGCTAAGCCCGGACGCCTTGGCGTTGGAATCATTGGGGCCGGCAAAGTAGGCGCCGTCCTTGGCGCTGCGCTGCGCGCGGCCGAACACGCCGTCGTCGGGGTTTCCGCCGTGTCAGAGGCCAGCCGGGAACGGGCGGAGACGCTGCTCCCCGGCGTTCCCGTCCTGGAGGTGCAGGACATTGTGGAGCGCTCGGAACTGGTGATCCTGGCCGTGCCGGACGACGCCCTGGGCGGGCTGGTGGAGGGGCTGGCGAAGCTCGGCGCCTGGCAGCCGGGGCAGCTCGTTGCCCACACGTCGGGCCGCTTCGGCGTGGGCGTCCTGCGTCCCGTCCGTGCCGCCGGTGCCGTGCCGCTGGCCCTGCACCCGGCCATGACCTTCACCGGCATGAGCCTTGACCTGACCCGGCTCCTGGACTGCACGTTCGGGGTCACGGCGGATGCGGTCATGCTGCCCATCGCGCAGGCATTGGTGGTGGAAATGGGGGCCGAGCCGGTGGTGATCGCCGAAGCGGACCGGATCATTTACCACGCCGCCCTGGCGCACGGCTCGAACCACCTGGTCACGCTCGTCGCACAGGCTTCCCAGCTGCTGAGTGAAGTGGGCGTGGACGCTCCCGAACGCATGCTCGGCCCGCTGCTGAGGGCCACGCTCGAGAATGCCCTCGCCTCCGGCGAGTCGGCGCTGACCGGCCCGGTGGCCCGGGGAGACGCGGGGACCGTCGCGGCACATGCGCGGGCACTTCGCGAGCAGGACGCCGGTGCCGGCGGCGACATCCTCGCCGCGTACCTGGCGATGGCGCGGGCAACGGCGCGGCGGGCCGAAAGCAGGGGGCTGCTGAAGGCTGACCAGCTGGACGACATCCGCCAAGCCCTCACCGCCACGGCTGAAGACGGACCAGACGAAGACGGCCCCGGGGCCAAGGGAGGACACTGACATGGCAATCCGACTCGTTACGACCGCGGCATCCCTGCGCGCCCAGAGCCGCCTGCTCCTGACCCAAAAGGAGGGTTCCTCCCAGGGACTCGTACCTACCATGGGCGCCCTGCACGAGGGCCACGCGCGGTTGGCGCGCACCGCCGTCGAACAGAATGACGTGGTGGTGGCGTCCATCTTTGTGAACCCGCTGCAGTTTGGCGATGCGGCGGACCTCGACCGCTATCCGCGCACCCTGCAGGATGACCTGGCGCTGCTCGAGGCGCAGGGGGTCGACCTGGTGTTCGCCCCCTCGCTGGAGGAGATGTACCCGGACGGGCAGCCGACGGTCCGGATCACGTCCGGCAGGCTCGGTGAAAAATGGGAGGGAGCGTCGCGCCCGGGGCATTTCGACGGCGCCCTCACCGTGGTGGCCAAACTGCTGCACCTCGGGATTCCGGCCACCGGACTGCCCGGGGCCAACGCATTCGTCACCGGCTCCGGGGGAGGCCTCCCCGCCTACCGCGCCTACTTCGGGCAGAAGGACGCACAGCAGCTGGCACTGGTCAGGCAGATGGTCGCGGATCTGAACTTTCCGGTGGAAATCGTCGGCGTTCCCACCATCCGGTCAGCAGACGGGCTGGCGCTGTCCAGCCGCAACCGCTTCCTGTCCGCCGAGGAGCGCGAGGCTGCGCTGGTCCTCTCCCGCGCGCTGCGGCTCCTCGAGGAGCGGGCCAATGCCCGCAAGCCGCTGGAGGTCGAGTCTGCCCTGGCCCTGATCGAGTCCCAGCCCCTGGTGGAGCTGGACTATCTGGAGGTGGTGGATCCCCGGACCCTGGAACCGCTGGCCGAGAACTGCCGGGAGACGCCGTTCCGGGGTGAGGCGCTGGCCATCGTCGCAGCCAAAGTCGGTCCGGTGCGGCTGATCGACAACCTCCCGCTGAGCTCCTAGGGCGGGCTTTCGGGCGCCCTTAGGGCCCCGTGCCCCGTGTACGGGAATGTCCGGGGACACTAGACTGTTGGAGTCTGCAGCGGCGCTGCCCGCCGGCAATCCTTTCCAACTCTCTGAGGGTCTCTCCATGTCTACCGAAGTCACGTCAAATTCGTACGGTGAGCCCGGGCGGGAGCCTTCCGGAACGCAGGCCGCCACTCAGCAGACGGACACCTCGACGGTCCGGACGCCGGAGGCCCACAGGCCTGCTCCCTCCGGCGACAAAATGTCACGCGAGTCCGTCACGGTCATCGTCACGCTGCTCGTGGCCACCTTCGTGGTGATCCTCAACGAGACCATCATGAACGTTGCCCTGCAGCGCCTGATGGTGGACCTTCGGGTGGACGCCCCCACGGTGCAGTGGCTCTCCACGGGCTTCATGCTCACCATGGCCGTCGTGATTCCCACCACCGGCTTCATTCTGCAGCGGCTGTCCACCCGTGCCGTGTTTTTGCTCGCCATGGGGCTTTTCTCCGGCGGAACCGCGCTGGCCGCGCTGGCACCCGGCTTCGGGATCCTCCTGCTGGCAAGGGTCATCCAGGCAGGCGGTACCGCGATCATGCTGCCGCTGCTGATGACGACCATCCTCACCCTCGTTCCGCTGGCCCGCCGCGGCGCCGTCATGGGCAATGTCAGCATTGCCATCTCCGTGGCCCCGGCGATGGGCCCCACGGTGTCCGGCCTGATCCTGGAACACTTCTCGTGGCGCTTCATGTTCGTCTTCGTCCTGCCGATCGCGCTGGCAGCGTTGGCGATCGGTGCCCGCTACCTGACGAACGTCGGCGAGACCGCCAAGGCCAGGCTCGACTTCCTGTCCGTGGTGTTGACCGTCCCCGCATTCGGCGGGCTCGTGTACGGACTCAGCCAGATCGGCGGAGGCCATGGTGCCGGCGGCGGACCCAGCACGGGCGCGCTGGTTGCCCTGGCCGTCGGCGTCGCCGGGCTCGTGGCGTTCGTGCTGCGCCAGCTGCGGCTGCAGAAGTCCGAGGCGCCGCTGCTGGACCTGAGGGCCTTCAATTTCCGGATGTTCACGGTGTCGGTGCTGCTGATGGTGGTGGCCATGATTGCCCTCTTTGGCGCCGTGATCCTGCTGCCGCTGTACCTGCAGGAGATCCGAGGCCTGAAATCCCTCGAGACCGGCCTCGCGCTGCTGCCGGGAGGACTCGCCATGGGCCTGCTCGGCCCGGTGATCGGCCGGCTGTTCGACAGGGTGGGGCCGCTTCCCCTCACCGTGACGGGTTCGTCCCTGATGGTTCTGGCGCTGTGGCAGTTTTCCATGCTCGACGCGGGCACAGCGGTGTGGTGGATCGTCACCCTGCACGTCGGGCTGAGTTTCGGTCTTGCGCTGCTGTTCACGCCGGCTTTCACCACGGGACTGAACCCGCTGCCGCCGCACCTGTACTCGCACGGTTCGGCCATCATGAGCACACTGCAGCAGGTCGCAGGTGCCGCGGGCACGGCGCTACTGGTGTCCATCTTCGCTGTGGTCGCTGCAGGGTCGGGGCTCGTTGCGGGAATGAGCGCCGCGTTCCTGACGGCAACAGTGATCGCCGTTGCCGCCGTCGTCCTGTCCGCCATGATGCGAAAGACGGCAGGCGCCGAAGCGGCCCCCGCCCCCACCCACTAAACCCCGCTCACTAAGCGCGAACTGGCAGGTAACGCCCTGTTTTCCCCTGCTTGGGGGCGTTATCTGCTTGTTCGCGCGGGGCCAGGATCAGCCGGCGAAGAAGTCGCTCAGCTCGGTGATGAGCCTGTCCGGGGCGCGGTTGACGCCGTCGTGCCCGAAGCCGGGGAGGATGGTGTAGCTGGACCCGGAGAGGACGTCGTGGATCTGCCCGCACGCCACACCGAAATAGGCCGGGCTCTTTTCGCCCACGATGATGAGCGTTTCGAGTGGCAGTTCCAGGAACGGTTCGGCGGGCATGTCCGCCGCGATGATCGCCTTGATCTCGCGGACGCCCGTGCGCATCATCTCGCGCTGCTGCTTTCCCACAGACGTTCCGGCCGTGAGCTTGTTGGCGAGGGTCAGCATGGACAGCGGCATGCGCGACGAGAAGGGCCCGCCCGCCTCCAGCCCCCGCTGCAGGACGGCGAGGGCGCGGTCGTCGTCTCCCGCCGCCGTCGCGCGCTCATATTCCGTGGTCCAGTCGGCCTTGACACTCTGGTTGACGGAGACCGCCGGATCGTAGACAGCGAGCCGCTCCACCGGCAGGTGGCGGGCCGCGTGAATCGCCACTGCACCGCCGAAGCTGTGCCCGAAGACGTCCGTGCTGGCGGTGTGCTTCATCACGGCTTCGAGGTCGCGGATGTCAACGTCCAGCGTGTAGTCACCGGGCTGCTCGGACGAACTGCCGCGGCCCCGCCGGTTGAATGTGTGCACCGGCCGGCCCAGTGAAGCGCTGAGTTTCTGGGCGAAGCGCGTGTAATCGGCTGCCGTGACCATAGATGCTGTCACCACAACCACGCCGGAGCCAGCGGAGGCGAGTTCAGCGCCCGTGCTGAACAACTCGAGAGTGCCGCCGTCGGGTGTGCTGATGATCTCGCGCGTCATGCTCCGAGCCTATCGGAGGTGGCGGTCCTCTGACAGCCAGGTCGCGTCCGGAAGCACTGGGAGATATCGCTCACGAACGAGATGGCGATTGCCTACCGGCGCCGGCGCCGCCTGCTGAGCGACTGGATGCTGCCGTCGGTGCCGTTCAGGAAGCGTGCCATCCGGACGGCCAGGCGTTTCCCGGGACGGATGGGACCTTCGTGCAGCTGCCCCGGCACCACAGCGAACTCGATCGCGGGAACGGCCGCGGCCAGCTGGCGGCCGGTATCGGCGAAGTATCCCGGGCTCCAGCCGCCGCTGAGCATCAGCGTGGGGGTGGTCAGCCCGGTGAAGTCGTTGAGCTCCGCGTTGGCGTCGAGCACCGCCCGCATTTCTGCGACGGCGGTGGGCAGGAGCTGCCGCATCTCTGCGCCGAGGTTGGTCCGGGCGGACAGGATGCTCAGCATCCGCAGGGCCCCCAGCGGCAGGTAGGACACCGGTCCCGCCGTGGCGAGTCCCTGCACCAGGTGCGCCCAGGCGTGGTTGAGCTGGCCATCGGTGACGGCCTGCTCCAGCTCCGGGCGCCACCGGTGGTCCAGGTTGCCGGACAGGGACACCGCGGCGTCGTACGTCACGAGCCGCCGGATCGGCATGCTGCGGGCAGCCTGCAGTGCCACGAAGCCGCCGTAACTGTGGGCCACCACATCCTCGGACCCGGTGGCCCGCATGACGGCGGCAAGGTCGCCCACCTCGGTGGCCGCCGAGTAGCCGTCCGGCTGCGGCGGGGATCCGGCCCGGCCACGGCGGTTGTAGCAGTGCACCGGGCGGCTGAGCAGGAGGCTGAGTTTGCGGGCGAACGGCCGGTACAGGGCATCGGTCACCAGGGTGCCGTGGATAACGACGACGCCGGGAGCCTCCGCCGGGGGCGCGTCACCGGAGGCGCTGGCGGCCTCGGGAGCGGTGCGGGACGCTGCCGGGCCGCCGTCAGCGGAGGTGAGCAGCCCGGGCCGGAAGGAATGCACCTCCAGCCGGCCGCCG
This sequence comes from Arthrobacter pascens, assembly GCF_017052465.1. GTDB lineage: Bacteria > Actinomycetota > Actinomycetes > Actinomycetales > Micrococcaceae > Arthrobacter > Arthrobacter pascens. The sequence goes on from NZ_JAFHKT010000151.1 coordinate 432,162, forward strand.
TCGTCCGTTTCAACAGTCCAAGTCTCCACAGCCCGAGTCTATGCCCCGCCCCTGATGTGATTGCGGCAGCCGAACGGGTGCCGCGGAAGCCCGAAAGCCGCGCAGGCGAAGTCCCGGTAAACTTGATGCTTGTGACTTCCCAAAACACCCCCGCCCCCAAAAATGCCCCAGAGCCGCTCGACGCCAGCGAGCAGATGCGCATCCGCATGGAAAAGCGCGCCAAGCTGATCGAACGCGGCACCGAGGCGTATCCGGTGGGTGTTGAGCGGACGCATTCGCTCAGCGAAATCCGTGAAAAGTACGCACACCTGGAAGCCGACGACACCACCGGGGACGTCGTCGGCGTGACCGGCCGCGTGGTCTTCGTCCGCAACACCGGCAAGCTGTGCTTCGCCACGCTCCAGGAAGGCGGCGTTGACGGCAGGGGCACCCGCCTCCAGGCCATGCTCAGCCTGGCCAACGTCGGCGAAGAAGCGCTCGCGGACTGGAAAGCCCTGGTGGACCTCGGCGACCACGTTTTCATCAAGGGCGAGGTTATTTCCTCCCGCCGCGGAGAGCTCTCCGTCATGGCCGACTCCTGGTCCATGGCGTCAAAGGCCCTGCGTCCGCTGCCGGTGCTGCACGCCGAGCTGAACGAGGAAACCCGCGTCCGCCAGCGCTACGTGGACCTGATGGTGCGCGACGAGGCCCGCGAAATGGTCTACACCCGCGCAGCCATCACCCGCTCGATCCGCGAGAGCCTGCACCGCCACAGCTACGTTGAGGTGGAGACCCCCATCCTCCAGCTGGTCCACGGCGGCGCCCTGGCCCGCCCGTTCGAGACGCACATGAACGCGTTCGACCAGAAGATGACCCTGCGCATCGCCACCGAGCTGTACCTCAAGCGCGCGGTGGTGGGCGGCATTGACCGTGTGTACGACATGGGCCGCGTCTTCCGCAACGAGGGCGTGGACTCCACCCACAGCCCCGAATTCACCACGCTTGAGTGCTACGAGGCCTGGGCCGACCAGTTCGTCATGGCGGACCGGATCAAGGAGATCATCCTCGATGCGGCTGACGCCGTGGGCGCCGGCCGCATCCTGCAGACCGAAGCGGGGGAGATCAACCTCGACGGCGATTGGACCTGGCTGTCCGTGTACCCCGGGCTGTCCGAGGCCGTCGGCCAGGAGATCACCCCGGACACTCCCTTGGAGGAGTTGCGTGCGGTCGCGGAGAAGCACGACGTCAAGATGGACCCCAAGTGGGACGCCGAGAAGCTCGCCGTGGAACTCTTCGGCGAGATCGTGGAGCCCACCCTGCTGAACCCGACCTTCGTCTACGACTACCCGCCGTCGGCCCAGCCGCTGGCCCGCCCGCACCGTGAGGACGGCCGGCTGATCGAGGCCTGGGACCTCATCATCGGCGGCATGGAGCGCGGCACCGCCTTCTCCGAACTCATTGACCCCGTCATCCAGCGGGAACGCCTTACCGAGCAGTCCCGGCATGCGGCGGCAGGCGACGTCGAAGCCATGCAGCTGGACGAGGACTTCCTGCGGGCCCTTGAGTACGGTGCGCCTCCCATGGGCGGCATAGGCCTGGGTATTGACCGCCTCGTCATGCTCTTCACCGGCGCCGGCATCCGGGAGACCATCCTCTTCCCGCTCCTGAAGCCCGAAGGCCACTGAGCGTGGAGTACGTCGCGGTCCTGCTGCCCTCACTAGTGGTGGGCCTGCTGTTCTGGTTTGCCATGAAGGCGATCTTCAACGCTGACAAGGCCGAACGCCAGGCCGAGGCCAAGGCGCAGGCCGAAGCGGATGCGCGGTCCGCGCAGGCCGCCCCGCAGAATAAGTCGCAGCCCTCAACGCCGCCGAAATCGCCGCAGGACCGCCCGCAGGCATTTCCGCCGGCAGGTACTTCGGGCTCTCCGGACGAATCTGACAAATAGCGGCCGCCATTTCTTCTCCGGCTACGCCAAGGAACCAATGCGTGTTTTGACGCGTTGCCTTAATCGGGGAGATACTTTAGGTGGAAACATCCTGCTTATCTGATCACACGTCCCTTTCCAAAAGAGAGAATTTTGATGGCACAGAAAGTAAATATCGTCCTCGTTGACGATCTGGATGGGGGATCGGCGGACGAAACCGTCCGCTTTGGGCTCGATGGCGTCAGTTATGAAATTGACTTGTCATCGGCCAATGCTTCAGAACTGCGCTCGGCGCTGGAACGCTTTGTTTCCAGCGGACGCAAGACGTCCGGCGGCCGCCCTGCCCGTACCAGGGCAACCGGCGGACGCAATCAGGACTCTGCGCAGATACGCCAATGGGCCAGGGATCACGGCTACACGGTTAATAGCCGCGGCCGTATCCAGGCTGAAATCCAGGAAGCGTACCAAAAGGCAAATGCCTAGATTGCTGTGGCTCTGAGCATAAAAGGGCGGCGCCCCCGGTCTACACCGGGGGCGCCGCCCTTTAATCATGCAATCTCGCCGCCGGAGCCTTATTCCGCGGCCCGTTTTGTGGGGACGGATTCTTCCGGCGCGAAAAAAAACTCCTAACCCCCACGAATCCCATTGACCCCTCGATTCTCCTGAGAAGCAGGAATCGCGGCGGGTGGTCAAAGTTTTCGGCGGAATGGCCCGGCATGAATCCCTCGCGCCGTACGTGCCATTGGTACGGAACCGGCAGTTTCAGCCTGCTTCCAGCGGGCAGGGGAGCTGCTTCCAGCAGGCAGGATGCGCAGCCGTTCACTCGGTGCGGTTTCCCCTGTGGCGAACAAGCTCCCCAAGTCGCACCTTGCCCACGTAGCATCAAAGTACGTCGTAGCTAGGAGTGTGGCGAAATGTTTGAGCGATTTACGGACCGTGCCCGTCGCGTAGTTGTGCTTGCCCAAGAAGAGGCACGCATGCTGAACCACAATTACATTGGTACCGAACACATCCTCTTGGGTCTGATCCACGAGGGTGAGGGCGTTGCCGCCAAAGCTCTTGAGTCCTTGAGCATTTCGCTCGACGGCGTCCGCGAGCAGGTGCAGGAGATCATTGGCCAGGGACAGCAGGCTCCCTCGGGCCACATCCCCTTCACCCCGCGTGCAAAGAAGGTGCTGGAGCTTTCGCTGCGCGAGGCCCTGCAGCTCGGCCACAACTACATCGGCACGGAGCACATCCTGCTGGGACTCATCCGCGAGGGTGAGGGTGTTGCGGCCCAGGTGCTGGTAAAGCTCGGCGCCGACCTCAACCGCGTCCGCCAGCAGGTGATACAGCTGCTGTCCGGGTACCAGGGCAAAGAGGCCACCGGCGCCGGCGTTGGCCAGGGCCAGGCCGAGGGGACTCCCGCAGGCTCAGTGGTCCTGGACCAGTTCGGCCGGAACCTGACGCAGGCCGCCCGCGAGAACAAGCTGGACCCCGTCATCGGCCGCGAGCAGGAAATGGAACGCGTCATGCAGGTCCTTTCCCGCCGTACCAAGAACAACCCCGTGCTGATCGGTGAGCCCGGCGTCGGCAAGACGGCCGTCGTCGAAGGCCTCGCCCAGGCGATCGTCCGCGGCGATGTCCCCGAAACCATCAAGGACAAGCAGCTGTACACGCTGGACCTCGGGTCCCTCGTGGCCGGCTCCCGCTACCGCGGTGACTTCGAAGAGCGCCTGAAGAAGGTCCTCAAGGAGATCCGCACCCGCGGCGACATTATCCTCTTCATCGACGAGATCCACACCCTCGTGGGTGCCGGTGCCGCCGAAGGCGCCATCGATGCGGCCTCGATCCTGAAGCCCATGCTGGCCCGCGGCGAACTGCAGACCATCGGTGCCACCACCCTGGATGAGTACCGCAAGCACATTGAGAAGGATGCCGCGCTTGAGCGCCGCTTCCAGCCGATCCAGGTCAAGGAGCCGTCGGTTGCCCACGCGATCGAGATCCTCAAGGGCCTGCGTGACCGCTACGAGGCGCACCACCGCGTCACCATCACCGACGGCGCCCTCGCCTCGGCAGCGAACCTCTCCGAGCGCTACATTTCGGACCGCTTCCTGCCGGACAAGGCGATCGACCTCATCGATGAAGCCGGAGCCCGCCTCCGCATCCGCCGCATGACCGCTCCGCCGGAGCTCAAGGAAATGGACGAGCGGATCTCCGAGCTGAAGATGGAGAAGGAGTCCGCGATTGACGCGCAGGACTTCGAAGGCGCAGCCGCGCTGCGTGACAAGGAGCAGAAGCTCATCACGGAGCGCTCGGAGAAGGAACGCCACTGGAAGACCGGCGGGATGGATGACATCTCCGAAGTTGACGAGGACCTGATTGCTGAAGTCCTCGCGAACTCCACGGGCATCCCGGTGTTCAAGCTGACCGAGGAAGAGTCCTCACGTCTGCTGAAGATGGAAGACGAGCTGCACAAGCGGGTTGTCGGCCAGGACGAGGCCATCAAGGCGCTGTCCCAGGCCATCCGCCGCACCCGTGCGGGGCTGAAGGACCCGAAGCGCCCCGGCGGTTCGTTCATCTTCGCCGGCCCCACCGGCGTCGGCAAGACCGAGCTCGCCAAGGCCCTGGCCGAATTCCTGTTCGGTGAAGAGGACGCCCTCATCACGCTGGACATGTCCGAATACTCCGAGAAGCACACGGTATCGCGGCTCTTTGGCGCCCCTCCGGGCTATGTCGGCTACGAAGAAGGCGGGCAGCTGACCGAGAAGGTGCGCCGCCGTCCGTTCTCCGTGGTCCTGTTCGACGAAGTGGAGAAGGCCCACGCGGACCTCTTCAACTCGCTGCTGCAGATCCTGGAAGATGGCCGCCTGACCGACTCCCAGGGCCGCGTGGTGGACTTCAAGAACACCGTGATCATCATGACCACCAACCTGGGTACCCGGGACATCTCCAAGAGCGTCGCCACCGGCTTCCAGTCCGGCACGGACACCCAGACCGGCTACAACCGGATGCGTGCCCGGGTCACGGAGGAGCTCAAGCAGCACTTCCGCCCCGAGTTCCTGAACCGTGTTGACGACGTCGTGGTGTTCCCGCAGCTGACGCAGGACGAGATCATCGAGATCGTGGACCTGTTCGTGGGCCGCCTCGAGAAGCGCCTCAAGGACAAGGACATGGGTATCGAGCTGACCAAGGCGGCCAAGGTGCTCCTGGCCACCCGCGGCTACGATCCTGCCATGGGTGCACGGCCGCTCCGCCGCACCATCCAGCGCGAGATCGAGGACCAGCTCTCCGAGAAGATCCTCTTCGGCGAGATCCACGCGGGCGACATCGTGGTGGTGGATGTGGACGGCGAAGGAGACGACGCCAAGTTCACCTTCGCCGGCAACGCCAAGCCCCGCATCCCGGAGATCGCTCCGAGCGCATAGCGGCAGCAATCCGACAGCCGCACTCCAGCGCCAACGAAGCCCCGCCTGCACCCGCAAGGGAGCCGGCGGGGCTTCTGCGTGTCCCGGTTCCCTGATGGTGCTTGCCGCGGGTCCCGGAGCCGCCGCCGTAAGATGGGGGCTGTGACTGACTCCTTCACCATCCGCCCCGCCCGCACCAGTGATGTGGCCGCCATCAAGAGACTTGTGGCGCCGCTCGCCGAGGAGCGGATCCTCATGGCCAAGGAGACGGTGGCGTACTACGAAAGCCTCCAGGAATTCCGCATTGCAGAGTCGGACGACGGCGAGGTGATTGGCTGCGGCGCCCTTCACGTCATGTGGGAGGACCTGGCGGAGGTCCGCACGCTTGCGGCCTCCAACGCCTGGCGCGGCAGGGGGGTGGGCCATGCCCTGGTGGAAAGCCTCCTGGCGGAAGCCGCGGCCCTCGGCGTCTCGCGTGTGTTCTGCCTGACGTTCGAAGTGGACTTCTTCAAGCGGCACGGCTTCGAGGTGATGGCCGATCAGTCGGCGCTGGATCCGCAGGTGTACTCGGAACTGCTGCGCTCCCATGACGAGGGCGTGGCGGAGTTCCTGGACCTCGCGCGGGTGAAGCCGAACACCCTCGGCAACACCCGGATGATCAAGGCCCTTTAGCGGTTCAGTTCCCGACCACCCAGATGGCTTCGGCGGCCGAGGACCCGAGGTCGATGTCCACTTCGCGGCCATCCAGATGGATTGTGGTGATGTCGGCGTAGGGACGGTGTGCCCGGACCGTGAGCTGGGTGTCCGGGGCTAGTCCGAGTTCGGCAAAGTAGCGCAGCATGTCCGGATCGGCGTCGGAAATCCTGGTGATCGTGACCGGCCGGTCCGGGTCGGCCGCGGCAAGGCGGACACCCTCTGGAGGGTTGGGGAGACCTCCCGGGGAAGGTATGGGGTCCCCGTGGGGATCGCGCGTCGGGTGTTCGAGCAATTCATCGATGCGCCGGATCATGGTGGCAGACACGGCGTGTTCGAGAACTTCGGCCTCCTCGTGCACCTCGTCCCAGCCGTATCCCAGGATCTGGACCAGGAATGTCTCCAGGAGGCGGTGCCGGCGCACCATCTCGACCGCGTGTTCCCTTCCCGCGTCGGTCAGTTCGATGCTGCCGTACGGGGCATGGGTGACCAGCCCCTGTTTGGCGAGCCGCCTGATCCCGTCCGATACGGTCGATGGCTTCACTCCCATGCGCTCAGCCATCGCACCGACGGTAATGGGCGATTCAGACCACTCCGTGGCCGACCAGATCATCTTCAAGTAGTCCTGGGCAGGGGCGGTCAGATCGGAGACTGTCATGCTTCGATGTTACCAACAAAACCTGAATGTTAGACTGACCTAACGGGAGTGTTTGATCATTGGAGATCTGATGGACGGGTTGCCGAAACCAGTCGTGGAGGTGCTGCCGAGCCGGCGCAGCATGCTCTCCGGGGCGGCCTCATTCGCCGCAGTTCCGGCACTTCTCGGCTGGACACCACAGGAAGCAAAGGACGCTCACGGGAGCGGCCCGCATCACGGGGCGGGGGGTCAGGCGCCGGCCAGCCATGCCGGACATGCGGGCTTCGCCGGCGGTTCCGTTCCGCCGGAGCGGGCGGGCATTGACCCGACCGCCATCCTGCACGACTTCGACCGCGGCAGGACCAGCACATTGCCTGACGGCCGGACGCTGCGGGAGTGGGACCTCGTCGCGGTGGACAGGGAGTTCGAGATCGCCCCGGGAGTGACGTTCCCGGGCTGGAGCTACAACGGCAGGATCCCCGGACCGACCCTCTGGGCCCGGGAGGGAGATGCGCTGCGGATCCACTTCGCCAACGCGGGAGCGCACCCCCACACGATCCACTTCCACGGCATCCACCGGGCAACCATGGACGGAACCCCGGGAATCGGCGCCGGATCCATCGCCCCGGGGCAGAGCTTCAGCTACGAGTTCGATGCCACCCCGTTCGGCACCCACCTGTACCACTGCCACCAGTCACCGCTGGCCCCGCACATCGCCAAGGGCCTGTACGGCGGCTTCATCATCGAACCCAGGAAGGGCCGGCCCAAGGCCGACAACGAAATGGTCATGGTGATGAACGGCTACAACACCGACGGCGGGGACGACAACGAGTTCTACTCCGTCAACGGCCTGCCCTTCCATTTCATGGACTACCCCGTCCACGTCAGGCAGAACGAGCTGGTGCGGATCCACCTGATCAACGTTTTGGAATACGACCCCATCAACTCCTTCCACATCCACGGGAACTTCTTCCACTACTACCCGACCGGAACGATGCTGACGCCCAGCGAATACACGGACACCATCTCCCAGGTGCAGGGCCAGCGAGGCATTCTGGAGTTGCGCTTCCCGTACCCGGGCAAGTACATGTTCCACGCCCACAAGACAGAATTCGCCGAACTGGGCTGGATGGGCTTCTTCGAAGTGACCGCATCATGACCCGAACAGACATCCCGACGGCGGCGGGAGCGGCAGAGGGCGCGGCGCCGCGGCGGCCGAAGCCGCGCTGGCTGCTCGGGCTCGGGCCGCTGGTGCTGATCGCCGTCCTGCTGGGCCTGTTTTCCCTCCTGAACGGACCGGGACTGTCGCGCCTCGGCGAGGGTGTGCCGCCCAAGGAAGACGTGGCGGTCGAAGACATCCGGCTGACCCCGGGCCAGATCGTCCTCACCGTCCGCAACCAGGGACCCGACCCTGTCAGCATCGCCCAGGTCAACGTTTCGGACTACTACGCAGCCTTCACCCAGACGGATGACGTGCTCGATCCGATGGAGGCCAGCACCATCACCGTCAGCTACCAGTGGATCGACGGGGACCCCTATGACATTGCCCTGGTCACCTCGGTCGGCGGAAAAATCAGTTCCTCCATCGACGCCGCGGCGCCCAGCCCGGAGCGGAGCAGCTCCTTCTTCGGACTCATGGCCCTGCTGGGCATCTACGTGGGCGTCATCCCGGTGGCCATGGGAATGCTCTGGATGCCGTTCGTGGGACGCTCCTCGGCGGGCTGGATCCGCGCACTGCTCGGTTTCACCGTCGGCCTGCTGGCCTTCCTGACCTTCGACGCAACACTCGAGGCGTTCGAACTCGTCGCCGGCAACAGCTCCTTCGGCGGCCCGCTCGTCGTCATCCTGGGAGCCCTCATCTCCTACCTGGTGCTTGAAGCCACCGACGCATGGATGCGCCGCCGCCAGGACCCCGCCGATGTCCGCCAAAAGACTGCCCTGTCTCCGGGACGGCTGGCGCTGCTGATCGCGATCGGCATCGGCCTGCACAACCTCGGAGAGGGGCTGGCCATCGGCTCGGCCTACGCCGTCGGATCGCTCGCACTCGGCGCGTCGCTGATCGTCGGTTTTGCCATCCACAACACCACTGAGGGCCTGGCCATCGTCACGCCCCTGGCCCACGAGCGGCCGGGCCTGGGCCGCCTGGTGGTCCTCGGCCTCATCGCCGGGGCGCCGGCCGTGCTCGGAACCCTGATCGGCGCCACCGTCTACCAGCCCACCCTCGCCGCGTTCCTCCTCGGCCTGGGCGCCGGAGCCGTCGGCCAGGTCGCCGTCAAACTCCTGCCCATGCTCAAGGACGGCACGGGCCGCACCCTCACGCCGCTCACGGCCACAGGCATCATCCTCGGCATCGCCGTGATGTTCGCCACCGGACTGCTCGTCCAGGCCTAGCCGGGAGCCGATCCGGCAACCGAGGGCCCGACCCTGGGCGGCGCAGCCGCGGCACCAGATCCAGCATCTTTGTGAGTCAACGGACGCCTTCCCTTTTGTACATTTGCTGGATAAACTGTCCGGGATCGGAAGGGACAGTTATTGGGGGCTGTCCCTTCCGCTGTTCCCGGCGCTGTCCCAGCCGTGTCCCTCCGGTTCATCGGCCGCCTGCAGCCGGAACTACCGCCGGGCGGGTGCCGGTAGTAGGGTCAAAGCACATCCTGACGGATGTCCAAGTCGAAGCACCGAGAGCCCCCAGGAGCCCGGCCGTGAAAAAGCTCATCAATGACCCGCGTGCTGTGGTGGACGAATCAGTGGAGGGATTTGGGCTAGCCCATGCCGACCTCGTGACAGTCCATCCAGAACCAAAGTATGTGACCCGCCGGGATGCTCCCGTGGCAGGCAAAGTAGGCCTGGTCTCCGGCGGCGGCAGTGGTCATGAACCGCTCCACGCAGGCTTTGTCGGCCTCGGAATGCTCGATGCCGCCGTGCCCGGCGCGGTCTTCACCTCGCCGACGCCCGATCAGATCATCCCCGCCACGCTCGCGGTCAACTCGGGCGCGGGCGTGGTCCATATCGTCAAGAACTACACGGGTGACGTCCTGAACTTCGAGACCGCAGCCGAGATGGCCCAGGCCGAAGGCGTGGAGGTCCGTACGGTGCTGGTCAATGACGACGTCGCCGTCGAGGACTCCCTCTATACGGCCGGCCGCAGGGGAGTGGGCGGCACGGTGCTCGTCGAGAAGATCGCCGGCGCCGCAGCCGAGCGCGGCGATGACCTTGACGCGGTTGCGGCCATCGGGGACAGGGTGAACCAGAACGTCCGGACCATGGGCGTCGCCCTCTCGGCGTGCACCGTGCCGCACGCCGGAACGCCCAGTTTCGACCTCGAGGACAATGAAATGGAGATCGGCATCGGGATCCATGGCGAGCCCGGCCGGCACCGGATTGCCATGGAAGCCGCGGATGCCATCACCGACCGGCTGCTGGAACCGATTCTGGGGGACCTCGGCGTCGCCTCCGGGGACAAGGTGCTCCTGTTCGTCAATGGCATGGGCGGCACGCCGCTGAGCGAGCTCTACATTGTGTACCGCCGGGCGGCCCAGGTTCTGGCCGGCAGGGGCGCCACGGTGGAGCGTTCGCTCGTGGGCGACTACATCACCTCGCTCGAAATGCAGGGCTGCTCCATCTCGGTGCTGCGGCTTGACGACGAACTCACTGCCCTGTGGGATGCGCCCGTGCACACTGCTGCCCTCCGCTGGGGGGTATGACGTGGGGCTCGACGTCACATGGGCCGTCAAATGGCTGACGCTGTCCGCACAGGCCATGGCCGAGCACCGCGTGGAGCTCATTGAACTGGACCGGGCCATCGGGGACTCCGACCACGGGGAGAACATGGACCGTGGCTTCCAGGCTGTACTGGACAGGTTGGCCGAAACCCCGCCTGACACCCCCGGTGCCGCCCTCAAGCTGACAGCCATGGCCCTGATGTCCAAGGTGGGCGGCGCCGCCGGCCCTCTCTACGGCACCGCGTTCCTGCGGGCAGCGACGGCCCTCGGCGATGCCGCCTACATCGATGCCCCGACCCTGGCAGCGGCACTGGGCGCCGCGAGGGACGGCATCGTCGCCCGGGGGAAGGCCGAGTCCGGTGACAAGACCATGGTGGATGCGTGGACTCCGGCCGTCGATGCGGCCCTGGCGGCGGCAGCCGGCGGGGATACGCTGTCCGTACTGATCGCGGCGGCAGAAGCCGCTGAGGCGGGCGCTGTGGCCACCGATCCGCTCGTGGCCCGCAAGGGACGCGCAAGCTATCTCGGCGAGCGGAGTGCCGGGCACCGTGATCCTGGCGCGGCGTCCAGCGCACTCATCCTCCGGGCAGCGGCCGGGGCCGCGGCGTGACGGTGCGGATCGTTGTGGTTTCCCACAGTGCCAAGATCGCCGAGGGAGCCGTGGAACTTGCTGCCCAGATGGCGCCGGACGTGCTGATGGTTCCGGCCGGCGGCACCTCGGACGGACGCATCGGCACCAGCCTGGAGAAGGTGATGGCTGCGCTCGACGAGGCGGCCGGAGGCGACGGCGTGGTGGTGCTTGCGGATCTGGGGTCGGCCGTGATGACCGCGGAATCGGCCCTCGAATTCGCTGACGGTCCCGCCACCGTCCTCCTGGCGGATGCACCGGTTGTGGAGGGCCTGGTGGCGGCAGCCGTAGCGGCCCAGGGCGGGGCCAGCGTGCACGACGTCCGGCGTGCGGCCGAGGCTGCGCACGGCGGCCCGAAGGATGAACACGCAGGCACCATTGCTGCCGACGGCCAACGGGTGCCGGACGCAACCGGTGACTTCGAGCTCATCAACCTGGCGGGCATGCACGCCAGGCCGGCGGCCAAGATCGCCGGAGGCCTGTCCGGAATGGACGTGATGGTGACCGTGAACGGGGTGGACGGAGCGTCGATGACAGGGCTCATGACCCTTGGAGCAGGCAAGGGCTCGGTGCTGCACGTCGAGGCATCCGGCCCGGACGCCGAGCGTGCCGTCGAGTACGTGGGGGGCCTTGTCCGGGCGGGATTCGGGGAGCCGTGACCGCGCGATAGGGCAGGGCGGAGGCTAGCCGGCAGGGCGGTCCTGGCGGAGGCCGGCCTCATCAAGCACCACGGAAGCGGAGACAAAGCGCCCGCACGGCTCGCCGAACGGGTAGTCGCTCCTCGGTGTGAAGCGCAGCGTGCGCACGGGCAGGGGACTTCCGTCTATGGAGGTTCCCGACGTCGTGACGACCATCGGCGACTCCGTCAGGATATCCAGCATGAGCATTCCCCGCTTGGTCCCGTCAGGTGCTGCCGTGGCTGAGCACACGCGGTCGGGTCCGCGGCCGCCGGACTCCGGAACGGCGGGCTCTGGGACGACGGACTTCGGAACGGCAGGATCGGGAACGGCGGGCTCGGGAACGCCCTGCCCTGGCACGGCGGGCTCGGGCACCCCTTGCCCTGGAACGCCTTGCCCTGGATCAACTTGCCCTGGAGCGCCGGGCTTCGGAACGCCGGGCTCCGGAACATAAGGCTCACAGCCCTGGTCCACGGAGATGCTGCCTGGGACCAGTTCCAGATAGCCCTCCCTGCACACTCCGTCCTGGCATGCCTTGAGGTGGAGGGCCTTCACCGCCGGGGCGTAGCTGGCCGCCACCGTCACCGACACCCCGGACGCCTGGGCGATCGCCGGGCACGCCACCTCGAACACGTGGCATCCGGAGACAAGCACAGTCGTTGCAATTGTGGCCAAAAGTACCTTTGTCCTGCCCATGACTTCAGGGTAGATCCGGCCCAATGATGTGCGGACGTGTAGGCGGAAACTGGTGCAGACATCGTTACCCCTGACACCGGATCGACTGCCAATTCGAGATCAAAACCCGGCTCAGCGGAACGCGTGTTTCGGTCCACTATCCCGGCAGCCGGTACCCGCCCTGGTGCAGCTCTGCAAGGCCGTCCTCCAGAAGTCCGGCCAGCGCCCGTTCGAGCTGTTCCGGCGCCGAGTTCAGCCTGTGCAGGGCGGCGAGCGGGACCCCGGTCCCGGAGGGCTCGAATCCGAGGTCGGCGGGAGCCTGCTGGAACATTTCGGCGGGTACGGGGGAATCCGCCAGCCGCAGGACGGCCATCACGGCTCCGCGGACCTGCCGGTCCGTGCCGTGCCAGGCCTGCCCCTTCGGCACATACGACGGCGGCGGCTCGCCGGCCGCCCGCCACGAGCACCTGTCGCGCACGGGGCATGCGGAACACTTCGGCGCACGCGCCGTGCAGACCAGGGCGCCCAGCTCCATGACCGCAGCGTTCCACCGGACCGACCTTCCGGCGTCGTCCGGCAACAGTTGCGCCGCAAGCCGCATCTCCGCAGCCGTCAGGGCCGGCGACGGCAGCGCCGCTCCTGAAAAGAGGCGCGCGTGGACGCGCCTGACGTTGGTGTCCACCACCGTCTCGCGCCGGCCAAAGGCAAAGGCGGCGACGGCGGCGGCCGTGTAGCTGCCCACGCCGGGTAGGGCGAGCAGTTCGGTGTAGTCGGCCGGCACCTTTCCGCTGTGGTCCTGCCCGATGGCAACGGCTGCGGCGTGGAGCCGGAGGGCGCGCCGGGGATAACCGAGGCGGCCCCAGGAGCGGACAGCTTCCCCGGCTGGTTCGCGGGCAAGGTCGGCGGGTTCAGGCCAACGACGAAGCCATTCTTCCCAGACGGGCAGAACACGCACCACGGGAGTCTGCTGGAGCATGATTTCGCTGACGAGGACGCCCCACGGCGAGCAGTCAGGCAGGCGCCACGGCAGGTCACGGGCTTCGGCCGCGAACCAGCCCAGCAGCGACTGGTGGATGTCGGTCAGCTCCGGGCTGGCGCAGGCGGGCGCGGCAGGTGCATCGGTTGTGGTTTTGATGCCAACACTCTAGTTGAAATCCCGGCGGTCCGGGCCGGCCGCCTGCGGTCAGCTGGCCTCTTGCTGCAGGTCCGGGCCGGTTTCCACCCTCGGGCGGAGGCGCTTCACATGACCGTGGATGGTTTCGCCGCCGCGGCCGTTCGGAGCCGGCACGGCGAGGGTAACCACGAAGCTGGCCCCGTCCGGATCCACGGACCGGATGGTCAGGCTCCGCGTTCCTTCGGGGATCGACGGCGAAAAGAACTGCAGTTGCCGGGAAGCGACCGTGGCAACCTCGTCCAGCTTGTACTCGGTACCGAAATGGTCCTGGACGACGATGTCCGGGGTTTTGGGTTCGGTTCCGTTGGTTGACGCCAAATGCAGGTTTACCACGATGCCGGTATTCCAGATTTCCACTGCCAGCACCGTGAACTCCGATCCCTGGCTCTGATGCTTTCCAAACGTCAGGGGCAGTACGACGCGTTCAAGGTGACCGCCAGACACATGATCTACCATCAGTGGTCCTCTCCTACTCGACCCCGATAAGTGGTAACCGGGATTCAATTTTAGTAAGCCTTGCTGACAGTTGTCACGGGAAATCAGGCAACGAATTGGACATGGTTAAACCGTGGCCACGGCGTGGTGGTGCAGGGGAATCCCCGCCATTCCCTAGCCTATAAAGACAGGCAGGCAGGGAGCCCGGCATCAGTCGAGCTCCGCCTCCGGGCGCATCGAATGGCCGCGCCAGCAACACAAACACAATGGGGACGACGGAGCAGTGAAGACACCGCAGGGCAAGACACAGCAAGGCAAGCCACCGCAAGGTAAGTCGCAGCCAGGGAAGAAGGCGGCGCGCAGTGCCCGCCCGCAGGGCGCCGTCCGCAAGCCGAGCGCCGCCGTCTACCGCCGCCGTCGGCAGTTTGCCGGGGGAGCGCTGCTGCTCGTTGTGGGCCTGACGGCCGGCGGCATTGCCACGGTGTCCGGCGCGCTGAACCCCACCAGCGAGCAGGCTTCCTCTACCGGCGCAGACGGCTCGCCCGGCGCCAGTGCCCAGCCCTCACCGTCGGCCACGCCTTCCGCCACGCCGTCGGCCTCACCCACGTGCGACCAGAAACTCGTGACCGTCACGGCGGGCACGAACAAGGCCGCTTACGGACCTGGTGAGAAGCCGGTGCTCACGCTCAAAGTGGCCAATGGCGGAAAGCTCCCGTGCAAGGTGAACATCGGAACGTCGCAGATGGAGTTCCTGGTCACCAGCGGTTCGGACCGGGTCTTTTCGTCCAAGGACTGCCAGGCTGAGAGCGACGACCTCGTCAGGACGATCGAACCCGGCAAGAGCGAAACGGCCAACTTCCCCTGGCCCCGCAACCGCTCGCTGCAGGGCTGTGGGGAGATCCCGGACGGTGTAGGTGCCGGCTACTACGTGTTCATCGCCAAGCTCGGCCCCAAGGTGAGCCCGCCGGCGGTCTTCCAGCTGGGTTAGAGGAAGCGGTCCAGCAGGCTGGCTTCGGCCATGCGGCTGAGGCCTTCGCGGACCGTGCGGGCGCGCTGGTCGCCGATGCCGTCCACGGTCATGAGATCGTCGATGGTGGCGGCCATCAGGTGCTGCAGCCCGCCGAAGTGGTCCACAAGCCGGTCCGCCACAGCCTTGGGCACGGCCTTGAGCCCGGACAGCAGGCGGTAGCCGCGCGGCTGTACGACGGCGTCCAGGGTTTCCACCCCGCCCGCGAAGCCGATGATGCCCGCGATCTTGCTGAGGTCGATCAGCTCGGTGGGGCCGAGGCTCAGGAGGGCATTGACGGCGCCGTCAATGTCCTCGGGAGAGGCATTGGGCCCGGCATAGTCGCGGATGATGATGTCGCTGCCAGGGCCCCGACCCACCGTGAGCTCGTCCAGCTGGAGGGACAGGAGCCTGCCGTCCTCGCCCAGCTCCAGCACATACTGGGAGATTTCCTCGGAAATGCGGCGCACCATCTCCTGCCGCTGCAGGGTGACGGCCACGTCCCTGACGGTGACCATGGCCTCGATTTCCAGCGCCGACAGTGAGCTGGTGACCTGGTCGAGCCGGGAGCGGTAGCGTTCAAGCGTTGCGAGGGCCTGGTTGGCGCGGGCCAGGACCTTCTCGGAGCCCTCGAGCACGTGCCGCAGCCCGTTCACGTAGAGCGCGATGATCTGCATGGACTGGCTCACCGAGATCACGGGGACGCCGGTCTGGATGGCCACGCGCTCGGCGGTACGGTGGCGCGTGCCGGATTCCTGCGTTTCGATGCTCGGGTCCGGCACGAGCTGGACGGCCGCGCGGAGGATGTTGCCGGCGTCCCTGTCGCAGATGATGGCACCGTCCATTTTGGCCAGCTCCCGCAGCCTCGTGGGGGAAAAGTCGATGCCGATGTCGAAGCCGCCCGAACAGATCGAGTCGATGGTCCGGTCCGAACCCAGGACAATCAATGCGCCGGTGCGGCCGCGGAGAATGCGTTCCAGCCCGTCCCGCAGCGGGGTTCCCGGGGCCACCCTCCCCAAAGTCGCTTTCAGCGATTCTTCAGGGCTGCGAGCCATAGACATTCCCTTCAAAGGTGCAGGCGTGGCCTGCAGGTATGCCGGTTTTCACGAGTCCGCCGGCAGGATCAAAAGTACTCGGTTTCCCGCATGCACCATCCTAGACGTACATTACCCCAAGAACCGCAGGGGCAAGCCTCAAAGTGGCCCGTTTGGGACCTGCATGGAGGGCTTGCGGAGTACGTCCGACGGCGGCCGGCAAGTCACCATTTTGGCCCCCCTTCCGTCGGGCTTCCGCCCCTGCGATAAACTTGAACCCTTGGCTTGCGTGCCCTGCTGCCGCCCGCCTTCCAGACTCCAGAACCCTGTTTCGAGGAATCCGGTCCAAAGTTTTCCATTTCCACACCCAGGGTCCTCCGCGGATCCCAGCGAAAGTAGCACCGTGTCCCAAGAAGTCCTCAGCCCCGCCCGGGTCCACGAGATTCACAAGCAGGCGTCCCGGCGCCGGACCTTCGCTGTCATCTCCCACCCGGACGCCGGCAAGTCCACGCTGACCGAGGCGCTGGCCCTGCATGCCAAGGTGATCGGCACCGCCGGCGCGTCCAGCGGCAAGTCCAACCGCAAGGAAACGGTCTCGGACTGGATGCAGATGGAGAAGGACCGCGGCATCTCCATCAGCTCCGCCGCGCTGCAGTTCTCCTACCGGGACACCGTGATCAACCTGCTGGACACCCCCGGCCACGCCGACTTCTCCGAAGACACCTACCGGGTGCTGGCCGCCGTCGACTGCGCCGTGATGCTGGTGGATGCCGCCAAGGGCCTGGAAACCCAGACCATGAAGCTGTTCGAGGTGTGCAAGCAGCGGAACCTGCCCATCATCACGGTCATCAACAAGTGGGACCGTCCGGGCCTGGACGCGCTGGCGCTGATGGACGAAATCACCGAACGCACCGGCCTGCAGCCCATGCCGCTGACCTGGGCAGTCGGCATCTCCGGGGACTTCCGCGGGGTCTGGGACCTGCGCAACGACCGGTTCGCGCGTTTCCAGCGGAACAACGCCGGTGCCAACATCGCGCTGACCGAGTACTTCACCCCGGAGGAAGCGGCCGAGAGCCAGGGCGACGACTGGTCCAACGCCGTCGACGAAGCCGGACTCGTCATCGAATCCAACCTTGAATTCGACGTGGAAAGCTTCCACGCCGGCAAGGCCACGCCCATCCTGTTCAGCTCCGCCGCGCTGAACTTCGGCGTCAAGGAGATCCTGGACGCCCTTGTCGACTTCGCCCCGCCCGCTGCGCCGCGTCCGGACGTGGACGGCCAGCCGCGCGCGGTGGAGTCGCCCTTCGCAGGGTTCGTTTTCAAGGTCCAGGCGGGCATGAACAAGGCCCACCGGGACCACGTGGCCTTCATCCGCGTCTGTTCGGGGGTGTTCGAGCGCGGCATGGTGGTCACCCAGACCCGCACTGGCAAGTCCTTCGCCACCAAGTACGCCCAGCAGGTGTTTGGACGCGAACGCGAGGTCATCGACGAGGCCTTCCCGGGCGACGTCGTGGGCCTGGTCAATGCCTCATCGCTGCGCGTGGGGGACAGCCTCTTCCTTGAGGAGCCGGTGGAGTTCCCGGCCATTCCGCTCTTCGCGCCGGAGCACTTCCAGGTGGCCCGGTCCAAGGACCCCAGCCGCTTCAAGCAGTTCCGCCGCGGCATCGAGCAGCTCGAGCACGAGGGCGTCATCCAGGTGCTGCGCTCCGACGTCCGCGGCGACCAGGCGCCGGTGCTTGCCGCCGTCGGCCCCATGCAGTTCGAGGTGGTGGAGGACCGCATGGCGCACGACTTCAGCGCGCCCATGCGCCTAGAGCGCCTGCCGTATTCCATGGCCAGGATTTCGACGGCGGACGCCATGCCGG
Source organism: Arthrobacter pascens (assembly GCF_017052465.1). GTDB lineage: Bacteria > Actinomycetota > Actinomycetes > Actinomycetales > Micrococcaceae > Arthrobacter > Arthrobacter pascens. Next base: position 449,994 of record NZ_JAFHKT010000151.1, read on the forward strand.
CTCTGGCCAACGTGATCGGCGCAGAGGTGCTGTTGCGGTCCGACGGCGAGTACCTTGCCCTGTTCAACGACGTGTGGGCGCTGCGCCGCATCGAGAAGAACCACCCTGACCTCACGCTCGTGCCGATCGGGACGCACAACCCCGCCAAGTAGCGGCCGGCAATCCGCATGCCGTTCTGATCCGAATACCCACGGGACTTCAGCTCCAGTTCCAGGAAGCAAGGTGTGTCATGTCTGCAGTTCCCCGGGCGGTTTCTCCCAAAGCGGTCGTTACCGGAACGGGCACACTGAACCCGCTCGGGTCCACCGCCGCCGCAACGTGGAATGCCATGCTGGCCGGGACGTCGGGCATCGCCGTGCTCGACGAGGACTGGGCACAGCAGCTTCCGGTGCGGATCGCGGGCCGGGTCACGGCTGACCTGGCCGCACTGCTGACCACCCGCGAGTTCAAGCGGATGGACCGCTGCGGGCAACTCGCGCTCGTCGCCGCCCGCGAGGCCTGGGCGCAGGCCGGAACGCCCGACGTCGACCCCGACCGGCTCGCTGTCGTCATCGGATCCGGCTATGGGGGACTGGACACCACGCTCGCCCAGACCCGGGAGTTGGACAACGGCGGCCCCCGCAAGGTTTCCCCGCACACGCTGACCCGCATCATGGTCAACGGCCCGTCCGCCTGGGTTTCCATCGACATGGGCGCCCGCGGCGGGGCGCGCACCCCCGTCAGCGCCTGCGCGTCCGGCGCCGAAGCCATTGCCCAAGGTGCCGAGATGATCCGGTCCGGAGCGGCCGACGTCGTCATCGCCGGCGGCGTTGATGCGTGCGTCAACGACCTCATCATCAGCGGATTCGCGCAGATCCGCGCACTGTCCACGCGCAACGACGACCCGCAGGGAGCCTCCCGTCCCTTCGACCGGGAACGCGACGGCTTCGTCATCGCGGAAGGCGCCGCAATCCTGGTGCTCGAGAGCGAGGAACATGCGCGTGCCCGCGGGGCGGAGGTCCTCGGCGCGATAGCCGGGGGCGCCGTGACCTCGGACGCCAGCGACATCGTGGCCGCGGACCCGGACATGCAGCGCCGCGTCATGGAGAAGGCGCTGGCTTCGGCCGGCCTGAGCGGCACGGACATCGGCTTCGTTCATGCCCACGCGACGTCCACTCCGGTGGGCGACCGGCTGGAAGCGCAGGCCATCAAGGCCGTGATCGGCAACACCGTGCCGGTGACGTCCACCAAGTCACTCACCGGCCACCTGCTCGGCGGCGCCGGGGCGCTCGGCGCCATCGCCACGCTGCGGGCCCTCAGGACCGGCGATCTGCCCGGAACCTGCAACATCGGCGGCCTCGACCCGGAGGTGGACCTCAACGTTCTCACCAAGACCGTGCACGGCAGCACCGCGGCGGCAGGGATGGTCAACGCCTTCGGTTTCGGCGGGCACAGCGTGGCGCTGGTGGTTACCGGAGCCTAGCGGTTGCCGGTGCCAGCGGTGCCGTTCGGTGCCGGTGCCGGGCTGGAATGCTTTGTCACTCTGCCTCAGCGCCTGGGCCGAAACCCGGAACGTGTATTCCACCGGCGAGGATCCACCAGTAGGAGTCGGCTGTTTCCAGACGCCTGGCGATGATTTGCTGGTCCGAGTTCTCGGCGGGACGGCGGCCACCTGCCTGAGACCGTTCCGTTTGAGGGAACCGCCATCCCGCCGGCCCACCCGCCACTCTTTGCGCCCACTTCAACGGTTACCCCTCCCGCCCGCCGTCAACGAGCCGCGGCAGTGCCAGGGGGTTGTCCTCATGGAGGGCATCGGGGAGGACGTGTTGCGGGAAGCCCTGGTATGCGACGGGGCGCAGGAAGCGCTCGATGGCTGCAGTTCCCACCGAGGTGCTTCCCGCGGCGGTGGTGGCCGGGTAAGGCCCGCCGTGCTGCTGCGCGTAGGTCACAGAGACCCCGGTGGGCCATTGGTTCCAGACCACCCGCCCGGCCTTGCGCGCCAGGACGCGCACCAGGCCGGTGATGTCGCAGGAGTCGGTTCCGTGGATAGTGGCCGTCAGCTGCCCCTCGAAGGTCTCGGCCAGCGGGGCGAGCTGGGACTCGTCGTCGTACGTCACCACCACCGCGGTGGGACCGAAGCACTCGGTCTGGAGGGAGCGCGGCTCGGCGAGCACGTCCGCGGCCGTGGTCAGCAGGAGCGTGGGTGAGGGCGGATCGGCAAGGGGCGCGGCACCCTGTGCCAGCACCGTAAGCCGGGCATTGGACTGCAATCCCTGCAGCACGTCCACGTAGCCAGACTGGATCCGGTCATTGAGCAGCGGTGCTGCCGGCGGCAGGGCGGCATTCCGAAGGGCCTCCACGAGGACTGAGTCGACCGGAACGAACAAGGTGCCGGGCTTCGTGCAGAACTGTCCGGCCCCAAGAGTGAAGGAGCCCACAAAGCCCTCGGCGATCTCAGCGCCGCGTTCCGCAGCTGCGGCCTCGGTGACGAATACTGGGTTGTTGCTGCCCAATTCTCCGAAGAAGGGGATGGGTTCAGGCCGCGAACAGGCAATGTCGAACAACGCCCTCCCTCCGGGGATGGAGCCGGTGAAGGCACCGGCCTTGATCCGCGGGTCGCGCAGGGCCGCGGCTCCCGCTGCGGTGCCGGTGATGAGCGCGAAGGTTCCCTGCAGTGCGCCTGCCCCCCGGAGCGCGGTGAGAACGATGTCCGCCGTGAGCCGGGAGAGCCCCGGGTGCCCGGAATGCGCCTTGAGCAGCACCGGGCTGCCTGCGGCGAGCGCGGAGGCGGTGTCACCCCCGGCCACGGAGAAGGCGAAGGGGAAGTTGCTGGCGGCAAACACCACCACGGGGCCCAGAGGCACGAGCATGCGCCGCAGGTCCGGCCGAGGTGCGCCCATCGGCCAATCGGGGTCCGCATGGTCGATGCGGGCGTCAAGGTAGCCGCCGTCGCGCAGCACCTCTCCGAAGAGCCGCAGCTGGAAGGTGGTGCGCTTGAGCTCGCCCCGGAGCCGTGCTTCGGGCAGGCGGGTCTCGTGCCGGGCTGCCGGAACCAGTTGGTCCGCCGAGGCGTCCAGCGCATCGGCGACTGCGTCCAGCAACCCTGCGCGTTCGGCGGGGCGCAGGGCCGCGAGCGGCGCTGCGGCAGACTGGGCTGCCGCGAGCAGTGATTCGAGCTGGGCTTCGGTTGTCGCAGGCAGGGCGTCGGGCAGGGTCTGGCTGATCGCGGTCATGCGCGTTCTCCTTCGCAGTACGAGGTTCAGTGGTCAGGAAGTTCTTTAGCTGTCTGAGGGTTCGAGGGCGGCCAGTTCGCCGATGCCAACAGGCGCGGCAAGGGGGCGCCTGGCTGCACTGGACAGCGATTCGGCGCTGGGCGGGGCTGCCGGCCCCTGGCCAAGGCAGGCCGCCGCAAATCCGCAGACCCGTCCCTGGCACCAGCCCATTCCGGCGCGGGTGAAGGATTTGATGGTCCGCGCGTCCCGGGCTTCCAGCATCTCCCGGGCTTCCGTGATCTGGCCTGCCGTAACTTCCTCGCAGCGGCACACCACGGTGGCAGGAGTGAGCCATTCCTGCCAGCCGGCCGGCACCGGATGGGCGCGGTGCATGGCCTCGGCGAAGCGCCGGTGCCGCGCCATGGCGTGGAGGCCCGGAGCCGCACGGGCTGCGTCGTCCCTGACGGCCGCCGCAGCGCCTGCCGCCAGGCCCTCCAGGACGGCAAGCTTTGCGCCGCCGACGCCGGTCACCTCCCCTGCGAGGAACAGCCCGGGAACGCTGGATTCCTGGCGCTCATTGACGACGCCCACGAGGGAACCGTCAGCATCCAGGCGGGTCTCGGCTCCGAGGGAGAGGGGCAGCTCCATTTGGGGCGTGAAGCCCCAGCCGAAGCCCACCACGTCCACGTCCGCGTACCCGCGTTCAGTGCCGGGCCGGACCTTGCCCTTGGCGTCGACCTTGGCACTGCGCACGGCGGTGACCCGGCTGCTGCCGCGGGAGCCGGATCCAAGGACTTCGGTGACAACATTGCGGGTGCGGTAGGGGATTCTGTGCCGGGCGAACACGGCAGCGTACTCCGCACCCTCGAGCGCCTTCTCCGGCACGCCCGCGGCCGCGCCAAGGTGCGGAAGCCAGGCGGCCGGGGATGATGACTCAAGCACTGCCACGACCTGCCCGCCGGCCTCGGCGATACCGGCGGCGACCGGCAGCAGGAACGGTCCTGTGCCTGCGATGACGAAGCGCCGCCCGGGCAAGGACCCGTTGCCTTTGAGGAAGGCCTGGATGCCGCCGGCGGCCATGACGCCCGGCAGGTCCCAGCCCGGGACGGGCAGCTGGCGGTCATAGCCTCCTGGGGACAGAATCAGGCGGCGCGCGGCGACGGCCGGCCCGCCGACAGGCCCAGCTACGGTGGGCGTTGTGCGCAGGGTGAAGCCGGCGTCGTCCTTTTCCGCCATCCAGACCTGCAGGCCGGGAAGGTAGGTGATCTGCCCGCGTTCGCGTCCGGCGTCGAAACGTGCGCGCAGGTCCAGGTAGGTCTTCCAGCCGTGGTGCCCCCGCCCGTCCCGCTCTTGCACGATGCCCTCGGGGCGGTGCCGCCAGAACTGGCCGCCCGGCTGGGCCGCGGCGTCCACGAGTACGACGGCGGCTCCGGACTCCGCGGCGGCCACCGCCGCGGCAAGCCCGGCCGGTCCGGCCCCCACGATGGCGACGTCGGCCCGCTCGGTTCGGCCTGTCGTGGTGTCGTTCATGCCCTGCTCCCGTCGTCCGGCGTGCAAGAGCCCTCAATCTGCATGCCTTCGCACACCTCGACGAGGCAGGCGCGCTGGTTGGTAGCGCCGTCGACCGTTAAAAGGCAGTCGAAGCAAATACCGATGCCGCAGAACAGTCCGCGGGGTCGCGCTCCTTTGCGCGTGCTTCGCCAGGCCACGATGCCTTGGGCGACCAAGGCGGATCCGATGCTTTGGCCGGGTGCCGCCGTGAGCGGGCGCCCGTCGAAGCTGATGGTGACAGTTTCCTGTGGGCTCCCCGGCTGTTCTGCTGCGGCGGGGCCGCCAGCACCTCGTTGTGCCTTGGTGCTCATGCGGTGGCCTCCTCTCTGTGTGAGGTGTTCCGGGCCTGCTCGCCGAAACGGGCAGGAGTGAACGGGGAAACATCAAGGTCCGGCGTCATGCCGGCAAGTGCTTGGGCCAGGAGCTTTCCAGTCCCGGCGGACAGGCCGATGCCTGCGCCCTCGTGTCCGGCTGCATGCCAGAGCCCTGGGGCACGCTCGTCGTGGCCAATCACCGGAAGGTGGTCCGGGCAGTAGGGCCGGAAGCCGTGATAGTGCCGGATCGCCTTGACTTCGGCCAGGAAAGGGAACAGCGCCGTGGCGTTTTGGGCCAGCAGGCGCAGCGCATCAATGCTCACCGTGCGGTCAAAGCCGACGCGTTCCCGCGTTGAACCGATGAGGATGGACCCGCTGGGGGTGCCTTCGACCACTGGCGAGGCCTGCAGGCCGGCGTCGGAGCTTCCGACGTTGTCGATGTATTCGGCCGCATAGACCTTGTGGTGGACCATCGGGGGCAGCGGCTCCGTCACCATCACGAAGCCACGCCGGGGGAGGACCGGAACATCCACCCCGGCCAGCGCCGCGAGTTCGCCCGCCCAGGTGCCCGTACAGTTCACAACGGCGCCTGCCGCGAAGTCTCCACGGGTTGTGGTCACACCCGTGACGCGCTTGCCGGCGCGGAGGAACCCGGTGACGGCCGTGTCAGCGACAAATCGGGCGCCCGCTTCGGTTGCCAGCCTGACGAGATGGGCCGCGACGAGCATTGGCTGAACCTGGCAGTCCTCCGGATAGCTCGCCCCGCCCAGGGCGTCAGGCGTGATGTTTGGTTCGGCCTGCCGCAGGGCATCGGGATCCAGCTTCTCCACGACCACCCCATAGCTGGCCTGCGCGGCCATCACACGCTCCAGCGACGTGAGGCTGCTTTCCCGGGATGCCACGATGATCCCGCCTTTGGACTCGAACTCCCAGAGCTTCTTGTGCTCGGCCAGGTCCCCGTGCCAGACGCCGAGTGAGTATCGTGTGAGTTCGAGTTCGGGCCCGAGTTCCTTGTCCGAGACGAGGATGTTCCCTTCACACGCTGAGGATGTGCCGCTGGCGGGTAGTCCCTTGTCGAGGACAGTCACCGTCAGGCCTTGCTGGGTTGCGAAGTAGGCGGTTGCGGCGCCGATAACCCCGGCGCCGATGATGATCACGTCACTCGTTTGATTCATGTCTGGTGCTCCTGCGGTGTCTCGTTCTCGCCGGTGGCCCACAGGCCGCGGGCGTGGCCGATGTGGCGGCGCATGAAGTCCCGCGCGGCGGGGCCGTCTCCGGACTCGATGAGGTCGAGCAGTTCATGGTGTTCCTGGGCCGAGTCAGCGAGGCGGTTGCTGTCGCTCAGGATCTTCAGGCCGTACAGGCGGGTCCGTACCCGCAGCTCAGTGGCCAGTGCAACAAGCTGGCCGTTGCCTGAATGGCGCAGCAGCTCTGCATGGAACTCGCGGTCTGCGGCCAGGTATGCGGTGAGGTCCCCTCCGCGCGCTGCATCCACAATGGCGTCCGCCAGGGAGCGCAGTATCTTGATGCCCGCCGGCGGGACGGTTCCCGCAACGTTACCGACGACAGGCGGTTCAAGGAGCAAGCGGATCTCCGTGATTTCGTCCAGCTCGCGGTCGCTCATGCCTGTGATGCGGAAGCCTTTGTTCTTCACGGTCTCCACCAGGCCTTCGCGTGTCAGGTCCATCATCGCCTCGCGGACAGGAGTGGCCGACACGCCAAAGGCCGTGGCAAGCGCGGGCGCGGAATACAGCGTGCCTTCCTTGAGCGTGCCTGCGATGATTGCTGCGCGCAGGGACTCGGTGACAGACTCCCGGAGGCTGTAGTGGCGGCCGAGCGGGGCGATCGGAAGCTGGTTACTGGTTGGCACGGTGAGCACTCCTTGGGCGGATTTCATGATCGGGTGCCTCTTTCATACACCACGGCAGCAGTCACGAGGTCCTCCCAGGCCATGCCCACACCTGCGTACAGGCAGGGCTTGCCGGGGGAGCGCTTGAGCTCGCCGCTGACAAGGTCGCGCAGGTTGGCGGGACGGATCCCTTCCCATTCCTCCGCGCTGCGTGCGGGTATCAGGTCGCCGGCTTCACGCAGTGCGGAGGCCCGTCCCTCCACCACGACGTCGCTCCGCAGCACCAGGCCGGCGTCGACTTCCCGGGCGCCCAGTCCGTGCTGGCCCACGGCGGCGACCACGGCACCCGGAGCAACAAGACCGCCGTCGAACAGCGGGGTACGCGAGGACGTGGTGCAGAGTACAACGTCTGCGTCCGGCACATCGGTCACGCCCGCCGGATCAACCCGGATACCCTCTGCGGCCAGCTTGGTGATCATCGACTGCACGCGTTCAGGGCGCCGCCCGACGACGGCTAGGCTCGCCCCCGGGAGTACGGCATGCGCAGCACGGACATGGTTGAGCGCCTGGACTCCCGCGCCGAACACGACGACGCGCGGTGCCGTCGGCGCACCACCCGGCGCCGCCGCGAGGATGTGCTTGACGGCGAGGAGCGTCGTGGCGGGGGTACGGATGGCCGTGAGTTCGGTGCCATCCATCACGGCCACGGGCGCGAGGGTTTCCGATTCGAAGAGAACGTAAACGCCTTGGATCTTCTCCAGGCCGCGCGCGGGATTTCCTGGGGCTACGGTCAGCGCCTTGATCCCGCTGTACCGGCGGCCGGAAGCAGGCATCAGCAGGAACTCACCGCCCGGGGCCGGGCTGAAGAGCCGCGGGCTGTCCTCTTCCGGGTCCACCCCGTCCAGGAGTGCGCGCTCAAGGGCCTGGACTGCCGTCATCCATGGAGCCGCCGCCCGCACCGCGGACGCATCAAAGTACGGAAGGCTCACAGCAGGAACCCTGCCGGAAACGGGTCGGTGGGGTCGAGGAAGTATTGGGCGGTTCCCGTCAGCCATGCCCGCCCGGTCACCGTGGGGACGACTGCAGGACGCCCGGCCACTTCCGTTTCCTCGATCAGGCGACCGATAAAACGTGAACCGATGTAGGACTCGTTGACAAAGTCGGTATGGAGCGGAAGTTCGCCGCGTGCGTGCAGTTGCGCCATCCTCGCGCTCGTGCCGGTGCCGCAGGGTGAGCGGTCGAACCAGCCGGGGTGGATCGCCATGGCGTGGCGTGAGTGCGCGGCTGTGGAGCCCGGGGCCTTGAGGTAGACGTGGTGACAACCCCGGATGTCCTCCCGCTCGGGGTGGACAGGTTCATCCGTTGCGTTGATGGCGTCCATGACGGCCAGTCCGGCCTTGAGGAGCTCGTCCTTGCGCTTCCGCTCAAAGGGCAGGCCGAGGCTGTCCAGGTCCACGATCGCATAGAAGTTCCCGCCGAACGCCAGGTCATAGGACACGGCACCCAGGCCCGGGACCTCTACCTTTGCGTCCAGCCGGTCCACGAACGACGGAACGTTGCGGATGGTCACGGCTTCGGCGTGGCCGTCCTTCACAGCCACGTCGGCCACCACCAGGCCGGCGGGGGTGTCGAGCCGCACGGTAGTGACCGGCTCGGCCACGTCCACCATGCCCGTCTCCACCAGGACGGTCGCGACGCCGATGGTTCCGTGGCCGCACATGGGCAGCAGCCCGGAAACTTCGATGAAAAGGACGCCGTAGTCCGCATCGGGCCGGGTGGGCGGCTGGAGGATGGCACCGCTCATGGACGCGTGCCCGCGCGGCTCGGTCATGAGGAGCGTGCGGATCCAGTCCTGGTGTTCCATGAACCACAAGCGACGCTCCGCCATCGTGGCACCGGGGATCGTCCCCACGCCACCGGTGATCACGCGCGTCGGCATGCCTTCGGTATGCGAATCCACGGCGTGGAAGATGTGGCTGGTTCTCATGGGACTCCTTCTGTTTCATGAGGTTGTGGGCCGGTGGTCGAGCCTGTCGAGACCCTTGCTCGACAGGCTCGACCATGGGGGCGCTGGTTACTTGTAGCCCTTGGCGAGGGCGGCCTCGGTATCGCGGACGACGGCGTCCCGCACGTCATGTGGAAGCGGTCCCCGCGGCGGGCGGCAGGCCCCGCCCTGGAGGCCGACGACGTCCATGGACAGTTTGATGGACTGGACAAATTCCGTCTTGCTGTCCCAACGAAGCAGGGAGTGCAGGTCGCGGTAGATGGCGCGGGCACGCTCCAGGTCTGCGACGTCGCCGGACGTTGAGAGCCGGTAGAGCTCGAGGGTGGACTCCGGAATCGCGTTTGGGTAGCCGGCCACCCAGCCCACGGCTCCGGCCAGGCCCATTTCGACGACGGTATCGTCGGTTCCGATGAGCAGGTCCATCTCGGGGGCGAGTTCCTTGATCTCGTAGGCGCGGCGCACGTCACCGGTGAATTCCTTGACGCCGACGATCAGGCCTTCGCCGTGGAGGCGGGCGATGATCCGGGGTGTCAGGTCCACCTTGGTGTCGATCGGGTTGTTGTAGGCCACGACCGGGAGTCCGGCTGCGGCGGCCAGGCGGTAGTGCTCCACAACTTCGTCTTCGTTGGCCCGGTAGGCGTTCGGTGGAAGCAGCATGAGGGCGCCTGCTCCGGCTTCCGCGGCCTGTTCGGCCCACTTCTGGGTCTGAAGGCCGCCGTATGCGCCGACGCCGGCCATGACGGTGAATCCCTCGGGCGCTACCTCCACCGCCGTCGTGATGACGCGGGCGCGTTCTTCTTCGCTCAGGGTTTGATATTCGCCTAGGGAACCGTTGGGGGCGACGCCGTCGCAGCCAGCATTGGCCAGGAAGCGAACGTGCTCGGCAAAGGCGTCGTAGTCGATGCTCAGGTCATCCTTGAACGGCAATGCGGTGGCGACGAGGACGCCGTGCCAAGGCTTTCGGGTTTCGGTCATGATGGGTGGTCCTTTCGGTCGGGCGCTCGGCGCCGTGGAATCGGCCGTGAGGTACCTCACAGCTCAACTTACCATGTGACATTGCACAGGGGCTAAGGGTCTGGCGAGCGAGCCTGTCGGGATCCGTTGGGCTCATTCACTAGGGGATCAGCTGGCGGGGACTACGTACTGCTTCTCGGCAACCTTGCCGAGTCCTTCGGAGAGTCCGGCATCCGTCAGCAACTTCGTGATGGTGCCGTCTTCGCGCTGGGCAATGATCCCGGCGTCGAGGGCTTCCTTGAGGCTGGTATTTCCCTTGGTGATCGGGAAGGCGGCCTCGGGGGCGTTCTTGATGGCGCCGACCCTTGGGTCGGGCTTGTCGTTCGACAGGGCCACGGTCACGCCGTCGGCTCCCTTGAACTGCAGCACCTGAACGCCGTAGGCGTCGACGTCCGCATCCAGCCGCCCGGCGTCGAAATCGGCCTTCAGCTCCACGCTGCTCGGGTACGTCACCAGGCGGTCGCCCAGGATCTTCTTGAGGTCCTCGACCCAGAGGTATCCGTCAATGGTGCCGATCTTGTCCATCTTCTCCAGGTCCGCAACGGTAGTGGCGCCGGTCTTGGAGACGATGCCCATGCCGTCGAGGTACAGGGAGGCAGAGAAGTCCACCGCCTTGAGTCGCTTTTCGGTGGCATCAATGGTTCCGAGCGCGAGGTCGATGTTCCCACCGGAGATGGACTGGACGGCGTCGGCATACGTGGCCTGCTGGTACACGGGTTCGAGGCACTCGTCCTTGGCGATCTTGTTGACGATCTCGATGTCGATACCGGAAGGCGTTCCGCTGTTGTAACTGCTGAACGGCGGAATGTCGATAACTCCGACGGTGAGCTTGCCCTGGGCGACGGTCTGGATCCCGGCATGCTTGGGCGTGCACCCGGAATTGGCCGCGTCCGAGGTCCCTCCGCAGGCGGAGAGGCTGAGGCCGAGGGCGAGTGCGCTCGCCGTAAGGAGTCCTGCTGTCTTGAGGCGGGTGTTGATCATGATTGCTCCTGTGGTGTTCAGATGGGGACTGTTGGAACGTTGGGTAGGGCCTGATGGTCAGGCGTGGCGGGCCAGGCGTTTTTCGAAGAAGACGGTGATCCACGTGGCCGGCATTGATATGGCGGCGTAGCAGAGGCCGGCGAGGGTGAAGATCTGCAGGTAATTGAAGTCCTGGCTGCCGATGTTGTACGCGGACTTCATCAGTTCGGGGACTGCGATGGCGTAGGCCAGGGATGTGCCTTGGAACATCTGGATGGCCACTCCCATCAGGCCCGGGATTGCCGAACGCAGGCCCTGCGGAAGGACCACCCTGAAGAAGGTGTGCCGCTGGGCGAGCCCCAGGGCGTTGGACGCCTCGAGCTGTCCGCGGCCCACCGATTGGATGCCGGCCCGCATGATCTCGGACGAGTACGCGGCCGAGTTCCAGATCAGGGCCAGGCACGCGGCCGTGATGCTCTCGAAGGCGATGCCGAACTTCGGCAGTCCGTAGTAGAAGAGGTAGAGGATCACCAGGGCCGGTGCCCCCCGGCCGATTTCGACGACGGCAAGCGCCAGCGTGCGGACGGCCAGGTTCTTCGCGCTCACCATGACGCTGAGGATCAGCCCCAGGGGATAGCCGGCGACGATTGATACCCCTGCGATCAGGAGGCTGACGCTCAGGCCTGACATCATCTGCGGGAGGTAGCCCGCCCATTCGGTAAGCCATGTCATGCGTAAACCGCCTTCCTCATGCGGGAATCGAGTCTGCGGGACAGGTAGGCGACCGGCAGGCTGAGGGCGATATAGAGGATGCCCACCAGGATGTAGGGCAGGATCCCCTCGACTGTCGGGTGCTGCCGGGCGAAGGACTGGGACTGGAAGACCATCTCGGCAACGATGATCGTGGAGGCGATCGAGGAGTCCTTGAGCAGGCCCGTCAGGTACGTCGCGATGGACGGGGACACAATGCGGAAGGCCTGCGGGACCATCACGCCGTAGAACGTGGTGCCGCGGGTCAGGCCCAAGGCATGCGCGGCTTCGCCTTGGCCGCGCGGAACTGCCTGTAGCCCGCCGCGGTAGATTTCGGCGAGATACGCCACGGAGACAACCCCCAAACCGACTATTGCGGCCCCGACGGGGTTGAACTTGAACGTGCCGATCTGGATGCCGAACTTGAGCAGGAACAACCAGACGATGATCGGCACGCCGCGGACCAGGTCCACGAAGAGCCGGCACGCCAGCCGCACAAGAATGTTTGACGACGACAAGCCCACCGCCAGGGGCACGGCGCCGACGATGCCGATGGCGAACGCCGACAGCGTCAGCACGATGGTCATGGGGAGCCCTTGAAGGACCGCCGAGAGTGCGTCCATGTCAGCGCTCCAGCACGGCCCGGAGGAAGCGGCGGGTGCGGGCTTCCTGAGGATCGCTCATGATGGCGCGTGGATCTCCCTGCTCGATGATCCTGCAATCCGCCATGACCACGAGGGTGTCCGAGACGTCCCGGGCAAACTGCATTTCATGGGTGACCACGATCATCGTCATGCCGTCGGCTGCCAACTCGCGCATCACGGCCAGGACCTCGAGCCCCACCTCGGGGTCCAGGGCCGACGTCGGCTCGTCAAAAAGCATGATGGACGGATCGAGCGCCAGCGCCCGGGCGATCGCGATGCGCTGCTGCTGGCCGCCCGAGCACCGTCCGGGGTGCTGGTGCGCCTTTTCCTTCAGGCCCACCCGTTCCAGCAGTTGCATCGAGCGCTCGTCGGCCTCGTCCTTGCTGCGTCCCAGGACCTTCTGCTGCGGGAAGCTGATGTTCTTAAGTGCCGACATATGCGGAAACAGGTTGAAGGACTGGAACACCATACCCACCGTGCGGCGCAGCGCGGCAAGGTCTCGGCTGTTGACGTCCTTGCCTGGCTCGATCGTGTGCTGATCTACCTGGATGGTGCCGGAATCCGGCCGCTCAAGGAGATTGATGCACCTCAAGAAGGTGCTTTTTCCGGCTCCCGAGGGGCCTATCAGTGCGGTGACCGTCCCGGGTTCAACGTGGAGGGACACGTCGTCAAGGACAGTGTTGTCGCCGTAGCGCTTCGAGATGTTGTCTAACTTGATGCCCAGACGGGGCGCGAGCTTCCCGTCTGCGATTTCTGAAAGGGTCATAGCGATCTTCCATGTGGGGACCGAAGAGGCCGTCGATGTGGGCTATGTCACGTGATATGTGAAATGGTACATGTCACTGTGAGCTAAGGGAAGCCCCCAAATAGTTGCGGCCGTGAAGCCCTGACCCTGGCCCTGAAGCCGGGACCGCGGAACCCCGGACCGCTGAACCCGCCTAGCTGATCAGCAGGCTCAGCGCCTCGGCAAGGTGGCCGACCTCGCGCACCGAGAATCCCGGCGGAATGGGGCCCGGACCGTTGTGGCTGGACGGAACCACGGCGTGCGTGAAGCCCAGCCGGTGCGCCTCCTGGATGCGCTGGTTGATGCCCGGAACAGGCCGCACCTCACCGGCGAGCCCTACTTCACCAAAGGCGATCAGCCGCTGAGGCAGCGGCTTCTTGGCCTTGGCGGACGCGACGGCGAGGGCAACCGCCAAGTCCGTCGCAGGCTCGCTCAGCTTCACACCTCCCACGGTGGCCACGTACGAGTCGTCCTTGTGCAGCAGGCAGCCGGCGCGCTGCTGCAGCACTGCCAGCAGCATGGCCACGCGGGAGCTGTCCAGACCGCTGGTTGCCCGCCGTGGCTGCGAATTGGGGCTCTCGGCCAGCAGGGACTGCACTTCGGCGAGCAGAGGCCGCCGGCCCTCCATGGTGACGGTGATGCAGGTGCCGGACACGGGATCCTTGGTGCGGGTGACGAAGAGCCCGCTGGGATCGGCCAGGCCCACGATGCCGTCCTCGTTGAGGTCGAAGCAGCCCACATCGTCAGTGGGCCCATACCGGTTCTTCACTGCCCGGAGCAGCCGGAGCCGGGAATGGCGCTCGCCTTCGAACTGGCACACCACATCCACGAGGTGCTCGAGCAGCCGCGGGCCGGCAATGGAGCCGTCCTTGGTCACGTGTCCCACGAGCAGCGTGGTCATGTTGCGGCGCTTGGCGGCGGCGATGATCGAGGCAGCCACTTCGCGCACCTGGGACACGCCGCCGGAGCTGCCCTCCACGTCCGCGCTGCTCAACGTCTGGACCGAGTCCACCACGAGAAGCTTCGGCTCGACCTTCTCCACCTGGCCCAGGGCCTGGCCGAGGTCCGTCTCGGCGGACAGGTAAAGGGTGTCTGCAATGGCGTCAATGCGCTCGGCGCGCAGCTTGACCTGGGCGGCGGATTCTTCGCCGGTGACGTACAGGACGCTTTGGCCTGTGCGGGCGAATTTCGCGGCAACGTCCAGCAGCAGGGTGGACTTTCCGACGCCGGGTTCCCCTGCCAGCAGGATGACGGCGCCGGGCACCACTCCGCCGCCCAGGACGCGGTCGAGTTCGTCCACACCCGTGGGAAGGAAAGCCGCCGTGGTGGCGTCCACCTCGGCGATGGGGCGGGCGGGCTCCAAAACTGAAGTGGCCGCCGTCGTACGTGCTACAGCGGTGCCGGTTTCCTCAACGGTGCCCCATGCCTGGCACTCGCCGCAGCGCCCCACCCATTTGACCGTGGTCCAGCCGCATTCCGCACACTTATAGCCCGGCGCCTTGGCGGCCCGGGACGTCTTTGTAGCCATTGCTCCACACTATCCGGCGGGTATGACATTCATGTTCCCCCGGGTTTCGACAAGCTCAACCAGCGGGACGGCTACAGCGGCGGAAGGATGTCGCGGGCCTCGCGGGAATCGATGCCGGTTGCTTCAAGCAGGTCCACCATCAGCGGCCGGAACAGCATCACCACGGTTTCTCCCTCCAGCCGCTCCACCTTCAGCAGGCGCGGATGCAGCCGGGCGGCGATCACGCTCAGGTCCGCCCGGGCCGTGCGCAGGTGGGTGCGGCGGACGCCGTCGTGGACTTCTGCCAGTCCGAGCGAGAGCTCATCGATGGCGGCCGCCGTCTCCTGCAGGACCTCGGCGATGTTGTCGATGGCTTCATCGGAGAGCGCCGCATGATTGATGGCACTGGTCAGCCGGCGCGCGAAGACCCGGCTGTTGCGCAGTGCGAGGTCGATGAAGTCCAGCGACTGCTCCAGCCGGTCCAGCTCGTCCCTGTGCCTGCGGTAGGCCGGCGCCAGCGTGGCCACCTCGCCGGACGCCCGCAGCGACTGCCGCATCGCGTCCACCAGCGGCTGGCAGTTCCGGCCGCGGACGAGCGCATGCCACGCCTGCGTGGAATCGCTCTCCACCAGCGCCGAGGCGCATTCGCGGAGCACTTCGGCCAGCTCGTGCAGCAGCTTCCGGACGTCCTTCCGCGGTTCCCTCCGCGGATCCTTGGGCATCAGGATGGTGACCAGCAGCGCGAATACGCCGCCCACCACTGCATCGATGCTGCGGGTGAACGGCCCGCCGGGCGGTGCCGGGAGCAACACGACGAGGAGTGACTGCAGACCCAGCTGTGTGGTGAAGATGGTGCCGCTGTCCAGGAAGCGGGCCAGCAGGATGGAAAACAGAAGCACGACGGCGGCCTGCCAGATTCCGGCGCCCAGCCAGTGGAGCAGCAGGTCACCAACGGCAATGCCGATGGTGCAGCCCAGCCCCACTTCGATCACCCGCCGCAGCCGCGGATCACGCGAGAACCCCAGTGCAATCAGGGATGAGGTCGCGGCGAACAGGGGACCGGAGTGCCCCAGGACGTACTCCGCGAACGCGTAGGCGCCCACAGCGCAGACCGTCATCTGGATGGCCGGGACCAGCGAATTGCGGCTCCGTACTATGCCTGTGCGGATCCTTCCGCGCAGGAACCGTCTGCTTGCGGAGAGTCCTGTCTGGGCCATGGCTTCAGTCTATTGCCCGGTACAGCCACGGATTCTCCAAGAGGCGCCGCGGCGTGCGCACCCGTCAGCATGTTTGTTCTTTTGACGCCGTCGGCGTTGGCCTACGGGTTTTATGCCGTTGAGGGCTCTCCGATGCCCTGCCCGGTGCAGCCGAGCTGGTAGTTCCCGACGCCCGACCGGTACGTACTTCGTGACGATCCTCGGAGCACAGGATCCTGACCTGTGAAAAACCACAATGGGCCGAGGGGATGTCTGCACCTGGAACGTCGGGCAGAGATCGGGGGTTTAGGCGATGGCGAAGTCGTTGACCGCGGCGTTGATTGCTTCCGGGGAGAAAACCTTCCGCATGACCAGGGTTGCGAGACCCTGTGATGCGGACTGGTCGCCGGGGTCACCTGCTTCTATGGTCAGTCCGTCGGCGATCCGTTCGACGACGATGGCCATGACCGTGGCTCTGACCTGGTCGACGAAGCCCGGAATGGTGCCGATTATTCCGCCGAGGACGAGGCGGTCCGGATTCAGGGTAGTGATCGTCGCGGATAGCGCGCGGCCGAGGACGGCCGCGGCCGAACCAATAATCGGGGCGACACGCGGATCGCCGGCCCGGGCAGCGTCGCTGACGGCCTGGAGATAGGTTATGCCCTGGTCGGAGAGGCGGTCTGAGATGGCGCGTCCGGAGCTGTAAGCGGCGAGGCAGCCTTGCCGGCCACAGCGACAAACCGGGCCATCTTCAGCCATTCGGATGTGTCCGATGTCCCCGGCCGCTCCGCGGGCGCCGCGCAGGATTGACCCTTCCACGACGATGCCACAGCCGATACCTGTTGCCACCTTGACGTAGACGATGGTTTCAGCGTCGCTCGTACGCTCTCCGAGGGCCGCCGCACGGGCGTCATTTTCGACGACGAAGGGCACGTCCCAGGCATCTTTAACTGCCCGGGCAACGGCATCGGGCGGCCACCCGGGGATGGTGGTGGCGTGGGCGACGAAGCCTGTTCCCGCTTCAACGGGAGTCGGGAGGCTAACACCCACGCCGGTCAGGACTTCGTCGAATCCTTGGGAGAGCAGTGATTTTCCCGCCTGGATCAGGGGCGAAAGGACGGAGTCCGCAGGCCCGCTGATCTCTTGGCTCGTGGTAACGGAGCGCAACGGGGTGCCCCGGGTGTCTGTGACGCTGACCGTGGCGTGGGTCTGGCCAAGGGCAATGGCCAAAACGACCCGGCCTCTGTCATCGAACCGGATCTTGCGCGAGCGCCGTCCTCCCGTTGCCTGCAGGGATTCTGCTTCGTAGATGAACCCTCGTCGCAGAAGAGTCTCGAGTCGTTCATAAAGTGTCGCCCGGGACATGCCGGTGGCAGCCAGAAGCTGTTGACGTGACAGGCCGCCAGTGGAACGGATCAGCTCCAGCAGGTGCCCGTGCGAGGTCGCTCCACCATGACTGGCAGGCATTCTTTCCTGCGACATGTAATCCTTCCGTTCCCTCATTCAACTTACTTCATGCAGCCGGACGGTTAAGGTCATTAGACCTTGGCCCCGTCCGCAAGGTAAGACACGCCGAAGACGGGGTCCGTAGCGAGGACTCGGACATCCTTGATTCCCTGCGCTGACAGATGGGCGGTAAAGGCCTCGGCAAGTGCCGGTTGGTTCATGCCAAGTCCTCCGCCGAGTATTATCGGTCCCGAGATCATGAGCCGCTTGGAGACTTGCAGAGCTTGTTCGGCGAGGTGTTGTCCGGCCCGCTGAATCAGGGCCCGGCTTGCTAACTCGCCCCAGGAGGCGCATTCGAACACGGTTCGGGATTTGTCCGCCCAGTAGGTTCTGTCTGTGTCACCGTGAAACTGCCTGATGAGTTCCTCGGCGGATCGCAGGTCGCATTGCCGCAAAAGGGCAACTGTCAGCTCGTCTTCCGGTAGGCCAAGGTTTGCCCTGTGGAGCGAGTGACGCACGGCTTCACGTGCCAGCCAGTATCCGCTGCCTTCGTCTCCTAAGAGGTAGCCCCAGCCTCCGGCTCTGGCTTCAGCTCCGCTGGCGTTCACGCCCCACGCTGCCGAACCCGTGCCTGCAATGACGGCGATACCCGTCCGGACTCCGGCGGCGGCCAGAATCAGGCGGGTGTCATGGACAATGGTGACCGGTGCCTGCGGAGCATGCGGTGAGATCAGGCATCGGAGTGCTTCCTGGTCCTCCGGCGTGTCCACGCCTCCAGCGCCGACATAAACGGCTTCTGCGTTGTCCGCACCGAGGTCGCTGAGCAGGTGAGCCAGGTTGCGGGCTGCTGTCGAAGTGCTGACGTTTTGCGTGTTGGCGCTGCCGGCGGTCCGGTCGTCGGTGACGTTACCGCCGACGATTCGGATCCCGCGGGTTTTGGATCCGCCGATGTCCAGACCGATGACTGTGCGGGGCGGGGGATAGACCATCGGGGCAGGGTGTACGGGGCTCATTTCTTGATCCATTCCCGTGCGAGCTCTTCCGCTGCGGACGTCAACAGGGCGGCTGCTGCGGAAATGCATCGGTCTATATGGGCTTCGCGATCGGTGAGGGCGTAGGCTCCGCGAACGCCGATGCGGGCAAGGTCCAGCGAAGCCAGCTGCCGTTGCCCGCAGACGGCCACGACCGGTACACCTGCGTTCCGCGCCGCCCGGGCGATGCCTGAGACTGCTTTGCCGTTCAGGGTTTGGGTATCGAGGGATCCCTCACCGGTGATGACGAGATCACCGTCGGTCAACCCGCTCAGGGCGGCACGGTACCCGGTGATGTCCATGACGACGTCGACTCCCGCACGCGTGGTAGCGCCCAGAACGCACTGTGCGGCGAAACCGACACCTCCGGCGGCGCCAGCGCCCGGGAGGTTCTCGGCGCCGGGTGGCAGTCCCGCTGCGCGCAGCATCTCTACGTAGTGCTGCAGTCCTTGCTCCAGGAGGCGCACCTCTGATTCGTTGGCACCTTTTTGTGGCGCGTAGACGGCGGCAGCGCCTTGCGAGCCCAGAAGCGGATTGTCCACATCGGAGGCCAGGATTAGCTCACAGCCGGCCAGCCTCGGATCCAGCGTGTCCAGGTTAACGGCGGCCAAATCGCCGAGCGCACCTCCTCCTTGTCCCAGCGCTGAACCGTCGGAGCGTGTCAGTGCGGCTCCAAGCGCCTGAAGAAAGCCGGCGCCTCCGTCTGTGGAGGCACTGCCGCCGACAGCCAAAATAATGGTGCGGGCACCGGCATCAAGGGCAGCCTGGACCAGTTCGCCGGTGCCGAAACTCGTCGCACCCAATGGGTTGGGAACACCGTCAGTGAGCCGCAGAAGACCCGAGGCCCGGGCCATTTCGACCACCGCTGTACCACCAGGACGGTCCAGAGCAAACGATGCCGTGACGGGCTGCCCGCTGGGTCCGGTTACCGTTGCAGTGACTTCTTCATAGCCGGCGCTGACGGCAGCGGCAGCGGTGCCGTCTCCGCCGTCGGCGATTGGTATCGATATCACCTCGGTTTCCGGACTTGCTGATCGGATGCCGGCCTCGACGGCGGCGCATACCTCGGCGGCCGTGAGGCTGCCCTTGAACTTGTCGCAGGCTATGAGCGTTGTTGTCATCGGTTTTCAGCCTGAGCGGGACTCGGCGTCGTGTCGGACGTTTGAGGGGATCCGAGCCATTCCAGTGCGGCGGCCGCGGTCCACGCCTGCGCGAGGCTACCCAAGGGTTCTGCCGTGAACGGCTCGTAGTATTCCCCAAAGGCGAGGTCGTTCAGCTGCTGCAGAGATTCTGACCGGAGTGTTTCGTATAGATCATCCTGGCCGTCACGGGCGCACGCCCAGCCGAGGAGCAGGTTCAGGAACGGCCACACCGGTCCGCGCCAGTATGTGCGGGCCCGGAACGCCGCGCTGGCCGGTGAAGTGGACGGAGGTAAGGCGAACCGCAGCCCGGGGAATCCCATCCAGTCGCTGCCCTGCAGGATCTCCCGCTGGTGGGCGAGGAGCCTGGGATCGCCGCCGGCGACCAGCGGCGCGAAGCCGGAGACGGTGTCGGTGGCGATCCACTGGTCCGCAAGAACGTCGTAGTCACGTGCCAGCCCCGTTTCGGGGCTCACTGTTGAATCAACACCATCGCGGAAGCGTTTGGCCACTTCGCGCAGTTCCGCGGCCTCCGGGCGTCCGATCTCGTCTGCCAGATCTGCCAGGACCCAGGTGGAGGCGGCCATGATTCCTGAGAAGAACACGTCCCGGACCCGGAAGTCCACGATGTCCTGCACGGCCTTGTCGTCGAAACCGACGGATGCCATTTGCTGAACGAGCCAAAGGTACTTGGCGTATTCTGCGTCATCGGGGCGTTCGCTGACGTCCGCGACATGCAAGATGTCCCGGCGGGTGAATGGATCCAGCTGGCCGGGCTGGATCGCCGCGTAGGGACCGTCCCACCGCGGGGAATTATCGAAGCCTGATTCCCAGCCGTGATGAATTTCGATGAGGCCGACTCTGCCGGGGTCGCGGACATCGGCCAGCCACCGGTGCCAGGCGAGCCAGCCGTCAAAGGACTCACGGAGGAACTGTTCGGCTGCGGCCTGGTCGGCACCTCCGTTTTCCCGGCCGCGGTCCAGGATGTGCCGAAGGGCGATAGCGTGGACCGGTGGCTGGCAGATTCCGCTGCTCTTGATGCCGGCAGGACGCGCTTTTGCCCCGGCAGTTCCCCAGCGGTCAAAGCCCGGGAAATAGCCGGTGTCGTTGTCGCTGAAAACGATGTGCGGGATCATTCCGGTTGACCACTGGGCATCGAGGAGCGTTCGCAGTTCGGTGATGGCGCGTGGCACGTCAACCCGGGCCAGGCCGATTGCGACGAAGGCAGCATCCCAGCTCCACATGTGCGGATAGAGGTCGGGTGCCGCACTCGTCATCGTGCCGAGGTCATTCCTTCGGAGCACCTCGATCGCCGCGGTGCGGAGCTGTTCGGTGCTGACATAGTTGTTGTCGGTCATTTGGCCTCCAGTGCCATTGAGGTTTCGCGATCGTAAAAGCGCATGGTGTTGGGTGAGAAGCTGAGCCAGATGGTCTGGTGCGGTGCGGTGCGGAACGTCGGCGGGGCCTGGACCTTGAGTGTCTGCCCTTCGACGTCGACCGTGAGCAGGACGGTGGAACCCATCGGTTCGACGACGAGTACTGTGGCGGCGATGTCGCCGGAGGAACGCTGTGTTCCGACGGCGACGTTCTCGGCCCGGACGCCAAGCACAATGTCCGAGGCTTTGAAGGACCTCAGCAGCGAGGGCGCCATGAGCTTCTGGTCCCCGACGACCAGCGTGTCGCCGTCGGCGGTGACGGCGGCGTCGATGAAGTTCATCGGAGGCGAACCGATAAACCCTCCGACAAAGCGGTCGCTCGGAGCGTCGTAGACGTCGAGCGGGCCGCCGAGCTGGGCGATGCGTCCCTTGCGCATGACGGCCACCTGATCGCCCAGTGACAGCGCCTCGCTCTGGTCATGAGTGACATAGACAGTTGTGGTGCCGAGGTCCTGCACGATTTTCTTGAGCTCGGACCGGAAGTTCAGGCGCAGGAGGGCATCCAGGTTTGACAGGGGTTCGTCCATGAGCAGCACGTCGGCGTCTACCACGATGGCCCGAGCAACTGCGACGCGCTGGCGCTGGCCACCGGAGAGCTGCGCCGGCAGCCTGTCGAGATAGGGGCCCAGCTGCAGCAGCTCGGCCGCCCACTGCACCTTCTTTTCAATGTCGCTCTTGGGCATTTTTGCCATCTGCAGGCCAAAGCCGATGTTGTAGCGGACCGAGCGGTGCGGGAAGACGGCGTAGGACTGGAAGACCATGGAAATGTTGCGTTTGTTCGGGGGCAGGTAGGTGACGTCGCGGCCGCCAATGGAGATGGAGCCGGAGTCCGGGAGCTCAAGTCCTGCAAGCATGCGCAGCAGGGTGGTCTTTCCGCAGCCCGAGGGGCCGAGGAGGACGGTGAAGTCGCCGTCGGCTATTTCGAGGGACACGTCGTCGGTGGCCCGCTCGGTGCCGCCAGGGTAGGTCTTTACGAGGTTGGATATGGAGATGTCAGCCATGGGATCGGCTCCTTGAATGAATTCTGAATCAGGGACGGTGCTAGCGAATGGTGGAGCCCCACATGTTGGTGAGGTACCTGCGCATGAGGGCGATGAAGATGATGGAAGGAATCACGAGGGCGAATCCTCCGGCGAATCTGTAGGCCAGGGGAGAGTCGGCGAGTGAGGTCAGTACCTGCGCGGGAAGTGTGCGGTGGTCCAGGGTCAGGATCGACGCACCCAGGACTTCATTCCATGACATGACGAAGGTGAAGATGGAGGCGGCGGCTATGCCGGGAAGGGCCATGGGCATCACTACCCTCATGAAGGCCCCGAGCGGGCTGCAGCCGAAGACCCGGGCGGCCTCCTCGACGTCCTGGGGGACACCCAGAAAGACGCTTGCCGAGATCAGGATGGTGGTGGGAAGCGCCAGGGCCGTGTGCAGCAGAATGACGCCGTAGGTGGTGTCGTAGATGTCCACTGTCAGGAAAAGCCTGGCCAGGGGGACCGACAGCACCACGATGGGAAGCGCGCGGGTGAAGAGCAAGAAGAGCTGGTACGGTTCCTTGCCGGGGAAGGCAAAGCGCGCCAGAGCGTATCCTGCGGGAACGCCGATCACCGCCGAGAGCAGCAGCGTTCCCACTCCGACGATCAAGGAGTTTCCCAGGGCGCCGAAAACGCCGGTGGATCCCAGGAAGGCAGCGAGCGTTTCGAACGAGAAGCTCGTGGGCAGCAGGCTCAGGGGGAAGCGGTTGAGTGATTCCCTGGTGGACAGGGCCGCCAGGGAGATCAGGTAGATCGGGATCAGCATGAAGAGCGAGATTGCGATGCAGCTGAGCTGGAGGAGAACGCGGTTGCGTTTCTGCCGTTTCAGCGGTGCGGTGTCGACGGTTGTTTCGGTCATCGGGTGCCTCCCTGGTTCTTTTCGCGGAGAGCCCGCAGGTAGAAGATCGACGTCAGCATTGACACGACGAGGATGACCAAGGCCAGCGCCGCTGCAACGTTGGGGTTCTGCAGGCCGGTGTACCAGCGGTAGGTTTCGCCGACCACAAGGGGGAAGTTCTGTCCCGTCAGGGCCTGGGCAACCGCAAACGTCTGGAACGCCAGGATGGTGCGGAGGATAAGGGCCACCTGCAGGCTTGGTTTCAGCAGGGGCAGTGTCACGTGGCGCAGGCGCTGCCAAAATGTGGCTCCGAAGACCTGGGCCGCCTCGTCGTAGTCCTTGGGAATCCCCTGGAGGCCTGCGACAACGATCACCAGGACCAGCGATGTTGCACGCCAGAGTTCGGCGATGAGAACGCAGATGAACATCGTGGTCTGGTTGTCGTAGGCGAGCCAGGAGCTGCCTTCGAGGCCGAGCCAGGCCAAGACGGAGTTGAGGTAGCCGCGGTCATTGAAGATGGACAACCACACCAGGCCCGCCGCGAGGTCACTGAGCGCCAGCGGGATGGCCCACACAAAGAAGTGGACCTTGTGCAGCCGGGGATTGGCGCGCAACAGCAGGGCCATGCCGATGGCGAAGGCAAACTGTATCGGGATCATCACCACGATCAGGAGCAGCGTATTGCGGACGGCCGGCCAGAAATAAGGGTCCTGCACCATGCGGGTGACAAAGTCGAGGGTGAAGCCATTTTCGTCCTGAAAGGCCTGCAGAACGCCTTCGACCACTGGCCATCCGAGCAGGAGGATCATGAAGATGACAGACGGTCCGATGAGCCACACTGCCGCGGGAACGCGTCGGCGCGGGGCCCGAACCGTGGCTTTGGTGGGGGCGGCGGGCGCTTGAACGGTCATTACGCTACCTCGCATTTCGCGGAGACGGGGTCAGGTGCCCAGCACGGCACATTGAGTGTTTTCAATATGGTGTTGAGTTCCGTGGCCTGGCGGTCGAGGACCGGCTGGATCCCCTCGTTGTTGAGGCAGATCTCCTGGAAGCAGTTCTTGAAGACCTGGGACACCTCGCCTTCCTTGGTTCCCAGCCCGACCGGCGGAAGTGCCAGGAGTGCGCCCGCGGATCTCTGCTGGCGCCGGACGGCTGCCGCTTCGAGTGCGACCGCTCCCGCCAAATCTGTGGGAAGTTCGGTTTGAACGACCGGGAAGAAGGCGTTTTGGCGCAGCGTCTCGACTTGAGTCAGCGGTTCGGACAGCCCGCGGATGACCTGTTCGGCCAGATCGCGGTCCCGTCCGCCGGTCGGCAGGGCGAGGCCGGCGATGATGAGCATGTAGCCGCGGCCCTTGGGTCCGCGCGGAGCAGGAACCATCAGCCAATCATCCGGGTTGTCTGCGGGCGCATTGACGAGCCGGGCGACGTGGTCCCATGCCACGAGTACCTCGCCTCTGCTCAACGGTTCCTGCATCGCGTCGTAGTTTGTTGACGCCGGTGCCATGTTGTCCCACAGTTCCTGCATGTAGGTCCAGGCAGCGACGGCGTCCGGGCTGCGGAACGTTGTGATTTGGCCTCCTGTGAAACTCGGCAGCAGGAACCCCTGGTAGAAACGGTGGTGGAGCCCCTTTGGTCCGGCAGGCATTCCGAAGACTGGACGTCCTGCCCCCTGTTTGGCTGCCTTTGCCCAGGCCAGGTAGTCCTCATAGCTCAGGTCGTTGACGTCCACGCCTGAGGGGAGCCATTCCAATGCCTTCTTGTTGACGGCAACAACGTACGTTGCCTGCATCCAAGGGACGTATTTCGACGCAGAGCCGCCGGCCTTGGTCAGCTCCAGCATCTCTTTGGTGAATCCGCGTCCCGACAGATCGGTGAGGATGCTGTCGACGGCTTCAAGGGAACCTGCCAGCGGCGCGAGTTCACCGTGCAATCCGCCGAGCAGCGACGTGCGGATATTTCCGGCGGCCGCCTGTGATTTAACCGTTGAAGCGAAAACTCCGGGATCGACCGAGTTGTATGCAACAGGAACCCGGACGAACTTTTTCAGCACTTGCTCGTAGCGCTGCTTTTCCTCCACTGGGGTGAACTGCGTTGAAAGGAACCCAACAGTGCCCTGCCCCGCCGCGGCTCCGCTGGTATCAAAACCGGCGCACGCGGACAGAAAGGGAACTGATAAAGCCGTGCCCAAGCCGGCGAGGAGCATACTGCGGCGGGAAGGGAGGGCTGTGGATGCGAATCTGTCGTTCATTGACTACTCCATTCGGTGTGCGTCTCTGCACAACTTTCGTTCAATCATTAGACAAAAGTCTGGATGTGTCAAGGATCACTACCTGCGAAGGGAGATGTTGGAAGTCATTTCTCTGGGCGAGGGGTTCACGGGCCTACGTGGCCGGAGCCTCTGAGGGCCAGAGAATCCGGCGCCCAGAGCTACACAAGGCTCTGCACCCCAGGCGGCAAGTGCTAATGCAAAAATACTGAGAGGATGTTGGGATGATTTGCGGGTCCAACAAGCGGACCGAGGAGATCCTGGACCGGACGAAACGTCCAGCTGAGCTAGCGCACTTGAGGCGTAAGGGAGAATCACAATGACTGTTCAACCGTCAATGGTTGATCCAAGCCATCCGATTCCCGTCTATGCCCAGCTGAAGTCCCACATCATGGAGATGGTCCTCAACGGACGGTACGGAGTCGACGGGCAGCTGCCCACTGAATCCGAGCTGTGTCAGCATTTCGGCTTGAGTAGAACGCCGGTTCATCGCGCGCTGGCTGAACTGGCCTCGGACGGCGTGGTGATCAGACACCGCCGCCGCGGAACGTTCGTTGCGCCGGAATGGCTTGAAAAGCAGGCGGGGAAGCGCGTGCTGACGGTTGTCGTGCCCAAGGGGCCGTGGTCGCGTCTCTTGCAAACAGAGGCGCCGGCCGACCTTACGGTGTCGATCACCGTTGTCGAGCTTGACTCGTTGCATGACTACCTCGCCCAGGCCGTGGCGAGCGGCGTCGCCCCCGACCTGGCGTTGGTCGATTCCGTATGGGTGCCGGAGTTCGCCGCAGCCGGCTACTTTCGGGCGCTGGATGACTTGGATGCCCAATGGGCTCGTGAGGAGTACCGCGAGCGCTTCGCCCAGGCGTTCGTGGTCGCGCAGACTATTGGGGACTCTTCGGTTGCCGTTCAGCTGGAAGCGGACGTGGCCGGGCTCTGGTATGACCGGAACGTTCTCCAGAAGGCCGGACTTCGGTCCCCCAAGACCTGGGCGGAGCTGCTGGATGCCTGCGCAACGTTAAGTCGTGGAGGCATGACGGCGCCGCTGGTGCTTCCAGCAGGTCCCGCTTCAGGCGAGGCGGCAACATACTGTCTCCTCGCGCTGTTGGCATCAAACGGTTCAGCGATCCTGGGCCCGACCGGCGTATTGCCTGACCGGGCTCAGTTGGTCGAGGCGTTGGAATACCTCCAGAAGCTCGTGGCTGCGGATGCCATACGGCCGGAATCAGTTGAATACACCAGAGACCAGCCCATCAAAATGTTGGCTACGGGCCAGGCCGTCTTTGCCTTCGGCGGCAGCTACGAACTACCGGCGCTCGCGGCGAATGCGGGTCTGGACCAGGAGCGCGCATGGAAGCGATTCGGCTTCCTGCCGACCCCTGCGGGTCCCTCCGGCAGTCCGGCTACGCTCGCCGGGGGTATGGCCCTCGGGATCTTCCGCCAGGCAAAACGACCTGACCTCGCTCTGCACCTGATCCAAGCGCTTGTGTCTTCCGAGGCCCAATCCCGCATGGCCTTATCGACGGGACAGATTCCGACCCGTACGGCGGTTATCTCCCGTGTCGCAGCGGAGGACTCACTCCTCGCGCAGTCCTCGGCCATGCTCGAAGGGGCAGTGGTGCGGCCGGCCGTGCCATCCTACGATCGGGTTTCCCAGCAACTCCAGAAGATGTTCGCCGATATTATTCTCGGCCGAATCAGCCCAGCCGCTGCAAGTGAATACACGGCGGAGCTGATCTCCGCCATCACGGGGCTTCCCGTGGCCCAAAGCTAGTTCCCCTCTCATCTCCCCAAAAGATCCACGCGCGCTCAAGCGCAGACCCGTACGCACAGCCGACTGACATCTGCCATAGGGCGGCAGGCCGCTTTTGATCACGCGGGCGCAGGAGGCTTCGGCCCGAGCTGTTGCCCCGATGGGGTGGACTCTGCACTGATGTCGGTCTCGCAAACCTTGATTTAGCAACAGAAAGAGCCCTTGGGGGTTGACACCGGCAGCGGACTCCACTCATATTTGTCACTACGCAGTGACAAATCACACACCCTCTGACTGGAGACACGGATGATCAACTTAGGAACAGGGCAGGCAAAGCGGCGTTCAGCTATCGCCCTCCTCGCAACCGTCGCACTCGGCTTGGCAACAACGAGCTGCAGCCCGGGCAATGACGCGCCGAAGGCGGATGGGCCCCCGTCGGGAGACATCCGGGTGCTCTCTAACTGGAGTGGTCCGGAGGCAGAAGCGTTCGACGCCGTGGTCAAAGGCTTCTCGGCGAAATACCCCGACGTTTCCGTCAAGGTGGAAAGTGTTCCCTTCGACCAGACACAGTCTGTGCTGACCCAGCAGTTCGCGGCTGGAAGCCCCCCCGACGCTGCTGTTGCCCTCCCCGGGATGGTCCGTCAGCTCTCGCAGCAGGGCCTCTTGATGGACGTTGACGGGATTTGGGACACCTGGGTCAAGAACGGTGAATACAATGACTCGCTGCGCGCGATAGCGGCCGGCAGCGACAATCACACGGACGCGGTCTACGTGAAGGGCAATGTCAACGGGCTGATCTGGCACACCACCGCCCGGACGAAGGCTCTCGGTATGTCAGCGCCGCCCGCCACATGGCCTGAACTGACGACCATGCTGGACAAGTACAAGGCCAGCGGGGTTGCGCCGTTCAGCGTCGGCGCAAAAGATGTCTGGGTCCCAACTCAGTGGATGGATCCCATTCTCCTAAACGTTGCTGGGGAGGAAAAGTTCAATAAACTCGCCCGGGGCGAAATCGGCTGGGACGATGCGGATGTCGCTAAGGCCGTCACCGTATTTTCCACCATGATTCGGGACTACTGGCCCAAAAACGCACTCGACACCGGCTTCTCCGACGAAACCTGTGGATGGGTGAAGGGAAAGAATGCGTTCGCAAACAACGGTGCGTTTGTGAACGGCATCGTCGCCTCGTGTGATCCGTCCTTGAGGCCGGGTACCGACTACACCTTTTTCACTCTCCCCCCGTTCGAGGGCACTGACAAGCCTGCCCAGGCCGTCAGCGGCGACCTCTTCGTGGGCGCGAAAGAATCAAAGAACCCTGTTGCCACCCGGGCGTTCCTGGAGTACCTCGGATCGGTTGATGCCCAAACGATCTGGGCCAAGCGCGGAGGGTACATTGCTCCGAACATGAAGGTCCCTTCCAGCGTCTACCCCACCGCCAACGACAAAGCCGCAGCGGAGCTCTGGCCTAAGGACGCCGCCAGCCAGGCCGGGTACGACCTCGATGACTGGATTGGCGGGGAGCTGCAGAGCAAGTACCGTAACGCCCTCGTTGAACTCGTACGGTCCCAGGACGCGGCTGCCTTCATCGACACGATGAAGGCAGCGGACACCCGCTCGAACGGATAGTCGTGACTGTCACGAAGAAGGAAAGCATGACGACCACGGAAAAGGTGGCGGCGCCCACCCTAAAAGCAGCCCGCACTCCTGGAACCCGCCGAAGGCAGGGCCGCGCAAAGATCACGCCCTACTTGTTCGTCGGACCCATTCTCCTTGTATTCGCTGGCTTTTACCTGTGGCCCGCGCTCAGCACTATCGCCTCGAGTTTGTTCACGTGGGGGATGCTCAACCCGTGGGAGCTTGGTGCACCCTCGGAGTGGGACTATGTCGGCCTTTCCAATTACTCTTCGACACTATCGAGTGCAGATTTTTGGAACGCGGCACTGAACAGCGCCATCTGGCTCATCGTCTTTCCGGTCCTCGTGCTGGCCGTGTCCTTTCCGTTGGCACTGTTGGTGTGGAACGCGCGGCGTGGTTCTGGCATCTTCCGCAGTATCTTTATCCTGCCCATGACGATCTCGCTGTCAGCCGCTGGCATCATCTGGTCATTTATCTACAACCCCGATCCGAACAAGGGCGTGTTGAACGCACTCTTGCGGGTGGTGGGCCTCGAAGATGCCTCGTTTACGTTTGGGCCCCTTGAAGTCCACGCCGGACAGTGGCTGTCCAACCCTGGCATTTTGCATCTGGGCATGGCCGACGTTCGTTTTGCCAACCTGTTCGTGATTATCCCGGCCGTGTGGGCTTTTGCAGGCTTTGGTGTCATAACCTTCACCGCCGGGCTGACATCGGTGCCCAGCGAACTGCTGGATGCGGCTCGAGTCGACGGGGCAAAGCAGTCCCAGCTGGTTCGGCACGTCGTCATTCCCAGTCTCAGGCCCTCCATAGTGGTGGTTGCGGTCGTCAGCGTGATCTTCGCCCTGCGCACCTTCGACATCGTCCTCGTCACAACCGCGGGGGGTCCGGCCAAGGACACCGAGGTACTCGCCATGCTCCTGTGGAGGCAGGTGTTCCAGTATTTGGACACACCTCAGGGCGGGCTCGCTGCCGCCATAGCGGTCCTCATGTCGGTGTTCATGATCATCATTTCCCTTCCCTATATCCGCGCGACACTGAAGGAACAGCAATGAGGCAACGTCGGTGGACAGTATTCGCCCTGTACGGCATCTTGACGCTGGCCAGCATTATTTGGTTGGTGCCTGTCGTGACCGCAGCCATGATCTCGATACTCCCGCTGGACCAGAGCGGCACAGGATGGTGGCGCGCCGATCTTTCCACTGCCACTCTGGAAAACTACGGCCGCGCCTGGCAGCAGGGGCTGTCGACATACACGCTCAACAGCTTCATCATCTCCATCAGCTCCGTCGCACTCACCGTAGTACTGGGAACGTCCGCGGCGTATGCGTTCGCACGGATGAAATTCCGGCTCAAAGGGCTGCTGTATTTTCTTCTGATCACCACCATGATCGTTCCCGTACAGATCATCCTCATCCCGCTCGTTCCCTGGTTCCGGACCCTGAACCTGAATGAAGGGCCCGCACAGTTCCTCGGAATCGCTCTCGTGCACACCGCCTTTGGTGCAGGCTGGGCCCTGTTCATGCTCATAGGCTTCTTCTCGCAGATACCGGAGGAGGTCCTTGAGTCGGCCCGGCTGGACGGGGCAAGCGAATTTCAGGCTTTTCGACGTATCGCACTTCCCTTGGCAGTTCCCGGAATC
This sequence comes from Arthrobacter pascens, assembly GCF_017052465.1. Lineage (GTDB taxonomy): Bacteria > Actinomycetota > Actinomycetes > Actinomycetales > Micrococcaceae > Arthrobacter > Arthrobacter pascens. The sequence goes on from NZ_JAFHKT010000151.1 coordinate 479,961, forward strand.
GTGTCGTTTATCATCATCGACTTCGTCTTCGTGTGGAACGACCTCCTCATGGGGCTGACCCTGCTCGACAGCAACCACCGGCCGCTGACCGTGGGTTTGGCGAACCTACAGGCTCCCCAACTTAACCAGGACGACCTGATCTCCTCAGGGTCCATCCTTGCCATCATCCCCCCATTGCTTCTGTTCGCACTCCTGAACCGCTACTACGTCCGCGGGCTCTACGCCGGCGCCGTGAAAGGCTAACCAATGACCCCCAAATCTGATGAGACAGTCAGGGCCGCCATCATCCAGTTGGAACTCCCCAACGGTGACCTGGACGGCAACCGCGCAGCGTACCGAGACGCCCTCCTGTCCCTTGGTGACGCCGACCTGGTCGTCACCCCTGAACTGTTTATCTCCGGCTACGACCTGAAGATGATCGACGATCGAGGCGATGACCTCAGCGAGTCCCTAAACGGTCCAACCGTGGAAATTACACGGGAGATCGCCGCCGAGAAGAATTTCACCGTCGTGGTCGGGCTCCTTGAGAAAGGTGACGACGGCAAACTCTATGACACCGCGGTCACCGTCACCCCGTCAGGTGAGGCCTGGCCCTACCGTAAGAGCCACCTCTTCCCGACCGAATTCGAGCGGTTCACTCCCGGCGACGAACTTTTCGTCGTGCCTACTCCAGTTGGGGTCCTGGGCCCGCAGATCTGCTTTGAACACGCGTTCCCGGCAATTGCCACCACCCTGGCCATGGAAGGAGCCCAAATCATTGTCATCCCGTCAGCGGTCGGGGACGGATACGACCACCTGCTGACCTTGCGCTCACGCGCCCGAGCACAGGACAACCAGATCTTCGTCGTCGCCGCCAACCTGAACGGGAACGGCTTCTGCGGACATTCCCTCATCGCAGGGCCACGCGGAAACGTGTTGGCGTCCGCATCACACGAAGACGCCATCCTCCGGGCCGACCTCGACCTGAGCCTTACCGGGCTGGAGCGACAGCAGGAGCAATCACTTCGGCTTGCCCGACCCGAGCTGTACGTGTCAAAACGGGCCACGGCACGCTGACCTCGTTGCTCTTCAATATGGCCACACCGCCGATGACCGTGGCTGCTCCGCTGCGGGAGGCGGAGCAGCCTGCCGGCAGCCTGGGCCTGCACGGCTAGACGGCTGAGGTGGACAGGCCGGGCCCTCCTGAAAGACGGCGGGATTCTGCGCCGGCCCGGCGGGGCAGAATCTGGTCCACCCCCGCCGGGCGGTCACCTGCCGTTGGATGGTGGATGGTGGATGGTGGATGTTGGCCATGCTGGCATCGAAGCCGTGCTCGCATTGTCCATTCGACTCCCACGTGTGTTCGGACAGGAACCGTGGGTCAGCCTCGAAGCGCGCCAGCCGTGAATGGCTGTGGGCCGTTGGCTGTGACGGCGGGTTCACGTCCTCCAGCCCGCCCAGCCGCGATCTTCTCGGTTATGAACCTTCCGAACTGCTGGGACAGCACTGCAGTGACGTTATCGACTTCGATGAACTTGCGGCCGCAAGGAAGGCGACGTCGGCGCTGGAACACGATGCAGGAACTTGGTCAGCGCTTCTTACGGTCTGCTGCCATCGCGACGGGACCCGAGGCCCGGTCGAAATCGCCAGCAGGCCAGGACAAGGGCTGGAATGCCTGCGGGATACGAGGGCATAACAAGGCCCTTGGATCCGCGAAGAGCCAATGCGGATGCGGCCAAAACGGTCAGGACCCGCATCAACCGTGTGCTCTCCCAGAAGACCCTGCAGCCTTGGTTCCAGCCGATCCGCTGCCTGAACACGGGAACTGTTATCGGCGCCGAGGCCTTGACCCTCGGCTTCACTGGGAAAACCGTCAGACAACCCAGAAGTATGGCTGAAATGGCACACTGAGACTGCCCTCGATGACTGGCCGTCTCCCCAGGATCACTAAACGCACCGGACGCGATGCAACGTACCGGATCGATTTACTCGGGTCCACCCCTGCTCACAGGATTTGGCCTTCGCGACCGCCTCAAGGCAAGGAAGTTGAAGGGCTTTCCGTGCCCGGGCAAAGCGGCACCGGGATGGACATTGCAGATGCTGGCGCCTTTTCCGGGCGCATCAGCGTTGAACAAGGGAGGTTTCATATCCGAAACGGTCCGCGCGGTAGGAGTGTTTGCCATATGTTATTGGGCGTCCGGTGGCATCGGAGGCCACGCGTTCGATGCTCACCAAAGCCATGCCCGGATTCAGCTGCAGAAGTGACGCCCGGTTGGCATCAGCGGTACTGGCCCCAATGCGTTGAAGAACAACCTTCGGCGTTACGCCAGCGTCCCGGAGAATTTCTCCAAGTTCATTCGTTCGCAACGTCACTTCGTCAAGATCCTTGACCCCGTCTCTTACCCAATCTTCCAAGATAGCCAAGGTTTCGCCACCGGTTCTGCGTAGGCGTGTGAAGTGGTGAACCGTGTCATCGGGTCGGAGCCCGAGGGCCTGCCGGACCCTCTCATCCGGTAACGTCCGGCAGTACGACAGGACTTCTGTTGTCGATGGATGTGCGCTTTGCTCTGAGTCCTCTATGAGGCCGGACAGCTCCCGGCGGCGGCTAACGGAGTTCGCAACGACTCGCGTTCCGATTCCGCGTTGTCGGACGAGCACTCCAGACCGGACGAGTTCGTCCAGGGCCTGACGGATCGTGGGGAGCGAGAGCCGCAGCCGCGAGCTCAGAGCTGATTCACTTTGCAAAAGATCTCCGGAACTCAGCGCCCCGCTGGATATCGCGGCTTCGATTCCGGAGGCCACTTGCTTGTAAAGCGACACGGGAGACGCCTTGTCAACAGAGAGCAACAGTGGGGTCGGCAACTTCCGCTCCTTCTTGGCGTGGATTGGCATTGCAGCAGGCCGCCGTAACGAAAGGCGCGGTTAGCGGCGGACGTTAAAACGTCTTCCACTAACCGCGCCCGAGTGCCGCCCTATGGGCGGGTTCCCCCCCGGTATCGACACATCGGCCTGGCCTGCGTGAGCCTTCACGGTGCCGGGATGGAACTTTAGAGTTGCCTGCCCGAAGCCCCTACATTCAGCCGTTTACCGGGTCCCAGGCGAGTTCGTGAACGGGGTGCCCCCGCGGAGTTCACCCAGCCATCCTTGGAGCAGCTTCTTGCTGAGGATGACATCTTGCACGGGGTCGGAATGTTCAGGCTCGTGTTCGATGCTCATCGGACCGGTGTATCCAATCTCTGAAAGAGCCGACAGGCAGTCAACGATCGGTACGATGCCTTCACCCAGGACGCAGGTGTCGTGTGCGCCCTGAGCGCGGACGTCTTTCATGTGGATGTACATTACGTGCTGGCCCAGTTCTCTGATTGCTTGGGCGGCGTCCACGCCGTTTGTGCCCCACCACCCAGTATCGACGGCGGTGCCGATGAGTCCCTGTCCGTCAGTACCGATCTTCTTGACGATGTCCTGCGCTGACATGTCTTCCGGATGGTTCTCAATGGCCAAAAGCCGCCCGGAGGACTTGAGGATGTCAATGAGTCCACCCCTGTTCGTGGTCAGCAACGAAGTTCCTCCACCCAGGATCGGCGCTCCGATTGCTGCCGCTACGTTGCAGGCGGCCTCAAACTCGGCGGGTGTGTCGCCGAATCTTCCCGCATAGCTGTTGACCGTCAGCCCTGAGTTCGAAAGCACCCTCCGTGCAGCTTCAAGGTGCGCCGGGGTGGCCCAAGTCCAGTTCAACTGCGCGGTCCAGACATCCAGCGCGTCGAATCCTGCATCGGCAACCAGGTCGACGAATGCCTGAAACCTTTCCTCAAACGTCGCGATCGGCTCGTAGTAAGCGTTTGCGGCATTGTCGCCCTGCATCCAGCCTTCCGTCATTGACCAGTCAAGCTGCTGTGCAACCAGGTTTGCTCCCATGAAGGAGATATTCGCCATGTCGTCTTCCTTTGTGTTCGGTTTAGAGGGTCGAGCCTGTAGCGGGGAGGGAAAGCTGGACATAACTTCAACCCGAATACCCTTATCAGCTGACTGAGCAATCGCTTCAAGCACCTCGACCACGTGAGCTGCGTGTTCGCCGCTGGTCCGGTGCGGGCGGTTTTCGCGGATGGCCGCCGCGAGGTCAGCCAAACCGAGGCACCAGTCCAAAGGGACGTCCTCACCGGCTGCCTGCGCCTGGTACTGGTTGCCGAACTCTGCCTGATGGGTCGAAGAACCCGGCAACAGCCAGTCATCGAGCCGGAGGCTGCCGTTATCTCCATGAAACTCGATGGCACGCGGGCTGGTGTCGGCATGAACGTAGAAATTACAGCTCAGACGCAACATGGGGCCGGATTCAAATTCGGCTATAACAATCCATGCGTCGGCCGTCGAAGGATTGAACGTTCCACCGTCGATCGTGGACCGTTCTTCCAACAGCCTGCGCCCAACAGCCGTGACACCCCGGATGGGGCCGAAAATGGCCGTGAGGTAGGTCAGGGGGTAAACGCCGGCGTCGACAACCGGACCGACCTGGTAAAAGGAGTGGGGTGCCGGGTGCCAGGTTTCGATACGTCCCTGGTTCACTTCGGCGTTGATCAACCGGACGGTTCCGATGGTCCCGTTTTGAAGGGCATCAGCTGCGGACAGCGACGCCGCACCGAGCCACAGCGACGGTGCACACGCCAGGCGGACGTTTTTTTCTTCCGCGCGCTTGACCAGCTCTCTGGAGTCGTTGTGGTTCATAGCCAGGGGCTTCTCACTGAACACCGTCTGACCGCGGTCAATGAGTTCCAAGGTTGTGGCGTAGTGGTACGGCGCGCTGGTCAGGTTCACGACGATGTCGGGCGAATCAGCGCACAGCTCATCCAGGCTGGAATATGGAGCACAGTCGTGGTCTGCAGCAAACTCGAGGCGTTTGGACTCGTCAAGATCGAAGACACCCACCAGAGTCAGTTCTTGGTGCCGGGATAAACTCTCGGCATACGGACCCGCTATGTTTCCGCATCCGATGAATGCAATTCGGGACGGCGAGGGGATAGTCATTTGGTAGAAAGCCTTTCTTTTTGGATGAACCCGGGCTTTGTTCAGTCAGCCTGTATAGCGGTGGGAAGCAGAATTCTTGGACGGGCCGTGCTGCACACCTCGGGTATCTGGGAATCAAGCGGTGCATGCCGGGATGAGCGTCATTTCACGCCGCCGGCGGTAAGGCCGGCGACAAAGTTGCGCTGGAGCAAAAGGAACGCCACCACGATGGGGATGCTAACGACCAGCGATGCTGCCATGATCTGGTTCCAATAGACATCGGACTGGGTCGAGTAGAGCTGAAGGCCGACGGCCAGGGTCCGGTTCGCTTCGGTGGTCATGACTGATGCAAACAGGACCTCACCCCAGGAGGTCATAAAGCTGAAAATGGCCACGGCGATGAGCCCCGGCCGGGCTGCCGGAAGGACCACACGTACCAGAGCACCCACGGGCCCGCATCCATCGACCTTCGCTGCCTCGTCCAGCTCATGCGGGATTCCATCGAAGTAGCCTGCAAGCATCCAGATGGAAAACGGCAGAGAGAACGTCAAGTAGGTGATGATGAGCCCGCCCATGGTTCCCACCAGCTGAATGCCGGTAGCTGCGTTGATATTGACGAATATCAGGAACAGCGGAAGCAGGAACAACACGCCAGGGAACATCTGGGTCGACAGGATCGTGGTCGAAAAGATCGAGCGGCCGAAGAACTTATATCGTGACATGGCGTAGGAAGCGAAGACAGCAATGATCAGGCTCAATATTGTCGCCGCGCTTGCCACCATCACGCTGTTAATGAAATAGCTGGCCAAAGGGACGGTCGTCCACATATCAACGAATGGCGCAAGCGTGATTTCAGATGGCCACCAGGTAAATGGTCCCTGGACGTCCCGGAGCGGCTTCATGGACGATGTGATCATGACATAGACGGGGACCGCGGTGAAGATGGCCAGGACCGTTATTACGGCAACGCGGAAGACTTTGACTCCGGTTGTTTCATGCACGGCGGGACCTCCTGTTGACGACGATCAGATAGATGCCGGTGACCAGCAGCAGGAACAGCAGCAGTAGCACCGACATGGCCGCTCCCAAACCGAAATTCCATGTCAGGAAGGAGGCGTTATAGATATGGAATGCGATCAGGTCGCCTGCGGGGGGCTGGGAGTTTCCGAAGAGAACGTAGGGGGTGTTGAAGTCGTTGAAGGTCCACAGGAACATGACCAGGATCAGCACCACGTTCACCGGTTTGAGCATCGGAAGGGTTATCGATCGCCATTGACGCCACGGCTTCGCACCATCCACTGCGGATGCTTCGTAGACCTCGCTCGGAATGGATTGAAGTCCTGCCATCAGCATCAGGAAGGCAAAAGGCCAGAGACGCCAGATTGCGACGATCAGCATGGCTACAAAGCTGCTGTCCCCAATGAGCCAAAAAGGCTTCTCGCCCCCGACGTGCAGATTATCGAACAGGAAGTGATTGATGGCGCCCGTGTCCTTTTGGAACATGAACTTCCAAGCGATGATCCCGGCATACACCGGAAGGGCATATGGAATCAGGAAGAGCGTGCGGATGAAACCCCGGCCCCAGAATTGCTTTTGAAGGACTACGGCCGCTGCCATCCCTAGCATCCATGACAGACCGACCACCAGAACAGTGAAGCCGCACGTAACGAAAAAGGATGAAAGCAGCGATTTTCCTACGGCACTGTTGAAGTCCACCGTGATCGAGTAGTTGGCCAGGCCCGCAGCGGGGGCGCTTCCCCAGTTTGCGATGAAAGCCTTCGTGAGCTTGATGAAGCTCATGCAGATACCGATGACCATAGGCAGTACCTGAATGGCGAGCACAAACATGACTGCCGGTGCAAGCAGTGCGTAGGGCATCCACCAGCCGGAGGACTTGGGCCGGCGATTTTTGCGCTGGGGGCGGACTGTGGGTTTCTGAGCCGGTGGCTCAACAGTAGTTACAGACATTCGAGGTATTTCCTTTTTTTGTGGTGTCCCGGCAGGACGGGGTCCACCGCGAGGGACTGCGGTGGACCCCGAACGTGAACTACCCTGCGGAAGCAGCGACCTGCTGCTGGGCGGTCTCCAGCACCCCGCGAATTTCCTCTTCGTTGACGGTGCTTCCAGACGCCACCTTCGAGAAAAGCTGGGTCATTGCCTTGCCAACGGTGCTTTCGAACTGGTCTTCAGCTGCGACGAGCGGCAGTGGCTTGGACTGGGTGGCGTAGATGTCCAGGAGCACCTTAGCCTTCTCGGTATCAGCGAGGAACGTGGGCTTCGCCCCCTTGAGCACAGGCAACGTACCGAATTTGTCGTTGAGTGCCGTCTGAGTCTCAGAGCTGGTCATGAATTCAACGAACTTCAGGGCACCATCCTTGTTTTTGGTGTTCTTGAAGACTGAGAGGTTGATGCCGGCCGGGAAGCTGGCAATGTCCTTTGCACCCGCGGGAGCGGGGTATGGGACAACGCCGTACTCCTCGGCCTTCATGCCGTCTGCCAGGATGGCGCTGTCAATGGTTGCACCAAGGATCATCGGGACCTTGCCTGCAGCAAACTCGTGGACTCCCTGGCCGCTGTCGACCTGCACGTCGGACGGCTTGACTACCTTCTCGGACTGCATCAGGTCCAGGTAGCGCTTGACGCCAGCCACAACACCATCTGAAGCGAATGTCGGTTTCCCGTCGGCATCAAACAGCTCTGCACCGTTCTGGGCTGAGTTCAGGAAGGCGAAGTGCGCATTGGTGCTGTAGGAGCCGGCCCGCAAGGAAAGACCGAATTGTCCGCCCTTCGTGAGTTTCTTGGCTGCACTCACCATTTCTTCATAAGTTTTGGGGGGCTGGAGGCCTGCTTCGGCGAACATGGCCTTGTTGTAATAGAGGCCGTAGACCATGCCGTACAGCGGCAAGGAGGTGGGTACCTGCCCGGGGGCTCCCGCGGTCTCGAGCGCTGCCTCCAGGAATTTATCGGATCCTCCTACAGCCTTCATGGCGTCCTCATCCATAGGCAGGAATGCGCCTGTGGACTGCAGCGAAGATGCCCAAGTATTTCCGATGTTGACAACGTCGGGAGCCTGGCCCGACGTCACCGCTGTCTGGATGCGTGTCTGCAGGTCGTTCCAGCCGATCACTTCCAGGTCAACCTTGATTCCCGTCTTCTCCTCAAACTTCTTCAGCTGGGGAGTAAGAACCTCCTTGTCATGGTCCAAGCTGGTACCTGTATTGCTGGCCCAGTAGGTCAAAGTCTTGCCGCCCTCCGAATTTTGGGACGAGGACGAGCTGGGGCTGCCACATGCTGCGGTTGCTAGCGCCAGAGCGGCGATTGCCGCCGCGGCGGTCAGGGTACGAATGGTCACTGTCTGACTTCCTTGTCGATCAAGAGGCCCGTGGAACAGTAGGCGTATGGTGTGCGAGTTGCGGTGGGCGGGTTTACCTGTTGCCCACATCACAGATGATGCTAGTGGTATCAAGTGTGATGTGGCAAGGGCTTGCTCGGGGGTGGTGACATCCGATGCGGCCAGCAGGTGCATGTCGCTTACGCCTAAACTTTGTGGCGATCCTTGCTAGCCCGTCATCTAGCGAGCTGAAGATGGACCCCAGGGGTGGTGCCGCGTCGCCAACTTTGCATGGTCACTGCGGCTGGCCCCAGGCCGCGCAGAAGAATACGATTACATTTGATAGGCTAAGCGACAGATGAGATGAAGGCGCAGCATGATTGTCGGCACGAGCCATAAATCTGTCTACGCGAGGCTGGAAGTCCGCATTTTGCATGAAGGAGCAGCATGAACGAGAGTGTCAAAGAAGTCGGTCTCCCTTACGGTCGGGTGGACTCACATAATCCCGTCCTCAAATCCAAAATTGAGGCTGCTCTGGAGATACCTGAATTCAACAGAACCATTCCTGTTGGCCTGGTGGGATGCGGGTGGGTCGCCGGTCAGCACCTCCGGTCGTACCGCGCGGCGGGCGTGAACGTGGTAGCGCTTTGTGACTCCGATATAGAACGCGCGAAGGCGTACCGCGAAGAGTTCTATCCCGATGCCGTGGTCTACCGTGACGAGCAGGCCATGCTCGCGCATCCCGGCCTTGAGGTGGTTGACATAGCGACCCACGTGGCCGTTCGCCCGCAACTGGTGCGCCAAGCGGTCAGGGCAGGAAAGCACGTACTGAGCCAGAAGCCGTTCGTGGAGGACCTTAGCGAAGGACTGCAACTCGCCCGGGAGGCCAGAGACGCCGGCGTCATCCTGGCGGTGAACCAGAACGGGCGCTGGACTCCGCATTTCGGTGCGCTCCTTGCGTGCATTGGCGCCGGACTTATCGGCGACGTCGTGTCCGCCGATTTCTTTGTGGCGTGGCCTCACGACCTGTTTGTTGAGGACAAGCCGGCCTTTGCCGCGATGGAAGACCTCGTTCTCTACGATTTCGGCGCGCACTGGTTTGACCTCATCGGAACACTGGTGCCCGAGGGGGCACTGGAAGTACGTGCGGTGACTGCGTCCAGAAAAGGACAATCGGTACCCGTGCCAATGCAGGCCCACGCCCTGATCTCGGCCGACAACTTCATCGCTTCGGTCGGATTCCGGGCTGCCGAACGATATGCAGAGTCTGGCACTTTCCGCGTATCGGGCACCAGGGGCGTCATCACCCATGAGGGTCTTAGTCTTGGCGGCGACAGCGTTGTCGTAAGCACGGACGACGGCGAAGCCCGCATCTCGGTGAGCAATGACTGGTTCGGCCACGGCATGATCGGAGCCATGCGGCCGCTCCTCATTGCCATTGAGTCCGGGCTGGAACCCTTCAATTCCCCGGCCTCGTCCCTCACCGGGCTCTCACTGTGCTTCGCCGCAATAGAGTCCGCCGCCACGGGGAATGCCGTAACACCGGATCCTGCTTCTGCGCGCAGACGGTAGTCCGCCTACTGTCGTAAACATACCCACCTCATTGTCGCCTTGGTCCCACGCCAGCGCATGAATGAACAAAATGAAATGAGCGTTAGTGATGAAACCAAGCGCGAGCACGCAGCAGAACGGTCCCGACGAGAATCGGCTTATTGTCGACGTATGCCGACTTCACTTCATTGAGGAACTGCCCAAGAGTGAAATCGCTGAACGGATGGGCATATCGCGGTTCAAGGTGGCTGACCTTATCCGATACGGCCGCGATCGCGGGGTCGTCCGCATCGAAATTTCAGACCCGTCAAGTTCCGTGCGAGACCTGGAGAACAGGCTCAGGGACAAGTACTCGCTCGAGCGCGTTGCCGTGTCGGGACTGACGCCGACGACTGACCTAAGCCTCGTCGGCGTGGCGGCCGCGGACCTGCTGCTCGATGAGCTCAGGGATGGAAGTCTCCTTGGAATCGGCTGGGGGGCAAGTGTCTTCCACGTCATCAATTCGCTTCAAACGCGCAGCGGGCTGCCGACGGTCGACGTCGTGCAACTGGCCGGAGGCGTTGACGGCGTCAGCCTCCCGTTAAACGCGATAGGGCTGGCCGCGGAAGCCAGCAAAGTCTTCCGGGGCCGGCTGTACTCTTTGCACGCGCCAGCCTTTGTTGAAAACCAGGCGACCGCGGATGCCCTTCGGGAGGAAGGATTCCTCCGACGTACGTTTCATATGTTCGCGCTCATTGATGTTGCAGTTGTGGGCATCGGCGGATGGAAAGCTGGGACATCATCTTTGCGCCAAGCATCGGCTTTGGCGCCTTCGTCCGCGAAGCGGCTGCGGGATGCTGATGTCACCGCGGACATCCTGATGCACTTCACTGACGCGAACGGTTCGGTGATTACCGGCGGCCCGACTGTGATGGGCCCGACTGTGGAGGAATTTACCGCGATCAGGCTCAGGGTTGCCGTCGCTGCGGGTATTGAAAAGAAGGACGCCATATTGTCCGGATTGCGCAGCGGCCTCGTGAATGCGCTGGTCACGGATGCCGCCACGGCCTCGGCACTGCTCAGTCAGGATTGACTGGGCGCCTGCAACCTCGCAGATACAAAGGCTTTCACGCGCGCGACCGGATCACTTCCCAGCCCGGCATCGGTCAGGATCGATCCAATTCCGACAGCCGAGCATCCGGCCGAAATGAGGGCGGTGACGTCGGAAGCTCTGACGCCTCCCGTCGCCATCAGCCTCAGTTCGGGCATGGGGGCAAGAAGATCTTTGATGTACCGGGCACCTCCCAGCCGCGCAATGGGAAAGACCTTGATCAACTCGGCGCCGTCCTGCCTGGCTTTGAAGATTTCGGTGGGAGTCGCACATCCCGGCACGGCGAGAAAGCCGCCTCGCCGGCCCTCGTTGATGAGCCATCGGTCGTAGATGGGCGAGACGAGGAAGTCAGCCCCCGCCTCCAGGGCGGCGGTGGCCTGTGCCGGATGCAGGACAGTTCCAGCGCCGATTGTTAGCCCCGGCCAGCTGGACAGCTCTTTGATCACCTGTTCCACATCCGGAATGCTAAAAGTCACCTCGACGACGCTTAGCCCGCCTTGGGACAAAATACGCGCATCTTCCAGTGCCGTCTCTGGGTCCGCCGAACGCAGCACAGGGATCGCCTGCGCACTAGCTATCCGCTGCAGGACGTCGTGGGTCGGTGCAATCATTTCTTGCCTCGGTCCGTCGTTTCCTCTGCCTCTTTGACGTTTCTCCAGGTTAAAGCCTGAACAGCGTTGTCCCTCAAGACGCGGCCAGCCTCGGAGGCGGACAGACCGGCCGCATGCAGTCGTGAAGGCAACGTGGAAGCTAGCCAGCTGAGCCCGGGGTTTCCGTTCAGTGAGCGCCACAAGGATCGTCTGGCACCGTCAGTCCCTACGATGATCTGTTGACCGTAGCCGGCGTCGACGAGGGCTGTGATCAGCTTCAGACCGGGGGAGTCGAGACCCCTACCATGTTCACGGAGCGTCTGGTCGCACTCCAGGATGGCGCCGGTGGCTGCAATATCTTTGAGGTAGGTGAGGTTGCGGTGTTTGTCCACGTGGCTCAGAATGATCGAGCCTGCCGGTACGCCAGCCTTGGTGAGTGATTCGATCTGCGCGAGGGCGCCCTCGCCATTTTCACAATGCGTGAGAATCGGGGCGCCGGTGCGCAGGCTGGCCTGCGCCGCGGCGCGAAGGTTGCGTTCGTCGCGGATGTCCAGCCGCTCCCCGCTTGTTGCCACTTTGACGATGCCTGCCCTCCATTTTGTCCTGCGAACAATGGGCCCGGTGTAGTCGAAGGCGTCGACGCCCTCTTCCAGGTCCGCGACAAACAGATCCGCAAGTTCATCGTCCGAGACGCGGTTCGACCAATGCAGTGGACCGTAGTACCGGTCGTGATGAAGGCCTGTTGCTGCGATGACAGGTGTTCGTGTGCGTTCGGAAATCTGCGCGAGCCTCGTGATGTCACGTCCGGCGGAGCACGGCATGCAGTCGACGAAAAGGGCGGCTCCGGCAGCAACTGATTCGTTAACTTCTGCGACTGCTGCGTCGACGCTGTCCAGATGGATGTGCGGGAAGCGTTCTGCGATCAGCGGCGAATCGATGATCAGGTGTTCATGGGAGTAGACGACGCCTTTGGGCACTTCGGCGATGTCGCCGAGCACGGTGCGGATCCAGGCAGACGGGGAGCTGTCGGTGACGTCCTGTGTGCGGGTTTCTGTGAAGACTTGTGAGCTAGACAATGGCTTGCGCTTCCTTTAGTCGTGCGCGGAGAAGGGCGCGGTCGATGTCCCTCGGCTCGAGGCCTGCATCTGCGGCCATCGCTGCTGCTGTGCCGGCTGCCTGACCCATGGCGGTGCACTGTGCGATCGAGCGTGCGGAGGCGTGGGCCTCATGGGTGGCCGAGAAAAAACGGCCCGCGACGAGGAGACCATCAGTGTCAGCAGGCAAGAGTGTGCCGTAGGGGATTCCATAGGTGCTGTCGTCGGGTTCGGAGATGCCCCCGACGTACTCCCAGCGCGTCACTGCACCGGTTCCATGATCTTCGATCGGGGCGCCGCAGCGTGCGATGTCGTCGGAGTGGGACAGGCCGCCAAAGAAATCCTCGCCGGACAGCACGTATTCACCCACCAGTCGCCTTGTTTCCCGGACCCCGATCCGGGAGGACGTGTGGAGGAGGTAGGACTGCGAGTAGCCGGGTACCTTGTCCTGGAGGAACCGGACGTATTCCCAGCTCTGCCGACGGCCTTCCTGCTCGGCCCATGACAGGTCCCACGGGTCGGTAAGGTCTTTCCCCGAGACCCGGGTCATGTTGGCGTGCTTGACGCCGGGAATGTTGGTTGCGTGGATGGAGCCTTCCAGCCGCGGAAGCGCGTATTCTCCGGACTTCACCGCCTTAGCGATGAGTGAGTGGATCTCCTTTGTCGAGGCGGTCTCGTCGGCGACTCCGCCGACGCGAAAGGTGGCCGTTGCGGGCTGCAGCTTATCCAAACCTTCGCTGTTGTCGAGCGTGGCACCGGCACGCCAGGCGAGTTCGCCTTCACCGCTGGAGTCGATGAGAACCTTGGCCAGTACGCGGCGCGGCCCCTGTTTGGTCTCAACGATGACTCCCACAATTCTGCGGTCCTCCGAGATGACAGCCGTGACCAGGCCATACAGCAGCGTTTTTGCCCCAGATGCCAGGAGCAGGTCATCCCATATCAACTTGAGCGCCTCCGGCTCGTAGGTGACACCAGTGCCCGCACCGTACGTATTGGGTCGCTCGAATGACATGCCCATGGCGGCAAGCCGTTCACAGACCTCCCACCCGATGCCGCCGACAACCCGTGTATTTGCGGGCCCAGGCGCGTAGAAGCCGTAGAAGGTGTCAAGAACTCGGGTCCCGGTTCCCCCGAGGTAGCCGCCGGATTCGATCAGAAGCGTCGACGCCCCGGAGCGTGCGGCCGCTGTAGCGGCCGTCGATCCTGCTGATCCTCCACCGATTACGGCAACATCACCCTGCCAAAGAAGGGGAACGCCGGCGACGTCGTCCGGGTGGTACTTTGTCTGTAAATTCATCATTGTCCGTTCTAAGTTGTTGTGGAGGTCCCTTGGAACCTCCAGGCCCGTCGGGCGGGGCGTTACCTAAGGAGCCAGCCGCCGTCGACAGGGATTACCGCGCCTGTTGTCTGAATGGCTTTGCTGCTGGCTAGCCACTGGACCGCGTGGGCGACTTCGTCTGCCGTTGACGGCCGCTTTGTGAGGGGCATCAGTTCTGGGAACCTCGATCGGATGTGTTCATCGTTTAGGGCTCGCTGAGCCATCCGCGTGTCCACGAGACCCGGGGAAACCATGTTCACCCGGATGCCGCGGCGGGCACCCTCGTAAGCCGCAGCCTCCAGAAGCGGGTGCATGCCGGCCTTGGCGACGCGATAGGCTGCGGTCAGGAAGTCCTCGTCGAGCCCTTTGGCCAGGGCCGAGCCGATCAGCACAATCGATGAGCCGTCCTCTGCGTACTGAAGGCATGCGCGCAGAAACCGGAAGGCTGAGGTGAGGTCGACCCGGATGACTTCTTCCCAGGCTTCATCAGTACATTTTCCGACGGGGCCGTCGCCAAGCCGGCGTCCGCTCATGCCGATGGTGTGGACTGCGACGGAGAATCCGCCGTCGGAGGCGAGTCTCCGAGCGACGTCCTCGGCTACGCCGGGTTGGGTAATATCCTCCTCCGGACGGTTCGATGCGTGCACACGGAGACCGGAGGCTTCGAAGGATCTCACGCAGGACGCGCCGATTCCGCCGGTCCCGCCGATGACCCACGCCTGAGCGGTCATGCGTTAACCCGAAGTACGTCGGACTTGCGCTTGGCATGTTCCAGGTAGGCGTTCTCGAACAGCTCTTCTGACACTTCCCGTCCGACAATTTGGGCGCCGGTGAGGACGGGCAGTTCAATTCCGCGATCCGCCAGTTTCTGTGCCGTCAGGACTTTGAGGCTGTTGACAATTGCCACATTCGCAACGGTGCTTACAGGCCCTACTTTGTTCGACCAGCCGTTGATAGAGACGGCGGCGTCGCCCAGGGGCGTGCAGAGGTCGATGACGACGTCTGCATGGTCACTGAGAGTGGTGCCGGACGCATGCGTGGCAGGCACAGTCTTGCTTTCACTTCCGGAGGTAACAGCAATTACTTTGAGCCCGGCTGCCTTTGCAACCATGGCTGTTTCAACGGGCACAGCGTTGCGCCCGCTGGCGCTGAAAATCATGATCGCGTCGGTGGGCCGCAGCTTGAAGTTGGACAGGATGACCTCAGCCAGGCCGGGAACACGTTCAATGAACATGGCCTGCCGCTGTCCATTGGCACCGGAAATTTCGGTGTGGAACGTCATCGAAAGTTCGACGATGGGGTGGAAACCTGGAAAAGAGCCGTACCGGGGGAACATCTCCTCGACAGGGATGCGCGAGTGTCCGGTGCCAAAGGTGTGTACGACGCCGCCACCTCCGATGGCATCTGCAGCAATCACAGCAGCCTTTTCGATATTTTCCGATTGTTCGTTCTGAATGCGGTTCAAGACCAGAACCGCTTCGTCAATCCACGTCATGGGTATGTCTTCCTAAAGTGCTAGTTCTTGGCTGGAAAGTTTTGCTTCTAGTTCTGTTCTGATGCCGGCGTACAACGCGGCGCCGAGTGATCCTGACTCCGAGCCGAGGTGCGCGGCGTTCAGCGCGATTGCTCCCGTCACGCTGGTTCGCTCTGCTAACGCGGCGGTCATTGACGGTGCTATATGTCGGAATGCACCCGATATCCCGCCTCCGACGACGACGCATGAGAGTTGCATGAGGACACAGGCGGTTCCGGCCGCAAGACCCAAGTGCCGGCCGATCTTCTCGAAGGCCGCCAGCGCCCACGGGTCCTTCATGTCGGCTGCCTTGGCTATGGACTCAGGTGTGAGCGCCTGGAGCCCGCGGTCCCCGAGGACAGACGTGAGCGCGGGGGAAAGGGATGTCAACGCCGCCCTTGCCATGTATCCCACGAGTGCAGACCCTGAGGCGACGGTTTCCAGGCAACCAACGCCGCCGCAGCCACACATCTCCCCGGCCGCATCGATATTGACGTGCCCCATCTCACCGATGGAATCAATTTCCCCGACCAGGATCCGTCCGTCCCTGGCAATGGCGCCGCCCACCCCGGTTCCAAGTGTCAGAAAGAGCGTATTCCTCTCTCCGCGGCCCGCTCCGACGATCAGTTCTGCATGGCCGAAGGCCCTGGCGTCATTCAAGATGAAGACGGGAACGCCACAAGACCTTTCGAGCTCCGCCGCTATCGGATAGTTCATCCAGTTGCCCGGGATGTTCGGAATAAAGATCGTGGATTTAGTCTGTGTGTTGACAAGCCCCGGCAACGCCAAGCCAACTGCGCGAGTTGTGGGATCCAGGCTTGCCGTGAGGTCCTTCAGAAGGCTGATGAGTGCTTCGCCCCCTTGCCGGGGGGTCGGGACGTCCCCTGCGGCGACGACATTGGTGTCTTCAACCATTGACCACTTGATGCGGGTACCGCCGACGTCAATACCGAGGTATCGGCCAGATTCGGCCATCATGTCCCTTTCGGTAGCGCGCCGGAATTATTCGAGTTGGATGCACTTTGATCTCGGAGTGTCCTCACTGCCGAGCCGCCGAGGTCGGTCAGGCGTACCCTTTGGCCCGTTTCGGCGCCGCGTACAGCGGCTTCCACAATGGCATGCCCGATTCGGGAGGTAGCGGCGCTCAACGGCGAATCCAACGGGCGGCTAGTCCGCAGGTGAGCGACAACGTTTGCCAGCGCAGTCCTGTCCTCAAGGGCAATCTCATCGACCCCAATGCGCTCGGGTGCTGAACCGTTGCCCCTGGTCAGGGTCACTTCAACGTCGTAATCCCACGAAGTGATACTCCCGGTGGCACCGGTGATCACGAACCCGCAACGCGGGCTCGGCTGAAGACTCCACGGGTCACTGAGGGTTCCCCATCGGGTTTCGAAGACCGAAAGACCCGTAGCGTAGCGGGCGATCACCACGGATTGCTCGTCAACCTCAAGCCCTTCAGGAATGAACCAGTCCGCCGTAACTGATTCGGGAAGGCCGCCATTACGGAACCAGGTGCCTAAAGTGACTCCGTAGCCCAGATAGTCACGAAGGCTTCCGCCGCCCGCATCGCTCGAATAGAACCAGCTGGAGGCCTTTTCCTCGGTCGTGGGGGAGGTCTCCACCTTTCCGTGGGAATGGAACAGCGGTCCTCGATTGCCGTCATAGAAATGAACAGCTTGGACGTCTCCAATGGAACCCTCAGCGATCAGGCGTTTGGCTGTTCTGTGCGATGGGAGCCAGGCCAGGGGCCAGTTCACCGTCAGCAGAGTGCCATTGGCTTGGCTGCTGGAGATCATTCTGTCAACGGCCTCAAGGGAGTCAGCAAAGGGCTTCTCCAGAATGACATGAATGCCGGCACTGGCCAGCGCTTGGACAACATCAGCGTGGGCTGCGGTGGTTGTGCACACAAATGCGATGTCAGGATCTGTGACGGAGATGAGGGCGTCCAGTTCCTTCAAGCTGCCGAAGCTTGGCACGTCTAGGTTCAGGCTGAACGCCACGTCGCTGACCCGGGACAGGTCATCCCCGATGAGACCAACCACTGCTGTGTCGGGGTGGTCGATCGCCGTCTGGAGCTGGTCCCCGATATGCATGTGATCGAAGCCAACACCAATGACCCTCAATGGACTTGTCACTCTCGATTTCCTTACGTACTCGCTATCGAACTCAAATGAGATCCTATATCTCAAATGATACCTCTCGATGGTATGTGCGCTATTTGATACTGTCAACGGCGCGAGATCGAGAAGGCTGGGCGCGGTGGCACAGGTGTGAGCCCGTTCGGCAAATGTTAGTCAACGACAGTCCGGCGGGACCGGGAATGCCGCCGGTCGCATGCGCGCAGCGATCAGGCAGTGCGCCGGGCGGGCCGGGCAAGTCCTGCGCCGCGGGAAGCCTTCGGGCTGAAGCCTGCGCCGCCACCTCTCGGCTTGTGGAAGAAGACTTCTCCACGGCCTGGGGGATTCGGACCCTTGCGGCAGGCCGGCACTACTACCAGCCGATGTCTCACCACAGCGGCTCTGTGTGGCCGCCGACACCATGCTGGCCGCAGAGGGCGCGCGCGACGCGGCAGACCACTTCGGGAATGCGCTGCCGGAGCTTTTTGGCGGATTCGCCCGCGCCGAGTTTCCCATGCCCGTGGAGTACCACCATGCGGGATCACCGCAGGCCTGGGCCGCCGCCGCGAGGATGTCAGCTAACCGGCCGATTTCCGACCAGGACCAGCATGGTAGAGGCATCGGCCGGTGGCCGTGAGCTCACCACTGCCTGGGGTGTGGTTCTTGTCCCGCCGGCTGTCAGCGCGCCCGGCCCTACGATCATCACTGAAGAGTCGGAAGTTTCCCTGTGAAGATCACAAGCATCGAGCTCTATCAGGTAGATCTGCCCTACTCGGGCGGTGTCTATCAGCTCTCCAAAGGCCGGTCCTATGATTCCTTTGACGCATCCATCGTCAAGATCACCAGCGACGACGGAACCACGGGCTGGGGCGAAAGCACACTTTTCGGCTCGACTTACATCGCCGCGCACGCACTTGGCACCCGGGCCGGCGTCGCCGAACTGGCCCCTGCGCTCCTGGGCCGCGACCCGCGCCAGGTCGACCGGATCAATGCCTGACGAACGACACCCTCGTCGGACACAATCACGCCAAAACACCGCTCGACGTCGCGTGCTGGGACCTGTTCGGCTAATCGGTCGGACTGCCCGTCTGCGAACTGCTCGGCGGCTCCACCCAATCCCCATGCCCATGATCTCCTCCATCTATGCCGGGGACCCTGAAGACACGCGCCACCGGGTCGCCGAACACCGGGCCCGGGGCTACCGCGGACACTCCATCAAAATCGGAGCTCTGGACAGCGAAGGAGGACCCGCCCTCGACGCCGAACGCATTGCCGCTAGCCTTGCAGACAAGCAGCCCGGCGAATTCTTCCTCGTCGACGCCAACGGCGGGCTGCTGCCCGAGACTGCACTGCGGATGCTCGCCATGCTCCCGCCGGGACTCGATTTCGTGCTCGAAGCCCCGTGTGCCACGTGGCGGGAAACCCTGTCCCTCAGGCAGCGCTGCCGCTACCCCGTCATCCTCGACGAACTCGCCCAACAGGACGAGGACCTCGCCTGGGCAGCCGCCCACGACGTGGCCGACGGCATCGGACTGAAAATCTCCAAAGCAGGTGGGCTAACTCCCGGCAGACGCCAACGTGACATTGCCCGTGCCAACGGGTTCACCGTAAGCGTCCAGGACACGGTTGGTTCGGCCATCGCCTTCGCAGCGATCACCCACCTCGGAGCGACCGTACCCGAACGACTGCTCCGCTGCGTCCTGAACTGCGAGGACATGGTTTCCCTCAACACTGTGAAGTTCGACCCCATCCACAAAGACGGCGGAATCCTCCCGCCCGACGCACCAGGCCTGGGCATCACCGTCAATGAAGACGTCCTCGGCGACCCCGTAGCAGCGTGGGGCGAATAGCCCGTGCCGCCGCCTATTTCCGGGCGGCCCAGGGGTCGGCGATGCCGATGTACTGGGTGGTGGTGTATTCGGCGATGCCTTCGGATCCGCCTTCGCGGCCGAGGCCTGACTGTTTGACGCCTCCGAAGGGTGCTGCCGCGTTGGAGATGACGCCGGCGTTGAAGCCCACCATGCCGAATTCGATCTGTTCGGCCACGCGCAGGAGGCGGTTGAAGTCCCGGCTGTAGAGGTAGGACACCAGGCCGTATTCGCTGGCGTTGGCCAGCCGGACCGCGCCCTCCTCGGTGGCAAAGGTGGTCACGGGCGCCACCGGGCCGAAAATTTCCTGGCGGAGGATCTCTGCGCCGTTCGGGACGTTCGCGAGCACGGTGGGGTGGTAGAAGTAACCGGCGCCTTCCACCGGTGAACCGCCGGTGACGGCGGTGGCGCCGGCGTCGACGGCGGCGCTCACCAGCGCGTGCACGTCGTCGCGGGCGCCGGCGTCGATCAGGGGTCCCACCTGGGTGCCGGGGTCGGTGCCGCGGCCGGTGATCAGGGCGCCCATGGCGGCGGCGAACTTTTCGGTGAATTCGGCGGCGACGGACTCCTGGACCAGGAAGCGGTTCGCGGCAGTGCAGGCCTCGCCCATGTTCCGCATCTTGGCGGCCATGGCGCCGTCGACGGCGGCATCCAGGTCGGCGTCCTCGAAGACGATGAACGGGGCGTTGCCGCCCAGTTCCATGGAGGTCCGCAGCACGTTCTGTGCGGCGTCGGCGATGAGGCGTTTGCCCACCGGGGTGGAGCCGGTGAAGGAGACCTTGCGCAGCCGCGGGTCCGCCAGCAGCGGGCCGGAAATGCCTGAGGCGCTGCTGGATGAGACGACGTTGAGCACGCCCGCGGGGAGTCCGGCGTCGAGCATGGTCTGGGCGAAGAGCTGGGCGGTCAGCGGGGTGAGTTTGGCGGGCTTGAGCACCATGGTGCAGCCGGCGGCGACGGCGGGGGCTACTTTGCGGGTGGCCATGGCGAGCGGGAAGTTCCATGGCGTGATGAGCAGGCACGGTCCCACGGGTTTGTGCTGGACGAGGATCTTGTTCTTGCCCTCGGGGGTGGTGAGGTAGCGGCCGTAGTCGCGGACGGTTTCCTCGGAGAACCAGCGCAGGAACTCGGCGCCATAGGTCACCTCGCCGCGGGCTTCGGCCAGCGGCTTGCCCATCTCCAGGGTCATCAGCAGCGCGAAGTCCTCGGCGCGTTCGGTCACGAGGTCGAAGGCGCGGCGCAGGATTTCGGCACGTTCCCGGGGCGCCGTCCGGGCCCAGGAGGCCTGGACCTTGTCCGCTGCGTCGAGCGCGGCGAGGGCGTCCTCGCTGGTGGCGGAGGCCAGCGTGGCGAGCACCTCCCCGGTGGCGGGGTCGTGGACGTCGAACGTGCCGCCGTCGGACGCGTCCCGCCACTGCCCGCCGATGAGCAGGCCGGTGGGGACGGAGGCGATCAGCGCGTCCTCGCGCTCAGCGGTGACGGCAGGGGAGATTACGGGGGACGTGGTCATACGGGGGTCTCCTCAGGAAAGTATGGGCGGGGCAGTCCGGGGTTTCGGCAGGCTCAACCCCCGGGGGCAGGTCAGTAACTGTCAGCGGTTTCGACAGACTCAACCCCCGGTGGGGGCAGGTCAGTAGCTGTCGGGGGTTTCGACGGGCTCAGCCACCGGGTCGTTGGCGATGTATGTGGACGCGAGGGCTTCGGAGGCCCGGGCAAGGATCGCGACGTCGGCGCCCACGAGCACAAACGAGGCGCCGCCGGCAAGGTACGCCCGTGCGGTGCCCTCGTTGAAGGCGTTGACGCCGGCAGGTTTGCCGGCCGTCTTCGCCGCGGTGAGGCAGTGTTCGACGGCGGCACGCACTTCGGGGTGTTCCTGCTGTCCCAGCAGGCCCATGGACGCGGCGAGATCGGCGGGGCCCAGGAAGATGGCGTCCACTCCATCGACGGCGAGGATGTTCTCCACTGCGGCCACGGCCGCTTCGGATTCGATCTGCACTGTCACGCTGACGGTTTCAGCTGCCCGGGCGAGGTAGTCCGGGATGCGGTTCCAGCGCGCGGCGCGGGCCAGTGAGGACCCGACGCCGCGGACGCCGTGGGGCGGATACCGCGTCGCGGCCACGGCGGCCTCGGCTTCCGCTGCGGAGTTGACCATGGGAACCAGCAGGTTCTGCACGCCAAGATCCAGGTACTGCTTGAACACCACGGTGTCGTTCACCGGAGGCCGGACCATGGCCTGGACGGGGTAGCCGTTGACGGCCTGGAGCTGGGCGAGGATGGATTCGAGCCCGTTGGGGCTGTGTTCGGCGTCGATCAGGAGCCAGTCCAAGCCTGCCCCGGCGCAGATTTCGGCCACGAGCGGGCTCCCGGAGCACACCCACATCCCGGCCAGTGGGCGGTCAGCGGCGGCGAGGGCCTCGCGGAAGGTGGCGTCAGGTTCTAGACGAAGCGGCATGTCACAGCTCCCAGCGGTCCGTAGTCGGCGTGGACGGTGTCGCCCTTGTATACCCAGAGCGGCCGGGTGAAGGAGCCGGCCAGGATGATGTCGCCGGCCTTCATGCTGTCCCCGTGGGCGGCGATCTTGTTGGCCAGCCAGTGCACGCCGTTGGCAGGGTGGTCCAGGACGCCTGCGGCCACGCCGGTTTCCTCCACGGTCTGGTTCTTGTACAGGATGGCGGAGACCCAGCGGAGGTCGACGGCGTCCGGCTTCACCGGGCGGCCGCCCACCACCATGGCGCCCATGGCGGCGTTGTCGGAGATGGTGTCCACGATGGTCCGGCCCTCCATCTCGATCCGCGAATCCAGGATCTCGAGCGCCGGAACCACGTAGTCGGTGGCGTTCAGGACATCGAAGATGGTGCAGCCGGGGCCCTTGAGACTGTCCTTGAGGACGAACGCCAGCTCCACCTCCACCCGCGGGTGCGTGTACTTGTCCCATTCCACGGAGCAGCCGGTGTCGAGGACCATGTCATCGAAGATGGCGCCGTAATCCGGTTCGGTGATGCCGGTGGCGGCCTGCATGGCCTTCGACGTGAGGCCGATCTTGCGCCCCACCAGGGTCCTGCCGGCGTCCTCGTTGCGGCGCCGCCACAACTGCTGCACCGCATAGGAATCCTCCACCGTCATGTCCGGATAGCGGGCAGTCAGGCGCGGGACGGGGGTGCGGCTGCGGCCGGCCTCCACCAGCTCGTCGGCAATGGCCTCAATCGTCTTCGGGTCAAGCATTCGTACGCTCCTCAATGATGGGACGGGTCGGTTCGCGGGACAGGTGGCCGGGTCCGCACGTTCGGTGCGGGGCCGGCCGCGCTGCCACGCTAGACCTGTGCCCCGAGCTTGAAGCCGGTCTTTTCTCCGGCGGATCCGTCCTCTTCCTTGCGGGTGTAGGAGAAGCCGTCGGCGCCCACTGTCACGGCCATCTCGGATGCGTCGGTGCGCTCAATGACGGGTTGCGGGTTGCCGTCGAGGTCCAGGACCAGGGAAGCCTCGGTGTACCAGGACGGGACCACGGGGTTGCCCCACCAGTCGCGGCGCTGGTTGTCGTGCACGTCCCAGGTCACGGTGGGGTTGTCCGGGTCGCCGGTGTAGTAGTCCTGGGTGTAGATCTCCACGCGGTGGCCGTCCGGGTCCAGGATGTAGAGGTAGAAGGCGTTGGACACGCCGTGCCGGCCGGGGCCGCGCTCGATCCGGTCCGAGATGCGCAGGGCGCCCATCTTGTCGCAGATCTGGATGATGTTGTGCTTCTCGTGGGTGGAGAACGCGATGTGGTGCAGGCGCGGGCCGTTGCCGCCGGTCAGGGCGGTGTCGTGCACGGTCTGCTTGCGGTGCATCCACGCGGCGTAGGTGACGCCGTCGGAGTCCTTGATGTCCTCGGAGACGCGGAAGCCGAGGTCCTCGAGGTACTTGCGGCCGCGGGGGACATCCGGGGTGACCTGGTTGAAGTGGTCCAGGCGGACCAGCTCACCTGCGGAGTAGAGGTCGTAACGCTGGGTGAGGCGTTCCACGTGCTCCACGTCGTAGAAGAATTCGTAGGGGAAGCCCAGCGGGTCCTCGACGCGGACCGAGTCGCCCACGCCCTTGGTGAAGCCGTCCTTGCGGCGTTCGGTGCGGCAGCCCAGTTCCTTGTAGTAGGCCTCGGCAGCATCCACTTCGGCCGGCGACTTCACGCGGTAGGCGAAGGCCGCGGCGGCGGCCACCGGGCCCTTGCGGAGCACCAGGTTGTGGTGGATGAACTCCTCGAAGGAGCGCAGGTAGATCGCGTTCTCGTCTTCCTCGGTGACGTGCAGGCCCAGCAGGTCCACGTAGAACGCGCGGGACTTGGCGAGGTCAGTGACCACCAGTTCCAGGTACGCGCAGCGGACGATGTCCGGGGCAGGGACAGAGGGGGTGGGTACAAAGTTAGTCATGATGTTCTCTCTTCGTTGAAAGGGGTCGGGTTGGCGCTGGCCTGAAGGCCTAGGCGCCGAATTTGGGGGTGTGGACTGAGCCGAGTGTGATGTGCACGGCCTGCTGGTCGGTGTAGAAATCGATGGAACGGTAGCCGCCCTCGTGGCCCAGGCCGGAGGCCTTGACGCCGCCGAACGGGGTGCGGAGGTCGCGGACGTTGTGGCTGTTCAGCCACACCATGCCGGCCTCGACGTTCTGCGAGAAGTTGTGGGCCCGGGTCAGGTTCTGGGTCCAGATGTAGGCCGCCAAGCCGTACTTGGTGTTGTTCGCCAAGGCGAGGGCTTCGTCGTCGTTCTCGAACGGCGTGATGGCGACGACCGGGCCGAAGATCTCCTCCTGGAAGATCCGCGCGTCCGGGGCGACGTCGGCAAACACGGTAGGGGCGATGTAGTTGCCTTCCGGGAGGTGCTCCGGCCGGCCGCCGCCGGCCAGCAGCCGGCCCTCGGACTTGCCGATCTCCACGTAGGAGGCCACCTTTTCGTAGTGCTCGGGGTGGACCAGGGCACCCACCTGGGTCTTGGGATCGTGCGGATCGCCGACGACGATGTTCTTCGCGCGGGCCGCGTACTTCTCACAGAACTCGTCGTAGATGGGGCGTTCCACGAGGATCCGGGAACCTGCGGTGCAGCGCTCGCCGTTGAGCGAGAAGACGCCGAACAGGGCGGAGTCGATCGCGGCGTCCAGGTCTGCGTCGGCGAACACCACGCACGGCGACTTGCCGCCGAGCTCCATGGACAGGCCCTTGAGGTTGGCGGCGGCGTTGCGGAAGATCGTCTGGCCCGTGGTGGTCTCGCCGGTGAAGGAGATCAGCGGCACGTCCGGGTGCTTGACCAGGGCGTCGCCGGCCTCCTCGCCGAGGCCGTTGACCAGGTTGAAGACGCCGTCCGGCAGGCCCGCGTCCTTGAAGATCTGTGCCCACAGCGAGGCCGAGAGCGGGGTGAACTCGGCCGGTTTGAGGACCACGGTGTTGCCGGTGGCCAGGGCCGGGGCGAGCTTCCAGGACTCCAGCATGAACGGGGTGTTCCACGGCGTGATCAGGCCGGCGACGCCGATCGGCTTGCGGTTCACGTAGTTGATCTGCGAGCCGGGGACCTTCATGGCGTCGTCGAACTGGGCCACGATCAGGTCCGCGAAGAAGCGGAAGTTCTCCGCCGCACGCAGGGCCTGGCCCTTCGCCTGGGTGATGGGCAGGCCGGTGTCGAAGGTTTCCAGCTCGGCGAGCCGTTCTTCCTGGGCTTCGACGGCGTCGGCGATCTTGTTCAGGACACGGGCACGTTCGCGCGGCTTCATCTTCGGCCACGGACCGTTGGTGAACGCTTCGCGGGCGGCGGCGACGGCGAGGTCGATGTCCTCTTTCTGCCCGGCGGCCGCAGTGGCGTAGTTGGTGTTGGAGACCGGATCCAGGACATCGAAAGTCTTGCCGCCCACGGAGTCGACGAATTCGCCGTTGATGTAGTGCTGGATATGGGAGGGCAGGTTCTCGGGGATGTAGTGCGTCTTGGTTGCTTCGGCAGTGAACGTCATCGTTTTCTTCCTTACTGCTGTGGGGTCTGTTGGTCGGTTGCGGCGGCCAGGTAGGCGTCCAGGGTGGCGCTGCGGTGGAGCCGTGCTGCTTTTTCGATGGTGTCGGCGTCGGCGCCGGTTTCAATGAGCCTGAGGAGGGCTTCGTGTTCGTCCACAGATTGGTGCGCCCGGCCGGGGACGAAGCGGAACGTGGAAGAGCGCAGGGACGCCAGCCGGTTCCAGCCCCGGTGGACCAGGTCCAGGATGTGCGGGTTGGGGCAGTGCTCGAACAGGACGCTGTGGAAGTCCTGGTTCAGCCGGGTGAAGCGGACAGGATCGAAGTGCTGCAGGCACTCGCGCATGTCCTCGTTCACCGCACGGGCGCGGGCGATGTCCGCTTCGCCGATCAGCGGTGCGGACAGCGCGGTGGCTGCGCCCTCGACGATGCTCAGGGTCTGCATCGTGTACAGGTACTCTGTGGGGTCGATGCCGGACACCGTGGCGCCGACGTTCCGCTCGAACTTCACCAGGCCCTCTGCCTCGAGCCGGCGGATTGCTTCGCGGACCGGGACCACGCTGACGCCCAGGTCCTCGGCGATCTTGGCCAGCACCAGCCGGTAGCCGGGGGAGTAGGTCCCGTCAACGATCCGGCCCTTTACGGCTGTGTAGGCCTGCTCCGATTTGCTGCCGGCAGTCTTGCTGGCGGTGCTGGTGGCAGCCGCCCTGCCCGCGGCTGTGACAGTCTCAGTCATTGGCCTTGCCTGCTTCCCATGGCTTGCCATTCCAAGTACCTGGTGCGCCACTCGGCGTTCAGCGGGTAGAGCCCGTCCACGCTGTGGCCCTGCTGCACCATTTCGGCGATGAAGACTTCCTCGCGCTCCTGGGCGATCGAATCCTCGGCAAGTTCCTCGGCCAGTGCCGGCGGGATCACCAGGATGCCGTCCGAGTCCGCCACGATGATGTCCCCCGGCTGAACGGTGGTGCCGCCGCAGGCGATGGTGATGTCCGTGTCCCACGGGATGTGCCGGCGCCCCAGCACCGCGGGGTGCGGGTTGGAATAGTACGTGGGCATGTCCATGGCGGCCACGGCCGCGAAGTCGCGGACCCCGCCGTCGGTGATGATGGCTGCGGCGCCGCGGACCTGGGCACGCAGGGCCAGGATGTCGCCGATGGTGCCGGTGCCCTTTTCGCCGCGGGCCTCCATCACCAGGATCTCGCCCTCGTTGACGGAATCGATGGCCTTCTTCTGGGCGTTGAAGCCGCCGCCGTGGGCCTTGAAGAGGTCCTCGCGGTTGGGCACGTAGCGCAGGGTCCGGGCCAGGCCCACGATCCGCTTCTCCGGCCGGGTGGAAGTCAGGCCGTCGATGCTGACGTTGTTCAGGCCGCGCTTGCGCAGCTGGGAGGACAGGGTTGCTGTGCAGACGCTTTCCAGCTTCGCCTTCAGCTCCGGGGTCAGGACGGGCCCGACGGCAGCGGCCTCCACAGCGGCGAGCCCCGCCGCTTCGCGCGAACCGTAGGCTTCCTCCCGTTGCAGGTCATCGGTCTTGGGCCGGGCGCCAAAGTCGCCGAACGGCGTCGTACCTTCCGTCACCTTGGTGGCGAGGCGGCCGGTGCTGAAGTCACCGGCCGTGACCTCAACCTCGACGACGTCGCCCGGCTTGGCGACGGAGGCGCCGGCCGGTGTGCCGGTCAGGACGATGTCCCCCTCTTCGAGGGTGAGCAGCTGGGACAGGTCGGCGACGAGCCGGGCGAACGGGAAAAGCAGGTCTTCGGTGGTGTCGTCCTGGACCAGTTCGCCATTGTGCCAGGTGCGGATGCGAAGCGTTGCGGGGTCCACCGTGTCGGCCGGGATCAGTCCGGGGCCGACGGGGGTGAACCCGTCGCCGCCCTTGGACCGGAGGTTGGAGCCCTTGTCCGCGTAACGGAGGTCGTAAACGCCGAGGTCGTTGCTGGCCGTGACCCACTCGACGTGGCTCCAGGCGTCCTCGAGGCCGACCCGCCGGGCAGGTTTGCCGATGATCAGGGCGATTTCGCCTTCATAGCCGAGCAGTTCGCAGCCGGCTGGCCGCTCCACGGTTGACGGGGCCTCTGCCGAACCGAGCGCCAGGGATGACGACGGCTTCAGGAAGTAGGAGGGCTGCTCCGGCGTGCGGCCCCGCTGGGCCGCCCGACTGGGGTAGTTGATATGCACCGCGATGACCTTGCGGGCCGCGGCCAGGAGGTGGTCGGTGACCTGTTCCAAGAGTTACTCCTCATCGAGTACGAAATCGTATACGAAACACTATGGACCCGGATCGCGGATCCGTCAACACCCTGATTGGGCCCGGAAGTCCACCCATATCCGGCACTTGTCGTCCCGGTCACATCTGCCGTACAGTTGTGATTCACATCCCAGATTTCTATTATCGAACTCCAAGTTCTAATATCGATCACCCTTTAGGCGATAAACAGCCACACAGCGAAGTGAGGAAAGCCCGTGCAGTTCCACCACCACGGTTACGTATCCGGTGACCCGCGAGTCCAGCCGGCCGCCGGCGTCGGCATCGACCGGCCCGCGCAGCTTCCCGACGAAGTGGATGTCCTCATTGTGGGCACCGGGCCGGCGGGCATGCTGACGGCCGCGCAGCTGTCCCAGTTCCCCGGCGTCACCACCCGGATCGTGGAGCGCCGCCCCGGAAGGCTCGCCATCGGCCAGGCCGACGGCATCCAGGCGCGGAGTGTCGAGACGTTCCAGGCTTTCGGCTTCGCCGAGCGGATCATCGCCGAGGCCTACCGCATCACCGAGATGGCATTCTGGAAGCCGGACCCCGCGGATCACTCCCGCATCGTCCGCGCCGCCCGCGCCGTCGACGACCCCGCCGGCATCAGCGAATTCCCGCACCTCATCGTCAACCAGGCCCGCGTGCTGGATTACTTCGCCGAGTTCATGGCGAACTCGCCCGCCCGGATGTCACCTGACTACGGCTTTGAATTCCGCAGCCTCGAGGTCACCGGGGAGCGGGAGTTCCCCGTCACCGTGACGCTGCTCCACACGGCGGGCCCCGACGAAGGCCGGGAACGCACCGTCCGGGCCAAGTACGTCGTCGGTGCGGACGGCGCCCGGAGCAAGGTGCGCGATGCCATCGGCTGCACGCTCGCCGGCGACCAGGCCAACCATGCCTGGGGCGTCATGGATGTCCTTGCTTCCACCGACTTCCCGGACATCCGCCTG
The DNA here is from genome assembly GCF_017052465.1 of Arthrobacter pascens. Lineage (GTDB taxonomy): Bacteria > Actinomycetota > Actinomycetes > Actinomycetales > Micrococcaceae > Arthrobacter > Arthrobacter pascens. The sequence goes on from NZ_JAFHKT010000151.1 coordinate 508,561, forward strand.
AAATGCGCGATCCAGTCCGGGCAAGGCGGCAGCATCCTGCTGATCCCGCGCGAAGGCGGCCACCTCTTCCGCATGTACGTCGACCTCGGCGAGGTCGCCGCGGACGACCACGGGGCCGTCCGCAAGACCACCATCGAACAGATCATTGCCAAGGCCAACGCGATCCTCCACCCCTACACGCTCGACGTGCGCAACGTCGCCTGGCACAGTGTGTACGAGGTGGGCCACCGGCTCACCGACCGGTTCGACGACGTCCTTCCGGACGAGCTCGGCACGCGCACGCCGCGCGTGTTCATCACCGGCGACGCCTGCCACACGCACAGCGCCAAGGCCGGGCAGGGCATGAACGTCTCCATGCAGGACGGCTTCAACCTGGGCTGGAAGCTGGGCCACGTGCTCGAGGGCCGCAGCCCGGAGAGCCTGCTCTCCACCTACTCGGCCGAGCGCCAGGTCGTCGCGAAGAACCTCATCGACTTCGACAAAGAGTGGTCCACGCTCATGGCGAAGAAGCCCGAGGAATTCGACAGCCCCTCGGAACTCGAGGACTTCTACGTCAGCACGGCCGAATTCCCGGCAGGCTTCATGACCCAGTACGCCCCGTCCATGCTCATTGGCGAGCCGGCGCATCAGGACCTGGCCTCCGGGTTCACCATCGGCAAGCGCTTCAAGTCCGCTCCGGTCGTGCGGGTCTGCGACACCAACCCGTTGCACCTGGGCCACCAGGCGAAGGCGGACGGCCGGTGGCGCATCTACGTGTTCGCGGACGCGGCAGCGCCCGCCCTGGGAAACAATAGCGCCACATCGCCGGCCACGGACTTCGCCGAGTGGCTGGCGAACGCGCCGGATTCGCCGCTGGCCGCTACGCCGTCGGCCGCCGACCGCGACGCCTGGTTCGACGTGAAGGTCATCTACCAGCAGGACCACACGGGCATCGACATCGGCACGGTCCCGGCAGTGTTCAAACCGGAAGTCGGCCCGTTCAAGCTCACCTACCTGGAGAACGTCTACGGCACCGATCCAGCGGCGGACATCTTCGAACTGCGCGGCATCGACCGCGGCGGTGCCGTCGTCGTCGTGCGGCCGGACCAGTACGTCGCGAACGTCCTGCCCCTGACGGCGACGGCCGAGCTCGCCGCATTCTTCGCGCCCCTCCTGCCGGACCGGCTTCGGACCGCTTAAGCGGCAGCGCTGAAACAAAGGAGTTTTAATGACACAGTCCCACACCACAGGTGCGCCCCCGCACCGCCAGCGCATGAGCCAGGATGACCGCCGCGTCGTCGCCGGCACCATGGTCGGCACCACGATTGAGTGGTACGACTTCTTCATCTTCGCGCAGGCAGCGGGAATCGTCTTCGCCAACCTCTACTTCAAACCCCTGGACACCGACAGCCCCGGACTTGCCCAGCTCGTCTCCTGGGCCACCATCGGTGTCAGCTTCTTCTTCCGGCCTTTGGGCGCGGTGATCGCCGGGCGCCTGGGCGACCGGGTCGGCCGGAAGGCCATGCTCGTTTTCACCCTGGTGATGATGGGGGCGTCAACGGCCCTGATCGGGTTGCTGCCCACCTACGCCCAGATCGGAGTCTGGGCCCCGATCCTGCTCATGGTCCTGCGTATCCTGCAGGGATTCTCCGCAGGTGGTGAATGGGGCGGCGCCGCCCTGATGGCAGTGGAACATGCGCCGGTAAACAAGCGGGGCTTCTGGGGCGCCTATCCGCAGATCGGCGTCCCGGTGGGGATGATCCTGGCGACGCTGGTGCTGTTTCTGCTCCGGCTCTCCATGTCCCCGGAGCAATTCCTGGAATGGGGCTGGAGGATACCGTTCCTGCTGTCCGTCGCCCTCATCGTGCTGGGCTACTTCATCCGGGCCGCCGTGTCGGAAAGCCCGGTCTTCAAGGAGATGGTGGAGCGCAAGCGCGAGTCGGCCACGCCGCTCACGCAGCTGCTGCGGACGAACAAGCTGCAGGTGATCCTCGCCGCGGTCATCTTCATCGGCAACAACGCCGCCGGTTACCTCGTGATCGCCTTCCTGTCCTCCTACGCCCAGAAGACCCTGAAGATGGAAGCATCCCCGGTGCTGCTGGCCACGCTGCTCGCCTCCTTCGGGTGGCTCGTATTCACCCTGTACGGCGGCGCCCTCTCGGACAGGATCGGCAGGGTCAGGACCTTCCAGATCGGTTACCTGCTCATATTCGCCTGGATGATCCCGATGTTCCTGCTGATCGACACCCGCAACATCTGGGCCTACGGCGCGGCGATCTTCATCCTCACCATCGGACTGGGCCTCTCCTACGGACCGATGTCAGCCATGTACGCGGAGATGTTTCCCGCCAGCGTCCGCTACTCGGGAATCGGAATCGGCTATGCGCTCGGCTCCATTCTCGGCGGTGCGTTCGCCCCGCTCCTCGCCGAAGCACTGTTCAAGGAGACCGGCTGGTCAGGCTCCATTGGCCTCTACATCATGGGGCTCTGCGTGGTCTCATTCATCGGAGTTACTTTGGTGAAGGAAACGAAGGGCGTCTCCCTGGCAGCAGATACGGAATCAGATGCTCAAGCAGATGCTCAAGCAGGTACGGGGGAGCAGGCTGCGCCGGCAGTGACGCACTGACGTCGCCTTTCTCTTAAAAGTCCCGACAACAGAAAGGATGCCGGCGCCCCTCACGGGCGCCGGCATCCTTTCTCGTGCCTTGGTTCGGTGCTGGCCTACTTGTAGACGCGGACCCAATCGACCTGCATCTGCGAGGGGGCAGCGGCAGTGCCGTTGGGGAACCAGTCCAGCTGCAGCGTCTGCTGCATGGCGCCGGAGGGCTGGTGCGCCGGGTTCGTGTCGGTGAAGGTCTTCACACCGTCGACGTAGCCGGTGATGCCGGCGGGAGTCCATTCGACCGCGTAGTTGTGCCACTGCGTGGTGTCAACGGCGTAGCTGGACTGCGTCTGGAAGCTCGAGCCGCTGCACTCGTAGTGCAGGAAGAACTTGATCTTGGAGGTCTTGCCGGAACCTTCGGCGTAGTCGATCTCATCGCAGGTGGCGGACGGCTTGGTGGGCCAGAGGATCAGCACCGGGTGGTACTGCGGGTCCCGCGCATTGGTCTTCATGCGGGTTTCCCAGCGTCCGTACTTCTGCCGTGCGAACTTTGCGGACATGCCGCCGGTGGTGCCGGCCGCGTCACCCTTTACTGTGGCTACGCCGTTGGCCACAGACCAGGCGTCAGGGCTGCGTTTGCCTTTACCGGCGTGGCCCGGTCCGCTGTAGACGCCCCACTTGGTGGAGTCGGGAGCACCGGTGTTGGAGAACTCGTCACCGGCAACGACGGAGCCCCAGCCGAGCGTGGTCGCCGCTTGCTTGCCGCTGACGGGAGTGGGCGCAGCTGCGATGTTGGCTGCGGGCACGGCCTTGGCCTGCGGGGCCACAGGGGCCTTTGCCGGTGCGGGCACGGCCTTGGCCTGCGGGGCCACGGCGGCCGGGGCAACTGCCGGCTTCGGTGCGCTTGCTGCCGACAATTGCGGCTTCACGGCGGGCTTGGTGGTTGCCTTGGCGGCGGCAGCCTTCGTGGTTGCCTTCGGTGCCGGCGCGGCCGGTGTGGCGGCCTTCGGCGCGGGGGCGGCTGCCGTGCCCGTGGCGGCCGGTGCAGCCTGGGCGGACAGTCCCTTGTCCGCGGTGTCAGGGGCCGATGCGCCGACCCCTGTGGGGGCGAGGCTGCATCCGGTCAGGGACAGCGCGCCAACGGTAAGTACTGTGGCTAGTTTCTTGTTGAACAAAAAAACCCCTCCGGGGCGTAGACAGGCGCACGCGGCAGACACATCGAGGTGCTGACGCATGCCTGAAGATTTGGTTCAGTCCCCCCGAGGGGACCCGAGCAGCCTCGTGCTGCTCGTCGCATCCGGCCCCAACGATCGGGCGTCCGGTGCCCGATTTTCGGGCCAGGCCTGAGGCCAGTCAGCAACGTTACTAACTCGTTATACGGCCCGCAAACCGGGACTGGACTGGCCAATCCGGCGCCGCGCGGCACCGCAGCGCCGTCGAACCACCCCGTGACCTGCACAAACATCCGGCCTGCGGCGCACCGACATCCTGTCCGATGTGTGATTAAGGTCGCATTATTCGGACAGCAAGAAGCCGCCGTCGCGTTCTGCGACGGCGGCTTCCGGTATTCGTGTGTCCCTCTGTGCCTGGTCGGGGGGACCCTTAGCCGTTAATGACCTGCGGGACGCCAAGCGCTTTGAGGCCTTCGACGCCGAACTCCAGGCCGTAGCCGGACTGCTTGGCGCCGCCGAAGGGGACTCGGGGGTCCACGGCACCGTGTTTGTTGATCCAGACGGTACCGGCCTGGATGCGGGCGGCGACAGTGCGGGCTTCGGGGAGGTTGGCGGACCAGACGGAGGCGCCGAGTCCGACGTCGAGCGCGTTGGCCTTGGCCACTGCCTCATCCACGGTGCTGTAGCGGATGATCGGCAGGGCCGGGCCGAACTGTTCCTCGGCGACCAGCGGGTTGTCGTTGTCGATGTCGGCCACGAGCGTGGCGGGGTAGAAGTGGCCGGGCTGGTCCGGGTCGGGGTTGCCGCCGATCAGGATGCGGGCGCCGGAGTCACGGGCTGCTTCGACGAGCCCGGCCACGATGTCGTACTGGGCCCTGTTCTGCAGCGGGCCCAGGACGTTGTTCTCGTCGAGGCCCACGCCCATGGGCATGGCCTTCGCCACGGCCGTGAGCTCTTCGCAGACGGCGTCGTAAATGTCGTCATGGACGTAGAGGCGCTTGAGCGCGGCGCAGGTTTGGCCGGTGTTGATGAAGGCGCCCCAGAAGAGGTCCTGGGCGATGGCCTGGGGGTCGGCGTCGGGCAGGACGATGCCGGCGTCGTTGCCGCCGAGTTCGAGGGTGAGGCGTTTGACGGTGTTGGCGGAGGATTTGATGATCTCCCGGCCGGCGTCGGTGGAGCCGGTGAACATGACTTTGCCGATCGCGGGGTGTTCGGCGAGGCGGGCGCCGACCTTGCGGTCTCCGGAGACGACGGTGAGCAGGCCCTCGGGGAGTTCTTCGTTGAGGACCTTGGCCAGGGCCAGGACGGAGAGCGGGGTCATCTTGGAGGGTTTGACCACGACGGCGTTGCCCATCCTCAGGGCCGGGGCGATCTGCCAGATGGTGATCATCATGGGCCAGTTCCAGGGGCCGATGGCGCCGACGACGCCGATGGGGCGGTAGTGCAGTTCGGCGTAGGTTTCGCCGTCGTCCACGACGGTTTCCGGTTCCAGGGGCGTGGTGGCGGCGGCGCGGAGCCAGGCGGCGCAGGCGCCGACTTCGAAGCGGGCGTTGGGTCCGTTGAGGGGTTTGCCCTGCTCGCGGGAGAGCAGCCGGGCGAGTTCTTCTGCGGAGCGTTCGACGGCGTCGGCTGCTTTGAGCAGCGCGGCGGACCGGGCGTCGTGGCCCAGGGCCGCCCAGGCCGGCTGTGCCGCCTGCGCGGCGGCGACCGCTTTTTCGAGGTCGTCAAGGGTGTGGACGGGTGCTTCGCCGACGGCGGTGCCGGTGGCGGGGTCCAGGATGGTCCGGGTTTCGCCGGCGTCCGGGGTGATCGAGGCCAGCAGGGCGTCGTAAGTTTCCAAGGGATACTCCACTTCGAGTAGGCGATGCGCACCGGCCACCGTGGCCTGAGGCTATGTCTCGAGTCTGCCCGGCCCGACGCGGTGCGTCTTGTGTATCCGCGAACGGCTCTTGACCCCAAGCGAACAGCTGCCCCAGGGGAGCTGCCGCGGGGCGGCTGTCTGTGCCGGCGCCTAGGCCTGCCCGCCGGCTCCGGTCCGCAGCAGCAGAACGCCGTGAACTTCCTCAAGCGACGCCGCGATGAGGGCACGGTCCACTCCCGCGAGGTACTGCAGAACCAGGCCGTCCAGGGATGCAAACAGCGTCCGGGCCACCACCTGCACGTTATCGGTCAGCCCGGCCGCCGCCAGGCCTCCGGCCAGCGCGCTGACGTAGTTCTCGTAGAGGGCGGAAACCGCGTCCGCGAGCTCGGGCCGGCGGCGCGCCTCCAAAATCATTTCGTACTGGAAGACCTGCAGTTCCGGTTCGGCCAGCAGCAACTCGAGCAGTGACTCCGTGAAGGAATGGCCCAGGCCCGCGGCTTCACGGAGCCTGGACGCACTGATGGACTGCTCGGCAGCCCAGTCCAAAGCCGCCGCGATGAGGGCATCGCGTGAGCCGAAGTGGTGCGCCACCAGCGTGTTGTTCACGCCTGCGGCTTCAGCGACTGAGCGGTAAGTGAGGCCACGCAGGCCCTTTGCGGCCACAACGGCGACGGCGGCGCGGAGCAGTGCTTCCTTTCCGGTCCCGTATTTCGACAGCGGGGCGGGAGCGTCGGATGACTTCATACGCCGAGTCTAGCCAGTGGTTCCGGCCTTCCCGGACGGTATTGACATAAAACTAAGCAGTTGCTTAGATCTCCTTCGGAGGTGATGCAGCTCACTGTTCCTGCATTTCGAACCGCCACCTCCGTTGGATACCCGAACCCTGCCCGGCCAGCGCGCCGGTGCCCTCACACCTGGAGCCAATGTGTCAGAAACCTCTGCTTTCACCACTGCGTCCGCCCTCGATCCGGACAAGAATGAACCCTTCGAGCTCGGCAGCGTGCAGTGGGTTCGCCGCTTCGGGGAGGGCGGCCGCTCCGCGCTCGCCTGCGGATACTGGCACGTCACGCCCGCGGAGGCGCCGGAGCCGTTCGACCTGGTGATCCACGCCGATGAGACCATCTCCATCGTCGAAGGACACCTGCGGATCGAAGTGGAGGGCGGGGGCACCTACGATCTCACTGCAGGCGGCGCTGCCTCCTTCAACAAGGGCGCCCGCATCCGATGGGCAGTCCTCGCGCCCACTGTCGAATTCTTTGTGTACTCCTAGGCGGCCGCGATGGAACACGAACTCTACGACGTCGTCGTGGTGGGGGCCGGCTTCGCCGGACTCACCGCCGCCCGCGAACTCAGCCGGCAGGGCCTGGCCGTCCATATCGTCGAGGCGCGCGACCGGATCGGCGGGCGGACCTGGCTGGACCGCCGGCTGGGCCGGGACCTCGAAATCGGCGGTACGTGGGTGCACTGGACCCAGCCGTATGTCTGGGCCGAGCTGAAGCGCTACGGACTGGACACCACCCCCAGCCCCGAGCCGGAGCGGGCGTTCTGGTGGGCGGGCGGCCGCCTTCACGAGGGCGGTCCGGATGAGCTGCTCGAGCTTATCGGCCAGACGAACGGGGAGCTCGTCCAGGACTCCCGCAAGTACTTTCCGGAGCCTTTCCGTCCGCTGGCCCGCGACGACTTCAAAGCCATCGACGATGTGTCGGTCCAGGACCGGATCCGTGAACAGTTCCCCGCCGGCGCGCACCGGGACATCCTCGAATCCTTCTGGGCGCTGAACTTCAACGGACCGCTGGAGAACGCGGCGCTGACGCAGGCCCTGCGCTGGGTTGCGCTGACCAACGGCGACTGGGCGGTGAACTTTGAAGCCTGCGCCACGTACAAGATCGTCGGCGGCACGGCCGCCCTGGCTGCGGCAATCCTCGCGGACTCGACGGCCAGTATCGAACACGGCTTCACCGTGGAAGCCATCTCGGACGACACCGCCTCCGTTGCCGTCCGCAGTGCAGACGGGCGGACCGTCCGCGGCAGGACGGCGATTGTCACCGTTCCGCTCCCCGCCCTCAAGGCGGTAGCTTTTGAGCCGCTGCTGCCGGCAGCCAAAGCCGAAGGCGCCAGCCTGGGCCAGGTCTCCCAGGGCGCCAAGGTCTGGTTCCGGCTGCGCGGCGAACATGCGCCCTTCGTGGCGCTGGGCGGAGTCGACTGGCCCCTGAATTTCTTTCAGGTGGAATACACGCTCGACGGCGACACGATCGCCGTCGGCTTCGGTCCTGACGCCTCAAAGATCGACGTTGAGGACCCGGCCGCCGTCCAGGCGCAGCTAGCGCGCCTGGTGCCGGAGGCCGAGGTGCTTGCCGTGGCCAGCCACAACTGGGTGGATGACCCGCTGTCCGGTGAAACCTGGCCCATGCACCGCACGGGCTATCTTTCGACGTACCTTCCCGCCATGCAGGCGGCCCACGGGCGGGTGCTGTTTGCCGGCTCCGATATCGCCAACGGCTGGGGAGGATTCATTGACGGTGCAATCGAGAGCGGCATGGAAGCTGCCAATGACGCTGCGTCCATGCTGGCAACCGGCCGGATGGCAGCCGGCTGTATGGCAGACGCGCAAGATGGCAGACGGGCGGTCCAGGGCGTGACTGCGCTCAGGAACAATAACTGATCGCTGCACGACAAGGCACAGCCGGACTTCGGTGCCATTCTGGAATTCACGGCGCAGCCCACATGCGCAGCCCCACACTTCGAAGCAGCCCGCAGATATCTGGGCAACGTCGCCCACGAACACTTCCCCAGCACTCATGACCGTTAAGAAGGATGCAATGAGTATTTCGAATCCCGAATCCCGGACCGCAGAATCCAGTCCACGCCAGGAACACTCCACTGCACTGCGCGCAGGCAGCATCGGCGTCCTGGGCATCCTGTTCTTTGTCCTGTCCGCGCAGGCTCCGCTGACCGGAATCGTCGGAGCGGCACCGCTCGCGGCCGCGCTCGGCAACGGTGCCGGCGCCCCGGGCGCCTATCTCGTTGTTGGCATCGTCATTGTGATCTTCGCCGTCGGCTTTGTGGCCATGAGCCGTAAGGTGCAGACCAACGGCGCCTTTTACGCCTATGTCACGGCTGCGTTCGGACGCAAGACCGGCGCCGGCGCGGCATGGCTTGCGCTGCTGGCCTACAGCACCGTGCAGGCGGCGATGTACGGACTGTACGGGGCAGCCTTCTCCGGGCTGCTGGCATCCGCCGGGATAGCTGTTCCCTGGTGGCTGCCCGCACTCGTGACCATGGCGGGCGTCCAGGTCCTGGGCTCCATGAACATCGAGCTTGGTGCCCGTGTGCTGGCGGTGTTGGTGGGCCTGGAAGTGGCCATTCTCCTGATGTTCGGCTTCTCCGTCCTTTTCCGCGGCGGAGGACCCGAAGGGCTGGACCTCGCCGCCTCGTTCGCGCCGGAGGCCATCGCCAGCGGCGCTCCGGGCGTTGCCATCATGTTCGCCGTGGCTTCCATGTTCGGCTTTGAATCCACCGCCATCTACTCGGCCGAAGCCAAGGACCCGCACCGGACCGTCGCCCGGGCCACCTATCTGTCCGTTGGCATCATCGCCGTCTTCTTCTCGTTCATCACCTGGATGCTGGTCAGCTTCTACGGCCCCTCACACGTCGTCGATGCCGCAGGGGCAGCCCTCGAATCTGGCGATGCCACGTCGTTCGTGATCGGCCCGATCGTGGAGATGTTCGGACCATGGGCCGGTGTCACCGCCGGAGTCCTGCTGGTGACGTCCCTGCTGGCCGGCATCATCGCGTTCCACAACGGCATCAACCGCTACCTTCACTCGCTGGCGCTGCGTGGCTCCATGCCCGCCGTCGTGGCCCGGACCAACCGGCACCGCGCCCCCGCGGTGGCGGCCTGGATCCAGACGGCGGTGGCCGTGCTTCTCGTAGCCCCGTTTGCGCTGCTGGGACTGGATCCGGTGCTGACGCTGTTCTCCTGGTTCAGCGGTCTTGCCGTCGCGGCGCTGCTGGTGCTGTACATGCTGTGCTCGCTCGCCGTCGTCGGCTATTTCCGCCGGGAGCGGGTGGCCGGACAGCACTGGCAGACGCTCATCGCCCCGGCGCTCGCCTCCGTGCTGCTGGCGTGGGTCCTCTACCTGGTGGTCAGCAACTTCACCTCACTCATCGGCGGAAGTGCCGAAACGGCCGTGGGGCTGCTGGCGGCCGTCCCCGTGGTTTTCCTGGCCGGAGTGCTGGTGGAGATCCGGGTGGAGAAGCGCGTCCGGATCCTAGAGCCTGAGCTCGCCGGGTAACGGACTTTCGACGACGGCGGGGCGGGCGGCGGTTTGGTGCCGCCCGCGCCAGGCGAGGCCGCCGGCCAGCAGCAACAGCGCCAGCAGCGACACGGCCGCTCCCGCGGCAATCTCCGGTTCGCCGGGCCACCGGCCGCTCAGTCCCATAAATGCAGGCACCGTGGCAGAGGCCTGGCTGGTGAGGACGAGGGACCATCCGATGAGCGGCGCGAGGCGCTCCATGCCCAGCGCCAGCTGAAGGAAGAACAGCAGCCACAGGTAAGCCCAGCACAGCCACAGGACGGCCAGGAACGGATCTTCGCCGGACCATGCCGCAGCGAGCAGGAGTCCGCACGCACCCACCAGGCCGCAGAACCAGCCGAGCCCCCTCGATCCGAGTGCCAGCAGGGAGTCCAGCCCCACATAGACGTACGTTAGCCCGAAGAGGAACATCCCGGCGGCCCCGAGGAGCAGTCGCGGGCCGACGCCGTCAACGCCCGGAGAGCTGGCACCCAAATACGTGACACCAAGGACCAGCTGGGTGCCGCCGATGACCAGGCTGAACACGGCGGCATCCCGGCGGGGGAGGAGATCCAGCGCCGCGAGGCCGTTGAGCAGGAGCGCGGCTCCGGAGAGAAGCAGGCAAATGTGGGCCATCAGAAGTCCCCCGCCGAACCGGGAACCGGAATCGCAATTTTCGTTTCATGGAAATTAAATGTCACAATACGGAGGTTAGTGGAAAGCTGATTAGCCATGCGCGGCCGGCGCAGTCACAATTGGGTATGTTGAAGTTTCAAGAAAAGGACGCCGGTTCTGACATATGCCGGAGACTTCCCGCGCCCGGTTCGACGTAAGGAATCATCATGGATGCACGGCTCGAGGCCATCAGGGACACTGTCCTTGCCCGGAACCCGGGCGAAGCCGAGTTCCACCAGGCGGTGACCGAGGTGTTTGAAAGCCTCGGCCCGGTCCACGACCGCCACCCTGAATTCCTCGAAGGGGCCGTCCTTGAGCGGTTGTGCGAGCCCGAGCGGCAGATCATTTTCCGGGTGCCCTGGACCGATGATTCCGGCCGCGTGCAGATCAACCGCGGCTTCCGCGTGGAGTTCAACTCCGCGCTGGGACCCTACAAGGGCGGCCTGCGCTTCCACCCCTCCGTCTACCTGGGCATCGTGAAGTTCCTCGGCTTCGAGCAGATCTTCAAGAATGCCCTGACCGGAATGCCGATCGGCGGGGGCAAGGGCGGCTCCGACTTCGATCCGCGGGGCCGCAGCGACGCCGAGGTCATGCGTTTCTGCCAGTCGTTCATGACCGAGCTGTACCGCCACATCGGCGAATACACGGATGTTCCGGCCGGCGACATCGGTGTGGGCGGCCGCGAAATCGGCTACCTCTTCGGCCAGTACAAGCGCATCACCAACCGCTACGAATCCGGCGTCCTCACGGGCAAGGGCATCTCCTGGGGCGGTTCCCTGGTACGGCCCGAAGCCACCGGATTCGGCACGGTGATCTTTACCGAGGAGATGCTGAAGACCCGCGGAACGTCCTTCGACGGGCAGCGCGTGGTGGTCTCAGGATCCGGCAACGTGGCCATCAATGCCATCGCCAAGGCGCAGGCACTCGGCGCCGTCGTGGTTGCCTGTTCGGATTCCAGCGGCTACGTCGTGGATGAAGCCGGAATCGACGTCGCGCTGCTCCGCCAGATCAAGGAAGTGGAGCGGGGCCGACTCAAGGACTATGAAGTCCGGCGCCCGGGCGTCTCATATGTCGACGGCGGCTCAGTGTGGGACGTCAATGCCACGGTGGCCCTGCCCTGTGCGACCCAGAACGAACTCGACGGCGACGCGGCGGCCCGGCTGGTGCGGGGCGGTCTGCTCGCCGTCGGCGAGGGCGCAAACATGCCGTCCACCCGCGAAGCCGTGGCGGTGTTCCAGGACGCCGGCGTGCTGTTCGCCCCGGGCAAGGCAGCCAATGCCGGAGGAGTGGCCACGTCAGCCCTGGAAATGCAGCAGAATGCGAGCCGTGACTCCTGGTCCTTCGAGCACACGGAACAGCGCCTCACGGACATCATGGTGGGGATCCACGAGCGCTGCGCCTCGACCGCTGATGAATACGGGGACCCGGGCAACTATGTGTTGGGCGCGAACATCGCCGGCTTCGTCAAGGTTGCCGACGCCATGCTCGCGCAGGGCCTGATCTAGGCGCCGCGCCGCCAGTCGCTGGGGGATTCGCCGAAGGCGTCCCGGAAGGAGCGGCTGAAATGCGCCGCGTCCAGGAATCCCCAGCGGGCTGCGACGGCACCGACGGACGTGCCGGTATGCAACGGGTCCCTTAGGTCGCGCCGGATGCGGTCGAGCCGCTGGCTCCGGATCCAGCTGGCCACGGTGGCGCCGGACTCATGGAAGACATTGTGCAGATGCCGCGTGGAGATGAAGTGTGCCGCCGCGATGCTGGCCGGTGACAGCTGCGGATCGGCAAGGTTGGCCTCGATGTATTCGCGGACCGACGTGGCCAGCAGCACCTGGGGCTTCATGCTGTCCGCCGCCATGTCCAGCTCCGAGTGAAGCATCGTTGAGACAAGATCAAGGGCGTTGGCGGCCAGTCGGGACCCGCTGGGGCCGCTGAGCAGCTCGGGGTTGGCCGCGAGCTGGGCAATGAACGGGCCAACGATGCCGGTCACGCCACTGCCGCCGGCCAGGCAGACCGCGGAAAGCTGGCCCACGCAGTCCGGCGGGAGCGTCAGTGCGTCGTGGGGGAACATCACCACCATCATCCGTGCGTGCTCTTCGAAGGCGAGCGTGTACGGGCGGTTCGTGTCGTAGATGGCGAGGTCGCCGGGGCGCAGCACAGCCTCGCGGTTGTCCTGGATGAGGAGGCCGGTGCCTTCCAGCTGGAGATTGAGCTTGAAATAGCGCTGGTCGGACTGCGCTAGCAGTGCCGGTGTGCGGTGGACGCTGTGGGACGTGGCCGAGACCTCCACGATGGCCATTCGGTCAAGCACGCGGGACCGCATCCGGCCGCGGAAGGTGTCCGGGTGGTCGGTCTCCGCCGCCAGCGGCACAAAAGACTCCGCCACGAGGTGCCGCCAGTGGTCAAACGACGTGGCCACGCTGGAGGTGAGGTCCTGGCCCGCGGGGCGGGCGGTAGTTGCAGACATGGATGTTCCTGACGCCGGTCGGCCATCTGTATGTTGTCCCCCAAGGCTGTGTCCTGGGACACAGTCATTTCAGGTTAGCGCCGAACTTCCGTGGTGTCATCTTTTTTCGACAGTTGTGGAAAAAAGATCAGCTGCCGGCTGCGAGCAAGGTCAGGAAGGCGTCCAGTTGGTGAGCCAGGCCCGGATCGGCCTTGCCCTCGAGTGCGAGGGCAGCGGCAATCTGCGCGCCGAGCAGCATGTTCAGCAGGTGGCCGGCGACGGCTGAGTCGTCGACGGCGGCGCTGACGGTTCCGTCCGCCCTGGCCTCGGCCAGGTATCCCAGGATGGAGGCATGCCACTGCTCCATGGACTCGCGGTGGATGGCGGCCTTCACGGGATCGTTGATGGCCTTTTGCCAGAACGGAACGACAATCCGCGCTTCATTGACGCGCTCGGAATCCAGCGGCAGCACCTCAATGCAAAACGCCTTCAGTGCCGGAATCCCGGCCTTGCCCGCGGTCACTTCCCTGATGCGCTCGTTCGTCCTGTTGAAGACATGGCCGAAGGCGAACGTGAGCAGGGTGTCCTTGGTGGGAAAGTAGGGCTTGAGGGCACCGTTGGCAAAGCCCGCTTCGGTCGCAATTTCCCGCATCGTGGCACCCTCGATGCCGAGCCGCGCGATGATCCGCCACGTGGCGTCCACCAGCTCCAGCCGGCGCTCGTCGTGATCAACAATCTTTGGCATGCAGCCGCTCCCCCGGAAATATTCTTGGCGCAAGACCCTTGTGACACATCTTACGTACGGTTATTCTCTACAACTATAGAAAATAAAAATACGACCCGCCAGGGTCCCGGACAGAAGGCCGCCATGACGACCTCGCTCACAGATGTAGCCACCCCATACCGTTTGGCAACGGGCGCAGAAATCACCGATGTGCAGGGCATTCTTCGTGCAGCCGGCCTCTTGGGCCCGGAGAAGCGCATCGCCTACCTCGGCCTGCTGGACCCGCCGCGCGGCGCAAGCGCCGAAACCGAGGACCGGCGGTTCCGGATCTTCATCCACGACGTATCGGGCGCGGCAGCCTCGGACGTCACGGTGTCCGTTTCGGCGCGCGAGGTGATCTCCGCCGTCGAACTCGACACTGCCGCCACGGGCGAGCTTCCCGTCCTGGAGGAGGAATTCGAAGTCGTCGAGCGGCTCCTGGCCTCCGATGAGAGGTGGCTGAAGGCGCTCGCCTCACGGAACCTGGACGTCAGCAAGGTCCGCGTGGCCCCGCTGTCGGCCGGCGTCTTCGAGTACCCGGAGGAGAAGGGCCGCCGGATCCTCCGGGGCCTGGCCTTTGTGCAGGAGTTTCCAGAGGACAGCGCCTGGGCGCACCCGGTGGACGGGCTCGTGGCCTACGTCGACGTCGTCAGCAAGGAAGTGACCCAGGTCGTGGATACCGGAATCTTCCCGGTCCCGGCCGAACACGGCAACTACACGGACCCCGAGCTGACCGGCCCGCCGCGCACCACCCAGAAGCCCATCAGCATCACCCAGCCGGAGGGGCCCAGCTTCACCGTCACCGGCGGAAACCACGTCGAATGGGAGAAATGGAGCCTGGACGTCGGCTTCGATGTCCGCGAAGGCGTGGTGCTGCACAACATCGCCTTCCGGGACGGGGACCGGCTCCGTCCCATCATCAACCGGGCCTCCATTGCCGAAATGGTGGTTCCCTACGGCGATCCTTCCCCGATCCGGTCCTGGCAGAACTACTTCGACACGGGCGAGTACCTCGTGGGCCAGTACGCAAACTCCCTGGAGCTCGGGTGCGACTGCCTCGGCGAGATCACCTACCTCAGCCCCGTCATCAGCGACGCCTTCGGCAACCCCCGCGAGATCCGCAACGGCATCTGCATGCACGAGGAGGACTGGGGCATCCTCGCCAAGCACAGCGATCTCTGGTCCGGCATCAACTACACACGCCGGAACCGGCGCCTGGTGATCTCCTTCTTCACAACGATCGGCAATTACGACTACGGCTTCTACTGGTACCTGTACCTCGACGGCACCATCGAATTCGAGGCCAAGGCCACCGGCGTCGTCTTCACCAGCGCCTTTCCGGAAGGCGGCTCCGCCAACATCTCCCAGCTCGCGCCCGGGCTGGGAGCACCCTTCCACCAGCACCTGTTCAGTGCGCGGCTGGACATGGCCATTGATGGCTTCACCAACAGGGTCGAGGAAGAGGACGTGGTCCGCCAGCCGATGGGCGAAGGGAACGAGCGCGGCAACGCCTTCTCCCGCAGGCGGACGGTCCTTGCCTGGGAATCCGAAGCGGTCCGCGAGGCCGACGCGCGCAGCGGCCGCACCTGGATCATCTCCAACCCCGAATCCCGCAACCGGCTGGGGGAGCCAGTGGGCTACAAGCTGCACGCCCACAACCAGCCCACGCTCCTGGCTGATCCGGATTCCTCCATTGCGCGCAGGGCCGCTTTCGCCACCAAAGACCTGTGGGTGACCCGGTTCGCGGACGACGAGCGGTACCCGACCGGGGACTTCGTCAACCAGCACTCCGGCGGCGCCGGTCTGCCGTCCTACATCGCCCAAGACCGCGACATCGACGGCCAGGACATCGTGGTCTGGCACACCTTCGGGCTCACGCACTTCCCCCGCGTTGAGGACTGGCCCATCATGCCCGTGGACACCGTGGGCTTCAAACTCCGCCCCGAAGGGTTCTTCGACCGCAGCCCCGTGCTGGATGTTCCCGCGTCGGCCCAGCCGTCCGGCGGCCACTGCCATGGCTGAGCCGCTTCTGCAGTGGCGTTTCCGGGGATGAGCCCGCCAGCCGTGCCGGGCAGCACACTCCACTCCCGTGCCTGTGCCGTGGTGACGGCCGCGTCCTGCCTCGCTCACGTGTGGCTTGCGGCCGGAAACCATCATGCGGCCTGGCTCAACGGGCTGATGCTCGCCATGGTTGCGGTCTGCCTGCCGTGCGCCCTGCACCTTTGGCGTAGCAGCAATGTTGCCGCCCTCCGCCGGATCATGGCCTCCGGAGTCGGCATGGCGGCGGTCCACACGTTCCTGCTGCTGGCATCAGGCCGGTCAGCCCACAGCCACGCTGCGGGCGGGCCGGCGGCAGGTGGGCCGGACAGTTCCGCTGCCGCCACGCTGCTGGTGATCATCGCCTTGGAATTGACGACGGCGCTCCTCGCCTCTGCGCTGGTGGCCCGGTTACGTACGCGTGGCTGGCGCGAACTGGCACGTAATGACCTCAAATTTGAGATTTGCGGGCATTAGCTGCACGTTGGCGCTTCAAGCTTCGCGCTTAGGTGCCGAACAGGCCGATGACGAGGGCCATGACCAGATAGGTCACGAGCTCATGGGCGCAATTCAGCGCGGTGAGCCCAGCGGGCCGGCCCTCGAACGCGTCGTGCGTGATGAAGCGGGCGGCGGTGAATCCGGCCCAGAGTATGACGGCGGTGATCACCGAGTTGGCCAGGAAGCTGCCCCCGTAGAATTCCTGGGCGATGGCTACCGAACCGGCTAGGACGAGGGCGCTGACGAAGCTGACAACGAGCGTGATGAGGATCGGCTTGATGGCATCCTTTCCTTCGCCGCTCGGCGTGACCTTGGCCGTGCGCATCCAGTAGTTGCCGAAGACCTTGGGGGTGTACCAGACCGACCCCACGACCATGGTGGACAGCGTTGCCACCAAAACCGCCCAGATGTTGATTTCAGGAACCATGTTCTACTCCTCAACAGTGCTCGTTGACCGGCTTCGATACCCAGGGTTCAATCGTCCATCTTCAGGGCGCCAAATGGCGGTAGCCGGAGCCGAAGTGGACCAGCGGGTCGGGGGCGTCTGCCGGGGAAGCGCCGCTACCCATGGCGAGTACCTCGCCCACCACGATCAGGTGCGTGGCGGCCGGATGGACGGAGACAGTGCGCATCTCGAAGTAGGCGAGGGCGCCGTCGAGGATCGCCGAACCGGTTGCCGGGCCGCGCCGGAACGGGACCTGGGCGAGCAGCCCCTGCAGCGGTGTCCCCGGGCTGGCCAGCCAGTTCGCCGCGCCCTGGTGCCTGCCGGACAGCAGGCTTAGCGCCCAGGTGCCCGCTTCCTCAACAGCCTCGCCGATGCGTGATTCCGCGTACAGACTGACCAGCATCGTCGGCGGGTCGTAGGAGACGGAGAGAAATCCGGTGACCGTGGCCGCGTAGTCGCGGTTGCGCAGCGAAGTGGAAACGACAGCCACTCCGGCCGTGATGTCGGCGCTCAGCCGGCGGTACAGATCGATGTCTGCGTCCGACTGCACACCGGCCAGACGGTGGGCGTCCAGGCTTCCGGGTGTCTCCATACGGGACATCGTGCCACACGGACGCCGCCCTACGACTGTGGCGCAGCTAACGCAATGGGGACCCAGCATATGTAAGGCAATATGCCGCCGTCGTTAATCTTCCGTTCACCTTGGACCCCATTACCCGTTACCTCTGGCCCATACCTTGAATGAAGTTCGACAACGTACGCATCCCCAACATCTGGACGTCTCCGGTCCGGATCGCATCAGAAACCCTGGAAGGGGTACACCCAGTGAAGGCACTCCGCTTCGGCCGCCACGCGGCAATCGCAGTTATCGCCGCTGGCGCACTCGCGCTCACCGCCTGTGGTTCCGACAACGCCACGAACTCCCCGGCCGGCACCCAGTCCGCCGCCGGCACCAAAGTCACCGGAACCCTGACGGGCATCGGCTCCTCCGCACAGGGCGCAGCCATGGACGTATGGAAGACCAACTTCGCCGCCGCAAACCAGGGTGCCACCGTGCAGTACTCCCCGGACGGTTCCGGCGCGGGCCGCAAGGCCATCCTTGACGGCTCCGCCCAGTTCGCCGGTTCCGACGCTTACCTGAAGGACGAGGAACTCACCACGTCCAAGAAGGTCTGCGGCCCCGAGGGCGCCATCGACATCCCGGTCTACATCTCGCCGATCGCCATCGCGTTCAACGTGCCGGAAGTGACTGACCTCAAGCTGGACGCCACCACCGCAGCCAAGATCTTCCGTGGCGAGATCGCCAAGTGGAACGACCCCGCTATCGCCGCCCTGAACCCGGACGCCAAGCTTCCGGACCTCAAGGTCACCCCGGTCAGCCGTTCCGACGACTCCGGCACCACGAAGAACTTCACCGAGTATCTCGCTGCTGCGGCCCCCGAGGTCTGGAAGGACAAGGCCGACGGCGTGTGGCCCGCCTCCCTCAAGGGCGAGAACGCCAAGGGCACCTCTGGTGTTGTCAAGACCGTCACCGACACCCCGGGTGCCGTGACCTACGCAGATGACTCCGCGGTCGGCGGCAAGCTGGGCACCGCCCAGATCAAGGTCGGATCCGAGTTCGTCAAGATCTCCCCGGAAGCCGCCTCCAAGGCCGTCGACGCCGGCAAGTCCGTCACGGGCCGCGCCGAAAACGACAGCGCCATCGACCTGGACCGCACCACCACCGAGTCGGGCGCCTACCCGGTGGTCCTGGTCTCCTACCACGTCGTCTGCAGCGCCTACGACAAGCAGGAAACCGTTGACCTGGTCAAGGCCTTCGAGAAGTACGTCGTCTCCGAAGAGGGCCAGAAGGCCGCCGCTGAGTCCGCAAAGTCGGCTCCGCTGTCCGCCGCCCTGACCGAAAAGGCCACCAAGGCCATCGAGTCCATCAAGGTCAAGTCGTAAGGTTTGAATTGAGCGCCGCAGTTCCCCGTTCTGCCGCAAGGCAGGGCGGGGAACTTAGCCGTGTAAAGCGCAGACTCTCCACGTTCCGCACCACAGCAACATCAACACCGAAGGGCCGGGTATGACCGCCACCTCCCTGACAAGTTCCCGAGGCGCCGGACGCGCCGGGGACAAAGTCTTTTCCGGAGCAACCCTGGCAGCGGGGTGCCTGATCCTTGCCGTGCTGTTCGGCGTTGCACTCTTCCTCGTCATCCAGGCCATTCCGGCATTCACCGCCCCGGCAGCGGACATCCAGGGCGGCGAGGGCTTCTTCGCCTACATCTGGCCCATCGTCATCGGCACCCTGATCGCCGCCATCATCGCCCTGGTCATCGCCACGCCGGTGGCCATCGGCGTCGCCCTGTTCATCTCCCACTACGCGCCGCGCAGGCTGGCCTCAGGCCTCGGCTACGTGATCGACCTCCTCGCCGCCATCCCGTCGGTCATTTATGGCGCGTGGGGCGCCGCATTCCTGGCCCACCAGATTTCGCCCGCGTACGGCTGGCTGGCCGAGAACATGGCCTGGCTGCCCATCTTTCAGGGACCGGCCTCCGCCACCGGCAAGACCATCCTGACCGCCGGAATCGTCCTCTCCGTCATGGTGCTGCCGATCATCACCTCCCTGTCCCGCGAGATCTTCCTGCAGACCCCCAAACTGCACGAAGAGGCCGCGCTTGCCCTGGGCGCCACCCGGTGGGAAATGATCAAGATGTCCGTCCTGCCGTTCGCGCGCCCGGGCATTATCAGCGCAATCATGCTGGGCCTTGGCCGCGCACTCGGCGAGACCATGGCTGTTGCCTTGGTGCTCTCCTCCGGAGCCCTCACCGCCAGCCTGATCCAGTCCGGCAACCAGACCATCGCCGCCGAAATCGCGCTCAACTTCCCGGAAGCGAGCGGCCTGAAGGTGAGCACCCTGATCGCCGCGGGCCTGATCTTGTTCGTGATCACCCTCGCCGTGAACATGGTTGCCCGGTGGATCATCAGCCGGCACAAAGAATTCTCGGGAGCAAACTAAATGACCTCCACTCTGACCCCGGTCCGCAAGCGGTCCGCACTCACCAAGGGCCAACTGCCCAAGTACGCCCCGTACGTCGTCCTGGCCGTGGCGCTGGTCCTCGGCGCCGCCATTCTGGCACTGATCGGCTTCAACGCCTTTGGCTGGGGAGTGGTCTCCGCCATCCTCTTCGCTGCCGGCCTGGTGGGCTGGAGCGCTGCCGTCGAAGGCTCACGCAAGGCCAAGGACAAACTGGCCACCTGCCTCGTGGTGGGATCCTTCCTCATCGCGCTGCTGCCGCTGATCTCCGTCATCTGGACCGTCATGGTTAACGGCATCCCGGGCCTCATTACGCCGGGGTTCCTCGGCAAGTCCATGAACGGCGTCACCGGCGTCTACGACAACAGGGCTGCCGAAGAGGGCGGGCCCGTTCTGGGCGGCATCTACCACGCGCTGCTCGGCACGGTGGAGATCACCCTGCTCGCCACGGTCATCTCGGTGCCCGTCGGCCTGCTGACGGCCATCTACCTGGTGGAATACGGCAACGACCGCCCGGTGGCCCGCGCCATCACCTTCTTCGTGGACGTTATGACCGGCATCCCGTCCATCGTGGCCGGTCTGTTTGCCGCCGCCTTCTTCTTCGCCGTGGTGGGCCCGGGCACCAAGACCGGCGCCGTGGCCGCCGTCGCGCTTTCCGTGCTGATGATCCCGGTGGTGGTCCGCTCCAGCGAGGAAATGCTGAAGATCGTTCCCAACGAACTCCGCGAGGCCTCCTACGCCCTGGGCGTCCGCAAGTGGCGGACCATCCTCAAGGTGGTCATTCCGACGGCGATCTCAGGCATCGCTTCCGGCGTCACCCTCGCGATCGCCCGCGTGATCGGCGAGACCGCGCCCATTCTGGTCACCGCCGGTTTTGCCACCAGCATCAACACCAACGTGTTCGGCGGCTGGATGGCATCGCTGCCGACCTTCATCTATACGCAGATCCTGAACCCCACGTCGCCGTCCAATCCGGACCCGTCCTCGCAGCGGGCCTGGGGCGCAGCGCTGGTGCTCATCGTCCTGGTGATGCTGCTGAACCTCGGTGCGCGCCTGATCGCCAGGGTCTTCGCCCCGAAGGCCGGACGCTAGGCGCCGGCCCCGGGCGCGGCCCGCTCCCCGGACGTTTCGGATCGAACGGCCGGGATCTAGACTTCAATCCATACCAGCAAGTTAAGGAACATCATGTCCAAGCGCATCGACGTCAAAGACCTGAACGTCTACTACGGCAATTTCCTGGCCGTCGAGGATGTCAGCATCAACATCGAAGCCAAGTCCGTCACGGCGTTCATCGGCCCCTCCGGCTGTGGCAAGTCCACCTTCCTGCGGACCCTCAACCGCATGCATGAGGTTCTGCCGGGCGCCCGCGTCGAAGGCGAAGTCCTGCTCGACGGTGACAATCTCTATGGCCCCGGCGTGGACCCGGTCACCGTGCGCTCCCAGATCGGCATGGTGTTCCAGCGGCCCAACCCGTTCCCCACCATGTCCATCCGCGACAACGTGCTGGCCGGCGTGAAGCTGAACAACCAGAAGATCTCCAAGGGCGAAGCCGATGCCCTGGTGGAACGGTCCCTGCAGGGCGCCAACCTCTGGAACGAGGTCAAAGACCGGCTGGAGAAGCCGGGTTCCGGCCTGTCCGGCGGCCAGCAGCAGCGCCTGTGCATCGCCCGTGCCATCGCCGTGGAACCCCAGGTGATCCTCATGGACGAGCCCTGCTCCGCCCTGGACCCGATCTCCACCCTGGCCGTTGAGGACCTCATCAACGAGCTCAAGGACCAGTACACCGTGGTCATCGTGACCCACAACATGCAGCAGGCGGCGCGTGTTTCGGACAGGACGGCGTTCTTCAACATCGCCGGCACGGGCAAGCCGGGCAAGCTCATCGAGTTCGCCGAAACCAGCACCATCTTCAACAATCCGAGCAACAAAGCCACGGAAGACTACGTCTCCGGCCGCTTCGGATAGTCCCAGCCACCGGCGATTGCTCCGTAACTGCCTTGATAGGGCAGTTACGGAGCGCGCTTGTTTAAACCCGGATTCAGCTCCTGGCCAGCGGGGAGAGCGCCAGTGCGAGCACGAAGGCTCCCGCGGCGGTGGCGGCAGGCGTCAGGACCCACAGCGACAGGATCCTGGCCACGAGCTTGCGGTGGGTTCCGGACACGTGCTGGTTCTCGCCCGCTCCAAGCACCCCGGACGTGACGGTGTGCGTGGTGGAAATCGGCCAGTGCAGGCCGATCGCACCGATGAAGAGAAGGGCCGCACTCAAGGCCTGCGCAACCACTCCGCGCAGGGGGTCAACCCGGATGAGCCGGTATGCCATGGTGTGTGAAATGCGCCAGCCGCCGCACAGCGTTCCCACCGTGATCATGACGGCCGAGAGAATGGCCACCCACAGGGGGACGGAGCCGCCGTCGGTGTACCCCGCCGCCAGGACGGCCAGCAGGAGGACCGCACCGATGCGCTGGCCGTCCTGGAGTCCGTGGCCGAAGGCGACAGCGCCGGCAGTGATCGACTGCGCAGCCCGGAAACGCCGGTTGATCTCATTCGGCTGGGCGTAGCGGGCGGCCCACGTCACGGGGTAGACGAGCAGGTACGCGCCGATGAACGCGATGACAGGGGAGAGCACCAGGGGAAGGACCACCTGGAACAGCAGAGACTGGTCGACTCCGCCCACGGCGTTCCCGCCCACCAGGACGCTGGCAGTACCCGCTCCGGCGAGGCCGCCCACCAGCGCGTGCGTGGAGGATGAGGGGATGCCCCGCCACCACAGGATCAGGCCCCAGATGCAGGCACTGGCCAGGCCGGCCACGAGGATCGTGAGCCCGCTGTCCCCGACGGGCAGTGTCACCCAGTTCTGGCTGACCGCCACGGCGAATCCGGAGCTGAGGAGCGCGCCGGTGAAGTTGAAGATGGCCGCCAGCAGCACGGCCACGGTGGGCGTCAGGGCGCGGGTCCGGACAGCGAGGGCTACAGAGTTGGAGACGTCCCTGAACCCGTTGATAAAGGCGAACGCCGCGGCAAGAACCACCACCAGCGCGAAAATGAGGGGTGTCACCTCATGATTCCTTGACGATGATGCTGCCCACCTGGGTGGCGATGCGGCGCATTTCCTTGGTGACGTCCACGAGTTGGTTGGCAACGTCCCGGTTCCGGGCGTACTGCGTCGCCTTCATTTCCTTGAGCATGTCCGCGACCCAGATCCGGTGCGTCCGTTCGGCCCGCTTGGCCAGGCGCACAGTCTCGATCCAGTAGTCCTCAAGGTCGTCGAGGTTGTTCAGCCGCCGCATGGCATCGGCCGTGAGCTCGGCCTGGCGGCTGATGATTTCCAGCTGGTCCGCCGCCCGTTTTGGCAGCCTGTCCAGCTTGTACAGCGCCACCAACTCGGCGGCGGCGTCCAGCTTCTCGATCGCCTGATTAAGGCAGAGCGACAGCCCGTACATGTCCTCGCGGGGGAGGGGATTGACGAAGCTGGTCCGCATGTGGGTCAGCAGGGCGAAGTGCAGTTCGCCGGACTTCGCCTCGTGGTTGTGCATGTCCTCCACGAGCCGGTCATGTTCGGAGGCAGGCGCGCCCAGGATTTCCGCCATGGTGGCGCTGGCGAGAACGATCTGGCGGGCCAGCTGCGACAGCAGGTTCAGCCCCGCGGGCTCCTGGGGAAAAAGGCGCAGCTTCATTCGTACCGGTCTCCGGAGATCGTCAGGACTGGGAAGGGCGGTCCACGTGACTTGACGTGGGGCCCGGCAACTAGTCAGTACTTTACCGGCCCGCGTCTCCGGGCATGAAAATGGTGCCGAACCGGATACGCCTCTCGGCGGTAGGCCGCTCTAGGCGGCTAAATGTTGAAGCCCGGGGGTTTCGCGGTTCGGCACCAGTTTCAGTGTTCTACTTTGGCTGGACCAAGTCAACATTGACAGATCCGGCCCGATAGGTCAGTCCAGCTCGCCCAGCCGCCAGGCGTTGGCGGCGTGTTCGAGGTCCTCGGCGGTCTTCACCAGCAGGTGCGAGTTGCGCGTCAGCTTGCGTGCGTGGACCTCGTTGCTGTGATCGGCGCCGTCGGCGAGCGTGGCCTGTCCGAGCGCCACAACGCGGCAGAAGGCGGCCGAACGCTCGAGCGCGACGTCGAAGTCGCCGTCGAACGCTCCGGACAAAATGGCGTCCGCCATGGTCTTCATTTCGTCGGCCCCGGGCGGTTCTGCGGCTCCGGCCACGACATTGGAAACCTGTGCCGTGTCCTTGCCTGCCTTGAAGTACACGGAGATGCGCTCGGGGTCCTGGACTGTTGCAGCGCGGAGGGCGTAGAGCCGCCACAGGGCGCCCGGCAGTGAGCGCGCCGGGCTTTCGGCCCACATCTCCGCGATGGCCTCGAGGCCCTGCTCGTCGGCGAGTTTGACGAGGCGTTTGGTGACGACGGGGTCGTCGCTGTCGCGTCCGTGGCGCACCAGCGCCTGGGCGGCCAGGTGTGCCGCTTCTGAGACCCGTGCCGGGTCAGCACCGCCCGCGAAGGGCTCAAAGTCAATGGGCGCAAAAGGCTTCGGTTTGTGGTGCCGTTCCGCCCCGCCCGGACCGCTGGTTCCTGCGTTGTCGCTCATGCTCCCCACGCTACTCCTGTGACGTGCGGTAATCGAGCACAGGGATTTGGCGCTCTGGCGGGCCAGCCAGCCCCTTTTCGGGACCAGGAATCAAGCGGACGACGGCGGCAGCGCGCCACGTAAGTCACATGCCGCCGTCTGGGGTACAGTATTAAACGTCCAGAAATGGACTGGAACTGACGTGTGTCTTTGACGTTTTTACGTGTGCGGTGCGCAGTCGGTTTGGGCCTTTAGCTCAGTTGGTAGAGCATCGGACTTTTAATCCGTGGGTCGTGGGTTCGAGCCCCACAGGGCCCACTCTTTTAGCGAAGAGTGGAAAGTCCCCGGCTTCCTGGCAACAGGAGGCCGGGGACTTTTTGTTTGCCGACGTGGCGCCTTGGGCGCGTGGTCTGTTCGTGGTTGCACGGCGGTTCGCGCAGAATAGCCCCATGACAAAAAGCAATGCGCGGCTGCCGCGGCTTGAGGATGTGGCGGAACGCGCCGGGGTGTCGCACCAGACAGTCTCCCGCGTGATCAACAACCACCCCAACGTCAGCAAGGCCACGCGGGAGAGGGTCGAAGCCGCGATCGCCGAACTAGGGTACCGCCGCAATGCGGTGGCGCGGAGTCTGGTCACGCGGCGCTCCCAGACCATTGGCGTCCTTGCCAGCGAGCTCTCCCAATACGGTCCGGCCAACACACTGCTGGGCGTGGAGCAGGCGGCCCGGGATGCCGGCTACTTCGTCAGCATCGCTGCCCTGAAGTCGGTGAGCCGCGAAGCGATTTTCGACGCTCTAAGGCACTTTCTGGACCAGGCCGTCGACGGCATCGTGGTCAGCGTGCCCCACTCTGAAACCCTGCTTGCCCTCACGGAACTGAAGCCCGGTGTTCCCGTGGTGGCTGTGGGCTCGCTCGGGAATGACGCTGTGAGCGGCGCGATGGTGGACCAGCACCGCGGGGCGGAGCTCGCCGTTCGACACCTGATAGATCAGGGGCACCGCAGGATCGGACATGTCGCCGGACCCCAGGACTGGATCGACGGCACCGCGAGGGCCGAGGGCTGGAGTGAAACACTGCGCGCCGCCGGCCTGGACGACGATCTGCTCGTCGAGGGCGATTGGAGCGCCGGCAGCGGTTATGAGATCGGCAGGAAGCTCGCCGAGGAACGGTCCGCCACGGCAATTTTCGTGGGCAACGACCAGATGGCGCTCGGCCTGCTGCGCGCCTTCCATGAAGCCGGAGTCCGCGTTCCCGACGACGTCTCCGTGGTGGGCTTCGACGACCAGCCTGAATCGGGCTACTTCACCCCGCCCCTCACGACCGTCCGCCAGGACTTCGAGGAACTCGGCCGGCGCTGCATGGATCTCATGCTCGCCGCCGTCGGGGACGGAGAAGGCGCTCGGACAACGGTTGTCGAGCCAAAGCTCGTGGTGCGGGCCAGCACCTCGGCCCCCGCCTGAACCTTCGCCTGCCCGGGTGCCCGCCCGAGTGCCCGCCTGCGCCCGCCGGATTACAGCAGCCTGATTGAGCCACAGCTGATAAGCTGATTGTTAGCGCTAACGTGAGGAGGGACATGCCAATATCTGAGATCAGGCGTCCTCCGGTCATGGAGGACGTGGCGAAGCTTGCCGGTGTTTCACACCAGACTGTCTCGCGGGTCCTCAATGCACACCCGAACGTCAGCCCCTTGACCCGCGAACGCGTCGAAAAGGCCATCGCGGAGCTGGGCTACCGCCGGAACACCGCAGCGCGCAGCCTGGTGACGCGCCAGTCCCAGACGATCGGCGTCCTGGGAAGCGACATGTCCCACTACGGCCCGGCCAACACGCTCCTCGGCGTGCAGCAGGCAGCACGTGACAAGGGCTACTTCGTCAGCGTAGCCAGCCTCGGTGAAGTCACGCCGACGGCGATAAAGGACGGCCTCGAATACTTCATGATGCAGTCGGTGGATGGCATCGTGGTGATTGTGCCGCACGAGGCCATGTTCGAATCCCTGAGCACCATCAGCATGGCCATCCCGCTGGTTGCCGTGGGATTCGGCGTCGACGAGCGGCTGAGTGTCGCCGCGGTGAACCAGCGGATGGGTGCCAGCCTCGCAGTGCAGCATCTGGTGGATCTTGGCCACACCGCCATCGCCCACGTCGCCGGCCCGCCGGACTGGATCGACGCCGCCGCCCGCGTTGACGGCTGGCGCCGTACTCTCGCCCAGGCGGGACTGGACGATTCCATGCTGATCCAGGGTGACTGGAGCGCCGAAAGCGGATACCGTGCCGGGCTGGAACTCGCCGCCGCCGGCAGGGCCACCGCGCTGTTCGCTGCCAACGACCAGATGGCGCTCGGGGCCCTGCGCGCCTTCAGCGAAGCCGGCCTGCGCGTCCCGCAGGACGTCAGCCTCGTCGGGTACGACGACCAGCCCGAGGCCGCTTACCTTGTGCCGCCCCTGACCACCGTCAACCAGGGATTCCAGGAACTCGGGGCCCGATGCATGCAAATGCTTCTGTTCGACATGGCCAACGGCCATTCGGGTGCCTCCTCGGTGGTCAATCCGAGGCTCGTGGTTCGCTCTTCAACTGCGGCGCCGAACGCCGGCCGCTGACCCGGGTTAGCCCGCCTGAAGACGGCCGCCTTGCCCGCCTGAAGACGGCACAGGCAGGGCCCGGCAGCGGGGAAGCTTACCGGGCCCTGACGGGAAAAGCTGACGAAGCCGTGGGTTTACGAACTCAGGAAGAACGTGGCCGCAGCCCTGTCGTTCTTGCCGGCCTTGGCCACAGCCAGGACGCCCTGCCGCAGCAGCAGATAGCAGCCCGGAAGATCGACCGACTCGAAGGACGCTCCTGCCGGATCCGACAGGCCGCCCCGCTGGATGAACGCCGACGACGAACCCTCCGTGGCGGCGATCGCGACGGTAGAACCCTGGATCCGAAGGTAGCGGCCCTTGGCCAGGACCGGCTCGATGACCACGGAATTCTTCTTGGCGTAGCCCGTGGCGATGCGGAACTGGGATGCCCCCAGCGCGGGGGAGGAAGCGGCGGAGACGGTGGTGCCGTCATGGGCCAGGTACGTGCCCGGGGCGGCGGCAGGTTCCAGCCGCACCGGAAGCTCACCGTCCCCCACGGGAACACCGAAGTTCGGGGTGCCGTCCGCGTTCCAGTGCAGCCGCTGGACGCGGGCGTGCCGGTTGGGGTCATAGAGCGGGTCTCCGACGATGGTGCGGTAGGACCGGGCGTGGTAGACCAGCACGTCGTTGCCCGCTTCATCCACCGTGAAGGAGTTGTGCCCCGGGCCGTACTGCTTTGACCCCTCGGACGTGACAAAGACGGGGGTGGGCGTCTTCGTCCACGATGCCGGGTTGAGCAAGTCGGCGCCTGCATCGGCCGTGAGGAGTCCCATGCAGTAGTTGGCGTCTGTTGCGCTGGCCGAGAAGGTCACGAAGATGCGGCCGTTCCGCGTGATCACGGCGGCACCTTCGTTGACCTTGAACCCGCGGGTCTCCCAGTCCATCGTCGGAACGGCAATGCGGACCGGGGCGCTGGAAAGTGTGGACGGTGAGGACATTGAGGCAATGTAGAGGCTGGAGTTCACCCCGGTGTCGCTCTGCGCCCAGATCAGGTACCGGCTGCCGGCGTGCTCGAAGGTGGTGGCGTCCAGGGAGAACGTGTCGGCATGGGTGTGCACCCGGACAGGCGGTTCCCAGACGGCCGTGGCCGGGTCCGCGGCCGCCGTCGAAATGACGTAGATCCGCACCCGGAAGACATCGTTGCTGTCGCCGGCGGCGAAGTAGATGTGCCACTTGCCGTCAAAGTGGTGCAGCTCAGGTGCCCAGATGTGGCCTCCCATTGTTCCGGAGGAGGGGCGCGTCCAGACCACTGCTTCCGGGGCGCCGCCCAGCCCCGAGATCGTGGCGGAGGAGCGCACCACGATCCGGTCGTATTCGGGAACAGAACCGGTGAAGTAGTACTTGCCGTCCGTGTGTTTCATGAGCCACGGGTCGGCACGCTGCGGAACGACGGGGTTGATGACCGGCGTCGAGCCGGAGGCGGCGGCAGGCTGTGCCGCCACCAGGGATCCTGCGCCGGCGGCTGCCAGTATTGCTGTAGCGGCTGCGGCGGTTCCGGAGCCGAGGAACGAGCGGCGCGAAAACTGCGGGTTGAGGGGGACATTCATGCTGAAGGCGTCCTTTCGACGGGCGGGAGGCAGAGAGACAGATAAAGCAGGGAATCAGCGTGTTTTCCTGGCGAAGAGCCGCTGCAGCAGGATGAAGACCAGCAGGAGGCCGCCGATGACGATCTTCGTCCACCAGGAGCTCAGGGTTCCGTCGTAGGCGATGAAGGTCTGGACGATGCCCAGCACCAGCACGCCGACGACCGAACCCAGGACGTAGCCCGTGCCGCCGGTCAGCAGCGTTCCGCCGATGACCACCGCCGCGATGGCGTCGAGTTCCATGCCCTGGGCGGCGAGGCTGTAGCCGGAGAGGCTGTAGAAGGAGAACAGGATGCCGGCGACGGCTGAGCAGAGGCCGCTCAGCGCGTAGACGAGGATCTTGGTGCTCTTCACCGGCAGGCCCATCAGCATGGCGGAGTGTTCGTTGCCGCCGATGGCATAGACAGTGCGGCCGAAGCGCGTGTGGTGCAGGACGAAGAAGGCAATGGCCACGATTCCAAGGGCCAGGAGGACACCCGGCGAGACGAAGAGGTCGCCAGGGAGCGGGATCTGGGCCTGCGCCATGCCGGTGAAGAACCCTTCGGTTACGGGGATCGAGTCAAGACTGATGACGTAGCAGAGGCCGCGGGCGAGAAACATGCCCGCCAGGGTGACGATGAACGGCTGGATGTCGAAGTACTGGATGATCAGCCCCATGAGCAGGCCCAGCCCGCCGCCGATCAGCAGCACCAGGACGATGATGGCCCCGGCGTTCCAGCCCTGCTGGAGAAGCGTCGCGCTGACCATCATGGACAGTGCGACGACGGCCCCGACGGAGAGGTCGATGCCTCCGGTCAGGATCACGAAGGTCATGCCGACGGCGAGCACGATCAGGAACGTGTTGTCGATGAAGAGGTTCAGGAACACCTGGCCGGAGAGGAAGCTCGGGTACATTCCGGACCCCACGGCAAACATGGCGATGAAGAGACCCACGGTCGCAAGCGTTGGCGCGTAGCGTGCGCCTCCGCGCAGCCGGTTGCGCGCCGGTGACGGCTTTTTGACGGTCAGGGGCGTCAGTGTGGTCAGGGGGGACATTAGATTGCGACCTTTTCCTTTGCGGCGGGCTTGGGGGCTGCCTTGAGGCTGCTGAGCAGGTTCCGCGCCTTGGGTGCCTGCAGGAGGCAGACCGTAATAACCACCAGGGCCTTGAACACCAGGGTCACCTCCGGCGGGATCCCGAGCGTGTAGACCGTGGTGGTCAGCGTCTGGATGATGAAGGCCCCGACGACGGTCCCCACCAGGG
The DNA here is from genome assembly GCF_017052465.1 of Arthrobacter pascens. Classification (GTDB taxonomy): domain Bacteria; phylum Actinomycetota; class Actinomycetes; order Actinomycetales; family Micrococcaceae; genus Arthrobacter; species Arthrobacter pascens. The sequence continues at coordinate 538,355 of NZ_JAFHKT010000151.1, forward strand.
TGTACCGTCCACCGGCCAGCGACGTGCCGCCGATGACGACGGCGAGGATGGCGTCCATTTCGATGTAGAGTCCGGCGTTGTTGGCATCGGCTGCCGTGACGTTGGAACTGATCATGAGGCCGGCGATGGCGGCGCAGACGGCGCTGAAGACGTAGACGATCCAGATGATGTTGCGTGAACGGAGGCCCGCGAGGCGGCTGGCGACGGGGTTGATGCCCACGGCTTCGATCAGCGTGCCCAGTGCGGTGCGCCGGGTGAGGACTGCCGCCAGGATGAAGACGGCTGCGGTGATCAGGATGGAGATCGGAAGGGTGAGCAGGTATCCGGCGCCGATCGACTTGTAGGGGTCGTTGGAGACGGAGATGATCTGACCGCCGGTGATGAGCTGGGCGATGCCGCGCCCTGCGGTCATGAGCACCAGGGTGGCAATGATCGGCTGCACGCCGATGGTCGAGACCAGGAAGCCGTTCCAGATGCCCAGGGCAAGGCCGGCGATGACGGCGATGAGAACCGCCGTCGCGGCCGTCACCGGGGAGCCGGGTTCCGGCGAGGCAGCGATGTAGGCGCAGGAGGCCGCCCCGGCGATGGCCACCACGGCGCCCACCGAGAGGTCAATGCCCCGGGTGGCGATCACCAGGGTCATGCCGAGCGCGATGAGGATCGTGGGGGCACCATTGCGCATGATGTCGATGAGGCTGCCGTACAAGTGCCCGTCCTGCATCCTGAGGCTCAGGAAGTCCGGCCTGAAGACCTGGTTCAGCAGCAGCAGTGCTGCGAGGGCGATCACCGGCCACGCAAGGCGGTGTTTCAGAAGTGATTTCACTGGGCGCCTCCGGCGATGACCGTCATGACGTCTTCCACGGAGACGTCGTCGTTGTTGATGTCCGCGACCATTGCCCTGTCCTTGATGACGGCGATGCGGTCGCTCACGCGCAGGACTTCCTCGAGCTCGGAGGAGATGAAGAGGATGGACATCCCGTCGGCCGCGAGCTGGCTGACGAGTTTCTGGATCTGGGTCTTGGCTCCGATGTCGATTCCGCGGGTGGGCTCGTCGAGGATCAGGAGTTCGGGATGGGTGACCAGCCAGCGGGCGAGAAGCACCTTCTGCTGGTTGCCGCCGCTGAGGTTCCGGATGAGTGCGTCGGGGTTGGCCGGGCGGACGTCGAGGGCTTGAATGTATTCCGCCACGAGCTCGTCCTGGACGCGGCGGGGAATGCGGCGTGCCCAGCCCTTGCTGGCCTGCATTGCCAGTACCAGGTTGTCGCGGACGGAGAGGTCTCCGATGAGACCTTCCTCTTTGCGGTCCTCCGAGCAGAACCCGATGCGCAGATCGATGGCCGTGCGCGGGGAACGAATCCTTTGGCTGGCACCCTTGATGGCCATGGATCCTTCATCGGCCTTGTCGGCGCCGAAAATGAGCCGGGCGATCTCGGTGCGGCCCGCTCCCAACAGGCCCGCAAGTCCAACGACCTCGCCCGGGTAGACGGACAGGTCCACATGTGAAACGGATCCTTTCCTGCCAAGTCCGCGGGTCTCAAGGAAAGGCGTCACCCCGGAGTCCGTCCTGGCCCGTGTCCGTGCCGGCGCCTGGTCCAGCTCGGCCAGCGCTTCCATTTCCCTGCCGATCATCTTGGAGATGAGGCCCATGCGGGAAAGGTCGCGGGTCATGTATTCGCCCACGAGCTTTCCGTTGCGGAGCACTGTCATGCGGTCGGAGATGTCGTAGACCTGTTCGAGGAAGTGGGAGACGAACAGGATGGCCACTCCGCGGTCACGGAGGTCACGGATGACACGGAACAGCTGGTTGACTTCGTCGGCGTCGAGGCTCGATGTTGGTTCATCCAGGATGAGGACCTTGGCGTTGATCTCCACTGACCTGGCGATGGCGATGAGCTGCTGGACCGCGATGGAATGCGAGGACAGCAGGGATCCGGGGTCAACCTGATCCAGGTGCAGCTCTGCGAGGACTTCCCGGGTCCGGGACCGGACGCCCTTCCAGTCAATGGAGCCGCGGCGGCGCGGCTCACGCCCCAGCAGGACGTTTTCTTCAACGGTCAGGTTGGGGCAGAGGTTGACCTCCTGGTAGACGGTGCTGATGCCCGCCGCCTGTGATGCGGCGGGCGTCGAGAACTGCTTGTGCTCGCCGAGCACCGTGACCGTGCCGGAGTCAATGCTGTACACGCCCGTCAGCGCCTTGATCAGGGTGGACTTGCCCGCACCGTTCTCTCCCATGAGGGCATGCACTTCACCGGGGAAGAGCCGGAAGTTCACTCCGTCGAGCGCCTTAACTCCTGGAAATCCAATAGCTATGTCGGTCATCTCGACGACCGGAACCATTTCGTTCATGCTCGTATCTTTTCTGTGCTGGTGTGCCGTGCGGCGGCGATGATCCGCCGCCGCACGGCCGTTCAGGGGGCGCCAGGACTCAGTACGGGCGGCTGGCAAGAACCTGCTTTGCCTGCTCCTGCGTGAACGTGGTTTCCTCGGTGACGACCCGTTCCGGGACGGACTCGCCGGCGATGACCTTCTTGGCAAGGTCCATGAGCTGGTCGCCGAGCATCGGGCTGCATTCGACGATGTAGTTGATCTTTCCGTTGCTCAGGGCTGTCATGCCGTCCTTGACCGCATCAATGGTGACGATCTTGATGTCCTTGCCGGGAACTTTGCCGGCAGCCTCGATGGCCTCGATGGCGCCCAGGCCCTCGTCGTCATTGTGCGCGAAGACTACGTCGATGTCGGGGTTGTTCTTGAGGAAGGCCTCCATGACCTGCTTGCCGCCGCTGCGGGTGAAGTCACCACTCTGTGAGGCGATGATCTTCAGCTTCGGATTGGCCTTGATGGCCTCCTCGAACCCTTCCTTCCTGTCATTCGCAGGCGCGGACCCGGTGGTGCCCTGAATCTCGACGATGTTCACAGTGTCCGTCGCGGACTTGGATTCATCGACGAGCCAGGTCCCTGCCTTTTTGCCTTCTTCAACGAAGTCGGAACCGAGGAAGGTCTTGTAGAGGGTCTTGTCGGTGGAATCCACCGCCCGGTCGGTGAGGATGACGGGAATCTTCGCGGTCTTGGCTTCCTTCAGGACGGTGTCCCAGCCGGACTCCACCACGGGCGAGAAGGCGATGACGTCCACCTTCTGCTGGATGTAGGAACGGATGGCTTTGATTTGGTTCTCTTGCTTCTGCTGGGCATCCGAGAACTTCAGGTCGATTCCGGCCTTCTTGGCGGACTCCTGTACAGACTTGGTGTTGGCCGTGCGCCAGCCGCTTTCGGCGCCAACCTGCGCGAAGCCCATGGTGATCTTGTCAGTGCCCGCGTTGCCGGCAGCACTGCCGGTTCCGCCGCAGGCCGTCAGGGTGAGCATCGAAGCGGCGGCAACCGCAATTAGGGATTTCTTAAACACAACATCCTCCCGGAAGCGTAGTTACATGCAGGCGGGAGACTTGGAACACCGCCATTGCTGCAAGTGAGCTGAAGCGCTCTGCGACTCATTGTGAACGCTAACAAAGAAAGCCGTCAAGTGGCTGGTGTCACAATTTCGCAGCTTGGAAAGAATGCACGTCCTCCTCCGCCGATGCCCTTTACAACTCTGTAAACATGTTCAATACTCATTCCCGACGCGCCATTTTGTTAGCGTTAACAGCTTTTATATTACCCACTCACCGGCGGCCATGCCCGAGGACGGTATCGCAGCATGCAGCCGTCGGCGGCCGCACTGCTGAGCTGCGCCGGCGGACCGGCGGGCTGCTCAATGGAGAAAGGCAACCTCATCCATGCCATCAAAATCACCAAGCCGCACACAGCGGGCCTGCACCATGGCGCTTGCCGGATCACTGGCAGCAGCGGTGCTGTCACTGGCCCCGGCGCTGGACGCCTCCGCGGAGTCCGCAACGAACCGGACCATCAACGTCAATGCCGCGGGGACCGGGGCTTCGATCGATCCGACCATGTACGGGGCCTTTTACGAGGACATCAACCAGGGAGCCGACGGCGGCATCTACGCGGAACTTGTCCAGAACAGGTCTTTTGAATTCAACTCAGGGGACAACCAGACCTACACCCCGCTGACGGCCTGGGACATACTGAAGCGGGGCAGCGACGGAACAGCCGCCGTCGTCAATGACAACAACCGTCTGAATGAAAACAACCGGAACTACCTGCAGATCGACGCCACCAGCGCCGGTGCGGGAAGCGGCGCCGGCGTTGGCGTCCGCAACAGCGGCTGGAACGCAGGGCAGAAACTCGAGGCGCACAAGAAATACAACTATTCGGTCTGGGCGCGCACGTCCAACCCCGCAGGAACCAGCCTTGCCGTAACGCTGGAGACGCCGGAAGGCGGGCGCCTGGACATCGCTACGATCAAGATCAAGGGCGACCGTTGGGCCAAGTACCAGGTGACCCTCTCGCCGAAGTCCTCCACGGGGGCGGGCCGGCTTGCGACGGTAGTCCAGGGAACCGGCACGGTCCGGCTCGATATGGTCTCCCTCTTCCCCGAGGACACGTGGAACGGCAGGGAAAACGGCCTCCGCAAGGACCTCGCCGAGAAAATCGCCGACCTGAACCCCGGATTCCTGCGCTTCCCCGGCGGCTGCATCGTCAACACGGGAAGCTATGACACCTATTCGGCCCCCAACTACACCCGCGCCCGCACGTACCAGTGGAAAGACACCATCGGGCCGGTGGAACAGCGCCCGGCGAACCGTAATTTCTGGGGCTACAACCAGACCTACGGCCTGGGGTACATGGAGTACTTCCAGTGGGCCGAGGACATGGGCGCCATCCCGGTGCCCGTGGTGCCGGTGGGCGTGACCGGCTGCGGCGACAACAAGTCCGCCCCGGACCAGGCAACCCTTGACCGCTACATCCAGGACACGCTGGATCTGATCGAGTTCGCGAACGGTGACGCCAGCACCGAGTGGGGCGCCAAGCGCATCGCCTACGGGCATCCGGAGCCCTACAGCCTGGACCGCATCGGCCTGGGCAACGAGGAATACAAGCCGGAGTTCAAGCAGTACTTCACCCAGTTCTACAACGCCGTCCGCAAGGCCCATCCCGAGATCAAGATTATCGGAAACACCGGCCCGTTCAGCCAGGGCCCCGAATTCGACGACCTCGCCAAGTTCAACGCTGACACGGGCGTGGACCTCGTCGACGAGCACTATTACAACGAACCGTCCTGGTTCCTGAACAACAACCACCGCTACGACTCCTACGACCGCAACAGCTACAAGGTCTTCCTCGGGGAGTACGCCTCCCGCGGGAACAAGCCCGCCAACGCCCTGGCCGAGGCCTCCTACATGACCGGCCTCGAACGGAACGCGGATGTGGTCAAGATGGCGTCCTACGCGCCGCTCATCGCGAACGAGGCAAACACCCAGTGGAGCCCGGACATGATGTTCTTCAACGGAACGTCGGTCCGGACCACCCCCAATTACGAGGTCCAGAAGCTGTTCATGAACAATGTCGGCACCCAGGTGGTGCCGAGCACGCAGGAGAACCCGGCCTCAACCGTCCAGCCGATAGCGGGCAAAATCGGACTGTCCACCTGGGCAACATCCGCCCGCTATGACGACGTGAAGGTGACTGGAAACGACGGCGCAACCCTGTTCAGCGACGACTTCTCGGGAACTGCTGCCGCGTGGACCGGGAACGGCACCGGGTCCTGGTCTATCCAGGACGGGGCCTACGTCCAGTCAAGCACCACGGCGCAGAACACGATGGTGACCACCGGCGACACCAACTGGAGCAACTACACGCTCAGCACCAAGGCGACAAAGCTGGCCGGCTCCGAAGGGTTCCTCGTCTCCTTCGGCGTCAAGGACACCGGCAACTACTTCTGGTGGAACCTCGGCGGCTGGAACAATACGAAGTCTGTCGTGGAAAAAGCCGTCAACGGCGGCAAGACCACTGTCGTAGAAAAGAACACGGTGATCCAGACCGGACGTCAATACGACATCCGGATCGAGGTCACCGGGCGCACGGCGAAGCTCTTCCTGGACAACGTCCTCTGGGGCACAGTGGACGATACCCAGGCAGATCCCGTCTACTCCGTGGTCACGAAGGATGCACAGTCGGGCGACACCATCGTCAAGGTGGTCAACACCTCGGCCGAGCGGACTCCGGTGGACATCAAGGTCACTGGTGCGGCCAACCTCAGCCCCACGGCGGCGGTGACAACCCTGACTGAGACGGCCGATGGCCAGAACCTCACACCTTCCACCAGCACGTTCAACGGTGCGGGGACTGCTTTCAGCTACGCTTTCGAGCCCAAGTCCGTGACCTTCATCCGGCTGGCCGACGCGAGCAAAGGCAAGTAGGCGGCACACCAAAGCTTTGGCTTTGACCGGGAAGGCCCGGCTGGATCGCACAGCCGGGCCTTTCCCTTGATGACCCACACCAATCGCGGCCGTCCGGCCGCCGTACCGAAAGTGTCTCCATGCTCACTACACCCTCAAAGGACCGCACCGGTCCGGCGCTGATGACGGCAGCCGCACTGGTGCTCGGCGGACTTGCGGCCGGAGCACCGGCCCAGGCCGCCGTTGACGACGGCCTCGTCCTCAAATACAACCTGACCGAACAGACCGGGGCGGTCGCAGAAGACAGTTCCGGCAACGGCCGCAACGGCGTCATCAGCGGCGACGCCAGCAGCCTGGGCGGCGAAGGCCTGCAGCTCGGCGGCGCCAATGCCCATGTCCGCCTTCCCAACGACGTCATGCGGGGCCTGGACTCCATCACCGTTTCCACGGACGTGAAGCTCGCTGCGGACCAGGCCACCCCCTATTTCATTTGGGGGATGGGCAACACAACCAACGGCACCGGCAACGGCTACCTCTTCACCACCGGCAACTCGTACCGGACCTCCATCGCGACCGGCAACTGGTCGACCGAGCAGACTACAAGCGCCCGACGGGACCTGGCACGCGCCGCCTGGAAAACCATCACCTACACACTCAGCGGCGGCACAGCCATCCTCTACGAGGACGGCACTGAAGTAGCCCGCAAGAGCGGCGTCACCGTCACCCCGGGCAGCATCGGGGGAGGAACGACGACGGCGAACTACCTCGGGCGGTCCGTGTACAGCGGCGACAAGTACCTGAAGGGGCAGGTCCGGGACTTCCGCATCTACAACCGGGCCCTCTCTGCGGCCGAAGTGCGCGAGCTCGGCTACGTCTCCCCGGAAGAGCGCGTCGCCCTTGACCTGAAGGACCTGTCACTCGGAGACACCAGCGCCGTCACTGCCGACGTGAAGCTGCCTCTCACGGGACCCAACGGGTCGGCCTACACCTGGTCGTCGTCCAACGAAGCTGCCGTCTCCTCCACAGGCATCGTGACGCGCCCCGCCTACGGAACCGGAAACGCCAACGTGACGCTGACGGCCACCGCCACGTCAGGCGAAGCATCAGCTTCCAAGACGTTCACTGTGACGGTCGTCGAGGACATCAGTGATGACCAGAAAGTCAGTGAGGCTTCTGCAGCCCTGAACGTGTGGGACGCCGAGGGAATCCGGGGCAATATCACGCTGCCGGCAACTGGCCTTCACGGAACCACAGTGGACTGGACGTCGAGCAACGACTCCATAATCACCGCCACCGGCGAGGTCTCGCGGCCGGCCTACGGCAGCGCACCGGTCAAGCTCAACCTGCACGCAACCGTGACCGCCGGAAAGGCAAAGGCCAAGAAGAGGTTCTTCGTGACTGTTCTTCCGCTGCCCAAGGCCGAGGCCAGGGAAGGCTACGCCTTCGCCTACTTCACCGGCAATGATCTCGCGGGCGAGAACATCTTCATGGCCGCCAGCCGCGGCAACGACGCACTCAAGTGGGACGAACTGAATGGCGGAAAACCCGTCCTCAGCTCCAAGCTGGGCACCAAGGGCCTGCGCGACCCGTTCATCATCCGCTCGCCGGAAGGCGACAAGTTCTACATGATCGCCACCGACCTCTCCATCGGCAGTGGAACCTCGTGGGATTCCTCCCAGCGCCAGGGCAGCCACTACGTGGAGGTGTGGGAGTCAACGGACCTCGTGAACTGGTCCGCGCAACGCCACGTCAAGGTCTCCCCGGACACGGCCGGGAACACCTGGGCGCCGGAAGCCCACTACGACGCGAAAATCGGCGCCTACGTGGTCTACTGGGCCTCCAAGATCTACGCCGACAGCGACCCCAACCACGCCGGCGGCATGCACAACAAGATGATGTATTCCACCACCCGCGACTTCAGGACCTTCAGCGAGGCCAAGGTCTGGAACGACCCGGGTGACTCCGTCATCGACTCCACTGTCATCAAGGAAGGCGACACCTACTACCGCTTTACGAAGGACGAGGCCCGAGTCTCCGGGTGCCTCGACATCATGCAGGAGAAATCCAAGGACCTGCTGGCCGTCGATCTGCCTGCGGCCAACCCGCGCAGCTGGTCCCTGATGGCCAACTGCATCGGCAAGAATGCCGGGACCGGCGGCGTTGAGGGGCCAACCGTCTTCAAATCCAACACCGAAGAGAAGTACTACCTCTTCGTGGACGAGTTTGGCGGCCGGGGCTATATCCCGCTGGAAAGCACCAGCCTGGAGAACCCCAACTGGAAGCTTTCGAGCAACTACGAGCTCCCGCGCGCGCCGCGCCACGGCACCGTCCTGCCCGTGACTAAAGCGGAGCTGGAACGCCTCCGCAGCCAGCTGGGCTAAGGCGCCGCCGGAAAATACCGGAAATAACCGACCCCCGCAGGGACGGGGGGTCCGGGCAGGGGCTCCGGACGCGCGGGCTCCGTACAGGGGTTCCGGGACGGGGGTTCCGCCAACCTGGCGGAGCCCCCGTCCCCTTGCCGCGGCGCGGTGGTGGCCAGGAAGGCGCAGAAGGCGCCGGCCAAACTGGCCATCAGCAATGCTTGACGCAGACATATGTTAGCGTTCACAATCGAAGAGAATCTTTTACATTTCGACACCGGGCACAGGGGCCAGCACCTCCCGGATGGAGGTTTCAGCATGCAATCCAGTGAGGATGCCGGGTTCAACCCCGGCAGTGAAAATTACGTCATCGGGGTGGACTACGGAACCCTGTCGGGTCGGGCCGTGGTGGTGCGGGTCCGCGACGGCAAGGAACTTGGCAGCGGTGTGTTTGATTATCCGCATGCAGTCGTCACCGAAGCGCTTCCGGCGGATGTGGCGGGCGTAGCGGATGGAGCCGCCCCCCGCCTTCCCGGGGACTGGGCGCTTCAAGTGCCGAATGACTACCGGGACGTGCTCCGGAACGCGGTGCCGGCGGCGATCGCTGATGCGGGCATTGACCCGGCTGCGGTGGTGGGCATCGCCACGGACTTCACGGCCTGCACGATGGTGCCGGTGAAGGCCGACGGCACGCCGCTGAACGAGGTGCCAGGTTTCGCCAACCGGCCCCACGCGTACGTCAAGCTGTGGCGCCACCACGCGGCGCAAGCGCAGGCGGACCGCATCAACGCCCTTGCCGCAGAACTGGGAGAAACGTGGCTGCCGCGCTACGGCGGCCTCATCTCCTCCGAGTGGGAGTTCGCCAAGGGGCTCCAGCTGCTGGAAGAGGACCCCGAGGCCTACGCGGAGATGGACCACTGGGTGGAGGCAGCCGACTGGATCGTCTGGCAGCTGTGCGGCAACTACGTCCGCAACGCCTGCACCGCTGGATACAAGGGGATCTACCAGGACGGACGGTACCCGTCCCAGGAGTTCCTGACCGCCCTTAATCCGCGGTTCAGCAATTTTGTTAGCGCTAAACTTCAATACACCATCGGCCGCCTGGGCGACGCTGCGGGGTACCTTACTGCCGAGGCTGCGGCCTGGACCGGGCTGCCCGAGGGGATCGCCGTCGCCGTCGGCAACGTCGACGCCCACGTGACCGCCCCCGCCGCTAACGCCGTGGAGCCGGGCCAGCTCGTGGCCATCATGGGCACCTCCACCTGCCATGTCATGAACGGGGATGTGCTGCGCGAGGTGCCCGGCATGTGCGGCGTGGTCGACGGCGGCATCGTCGACGGGCTCTGGGGCTACGAAGCCGGCCAGTCCGGCGTGGGCGACATCTTCGGCTGGTTCACCAAGTATGGAGTTCCGCCGGAATACCACCAGGCGGCCGCGGCGGCCGGACAGGGCATCCACGAATACCTGACCGACCTCGCCGCCGGCCAGGCGATCGGCGAGCACGGCCTGATCGCGCTGGACTGGCACTCGGGCAACCGCTCGGTCCTCGTGGACCATGAGCTGTCCGGAGTGGTGGTGGGCCAGACCCTGGCCACCCGCCCTGAGGACATCTACCGGGCGCTGCTGGAGGCCACGGCGTTCGGAACCCGCACCATCGTTGACGCCTTCCGCGACTCCGGTGTGCCGGTCAAGGAATTCATCGTTGCCGGCGGGCTGCTGAAAAACAAGCTGCTGATGCAGATCTACGCCGACATCACCGGCCTGCAGCTCTCCACGATCGGCTCCACCCAGGGCCCGGCCCTTGGCTCGGCGATCCACGCTGCCGTCGCGGCAGGGAACTACCCGGACATCCGTGCGGCCGCCGCGGCCATGTCCTCCGCCCCCGGAGCCGTCTACACCCCGATCCCGGACAACGTCGCCGCGTACGAGGAACTCTTCCGGGAATACCGCACACTGCACGACTACTTCGGCCGCGGAACCAACGAGGTCATGCACCGGCTCAAGGCGATCCAGCGCGGTGCGGCGATTCAGCGCACTGCCGGCCGCAGCGCTGATGCGTCCCTGCTGTCGGAAGAGGTGCCCGCATGAGCGCCCTCCTGGAAACCATTGACCGGGTGCGCCGGGATGTCTGCGCGCTGCATGCGGAGCTGACGCGCTACGAACTGGTGGTTTGGACCGCCGGCAACGTCTCCGCCCGCGTCCCGGGTTATGACCTGATGGTCATCAAGCCCTCGGGCGTCTCCTATGATGACCTGACCCCGGACCTCATGGTGGTCACGGATCTCTACGGCACCCCGGTCAGCTCGCTCAGCGCCGATGCGGACGGTGCCGCCGCGGAATGGGAAAACCCGGCCTTGTCGCCCTCCTCGGACACGGCCGCCCACGCCTACGTGTACCGGCACATGCCTGACGTGGGCGGCGTGGTGCACACCCACTCCACGTATGCCACGGCCTGGGCGGCGCGCGGGGAAGCCATCCCGTGCGTGCTGACCATGATGGGCGATGAATTCGGCGGCACCATCCCTGTGGGCCCGTTCGCCCTGATCGGCGACGACTCGATTGGCCGCGGCATCGTGGAAACCCTGCAGGAATCCCATTCGCCGGCCGTCCTGATGCAGAATCACGGCCCCTTCACCATCGGCAAAGACGCCCGCTCCGCCGTCAAGGCAGCTGTTATGTGCGAGGAAGTGGCCCGCACCGTCCACATCTCGCGGCAGTTGGGAGAGCCGCTGCCCATCGATCCGGCTCTGATCGAATCCCTCTACGACCGCTACCAGAACGTCTACGGCCGCTAGGCCCAGCAACCCGGCCGCAAGGCCCCGTCCCTCCCACCCCAGACTTTCGCAGGAGAACCCATGTCCAACGCCAACAACACCTCGCTCGAGCCCTATGAGGTCTGGTTCCTCACCGGCAGCCAGCACCTTTACGGGGAGGACGTCCTGAAGCAGGTCGCCGCCCAGTCCCAGGAGATTGCCGCCGCCCTCAACGCCTCCTCTGAGGTTCCGGTGAAGCTGGTCTGGAAGCCCGTGCTGACAGATTCCGACGCGATCCGCCGCACCGCGCTGGAAGCCAACTCCGATGATTCCGTCATCGGTGTGACGGCATGGATGCACACCTTCAGCCCTGCCAAGATGTGGATCCAGGGCCTGGACCTGCTCCGGAAGCCGCTGCTGCACCTGCACACCCAGGCCAACGTGGAACTGCCCTGGGCGGACATCGACTTCGACTTCATGAACCTCAACCAGGCCGCCCACGGCGACCGCGAATTCGGCTACATCCAGTCCCGGCTCGGCGTTCCGCGCAAGACCGTGGTGGGGCACGTGTCCAATCCGGAGGTCGCCCGCCAGGTCGGAGCCTGGCAGCGGGCGTCCGCCGGCTGGGCCGCCGTCCGCACCCTCAAGCTGACCCGCTTCGGGGACAACATGCGCAACGTCGCCGTCACCGAAGGAGACAAGACCGAAGCGGAACTGCGCTTCGGCGTCTCGGTCAACACCTGGTCGGTCAACGAGCTCGCCGATGCGGTGCACGGCGCCGCGGAGTCCGACGTCGACGCCCTGGTGGCGGAGTACGAGCGCCTCTACGAGGTGGTTCCCGAGCTGAAGGCGGGCGGTGCCCGCCACGAGTCGCTGCGCTACAGCGCACGGATCGAGCTGGGCCTGCGCAGCTTCCTCGAAGCCAACGGTTCCGCCGCCTTCACCACGTCCTTCGAGGACCTCGGCGCCCTGCGCCAGCTGCCCGGCATGGCCGTGCAGCGGCTGATGGCCGACGGCTACGGCTTCGGCGCCGAAGGGGACTGGAAGACGGCCATCCTGGTCCGCGCCGCCAAGGTCATGGGCGCCGGCCTGCCCGGCGGCGCCTCACTCATGGAGGACTACACCTACCACCTCACTCCCGGCCAGGAGAAGATCCTCGGAGCACACATGCTCGAGGTCTGCCCCTCCCTGACGGCCACCAAGCCGCGCGTCGAAATCCACCCGCTGGGCATCGGCGGCAAGGAAGACCCCGTCCGCATGGTGTTCGACACCGACGCCGGCCCCGGCGTCGTCGTCGCCCTCTCCGACATGCGCGACCGCTTCCGCCTCGTGGCGAACGCCGTCGATGTCGTGGACCTCGACGAGCCACTGCCAAACCTGCCCGTGGCACGTGCCCTCTGGTCACCCAAACCGGACTTCGCCACCTCCGCAGCCGCATGGCTCACCGCCGGAGCGGCGCACCACACCGTCCTCTCCACCCAGGTCGGCATGGACGTGTTCGAGGATTTCGCCGAAATCGCCCAGACCGAACTCCTCACGATCGACGACGGCACCACCATCAAACAGTTCAAGAAGGAATTGAACTGGAACGCCGCATATTACAAGCTGGCCGGCGGGCTGTGACCGAGTACAGGATCAGTGCGGGGGAGTACACCGCCACCATTACTGCCCGCGGGGCTGCCTTGCGGGAGCTGCGCCACCGGGAACGGGACCTGATCGTCCCGTTCCCGGAAGGCGGACCCATTCCTGACTACCGGGGCATCATCGCGGCCCCCTGGCCAAACCGGATCGCCGACGGCAAGTACACGTTCCGCGGCGCCGACTACCGCGTGCCCGTCAACGAAGTGGAGCGGGACTGTGCCCTGCACGGCCTCGTCTTCCCCCTCGACTGGACCCTGCAGGAGCATTCCGGGTCCGCCGTGGTCCTCGCCTGCTCCGTTGGCCCGGTTCCCGGGTATCCGTTCCTGCTCAGGGTCACCGCCTCCTACCGCTTGGAAGCTGACGGCCTGCATGCGGGCGTAACGGCGACCAACTTCAGCGCCGACACCGCGCCGTACGGCGTGTGCCCGCACCCGTACCTGGTCGCCGGACCGGCCCCGCTGGATGAGTGGACGCTGGAGGTTCCGGCCGGCGAGTTCCTGGACGTGACCCCGGACCGGCTGCTTCCCCTTGCCGTACGGGCCGTGGACGGGCACGAGTTCGACTTCCGCGCGCCGCGCAGCATCGGTGCCACCAAGATCGACCACGCCTTCACCGGCATCACGTTCAGCGACGCCGGCCGCGCGCAACTCGTGGCCCGGGACCCGGGCGGGACCGGGGTCGGCATGGCCTGGGACCGGACCTGCCAGTGGCTCCAGATCCATACGGCCGACAAGCAGCCCCCGGCACCGAACAGGCTGGGGCTCGCGGTGGAACCCATGACCTGCCCTCCTGACGCCTTCAACAGCGGCGCGGACCTGATCCGGCTGGAGCCCGGCGCCACGCACGAAGCATCCTGGAGCATCTTCGCCGCGTGACGGCGCAGCTGGCTCTCAGGGGGCCGGGCGCGCGACCAGGACTACCTTGACCTCCTGGGTGTCCGCGCCCCTGCGGAATTCAACGGTCACGGTCTGCCCGGGGCTCCGGGTTCGCAGTGCTGCCAGCAGGTCCTCCGGCGAGGTGAGCTTGTCGCCGTCGAGCCTGATGAGCACGTCACCGGCGCGGATGCCGGCTTTCGCGGCCGGGCCGCCCTCCTGGACGGAGAGCGCCAGCGCCCCGAGGGTGTCCGGCAGGCCGAGTTCGCTGGCTATGGGCTGGGTGATTTCGGCCAGGCCCAGGCCGATGAATGCGTGATCGGCCGTGCCGTCCTCGCGGAGCTGGTCTGCGACCTTCACCGCGGTGGCGGCCGGGATGGCGAAGCCAAGGGCTACCGCGCCGGACTGGGGCGGGATGTATGCCTCGCTGATGCCGATCACTTCGCCGCGGCTGTTCACGACGGCGCCGCCGGAGTTGCCGGGGCTGATCGCCGCATCGGTCTGGATCAGGTCAACGAGGGACTGGCTGCTTGAGGCCGATCCGGGGATCTCCCGGTGGAGGCCCGAGATGATGCCCGCCGTCGCGGTGTTTGCGAATCCCAGCGGTGAGCCGATGACGACGGCCAGTTCTCCGATCCGCGGCAGGGCGGGCTGGAACTTGGCCGCCGGCAGGCCGGTCCTCTGTGCCTCCACGAGCGCCAGGTCCGCGATCGGGTCGGTGGCCCGCACGGTTGCTGCCACCCGCTGGCCATCGGCAAAGCCCACTTCGACGTCGCGGCTGCCGCGAACCACGTGCTCGTTCGTCAGGATCAGTCCGTCCTCGGAATACACGACCCCGCTTCCCAGTCCGCCGCGGCCAGTGAAGATTGTCACCACGGACGGCTGGACGTTGCTGACGATCGCGGGGATGTCCGCAGCTCCCAACGGAGTTCCCTGCCCGGGCTGTTGCTGCCCCTGCCCCGGTGTCTGGCCGGTAGTTGCACGGCTGCCAGCCGTGCTGCCCGGAGACGGCGAGGCAATTGACGGCTCCGTACTCGGCTCCGGACTCTGTCCAGGACCCTGCCCCGGGCCCGTGCAGCCGGAGGCGATGGCGGCGAGAACTGCGGCTCCGATCAGGACCCTGACGGTACGGGACCTTGGGCCTCGTGCTGATTGCCGGGAGCACATCGACGTTCCTCCTTGCACGCGTGGGTGGAAGCTGATTAAACGCTAGTCCCGGGCGGCAGTGGCGGCCAGAGCCGATTCATGGCTATGTGCGCCGAGCCCCTGGACGGTGCGGAAAAGACGGTGCGGAAAAGACGGTTCGGAAAACCGGTGCCACGCGCGCCTAACTCGCTTGCGCCGCCCCCTCATCGGCGGTGTGCACAGGGGCTTGTCCAGCTTCCGCTTCTACGTTCAGCCCGTAGAGGGCTTCGAGGGCTGCGGTGTAGTCGGCCTGCCGGCCGGACGCCGCGAGTTCCCGTGCCCGGGCGGTGGGCACATGCATGAGCTGCCGGACTACCCGCCGCAAGGCGAACTCCACGGCTTCGGCGGTGGCGGTGCAGCCATGCTGGTTCTTGACCCGCGCCACCTCGCTGGCCAGAACCCGCTGCATGTGTCCGCGCAGGGCCACAATCGCGGGGTCCACGAGGCGGGCCTGCTGGTCTTCCTCGAACCGCATCGCCGCCTCCCGGACCAGGTCGGCGGCCTCCTGGACAACGGCAGAGTGCTCAGGCGGTGAGGCGAGCCGCACGTCGTCCAAGGTGATGAGTTCAATGCAAGGCAGGTCACCGGTCTCTGGCTCGAAGTCGCGGCCAAGGGCAAGGTCGACGACGATGAGGCGTTCCTGCGCGGCCCGCCGGAAGTGCCTGAAGTCGTCAGCTCCGAGCCGGGTTCCGCGGCCGCTGCAGCCGATCACGACGTCGGCGCCCCGGACCGCCGCCGGCAGCTCGGAGCGCCTCAGCGCAGCAGCGCCCCGGGCCGTGGCGAAGGGCTCGGCGCGTCCGGACCATGAAAAGACGGAGACGTTGTCACACTGCCCGGCTGCAAGGAGTGCCAGGGTGGATCCGGCGTAGGCGCCAGTGCCGATGACAACCACCGACAACCCGGCCAATCCAAAGCGCCCCAGCTTCGCCGCGGCCAGGTCCAGGGCAACGGAGACCATCGAGCGCCCCGCGTCGCCCAGCGCGGTCAAGGATCCGACGTCGCGTGCGGCGCGTGAGGCGGCCTGGAACAGGCGGATCAGGGGGCCGCTGGCCGCGCCCGTTTCCTGCGCCGCTGACAGGGCCCGCCGCAGCTGGCCCGCAATTTCCCGTTCGCCGACCACCGCCGAATCCAGCCCGGCGCCCACGGCAAAGAGGTGTGCCGGCACTGCCTGGCCGGCCAAAAAGTCCAGGGACCCGCTGAGCTCATCGTCGGGGACACCGGAGCAGTTGCTGATCATCGACAGCACGCGGCTCCGGGCAACGAACGGCTCCGTGCCGGCCTCGATCTCAAAGTAGACCTCGAAGCGGTTGCATGTCGACAGCAGCACAGACCCGGATATGCCGGGGGAAGCCGCCAGGGCCGCGGACGTGATCCGGCGCGGGCCCGAACCCAGCCGCGCAAGGAAATCCAGTCCGGCTCCGTGGTGGGCGGCGACCAGGGCGAACAGCTGGCCGCCCGGGGCCGAACCGGCGGCGTACCCCTCCGGTCCCGCCGGCATCTCAAGACCTTCTGGCACTGCATCCCCCTGTTCCTTGGCTTCCTCCGGGAACGACCTCCGCTACGTGGAGCCCGGCCCCCTGTGGCCAGGCGCCGTTGCCTGGCCACAGAGCTTGGCCCTGGGGACAGCGTGGGCCCACCACCTTGGGAAATTCCTGCGGGCGGGGCGCTGCGTGCCGCTTTCTGCAACGATGTATCCAGATGTAGCCGTGAGAAGGAGCCGTGGATGGCCGTGACGATGAATGACGTTGCCCGTCTGGCAGGGGTGTCCCTGAAAACCGTGTCCAACGTCCTCAACGACTATGAGTTCATCAGGCCGGCCACGAAGCAGAAGGTGCTGGATGCCATTGACGAACTCGGCTACGAGGCCAACCTGACAGCCCGAAGCCTGCGTTCCGGCAAGTCGCGGATGCTCGGTCTGGTTCTGTCCGACCTCTCGGCCCCGTACTACGCGGAGCTGGCCTCGCGCCTCATGTCCGTTGCCTCCGCCCGCGGTTACCGCGTGCTCGTGGAGCAGTCCGCGGCCCTCGAGGAGAACGAGCTCAGCGCATTGCATGGGCCCTTCCGCCAGCTGACCGACGGGCTCCTGTTCACGCCCCTGAGGCTGGATCCGGACACCGTGGCGGGCCGGATCGGAAGCAAGCCGCTCGTGATGTTAGGCGAGCACATCCAGGACCCACGGTTCGATACCGTCACGATGAAGAACGTCCGGGCGGCCCAGGCGATGACTGCCCACCTGCTGGCGGGAGGTCGGCGTCGGATAGCAGTGATCGGGGCATCGGCAGGGGACAGCACCGGAAGCCCGGGGCTGCGGCTGACCGGCTATCGGCGGGCGCTCGACGAGGCTGGCGTGGGGTTCGAACCCGCACTCATCGTGCCGTCCGAGTGGCGCCGGGACGCCGGGGCATCCGCGGTGGAGGCGCTGCTGGACCGCGCAGTGCCGTTCGACGCCGTCTTCGGATTGAACGATGCCCTCGCACTGGGCGCCATGCATGAACTTCTCATCCGCGGCGTCAAGGTTCCGCAAGACGTTGCCGTGGCAGGCTTCGACGATATTGATGAGGCCCGCTTCGCCTCCCCTTCGCTGACCACCGTGGCACCGGGCATGCAGGAGATCGCTGAACGCTCTGTTGGGCTCCTGATCGACCGGATCGAAGGCAAGGAGAAATCCGACGACGGCGTGCACGTCGAAGCGGGGTTCGAACTGAGGATCCGATCCTCGGCACCGTAGTGGACGCCCAATGAGTTATTCCGGCATCGTCGTGGGTACCTGAAACCTGTGGCTTCCGTCGGCCGGGACAACGGAAAGGATCCGCAATGATCGCCCTGCTGGTCATCGATATGCAGAATGCCTACTTCGAGGATCCTGCGCTGGCTCCGCGGCAGGACACCCTGGTCCGGGCCTGCAACCGCCTCATCGCCGAATCGGCCGCAAGCGGCGCCAAGATACTGCTGGTGGGAACCGAACACGAGCGGGACAAGTCCACCTGGTCACTGAACATGCTGGATGACGACCAGGGGTTCATCTTCCGCGGTTCGGCTCAGGCTGACTTCGTGCCCGGGCTGCAGACCGACGGGCTGCCCCGCCTGATCAAGACGCGCGACAGCGCCTTCACCGGGACAGACCTGCTGTCGCGGCTGCGGAACTGGGAGGTTGGGGAGATAGTGCTGGCCGGCGTCGCCACCCACAACTGCATTGCCCAGACGGCGGCCGACGCCTTCGCGCACAACGTCCGCGTCGTCTACGCCGAGGAGGCCATGGCATCCGGGGACGAGCGGGCCGCGGCGGACATGTTGCGCATTCTGTCCGATGAATATCGCCAGCCGGTGCTGTCCACGGACGCCATCGCAAAACGCCTGAAGGGCATGTAGCCAGGAAATCTTGCCGAAACGTCCGCGGATTACGCTGGTCACACACCGCCGCGCGGGTGCTGCGGCACACTGCGGTGGTGTCCGTCATCGAAGGGATCCCGGAATGCATCTGATGCCCCGCGAGCAGGAAAAGCTCATGATCGTGGTTGCAGCCGACCTCGCACGCCGCCGGCAGGCGCGCGGGCTCAAGCTGAACTTTCCGGAGGCTGTGGCCATCATCAGCTACGAACTGATCGAAGGGGCACGGGACGGGCGGACGGTTGCCGAGCTCATGAGCTACGGCACCACGCTCCTCAGCCGCGACGACGTCATGGAAGGCGTCCCCGAGATGATTCACGATGTCCAGATCGAGGCGACCTTCCCCGACGGCACCAAGCTCGTCACCGTCCACGATCCCATCCGATAGGGAGGCGCCATGATTCCGGGAGAGTATGTCCTGCGGACCGAACCACTGACCGTCAACGCGGGACGCGAGGCGATCGACGTCGTCGTCGTTAATACAGGTGACCGCCCCGTCCAGGTGGGTTCGCACTACCATTTCGCCGAGGCGAACGCTGCGCTGAAGTTCGACCGCCAGGCCGCCTTCGGCCGCCGGCTCGACATCCCCGCGGGCACCGCCGCCCGGTTTGAGCCCGGAGACGGCAGGACAGTGCGGCTCATCGAGTTAGCGGGCAGCCGTGAGGTGTTCGGGCTGAGCAACGGGGTCAACGGCAGTCTCGGCCCGGCACGGTCCGCACAGGAAAACGCAGGGGGAGCGCAGTGAGTTTCGAGCTATCCCGCAAGCAGTACGCGGACCTGTACGGCCCGACGACGGGTGACGCCATCCGCCTGGCGGACACCGAGCTGTTCCTCGAGATCGAGAAGGATCTCACCGCGTACGGCGAGGAGGTCGTCTTTGGCGGCGGCAAGGTGATCCGCGACGGCATGGGCCAGAACGGCCAGGCCACCAGGGACGAAAACGTTCCGGACACCGTGATCACGAACGCCGTCATCCTGGACTACACCGGCATCTACAAGGCCGACGTCGCGATCAGGGACGGCCACATCTTCAAGATCGGCAAGGCCGGCAACCCGCAGATTACCGACGGCGTGGATATCGTGATCGGGGCCAGCACCGAAATCATCGCCGGGGAACGGAAAATCCTCACCGCCGGCGGCGTGGACACCCACATCCACTTCATCTCCCCGGACCAGGTGCCCACGGCCCTCGCCAGCGGCGTGACCACCATGGTGGGCGGCGGGACCGGGCCGGCCGAGGGCACCAAGGCGACCACTGTGACCCCCGGCAAGTGGCACATCCAGCGGATGCTGCAGGCCGCCGAGGGGATGCCCATCAACATCGGCCTGTTCGGCAAGGGCCACGCGTCCGCCGTCGAACCTTTGGCCGAGCAGATCCGGGCCGGCGCCATCGGGCTCAAGGTCCACGAGGACTGGGGGTCCACCACCTCCTCCATCGACAACTCGCTGAAGGTCGCGGACGAATACGACGTCCAGGTGGCCATCCACACCGACACCCTCAACGAGTGCGGCTTCGTGGAGGACACCATCCGGGCCATCGACGGGCGGGTGATCCACACCTTCCACACCGAAGGCGCAGGGGGCGGGCACGCGCCGGACATCATCAGGATCGCCGGGCTGCCCAATGTGCTGCCGGCCTCCACCAACCCCACGCTGCCGTACACGCGGAACACCATCGAAGAGCACCTGGACATGCTTATGGTGTGCCACCACCTCAATCCGGACATCCCGGAGGACGTGGCCTTCGCCGACTCGCGCATCCGTGCCGAGACCATCGCCGCCGAGGACGTCCTGCAGGACATGGGCATCTTCGCCATCACCTCCTCCGACTCGCAGGCCATGGGCCGTGTGGGCGAGGTGATCACCCGCACCTGGCAGGTGGCGGACAAGATGAAGAAGCAGCGGGGTGTCCTTAAGGACCCTGCCGGTGGAACGCACGGCGCTCCCAACGGCTCCGGTGCCGACAGCGACAACTTCCGGATCAAGCGCTACGTGGCGAAATACACCATCAACGCCGCCATCGCGCAGGGCATGGCCGACTCCATCGGCTCGGTGGAGGAGGGAAAGTTCGCCGACCTGGTGCTCTGGGACCCCGCGTTCTTCGGGGTGAAACCGGAGCTGGTGCTCAAGGGCGGGCAGATCGCCTACGCGCTGATGGGCGACGCCAACGCCTCCATCCCCACCCCGCAGCCGCGCACCATGCGCCCGATGTTCGCCGCGTTCGGCAAGGCAGTGCAGCAGTCCTCCATCACCTTCCTGTCCCAGGCCGCCATCGATGCCGGGGTGCCGGAGGAGCTGGGCTTGCAGAAGGTCATCCGGCCGGTCTCGGGGATCCGCTCTCTGTCCAAGGCCGACCTCAAATACAACGACGCGACGCCGGACATCCGGGTGGACCCGGAAACGTACAAGGTGACCGTGGACGGCGAGGACGTCACCTGCGAACCGGCGGACGTGCTGCCCATGGCACAGCGCTACTTCCTCTTCTAAGTTCCCCGACCCCCGGAGCCCACGTGATCATCGAGAAAATCCTCGGCAACCTGCACGACCTTCCCGCCGCGGAGGCCGCCGCCTTCGCCGGGCTGCACCAGGAAAAAGTGGTGCTGCCCAGCGCCCAGCTGGTCAAACGCATCCAGCGCGTCACCACGGACCACGGCAAGGACATCGGCATCCGGCTGCCGTCCGGTTCCGGGGATCTCCGCGACGGCGACATCCTGTATGTCGCGGAAACCAACATGATCGTGGTGTCCGTGCTGCCCACCGACGTCCTGGTGGTGGCGCCCCGCTCCATCCACGAAATGGGCGTGGTGGCGCACTCACTCGGCAACCGGCACCTGCAGGCCCAGTTCTTCGACGCTGCCTCCGAGTACGGGGCTGACGTCATGGTGTGCCAGTACGACCACACCGTGGAGGACTACCTCAAACACGCCGGAGTGCCCTACGACCGCCAGGAACGCGTGATGCCGGTTCCTTTCCGCCATGCCGAACACAGCCACTAGTTCCGGCGCGGGAGCGCCAGCGGGTGAAGGGGGCCGTGCCCGTCCCCAGGCGCTCCCAATCCTCGCAAGCTCGGATCGGGGCCCTCGCGCCAGTGGGCCCCTCGCGCGGCCCGCCACGCCGCGGCCCCCTTCACCCGCCGCCGCTGCGGCAGGGGGCTACCAGCTCGCCCTGCAGCAGCTCACCGATTCTGCGCTTCCTACCGGGGCGTTTGCTCACTCGCTCGGGTTTGAGACGTATATTGAGCGCGGGCTGGTTCATGATGAGGCGAGCTTTGGGGTGTGGCTTTCCGCGTTTGTGGGGCAGCAGCTGACCTATTCGGACGGGGTGGCCATTCGGTTCCTGTTTGAGGGTGCTGATGTGGGTGAGCTGGATTCGCTGCTGTCGGCCCAGCTTTTGCCGCGGCAGCTGCGGGAGGCCAGTGTGAAGATGGGTGGGCGGCTGCTGGAGATTGGAGACGAGGTCTTTCCTTCTCCGGAGCTGGCGGTGTACCGGGAGCTGGTGACCACCGGCCGCGCCGCCGGCCACCAGCCGCTGGCGTTCGCCGTCGTCGCGCGTTCCCTGGGTGTGCCGCTGCCGGAAGCGCTCGCCGCCTACCTTTTTGCCGCGGTCACCTCGCTGACCCAGAACGCCGTCCGCGCCATCCCCCTGGGGCAGAACGCCGGCCAGCGGCTGCTGCGGAAAGCGTCCGACGACGTCGCTGCCGCCGTCGAACGGATCGGCCGCCTTGCGCCGGACGACTTCGGGGCGGTTAGCCCCGGACTGGAAATTTCGCAGATGCGGCACGAGCGTCAGCGTGCCCGCATGTTCATGAGCTAGCAGGAGGACAGAATGTCTGAACCCATCAAGATCGGCATCGGCGGACCGGTTGGCGCCGGCAAGACCCAGCTCGTGGAGCGGCTTACCCGGCACATGAGCCGCGAGATCTCCATGGCCGCCATCACGAACGACATCTACACCATCGAGGACGCCAGGATCCTGGCCGCCAACGGGATCCTGCCCGAGGACCGGATCATCGGCGTCGAAACCGGCGGCTGCCCGCACACCGCCATCCGCGAAGACACCTCCATGAACACCGCGGCCATCGAGGAGCTCAAGAAGCGCCACCCGGACCTGCAGGTCATCTTCGTGGAATCCGGCGGCGACAACCTCTCCGCCACCTTCAGCCCGGAACTGGTCGATTTCTCGATCTACATCATCGACGTGGCGCAGGGCGAAAAGATCCCGCGCAAAGCAGGGCAGGGCATGATCAAGTCCGACCTCTTCATCATCAACAAGACCGACCTCGCCCCGCATGTCGGCGCGGACCTGTCAGTGATGGAGCGCGACTCCCGCGAATTCCGCGGCACCAAGCCGTTCTGCTTCACCAACCTCAAAACGGACGAAGGCCTCGAGGCCGTCATCAAATGGGTGCGGCGCGACGTCCTGATGCTCGACCTCGCAACATGAGCCAAAACAGTTCCGCTGTCATCTCACCTTGGGCGGCGTCCGCGGAGGAAGGGGGCCGTGCCCGCTTCGCGGTGCCCGCCACGCCGCGGCCCCCTTCCTCCGCGACCGCTGATCGCCCAGTAAGAGGGCGGTTGGAGCTGGGCATCAAGGTGCCGAACGGTAAGTCCATCGCTTCCACGCAGTTCCATCAAGGCGCCTTGAGGATCCTGCGACCGCATTACCTGGATGAGAGCGGGCAGGTTTGCTACGTCATGGTCAATCCTGGCGGGGCGTATCTTGGGGCTGACCTTTATGTCATTGACGTGGAGGTTGGGGACGGGGCCAAGCTGTTGCTTACCACTCAGTCCGCGACGAAGATCTACCGGACGCCGGGGTCGTTTGCGGAGCAGCGGATGACGCTGCGGCTGGGGGAGGGGGCGCAGCTGGAGCTGGCTCCGGACCAGCTGATCGCCTACCGGGAGGCCAGCTACCGGCAGAACACACTCATCACGCTGACGCCGTCGTCGAGCCTGGTGATGGCTGAGGTGATCACGCCGGGGTGGTCGCCCGACGGTGCGTCGTTCCGCTACGAGGAACTGCGGCTCCGCACCGAGATCCATGTGGAGGCCGGCGGCGGCACGGAACTGCTGGCCCTGGACAACCTGCTGATCCGGCCTTCGCTCAACGACGTCACCGGGATGGGCTTCATGGAGGGCCGCAGCCACCTGGGTTCGCTGGTGGTGGTGGACAGCCGTGTGGACCAGGCGCTCGCCGACGAACTCCATGCGCTCTCGGCCGGGCACGACGCCTATACCGGGGTATCCCTCACCGCGTCACTCGGTGGAACCACGGGCCTGGTGCTGCGGTCCCTGTCTGATTCAACGGAAGAACTTAACCGGCTACTGGGTGCCTGCACTGCGTTGCTGCGCGGACAATGGTACGGGCAGGCGCCCCTGGATCTGAGGAAGTACTGATGACGACGCTGACCGGATTCGCCGCAATGTATCGGCAGCGCGAGGAGCTGCCGCTGAGGACCCGCATGCTTTTTGCATTTGGTGCGGTGGCCGCGCTGCACCTTGCCGTCGTCGTGCTCCTCCTCGCCGGGACGGCGGCGACGGGACAGCCGCTGGCGCTGGGACTGGTGCTCACCGCCTACCTGGCGGGCGTCAAGCACAGCTACGACTGGGACCACATCGCCGCGATCGACAACTCGACGCGGAAGTTCGTGGCACAGAGGAAGGACCCCGTGAGCGTCGGTTTCGCCTTCAGCCTGGGCCACAGCTCGGTGGTGATCCTGGCCGGTGCCCTGGTGGTGGGCGGTGCAGCCATGGTGGGCCAGTTCATGGAGGACGGCACCACGGGGAACCTGGTGCTGGGACTGATCGGCAGCGGCATCTCCGGGCTGTTCCTGCTGGCCATGGGCCTGTTCAACGGCTCGGCGTTCCTGCAGGCCGCGCAGGCGTACCGGAACGTGCAGGGCGGCGGAGAAGTGCGGGCCGGGGACCTCGAGACCAAGGGATTCGTTGCGCGACTGCTGGCCAAGCCGCTGTCACGGGTCCAGCGGCCTCGGAACATCTACGTGATCGGGTTCCTGTTCGGCTTGGGTTTCGACACCGCAACCACCATCGGCCTGCTGGTGATGACGACGGCGGCGTCCCTCGCCGGGGTCTCCCCGCTGGCCCTTCTGGCGCTTCCGTTGTCGTTCACCGCGGCCATGACGCTCTTCGACACGGCGAACGGCGTCGCCATGATGCGCATGTACCGGTCGGCCATCCACAATCCGCAACGGCAGCTTGGCTTCAACGCTCTGGTCACCGGCATCTCCGCCGTCTCCGCCCTGTTCATTTCGGCCATCACCCTCGGCGGATTCCTCAATGCGGCCTTTGGCTTTGAGGATCCCCTGACCACCTGGCTGGGCGAGGTGGACCTGGGCGAGGCCGGGCTTCTGCTCGTGGCTGTGCTGCTGGCGGTGTGGGGTGCTGCGGCCGTGAAGGGTCGGTTGAAGGGCCGTTCGCAGACCGCCTAGCTTCAACCGCGGACGCCACCCCGTGACGCGCGCCGGGCCGGGTGGCAGGATAGGACCCATGGAACTGCACATCACAGGGGACCCCGCCGCCGACAAACTGCTCAGCGATGACGCGTTTGCGCTGCTCACCGGCATGCTTCTTGACCAGCAGGTCACCATGGAGTCGGCGTTTGCCGGCCCCGAAAAGATCCGCACACGCATCGGGTCCATGGAACCCGCGGCGATCGCGGGGTACGACCCCCAGGGCTTCGTCGACGTGTTCAAGGAGCGGCCGGCCGTGCACCGTTTCCCGGGATCCATGGCTGGACGTGTCCAGGCCCTCGCCGAGACGGTGCACAGTGAGTGGAACGGGGACGCCACGGCCATCTGGACGCAGGGTGACCCCGATGGCAAGGAAGTGCTGCGCAGGCTCAAGGCGCTACCCGGATTCGGCGAGCAAAAGGCGAAGATCTTCCTGGCTCTTCTGGGGAAGCAGTGCGGCCTCCAGGCGGAGGGCTGGCGCGAGGCCGCCGGACACTACGGCCAGGAGGACGCCTTCCTCTCCGTCGCCGACATCGTCGATCCGGAATCACTGAGCAAGGTGCGCGCCAGCAAGCAGGCCGCCAAGGCCGCGGCCAAGGCGGCGAAGACCGCCGGGGACTGAGAACCCGGCCCAAGCAAGCCCAACTGCGTGGAAGGCGGATACCGTGAGTGAGCAGCCAGCAGGTAAGTTCGCCTCCCTCTGGGCGGCCACCAGTGCATCCACGAGCTACGCAGCCCTCAACGCGGACCTCGACGTCGATGTGGCCGTGATCGGTGGCGGCATCGCAGGCCTGACGGCTGCGCTGGCCCTGAAACGGGCCGGCCAGACGGTGGCCGTGTTGGAGGCGGCCCGGGTGGGCACCGGGGTCACCGGAAACACCACTGGCAAGGTCACGTCCCTGCACCGGCTGGCCTACACGGAACTTGCCGGCCGGCACGGTGCCGAGGCAGCCCGCATCTACGGTCAGGCCAACGAAGCCGCGATTCAGCATGTTGCCGGCACGGTGGCGGACGAAGGCATCGACTGCGGCTTCCGGCGGGTATCCAACTACACGTACGCCGAATCGGAAGCCACGCTCGATCTCGTCCGGGAGGAAGCGGCACTGGCCGCCAGGCTCGGACTCCCCGCGTCCTTCACCACCGAAGTGCCGCTGCCCTTCGCCGTCAAGGGGGCGGTCCGGTTCGATGACCAGGCGCAGATCCACGCGCTCCGGTACGTGCAGGGTCTGGCCCGTGCTGTGGACGGAGACGGCAGCTTTGTCTTCGAGGACTCGCCAGCCACGGGGTTCCGGGACGGGTCGCCGGCAGTGGTCGACACGGAGCGGGGCTCGGTCCGTGCCCGGGAGATCATTGTGGCGACGAATATGCCGATCGAGGACGACGGAATCTTCGAGGAGCGGTGCTACCTGCACCGCTCCTATATCGTTGCCGCCCGCAGTGACCTTCCCCCGACGGACTCGACATTTCTCAGCGTTGACGAGCCGATGCGCTCCATCCTGACCATCGACCTCGATGGCACAAGCTATGTCCTTACCGGCGGCGAAGGCCACCCCGCGTCGGAGCGCAGCGACTCGGCCGAACGGTACCGCCGGCTCAGCTCGTTTGCCCGTGACCGTCTGGGCACCGACGAGGTCGTCTTCCGCTGGTCCACCCAGGATGCGATGCCTGCCGATGGGCTGCCTTTCGTCGGGCCAATGTCACCGGAATCCCGGCACATTCACGTGATCACCGGGCTGCGCAAATGGGGCCTGACCAACGGCACCGCCGCAGCCCTGATCCTCCGCGACACGCTGTGCGGCCTGCACAACCCGTGGGCAGCAGTGTTTGACAGCACGCGGGGCGTCCGAGACGGGCGTGCGGCGCCGACAGAGGGTGGGCAGGCGGACAGCGAGCAAGCAGAGAGTGAGCCAGCGGACAGCGGGCAAGCAGAGAGTGAGCCAGCAGACAACGGGCAAGCAGAGTCCGGGCCGGCTCCCGCGCCGCCGGAGGCGCGGACCGTCCCGCCTGTCATCGCTCCGGGCGAGGGGCAGGTGGTGGACGTGGACGGGGCCGAGACTGCTGTGTACCGCAGTCCGGCCGGCGATGTCAGCGCCGTGTCGGCCGTCTGCACCCACCTGGGCTGCACGGTCGAGTTCAACCCGGCGGACGTGACTTGGGACTGCCCGTGCCACGGTTCCCGCTTCAGCACCGACGGCACCGTCATCCAGGGCCCCGCCGTGCGGAACCTCGCGTCCAGCCCGGCACCGCCGGACTTTAGCTGAGCTCCGCCTGCTGCGGTGCCCCGGACGACCTGGCTGCGGCGCGAGCGTTGGCGACGTTCGTGGACGGACGCGTTCAGCACCTGACGGTGGGTGCTGCACGGCAGGCATGACCCTGGGGTGCAGCACCCACCGGCTGCTGCGTTAGGCGACGACGGCGGCGGGAGCGGACGCCTGTTCCGGCAGGTCCGCGAGCAGCTCGTCAGCCGTGGGCGGGTTCGCGCCGGGCCGGCGGACCGTGATGGCGGCGGCCTTCGATGCCGTGCGCCCGAGCGTCTCCAGCACGGCGGGAGCCAGGCCGTCCGTTCCGCGGGCCAGCAGGCCGTAGATCAGCGCCGCCATGTAGGAATCGCCGGCACCGATGGTGTCAGCCACCACAGACCTGATGGCCGGGATGTTCAGCTGCGTGGCCGGGGTGGCCAGCAGGGAGCCCTCGGAGCCGCAGGTGACTACCGCCAGCCCCGCGCCGAGCTCGAGGATCCGCGCCGCGGCGGCCTCGAGCTCAAGGCCCGGGTAGAGCCAGCGGGCGTCCTCATCGCTGAGCTTGACCACATCGGTCAGCGGGACCAGGTCCTCGAAAATTGACCGTGCCTCGGCCTGGCTTCCCAGAAGCGCAGGCCGGATGTTGGGATCGTACGTGACCAGGCACTCGCGGTGCGACTGTTCAAGAAGCTCCCTGACAGCGGCGGCGCCGGGGGCCAGGAATGTGGCGATCGAGCCGGTGTGGAGGACCTTGGGGAGGAAGGCGGGAGCCACGGGCGGGAGCTCCCAGCTGATGTCGAAGTCGTAATGTGCGGAGCCGTCGGCCGCAAGTGTGGCCGTTGCGGAGGCGGTGCGCCCCTGCGATTTCGAACCGGGGAGGAGTTCGACGCCGGCGCCGGCCAGGTGCGCCTCAATCGCGGCACCGCGGTCGTCGTCGCCGATCGACGTCAGGAGGGCGGCGCCAACGCCGAGGCGTCCCAGCCCGTAGGCGACGTTCATCGGCGATCCGCCCGGGTGCTCCACTGTGCCGTCGGATGTGGCGACGATGTCGGTGAGCGCCTCGCCGATGACGATGACGTCAGGCTGGGCCGCTGGAGTGCTGGAGTGGGTCTTGAGCATGGAGGGCCTTTCATGGGGCCGTCCGCGGACCTGCTGCTGCAGGCCCGCGGACGGAGTGCTGGGGAAAGCGGTATTCGCCGGGTCAGGCGGTGGCTGCACCCGTCATGATCGCCACCGCATCGGTCATGCTGTGCGACTGGGGGGTGATGGTGGCGGCGCACTTGCCGAGGCGCTGGATGTGGATCCGGTCGGCCACGTCGAACACATGGGGCATGTTGTGGCTGATCAGGATCACCGGCAGGCCCCTGTCGCGGAGGTCACGGACCAGCTGCAGGACCTGGTTCGATTCCCGCACGCCAAGCGCCGCCGTCGGCTCGTCCAGCACAACCACCTTGGATCCGAACGCCGCGGCGCGGGCGACAGCCACCGCCTGGCGCTGGCCGCCGGACAGGTTTTCCACCGGCACCGTCACGTCCTGGAGCGTTGAGATGCCGAGCCGGGTCAGCTCCTCCTTGGCCTTGCGGCGCATGCCCTTGGTGTCAAGGACGCGGAAGATTTTTCCCAGCGGGCCGGGAAGCCGCTCTTCACGGCCCAGGAACAGGTTGGAAGCGACGTCGAGCGCCGGTGACACCGCAAGGTTCTGGTACACCGTCTCGATGCCGTGGACGCGGGCGTCCTGCGGGCGCTTGAAGTGGACGGGCTGGCCGGAGACCTTCAGCTCGCCCGAGTCCGGGATCTCGGCCCCCGTGAGGCACTTGATGAGCGTGGATTTTCCGGCACCGTTGTCGCCGATGATCGCCAGGACTTCGCCCGGGTACAGGTCGAGGCTGACGCCGTCCAGACCCACGACGCGGCCGAAGGTCTTGACGAGGTTCCTGGCCTGCAGGATCGGCTGGCGGACCTCGGTCTTGGCCGGCTGGAATTCTGTGGCGGTCATGATTTCACCTTTCGGATCCACTGGTCGATGGACACAGCGACGATGATGAGGACGCCCACTGCGAGGGTCTGGTAGAGCACATCCAGACCGGCCAGCGAGAGGCCGTTGCGGAACACCCCGACGATCAGCGCCCCGAGGAGGGAGCCCCAGATGGAGCCGCGTCCGCCAAAGAGGCTGGTTCCGCCGATGACGACGGCGGTGATGGAGTCGAGGTTCAGGTCCACGCCTGCGTTGGGGCTGGCTGCGTTGGTGCGGCCGATCTGGATCCACGCGCCGATGGCCAATACGGCCCCGGCTGCGAGGTAAACGCTCATGAGGACCCGGTTCACCGGGATACCGGCCAGACGGGCAGCTTCCTTGTCATCGCCCACCGCGTAGACATGGCGGCCCCACGCGGTCTTGCCGAGGATGAACGCGACCGCGATGTAAAGCAGGAGCATCATGACCACGCCTGTGGAGATCCGGACAGGGCCGACCGGGAACGTGCTGCCCATCCACGTCAACAGGCCGGGCATGCTGGAGCCGCGGACTGTGGAGCCGCCGGAGTAGAGAAGCGTCAGGGCGATGAAGATGTTCAGCGTTCCGAGCGTGACGATGAACGGGGGAAGCCGGAACCTGGTGACCAGGAAGCCGTTCAGCGCCCCCGCTGCCAGACCCACGACGAGGCCGAGGAGGAGAGCGAGCGGAGCCGGCGCGCCGCTGCCGACGGCCAGCTGTGCCACCACCATGGACGCGAGGATCATGACGGCGCCCACCGAGAGATCGATGCCGGCGGTGAGGATGATGAGGGTCTGCGCGATTGCGAGGGTTCCGACCACCGAGACCTGCTGGGTGATCAGGGACAGGTTCTCGACCCGCAGGAACCTCTCATTGAGGAGCCCGAAGACCACCACCGCAACAAGCAGGACAATGGCCGGGCTGAGTGCGGGATAGCGGTGGAGGATATTGCGGATTCGGCTGAGCGGGGTCTGGCGGTCGAGGAATTCCTCGGCCGGGTCTGCATGCCCTGCGGCGGGCGGGCCGGCGGTCTGTTGCTGGGTCACTGTTGCTCCTGAACTTTGAGGTTCTGGTGGTGTGGGGCCGCGGGAAGTGCATCTTCGGCACTTCCCGCGGCGCAGGGTTCAAAGCTGGCTACTTGCCCCAGCAGATCTTGGAGGCCTCGGAGGTGGTGATGCTCTTGACGCCATCGGCGGCCTTATCCGTGACGAGCTCGACGCCGGTGTTGTAGAAGTCCAGTCCTGGTGAGTTGGCCGGCTTCTTGCCGGTCTTGGCCAGCTCAACGATGGCCTTGACGCCCAGTTCCGCCATCTTCACCGGGTACTGCTGGGCAGTGGCGCCGATCACGCCGGCCTTGACGTTGTTGACGCCCGAGCAGCCGCCGTCCACCGAGACCACCAGCACGTCCTTTTCCTTGCCGGCAGACTTCAACGCCTCGAAGGCGCCGGCCGCAGCTGGCTCGTTGATGGTGTAGACCACATTGACGTTCGGGTTCTTGGCGAGCAGGGTTTCCATGGCGGTCCGGCCGCCGTCCTCAGCACCCTGGCTTGCCTGGCTGCCCACGATTTCGTAGTCGCCGCCCTTGCCGCCGGTGTACTTGCCGGTTTTGGCTTCGTCGCCGTTCTTCTTCTTGTCCGCGGTGTCGATGCCCAGTCCGGTGAGGAAGCCCTGGTCCCGGTTGTAGTCCACGGAGACGACCTTGTCGTCGAACAGGTCCAGCAGGGCGATGGTGGCCTTTTTCCCTCCGAGCTGGGCGGCGGTCCACTTGCCGATCAGTTCACCAGCGGCGAAGTTGTCGGTGGCGAACGTGATGTCGGCGGCGTCAGCCGGGTCCGGCGGAGTGTCGAGGGCGATGACGAACAGGCCGGCGTCCTTGGCCTTCTTCAGTGCATCAACCACAGAGGGGCCGTTGGGCGTGATGAGGATGCCCTTGTCGCCCTTGGAGATGGCGTTCTCGATCGCCTGGATCTGGGTTTCTTCATCGCCGTCAGCCTTTCCGGCTGCGAGCTTGAGGTCCACGCCGTCTGTTTCGGCGGCCTTCTTTGCGCCGTCCTGCATGGAAACGAAGAACGGGTTCGAAGTGGTCTTGACGATCAGGGACACACCGACCTTCTCGGCCGAAGAGCTTTCGGCAGACGAAGTGGTTGGGGAACTTCCGCCGCAGGCAGTCAGGCTGAGCGTGCCGAGGGTCAGGACTGCGCCGATGGCAAGCAGGCGGTTGGCGGCTGTCCGCGGGGCTTTGGAACTCAACATTGAATCTCCTGGTTTCGAGGCACTTCCCGTGCCTGACAACGATGTCATGCATCATGTAATCAACGTCACAGGGTAGAGTCAAGAGAAATTGGATGATGAAGGACGAAATCATGACAACGATGTCTAATCGTTACCAGGCCGACGCGGCGAAGAATCGGCCCACTATGCGCCACGTCGCGGCCCTCGCCGGGGTGGGCATCAAGACCGTCTCGCGGGTGATGAACGATGAGGCCGGCGTTTCGGAGGCCACCCGGAAACGGGTCCTCAGCGCCTCCCAGCAGCTCAATTACCAGCTGGACATGGCGGCCGGGAGCCTGCGCCGCTCCGGCCGGCAGACCCTCTCGATCGGGCTGCTGCTGCCCAGCGTGTCCAACCCGTTCAGTTCCGAGATCCACCGCGCATTGGAAGACACGCTTGCCGCCCGGGGGATAGCGGTCTTCGCCGCCAGCCTCGACGACGACCCCGAGCGTGAGAAGGCCCTGGTCGCCGCCTTCCTGGGCAGGCGGGTTGACGGCCTCGTCCTGACACCCATCGCCAAGAGCCAGTCCTACGTCATCCCGGAGCATTCACGGGACCTGCCCATGGTGTTCATCGACCGGGAGCCGGTGGGCATCGAGGCCGATGCCGTGGTGACGGACAACGCCGTCGGGGCCGCCAAGGCCGCAGCACATCTGATCGCCCACGGCCACACCAAACTTGCCTACCTGGGTGACCGCGCGGACATCCAGACGGCCCGCGAACGCAAGCGCGGTTTTGTGGAGGAGCTGGGGCGGGCGGGCATCGCGACGTCCGCGGTGCCGGTGATCGAGGGACTCCACGACGAGGAGTCTGCGTGCCAGGCCGCGCTCGGCCTGCTCCGGTCCGAGGACCCGCCGACCGCTGTCTTCTCCAG
This sequence comes from Arthrobacter pascens, assembly GCF_017052465.1. Classification (GTDB taxonomy): domain Bacteria; phylum Actinomycetota; class Actinomycetes; order Actinomycetales; family Micrococcaceae; genus Arthrobacter; species Arthrobacter pascens. The sequence goes on from NZ_JAFHKT010000151.1 coordinate 570,693, forward strand.
CCAGAACCTTGTCACGTTCGGTGCCATGCGTGCCCTGAAGGAGCTCGGCGCCAGCAGGCGGGTGGCCCTCGTTGGGTTCGACGATTTTACGCTGGCGGACATGATGGACCCCGGCATCACGGTCATTGCGCAGCATCCGGAGCGAATCGGGAAGCTCGCCGCCGAGCGGCTGCTGGCCAGGATCGACGGCGACGACAGCACGCCGCAGACTTACGTGGTCCCGTCGGAGCTCATCGAGCGTGGATCCGGAGAACTCCGCCCGCGCTGACCACCCCGCATGATTTCAACCACCCACCGAACCCCAGAGGGGAAAACCATGGCCAAGACGCTCTATGCAGAATTCACAGTGAAGCCCGGCAGTGAAGACCGGGTTGCGGAAATGATGCGCGAACTGACGGAACATGTCCGGCGTGAGCCGGGAAACCAGCTGTTCCTGCCCTATACGCGCGAATCCAACCCCCGCGAGTACTTTGTTTTCGAAGTGTACGAGGACGATGCCGCGTTTGAGGAGCACATCAGCGCCGACTACGGCGCCCGCTTCAACGGCGAGCTGCGCGACCACATCGAGGAAGACGGCTCTGTGCTGACGTGGCTTCAGCCGGTCAGCTAAGGCAGCCGGCTGGCTGAGCCAGCCGGTCGGCTGAGCCAGCCGGTCGGCAAAGTGCAGCGGGGCGGGGACTTCCAGTCCCCGCCCCGCTGCTGTATGCAGTCTTTGGTTGCTGCCGCGCCTCCTACTGCCTGTTGTTTTTGACTGTGTTCGTTTCCGGAACGAACATCGACTGCGTCAACGGCTTGGCGGTGATGGACTTCAGCTGCGCTGTGCCGCCTTCGGCGAAGAGTGCGACCTGGCTGGCTCCCTGTTCGGGAAAGACCTGGTCGGTGATGGTTCGCAGGCCGTTCTGGGCGAAGACCTCCACGGAGGACCGGTCGACGTAGATGCTCAACGTCACGTTACCGAAGGCATCGGGCGTCACCGGGGCCGAGTCCACTGAGGTGAACAGCGGATGGAAGGCCGTGTTGCCGGACTTCGTCCGGTCCACATACAGCTTGCCCGCGGCCTTGTCGTAGCCGATGACGGTCGAGGAATTCCCGTTCCCGAGCACCGTGATGCCGCTCTTCGCCGCGGTGCCGGGAGCGAAGGTGACGTCGATTTTCTGGACCTGGCCCCAAGCGGCCGACGGCAGCACGTGGGTTCCCGGTGTGATGCTCCTGGCCCGCTTTTCGGTGTAGCTGATCCTCTTTGCGAGGCTGCTCACCTGCTGCGCGGGCTTCTGGACCAGCCGGGGACCGGCGGCCGTCTGGGTCAGCCCCACCTGGCGGGGCAGGGACATGGCACTTCGCCACGGCGAGGTGGGAATGGCGTTGGCGTAGTCCCAGTTGTTCATCCAGCCCAACATGATGCGCTCATCGGTCGGCATGTTGCCGAAGGACACGGACGCGTAATAGTCCCTGCCGTAGTCCAGCCAGTCATAGGTCTCAAGGCGTGGCGTCGCCGGACGGGAGGACGCGACAAACTCGTCGGCAAGAATGTGACCCCAGCCGAAACGGTTGTTGTCCACAACGCGGATGCTCGCCTGCCGCCCCTTGAATTCCGAGACGTTCCAGGACGCCCAGTCAAGGACTTCGCTGTTGGCGCCTGTCGCTGTCCGGACCACTTTCCCGTCGACCACGAGGTTGACCGTGGTTTCGTCGGAACGCGGCACGGCGGCCTGGTCCGTCAGCATCACGTGGTCAAGGGTCAGGTGTCCCCAGCCGCCGGTGGCCTGGTCCACGATCCGCAGTTGTGCTTGCTGCCCCGCAAACTCAGACACGTCCCAGCCTTTCCAGTTGAGGGCGCCGGAGTCGTCACCGGCAACGGTGCGCACCACGTTGCCGTTCACGACCAGTTGTGCCTCCAGCAGCTGGCCTGACACCGCATCCCGGTGTCCGCCTCCCACCAGCATGCTCATGAAGTTCCGGGACACAGTGAACGACGGCGAGGTCATGGTTCCCTGCCTGTCGTCGCCGGGAGCGCCGCCGGTTTCGAACGTGTTGATGCGTTTGGCGCCGATGAAGAAGTCGCCGCCTGCGGTGGCGGGCTGGAAGGTGGGGGCCAGGTCCCCGGTGCCGGTCCAGCCGGCGCCGGCCAGGGTGGTTCCGTCCGGGACCTCGAAGCCGTTGAACAGCAGATCGCCGGGAGGTGGTGTGTTGTCCAGCTTGTCCGAGACCCGGGGATGCTGCCCGCCGCCGACGAGGAAGTTAAGGTAGTCGCTCCCCACGGTGAACGCGGGCGAGCCCATGGAGCCCACCGGCCAGTCGCCGTCGTTAAACGAATTGATGAGCCCGGCGCCCGCGAAACCGGTGACGGCGTTCTGCCCCGGAAGCGTTCCGGCGGCGGGGGCGTCCCCGAACGGCCCGTTTTTCAGGTTGCCAGGCTCGTTGTTCACCGTCCAGCCGTTGAACGTGCCGTCATTGAATCCGGCGAGGGGGGTACCGGCGGGCAGCGTGCCGCTCGCCTTGGTCGTCTCCGAGGTGAAAGTGGTGCCGTCGAAGTCACCCACAAAGTATTGGCCGGCCGAGCCACCGGCTACGCCGCCGGGGTTGATGTTGACCACCATGACCCACTTGACGTTGGCCGGATCGCCGTCGACTGCCAAGGGGAAAAGGTCCGGGCATTCCCACAGCCCGCCCGTGGCGTTCGCGGGTCCGAATTCGCTAAGGGGCGTCCAGTCCTTGAGGTTGCCGGATTTGTACAGCAGCACCTTGTGTTCGGTGGCCTCAACGGCGGCCATCACCCAGTATCCGCCGCCCCCGGGGGCCGCGTACCAGAAAACCTTGGGATCGCGGAAGTTCGCAGAATTGCGGTTGAGCACCGGGTTGGCGCTGTACTTGGTCCAGGTCTGGCCCTCGTCCAGGCTGTAAGCCAGGGATTGTGCCTGGAGGCCTCTGTACGGCGAGGCGTCCTTGTAGGCGCTGGTAAAGATTGCCACCATGGGTGGCTTTTCCGCAGTGCCGAAGCCCGACGTGTTGTCCTTATCCACCACCACGCTGCCGGAAAAGATGTCCTGCTGGTCATCGGTGGCAATGGCCAGCGGCTGTTCCTGCCAGTGCGTGAGGTCCTTGGACGTGGCATGGCCCCATGACATGTTGCCCCATGTGTTGCCGGAGGGATTGTGCTGGTAATACAGGTGGTAGAGGCCGTTGTAGTAGACCATCCCGTTGGGATCGTTCATCCAGTTCTGCTTCGGCGTGAAGTGGATAGCCGGCCGGTACTGCTCGTCGCCCACCGTCCCGGCTGCCGAGGCCGGTCCTGTCCCGCCCAGCACTGCGGCTAGGCCGAGACCTGCCAGAGCCAGTGCGGAACAGACCTGCATTCTTCGTGATTTTCTGCTGCTCATTTCCCTGAGATCGCCCTTCATTGCGCGCGCCTTCCCCTAGACAACGTTGTCAGTGTGAGGAACGCTAAGTTAAGTCCACGAGACAAGTCAACGAATTTAGGGCCAGATTCCGACACTGCTGGCCTGGCGCTGCCTTGGACATCGTTGTCCGTGGTGGTGGGGCTGTGCCGGGAAGCCCCCAGGTACCTTGTTAGGGTGGGACGCATGAAACTACGTCTCCCTGCCCTTGCCATGGTTCCCGCGATGCTTCTGTTGGCTGGGTGTGGCCAGGCGGAGGAAGCGGTGCAGAACGCGGCGAGCTCCGCCGCCTCGGGCGTTGCGAACGCTGCGGCCGAGCAGGTGAAGGGCCAGATCTGCGCGCTGCTGGAGGACGGCCTGGTTAGTGCCTCGGATAAGGCTGCGCTGACCGGGCTTGTGGCAGGTGCGGAGACGGCAGGCGTTCCGTCCGAGATCACGGATCCGTTGGCGGAGATAGCCGAGGCTGGCGATCAGGTCCCCAACGAGTCGGTGAAGCAGCTGCAGCAGGCCTGCGCCGCGGGTTAACGCCCCGGCTGGCCTTCACACGGCAAACCCCCTGCAATAATCGGAACCAACAGTTGCCCGGTGCTGAAAAGCGGCCGGCCGCAAGGGGAGCACTGTAAGTTTGGGTCGATCACAGCAGACGAGGCGGACATCAATGAAGGCTTCCAGCCAGCAGCAAGCGCCAACTTCCGGAACACCGGCAGAACCTTCCGGCACCCCCGTCAACCCCGAGCTGCTGCGCTGGCTCGCGGACGCCAACGGAGTGGGTACCACCTACCAGGGCTGGGACGGGAACCCGCACGACGTTGCACCAGCCACCCTGATCCGCGTCCTGGCGGCGCTGGGGGTCCAAGCGCACACCGATCAGCTCATCGAGAGTGCCTTGGCTGAATCGGAACTGGCGCCGTGGCGGCGGATGCTGCCGCCCGCCGTCGTGGTTCAGGAAGGGACGCCGTCCCAGGTGCCGGTCCACGTCCGGGACGGCTCAGCGGTCCGCCTGAGCGTCATTACCGAGGATGGCCGAAAGCTCGAAGCCGGGCGGCAGGACGCCTGGGTGGAACCGCGCGAGGTGGATGGCGTAACCATCGGCCGGGCCACGTTCGACGTACCGGCCAACACGGGCCTGGGATGGCATACGCTGCGCGCTGAGTCGGAGGGCACGGTGGCCGAGGCCACCCTCGTGGTGGTGCCGTCCAGGCTCTCCACAGCTGCGCCGCTTGAGGAACGCCGCGGCTGGGGCCTGGCCACCCAGCTGTATTCGGTGCGCTCCGAGCGCTCCTGGGGAGTGGGGGACTTCGCCGATCTCGCCGAGCTTGCCGCGCTCGCCGGTGCCCGCGGGGCCGACTATGTGCTCGTGAATCCCCTGCATGCGGCGGATCCCGTGCCGCCCGTGGAGCCCTCGCCGTATTCACCGTCCACCCGGCGTTTCTTCAACCCGCTGTATCTCCGCGTCGAGGCGATTCCGGAGCTGGCGTACCTGAAACCCAAGAAGCAGGCTGTCATCCGCGGCCTCATGAAGCAGGCGCGGAAACTGAACAAGGACACCACCCGGCTGGACCGGAACACGGCGTACGCCGCGAAGCTGGCCGCCCTGGAGCTGGTCTACGGGGTCCGCCGCTCCCCGTCCCGTCAGCGCGCCTTTGAGGACTTCTGCCGCGCGGCGGGAACCGGACTGGATGACTTCGCCCTGTGGTGCGCGATCCGGGAAGACATCGACGCGGACGATCCCTTCTGGACCGACCCTGCCGCAGCCCTCGGCTCGCCCCTCGTGGAGAAGCTCCGGAACGAGCTGGCGGACCGGATAGAGTTCCACCGCTGGCTGCAGTGGCTCTGCGATGAGCAGCTTGAATCCGCACAGACGGCCGCCAAGCGCGCCGGCATGCGGCTCGGTGTGGTGCATGACCTTGCCGTCGGTGTGGACCTGCAGAGCTCGGACGCGTGGACGTTGAAGGATGTCCTCGCCTCCGGCGTGAGCGTGGGGGCGCCCCCGGACATGTACAACCAGCTGGGGCAGGACTGGCACCAGCCGCCCTGGCATCCCACACGCCTCGCCGAGGCCGGCTACCGTCCGTTCCGGGAGATGCTGGCAACGATTCTCCGGCATTCGGGCGGCATCCGGGTGGACCACATCCTGGGATTCTTCCGCCTCTGGTGGGTGCCGGCCGGGAATTCCGCCGGGGACGGCGCCTACGTCCGTTTCGACCACGATGCCCTGATCGGGATTCTGGCGCTCGAGGCACAGCGTGCCGGCGCCGTGGTGATCGGGGAGGACCTGGGCACCTTTGAGCCGTGGGTCCGCGACTACCTGGCGGCGCGCGGCATCCTGGGCACCTCCATCCTGTGGTTCGAGAGCGACGGCGACGCTCCCCTTGCGCCGGAAAAGTACCGTCTGCAGGCCCTCTCCAGCGTCAACACCCACGACCTCCCGCCGACGGCGGGCTACCTCGCCGGAGACCACGTGACGCTTCGCAGCGGGCTGGGCCTCCTTGAGCGGCCTGCGGAGGAGGAGCGGCTCGATCACAACGCCACACTTGAAAAGATGATGCAGCTGCTGCGGCAGCGGGGGCTTCTTCCGGCCGACGACGCCGGTACCGAGGAGGAACGGATCGAGGCACTGCACCGCTTGCTGGCCCAGACGCCGTCCGTGCTGCTCGGCGTCGCACTGGTTGACGCCGTAGGGGAGCGCAGGGTGCAGAACCAGCCGGGGACAACGTCAGCCCAGTACCCCAACTGGCAGGTGCCCCTGGCCAATTCCGACGGTGATTCCGTACTGCTCGACAGCCTGGACGAGAACGAGCGGTTCAACGCCCTCTTAGCCGCGGTCGAGGAGTCGATCCGCGGCTAAGCAACGGGCGGCACGGACTCAGCCGGCCGTGATCACATGTGTGCTGTGGCTGTACCGGAAGGTGACCTGGCCGCCGTCGTGGTTCAGGACTAAGTTCGTGCCGTTTTGTGCCCCGCCCTGGCCGTAGTTCTCGTCCCAGGAACCGTTGATGGCTGCCTTGAATTCGTACCTGCCGGCGGGCAGGTGGGCGGTCAGCTTCCAGATGCTGTCGGTCGGATCCAGGGCCATGAACGCCGACGTGCATGCGGGCTGCCAGTCGCCCGGGCATCCCATCTCATCGTTCAGGTCGCCCGCAACGGTGACGGACTGTGGCTGCGGAACGGCGGCGATTCCCACGACGACGGTCCGCACGCCGCTGACCACGCTGACGCCGGAACTGCTCATTGTCGCCCGGTAGCTCACCTTGGTCCCGTCCGGAAGCTGCAGGGCCGCTATGTCGTCCACCACGGTGTAATCGGGCGAGGAATCATCCGCCACACCGACTGGCGTCCATTCCCCGCCGGCAATCCTCCGTTCGAAGCCCACCTCGTGGCTGGCCTTTTCGGGGTCCGCCGTGGCCATGACCTCCACGTTCCCTTGGACCGTGCTGCCTTCCTTTGGCTGCTGGATGGTCAGGGCCGGGGCCGGGACCGAGGCGGCGCGGGTGCGACTGACAGACGTGTGGCCTGAGTTGTCGAGGGCCACTGCCCGGTACTTCAGGGCCGTCCCGGGATTGAGTGAGGCCACGTCATGGAAGACCCGGTACGGTGCGGTGTCGTCGGTGCCGATGGATTCCCATTTCCCTCCGGCCGTCTGGGCCTGGAAGGTGACCTGGTAGAACGACGAGCCGTCGACGTCGGCCGTTACCTGCATTCGCCCGTTGTCGCCGGGAGCGGTGGCGGTGGCTGCAGCTGGGGCGGGCGCCTGCAGTGTGACGCCGGGGGCCCTCTTTGAGTGCGGAATCCGGCCGGAGGACTGGTAGACGACTGCGGACAGCGGCGGCACGGTTACGGTCAGCTTCCCGTCCGCCGATGTCTTCGATTCCGCCGCGGCGTCACCGTAAAGAAGCGTGTAGTTGCGCTTTGCGATGTACGTGGGGATGGACGCCGTCCGGGGCTGCTCGCTGTTGTTCAGCGCCACAACGTATTCGCGCTGGTCCTTGGCGTCCGTGCGGGAGAAGGCGTAGACACCAGGGCCATCGGACGCGTAGCGGTGCTGATGCGCACCGTTCCGCAAGGCGGGGTGGTCCTTGGTCAGCGCGGCGAGTTCGCTGATCTTGCCATAGAGCGGGTGTGCGGTGTTGAAGTTGTCCGTCGCATGGGTGGCGTCAGTGCCGAGGAGATCGTCGTCGAGGTATTCCGGCACCTTGCTGGCGAAGAGTGTCTGGCGGGCATCCTGGTCTCCGCCCGGGCCGGTGAAGCCCTGCTCGTCGCCGTAGTAGATCACCGGGTTTCCGCGCGAGAAGTACATCAGCTCGTGGGCGAGCTCGTCGCGGGACACCCGTTCGGCGTCGTCAGCGCCCGGGTTGTCCGCGGAAATGAAGCTGCCGATCCGGCCCATGTCGTGGTTCCCGAGGAAGGTGGGCAGCTGGTACACGTTGGAGTCTGCATCCGTGTACCAGTCGTCCAGGGAAAAGAACGTCTCCAGCTGGCGGGCGTCCCGGCTGCGGGAGGCAAAATTGCGGGCGGCGTCCTGGAAAGGGAAGTCCAGCACGGCCTGCATCTTGTTGCGGGTGGTGAACTGCGAGGTGAAGCTCTTGGAGGTATCGAAGACCTCCCCGAACATGAAGAACTCGTCCTTGCCCTGCTGCTTCGCGTAACTGAGGACCTTCGGACCGAACTGCTGCCAGAACTCATCGTTCACGTGCTTCATGGTGTCGATCCGGAACCCGTCAACGCCGAAGTCCCTGATCCAGGTCTGGTAGACGTCCGTCATGCCCTTCACGACGGCGGGGTGCTCGGTGAACAGGTCATCCAGGCCGAAGAAGTCGCCATAGTACGAATTCTCACCGGCGAAAGTGGTGTCCCCGCGGTTGTGATAGAGCGTGGGATCGTTGAGCCAGGCAGGCACCTTGAGGTTTTGCTCCGCCGGGTCCAGTACGGGTGTGTACGGGAACGAGGTCTTTGCGTCGAGCCGCGGGAAATCAGCCTTTCCTTCGTAGTCGCGGTCATCGAACTCCGCCCCGGCCGCCGTGCGGTAAGGCGCCTTGTCCTTGGACACATAACCGGCGCGTGCGCCTTCCTCATAGCCAATGACGTCCGCCGTGTGGTTGGTGATGATGTCGAAGTACACCTTCATGCCGCGCGAATGCGCCTCATCGATGAGTTCCTTGAGCTCGGCATTGGTGCCCAGGTGCGGATCGATCTGCGTGAAGTCGGTGACCCAGTAGCCGTGGTAGCCGGCGGACTTGTCCTCTGGCTGCACCGCCTTGTTCTTGAAGCTGGGCGTCAGCCAGATTGACGTGGTGCCCAGCCCCTGGATGTAGTCGATCTTCTCCAGCAGCCCGTTCAGGTCGCCGCCGTTGTAGAAGCCTTTGCGCGTGGGGTCGAAACCGGACACCATCGGATCCGGTCCCAGCCCGCCGTCGTCGTTGGCGGCATCGCCGTTGCTGAACCTGTCCGCCATGACGAAGTAGAAGTTCTCGTCCGTGACCGGTGCCCGCAGGGACTGAAGGGCCGACGAGGGCTGGCTGCCCGATGGGGACCCCGGATCCCTGGAGCCCGGTGCGGCCTGGGCGGGAAGGGCGGCGCTCACGAGGGCCAGAACGGCGGCAGCAGCCGCCGCGGTACGGGCGATGCCGGAGGCCCGGCGCGCGTGGTTGAGGGTTGTGCGGGGGCGCGTGAAGCGCTGGACAGGGTTGGAGGACATGGCTGAGAAACCTTCCGCGAAGCAACGCTGCTTATCCCGGCCCATCCGGGTAACGTGCGTGACGACCTGCCCAAGCCGCGCTGGAAGCCATCCTTTCCAGTGAGTAAGACATCGCTGTAAAGATGATGACAGATGCTGTATTGGGTTTGTCGATTCGTTTTAGCTTGCCACAACCAGCGCCGTAGGGGAACCCACAACAAGCCTGTTGCCGATGTCGCCCGGAAGCCCGGATTCGGCGTCGAGGCGGAAGGTGGTGACGTCGTGGGAACGTTCGTGGGCGACATGAAGCCACCCGTCCCGGACCAGGTGGTGGCGGGGCCAGTCGCCTCCGCTGGAAAAGTCCGTCATCGGGCGGATGTGGCCCCGCACGCCGTCGACGTCCAGCACACAGATCCGATTGGAACCGCGGATTCCCACGTAGGCGAACTTTCCATTTGGAGACAGGGCAATCTCTGCCGCGGAGTCGCCCTCGCGGGCGTTGGCGGCCGATGCCGGGCCTTGGCTGACCAACTCGAACTGCCCGGTGCCGGATGCCGCCCGGGCTGCGAAGATCTCGATGGAATACTCCGAGACGACGAAAATCCTGCCGTCCGGGTGCTGCACCAGATGGCGGGGACCGCTGTCCTTGGGCAGCACCACTTCGTGATCCAGCACGAGTCCATGTCCGGGGACGTAGTTCCAGACGCGCAGCAGGTCATGTCCCAGGTCGGTGGTCATGATGCGGCCGTCGGCGAGCATGAGGCTGGCATGGGCGCGACTGGGCCGTCCGCCGTCGTACGGATCCGCCGACGGTGCCGCTGCGAAGCGGGCTGTGATGCCGCCGTCGTTATCCAGTTCGTAGAGCAGTACCTGGCCGTCCCCCCAACAGGCAACGGCGACGAACCTGCCGCCGGGGTCGACGGCAACATGGCACGCGGCTTCTCCTGCAGGCCATGGCTCACCCGCCGGTTCCAGACCGAACTCGCCACGCCGGCGAAAGGCCTGCACGGACTGTGCACTTTCACCGACGGCGTAGACCAGCGGCAGGGAGGGGTGCACAGCAATGAACGACGGCGAATCCGCCTTGGCGGCGGTGCCCCGCCAGGTGAGGGTGCCGTCGGGTGCGGCTGCGATGGCCCCGATGCCGGCGCCGTGACCGCCGTTGTCCGCCGTATACGAGCCGGTCCAGATGAGCAGGTGGTTTTCACGTGGCGTCATGGCTCCATCTTGCCAAGGACCGCCCCTCCGCGTCCGATAACATGAAGATTCGCGGGCCCCGAAGCCCGCGCTTTGAGATTCAGGGGAGGTGGGAACCATTACCGCAATGCCAGTCTGGGTTCTCCCTGCCCGCCGTCCGGACCGCCGGGGTTAGTCGGTGCAGGGGATGCCCATCGCTCAGCCGAAGGACATTCCGATGCCGTTTGACCATCTACCCCTCTCTGCCATCACTACCCGGCTTCGCGCCGCGGGCTGCGTTTATGCCGAAGAGGAAGCCGAGCTACTGCTCGCCGCCCGCTTTCCTCCGGGTCAGCTGTCGGAGGCCGTTGATCAGCGGGTTGCTGGCTTTCCGCTGGAGCATATTCTGGGCTGGGCAGAGTTCTGCGGACTTCGAATCGCTGTGGAACCCGGGGTTTTCGTGCCCCGCCGTCGTACGGAATTGCTGGTCCGTGAAGCAGCGCAGCTCCTGCGTGTGAAAACGTCTCCGATGGCCGCGGCTGGCGCCGTGGTCGTGGACCTTTGCTGCGGCTCGGGTGCTGTGGGTACTGCCCTGGCTGCGGTGGCAAAGGATATTGAGCTGCATGCTTCCGACGTCGATCCTGCGGCGGTGCGCTGTGCCCGAGGCAATATTCTTCCCGCAGGAGGCAACGTCCATGAAGGGGATCTTTACTCGGCACTCCCTCGTCGCCTCAGGGGACAGGTAGACATTTTGGCGGTCAACGCGCCGTACGTGCCCACCGAGTCCATCAGCAGCATGCCCCACGAAGCCCGCGTCCACGAGTCCAGGCTGTCACTTGACGGGGGGCAGGACGGACTCGACATCCAGCGGAAGGTTGCTGCTGCAGCGCGCACGTGGCTCAGGCCTGGAGGCCATCTGCTCATCGAAACGAGCCGTCGCCAGGCTGATCTCACGGCAACCACGGTGGCCCGGGGCGGGCTTACGCCTCGCATTGTGAGGTCCGACGACCTCGACGCCACAGTGGTCGTCGGGCTCCGGCCCTAGGACGCCACGTTGGTGATCGCCCTTGTTCCCGGGTGTTCATGTGCGGTGGTGGTGGTTGCGGCGGGGTTTTTGGTGGGGGTCGATGTGCGGTGGCGGGATGAACCAGGGGACGCCGGATCGCATGTGGATGGTCCATTGTTCTTTGTGGATGAGGTGGTGGTGATGGGAGCACAGGAGGGTGCCGTTGTCGGTGCCGGTGGTGCCGCCGTGTGACC
>NZ_JAFHKT010000152.1 GCF_017052465.1 Arthrobacter pascens
CCGGGCGGCGGCCACGACGGCCCGGTCTCCTGCACCGGTCAGCGTTCCGGTGTCGGGGGCGAGTTCCTCATCGACGCTGGACCGGTCCGCGGCGGACAGGGACGCCGTTTCGCGCACCAGCAACGTGGCCCGCCACTCGTTAAGCTGCCCCGTCTCCACGGCAGCGAGCGTGTGCGGCATCTCGGCCACCAGGGCCTTGGCCAGGCCCAACAACCGGTTCCCCTTGGCCGGGGATTCGCCACGCGCCAGGGCGATCTGCGCTCCGATGCCCGCCCCGAGCTCATCAGCAGGGATCCCGGCGTCGGCCTGCTGCCGGCGCTGCAACTGATCAAATGCGACGGTCAAGCGGGCCTGGCGGGCAGCCAAGGCAGACTTTTCCACTTCCAGTGCCCGGATCTCATCAATCAGCCGGGCACCCTCCTGCTCGGCCATCCCCCCGCACAGAGCGGCCGCGCCTCCGCACAGAGCGGCCGCGCCTCCGGACAGGGCTAGGGCCGCATCGTCCGTTGCCGTCGCCTGAGAGCAGCTGTCGGCGCAACCGCACCCCGCTGCGGCCGGAACCGCTTCAGACCCCCCATTACCGTCCATAACTCAAGTGTCGCTGTGGGGTCTGACATTTAAGCGTTCCGCTGCCCGCCGGGCTACCTCAGTCGCGCGACAGACCTAGCCAGCCGGCGTCAACTGGCCGCGGAACGCCCTGCGGTATGACTGCGGGCTGGTGTCCAGCACTTTGGCGAAGTGGTGGCGGAGCAGCACGGGGTGGCCGAATCCGGACTGCCTGGCCACTTCGTCGATGTTCAGCTCGGTGGATTCAAGCAGTTCCTGCGCCCTCAGCACCCGTTGGGAATTCAGCCATGCAGCCGGCGTGGCGCCCGTCTCGGCACGGAAGCGGCGGGCAAAGGTCCGGGGCGACATGTGCACGCGGGCGGCGAGTTCGTGGACAGGATGTTCGTCATCCAGGTTCTGGACCATCCACCGCAGCAGTTCCTCCATGGGCTGCGAGCCGCATTCCGGCATGGGGCGGTCGATGAACTGGGCCTGCCCGCCGTCGCGGTGTGGCGGAACCACCATGTCCCGGGCTATGGCTGCCGCCACCGCGGCGCCAAACTCGACACGGACCAAATGGAGGCACGCATCGATCCCTGCCGCCGTTCCGGCGCTGGAAATGATCTTGCCATCCTGGACGTACAGGACGTTCTCATCCACCAACGCCTTGGGGAACTTCGCTGCCAGTTCACCCGAATAATGCCAGTGCGTGGTGCAGCGGCGCCCGTCCAACAGACCTGCCCGTGCCAGGGCAAAGGCACCGGAGCAGATGGACATGACCCAGGCGCCCCGTTCATGGGCGGCGCGAAGGGTCTCGAGGACTTCCTCCGGAACGTCTTCCTCACGGCCGTACGGCGCCATCACCACGAGGTCTGCATCCGCTGCGGCCTCAAGACCCAGGCTCACGTTCATAGTGAGGCCGGTTTTCAGCGGTATGTCTCCCGGCACGGGCGTGCAGACCCGGAAATCGAACTTCGGCACACCCGTCCCGCGGTCCGAACGGTCGATACCGAACACCTCAAACGCGGTGCCGAACTCGAAGATCGAGAAGTTGGGAACCGCAATCACTGCCACTGATTTGAGCATGCATCCAGTATGGCAGAAATTTGTCCTTTTTGGGCATTTCTGCCACTTCTTTCCTACCCTCCCCAAGAGAACCATAGAGGTATGGAAATCTTCGGAATCGCCCTCGTTGTCCTGATCCTCGTCTCAGTGGTTGCGTCCCTTACCGCCGTCGTGCGGGACGGGCGCGGACACACGCCGCCGGAATACTCGATCCGGGACTGGTCCGCGCTGGACCTGCCCAGCCGCAACTACACGGTGCGCAACTTCTAGGCGTGCCCGCTCCCTCCAACAACCCACCGCCAACAACCCACCGCCAACAACCCACCGCCAACAACCCACCGCCAACAGCAATGGACCCGGCTCACACGAGCCGGGTCCATTGCTGTTACAGGGCGTCAGTCCAGCGAGATGTCCGAAGGGTGTTCCGCCAGGGGCGTGATATCCATCGTCATGTAGGGGAAGAGCGGCAATCCCCAGAGAATCTCGTGCAGGCGTTCGTTGCCCGCAACGTCGAAGATGCTGATGTTGGCGTATTCGCCCACGCAGCGCCAGATGCTCTGCCACTCACCCTTGCGCTGCAGGTCCTGCGAATAGTCCTTCTCGGCGGCCAGCAGTTCAGCCTTGGCCTGCGCGTCCATGTCCTGCGGAACGCTGACGTCCATACGCACGGCAAAAAGCACGGGGTTGCCCCTTCCTATTGGTGTTCGCTGATCGCGGGCTAGACGCGTTCGGCGTCCAGGACGAAGTCGTACGTGACCTCGTTGCCGGTGCCGTCCGGACGTTCCGCCGGGCTCAGGACGAGCTCCGGCTTGACGGCCGAGGCGATGTCGTCCGAGAGGTGCTGGTCTCCGTCGAAGTAGAGCTGTGCGGTCAGCAACTGGTAGCCGGGGGCGGAGACCTTCAGGTGGAGGTGGGCCGGGCGCCAGGCATGCCAGCCTGCCGCCGCGATCAGCTTGCCGCAGGCGCCGTCGGTGGGAATCTGGTACGGAGCGGGCTGCACGGTGTTCAAGGCAAAGTTGCCTGCGGCGTCCGCCACAACAGTGCCGCGCAGGTTCCACTCCGGCAGGCCAGGCGCGAACTGGGAGTAGAAACCGTTGTCGTCCGCGTGCCAGATTTCCACGTGCGCGCCAGGAAGCGGGGTGCCGTCAACGGCACGGACCTGGCCCTGGAACAGCAGCGGCGTGCCGCCTTCGTCTTCCCGCATGGGCAGGGTGGCGGGAGTGTCGAGCTGCGGCGAACCCGGCACATAGTACGGTCCTTCAATGGTGCCCTTGTTGCCTTCGCGGTCCTCCGTGGCGACCTCTTCGACAACGTGCTCCACCCAGACGTCCAGGAACAGCGGCCATTCGCCGTCCTCGCCCACGCCGATCAGCCAGGCCTTGAGGGCGTTGAACTCGTCGTAGGTCACCTTGTGCTTGCGGATGGCGTCGTAGACCGCGCCAAGAACCTCGTTCGCCAGCAGTGACACGCGCTCTTTGGGAACGGCGAGCGCCGCGGTCTTGCCGCTGTCACGGAAGCGCTCCGTGGCGGCGTTGCCGGACTCGGCGGCCTTGGCATCGAATTCGCTCAGGTGGGTTGTCATCGTCGACTCACTTTCTGCAGCCGGCGCCTGCCTCAGTGCGGGCGCCGCGGGGTTTTGGTTGGATGGAGTGGAGCTGGGTATCAGGTCAGTTGCTGAGGTCGAGCCGGTATTTGGCCAGTTTTTCGGGATCGATCTCTGTCCCGATCCCCGGGACCTGCCGGGCCGCGAGCCGGCCGTCCACGATCTCGAGAGGCTCAGCCAGGAGGTCATCGCTCATGTCGAGGAAGTTGGAGAGCTCCCCCGCGCGCCGGGTGGTGGACTTGAAGGCCGCGCCGAAGGTGACGGTGCACAGGGTGCCGAGCTGACCGTCAATCTGGTTCCCCATCACCACCTCGACGCCCAGGCCGTCGCACTGGAACAGCACACGCTGGGAGTGCGAGAACCCCGTACGTGCCGTTTTGATGCTGACGGCATTAGCGGCACCGCTGAGCAGTTCACGGGTCACTTCCGCGGGGTTCGTGGCACTCTCGTCCGCCACGAACGGAACCGGGCAGTGATCCACCAGCCATTTGCGTCCGAGGACGTCATCCGCCGGACACAGCTCTTCGGCCAGCGTGAGGTCAAGATTCGCCATGGCGTTGAGGGCGCGCAGGGATTCCGACGGCGTCCAGCCCCGGTTGCCGTCGATGTACAGTTCGATGCCACTGCCGAGCTCCTCACGCAGGGCGCGGCAGACATCGACGTCCAGGCCGTACGGCCTGCGGCCCACCTTCACCTTGAAGGTGGTGATCCCGTAGGTGTCGCGCATGCGCTCTGCCTCGGCCACCATCACGGCGGGTTCGGCGAAGCCGAGCATGTGGCTGACGCGCATGCTGTCGGAAAAGCCGCCCAACAGTGACGTAACGGGCTGGCCAAGGGTCTTGCCGATGACGTCCCAGACCGCCATGTCCACCGCCGACTTGGCGGTGGGGTTCCCGACGGTCCTGTCCATGACGGCATGCATTGCCTCGCGGTCCAGGATGGACATTCCCGCAAGCTGGGGCGCGAACAGCGTCCGGATCGCGGCCACGATGGATTCCTGCGTTTCACCATAGGTGAAGGGTCGCGCCGGCGCCTCTGCAACACCGACGATGCCGTCGTCGCTGTGGACACGGACCAGCACATGCGATGCCGTGTGCACCTCTCCGCTGGCGAAGCGCAAGGGCTTCAAATAGGGGATGGCGAACGGAATCGCCTCGATGGACGTGATTTTCACGGAGGTCCTCCGGGGTTGCTTGAGTCAAGGAATATGTTGTTGTCCTCGAGAGTGGCGAGGAACGAGTCGATCAGCCGCGACGGGCCGGTGCGGCACCAGGCCAGCGCCAGCTCGACGTCGTCCGCGCCGGACACAGCCCGGTATTGGACGCCGGCCAGGGCGATGCCGCGGACTGATTCCGGCAGGACGGCGACGCCAAGCCCGGCCGCGACGAGTGACAGCTGGGTGGACGTCTTAGCGGATTCGTGGACCACTCGGGGGTAGAAGTCCGCCGCACGGCACGCGCGGATGACCGCTTCATGGACGACCGACCGGGAGCCCGCCGGGTACATGATGAAATCCTCCGCCCGGAGCTCGCCAATGGTCAGGCTGTCCGCGGCAGCCAGGCGGTGGCCGTTCGGCAGGGCGACCACGAACTTTTCACGCGCTATTGGCCGCACTTCCAGTCCTGGATCCCGGACGGGCGGCCGGAGGACGCCGACGTCGAGTTCCCCGGCGGCCAGGGCCAGTTCAATGGCCGGCGTCAGCATCTCGGTGTGGATGTCCAGCACCACCTCGGGGAGCTGCTCCTTGACCAGCCGCGCCAGGACAGGAAGCTGGGTGTAGGACGCGGTCCCCGTCAGTCCGATGCGAAGCGTTCCGGCCTTTCCGTCTGCAAACCGGCGCGCCCGGCGGGCGGCTTCCTCGACACTGCTGAGGATGCGCTGCGCATCGGCGAGGAATGCCTCGCCAGCCGGGGTCAGGCTCACACTTCTGGTGGTCCGGGCAAAAAGCTCCGTTCCGAGCTCGGCCTCCAGTTGCCGGATCTGCTGGGACAGCGGTGGCTGTGCCATTTTCAGGCGCTCGGCGGCCTGCCCGAAGTGGCAGGTTTCAGCCAGCACAACGAAATAACGCAAGTGCCGCAGTTCCATGCCGGTCCGCTCCTTCGCTGTGTGGTCTGTGCCACGTCAATGGTTGTTTGTTCAACAGCGTAGGCCTGAAACTAGTATTCAACAAATATCTAATTACCCTACTTTGAGACTTTTGAAGTCTCAATAAGCGCCTAGGCAGGCCTAGGCAAATGCCTAGTGTGACGGGCGCCACCCGCTGGCAGAGTTGGCTGCATTCGATTGACCGACCGAACGTTCGGCGGTCCGCACGGGCCCAGATCCCGGCACACGGGCAACGCTGCCCGACATTGATAGGAGCCAACATGACAGAGACGCTGGCGGGCATCCGAGCCCACCTTGACCAGGCCCTCGTGGAGGATCACGAGAACGGCGTTTACCGCGCCAAACGGAGCATCTTCACGGACGAGGACCTGTTCGAACTGGAAATGAAGCATATCTTCGAGGGCAACTGGGTGTACCTGGCCCACGACAGCCAGATCCCCAACGTGGGCGATTACTTCACCACCTACATCGGCCGCCAGCCGATCATCATCTCGCGTGACAAGCAGGGTGGACTGAACGCCCTCATCAACGCCTGCAGCCACCGCGGGGCGATGCTGTGCCGGCGCAAGACGGACAACCGCACCACGTTCACCTGCCCCTTCCACGGCTGGACCTTCAACAACACCGGCAAGCTGCTCAAGGTCAAGGACCCCCGCGAGGCCGGCTATCCGGAGCAGTTCAACAAGGAGGGTTCGCACGACCTCACGAAGGTGGCACGGTTCGAAAGCTACCGCGGGTTCCTCTTCGGCAGCATCAATCCGGATGTGAAGCCACTCGAAGAGCACCTCGGCGAATCCACCAAGATCATCGACATGATCGTGGACCAGTCCCCCGACGGCCTGGAAGTCCTGCGCGGTGCCTCCAGCTACACGTATGACGGCAACTGGAAGCTTCAGGCCGAAAACGGCGCCGACGGCTACCACGTCTCCGCCACGCACTGGAACTACGCCGCCACCACCGCCCGCCGTACCACGGGCGAGTCAGCCAATGAAACCAAGAACATGGATGCCGGCGGCTGGGCCAAGCAAAAGGGCGGCTACTACTCCTTCGACCACGGCCACCTGCTGCTCTGGACCGAATGGCTGGACCCGGCCAACCGCCCGCTGTTCGACCGCCGCGACGAACTCGTGGAGAAGTACGGCGAGGCCAAGGCGGACTGGATGATCAACATCTCCCGCAACCTCTGCCTGTACCCGAACGTCTACCTGATGGACCAGTTCGGCTCACAGATCCGGCACTTCCGCCCCATCTCGGTCGATAAGACTGAGGTGACCATCTACTGCATCGCGCCCAAGGGCGAAAGCGCGGAAGCCCGGGCCAACCGCATCCGCCAGTACGAGGACTTCTTCAACGCCTCCGGCATGGCCACGCCGGACGACCTCGAAGAGTTCCGCTCCTGCCAGAAGACCTACCTGGCCACCGCGGCCCCCTGGAACGACCTCAGCCGCGGCGTGATGCACCAGATCCAGGGCCCGGACGCCAATGCCGACAAGATCGGGCTCACGCCAATTTCCAGCGGCGCCCGGACCGAGGACGAAGGCCTGTACCCCATCCAGCACGGCTACTGGGTGGAGACGATGCGCAAGGCGGTCGACGTCGAATCAGCAGCAAGCAACTAGCCCGGACCACAGCAGGAGCACCTCATGACACAAACGACCGACACCGACACCGACACCGACACCGACACCGTGAACGTAGACCGGAACACCGGGTCCGGCCCCGCCACCCTGGACGACATCCGGTCCTTCCTCTACCGCGAAGCCCGGTTCCTGGACGACCGCGAATTCGACCGCTGGCTGGACTGCTACCACCCGGAGGCCGAGTTCTGGATGCCCGCCTGGGCCGACGACGACCAGCTCACCAGCGATCCCCAGCGCGAAATTTCGCTCATCTACTACCCCAACCGCGGCGGGCTGGAAGACCGCGTCTTCCGCATCAAGACGGACCGCTCCAGCGCCACGAGCCTGCCGGAACCGCGCACCGGCCACAACATCACCAACGTGGAAATCATCGGATGGCGCGGCAGCGAGGTAGACGTCCGCTTCAACTGGCAGACGCTCTACTACCGCTACCAGAACATCGATCCGTACTTCGGAACGTCGTTCTACACCATCGACTATTCCGGCACGCAGCCCGTCATCACCAAGAAGAAAGTCGTCCTGAAGAACGACTACATCCACCACGTCGTGGACATCTACCACATCTAAACCTCCGAAACGACTGGAATCGAGCCCCCATGAGTTACCAGATTGCCCTCAGCTTCGAGGACGGCGTCACCCGCTTTGTCACCGCAAACCCGAACGAAACGGTTGCCGACGCCGCGTACAAATCCCGCATCAACATCCCCTTCGACTGCCGCGACGGTGCCTGCGGCACCTGCAAGGCCTTCTGCGAATCAGGAAAATACGACGGCGGCGACTACATCGACGAGGCGCTCACGGAAGACGAAGCCGAGAAGGGCTTTTGCCTCCCGTGCCAGATGGTTCCGGAAACCGACCTCGTCCTCCAGATCTCCGGCACGTCCGAGATGGCCAAGGCGGGAGCGTCCACCTTCGACGCCACCGTCAAGGAACTGACCTGGTTCGCAGACAACACCGCAGCCGTCACCCTGGCCGTGGAGAACCGCGGGGACCTCAAGTTCCTGCCCGGCCAGTACATGAACTTTGCGGTCCCCGGCACCGACGCCGTGAGGTCCTATTCGTTCAGCAGCGGCCCGTCGTCGGACGAGCTGCGCTTCCTCATCCGCACGGCGCCGGACGGCGCCATGACCACCTACCTCAAGGAGCGCGCCGCCGTCGGTGATGCGCTCCCCCTGACCGGCCCCATGGGGAGCTTCTTCCTCCGGGACATCAAGCGTCCCGTGCTGATGCTGGCCGGCGGCACCGGCATCGCACCGCTGCTGTCCATGCTGGAAAAGATCGCCACAGGACTTGAAGAGGCCCCGGCCCACCCGGTTCACCTCGCCTACGGCGTCACATTCGACAAGGACCTCGTGGAGCTGGACAAGCTCCGGCAGTACGCAGAGGCCATCGGCAACTTCACCTTCGACTACTGCGTGGCTGACCCCGAAAGCACGGCGGACAAGAAGGGCTACGTGACCCAGTACATCACCGCCGCCCAGCTGAACGACGGCGACGTCGACGTGTACCTGTGCGGCCCGCCCGCGATGGTGGATGCCGTGCGCAAGTACTGGGACGCCCAGGGCATCACCCCGGCCAACTTCTACTACGAACGCTTTGCCGTCGGAAGCACCGCCGCAGCGCCGGCACTGGCAGGGGCCTCCGCTTGAACCGCGTCAGCCCGGGCCGCTTCGCCGGGAAGGTCGTGGTCGTCACGGGAGCGGCCCAAGGGATCGGCCACGCCGTGGCCTCGCGCGTGGCCGCCGAAGGCGCCGACACCATCCTCGTGGACCGTGCCGAGCTCGTCCATGAAGCGGCCGCCGCCCTCGCCGCCGATCACTCCGCAGCCGGAACGGGCACAGCCGGCGGGACCGCCGTCGGCGTTACGGCCGACCTGGAGAGGTACGACGGCGCGAGCGGCGCCATCACCGAAGCACTCCAGCTCCGCGGCCGCATCGATGTCCTCATCAACAACGTGGGCGGCACCATCTGGGCCAAGCCGTTCGAGCACTACGAACCGGACGAGATCAGCCGTGAAATACAGCGGTCCCTCTTCCCCACCCTCTGGGCCTGCCGGGCGGTGCTGCCGCACATGATCAGCCGGCGGGGCGGCGTGATCGTCAACGTGGCCTCCGTTGCCACGCGCGGCGTCAACCGGGTCCCGTACGCCGCGGCCAAGGGCGGGGTGAAAGCCATTACGGCAGCCCTGGCCCTGGAGGCCGCCCCGCATGGGATCCGTGTGGTGGCCACCGCGCCCGGCGGCACCGAGGCACCGCCGCGCAAAGTGGCACGGGGCCCCCAGCCCGACACCGACAGGGAGAAGGCCTGGTACCAGCAGATCGTGGACCAGAGCATCGGCTCGTCGCTTCTGAAGCGCTACGGAACCCTCGACGAGCAGGCCGCACCGATCGCCTTCCTGGCCTCCGACGAAGCCTCCTACATCACCGGCAGTGTCCTCGCCGTCGCAGGCGGCGACCTCGGCTGATCCCGGCGCGGCCGCGGGAATTAACCCGCGCCCGCCGGCACCAACCACCCACCAGCAGTATTCCCATCGGCCGCAATGACGCGGCCCAGGCCAATGGAGCCCGCCATGAATGCTCTGCCCTCAACACGTGTGCCCTCAACAACCGACACCCCGTCAACCGATGCGGCCCGCACCAAAACAGTCCGCTGGGTGATGGCCATCGCGGCCGCTGCCCTGCTCTTTGACGGCTACGACCTCGTGGTCTACGGAACCGTCGTCCCGTCGCTGCTGCGCGATCCCAGCCACATCGGTCCGCTGGATCCGGCCCAGGCAGGCGCCCTGGGCAGCTACGCCCTGATGGGGGTCATGGTCGGCGCGCTCACCGCTGGCGCCGTGGGTGACTTCCTGGGCCGCCGAAAGCTCATGCTGATCAACATCGTCTGGTTCTCCCTCGGCATGGCCTTCACGGCCCTGGCCACAAGCGTCCCTGTGTTCGGCGTCCTGCGGTTCCTGACGGGAATCGGCGTGGGCGCGCTGGTTGCCACCGCTGGTGCGGTGGTGGCCGAGTTCGCACCCGCCGGGAAGCGCAACTTCTACAACGCAATCGTCTACTCGGGCGTGCCCGCGGGCGGCCTGCTCGCGTCCCTGCTGGCCATCGTGCTGACCGGCATCACCGACTGGCGGGGCCTCTTTCTGATCGGCGCCCTCCCCCTGGTCATCCTGTTTCCGCTGGCACTCCTGAAGCTGCCGGAATCACCCCGTTGGCTGCTCGCCCGGGGCCGTACCGAAGAGGCACTCCGCCTCTCCGTGAAAACCGGCATTCCGCTCGAAGACAGCACGCCCGACGGCGGCCCGGCCTCTTCGCTGTCCCGCACCTCCGTGCCACCGCCGGCTGTGCGCAAGGACGGACGCCCTCTCGCCGGCTTCGCGGCGCTCGCCTCGGGCACCTATCGCAGGCCGACCGTCCTGCTGGGGCTCATGAGTTTCTGCGGCCTGCTGCTCACCTATGGGCTGAACACCTGGCTTCCGGAGATCATGGGGCAGCACGGCTACGGAAAGACCTACTCGCTGACCTTCCTGCTGGCCCTCAATGCCGGCGCGGTGATCGGCGGCCTGGTGGCATCGCGCGCCGCGGACCGCTTTGGCCCCAAGGCCATCGTGTCCACCACGTTCGTCATCGCGGCGGTCTCCCTTCTGCTGCTGACGTTGAGCTTCCCGCTGCCCGTGCTGCTGATCTCGGTCGCCTTCGCCGGTGTGGGCAGCCTGGGAACCCAGGTCCTTGTCTACGGCTTCGTGTCCAACTACTACCCCACTGCCGCCCGCACTGCCGGTGTCGCCTGGTGCGCCGGATTCGGCCGGCTGGGCGGCATCGTCGGTCCGCTGGTGGGCGGCTTCCTGCTGGGCGCCTCTGCCCCCAGCCACGTGGCCTTCCTGGTTTTTGCCGGCGTCGCCTTGGCCGGCGGCCTTGTCACCGCCTTTGTCCGCCAGCACCGGGCCGCATCCCCGGCGGAGCCGTCGCCGGGGATCGTGACGACGGCGGCCTGAACCGGTCCGCTACTGTTGGAAACGATGCCTGACAATGACGCCGGACCCTTCCGTGGCGCACGCACCGCACAGGCCCGGCACCTGCTGGGACTGTTGCGGTCCGCCCGCGCGGGAGAACTTTCCCTGGCTGTCATCAGCGGCGCCCAGGGCATGGGCAAGACCACGCTGCTGGAGTCGTTCCTTTCCGACGCTGCCGTAGCGCGACAGGACACGACGGTTCTCAGGGCAGCCGGCGCGCTGTGGGAACAGCACGTGGATTTCGGCGTCATCCGGCAGCTGCTCGCAGCGAGTCCGGCCGGCCCTGGAGAGGGGGACCTCTCCGAATCCGTGCAGCAGGCCGGTGACGCCCTCCTTACCGCCATGAAGACTATTACGGGCACGGGCCAGACCCTGATCCTGTGCCTCACCGACATCGAGCTCGCCGACACTCCCTCGCTGCAGGCCCTCCTCTACGCGCTCCGCCGGGCAGGGCAGCTCCCCTGCCTGACGATCCTTTCCCTCGATCCGGAGCCGTTCGCGGCGGACCCGCTGGACCAGCACAAGTTCCAGGCAAGCTCCGGACCGACGGACCCCGGGATCACCGGGTTGCTCCGGTTTCCAGGGGCGGCCGCCATCCCGCTGGGTCCGCTGGCGCCCGATGAAGTCCGGACCATGGGCCGAGGCACCGCCGCTCCGGACCTCCCGCTCCCCGCCGCCCGCGCGCTGGTGGAACACACCGGCGGACGTCCATCCCTCATCGGGGCCCTGCTTGAAGAGTTTCCTGCCTCCGCCTGGTCTGCCAGCACGGAGACGTTGCCGGCGCCCTCCGGATGTGTCTCGTTCGTCGCGGCCGCCCTTCGGCGACTGTCCGCCGAGGGTGCGGCGCTGACCCAGGCGGCGGCGGTGCTGGGCATCCGGACACAGCTTGCCCTTGCCGCAGAACTGGCCGGCATCGACGACACCGTTGCCGCGGCGGACGCCGCTCACGCTGCCGGACTGCTGCGCGTCAGCACCACGGGTGCGGAGACCCGGCTGGAATTCCCGCTGCCGGTATACCGTGCCGCCGTCTACCAGCACCTCGGCCCGGCGCGGCGTGCGGCACTGCACGCTGCCGCTTCCCGAATCGTGACCGCCCCTGTGCAGCGGCTGAAGCACCGGGCCGCCGCAGCCCTGATGCCCGACTCCGGCCTGGCCGCCGAGCTTGAAGCCTCCGCCGAAGACTTCGCCTCGACAGGGGCCTGGCACCCCGCCGCCGACGCCTACGTGCAGGCAGCGCGCCTGAATCCGCGGCCCGAGGACCGCGAATCCCTTCTGGTCAGGGCGGTGGATGCCATGGTGGGGGCGGGCGAGCTGCCCCGGGCCGTGGCCGCGCTCGATGCCCTGGAATCCTTCGCGCCCAGCCCGCGGAGCGAGACCGTCCGCGGCCACCTCGCCATTCTTCACGGCCGTCCGGCGCAGGCGGACGCGCTGCTCCACAAGGCTTGGACCGCCGTCGACTCCGCGACAGATCCCGGAGCGGCGGCCGGAATATGCCAGCGCCAGGTGCTCCACGCGCTGGCCCGCCTCAATGGCAGGGACCTCGTAACGTGGGCGGAGCGCGCGAAGCGACTTGCCCCGCCGGGCAGCCCGGCAGCTGTGGAGGCGCAGGCCATCGAAGGCCTCGGCCTGGGCTTCGTGGGCCGCTATGCCGAGGCGGAGCAGAGTTATCGGAATGCGGATGGCCTCCCGGAACTCGGGGCCCAGCGCCAGCGCCTTGAGATGGGCAAAGGCTGGCTGCACCTGGCCATGGACCGGGTCGAAGAGGCCAGGGCCGAACTGTCCGGAGCGGTCCCCACGGAATTCGCCCACGGTTCGCAGCGCATCTCGCTGTGGGCACAGGGGTGGCTTGCCAGGGCGGACTTCGCCCTCGGCGCGTGGGACGAGGCGCTGCGGACGGTTCAGGCGGCAGTGGTCATGCAGGAAGAGTCCGGCATTGAACTGCTGCGGCCGCTGCTGCACTGGAGCGGCGCCCAGATCCAGGCCCTTCGGGGAAACTGGGACGCGGCAGCCGGCCACCTGGAACGGGGTGCCGCGGCGGGCGACAGCTACCCCGCCATGCTCTTGCCGTATTCCCTCGCCCAGGCCCAGGTGGCCGAAACAAAGGCGGACTACGACGGCGTCATCCGCGCCCTGGCGCCCGTGCTGCGCATGCAGCGCGCCGCGGGCATCGATGAACCGGGGTTCTGGCCGTGGCAGGACCACTACGCCAACGCCCTGGTGATGGTCGGACGCGTGGAGGAAGCGGACTCCTTCCTGGCCCCCCATGAACAGCTTGCGGAGCTGCGCGGCCACCGGTCCAGCCGGGCGCGCCTGGCCTACGTCCGGGGCCGGATTCACGCTGCCAGGGGCGACCTTGATGCCGCCCGGTCCAGCTTCCTGGGCGCCCTGGCCCAGCTTGACGGACTTCCCCTGCCTTATGCCCGCGCCAGGGTTAAGTTCGCCTACGGGCAGTCGTTCCGGCGCGCCGGCAAACGGCGGGAGGC
The DNA here is from genome assembly GCF_017052465.1 of Arthrobacter pascens. Classification (GTDB taxonomy): domain Bacteria; phylum Actinomycetota; class Actinomycetes; order Actinomycetales; family Micrococcaceae; genus Arthrobacter; species Arthrobacter pascens. The sequence continues at coordinate 13,450 of NZ_JAFHKT010000152.1, forward strand.
CGCGGCCGTCCTGACAGAGGCCCGCGACCTCTTCGCTGTGCTCGGCGCCGGCGCGTATGTGGACCGCTGTTTGCGGGAGATGCGCGCCACCGGCGTCAGCCCCGACGACACGTCGGGAGGGGCGGGCCGGGCGGCAGCCGGCCAGGGTCCGGGCCAGCCGGATCTCACAGAACAGGAAAAGGCAGTGGCTGACCTCGTCGCATCGGGCCTGAGTAACAAGGAAGCCGCCGCTGAGCTGTATGTGTCCGTCAAGACGGTGCAGTACCACCTCACCCGGATCTACTCCAAGCTCGGTGTCACGTCCCGGTCGGGACTGGCAGCAACGTACCCCGGCAGGTCTGCGGCCCCGCTCAACAGGCCGTAACGCCCGCGCCTGCCGCAGTAGACTGGTTCCAGCCATGACTTTTCATATCTCCTACCCCGCCGAGCTGCCGGTCTCCGAGCGCCGCGAGGACCTGATGGCCGCCATCGCGGCCAATCAGGTGACCATCATTGCCGGCGAGACCGGCTCAGGGAAAACCACCCAGATCCCCAAGATGTGCCTTGAGCTGGGCCTGGGCGAGAACGGGCTGATCGGCCACACACAGCCGCGCCGGCTCGCCGCCCGGACGGTGGCTGAGCGGATCGCGGAGGAACTCGGCGTCGAGATCGGCCAGGAAGTGGGCTTCCAGGTCCGCTTCACCGGCGAAGTCAGCCGTTCGACGAAGGTCAAGCTCATGACCGACGGCATCCTGCTCGCGGAGATCCAGCGCGACAAACTGCTGCGCAAGTACAACGCGATCATCATCGACGAAGCCCATGAGCGCAGCCTCAACATCGACTTCATCCTCGGCTACCTGAAGCGGATCCTGCCGCAGCGGCCCGACCTGAAGGTGATCATCACCTCGGCCACCATCGATCCGGACCGGTTCGCCAAGCACTTCGGGACCGAGGAGGACCCCTCCCCCATCATCGAGGTGTCCGGACGCACCTTCCCGGTGGAGATCCGCTACCGGCCGCTGTCACAGCCGGCGGGCGGCCCGTCTGCGGGTGACGATGAGGACATCTCCTCCGACGACGAACTCGAGGAGGACCGCGACCCGCTCGACGCCGTCTGCGACGCCGTCGACGAACTGGCCCTCGAAGCGCCCGGCGACATCCTCATCTTCTTCTCCGGCGAGCGCGAAATCCGGGACGCCGCCGAGGCCCTCAACGCCCGTATCCAGTCCAACCGGCGGCTGGCCGGCACCCAGGTCCTCCCCCTGTTCGCCCGGCTGAGCCTGCAGGAGCAGCACAAGGTGTTCCACCCCGGCCGCAACCGGCGGATCGTGCTGGCCACCAACGTCGCGGAAACGTCCCTCACCGTGCCCGGCATCAAATATGTCGTGGACACGGGCACCGCGCGCATTTCGCGGTACTCGCACCGCACCAAAGTGCAGCGGCTGCCCATCGAGCGTGTGTCCCAGGCGTCGGCCAACCAGCGTTCCGGGCGCTGCGGCCGTGTTTCCGACGGCATCGCCATCCGGCTGTACTCGGAAGAGGACTACGAGTCCAGGCCCCAGTTCACGGATCCCGAGATCCTGCGCACCAACCTCGCCGCCGTCATCCTGCAGATGACGGCCATGGGCGTGGCCCGCGGTCCCAAGGACGTGGAGAACTTCCCCTTCGTGGAACCGCCGGACTCGCGGGCTATCAACGACGGCGTGACACTGCTTCGGGAGCTCGGTGCCTTGACTGCCGCTAGACCGCAAAACGCACAAGCGGACGCCAAGAGCGGAGGCCTGACCGCCGTCGGCCAGAAGCTCGCCCAGCTCCCCGTTGATCCCCGGCTTGGCCGGATGATCGTAGAAGCGGGAAAACGCGGCTGTGTCCGCGAGGTCATGATCCTGGCGGCCGCGCTTACCATACAGGACCCGCGCGAGCGCCCAACCGACAAGCAGCAGCTGGCCGCGGAAAAGCATGCCCGCTTCCGCGACGAGAACTCGGACTTCACGGGCTTCCTGAACCTGTGGAACTACCTCCAGGAAAAGCAGCAGGAGCTGTCCTCCACCCAGTTCCGACGGCTGTGCCGCACTGAATTCATCAACTACCTCCGTGTCCGCGAATGGCAGGATCTGTTCGCCCAGCTGCGGCAGCTGGCCCGGCCCCTGGGCATCAGCCTGGACAACAAACGGCTGGCCGACCCCGTCGGCAATCACGAGGGCGTCCACATCAGCCTGCTGTCCGGGCTGCTGAGCCACATCGGCATCCTCGATGAGCGCAAGCGCGAATACGCCGGGGCGCGCGGCAGCCGCTTCGCGATCTTCCCGGGCTCAGCCCTGTTCAAGAAATCCCCCACGTTCGTCATGGCAGCGGAGCTCGTGGAAACCAGCAGGCTGTGGGCCCGGGTTGCGGCAAAGTTTGACCCGGCATGGGCCGAACAGGTAGCCCCGGACCTGGTGAAGCGCACCTACAGCGAACCGCACTGGTCCACGAAGATGGGCTCGGTGATGGCCTATGAGAAGGTCACGCTGTACGGCGTGCCCATCATCGCCCAGCGCCGGATCAACTACGGCAAAGTTGACCCCGTTCTGGCCCGCGAGCTCTTCATCCGGCACGCGCTGGTCGAGGGCGACTGGAAAACCCACCACAAGTTCTTCCACCGCAACCGCGCGCTGCTCCAGGAAGTCGAGGAACTCGAGGCGAGGATGCGCCGCCGTGGCCTGCTGGTGGACGACGAAACCCTCTTTGAGTTCTATGACGCCCGCGTGGGCAAGGACGTTGTCTCGGAGCGGCACTTCGACAGGTGGTGGAAGGACGCGCGGCAGCAGGACCCGTCCCTCCTTGACTTCGACCAATCGCTGCTCCTCAGTGAAGACGCCGACACCCTGGACGAATCCGCCTATCCCAAGACCTGGCTGCACAAGGGCTTCGAGCTGCCACTGAGCTATGAATTCCACCCGGTGGCGCCCGGGTCACCGCCCAACCCCTCCGACGGCGTCACCGCCGAGGTGCCGGTCCTGTTCCTGAACCAGCTCGAGGACGCCCCCTTCCGCTGGCTGATTCCCGGCCAGCGCGTGGAGCTGGTCACCGCGCTTATCAAGTCACTGCCAAAGCAGGTGCGGAAGAACTTTGTTCCCGCTCCGGACGTCGCCCGGCACGCGGTAGCGGCGTTGGAGGCCGACTTCGATCCTGCCGGGGACGATCTTGAGCCTGCCCTTGAACTGGTGCTGCGGCGGCTCCGCGGGCATATCATTCCGCCGGGCTCCTGGAACTGGAACGCGGTTCCGCAGCATCTTCGCGTGAGCTTCAAAGTGGTGGACAGCCGCGGCAAGGTGCTGGACGAGGGCAAGGACCTGGAAGCGCTGCAGGAGCGGCTCGCGCCGGCCACACGGCGTGCCATCGCGGAATCGCTCGGGGCCACCCCTGCCACGGCTGGGCCACGCACTCCCAAGAAGGGCTCGCAGGCTTCGGCCCTTCCGGCCCGTGAAGACCGGCCGCAGTCACCACAGGGTTTCACGGAACAGTCCGGCCTGACCGAGTGGTCTTTCGGCACAGTGCAGCGCGAAGTCACCGTTACGGTCAAGGGGCACACTGTGACCGGGTACCCCGGGCTCGTGGACGAGGGGACGTCCGTGGCACTGCGCGTGTTCCAGTCCGCGTCCGAGCGGCAGGAGGCCATGCGCGGCGGCGTCATCCGCCTGCTGGCCCTCAGGGTGCCCTCGCCGGACCGCTATGTCCTGGAACACCTCAACAACACGGAGAAACTGACTTTCAGCCAGAACCCCCACGGCTCGGTGTCAGCCCTGATCGCCGACTGCGCCCTCGCGGCGGTCGACAAGCTCACCCCGGCGCAGCTTCCGTGGGACAAGGCCTCATTCGACGCCCTGTATGAGCAAGTGCGTGCGGAGCTGATCGACACGGTCTTCAGTGTTACCGCCGTCGTGGAACGCATCCTCGCCAGCACCCGGCGGATCGAAAGGCAGCTCAAGGGCACCACCAGCCTGGCTCTCATCAGCGCGCTCAACGACATCAAGAGCCAGCTGGAGCAGCTGGTGTTTCCCGGATTCGTGGCCCGGACGGGCTACGCCCAGCTGAGCCAACTGCCGCGCTACCTCGCCGCCATCGAAAAACGCCTCGAGAAACTGCCGGGGAATGTGCAGCGCGACGCCCTGCACATGGCCGCGGTGCAGCGGCTGGAGGATGAGTATGACGACGCCGTGTCGGCCCTGCTGCCCGGCCGCCGGGCGGGGGCAGAGCTCACCCAGGTCCGCTGGATGATCGAGGAACTGAGGGTGAGCCTGTTCGCCGTCGAACTTGGCACCGCCTACTCCGTTTCGGAAAAGCGGATCCGTGCCGTGCTGAACAAGGCCCTCGCCGCTTAGGCGTCCGGTACGTACTCGCCGTAGCCCGCGTCGCGGAGCCCCGCGCGGAGCTTTTCCGCGTTGGCGTCGAGCCGGGAAGGGTCCGGGTTGTGGTCCGCGGTGGTGAAATCAAACTCCGCCATGCTGTTGGACGGCCAGACGTGCACGTGCATGTGGTTGATCTCGTAGCCTGCCACGATGAGGCCCGCCCGGGCTGCTCCGAACGTCTCAACCTGGACCGCGCCGATGCGGCGGGCCACCTCCATGACTTTGGCCAGGGTTTCCGGTGGTGCGTCCGTCCAGCGGTCCACCTCCTCGGTGGGCACGACGAGCGTGTGCCCGTCGGCCAGGGGCCCCATGGTCAGGAACGCCGAGACGTCCGGTTCGCGCCAGACAAACCGCCCGGGGATTTCCCCGTTGAGAATCTTGGTGAACAGCGTGCTCATGCGTCAGCCCTTTCCGACGGTGCCTGCAGCGTGGTTGTATCCAGGACAAAACGGTACTTGACGTCGCCCGCGACCATCCGGTCATACGCGTCGTTGAGCTGGTCCGCCCGGACAATCTCGACGTCGGACACCACGCCGTGCTCGGCGCAGAAATCGAGCATCTCCTGGGTTTCCGCGATGCCGCCGATCAGGGAACCGGCGTACGCGATCCGACGCCGGATCAGCGCACCGGGGTTCACCGGCGGCATGGCGTCGGAGGGCAGCCCCAGCTGGAAGAGCGCCCCGTCCCGGCGCAGCGTGCGGAAGAACGGGTTCAGGTCATGCGGTGCCGCCACAGTGTCGATGATCAGGTCGATGCTGCGGTTAGCGGCCGCCATGGCGTCCTCATCGCGGGAAAGGATGACGCTGTCGGCACCGAGTTCCAGGGCAGCCGAAACCTTGGACTCCGAAGTGGTGAAGACCTTCACCTCGGCCCCCATGGCCTTGGCGAGCTTGACGGCCATGTGGCCCAGGCCGCCCAGGCCCACGACGCCCACCACGTCGCCTTCCTCGACGCCGAAGTGGCGGAGCGGCGAGAATGTGGTGATGCCGGCGCACAGCAGCGGCGCCACTGCCGCGGGGTCGAGGTTTTCCGGGACGCGCAGGACGTAGCGGCGGTCCACCACCACGGACGATGCGTAGCCGCCCTGGGTCACGGCATCGCCGTTCCGGGCGTCCTTCGCACCATAGGTGCCGGTCAGGCCCCGCTCACAGTACTGCTCCAGTCCGTCAAGGCAGCTTTCACATTCGCGGCAGGAGTCAACCATGCAGCCCACGCCCACGAGGTCGCCGGGGGCGAAGTCGTCCACGTCCGAACCCACACGGCTGACGCGGCCCACAATCTCGTGGCCCGGGACCAGCGGATAATTCTGCGTGCCCCATTCCCCGCGGGTGGCGTGCACGTCTGAGTGGCACAGGCCGCAGAACTCAATGGCGATTTCGACGTCGTCCGCCTTCGGGGCGCGCCGCGCCACCGTGAGCGGCACCAGGCCGCTGGTGCTGGAGACGGCGCCGCGGGCGGCGGCCAAACGTCCCTCCGTGCGTCCCTCCGTGCGTCCCTCCGGGAGGCCCGCAGTTTCATCCGTGGCCGTGTCCGGAGAAATTTCGTCGGCACGGGGAATGTGCAGGGCAAGCGGCGGGGGTACGGGGCGTCCAGGAGTCATACTGCGACGCTACCCTCCGCTGCCGGACCAGTGCCAGTCGGACCGGTGCCAGTCGGACCAGCGCCGGTGGCGACGGGCAGGGAAGGATCGTTGGACCACTCCGAGAAGGACCCGGGAAACAGTGCTGCGGGGATTCCCGCGATTTCCAGTGCCGCGACCTGGTGGGCGGCGGTGACGCCGGAGCCGCAGTAAACCGCCGTCGGCGTTTCTGCACCCGCGCCCAGCCCTGCGAACCGGCGCCGGAGATCCTGTGCCGGAAGGAATCGTCCGGCGTCGTCGAGGTTTTCGGTGGTGGGGGCGCTGACGGCACCGGGGATGTGGCCCGCGCGGGGGTCCACCGGTTCCACCTCACCGCGGTACCGTTCGCCGGCACGCGCATCGAGCAGCACACCGTGGTTGGCCCAGTCCGCTGCCTGTGCGCGGTCGATAACGGGCATGGCGCCGTCGGTGAGCGTCACATCGCCAGGGACCGCTTCCTGCTGCCCGCCCTGCAGCGGCAAACCGGCCCGCCGCCAGGCGGCCAGGCCGCCGTCGAGCAGGCAGACGCTGCGGAATCCGGCGTTGCGGAGCATCCACCAGACGCGGGCCGCGGATGTGTTGCCGGCGTCATCGTAGGCAACCACCACGTCACCTGCACGGATGCCCCAGCGGCGGGCGGCGCGCTGAAAGCTGGGCAGCGAAGGCAGCGGGTGCCGCCCGCGGGCGGGCTCCGCCGGTGCGGCCAGCTCAGTGGGAAGGTCAATGTACACCGCACCGGGAATGTGGGCGTCAAGGTAGTGCCGCCGGCCGTCGGGATCGCCCAGCGCCCAGCGGACATCGAGCAGTACAGTGCGCTGGCCGGAGGCCATCCGGGCGTTCAGCGCAGACACGTCCATGAGGGTATCCACCGGGTCTCCTTCGGATTGGACCGGCCGCTGCCGGCAGCACCAACTCTAGCGCCGCGGCTGTCCGGTCGCCGGTAGGCTGATCCGGTGAGCAATGTAAGCAGCGGCGCCCGGGCCTGGGCTGACGAAGCCATCCGTAAAATCAATGCGGAGAACAACCGGTCGGCGGACACGCACCTCTATTCGGTGCCGCTGCCGGAGCACTGGGGCGTCCAGCTGTACCTCAAGGACGAATCCACGCACCGCTCAGGAAGCCTGAAGCACCGGCTGGCCCGTTCCCTGTTCCTGTTTGGCCTCGTGAACGGCTGGATCGCCGAAGGCACCACCATCGTGGAGGCGTCCAGCGGCAGCACCGCAGTCTCCGAAGCGTACTTCGCGCAGCTGTTGGGGCTGCCGTTCATTGCCGTCATGACGCGCACCACGAGCCCCGAGAAGATTGCGCTGATCGAGCAGTTCGGCGGCGCGTGCCTGCTGGTGGACCATGCGTCCGAGGTTTACGCGGCCGCGGCAGAGGTGGCCGCCACGAGCAACGGCCACTACATGGACCAGTTCACCTACGCCGAGCGGGCCACGGACTGGCGCGGCAACAACAACATCGCCGAATCCATCTTCGGGCAGCTCGCGCTGGAAGAGCATCCGGTCCCCCGCTGGATCGTGGTCGGTGCCGGAACGGGCGGCACCAGCGCAACCATCGGGAGGTACCTCCGCTACCACCGGCACGACACGGGACTGACGGTGGTGGATCCGGAGAACTCGGCGTTCTACCCGGGCTGGCGCAGCGGAGCTGCTGACTTCAGCACCGGCCGCCCCTCGCGGATCGAGGGCATCGGACGGCCGCGGATGGAGCCCAGCTTCGTGCCCACCGTGATCGACCGCATGATCCAGGTGCCGGACGCCGCCTCCGTCGCCGCCATGCGGCACCTCCGGGCGCTGGCAGGGCTGCATGCGGGACCCTCCACGGGAACCAACCTCTGGGGAGTCTGGCAGTTGGTGGCGGAGATGATCGCCGAGGGGCAGCGCGGCAGTATTGTTTCGCTCATGTGCGACGGCGGTGACCGCTATGCGGGTAACTACTACAGCCCGGCGTGGCTCGCAGCGCAGGGGCTGGACCCCGAGCCGCATGAAAAAACCCTCCGGGAGTTTTTCGATTCCGGGATCTGGAACCCCTAGACGTCCACCGATTCCCGGGCCGAAAGCCGGGCGTACTCCGTTCCGTACCTGGCACCCAGCCGCTTGACGTGGCCTTCCACGAGGTCCAGGCCCGTGCCGTTGAGCAGTCCGTCATGGATCGGAAAGGCCCGCGGCGCGCGGACTCCAATCACAAAGTCCACCACCTCACTGACCTTGTTCCACGGCGCGTGAACCGGAACCAGGAGAGTCCTGACGCTGATGCCGTCCGGAATGATGAAGGAGTCGCCGGGGTGGTACACATTTTCCTCCACGAGGTAGCCGATGTTGGCCACCACGGGAACGTGCGGATGAATCAGGGCATGCTGCCCGCCGAAGCTCCTGATCCCGAACCCGGCAGCGTCGAAGGACGTTCCGGGCTTAACCGTGTGGACGCGGGACGCGGCTTCAGGCGCTTCCCTCCGCAGGTTTTCCGCAACACCCTCCGGTGCGAACAGCTCCAGTTCCCGGTTGTCCTTGAGGGCCGACGTCACCGCAGCCACATCGATGTGGTCAGGATGCTCATGGGTGATGAGGACGGCATGGGCGCCGTCGAGCGCCTCGGCGGATTCGGAATACCCTCCGGGGTCAATGGCCAGGACGTGTCCGTCTTTTTCCAAGCGGACACAGGCGTGCGTGAATTTGGTCAGCTTCATCCGGCCAGCCTAGGGAACCGGCCGATCAGTGTCCACGGGCCTCCGGCTGGTAATCTTGAACACGCAAGTATCCCTAAGCGAAGCGAGTCCATTCATGCCACACGGCGCCAGCGCTGAAGGCAGGCCGCTGACCCCTCTGGTAGCGGCTGGCGGGAAAGAGCAACGGGTCACGAAGCAACGGCTGGCGGTAAGCGCCGCCCTGGATGAGCTGCACGACTTCGTGAGCACCCAGGAGTTGTACCGGATCCTGCAGAACCAGGGCGTCTCCGTCTCCTTGGCCACCGCCTACCGAATCCTGCAGTCCCTTGCCGACGAAGGCCTCGTGGACGTGCTCCGCAACGGCGAAGGCGAGGCCGTCTACCGCCGGTGCGCCGTCACCGGGCACCACCACCATCTTCTGTGCAGGAGCTGCGGCAAGGCCGTGGAGGTGGAAGCGCCCGCCGTGGAGACCTGGGCCGCCCGCACCGCCCAGGAACACGGCTACACCGAGGTGGCGCACACCGTCGAGATCTACGGCCTGTGCCCCGACTGCTCGGCGCGGAAGGCCGGCGCTACGCAGTAGGAGGCAGCCTGCCAGGCCGTTAGGCGGTCCGCAGCACCCTGCCGTTGAGCCCGCGCTTCGCGCGGACGCTGCCGATGACCCGGCACACCACGTAGATCAGGAAAGACAGCGTGGTGACGTAGGGGCTGATGGGAATGCGGCCGCCCAGGGCGAGGAGGATGCCGCCCACTGTGGCGACCATGGCGAACACCACGCTGAGGACCACCACCAGCCGTGGCGAGGACGTCACGCGCAGGGCAGCCGCGGCCGGCGTAATCAGCAGGGCCAGGACCAGGAGCGCCCCCACGATCTGAATCGACAGGGCCACGCTGACGCCCAGGAGCACCATGAAGGCCAGCGCGAGGGACCGCACGGGAACGCCGCGCGCCTCGGCGAGCTCGGGGTCGACGCTCGCGAAGCTCAGTGGCCGCCAGATAGAGATCAGGCCGGCCATCACCACCATGGCGGTTCCGGCCAGCGCCTGCAGCTGCACCGTATCCACCGAGACAATCTGCCCCGTGAGCAGGCCGAACTTGTTGGCGGCCCGCCCCTCGTAGAGGGACAGGAACAGGATGCCCAGTCCCAGCCCGAAGGGCATGATCACGCCGATGATGGAGTTCTTGTCGCGTGCCCTGACGCCCATGAACCCGAGCAGCAGCGCCGCCGCCACCGAACCGATCAGGGAGCCGAACACGACGTCGGCGCCGATGAGCAGCGCAAAGGCTGCCCCGGCAAAGGAGAGCTCTGAGATGCCGTGGACGGCGAAGGCGAGGTCGCGCTTCATCACGAAGGTGCCCACCAGTCCGCCAAGCAGGCCGAGCACCGCCCCGGCCCAGAGGGAGTTCTGGACAAGGACCAGCAGCTCGCCGTAGTTTTCGAAGTTGAAGACCGACTGCAGGATGCCTTCCAGATCCATCAGGCGCCCTCTCCCGCTGCGGCGCGGGCATCGTCATGGTGGTGCGTTGTGGCATCCGGCAGTCCGACGACGACGATCCTTCCGTTCGCATGGATCACATCGACGTGGCTGTCGTACAGCTCGGACAGGACCTCGGTGGTCATCACCTCGTGGGGCGTGCCCACGCTGAACCGGCCGCCGGCCAGGTAAAGGATCCTGTCGACGTAGTCGATGATCGGATTGATCTCGTGGGTCACGAACACCACGGCGCTCTCTTGCTCATGGCATTGGTCATTGATGAGTGCACTGACGGCCTGCTGGTGGTGCAGGTCAAGTGACAGCAGCGGCTCGTCGCAGAGCAGCACTTTCGGGTCAGTGGCGAGGGCCTGCGCCACGCGCAGCCGTTGCTGCTCTCCCCCCGAGAGCTGCCCCACGGGGACCTTGGCATATTCGGCGGCTCCCACGAGATCAAGCAGTTCATCGATCCGGCGGTCTGCCTTTGCTTTTCCAAGCCGGATGCCCCACCTGTGGCCGTCGACGCCGAGCCCCACGAGGTCCCTCGCGCGCATGGGTGTGTCCGGAGGAAAGGGCTTCTGCTGCGGGATGTAGCCGATCAGGTGGCTCCCCCGTTCCACCGGATGCCCGCCGAGGGAAGCAGTGCCGGAATGCAGTTCCTGGAGCCCGAGCAGCACTTTGAGGAAGCTGGTCTTTCCGCTCCCGTTAGGTCCCAGGACTGCGAAGAACTCGCCCGGGCGGATGTCCAGGTTCAGATCTTCCCAGAGCGCCCGCCTGCCGAACTTCAGGGAAGCGTCCCGCAGGCTGATCACTGGATTCAAGGTTTCTTCTTCTCCAGGGCAGTAGAGATGTTCTCAACATTGTCCGTCATCCACTCCAGGTAGGTCTTGCCGTCGGGCAAGGTTTCGCTGAATTGCACCACCGGGACGCCGGCGGCGTCGGCGGCTTTTTTCAGTGCCTCCGTTTGCGGTCCTTCGGTTTGTTCGTTGTAGGCGAGGAAGCTCACGTCCGGCGAAGCCGCCAGCTGGGTCGCGGCCCGCAACACTGCCGGAGGCACATCGCTGCCCTCTTCGATGGCGGCCGTGTATTCGGCCGGAGTGCGGTTTTCCAGGCCCGCCGCTTCCAGCAGGTACAGCGGGACAGGTTCCGTAACCGCGACGCGGGCGGCGCTGTGGGCAGCCTTGACCGCGCCAAGCTTGCCCTCCAGGTCACTCAGCCGCGATTTGTAGGCAGTGGCATTGGCGGTGAATTCCGCTGACGAACCGGGTGCGAGCGCGCCAAGCTTGGTGGCGACGGCGTCGGCCAGGCGTCCCATAGCAGGCACGCTGTACCAGACGTGTTCATTGAACTCGCCGTGATCGTGTGCGTGGCCGCCTTCAGTGCTTTCCGAGTGCCCCCCGGCCTCCTCCGGCGCGAGGCCTGAAACCTCCACGGCGCTGACGACGTTGTCGTGGGAGATCTTGCTGTCATCCGCCATTTTGTGGATGAAGTCGTCGTAGCCGCCGCCATTTTCCACGACGAGGTCCGCCTTGGAGATCGCGAGCCTGTCCTGGGCGGTGGCCTCATACGAGTGCGGGTCCTGGCTCGATTTGGTGATGATGGCCTTGACGTCCACCTTGTCGCCGCCGATCGCCTTAACGATGTCTCCGTACACATTCGTGGACGTGACCACGGAGACGCCGGCGTCAGCCTGTTCTTGGGAAGCCGCCGGTGATCCGCAGGCTGTCAGCATCAGGCAGGCACCGGCGAGGGCTGCGGTCAGGGAGGTGCGGAGGGTACGGCGCAAGGGAAAAACCTCGGTTCTGGGTACGGCTTTACGGAACGTGCAACCCTACGAGTGTACCGCTAAATAGGAATGATTCCTATTTAGGATTGGTCGAGGCAGGTCCCCTCTGCTATTCGCCATCGGGCTGTCCCAGCCGGCGTATGCCCTTGGCCTGGGTGGCATCACGGATCTCGCCCACCAGTTGCTCGATGACGTCTTCCAGGAACAGCACGCCCTCCGTCTGGCCGTCGGGGCCGATCACGCGGGCAAGGTGCGAACCGGTGCGCTGCATGACGGACATGGCATTTTCTATCTCCGCGTCCCGCGGGAGGTTGGCCAACGACCGGATTCTGCTTTCGGCAATGGGATGCTGATAGCCCGAGTCAGGAATCGAGAGCACGTCCTTGATGTGCAGGTAGCCCGACAGCATGTCGTCGTCGTCCACCATCGGGAACCGGGAGAAGCCGGTACGGCTCACGGCCTTCTCAAACTCGACCGGCGTCGCCGAGGTCTTCAGCATGACCAGCCGTTCCAGCGGAACCATGACGTCCGCGGCCTTGTACTCCGAAAACTCGAGCGCGCCGGTAATGAGGCCCGCATCATCGTCCACCAGCCCGTGCCGCGTGGACTCCTGCACGATGGACTGGACTTCTTCCAGCGTGAAGGAGGAGCTGACCTCGTCCCTGGGCTCGATCCGCATCAGCTTGAGGACGTGGTTCGCGGACCAGTTCAGCGCAACGATCACAGGGTTCACGATCCGGGCGATGAACATGAGCGGCGGGGCCAGGAGCAGGGCAGCTTTGTCGGCCACGGAAACGGAAACGTTCTTCGGCACCATCTCCCCGAAGGTCACGTGCAGGAACGTCACCACCATCAGAGCCACGCCAAAGGCGGCCACATCGGCAATTTCCATGGGCACGCCGAGCGACTCCAGGGGAACAGCCAGCAGGTGGTGAATTGCCGGTTCCGCAACGAGCAGGATCAGCAGGGAGCAGACGGTGATGCCCAACTGGGCGCAGGCCAACATCAACGAGACGTTCTCCATGGCGCGCAGGGTGGTTTGGGCACGCACGGAGCCGGCGTCCGCCAGCGGCTCGATCTGGCTTCGGCGCGCAGACATCACGGCAAACTCGGCCGCGACGAAGAATGCGTTGCCGATGAGCAGCAGGACCAGCCAGAGAATTCCAGCCCAGTCACTCATGCCGCTCCGCCATCCCTGGATGAACCGTGCTTGGCCGAGCCATTCCTGGCCGAGCCGTTCCTGGCGCTCCCCTTGCGGGCGTGGTTGTTCGCCGCGGTGCCGTCCAGGGTGGCGCCTTCGCTGGGCTCGCGGTCCGGCTTGAAGCAGATGCGGTCGATCCGGCGACCGTCCATGCGGGTGACGCTGAGCGTTCCGCCGCCCACCGTGACGGTGTCCCCCACTGACGCTATGCGCCCGAGCTCGCTCATGACGTAGCCGCCTACCGTTTCATATGCTGCTTCGTCCGGAACGCTGAGCCCGGGAATCTGTTCGGACAGTTCATCCGGCCGCAGCAGGCCGGGGAAGTACCAGTCGCCGGAGGCGCTTTGCAGCAGGCCCGGCCGTACCTTGTCGTGTTCATCGGCCACCTCACCCACGATCTCCTCGACGAGGTCCTCCAGGGTGGCGATGCCCGCTGTTCCGCCGTACTCGTCCAGCACCACAGCAAGCTGCAGGTTGCCTTCCTTGAGCTCCGCCAGCAGGCCGTCGAGGTGGATGGTTTCAGGGACGCGGAGAACATCCGTCATGATCGCCCCGGCCTCCAGGTTCGGCCGGCGTCCGGCAGGCACTGCAATCGCTTTCTTCACGTGGACCAGTCCGCGGATATCGTCTGCGGAATCGCCGATAACGGGAAAGCGCGAATATCCGGTGCGGCGTGCGGCGTCAACGATATCCGAGACGGGCTGGTCGGCGTCGATGGTCTCGACGCGGATGCGGGGCGTCATCACATCGGCGGCCGTCCGGCCCGAGAAATTAAGTGTCCGGGCGATAAAGTTCGCGGTCCCCGGGTCAAGGGTCCCCATGGCCGCCGACCGGCGGACCAGGGAAGCAAGCTCTGCCGGCGTCCGCGCCCCTGAGATCTCCTCTTTCGCTTCAAGCCCGAAGACGTTCAGCACCTTGTTGGAAAATCCATTGAGGACGATGATGGCTGGCTTGAAGATGGCCGTAAACATCAGCTGTGGCCTCGCCAGGGCCCGTCCCATCCGGAACGACAGGGCGATCGCCATGTTCTTGGGGACCAGCTCGCCGAGCAGCATGGAGAGCAATGTGGCAATCACCATGGCGAGCACCAGCGAGACAGATCCTGCCACTGCTTCCGGGAGTCCCAGCAGGGTGAGCGGAGCATGCAGCAGCACCCCGACCGACGGTTCCATGACATAGCCGGTCAACAGTGTTGTCATGGTGATGCCGAGCTGGCAGCTGGACAGCTGCGTGGACAGCGATTTCAGGCACTTGAGGAGCGGGACTGCCGCCGTGTCGCCGTCGTCCACGGCGCGCTGCACAGTGGGCTGGTCAAGAGCTATGAGGGAGAATTCGACGGCGACGAAGAAGCCGGTGCCGAAAATCAGCAGGAAGCCTGCTGCGAGAAGAAGCCACTCCATTTAGCGGCCTGCCTGGGGCGGCAGCGAGGGACTTTGACGGGATCGTGAACGGGGTTTGCCGGCTCTGTGGTCGGGCTGCGCGGGACTGCTGATATTGCTCCGCTGACAGCCCCCAGGCCGGCACCTAGATTTACTGTCCATAAGAATTGCAGTCTACAGGAGCACTGGCGGGTCCGGGGGTGCCATCGCCACCCTCCGTCGGCAGGAAGCGCCCAGGACGCGGCCCGTTTCAGGGGATTCCGGAACAGCGCCCACAGCCGCCGCGAACGAACAGATTCAGCCGGTTTTAAGCCGGACCCACGCCACAATTCAGCGGCTACATGATTTGAGTCACCCTTATTGGCAGTTAACCATCGATCGTCACTAGACTGGCAGAGGTCTGGGTTCATAGGACACAGAAACTGGTTCGATTGTTGTGCCGTGGCACCGTGGCGACCAGAGGGAATTCAAACTCATGGAAGAGGCGTATTTCAAGTGCCAGAGCAGCCTAGCCACCGTCTACCAGAGGAATTTGGCGGAAACGAGTGGCTCGTTGACGAACTGTACGAGCGTTACCAGCAGGACAAGAATACGGTCGATGCAAAATGGTGGCCCCTGTTCGAATCCTTTGACAGCAGCAACGGCCCGTCCTCCAACGGTGCCCCGGGCCCGGCAGCGGCGCCGGCCCACCCGGCTACCCGCGAAATGCCCGTTGTAGCTCCCCCGGCCCATGCCCCGGCCTCTGCGGCCCCTGCCCCGCATGCACCTGCAGCTCCACCGGCATCGTCGCCGGCAGCGGCACCTGCCAAGAAGGCCCCGGCAACGGTGGCCCGCGACGGCGCGAAGAAGACTGAGGCGGGCACCGGCGCCCAGCCCATTCCGGCCCAGCTGCCGAAGAACGTGAAGGCGCCCACCGCGCCCGAGGAAGACGTTGTCTCCGTCCTGCGCGGTCCTGCCAAGGCCATCGCGTCCAACATGGTCACCAGCCTTGAGGTGCCCACCGCCACGTCCGTCCGGGCGATTCCGGCCAAGCTCCTCATCGACAACCGCGTCGTGATCAACTCCAACCTGGCCCGTGCACGCGGCGGCAAGGTCTCGTTCACCCATCTCATTGGCTACGCAGTCATCCGGGCGCTCTCCCAGTTCCCGTCCATGAACGTGTACTACGACGAAGTGGACGGCAAGCCGGTTGCCGTGCAGCCCGCCCACGTGAACTTCGGCATCGCCATCGACATGCCGAAGCCGGACGGTACGCGGCTGCTCATGGTTCCGAACATCAAGAAGGCCGAGACGCTCAACTTCTCGGAGTTCTGGCACACGTACGAGGACCTGATCAAGCGCGCCCGCAACGGCAAGCTGACAGCTGACGACCACCAGGGCACCACGGTCTCCCTGACCAACCCCGGCGGCATCGGCACCGTGCATTCCGTGCCGCGCCTCTCCAAGGGCCAGGCCGCCATCATCGGCGTCGGCGCCCTGGACTACCCTGCTGAATTCCAGGGTGCCAGCGAGAAGATCATCGCGCACAACGCCATCAGCAAGGTCCTCACGCTGACCTCCACCTATGACCACCGCGTCATCCAGGGTGCGGGCAGCGGCGAGTTCCTCAAGCTGGTCCACCAGCTCCTGCTCGGTGCCCAGAACTTCTACGACGAGATCTTCGAAGCGCTGCGCATCCCCTACGAGCCGGTCCGCTGGAGCCCGGACCTGCAGGTGGATCCGTCCGACCAGATCAACAAGGTCGCACGCATCCAGCAGCTGATCCACTCCTACCGTGTCCGCGGGCACCTGATGGCGGACACCGATCCGCTGGAGTATGTCCAGCGCAAGCACCCCGACCTCGACGTCCTCACCTACGGCCTGACGCTGTGGGACCTGGACCGCGAATGGCCGACGGGCGGCTTCGGCGGCAAGCCGCAGCTGGCATTCCGCGACATCCTCGGCGTACTCCGTGACGCCTACTGCCGCACCACCGGCATCGAGTACATGCACATCCAGGAGCCCGCCGAGCGCAAGTGGTTCCAGGACCAGCTGGAGCACCCGTATTCCAAGCCGAGCCGCGAAGAGCAGCTGCGCATCGTCTCCAAGCTCAACGCTGCCGAGGCCTTCGAGACCTTCCTGCAGACCAAGTTCGTTGGCCAGAAGCGCTTCTCCCTTGAGGGCGGCGAGTCCCTGATTCCGCTGCTCGACGCTATCATCTCCGATGCCGCCGACGACGGCCTGGACGAGGTTGCCATCGGCATGGCCCACCGCGGCCGGCTCAACGTGCTCACCAACATCGCCGGCAAGACCTATGCCCAGGTCTTCCGCGAGTTCGAAGGCACACAGGATCCCCGCTCCGTACAGGGCTCCGGCGACGTCAAGTACCACCTGGGCACCGAGGGCACGTTCACCTCGGACAACGGCAACGAGACCAAGGTCTACCTGGCCGCCAACCCGTCGCACCTCGAGGCGGTGGACTCCGTGCTTGAGGGCATCGTCCGCGCCAAGCAGGACCGCCTGGACCAGGGCGAGGCGTTCCCCGTGCTGCCCATCATGGTGCACGGTGACGCTGCGTTCGCCGGCCAGGGCGTCGTGGCTGAGACCCTCAACCTCTCCCAGCTGCGCGGCTACCGCACCGGCGGCACCATCCATGTCGTGGTGAACAACCAGGTCGGCTTCACCACCGCGCCGTCCTCGTCACGGTCGTCCACGTACTCCACGGACGTCGCGAAGATGATCCAGGCACCGGTGTTCCACGTGAACGGCGACGATCCCGAGGCTGTGGTCCGCATCGGCCAGCTCGCCTACGAGTTCCGGCAGAAGTTCCACAAGGATGTTGTCATCGACATGGTCTGCTACCGGCGCCGTGGCCACAACGAGGGCGACGACCCCTCGATGACCCAGCCGCTGATGTACAACCTCATCGAAGCCAAGCGTTCGGTCCGCAAGCTCTACACCGAGTCCCTGATCGGCCGCGGCGACATCACCGAGGAAGAAGCGGAGCAGCTGCTTCGCGACTACCAGGAGCGCCTCGAGCGCGTCTTCGCCGAAACCCATGCGGCGCAGACGTCGCCGATCCCGATCATCACGGCGGACTCCGCCGCAGTGTCGGACATCGAGCGGCCGCAGGCCCAGCAGTCGGACTTCGGCACCAACGCCCCGGCGTCCACCGCGATTTCGGCCGACACGCTGGCCCGGATCGGCAAGGCGCACGTGGAAATCCCCGAAGGCTTCACCGTCCACGCGAAGCTCAAGCAGCTGCTGGAGAAGCGCGAACAGATGTCCCGCGAAGGCGGCATCGACTGGGGCTTCGGCGAGATCGCGGCCTTCGGCTCGCTGATCATGGAGGGCGTGCCCGTACGCCTCGCCGGCCAGGACTCGCGCCGCGGCACCTTCGTGCAGCGCCACGCCGTCTTCCACGACCGCGCCAACGGCAACGAGTGGCTGCCCCTGGGCAACCTCTCCGACGACCAGGCCAAGCTGTGGATCTATGACTCCCTGCTGTCCGAATACGCGGCCATGGGCTTCGAATACGGCTACTCGGTGGAGCGCCCTGATGCCCTGGTGCTGTGGGAAGCGCAGTTCGGTGACTTCGTCAACGGTGCCCAGACCATCATCGATGAGTTCATCTCGTCCGCCGAGCAGAAGTGGGGCCAGCGCTCATCGCTGGTGCTGATGCTTCCGCACGGCTACGAGGGCCAGGGCCCGGACCACTCCTCCGCCCGCATCGAGCGCTTCCTGCAGATGTGCGCAGAGGAAAACATGATCGTGGCCAACCCCACGACGGCAGCCTCGCACTTCCATCTGCTGCGCCGCCAGGCGTACAGCCGTCCGCGCAAGCCGCTCATCATCTTCACCCCGAAGCAGCTGCTGCGCCTCAAGGCCGCCGCGTCGGCCGTGGAGGACTTCACCACTGGCGGCTTCCGGCCGGTCATCGGTGAGCATGAGCAGCTGCAGGCGGACGCCGTCGAACGCGTCCTCCTCGTCTCCGGCCGCCTGTACTACGATCTGCTCTCCACCCGGCAGAAGACTGGCGACAAGACAACCGCCATCGTCCGCGTGGAACAGCTCTACCCGCTGCCGCAGGCGGAAATCGAAGCGGAACTGGCCAAGTACCCCAACGCCGAAGTGGTCTGGGCGCAGGACGAACCCGCGAACCAGGGGCCGTGGCCGTTCATGGGCCTGAACCTGCCCCAGGCACTGGACCGCAAGATCCGCCTGATCTCGCGGCCGGCGTCGGCATCCACGGCGGCCGGCTCCATGAAGCGGCACGCCGCCGAGCAGGATTCGCTCCTGAAGCAGGCCTTCGCGCGCAAGTAGCAGTGCAACTGCCCGGCCGGACGGTGACATACCGTTCCAGCCGGGCAGTTCTGTTTAATCGGCATGAGTTAATGGACACAGGCGGGGACGTCCGCGCAGGCGCCGGATCGGGCCGCCGTGCGGGCGTATCCGGCACGCAGGGCACGTCCTCAATATAAGTGAAGAGGTAGTAGTGGAAGACAGGAAGCTGCGCATCGCAGCTGTTGGAGATGAACTGCTGGCCGGCCTCGGGGATCCCCGGGCACTGGGCTGGCTGGGCCGCGTGCTGGCCCGCACTCCGCAGGACGGCATGTCCGTAGAGAGCTACGCCCTACCCTGCCCGCAGGAGGGCACCGAAGGCCTGGCGGCCCGCTGGCTCGAGGAAGCCGGCCGTCGGTTCAGTGACCTGCATGAAAACCGGCTGGTCATTGGCCTCTCGGGGCGCGATGTGGAGTTCGGCCTGTCCACCGCCCGGAGCCGGCTCAATCTGGCCAACATTCTTGATTCGGCCACACAGAAGCGGCTTGAGGTTTTTGTCGTTGGGCCGCCGCCGACGCTGGATCCTGCCCACAACCGCCGGCTCGGTGAACTGAACACCGCATTCGCCGACGTGACGACCCGCCGCAAGCACCACTACGTGGACACGTTCACGCCGCTGCTCAACCATGAACAGTGGCGTCAGGACCTCGCGGCAAACGGTGGAACTCCCGGCCAGGCGGGGTACGGGCTGATGGCGTGGCTTGTCCTCCACCGCGGCTGGTTCCAGTGGCTGGGCATCGACGCTCCGGAATAGAAGATCCACTCGCGATATATCTTGATCTTGTGCACGGCCGGATGTAGGGTTGCCGCATAGTCACGATATATCGCAAGTGGAGGGAATCATGGAAGAACGCTCGTGGACGGTCACCAGCCCGCAAACCATCGATATCGACGGCGTCAAAGCGCTGAAGCTGGGTATTGTCAGGGGCCGGTTCGACATCGTCACCCACGCGGAAGACGTGGCCCGGCTCGAGGTCTCGGACGTTCACGGTGACCCGCTCGCTGTGACGCTGACCCATGGCCGGCTGGAAGTCAGGCACCAGCTGCACGGCCCGCAGGGCTGGTTCAAGAACCTGATGGGCGCCGTCAACAACAGCAGCGACAATACGGTGGTGATCAGCATCGCCCTGCCGTCCGGTGTCGAGGTCGAGGCCGGAACCGTCAGCGGCGACGGACTGGTTTCGGGGATCACTGGCCACACCAGGCTCAACACTGTCTCCGGATCCGTCATGTCGGACGGCACGTCCGGTGACCTCCACGTCAACACGGTCAGCGGTGAAGTCATAACCCGGAACCACCGGGGTGTGCTGACGGCAAAGAGTGTCTCAGGCGAGGTCACGGCGTCGGGCCGGTTCAGCAACATCCGGGCCAACACCGTCAGCGGCGACATGAGCTTTGACCTCCAGGACTTCACCCACGATTTCGGGGCAAACTCCGTTTCCGGCGACCTCACCATACGGCTTCCGCACGACGTCGGCGTCGACATCGTGGCCAAATCGGCCAGCGGCGCGGTGGTGATCGATGACCAGAGGTACACCCAGCCCGGAGGCACAGTGCAGACCATCGCCGGTCCCGATGCGAAGCTGATGCTGGTCCGGACCAACTCGGTGTCCGGCAAGACGTCCATCTTCCACAGCCCGGCTTCGGCGGACGCAGAAGCGGGACTCTAATGCCACCGGTCTTTGCCCACGGCGCTCTGCGACTCTACCTCCTCGCCCTCCTGGAGTCCGGCCCCAAACACGGCTACGAACTGATCAAGGCGCTCAGCGAAAGATTCGGCGGCACGTACTCCCCCAGCGCCGGGACCATCTATCCGCGGCTGGGCAAGCTGGAGGAAGAGGGACTGGTGGCCACGCAGTCGGAAGGCCGCCGCACCAACTACCGCATCACGGCCGCCGGCCTGGCCGAGCTCAACAGCCGGAGGGACGAACTCGCAGGCGTGGAAAAGGACATTTCGGCGTCGGTGCGCAGGCTGGCCGATGACCTCCGCGCTGACATCCGCAGCAATATGCGCGGCCTGCGAGCGGATCTGGCGGCATCCGCGGAAGCGGCCCGGTCCGCCGCCATGCCGGCTGCCTCGCGCGCTTCTGCCTCCCGGCCTTCCCCCGATGCCCAGGTCATGCTCAGGGAAGCGGAAATGCTGCTCCAGACGTTCAGGGACGACCTGCGCGTGGAGCTCCGCAGGCAGGCAGTCGCGCACCCCATCACCCCGGTGACGCTCGAAACCGTCAGGACGGTCCTCGACCAGGCACGCATTTCGATCCGGAATTCGCTGAAAGATTAAGCCGCCCGGCCGCCCCCGCGTCCCCTGATGCCGCCGGTTCGCGGCCCGTCCCGTGATGTGGGAGACTTGAGGGCAGCTCTTTCGAGTACCGATATTAAGGAGGCCAGCTATGAGCAAGCGTGCACGTAAACGTCGTGACCGTAAGCGTGGCGGCGCTAACCACGGGAAGCGCCCCAACACCTAAGCCACGGCTTGAACCGAAGCTTAAACGCAGTGCCCCCGCAACCTGACGGTTGCGGGGGCACTGTGTTTTTTACCGTGCTTTAAGGACGGGGCCTGCGTCAGGCGTCCACTGGCCGGATGTTGTGGATTCTGTCCAGGATCGCGTTCTTCAGATTCGCCGGAGCGGCTTCGGTGCACGACCGTTTGACCATGTTGCGGATGACGCACTCAAGGTCGTACTGCTCCGTGCATTCCGGACACTCATCAAGATGATGCTTGATCTCCGCAATGTCACTGCGGGTCAGGGCACCATCCAGATACTCGTAGATACGTTGCATCCGGGCGTCGTCGCAATCGCCCAATCCCTGGCAGTCGCTCATTTCCTGTTCTCCTGTTTGTTGCTTTCTGCTGCTGCATTGGGGTCGGCAGCAGCTTTGAATCCCCGTTCGGCGGCGTAGTCAGCCAGCATGTCGCGCAGCATCTTGCGGCCGCGGTGCAGCCGCGACATGACAGTGCCGATGGGAGTGTTCATGATGTCTGAAATTTCCTTGTAGGCGAAGCCTTCGACGTCCGCGAAGTAGACAGCCAGCCGGAACTCCTCCGGGATCGCCTGCAGCGCGCGCTTGACATCCGAATCTGGCAGGTGGTCCAGGGCTTCGGCCTCGGCCGAACGGAGTCCGCTCGAGGTGTGCGACTCGGCCCGGGCAAGCTGCCAGTCCTCTATGGTGTCCGAATTGGACTGCAGCGGCTCGCGCTGCCGCTTCCGGTAGAGGTTGATGTACGTGTTGGTCAGGATCCGGTACAGCCATGCCTTCAGGTTGGTGCCGGGCTTGTACTGGTGGAACGCCGAAAAGGCCTTGGTGTAGGCCTCCTGGACGAGGTCCTCGGCGTCGGACGGGTTTCGTGCCATCCGCATCGCTGCCGAGTACAGCTGGTCCACGTACTGCATGGCGTCGCGTTCAAACCGTACCCGGCGCTCTTCCGGGCTTTCGGCGGCGACATCAATTTCCTCCGCCGGCGACGCGGAGTGTGGGGTGCTGATGTCCTCGGCGCCGTTCCCGGCGTCCTCTTGCGTGGCCTCTACGGCCGGATCCACGGTGCTCATTGCCTTCAAGTCTACTGTCACCGGCCGGACCGGCCGGGAGACGCCGGCGGCACGGGGTCCGGCGCCGTAGGAAACAGCGGCCGGCTCCTCCCGCGGCATGCCGAACTCGCGCACCTCAAAGGCGGCTACGTCGATTGGCCCCCGCAACTCCACAGCGTCTTTCACCAAAGTCAAAGCTCCATCTCCACTTCACATTTCCCGCATGGCTGGCCGCTGAAATCCTGTGTTCCGGATTCCGCGGCACGCGGCGGCCGGGACGGTGCCCGGCAAGCTGTCATCCCGCTGTCATCCCGCTGTTATCCCGGTAATGGACACGGACTGTTGTCCCGGCCATTCCGGACCTGCACAGCACAACGACGTCCGGCGGGCAAATATTCCGCAAAAGTGCAAGACTAGAACCGACTCCGCCGCAGTCACCGCGGCTCGTCCATTCAGGAGGAAATTCATGTCCTTAGTCCGTTTTCTCGCCCGGCCTATGCTGGCTTCAAGTTTCGTCCTCGCCGGCGTGGACAAGCTCAGGAATGCGGACGACACTGTGGAGCAGTTGTCCCCCCTCCTGCGGCGCGCTGCCGATGCACTCCCCTTCCAGACCGACGAGAAGGTCCTGGCCCGGGTCATCGGCGGTACCCAGGTGGGCGCCGGCGTCCTGTTCGCTACAGGCAAGGCCGCACGGCTGTCGGCAAGCCTCCTGGCTGTCATCTCAGCCCTCAATGCCTTCGTTGAATGGCGCAGCGCCGACATCAGCAGCAAGGAAGGCCGTGATGCCCGCCGCACCCAGCTGCTCAAGAACGTCACCCTGACCGGCGGCGTGCTGCTGGCCTCCGTGGACACCGCCGGCAAGCCGAGCCTGGCCTGGCGCGCCGAGCACCTCGCCGCGGATGCCCGGAAGACCGCGAGCCACCTCGCTTCGGACGCACGCAAAACCACCGGGAAAAAGCTGCACAAGGCTGACAAGGCCGTCCGCAAGGCAGTAGACCATGCAGTGGGGGCATAGGCAGGAATGACAGGATCCATCACGGACGCGACCGCTGGCCACATCGGCGATGCCGGGCACTGGCCCGCGCCCTATGCGGAGCGGCCCATCGACGCCACCGTGCGCGTCCCCGGTTCGAAGTCACTGACCAACAGGTATCTCGTGCTCGCAGCCCTGGCGGACGGTCCGTCCCGTCTGCGGGCGCCGCTGCACTCGCGGGACTCAGCCCTGATGGTGGGGGCCCTGCGTCAGCTGGGCGCCGACGTCCGCGAGGTGCCGGGTGACGGCCCCTTCGGGCCGGACCTCGAAGTGACACCCATCCCGTCAGATTCCGGTGTACTGGACGCCGCCATCGACTGCGGCCTCGCAGGCACGGTCATGCGGTTCGTGCCGCCCATGGCGGCGCTCCGCAAGGGTGTATCCGTTTTCGACGGCGACCCGCACGCCCGCGAGCGCCCGATGGGCACCATCATCGATGCGCTGGTTGCGCTTGGCGTCACCGTCCGCGGCGAAGCCGGCGCAACGCCGTCGTCCCTGCCCTTCCGCGTTGAGGGGACGGGAGAGGTCAGGGGTGGCCATCTGGTGATCGACGCGAGCGCGTCGTCCCAGTTTGTCTCCGCCCTGCTGCTGGTCGGCGCACGCTTCACCGAAGGCCTGCACCTTGAACACTCGGGCGACTCCGTGCCGAGCCTGGACCACATCAACATGACAGTGGCTGTGCTGCGCGGCGTCGGCGTGGAGGTGGACGACTCTACCCCGAACCACTGGATTGTCAGCCCGGGACCTATCCGTGCCTTTGACGAACGCATCGAACAGGATCTGTCCAACGCCGGGCCCTTCCTCGCGGCGGCTCTGGCTTCCGGCGGCACCGTTCGCATTCCGGACTGGCCGGAACACACCACCCAGGTCGGCGACCTGTGGCGGAGCATCCTCACGGACATGGGTGCCGACGTCACGCTGGACGCCGGAACCCTGACCGTCACAGGCGGCGACGCGATCCGCGGCGCGGACTTCGCTGACACCAGTGAGCTCGCCCCCACCGTGGCCGCCCTCTGCGCGCTCGCCACCGGCCCGTCCCGGCTCAGCGGCATCGCGCACCTGCGGGGCCACGAGACGGACCGTCTGGCGGCGCTGGTCGCGGAAATCAACGGGCTTGGCGGGGACGCCCAGGAGACCGACGACGGACTGGTCATCCGGCCCGCAAAGCTCCATGGCGGCGTGGTCCGCAGCTACGCTGACCACCGGATGGCCACCGCGGGCGCCATCCTCGGGCTGGCCGTTAGAGGCGTCGAGGTCCAGGACATCGGCACCACTGCCAAGACCATGCCGGACTTCCCGCAGCTGTGGGCAGACATGCTCGCGCAGGGCAGCGCCCCTGCCCATAGCAGCGCAGGGACCCCCGGTGGCACGCAGCACTGACTCCTGGGACGAGTCCGACGTCCGGATCCGCCCCAACAAGAAGGGGACGCGGCCCCGCACCAAGGACCGGCCCGCCTATGAGGACGCCGTCACCGGCCGCATCGTCACGGTTGACCGCGGGCGCTACACGGCCGTGGTGGGCGAGGACTCCGGCGACGAGCGCACCGTCATTGCCGCCCGCGCCCGGGAGCTCCGCCGCTCCCCTGTGGTGGCCGGCGACTTCGTGTCCCTCGTGGGCGATGTGTCCGGCGACCCCGACACATTGGCCCGGCTCGTGAAGATCCAGGGCCGGAAGACACTGCTGCGCCGCAGCGCCGACGACACTGACCCGATCGAACGTGCCGTCGTGGCCAACGCGGACCAGCTGGTGGTTGTGGTGGCCGCGGCGAACCCGGAACCCCGTACCGGGTTTATCGACCGTGCACTGGTGGCCGCGTACGACGCCGGCATCGAGCCGCTGCTGCTCGTCACCAAGGCGGACGTCAAGGACCCCTCGGACCTGCTGGACAACTACCGCCACCTCGACTTCCCCGTCATCATCAGCAGAACGGCCGACTCGGCGGCCTCCGGCATCGACGCCCGCTCCGATGACGGACTGTCCGCACGGCTCGACATAGAGGCGGTCTCGCAGCTGCGCGCCTATCTGGACGGCAAGGTCACCGTCATGCTCGGCCACTCCGGCGTCGGCAAATCCACCATGGTGAACGCGCTGACCGGCGCGGAGCGGGCAACCGGCGGCGTCAACGCCGTCACGGGACGCGGCAGGCACACGTCGTCGTCGGCCCTGGCGCTGAAACTTGCCGATGCGCCCACCGGGAGCTGGATCATCGACACCCCGGGCATCCGTTCCTTCGGGCTGGCCCATGTGGACCCGGACCGGATCCTGCATTCCTTCCCCGACCTCGAGCCCGGCACGGAGGCCTGCGAGCGGGGCTGCAAGCACGACGCGTCCGCCGTGAACTGCGGCGTGGACGCCTGGGTAGAGGCCGGCAATGCAGGACCCTCCGGCCCGGCCCGCCTTGCCTCCCTGCGCCGGCTGCTGGGCACCGATCCGCGCATGGAAGCCCAAGAAACGAAGGAACTGGGAAGCGTCAGCTGAGCCGCACGGCGCCTCCGGGGTGCGGACATCCCCGCCCCGCCGGTCCTTTGACGGTAGTTTGGAACCATGACCCAACCCGCTTCGAGCTACAACGATGACCTGCGCCTGGCCCATGTACTGGCGGATTCCGTGGATGACCAAACCATGAGCCGGTTCAAGGCGCTTGACCTTCAGATCGAGACCAAGCCCGACCTGACGCCGGTCACGGATGCCGACAAAGCCGCCGAAGAGTCCATCCGGGGCCAGTTGTCCCGGTCCCGGCCCCGCGACGCCGTTCTCGGCGAGGAGTTCGGCAGTTCCGGCCACGGCTCCCGGCGCTGGATCATCGACCCCATCGACGGAACCAAGAACTTCGTCCGCGGGGTTCCGGTCTGGGCCACGCTGATAGCCCTGGTCGACGAAGGTGAACCCGTGGTGGGCGTGGTGAGCGCACCGGCGCTCGGCAAGCGCTGGTGGGCGGCCAAGGGCGCTGGCGCCTACATGGGCCGTTCGCTGGCGGCAGCCACCCGGCTCAAAGTCTCCAACGTCTCGAAGCTTTCGGACGCATCGCTGTCCTACTCCAGCCTCGGCGGCTGGAAGGAACGGGGAAACCTGGACGAATTCCTGGCCCTCACCGAAGACGTCTGGCGCACGCGCGCCTTCGGGGATTTCTGGTCCTACTGCATGGTGGCCGAAGGCTGCGTGGACATTGCCTGCGAACCGGAGCTGAATCTCTACGACATGGCTGCGCTGGTGCCCATCGTCACGGAAGCCGGCGGCCGCTTCACCTCGCTGGAGGGAACCGACGGCCCCTTCGGCGGCAACGCCCTGGCCACCAACTCCATCCTTCATTCCGAGGTCCTCAAGCGCCTCAATCCGCAGTTGGACGATCTGCTGTAGTTCGGCCCAGCAGGCTTTCGGGAAATATTCGACGTCGGACTCCGCCCCAGGCAGGAGTCCGACGTCGTATGTTCGGCCACAGGCCCAAATATCGCGCGGCTGTAACAAACGGCTTAATAATTGCGCGCGTCTTTTTCATCAGCGAGCCGGTGTTCTAGGCTCTTTACAGGTCACGAGTGCCAGCGTGAAACCCCGGTTTGCTGGCCGGCAACCCTCCATTCGCGGTGGGGTGCCCCGGGTGACGACCAGGCCGGTCCGGAACGGACCCGGCAAGCGCGGATCCCCGTCACAAGGGGTCCTTTCACAGCGAGGTCCCATGACTACTGCAACCTTCTCCTCCAACACCGGCACCGGGCTGCTCGACGATCGGTTTGCCGCTGCCGGACGGCCGCTGGCGGCAGTGACCGGTGCTGAGATCCAGGCCCCGCTCATCCAGGGCGGCCACGTGCGCTACGCCAACCTCGACTACGGGGCATCTGCACCGGCGCTGTCCGTCGTCTCGGCCTACCTCAACGAGATCCTGCCGTTCTACGCCAGCGTGCACCGCGGCGCCGGCTACGCCTCGCAGATCAGCACCTCTGTCTACGAAAATGCCCGGAACATCGTCCGCGACTTTGTTGGCGGCCGCCCGGACGACTCCGTAATCTTCACGCGGAACACCACGGACTCACTGAACCTGCTGGCGGGCTGCCTTCCCGTGGTGGACCACAACCACACAGGGGAAGTCCTCTACCTGGATATCGAGCACCACGCCAACCTGCTGCCGTGGCAGGGCGTCCCCCACCGCAGCGTGGTGGCGTCCGGCACCCTCGAGGCCACCATCGACAGCCTCCGGGCTGAACTCGAGCACGGCGACGTCAGCCTCCTTGCCGTCACCGGCGCCTCCAACGTCACCGGCGAAATCCTTCCGATCCGCCGCCTTGCCGCGCTGGCCCACGAATTCGGCGCCCGGATCGTGGTGGACGCCGCACAGCTCGCGCCGCACCGCCGCATCGACATTGCCGCGGACGACGTCGACTACCTCGCCTTCTCGGGCCACAAGCTGTACGCGCCTTTCGGCTCCGGCGTCCTGGTAGGTCGCGCCGACTGGCTCGACGCCGGAACACCGCACCTTGCCGGCGGCGGCGCCGTCAGTGAAGCGCGGCTCGACGGCGTCAGCTGGACCACCGGCCCGGCGCGTCATGAAGGCGGCTCGCCCAACGTCCTGGGCGCAGCCACCCTCGCCCGGGCAACCCAGGTGATCGCCGCCCTGGACCAGGAGCAATGGCACCGTCACGAGGCCGCCATCCGGTCCTTCCTCGTTGAGGGCCTGCAGAAGATCGACGGCGTCACGGTCCACCAGATCTTCTCGGACACGGACCCGGACACCGACACCATCGGCGTGGTCAACTTTTCAGTGGAGGGCTACGACGCCGGTCTCGTGGCTGCCTACCTGTCTGCCGAGCACGGCGTCGGGCTGCGCGACGGCCGCTTCTGCGCCCACCCGCTCCTCAAGCGCCTGGGCCTGCCCTCGGGCTCGCTCCGCGCCAGCTTCGGCCTCGGATCGCGGCTGGAGGACGCCCAGCGGCTCCTCGCCGGCATCGAGGAGCTGCGCCGCAGCGGCCTCGGCTGGGACTACGTGGTGGATTCCGGGCGCTGGGTTCCGTCCAACGACGCCCGCGTCTACCCGAGTTGGGCACCGAACACTCCCGGCACGGCAGGCGCTGCGCCCTGCACTTTGGACTGAGCTGCAGCCTGCGCTGAGCTGCGCCGGCATGCGGTGCCCTTGGGTTTGCGGTAAATTCGAAGGGTCAATTTTCACCCTGCCCTAAGGAGACGGCGCGTGGCTCGCGGTGGCCCCAAACTCGACCACGGTCGGCGGCAGGAGCTCGGTCAAAGCTTCCAGGACGGCGGCGAGCACTACCACCGTGTACGGCCCGGCTACCCGGCTGAGTCGGCGGACTGGCTGGTTCCCGCCGGCGCCCGGACTGCGGCCGACATCGGAGCCGGCACCGGCAAGTACACCGCGCTGCTCGTGGCGCGCGGCCTGCGCGTCAGCGCTGTCGACCCTTCCCCGGACATGCTCGAGCAGCTCCGCAGCGCCTACCCCGCGGTGGAGGCGCTGGTGGGAACCGCGGAGCACACGGGGCTTCCCGGTTCGGCGTTCGACGTCGTCACCGTGGCGCAGGCATGGCACTGGTGCGACCCCCTGCGGGCCAGCATCGAAATCGCCAGGATCCTGCGGCCCGCCGGTGTGCTTGGCCTGATCTGGAACCAGCTGGACACGTCCGTGCCCTGGGTGCACAGGCTCTCGCGCATCATGCATGCCGGTGACGTCCACAAGCCACACTTCCGGCCTCCGCTGGGTCCCGAATTCGCCGGATTGGAAAGCCATCTCACGCGCTGGGAGGACCCGGTCACCACGGCTGACGTCGTCGAGCTGGCCAAGTCGCGCAGCTACTACCTCGCAGCCAACGCGGCCACCCGGGCCAAGGTCACCGCAAACCTTGACTGGTACCTCCACGAACATCTGGGGCATGCCGAAGGCGAGCTGCTGCAGCTTCCGTACCTCACCCAGACGTGGCGGGCCGTCAAGGCATGATGTCTCCCGTGCAGCGGGTAGGCTTGGACCCGTGAAGACCAGCACGCCATCCTCCTCGATCGAGGACTACGTCAAGGTCATCTACTCTTTCACGGAGTGGCAGGACAAGCCCATCACGTCGACGCAGCTGGCACAGCGCCTCGGCGTGGCGAATTCATCGGTCTCAGAGATGGTGCGCAAGCTCAAGGACCAGGGCCTGGTCCTGCACAAGCCATACAGTGCCATCACGCTGACCGCGGAGGGAGTGCGCCTCGCCCTTTCCATGGTCCGGCGGCACCGGCTCATCGAGACCTACCTCGTGCAGGACCTCGGGTACAGCTGGGATGAAGTGCACGACGAAGCTGAACTCCTCGAGCACGCGGTCTCCGATACCTTCATCGAGCGGATGGCCGCCAAGCTCGGCAACCCGACACGGGATCCCCACGGCGATCCGATCCCCGCCGCGGACGGCACCGTGCAGGTACCGCTTGCACACCGGATGAGTGAGCTCGACGAGGGTCACACGGGCCGGATCACCCGGATCAGCGACGAGAATCCCGAGCTGCTGCGATACCTCGCCTCGGAAAAGATCAACCTCGACGCCGACGTGGAAGTCAGGGGCCGCAGGCCGTTCGGCGGCGCGCTCGTGGTGCGCATCGGTCCCCCCGGGCACGGGACAATCCGCGAGGTTGACCTTGCAGATGAAGTCGCCTCCGCACTGTGGGTGCACAGCGACACGGTGCACCCGGGGTGCCGGATGGCCGGCGTCCTGTGAGCGGGCCCGGCCCGGCCGGACTCCCGGTGGCGGCGGACGCCTCCCCATGAAGATCCCGGCCGCAGCGAACCAACGCGCGGCGACGGCCACCGGCCGCCACGGCTGGAGGGTCTGGGCAGCCGTCGCTGCGGGAGGGCTGGTGGGTACCGAACTGCGCTACGGGCTCGGGGTGCTGTTTCCTGAGCAGGCCGGCGCCGTGCCGTGGACCACCCTTGCAATCAATGTCGCCGGGAGCTTCGTCCTTGGCCTGCTCACCACCCTATGGATTGCCCGGCCACGTACTGCCTTCTGGCTCCGTGCCGGCATCGGGCCGGGACTGCTCGGATCCTTCACCACGTTCTCGGCACTCGTCGCGTCGGTGGACCAGCTGGCACGTGGCGGGCTGCACACCGTATGGCTTGCCTACCTTGTGCTCTCCGTCCTGCTGGGACTTGGTGCCGCTGCGGCTGGCTGGAAGGCCGGCAAGGCTTTCGCCGGAAATGCTGGCCATCCGTGACGGCGGCACTCGCGGCACCGCTGCTGGTGGGGCTTTTCGGCACCGCCGGTGCCCTCATACGGTTTTCCGTGGACGGGTGGCTGGCGGGCCGGCCGTCGGGCCGCCGCCACTGGCCGTGGGCCACGTTGCTGGTGAATATCGCGGGATGTTTCGTCATCGGAATTTCCCTTGGCCTGAGCAGCAGGCTCGGAGGTGAATGGCATGCCGCCCTGGCCAGCGGCCTGGCTGGCGGACTGACGACCTTCAGTTCCTGGACCACTGCCACGGTCCGGCTCGTGAGCGAAGGCCGCCACGCCGCCGCAGCGCTTAACATCGGCAGTAACCTGCTGGCCGGGCTCCTGGCCGCCGCGGCCGGAATCGCGCTCAGCGGCGGGTAAGCCCGGCTGTCACGGCTTACCGTATCGTGGACTGTGATGATAAGCAGACGCGATGCGGCAATTGCCCTTGATGTACCCCTGGAAATGGCCCAGCGCCACGGCATTCCCAGCCGGATGACCGAGGCCCAGCTGGCCGATATCCTCGACAATCCCCCGCAGTGGCTGCTCCAGTCCAGGGCAAACCGGACGGGGAAGCGCCCGGTCTGGGTCCATCTTCGTTGCGATGTCTGCGGCTACACCGAGGCCGCCAGGCCCAAGAAATGGTGGCCCGAGTTCACGTACGTCAGCTGCAACCACCACAGCCCGGCCGACATCCCGGCGCCTGCTCCGGGTTGCGTCAGGAGCGAGTTCGACGGCGTCGGGAGCCGTTTCGTGGGCATCTCCGACGTAAAGGTGTGAGCCCCGGACTTCATCGGCGCCTCCCTGGAGGGGGCATTACATTCGGCGCGAAACAGGCGTAATTTTACGTACGAGGGGCTCACTCCGACCCCTCGGACGAGGGAGCGCGCCATGCCGGACAAGTCACCACATACGCATCAGCAGAAAAAAGCGGGCAAGACCATCAAACAAAAACGTGCGGACAAGAAAGCGAAGGGGCCCATCGAGGGTGCTCCGGATCCTGTTGCGCACCTGAAGAAACGGTCATAGCCGAGCATCCATGCAGCAGGAAGAACGGGACCGGATCCGGTCCCGTTCTTTTGTTCGCCCTCATGGCGGGCTAGGCGGTTTCGGCCATTTCAGCCGGCACTGCTGTTATCTCCAGCTCGTGGCCGTCACGGAGGACGACCAGGGTCATGGGTGCGCCGATGGCATCGGCAAAGAGGAGCTTCTGGAGGCTTTCGGCATTGCTCACCGGACGAGTGGACGCCCTCAGCAGCACATCCCCCACCCTGACGCCGGCCTTCTCGGCGGGGGAACCCGGGAGCACTTCGACGACCCGGAGGCCCTCGCGCTGTCCGGTGCGGACCACCGCGTTGGGGCCAAGCCTGATGGGTGTGCTGACAACGCCAAGGTAGGCGCGGCGCACCCGTCCATCTGCCAGGAGGGCGGAGATAATCCGCCGGGTCGTCTTGTTGATCGGTACGGCCAGTCCCAGCCCGGCACCGGCTACTGCGGTGTTGATTCCGACGATCCTGCTGCGGGCGTCCGCCAGGGCACCGCCCGAGCTGCCGGCGTTGAGGGCGGCATCGGTCTGGATGACGTCCTCAATGACGCGGCGGTTGCGGCCGGCCCAGACGGGAATCGCACGGCCCAGGCCGCTGACCACCCCTGCGGTCACCGAGCCTGCGAGACCGAGGGGATTGCCCACAGCGATAACCAGCTGCCCTACGCGGAGGGATTCCGCGTCCCCGAATTCCGCCGGTGCCACACGCGGCGCACGGCCGCGGACCACGGCAAGGTCGGACAGAGGATCCGCCCCCACCATCTCAAGATCGGTAGCGGAGCCGTCGGCGAAGACGGCGCGGCCCTTCTGCGTCCCGGCGACAACGTGGGCGTTTGTCAGCAGGTACCCGTCCTCGGTAAACAGCACAGCGGACCCGGCGCCCACGCGGAACCGTCCCCCGCGCCGGATTCCGGTCATTTCGATGGCCGCGACGTGTGGTGTGACGGTACTGGCCACCCGGATCACCGTTTCGGAGTAGGAGTCCAGGGCGTCGTCGCCCCTGTCAGGACCTGATGCCTCTGCTCGCGCCGTGGACATGGCGCACCTCCCTTGCCTGCGTAGCTCCCGCGAATTAGGTGCTACATGTCACAACTCCTCGGGCTCCAAGGCTAGTCCCCGGAAGGCTACGCCCTCGGTGAACAGCCTGCGTGATAAACAATTCAGAGGCCGGGCAGGTTAAACAGCTACAGCCCGGACCGAAGTCCGGGCTGTAGCTGTTCGGTACTGAAACAGTGGAGATGGGGGGAATTGAACCCCCGTCCGATGTCGTGTTGTCAGGGCTTCTCCGGGCGCAGTTTGCGTCGGATTTTCTCGGCCCCAGCCGTCCTGCAAACAGGCGGCTGATCCGGGCCCAGTCATCTAAGAGTCCCGCTTGCCCCGATGACGGGGGCAAACAGCAGTGGCTATCTAAATGACGCCAGGATCCGGGGCGATAGCAACCTCGGGCTGACGGACTGTCTTACTGCTTAGGCAGCAAGAGCGAAGTCAGTGCGCTTAGATTCGGCACTTATTGGTTTGCAGACAGCGTTTACGAGATAATTCTGCATCCTCGGCCCGCTTCACCTGTCGCGACTAACATCGTCGAAACCGATCATCCCCGTATTTTGTTACCAAACCCGGCGGGAACTGGATTCCTGCCGGACTACCTAGCATAACGCATCCGTGCCGCGGATAATTCCTAGCGGCGGTTGCGTTCCCTCATCACCCGAAGCGCCTCGCGCTTGTCCTGCTGTTCGCGGAGCGTCTGGCGCTTGTCATAGTCTTTCTTGCCGCGGGCAATGCCGATCTCCACCTTGGCGCGGCCGTCCAGGAAATACAGCTGGAGCGGCACAATTGTGAAGCCCGATTCCCTGATCTTGTGGGAGATCTTGATGAGCTCCTCGCGGTGCAGCAGCAGTTTACGGCGGCGCCGGGCGGCGTGGTTGGTCCAGCTCCCCTGGTTGTACTCAGGGATGTGGATGCCCTCCATCCACAGCTCGTCATTGTAGAAGGTGCAGAAACCATCGACCATGGACGCATGGCCCTCCCGGAGGGACTTCACCTCGGTACCCATCAAGGCTATGCCTGCCTCGTAGGTATCCAGGACATGGTAGTCATGCCGGGCCTTCCGGTTGGTGGCCACTACCTTACGGCCACTTTCTTTCGGCACGGTAGAACTCCTCAGGTCTTGAAATTTGGCTGCCCCGGGTGCCCCGGAGGAAAGTCATTCCAGTCTACGGCAGTGGACCAGGCCGGGGTCGCAGGTGCCTCGGACACACCCGTCAGAGCAGGCGCATGGGGTCCACCGCTTCACCGTTCAGCCACGTCTCGAAGTGCGAGTGGCAGCCGGTGGAGTTGCCGGTGGTGCCCGAGTATGCGATCAGCTGCCCCTGGCTGACCTGCTGCCCCACCGACACCACGACGCTTGAGTTGTGGTAGTAGATGGTGGTGAGCGAGTTGCCCTGCACCACGCCGTGGGAGATCTTCACATTGTTCCCGCCGCCGTCGTCAGCCCATCCTGCGGAGAACACGGTGCCCGCTGCCGGCGCATAAACCGGTGTGCCGCAGCCTGCTCCGAAGTCGATGCCGGTGTGCATGTAGCCGCCGGAGCCGTAGAAATCCACGGTGCCGGGCGGAGTTGCCCGCCAGCCGAACCCTGACGTGATCGGGACACCGTCCGAGAACGGGTGGCGCAGGCCAAAGGCCGACGGCGGACCTGCCACAGGCGGCACATAAGGCTGGATAATCCGGGCGCGGGCAGCGGCTTCGGCATCACCGCGGGCGCGGGCTTCGGCCTCGGCGCGGGCCCGGGCAGCAGCGGCGGCAGCTTCGGCTATCCGGCGCTGCTCAGCCAGCCAGGCTTCGCGCAGCTTCCGGTCCCGTTCGACAATTTCGGCGGCGACAGCCTGCTGCCGGGCCTGGACGGTTGCCAGCTTCTTCTGGATTCCGGGCTTGGCCGCTTCAAGTTCTTTGTTAAGGCGCGCCGTGTCCGCGATGAGCTTATCCACCTTGGCCTTCTTGGCGGCTGCTTCGTCACGGGCAACCTTTTCCTTTGCCAGCGCGGCATCGGCTTTGGCCTTAAGGTCCTTGATCTCGGCTTCGACGGCTTCCAGGCGGGCCTGGGAATTCACGTTGGTGGCGTTCTGCTGTGACAGCTTGTCCATGGCCGAGTTCTGGCTCCGCATGGCCTGGTCCGCCATGTCGATCGTGTCGGTGAGGCTGCCGGTGTTGTTGGAGCCGAAGAAAAGGGTCAGGTTCGAAGGCACGCCGCCTGATTTGTAGGCCTGCGTGGCGATCTGGCCGATCAACTTCTTGGTGCTGGCGATCTTCTGCTTGTCCGCATCGAGCTGCTGGGTGATCTTCGCCTTATTCTGCTGGGCTAGATCGACGCGGGCGGCCAGGGCCTCGACTTCCTTCACCGCGCTCGCCACCCGGCCCTGGGCCTCAAGCAGTGCCTGCTGGGCGCCCGGGAGCTGGCCACGGAACATCACGAGATCGGCGGCGGCCTTGGAGATTTTGGCATCCACGAATTCGAGGGACTGCTGGACACGGGAGGCTTCAGCCTTGAGCGCGGCCTGCTGGTCTTCCAGGTCACCGGCGAAAGCCGGGGCTGAGGCTCCCAGCCCGGCTGCCAGCACCACCGCGAGGGCGGCGCTGATGATCCTGTGCTGGCGCCCCGCCGGAACGCTCGGCAGGAACCGGCCGGGCTTCGCGATCATGGGGATTCCTTCTGTATTCATGGACTACACCCTCAAGTATCGGCGGAGAGTCAACAGAGATGAAGTGCCCGCCAGAACAACGCCCAGTCCAACGAGGGCTGGAGCGATCAACAGCGTCTGGGCCGGGGAAATGAACGCCGTGTCAGGGTACTGCTTTGACATGTATTCGCCAAGGAAGAAATGGGCCACCGCCCAAAGCGTGCCCGACGCCAAGGCTGCTCCAATGACCGCGGCGATCACGCCCTCCAGGATGAACGGCAGCTGGATGACTGTCTTGGATGCGCCCACGAGCCTCATGATGCCCGTCTCGCGACGCCGGCTGAACGCCGACAGCCTGATGGTGGTGGCAATGAGCAGGATGGCGCAAACCGTCATGACACCCGCGATGATCACCGCGACGAGGGAGGCTGCGTTCATGACGGAAAACAGCCGCTCCAGGACCTGACGCTGATCGATCACCGTCTCCACACCCGGCTGGGAGGAAAAAGTCTCACTGATGATCTGGTATTTTTCCGGATCCTTCATGTTGATCCGGAAGGATGCGGGAAGCTGGTCCGGGGTGACGGAATCGACGATCGGAGAGTTCGAGAACTGTTCCTTGAAGTGCTTGTAGGCATCTTCCTTGGACTCAAACTGGAAGTCGTTGATGTACTGGGACACGGCCGGTGATTCCAGAAGCGTCCGCAAATTGTCCTGCTGCTCGGGTGTCGCTGTACCGGAAGCGCAACCGGCCGCCGTCGACCCTTCACCGCAGAGGAAGATGGCCACCTGGACTTTGTCGTACCAGTAGCCCTTCATCTGGTTGATCTGCAGCTGGAGCATGCCTGCAGCACCGACGAACGTCAGCGAGACGAACGTGACCAGGATGACCGAAACCACCATGGACAGGTTCCGCCGCAGTCCGCTGCCGATTTCTCCGAGGATGAACTGGAGCCTCACAGCCGGCTCTCCCCTGAACGCGCGGCGGCGTCACTGTCGGGCGACTGGCCGGGCATCGGTCCCGCCGGCGTCACGCCGGCATCGTCGCGTCCGCTGGCGTCCTTGAGCCTGCGGGACTGGCCGACAACGGGAATCATGGACGTATAGAGGGCACGGGCCTCGTCGCGGATGACGACGCCGTTCTTGAGTTCCACAACTCGCTTGCGCATCTCGTTGACTATGTCGTCGTCGTGCGTGGCCATCACCACGGTGGTGCCGTTCTGGTTAATCTTGTCGAGGACACCCATGATGCCCATGGACGTTGTGGGATCCAGGTTGCCGGTGGGCTCGTCAGCCAGCAGGATGCCGGGCCGGTTGACCACGGCGCGGGCGATCGCAACGCGCTGCTGCTCGCCGCCGGAAAGCTCATGCGGCATGCGCTTCTCTTTGCCCTCCAGGCCGACCGTCTTGAGGACCTCGGGGACGGTGTCCCGGATGACGCTGCGGCTCTTGCCGATGACCTGCATGGCAAAGGCGACGTTCGCGAACACATTCTTCTGCGGAAGCAGGCGGAAGTCCTGGAACACGACCCCGATTCCGCGGCGCAGCCTCGGCACCCGCCAACTCGAGATGTTGGCGACGTTCTGGCCCGCGACGTAGACGGCGCCGGACGTGGCGCGGTCTTCCTTGAGCACCAGGCGCAGGAAGGTCGACTTGCCGGATCCGGATGCGCCGACGAGGAAGGCGAATTCACCACGGTCAATTTCAAGGGTGACAGAGTCCAGCGCGGGCCGGGTTGTCTGGTCGTAGACCTTGGTGACATTTTCGAAACGGATCATGATCCTATGAACCCTGCAGGGCCTTGTTAGCCTGGTCTGCAACCGGTGCGGGGGCTTTCGCTTGGGGAAGTAGAGCTCCGGCCCCTCGACTATACCTACGGGGAACGGCGCTCCCGGGGGAGTCAGGAGGGCGTGTCGCCCGATTGCGGGCGAATGTCTGCTGACACGTCGGCAGGCCGTCCAACGGAGCCTACTTTTCGGCGTTACGGTTGTCTGTGCGCCATCGGATTCCAGCTTCGATGAAG
The DNA here is from genome assembly GCF_017052465.1 of Arthrobacter pascens. Lineage (GTDB taxonomy): Bacteria > Actinomycetota > Actinomycetes > Actinomycetales > Micrococcaceae > Arthrobacter > Arthrobacter pascens. Next base: position 50,757 of record NZ_JAFHKT010000152.1, read on the forward strand.
TCGTCGATGGCGCCGTCGAACACGGCCGAGGTGTTGCCGACTTCGTGCTCGGTCCGTAAGTCCTTCACCATTTGGTACGGGTTCAGGACGTAGGAGCGCATCTGGTCGCCCCAGGATGCCTTGACGTCGCCGGCGAACGCCTTCTTCTCGGCGTCCTCCTGCTCCTTCTTAAGCAGCAGCAGCCTGGACTGGAGCACGCGCAGTGCGGCGGCACGGTTCTGCAGCTGGGACTTCTCGTTCTGCATGGACACGACGGTGCCCGTGGGGATGTGGGTCAGCCGGACCGCGGAGTCCGTGGTGTTGACCGACTGCCCGCCCGGGCCCGAGGACCTGAAGACGTCCACGCGGATCTCGTTGTCCGGGATCTCGATGGAGTCGGTCTGCTCAATGAGCGGGATGACCTCCACCGCGGCGAAGGACGTCTGCCGGCGGCCCTGGTTGTCGAAGGGGCTGATCCGGACTAGCCGGTGTGTGCCTGCTTCAACGCTCAGCGTGCCGAAGGCGTACGGCGCATTGACTTCGAAGGTCGCGGACTTGAGCCCAGCCTCCTCCGCATAGGACGTATCCATGACGGTGGTGGGATAGCCGTGGCGTTCGGCCCAGCGCAGGTACATCCGGAGCAGCATTTCCGCGAAATCTGCGGCATCGACGCCGCCGGCCCCCGCACGGATGGTCACCACGGCCTCGCGCTCGTCGTATTCACCGGACAGCAGCGTGACGACTTCCAGCTCCTCCAGGGATTTGCGGATCGATTCGAGTTCCGCCGCGGCCTCACCCATGGAGTCGGCGTCGTCCTCGTCCTGGCCCAGTTCCACCAGGACCTCGAGGTCGTCGATGCGGGAGACCAGCTTGGTCAAACGCTCGAGTTCGGACTGGCGGTGGGAAAGGCGCGAGGTGATGATCTGCGCGGCCGCGGGGTCGTCCCAAAGATTCGGTTCGCCGGCACGCTCGCTCAGTTCTGCGATGTCTTCCTTCAGCGCCTCGACATTGGTGACGTTCTCAATGGAGGTGTAGGTGGCGCGCAAGGCGCGGATCTCTGCAGAAAAATCAATTTGAGCCATGGTTGTTTAAGCCTACGCTATCCACCTCCTCCGGCCGGACCGTGAGCGCGTACGCTTCAGCGCGTGAGCCTGGACCGGGCAGTGGATGACGCTTCTATCCTTATGCCGTCCGGCACCAGGAAGTTCACCACCGGAGGATGGACTGCCGCGCTGAGAACCACGACGGCGGTGGAGCCGTCGGGCGTGCCCGTTGCCGGAGCGACGGTCAGCGCGGAGTGGCGCCCAAACGCGCCGTTCCGGTTGAGGTAGTCGCTGGCCGCGCTTCTGACGCGCTCACCGCTCAGTGCGGCGCTGGGAGTGCCGCCGGCCGTTTCCACCTGGCCCAGGGTGAAGCTGCCCGCGGCAGCAACGGACGCTCCGTCGGCCAGGGACAGGAGCTTCTTATGTTCGATGTACAGGCTGGAGGCGGCCATCACCACGGTGCTGACCAGTAGCGCCAGCATGACAAAGCCGATGACGAGCACGGTTATCTGCCCGTCTTCGGCGGGCGCGCTCCCGGGCGGGCCGGCGGATGGCGGGCGGGGCACGCGATGGATCAACGGAACCTGCCCACGATCTGGGTTGCCGTGGCGTTCAGTTGGCCGGCACTGAGGTGCAACGCGTCGCTGAAGGGGACAAAGGGCAGCGGCACACTGAGGTGCACCGTCACGGTGACCGCAGACCCTGCGGCCATGCAGTCGCTACGGTCACACGTCACTTCAACCCGGGCGTTTTCGGCAGGATGGCCGTAGTCGGCTATGGCCATCACGGCCGCTTGCTCTGCTGCTGCCCTGCCGGACGACTCGTCGGGCTGGGCCACGAATATCTTCGCCGCCTGGTCTGCCGCTCCAACCACGGCAAACGAACCTCCCTGTATCTGGCCGACAGTAATGATGAAGTACACCACGGGCACCATGAGCAGCAGCCCCAGGAAAGTGAACTCCACGACTGCGCTCCCCCGCTCGCCCGGGTCTTCGCCCGGATATCCAGGGTCGACGCCCGGTGCTTCGCCGGGTCGGCCGGCCCTTGGCTGTCCTGCAGGACACGGCGAGTGCCGGAGTTCAGTTGTTGATCGCTGCATGTCCACTTACTTCCAACAAACCCCGCGGGCCGATCAAACCGATTACCGGCATCGGCGCCCTGACGGTCACCTCCAGCGCGCGCAGCCCTTGAAAAGTGACCTCGCGTGTCTGAATGTCCTGCGCGAAGTCAGCGTTGAGCGCGGTGTGGATGAGCTCACCCGTGCGTTGCCGCGCGTCGCTGACGCTGCGGTCGGCCAAGGTCCCATACCGAGCGCCCGAGGCCGCGGCATCGATCAGCGTGTTCCGGACGTGCAGCACGAGCGCCAGCTGGATGATGGCGAGAAAGAACATCGTGAGCAGCCCACCCACCAGGACGAAGTCGACGACCGCGGAACCTCTCTCGCGCTCGGAACGGCCAGCGACCGGCATCATCGCCTATTTTCCGACCGTGTCCATTGCCTGGTTGAACATGGCTTCCAGCGCCGGTCCGGCGAGGGCGAGCAGCGCCGCCACCAGCACCGCCGACATGAGGGTGATCATGACCCAGCCCGGAACATCTCCCCGCTCACCGTGATCACGGCCGAGGGTGTCGCCGCGGCGGTGCTGCCCGATCGAGGCCGCAGCTCGCCCGATGCCCAACCCGAGCGCGCGCACTAGTGCAATTCCATGCCTGGCCATGAGTGTCATTTGGTTTCCGTTTCCTTGAGATGGTGAGTACTGGCTAAGGACGATGCGGATTTCCGCAGGCGGTCAGGGGCAGGGATCTGGTGGCCACCGCGAACTTCACAGATTCAGGCTCAGCGCGGCCAGGCCAGGGAACACGGCAAATACCACGGTGAGGGGCAACACCCCGAAGACAAGCGGCACCATCATCGCGATTTCTTTCTTTCCGGCGGACTCCATCAGATCGCGTTTTGCGGTGTCCCGGACATCCTGGGCCTGGGCCCTCAGTACGTCGGCCAAGGGCGTGCCCCTCTCCACTGCGACGATGATTCCGTCCACGAAACGGATGAGCGGCCCGAGGTCGGTCCGGGAAGAGAACTCCTGCAGGGCCTCCACGAGGGGCTTTCCCGCACGCGTTTCAGCGAGCACCTTTTCAAACTCCTTGGCGAGCTCCCCGCGGGCACTCCTGCAAACCCGGTCCAATGCACCGGTGGCGCTCTCCCCTGCGCCCACCGCCAGCGCCATCAGCTCAGCAAGGCTCGGAAACTCGGCCATCATTCTGCCCTCCCGTTTCCTGATCTGCACTCCCAGCCAGTAATCGCGGAAGAGGAATCCGCCGACAGCGCTTCCGGCCGCTACTACGACAGCCAGCACCGGGCTGAACCGCCCCGCCATGGCACCCAGGGCTATCAACCCGACGGTGGCCAAGAAGCCGCCCACGGCCCAGAGAAGCTGTTCAGCGCGGAAATGCACCGGCAGTTTGCTGATTCCTGCCTGCGCCAGCCTGCGTGCCAGGACCGAGGATCCCAGGTTGAACCTGCCCAGCTTCGCCAGCCCGTCCCTGATCAGGGGACGGACGATACGCTCGAGCGGGCCGAAGGGCGTGAGATTGTGGTCAGCTGCCATAAGCAGCCGGGATTCCACATTCTGGGCCTTGAGCTGCGGCTCTATCCGCTCCACAAAGGAGACGGGCCGCATGAACGGAAGGCGGACGAGAAGTAGCCACAGTCCCGCGCCGAGGAGTATGCCGCACGCGATCGCTGCTGCCGGGACGGTCGTCATCGCAGGACCCTCTCCTCTTCAGGAAGCGCACCGATCCGCAGCATGATCGAGTAGCACACCATGGAAACCACCAGCCCTCCGACCAAGACCCCGGCACCCATCGGCGTGTTGTAGGCGGCCACTGCCTCCGGACGGCTCACCAGTAAGACCATGACGATCCAGGGGGCCGCGACGGCGAGCCGGGCCGCGTTCACCGTCCAGGACTGCCTGGCTTCGAGTTCGCTTCGGGTCCTGGCACTTTCGCGGAGGAATTCGGCAAGCGTCCCCAGGAGCCTGCCGAGGTCGGAACCGCCCACTTCCCTCGTGAGCCTCAGCGCTTCGATGATGCGGTCGGCCACCGGATCAGCAAGACGTTCCTTGAGTTTGTTCAGTGAAGCATCGAACTGGCCACCCGCCCTGTAGTCGGAGCCGAAGTCACGAAACACGTGACGAAGTTCCTCCGGCCCCTTCTCACCCAGCTGGATGAGGGCTTCGGGCAGCGAGAGACCTGCCCGGATGGCAGATCTGAGGTGGTCCACGACATCCGGCCAGAGCCGACGCAAAACGGCAGTCCGCCGTCGGGCACGCCATCTGACTGCCACGACGGGAAGCCAGGCTCCGAACAGCCCGAAACACAATGAAACCGGCCATGACTTGCTGACGGCGAAGAAGACCAACGTCACGAAAAGGCCAAGCCCCAGGCAACTGCCGATGAGACCGGCGCCTGTAACCTTTTCAACGCCGGCCGCGAGCAGCAGGTCATGGAGGCGGCTGCTCCTCGGCTCACGCCTGACGGTTTCCGGCTGCGCCCAGGCCGACCACCAGACGAGGAAGAGTCCTGCTCCCACCAGCACGCCAAGTAGCGGGGCCATCACCGTGACTCCAGTAATGCCGCAACGTCGTAACCCGCTCTCGCGAACTTCTCAGGCGCAGGCATCGAGCTGGCACTTGGCTGCAGCTGTCCATCGACCAGGGAAAAGACCATCGACGACTCTATGACGCCGTTCTCGACCCTCCTTCCCAGGGACAGGATCTCGGTCACCCGTCTGCGACCGTTCACCTGCCGGCTGCAGTGGACCACGAGGTCGATGCAGGAGGCAACGGTGGGGACAACGAAGGCACTTGAAATGTTTTCTCCGGCCAGCAACGGAAGGGTGCAGATCTTCGTCACGGCATCATGGGCCGAATTCGCATGGACGGTGCACATTCCGGGAAGCCCTGAATTCAAGGCGATCAGCATGTCGAGGCTTTCCGCTTCCCGTACCTCGCCGACCACCAGGCGGTCCGGGCGCATCCGCAGCGCCTCCTTGACCAGCCGGCGCAGCGGGATCTCCCCCTCGCCTTCGAGATTTGGCTGGCGGCACTGAAGTCCCACCACGTCACGCAGCGGAAACTGCAGCTCAAAGATTTCCTCAACGGTGATAACCCGCTCGCGGCTGCCGATGCTGGCGGCCAGGCAGTTCAGCATGGTGGTCTTGCCCGCCTGGGTGGCGCCCGATACCAGGATATTCAGTCCGCTGGCCACCGCCGCACCGAGAAACCGCGCAGACTGCGGTGTCAGGGTTCCAAGGTCGACGAGGTGCTCGAGACGGCTCGCCTTGACGACGAACTTGCGGATATTTATGGCCCAGTGCCGCTTCGTCACGTCGGGAATGACCACATGCAGCCGGGAACCGTCCGGCAGTGCCGCGTCCACAAACGGCGAAGACATGTCGAGGCGCCGTCCCGAGCTTTTGAGCATCCGCTCTACGAGATCGCGCACCTGTTGGTCAGTAAGGTTGAGCGACGTGAGCTCGGATTCGCCGTTCCGGGCCACGTAGACCTCGTTGGGCGCGTTGATCCAGACTTCCTCGATGGCCGGATCGTCGAGCAGCGGCTGCAGGACGCCGAAACCCGCCACGGCGTCAAAGACGAACCTCCGTGCGGTGTCAGCGGAACCAAGCGGAGGCAGCGGACCCATCAGGGCGCGTTCGTCATAATCGCTGACAGCCGCGTCAACGAGCCGCCTGACCTCCCCTGCCTGCCGGAGGGGGTCCAGCCCCCGCCGACGGATGAGCTCCCGAACTTCGTCCTCGACTATCCGCACAGCATCCATGACGCCCCCCGTACGCCTGCCACCCCCAGCGGAGGCAGTGCAACTGGGTTAAAGCTAAGGGATGCGGATCACCAGGCATAGTCAAACGTGCCAAGTTGTGGATAAGTGGGGGAATGCCCTGGCTGCGGGGCTACGCTTCCCCGTCGTAGCCGTAAGGGTTGGAGCTTTGCCACCGCCAGTGGTCCGCACACATCTGCGCGAGGTCCCGGTGTGCGGACCAGCCCAGATCGGCCAGCGCAGCCGAGGCATCCGCGTAGCTGACGGCTGCGTCGCCTGGCCGCCGCGGCGCGAACTCGTACGGGATCGGGTGTCCGGCTGCCGTGCCGAAGGCTTCAATCACTTCAAGCACGGACGAGCCCCGCCCGGTGCCGAGGTTCCAGCGGAAGGAACCGGTCTTGGTTTCCAGGTAGCGGAGCGCCGCGAGGTGGCCTGCCGCGAGGTCCATGACGTGGATATAGTCCCGGACTCCCGTGCCATCCGGCGTGGGGTAGTCGTTGCCGAACACCCGCACCTTCTCCCGCCGGCCCACAGCCACCTGCGCCACGAACGGCAACAGGTTGTTGGGGATGCCGCGCGGGTCCTCCCCGATGCGTCCGGACTCGTGCGCGCCGACCGGGTTGAAGTAGCGGAGCAACGCGATACTCCAGCGCGGATCGGCGTCGCTCAGGTCAGAGAGGATGTCCTCGATCTGTTCCTTGGTGCGGCCATAGGGATTCGTGGCGTCCAGGGGCGATTTTTCAATCAGCGGGACGTGCTCGGAAGCGCCGTACACCGTGGCGGACGAACTGAACACCAGCCGGCGCACATCTGCCTTCTCCATGCTCTCCAGCAGGTTGAGCGTGCCGACGACGTTGTTCCTGTAGTACCACAACGGCTTCTCGACCGACTCCCCCACCGCCTTCAGCCCCGCGAAGTGGATGACGGCGTCGAAGCCGCCTTCCGCGAACACCTCATCGACGGCGGCAGCGTCCAACAGGTCGCCCTCGCGGAATGCCACTTTCCTGCCCGTAAGCTCTTCAACGCGATGCACGGCCTCGACGCTGGAGTTCATGAGGTTGTCCAGCACCACCACCTCGTGTCCGTCCTCGAGCAGACAAAGCACAGTGTGCGATCCGATGTACCCGGCCCCGCCGGTGACCAAAACCTTCATGGCCCCCAGTCTAGGACAGCCAGCCGCTACCGCTGGTCCATGACGGCCCCATCGTCCTCAGGACTCCCAATGCCACCAAGGTCCTCAGATGCCACAAGAGTCCCAGTCGTCACTTCATTACCACAAATGCTACGATATTTCCGAACATCGCTGCAGGTGTGAAGAGGGCTCAGCTCGGGGAAGTCCAGCATCTGGGGCCACTTCGGCCCGCAGTTTAAAGCTGGGGGTTAGAACAATGAACCGTTCCTCGACATGCACGCAGTCCGCAGCGCTGGCGGGAGCCAGACGCCTGGGTCGGCTGGGCATCTCCGCGCTATTGTGCGCAATGCTTTGCATCGGCGGTGTCCTTCCTGCCCACGCCGCCCCGTCGCCGGACGAACCCTTGAGCGGCAGTGCCACAGCTCCTGCCCCGGCAGCAGATGGAACTGCCGAATCGGATGGAACCGCGGCGCCGGCGGAAGAATCCGCGGCCCCGGCAGTCGACATGGAAGCACTCCGGGCGGAAATCGGTCGAGACGGCGCCTACATGGGCCAGGGCGCCAAGACCCGTGCTGCCATCCTCGAGAAGCGGTACGGGACGCGGTCCGCGGACACGCCGTCCATGGAAGCAGCCAACACGTGGATGGCGCCGGGCATTCAGGGCCTGGACGTCAGCAGCCACCAGTCCACAGTTAACTGGCCTGCCCAATACAACATGGGCGCCAGGTTCGCGTACGTCAAGGCGACCGAGGGAACTACCTACCGGAATCCGGTGTTCGGATCCCAGTATGCGGGTGCGTCGAGCGCGAATCTTATCCGCGGCGCTTACCACTTCGCCCTCCCCAATGTTTCCAGCGCAGTGGAGCAGGCGAACTATTTCGTGAACAACGGCGGCGGCTGGACCGGGGATGGAAAAACCATGCCGCCCCTCCTCGACATCGAATACAACCCGTACGCTTCCCTCGGAAACTCCTGCTACAACATGAGCCAAACGGCGATGGTCAACTGGATCAAGGCCTTCTCCAGTCAGGTTCTGGCCAGGACCGGGCGCCTTCCGATGATCTACACCACCACGGACTGGTGGAAGACGTGCACCGGAAACTCGTCCGCGTTCTCCCGGCAGCCGCTGCATCTTGCCGCGTACTCGCAGTACGTTGGCAGCATGCCCAGCGGCTGGGCCACATACAGCGTGTGGCAATACAGCGCTACCGGTCCGTTTGCCGGCGATTCCAATGCCTGGAACGGCACGCTGGCCACCCTGCAGAAATTCGCGGCAACCGCAGACGGCGCGATACCGGCTCCCTCCATCACATCCCTCGGGGACGTTGTCGCAGTGGACAGTGCCGGAGTTCTATGGGACTACCCGGCCACCGGAAACGGTGCTCTCAAGCCAAGGAAGCAGATCGGCAAGGGCTGGACCGGGATCCGGTCGGTCAACGCGATCGACTGGAACGCCGACGGCGTCCTTGATCTCGTTGCCCAATGGACGTCCGGCCGCGTCAACGTCTACCTCGGCGTGGCGGCCGGCGGATTTGCCACCGGCCCCGTTCTTGCGGCATCCGGCTGGAGCAAGTACCAACTGACCATCGGCTATTGGCTGAGAGGCAGCTACTTCCCGCACATCATCACCCGCGACGACTCAGGCGTGCTGAGGCTCTGGCGCAACAGCTCAGGGGCGGGACTCGGCACGGCCACCACGATCGGCAACGGTTGGAGCAAGATCAACCTGACAATGATCGATTTTGACGGCGACGGGAATCAGGACATCCTGGGCCAAGATCCGGCCGGAGCGCTGCGCCTGTACCGTTCCGGGGGAAATGGCGCCTTCCTGGCAGAGCCTCGAAAGTCACTGGGCGGCGGCTGGCACAAAATGACGAGCGTCACCGTCACCACCAATTTCAAGAGCTCCGGCACCAATGGCCTCATGGCGAGGAGCTCCGCCGGACAGCTTGTTTACTACCCCGTGCCGGGCAACTCGGCCTGGGGAACGCCGACGTCCATCGGCACAGGGTGGAACGGCTACCTCATTGCCGGTGGCGAGAACATCAACCTCGAGGTTGCCGCTCCGCCTGCCCAGCCGACACCATCGATCCAGGCCTCCACCGACGTCGTCACCGTGGACTCGGCGGGTGACCTCTACCGCCATGCGACCGGCACCGGCACCGTCGGCGCGGGAACCAAGATCGGTGCAGGGTATACGGGTCTGTCCTCCACGCACGTGATCGACTGGAATTCAGACGGGCTCTACGATTTGGCGACAGTCAGCACCGGCGGAGCCCTGAGTATCCATTTCGCGCTGCCAGGCGGCGGCTTCGCTGCCCCGGTCCAGGTGCTCTCCGGGCTGTCGGACGCCGTAGTGACGATAGGGCCCTGGCAGCGGGCAGCAAACTACCCGGGGGTCATGGTCCGCGGGGAAAATGGCACACTCCAGTACTATCCGAACGATGCCGGCCGGATGCTCGGCCAGCCAAGCGTTGCCGGCTCGGGCTTCGTCCGCGTGCACGTCGTGATGACAGATGCGGACGGGGACGGCAACCAGGACATCCTTGCCGTGGACCACGCGGGGCAGATGCGGATCTACCGCTCCAACGGCACAGGATCCTTCATCGACGAGCCCCGGACGATCATAGGCTCAGGCTGGAACACCATGAGCAGCATCAGCCCGGCACGGGCCTTTGCCTCGGCTACATCCAATGGCCTGCTCGCCCGGGACCGATCAGGCGAGCTGTCGTACTACCCACTTATTGCAGCCAGGTTCGGAACGCGGAGTCCCCAGGCAGGAAACTGGAATGATCGCCTGCTATCCGGAAGCGCCAACCTCGTGGCCAGGCCCTCGCTTGACGGCACCGCCGACATCCTCACGATAGATGCTCAAGGAAAGCTCTGGAACAATCCGGCACGCAGCGGCGGGTCGGCGACAAGCGCCTATCTCATCGGCGCCGGATGGTCCGGCATCAAGTCCCTGCACGTTGTCGACTGGAACTCAGACGGCGTCGCCGATGTGCTTGCGCAGCGCACTGCGGGTTCTCTGGCTGTTTACCTGGGCTGGGCCTCCGGAGGCTTCGCCGGGGCTCAGACACTCGCCGCCAGCGGATTTGACCGGACCACCATCGTTGCCGGCCCCTGGCTGAAATCCGGCAGCTATCCAGGGCTGGTGGGCTATGGAGCTGACGGGGTCCTGCACTACTGGGCCAACACATCCGGCACCGTCCTCGGAGCCCCCGTGAGGATCGGCCGTGGGTGGAACTCATTGACGCTGGCCATGATTGACTTCGATGCCGACGGCAACCAGGATTTGCTGGCCGTCGACCCGTCTGGAGCAATGCGCCTCTACCGCTCCAACGGGCAGCAGGCTTTCATTGCGGAACCCAGGAAAGTCGTCGGGGCCGGATGGCAGTCGTTCCGGCAATACTCAGGAACAACGGGGATCGGCGGCAGCGGAACCACAGGACTGGTTGCGGTCCAACCTTCAGGACTCACCTACTACTATCCCGTGTTGCCCGGCGGCACGTGGGGAGCCCGCACACAGTCAGCGGTACTCGGCTCAGCCACCACCGTGTCGATGACAACGCCCTCCAAACGGTAGCGCCCGCGCCACCGTTTCTATCGCAGGGAACGTTCGATGACGTCCTTCAAATACGGAGCCAGCGTCCGAGCGTAGGTCGATGTCATGTGGTGGCCGTCGAAATAGACGACTACGTTGCCGATGACGCTCTGGCAGCGCCCGCTGGAACAGAAGTATTTGTCCATGTTGGCGGTGGCGATACTCGGCAGTTTCAGCTTGGCCGCAGCTTGGCTGAGGGGATCCGGCTGGTGCCACTGTCCGACAGTGCCGGAGCACGCCGCGTAGTCAGGCTCATGGAGGGAAAGGCAGTCCGGCACGGAGCCTGTGGTGGCCAGGGGGTTAGGCGTGTCCTTGAGGACCAGGACACGGGTTCCTGACGAGGCCCACTTTTTCAGATAACTTTCATACCCTGCTGCGGCGGCCGCGAGGTTGCCGGCGCCGCCCGGAGCCCCTTCCACCGGCCGGGCGACGCGTTCTGACGTCACGACGAGGTCGTAGGCGTCACCCGACGTCTCCTGAAGGACCCATTTTCCCCACTCCGCACAACCCGCCCCGGCCTCGGCCGTCGAGAACTTCAGCCTCGCGTCGGTGGCGTTGCAGGCAGAAGCAAGGTACGTCGTAATCGTCCAGCCACGTTCATCCGCGAGGGCCTGAAGGGCCGGCAGCCAGTGGCCCGCATGCGAGTTTCCAACCAGGGCCACACGCGTGGGCCCGGACCCGTACGTGCACACCGGATGTTCTTCGAACGTCGGCTCGAACGACCAGCAATTGTCGGCGTAGGCGTCAGACTTGTCGTTGATGGCGGCTTCAGGAGCCGGAGTCACGGGTCCGCTGGGCTCAGCCGAGCACCCCGCCGCAGTGTTTGCCAAGGCAGCTGCGCCGAAGCACTCGTTTCCTTCCTGCGAAAGAGCCGCCACCTGACCGGCCGACACATCGCTGCGGTGCCGGACTTCGGCAATCTGCCCCACCCCCAGCAGGACGACCACAACCATGCCGGCCGTTGCCGCCAGAAATGTGGAGCTGAGCTTCTGGCCGCGCGGGGCGGTACGGAAGCGGTCCTCAACGAACTTCTTGGTCAGCCAGGACAAAACCACTGTGAGGGCCAGGATGAAGCACTTGTCCCAGAGGCTCAGGCTTCCTCCGCTGACGTAGGGGACCAAAACAATGAGCGGCCAATGCCAAAGGTAGACCGAGTAGGAGAGGTCGCCCAGGACCCGAACCGGCGCCTGCTTGAGGACCTGTGTCGGGGAATGCCGCTGCTGGGCATCAGCCCAGATAACAGCCGCCGTTCCCGCCACCGGGAGAAGAGCGGTATAGCCGGGGAATGGCGTGCTGCCGCTGTACAGGACTCCCGCTGCCACGATGGCCGCGATGCCGGCCCAGGCAAGCAGCGAGTCCCAGGAACGCGCCTCCCTCGCCGTTCGCGAGGCGGCGAACGTTGCGACGAGGCCGCCCGCGGCCAGCTCCCACATGCGCGTGGGGGTGACGAAGTACGCGCTGGCAGGCGTGAACGCGGTCGCATAGATGGAGTAAGCCAGGGAAATGGCGAAGACTCCGCCAACGAGCATTTGTGCCGACGTTGTTCGGCTCCACCGGAGCCGGGCCGCAAGATAAAAGACTGCGAAAAACAGGACGGGCCAGACCAGGTAGAACTGCTCCTCTACCGACAGGGACCAGAAATGCTGCACCGGAGAGGCAGCGTTTTCCGCCGCCAGATAATCGACGGAGCCGGAGGCCAGGGTCCAGTTCTGGACATAAAGTGCTGAGGAGATGATTTGGGCGGCCGTGTCTTCCCAGCGCGATGCGGGAGCTACGATCCGCGTTGCAACAGCCGTCACTCCAAGGACGAGCAGCGACGCCGGAAGGAGACGCCGCACTCGACGCCGCCAGAAAACTGCCAGGTCACGTCCAGTCACTGGTGGACTCGAGAGAATATGGGACGTGATCAGGAAGCCTGAAATAACAAAGAAGACATCCACACCCACGAAACCGCCCGTCAGCCGGTTCGGCCACAGGTGGTAGATGACAACCATGCCCACCGCCAACGCCCTGAGTCCTTGGATATCAGCACGGATTCGCCCTGGAGAGCCCGCGCCCTTACCGGACTTGGACCCCGCTGCAGAAGCGGCTCGTTGGAGCGTTGCGGGATCTGCGGTCACGTGGGAAGCTCCTACTTTTCGGGTCAGGGTGGCAGTTTTCGGGCAAGGCAATCCCATCTACGATACCCGGTGGGACCCCGCCCTCGCATTTCCAGTGCCGCCGCGGCGGCCGGCTCACGGGGCGTGCAGCGCTCCGTGCCGCCCCCAGGAGCGGGTTATTTCTGCAGCGGTGCTGCGTCCTTGCTGCGAGGGAGGAAGTGCCGCTTCAGCCATTTGCCGACCTTGTGGAAGTGGCGCTCGACTAGGAGATAGTACGCGTAGGCAAGGAGGTTGCAGAGGATCAGCGACAGGAGAATCAGCTGCCACGCCGACAGCACGGAGTGCAGGTGGAACCAGATGTACGTAATCACCGAGAAGTGCACGAGATACAGGGAGTAGCTGAAGCTGGAGAGGAAGATGCTGCCGGAGACAAACCACTTGCCGGCAGACGCCCGAAGGCCGCCCTGGGCGGGGACGTTCCCGGCGTCGGCGGTACGCGCAGCCCTTCCTTCCAGCGCAAAGAACAGGTGGCAGAACGCCACGGCCGACGCCGCGACCGTCACGGCTGCGTGGAGGTTTTGCCCGGTGTAGTGAAGGCCCGCCGCGAACACGGCAGAAGCCAGGCCAAAGAGCCACAGGTGCGCCGACACGCGTATCCTCCGCAGGGTCGGGGCCGCGATGGCGTACAGCATGCCGATGATCCAGGCCAGGGATTCGTAGGATCCGTGGGCCATGTAACCGACGGGGACGGCGATGGCGAACAGCAGGAGGGCCACCCGCAGGATCCCCATCCGCTTGCCGCTGAGCACAGTAAGCGCCAGGATCCCGAACGCCACATAGATCCACCATTCCGCCGTTACGGACCAGAGCGGTGCGCCCGTCCCCACGGGACCGACGTCGATCCAGGTGGTCGAGGTCCGGACGGCAACCTCCTGGAGCACCGGGTGGTTGAACAGCATCGTGAAGCTGCCGGCAATGGCCTGGGGGCTGAGATCGATATTGATGAAGGGCAGGCGCCTGGAACCCTGGAACACGAGGAAATCGAAGGCAACGATCAGTGCAACGGCCGGCAGGAGGGGGTAGACAACCCGTGCGACCCGGTCCATCAGGTAGTTGCCGAACGTAAACCCTGCGTGGCTCCGTTTCTTGAGCACGGCGCTGGTGATCAGATACCCCGAGAGGACGAAGAAAATGACCACGGCGAAGGACTGGATGTAGAAGACGCGCTGCCCGGGGACCATGAAGATGCCCGGCACGAAGATGTTGAGTGCATGACCCAGGACGACGGCCTGTGCGGAAATGCCACGGGCAAAGTCGAAGAAGACAATCGTCCGCGGTGCCGGCTTTGCCGCCTTGTGTTCCGTGGCCGTCTTTGGCGGTGCCGCAGTTTCCAGGCTGCTGGTGCCAGTCATTGTGAAGCCTTTCCCGTCCGCTTTGCCCTGCGCCGGTGCCATAGTGCGAGTCCGCACACCGACGCCACGGCCAATACGCCTGCCGTGATGATGCCGGACACGATGTCCCGCGGCACCATCAAGAGCACCACGACATACCCGACCGCGGCAAGACAGCACAGCGCATAAGTGCGCATCGGCCACCCGCCGGGGGCCCGTCGTCGTGCCACCAGGAAGTAGACGCCGCCCAGCAGGAAAAACGACACAGCAGACGTTGCAGCCATGAGCACCAGGTTCCCGTTGGAGGCCGGCCAGAGGGCCCCCAGGGCTGAAATGACCAGCACCGACGGCGTCACGACCGCCAAAATCCACGTCACCTTGTCGGCGAACAGTAGCGAGGAGGCGTTCAGGTACAGCAGGTACCCCAGGGCGATCAGGGGCATGATCTGCGCCACCGGAATCAGGTCTTCCCGCCCGACGGCCATGACATGGGTCACCACGTTGGCCCCGCCGCTCGCCACCACGACGATGGCCAGGCCGGCGAAACTTGCGGTCTTCATCACTGAACGCATGCGTTCCGGCCGCTCATCCGGCTTCGCCGACATGATCGCCGGCACCCAGGCGTTGTTCAGTGCCCCCAGCAGCGTCACCGTTCCCAGGACAAAGATCTGCACCTTGCCGTAGTCGCCGGAGACGCCCTCCGCTGCCACGGCTGCCAGGAGAAAGGCCGCCCCCTGGGTGAGGAGCATCATCGATCCCGTGTGGGGAAGCACGGGAAGGCCAATAAGCAGCGCCTCTTTCGCGGCGCCGGGCACGGCGAAAGGCTGTGACGGCGGGGCGACGAACAGCGCCGCAAGGGCTGTCAGGCAGACAGCGGCGCCGAAGCCCACCATGAAGACACTGGCCGAAGCACCCACTAGGAGCATCGCAATGAGTCCCACGCCGTAGGCGGCCACGGATGAACCAAGGCTCAGCATGACAAAAGCAACCGGACGTCCCTGCGCCCGCAGCAAGGCCTGGGCAGCCAACACGGTGGCCAGCAGGCCCATGGTCAGGAGCGCAATGGTGAAGCTGAATGTTCCTTCGCTGTCGCGCGCCAGCCACCAGTACACGGCTGCCGCGAGGATGCCCACAACCGCGCCGAACACGCTGAGGAAGCCGCTGATCGAGCGTGCTTTGGCGGCGCCGTTATGGTCGAACCACGTCTTGGTGATCGCCAGCGGAAGTCCCGCGGCTCCGAGCACGACGCCGACCTGGATGACGGAGACGGCCAGGAAGAGTTCCTGCCACTCGGCATCGCTGTTGAGCACGCGCAGGGCGAACGGCTGCACCAGGAAGATGCCCAGGCCCTGCATGAGTGCGCCCGCCAGATACAGGACCGAGTTCCTGCCGGTTCTTTCCATGGCGCTGCTGTTCCCGGACTCGGCAACATCTGCCCGCCCGGCGCTACTCACCGTTGAGTCGTAGCCATTCGTGGACACGCTCGATGACCCGGTCCTGGTCGTCATCCGTAAGGTCAGTCGAGCAAGGGAGCGAAAGGCCGCGGGCGAACAGGTCTTCACCGGTGGCGCCGTCGAGGGTCAGTTCATCCTTCAGGGGCGGCTGCATGTGCAGCGGCCGCCACAGGGAACGCGATTCGATGTTGACCTCGGCCAGGAAGTCCTGCAGTTCATCCCGGGCCCCGGCACCACGCGATGCAGGGACGAGCACCGAGTACAGCCAGTACGTGGACTCCTGCCCGGGAAGGTTGGGCGGTGTCTGGATGCCGGTACCGGCAAAGGCGTCAGCGTACCGTGCCGCGATTTTGCGCTTGGTGGCAACAAACCCGTCCAACCGCTCCAACTGCGCCACCCCGAGGGCAGCGGCGATGTTCGTCAGCCGGTAGTTGAAGCCAATTTCGTCATGCAGGTAACCGCGGTCCGGGAGCCGGGCCTGCGTCGACAGGTGCTTCGCCTTCGCCGCCAGTTCAGGATCGTCGGTGGTGAACATCCCGCCGCCACCGGTGGTCATGATCTTGTTTCCGTTGAACGAGAACGCACCCATGTGGCCGACAGTCCCGACGTGGCGGCCTTCCAGCGGCCCCTCGGTCCACATGGCGCCGAGGGCCTCGGCAGCATCTTCGATCAGGATGATGCCGTATTCATCCGCAAGTTCCCGCGCGGCATGGGCATCGGCGGGCTGGCCCAGGATGTGCACGATCTCGATGGCCTTGGGCAGCTTCTCCCCCGCCGCCGTCCTGCGTTCGATCTCGCGGCGCAGGCTATCGACATCCATGCACCAGGTCTCGGCCAGCGAGTCCACGAGCAGCAGGTCGGCGAACTGGTAGGACGCCGCGTTGGAACTTGCCATGAAGGTGAAGTCCGACACGGCAACCAGGTCCCCCGGCTGAACGTCGGCGAGGCGCATCGCAATGTGCAGCGCCGCCGTTCCCGAAGCGCATGCCACGGCGTGCTTGGCGCCGACGTAGTCAGCGAACTTCTCTTCGAATTCGGAGACAAACTGCCCCACGGACGAGACAAACCCGCTCGCGACGGCTTCGTTGACGAGTTCGGCTTCACGCTCGCCGATATTGGGGACAGCTAGTGGGATACGGCTCGCCACAATTGACCTTTCTGGCAACACTTATCGGGAGTAACGTGCGGCTGCGGAAAGGTCCACGCCGCGGGCCTTGATCCACTCGGCGGATTCGCGCAGGCCCTCTTCGAGGCTGACCTGCGGTGCCCAGCCCAGTTCGGCCAGCGCCTGCGACGGGTCCGACAGAAGGTGCATGACTTCGCTGGCTTCCGGGCGGACGCGCTCGTCCTGGGTGATGATTTCCGCCGTCGATCCGGTGACCTTGCGGGCCATTTCAACGAGTTCCCCGATGGAGACGTCGTAGCCGGTACCGAGCTGGATGACCTGGCCCTCCAGCGGGATGTCCGCGCTGGCTGCCTTCAGGAATCCGTCGGCAGTGTCCGTGACGTAGGTGAAGTCGCGGCGTGGGGTCAGCGAGCCGAGGTGGATCTTGTCGGCTCCGGCAACCATCTGCTGCAGCACCGTGGGGATCACGGCACGCGCGGACTGCCGGGGACCATAGGTGTTGAACGGGCGCAGCACCACGACGGGCGTCTCGAAGGAGCTCGCCCACGCCTCGCAGAGCTTGTCGGCGGCGATCTTCGTCGCGCTGTACGGGGACTGGCCGCGGAGCTCGTTTTCAATGGTGATCGGCACGGTCTTGGGGGTGCCGTAGACCTCGGACGTGGAGGTGTTGACCAGCCGCGGCACGTTGTGGCGGCGCACGCCCTCGAGGACGTTCAGCGTGCCCACGACGTTCGTTTCCACGTACGAGCGGGGCGCCTCGTAGGAGTAGGGAATTGCGATGAGGGCTGCGAGGTGGAGGACGACGTCCGAACCGGCAACCAGGTCGGAGACGTACTCCGCGTCCCGGATGTCGCCGAGGCGCAGATCGACGGAGTCACGCTCTTCGGGGCTCAGGTCATCAAGCCACCCGTAGGAACCGTTGGAGTTGTACACGCAAAGGGCGCGCACGTTGGCACCCTGGGCGATCAGCCGCTGGGTGACATGGCTTCCGATGAAGCCGTCCGCGCCCGTAACAACCACGGTCTTGCCCGTAAGGTTCTGCTGAATCAAGGTGATCACTGGCCTTTCGCTGTTGCTAGGTCTTTGGGAGTTCCGACGTCGATCCAGTCGGATTCGATCGGCCATGCGGCCACTGTCTTGGACTGCTCAATGCAGGCCTGAACGAGTTCCGGCATGGAAAAAGGTTCAAGGTAGGGCACCAGCGCGAGTGCCTCCGGCGACACGGCGTAAATGCCCGTGCTGATTTCGAATTCAATGCTCGGCTTCTCCACCACGGCCGAGATGGAGCGCCCTTCGCCGATGTCCAGGACGCCGAAGGGCACCTGGTGGACGTACGGGCGGGCAGCGACGGTGACGCTGGCGTTCTTGGACGCGTGGAAGGCGAGGAGTTCCGCCGCAGAGTAGCGCACCATGAGATCCGCGTTGGTGACGAGCACCGGCTCGGAGATGTCAGGCCGCTCGTGGTACAGCAGCCCCAGCGCGCCGGCGGTGTTGAGGGGCTTGGCCGGGTCCTCATGCAGATACTTGATCGTGCAGCCGAGCCGGGAGCCGTCGCCCAGGTGATCCATGATCTTTTCGGCCAGATACGCCACGGAAACATAGATGTTCGTGACGCCCGATTCGACCAGGCCAAGGATGATCCACTCGATGATGGTCCGGTCGGCGACGGTCATCAGCGGCTTCGGGGTGTCCTTGGTCAGCGCGCCCAGGCGCGTGCCCTTGCCTCCGGCCATGATGACGGCAATGTTGTTCAGCGACGTCCGCCCGACGATGTCGTTGAGGGTATGCAGCCCGACGAGCTTGCCGGAATCGTCAACCACCGGAACTTCGCTGATCCGCAGACTGCGCATCAGGTCCAGCACCGAGGCGCGGGTGGCATCCGGCCCAACGACGTGCGGTGCCCTGTTGGCGTACTCGTGGACGAGTCCGTCGAGTTCGGCTCCCTTAAGCAGGCCGCGGCGGATGTCGCCGTCGGTAAGCACGCCTTGGAGCTTGCCTGCCTCGTCGGTGACGAGGGCGATCGCGGACGCACCGCGGTCGATGGTCTCCAGCGCCTGCCTAACGGTGGCGTCCTGCCCGATGCAGACGTTGCCGAG
This sequence comes from Arthrobacter pascens, assembly GCF_017052465.1. Taxonomy (GTDB): domain Bacteria; phylum Actinomycetota; class Actinomycetes; order Actinomycetales; family Micrococcaceae; genus Arthrobacter; species Arthrobacter pascens. The sequence continues at coordinate 69,517 of NZ_JAFHKT010000152.1, forward strand.
GGGCCCGTCAATACTCATACGTGTCATTCTCCAGCGCCGATGTCAATGAAGGCTTTGGTCAGCGGCGTCCGTCCGCTGCCAACCACTACGCGTTCGATCCGTTCTGACGAATGCGAGTCCCCGTACAGATTGACCACCTGACGGGACAAATCCTGGAACTCCGCGCTCAAAGCCTTTTCAATACTAGCGTGGATCCCCGGACGCTCGTCGCGGCAGTGGATGACGTTGGCGCCGCTTTCGCGGCCTTTTTGCCGATCTCCGACGTTGACGACCGGCACGGAGAACGTTGCAGCCTCGAGAATGCCCGAGGAGGAATTACCCACCAGGGCATCGATGGTGGCCATGACGCGCGGGTAAAGCGGCCCCAGGCTTTCCCGCACTATCGCGGTGCCGCCGGCGGCAATCTCTTCAAGTTCTGCCACGATTTCGTGCCGCCCGGCGTCAAAGCCCGGATATGTCAGAATCGCGGTGCCTGCGGCGGCAATGGACTCGTCGAATACCTGCCGTGCCAACGCGCCGGCGTTCCCGGACATCTCGGCTGTGGGCGGGTGGTACGTGACCATCAGCAGCGGACGGACCAGGGGCCGGCCAAACTCTGCCTGGAACTCTTCCTCTGTCAGGGGGTTCGGCTCCCTGAACCGGTCGAGCCCCGGGGCACCTGTCTGATGAATCCGTTCCGGCGATTCGCCAAGCTGGGCCACCCGGCGTGCGGCCCCGGCCGTGCTCACACAGTGCTGGTCCGCCAGTTTGGTCACCGCGTGCCGGACTCGCTCATCGAGCGCCCCTTCGGTGACTTCCCCGCCATGGAGATGCACCAGCCTCACGCCTGAGACAACAACTGCCGGCACCACGTAGAGCAGCTCCCAGCGGTCGCCAAGAACAACGACGGCGTCCGGCTGGCTCCGCTGAATCAGCTCGGCCATGTTCCCGGACAGTTTCGGGCCCAGCGCCAGCTGGCCCGGAGCGGAGGCATCATCCAGGTGGAGCCCCAGGTCATGGTGCACGAAGGCGCCGTCCTGGAGTCCTGCCTCCCGCAGCCGGCTGGCTGCTGTCCCGGCCGGGAAACCGACAGCAGTTGCCACGTGCAACTCGACGTCAGGATTTCCGGCCAGCTGGACAAGGACCGGGGCGAGTGGGAAGAGATCCGCCCGCGTCCCTACGAACCCCAGCACCCGCATGTCAGGCCAGGTCTTCGGCGGTCATCGGCGTTCCGGCCTTGATGGCACGGCCTGCGGAGCGGCCCACAACGTGGGCGGACGGCAGGAGTCCGCCTTCTGGGCGGAGGATGGCGACGTCGGCCTCCGTGATCACGGCACCTGCAGCGATGTCCCGTGCGGCGTGGAAGGAGCGCCGCACCAGCCCGGCGTTGGCTTCCTCGCTGGGCATCCTGCGCTTGTTGCCGTCTCCCAGTGCCCGGTAGACGTCGCGGACGGAGCGCACGTAGTCCTCGAACTCGTCCCGCTCAAGCGACGCGGAATGGTCCGGACCGTTGCGTGTCTTGTCCGTGGTGATGTGCTTTTCCAGCAGCGTCGAGCCCAGTGCCGTGGCCGCGATGGCCGTCAGGGAGCCCGGCGTGTGGTCGGACCAGCCGACCTCGACGCCGAATTCCTTCCGCATCGCGGGGATGGCGAGCAGGTTGGCCTCGTCCAGGGGTGCGGGGTAGGCAGAGACGCAGTGCAGCAGGACGGTCGCGGGCGCTTTGGCCGTCGCCTCGAGCGCCGCGGCGATCTCTTCCCGGGTTCCCATTCCCGTGGACACGATCATCGGAATGCCGAATTCCGCAATGGCGGCCAGGTAGGGAGTGTTCGTCAGCTCTCCCGAGCCGATCTTGAGTCCCGGAACGCCAATGTCCGCAAGCATCCGTGCGCTGTCGTAGTCGAAGGGGGTGGAGAGGAACGTGATCCCCCGCTCGGAACAGTGGTCCCGCAGCTCAACCCAGGCGGTCTCGGGCAGCGTCAGGCGCCGCAACATCTCGGACTGGGACTCCGCGAACCCGGCCTTCTTCTGGTACGGCGTGGTGTCGGCCGCTTCCGTGACCAGGGATTCAGGCTTGAAGGTCTGGAACTTCACTGCGTTGGCGCCGGTGTCGGCAGCCATGTCGATAAGTTCATGGGCAACTGCCACGTCACCGTCGTGATTCACTCCCGCCTCGGCAATGATGAAGACTTCCTCGTCAGGGCCGATGCGGTGCGGACCGAACGTCACATGCTGGGCTTTGGATTCGATGGTCACAGGGTTGCGCCTTTCTTGGATGTCAATTCCCGGGCCGGAACACCAATGTAGGTTGCTCCCCCGGCGAGATCACGCGTCACGACAGCGCCCGCACCGATCACAGACAGTCCTCCCACGGTGCAGCCGGGAAGGACACGGGCGCCTGACCCAACAAATACTCTATTGCCCACGAACGAGGCCCCCAAAAGCACCGAACCGGGGGCGAGGTGCGTGCCGGCTCCGACTCCGGACTCGTGTTCGACAATCGCGCCCGTGTTGATGATGACCGCTGAGCCTATGTCCGCCAACGGGCCTACGTGGGCGTGCTCGCAGACCTGTGACAGGGCCCCGAGGCGGGCGGTCGGGTCAACGGTTGCACTTGCTGCGACCAACGGACCGGTGAGCCGGCTCAGTTCCGGCGAGGCGATGATCGATTCCGCGATGCGGCTCCGGACGCCGTTGTCCCCGATGCCGACGGCGATCGACAGGGACGATTCGGCGGCAAACCTCAGCGCTTCGTCGTCGTCGAAAAACACCCGCGGGGTGCGGCCGTCGGCGGCGGCGAACGGGCTGAGGCTCCGTTCCGACGCTGCGGAGTCCCGGGCCGCTCCGGCCAGGCCTGCGTCAGAAACGGCGGCCACGTGGTCTCCGCGGCCGTTCACGATCGACGCGAGGCTGCGCGCGTGCCCGGACGCCCCGATGATCAGCCAGGCGCCCACCCCTAGAGCCGGCCCGACTCTTTGAGCCTGACCGCCTCGACCGCGACCGCAGGCGTGAGCTTCGGCAGCGGGGAGGGCAGGTGTTTGAGCGGGTGGCGGAGGAAATGGATCGGGGACAGGCCGGCTTCGCCGCTGTGGGCACCTTCGGGGCGTTTCCGCAGCCCGAGGACCGCCTGGGCTTTCTCCAGGGGACCGCTGGCCCAATAATCCCAGAACGCGCCGACCGAGCGGCTGTTCCAGCCGAGCAGGCTCTTCAGTTCGGTCGGGGACTTCATGTCCTGCACACCGAGTTCCATGTCGGCTATGCGCTTGAGCTCCGCATTGTCCGGGGACGGCTCATAGAATTCCGGCCACAGCTCACGCATCCGGAGTCCGGGATCGGTTTCCGCGTTCTGGCCGAGCTGGAAGTCCGGTCCGTAGATCTCCACGTCAGCGCCGGCAGCCGCAGCGTAGAGGAGGGCCGTAGACATGCGGTTCGAGACCACTTTCTGCGCGGAAGCCATCATCCAGAGAATCCGCCCCAAGAACTGCGGGTCCCGGCGGTCGCCCGCGCTGATGACGCTGTGCCCCGCGTCCGTCCAGGCGCTGTAGATCTCAGGGTGCTCGAGGTCCTCGATATGGAGGCACACCGTGGCCGGTCCGTCACGGCGGAGGACCTCCTGTGCGAACCCGTCGTGGTCGCCGCTGACTTTCACCAGTGCTGTTCCGTGGAGGGGCAGCACCAGGGGGCCCAGCGTCCGGTCCGGCAGGCCGCCCTTATCCCGCACCGCCTTCTGGAGATACAGGAACGGCGCCCCGACGGCGGTGATCATGCTGGATCCGTCCGGGAAAAGGTTCTCGGGCCCTTCGGGCGAGTATCCCCGCGACGCCGACGTCCAGACCAGCCGCTTCCGGTTGGCACCACGGTCATTGAAGTCTGCAAACTGGGCCAGGACAGGCGATTTGACCGTCCATCCGTGCTGCACCAAGCCCGGAATGTGGTGGATCCTGTTCATTCCGCAGTGGTGCGCGAATGCCGCAGAGTGACCGTAATAGTGATTCTGGATATCCATTTAGAGTAGCGGCGCCTTGAGCAATAGAGTTGAGCAGATGACGCTCACATCATACTTGGATGTCTCTCCCGCCTTGGCTCCGGTGCCTTCGGCCCGGCTGGCCGGGCGGCCGGAGGGGGGCCGCAGGACGTCCGCTCTGGTGAGGGGCACCGGCTCCATTGGCGCCCGGCACTTGCGTGTGCTGGAGGAGATGGGTGTCGACGACATCTTCGCACTCCCCGTCCGTCCGACTACGAGCCTTGCCGGCCGGAGCGACATTCCCGCCTCCGTCAAGTTGCTCACCAAGTACCCGGAAACAGACATGGACCTGGTGATCATCGCCACCGACACGGCGCGGCACGTCGATGACGCCCTGGAGGCCCTGGACCATAGCCCCAAGGCACTCCTGCTGGAGAAGCCGGTCAGCCAGGATGCGGCGAGTGCCCGCACCCTTTCGGCGCACGCGAGGGCCGACACCATTTCCGTGAGCGCGCCGCTGCGGTTCCATCAGGGACTCGCGGTCCTGGCCGACCTGCTTCCGCGCATGGGCCAGGTCACCAGCGCCCAGGTGCGCTCCCAGTCCTGGCTGCCGGCGTGGCGCCCCAACCGCGACTACCGCGACAGCTACTCGGCCCGCGCTGCCGAGGGCGGGGCCCTGCGCGACCTCGTCCACGACATCGACTACCCCGTCATGCTGCTCGGCGCGCCCTCCTCCCTGCAGGCCACGTTGGGGCACGGGGTGCTCGGCATCGAGGCCGAAGAATCGGCCGACCTGCTGTGGGGCGGCCACGGAGCCGTCCACATCCGGCTGGACTACGTCAGCCCGGTCAAGACCCGCAGCATCCGCATCAGCACCACCGACGGCGCGTTGTGCTGGGACGTGGTACACAACGAGATCGCCGTCGACATTGCGACGGCGGCAGGCGTCCAGCGGAGTTCGATCCGCTTTCCGGATGATGCTTCGGTCGATGTGGCCCTCGCCCGCCAGACCCTTGCTGTTCTGGAGCAGGCCGGCGTGTCCACCGGCAACCTGATGGCCCGGTTTGTGCCGGCAGCGCTTGCGGACGGAATCCGTGCCGTGGCCATCTGCGACGCGGCCCGGGCCGCCCACTCCTCCGGCGGGAAAGAACCGATAGTGTGGTAATCAGCTTCAGCTGCAGACAACTTCAGCGTCCGATCCGGCACGCTAGGTACGACTCCCGAGGGCAACAACACCATGACTGATACTTCCATCCGCCCCCGCGTCCTGGCGGTCATCCCGGCACGCGGAGGATCCAAAGGGCTACCCGGCAAGAACATCCGCCCCCTGATGGGCAAGCCGCTCCTGGCCCACTCCGTCGCGCTGGCAGCTCTCCTGGGCGATTCCGTCAGGTGCATCGTGTCAACCGATGACGAGACCATCGCCGAAACGGCCCGTGCAGCCGGCGCAGAGGTCCCTTTCCTGCGTCCCGCCGAGCTGGCGTCGGACACGGCACCCATGAGCGTGGTGCTCCGCCACGCTCTGGCCGCCATGGAGGAAATCGACTCGGTGGCTTACGACATGGTGCTGCTGCTGGACCCGACAAGCCCGACCCGCACGCCCGAGCGGGTGCGCGAGGCCATCGACGCCCTCGTGGCCACGCCGGAACTGGACGGCGTCGTTGCAGTCTCCGAGCCTTTCTTCAACCCGACCTGGGTGGGCGTGCGGCCTGAAACCGACGGCCCCGGCCTGGTGAGGTACTTCGAGGAAGGAACAGGCGTCGTCCGCCGCCAGGACGTGCCGCGGTACATGCGCATCAATGGAAGCTTCTACGTCTGGCGGGCAGACTTCATCCGCCGGCTGGAAACCAGCTGGTTCGACGAGGGCCGCCACGGGTTCGTGGAAATACCGGAAACGCATGCTTTCAGCATCGACGACGAACACGAGTTCCGCCTCGTTGAGGCGGTCGTCGGAGCGGGACTGGCCCCGCTGCCGGGCTACCAGCCCGACAATGCCCCCGGCGCGGCCGCCACGGAGCCGGCCAAGTGACCGGCCTGGACGGGCTGGACGGCCTCTTCAGCCTTGAAGGGCGCCGGGCACTGGTCACCGGAGGCGCCGGTCCCCTGGGCCGGGTGCTGGCCGGGACTCTCGCCGCCCAGGGGGCCGACGTCGTTGTATCGGACGTCGCCGCCGACGCCTGCGAAGAAGTAGCGGATCAGCTGGCGCGCCAGTACGGCGTGAAGGCCACGGCGGTAGCGGTCAACCTGCTGGAAGACGGCGGCACGAACGAACTGGCCGGGGCCATTGACGGGCCGCTGGACATCCTGGTGAACAATGCTGCCTTCACGGGCACCTCGGGGATCCCCGGCTACGCCGTCCCCTTCGCGGAACAGACCGACGAGGCCTTTGAGCTGGCGTCAAAACTGAACCTTCGCGTGCCGTTTTCGCTCGCCCGCGAACTCGCGCCGAAGCTCTCGGCGGATGGACGAGGCTCGATCATCAACGTGTCGTCAATTTACGGGATCGTGGGACCGAACATGGGCCTTTACGAAGGCACGGTCATGGGCAACCCCGCCGCTTACGGCGCCACGAAGGGCGGCATCGTCCAGCTCACGAGGTACCTGTCCACCGTGATGGCCCCTGCCGTGCGCGTCAATGCCTTCGCGCCCGGAGGGATCGCCCGGGGCCAGGCCGGGGAGTTCACCGAACGGTACGAGAAGCTGACCCCGCTGCAGCGGATGGCCACGGAGGACGACTTCCGCGGCGTTGTCGCCTGGCTCGCCTCGGACGCTTCCCGGTACGTCACCGGCCAAACGATTGCGGTCGACGGCGGCTGGAGCGCCTGGTAGGCGCCCCGCGTTTGCGGCGGACTAGCGGGTGTCCGGCGGACTAGCGGGAGGCTGCGGTTCGGATGCGCCGTATCAGGGACGGCGGCAGGTAGTACATCATGTACAGGGCCGCACGGAATGCCGTGTTGCGGATCAGCTGGCTGCCCGCCGACTTCCCCAGCAGCAGGGCGAGATCCTTGCGCCCGGCATAAACAGTCTTGACGTAGGACGCGCGGGGATGGACGCCCCGGCTGGTTTGGTCGGGGTGGATGCGGTACTCGACGACATCGGCGTCGAGGACCGCCATGCGTCCGCGCAGCGCCAGGCGCAGCCAAAGGTCGTAGTCTTCCATCTGCCGCAGCGGCTTATACCCGCCCGCCGCCCGGTAGTCAGCGGCACGGAACATGATCGCCGACTGGACGAGAACGTTCTGCTCCAGCAACTTCCCCCGCACGTCAGTGCCTGATGCGTGTCCGAAGGCTCCGATTCGCGCACCATCCTCGTCAATCCACGGCGCCTGGCCGGTCACGGCCACGGTGTCCGGATGCTCACGCAGGTACGCGACCTGCCGGGCGAATCGGCCGGGCAGTGCGACGTCGTCGGAGTCCAGCCGGGCAATGAATTCGCCCCGGGCGTGCTTGCACGCCTCGCGCAGGGCATGCCCCACGCCTTGGGAATTCGTACCGTGGACCAGCCGCACCCGTGGGTCGGAGGCCCATTCCGTGCCCGGGGTCAGTTCCACGCCGTCAAGGTAGAGGATGAGCTCGAAGCTGGCGCCGGTCTGGTCTAGAACGGAGGTAACCGCCCGGTCCAGCCACCGGTGCATGCTGTTGGTCGGAATGATCAGCGAGACATCCACCGTGGGTTCTGCCGGTTCTGCGGCCATATTATTTGCCGTCCGTTTCCCAGACTCTCGGAGTCTCGTCGATGGCAATCCTCCGCGACAGCTTGGTCAGCGAGATCTCGGTCTGGCGAAACCGCTGGTACGTGGTGGCCATGAAGATCAGCAGCCAGACAACAACGCCGTACAGCACGAGGTCGGTGCCCCTGCCGATCCCAAACCATCCCGCGACGGTGGTGAGCAACTGCGGAAAGAAAATGGACAGGGCGGCCACGAAAGTGAAGACCATCAGCATGAGGCGGCGGATTGCCAGGTGCCTTGCGTTGGACCCGCCCCGCATGAGGATCATCGCGACGAGGACGACAGCGAGGACCAGGATGACCTGGATGACGATTAGCATTTATTACCTCAAAAACAGTTCCGCGAGAATGTTGACCGAGTTCAGCAGGGACTGGCCCTTGGCCTTCGAGTAATCCGTGTAGATGATCTCCACGGGGTGTTCCACATAGCGGGGCTTCATCGTGGCCAGCCGGTTCACCAGTTCCGAGGCGTGGGCCATGCGGTTCTGGGTCAGGTTGATGTTTCGGGCGACGTAGGGATTGAAGGCACGCAGCCCGTTGTGGGCGTCCGTCAGGTCCAGACCGGTGGACAGTTTGGATTGCAGCGCGGCTGTTTTGAGCACGATCCGCTTCATGGGCGACAACTTGGTCCGGTCATCGAGGAACCGGGAGCCAAGCACGATGTCCGCCTCATCGCTAAGGACGCGGCTCGCCATCTCGAACGCGTCGGAGACTTTGTGTTGCCCGTCGGCGTCGAAGGTCACAATGCACCCGAGCTCCGGATCCTGCAGCGCGTACTCGATGCCGGTCTGGAGCGCGGCCCCTTGGCCAAGGTTGATGGGGTGCTGCACCACCACGGCACCCGCCTCCCGGGCGATCTGCGCCGACTTGTCCGAGCTGCCATCATCCACGCACACCACGTACGGGAAAACGGGCAGGAGACCTCGGATTACATCGGCGACAACGGTGCCTTCGTTGTACATAGGAATGACAATCCACGTTCGATTCACTGGACTAGTCTCCCACATTGGGGACAGGGGCCGGGGACGGCGCTGAGCGCCCGTGCTGCTTACAGTATTGTTGGCAACTGGCCTTATTTCCCTGAAACCGTCGAGGAGCCTCCATGCCCTGGGTGACATTCGTGCCCGTTCTGCTGCTTGCCGCAGTGATCTTCCTCGGGCCTGGACTGTTGGTCATGCGCGGGGCCGGGGTAAGGGGTCTTCCCCTCTTAGCGGTCTCCGGTCCGACGACGGTCACCATCGCCAGCGCCGTTGCCGTGGCAGCCCCCTACGCCGGTGTCGGCTACGGGATCGTCCCCGTTGCCGCTTGTGCCCTGGTCCTCACGGTCACAGCTCTCGTGCTGCGCTACGTCCTGGCCATGCGGGGCATTGTGTTCGGCGCCCAGCCCCGGAAGTCGTTCTTAAACGCCGCGCAGGACGGTGCCGGCACGGGGCCAATCCTGACGCCGGCGCAGGAGTGGGTCAGGCGCGGCGCGATCGTTGCCGCGTTTGCCATACCGGCGGTCATCATCGCGGTGCGGTTCGCACGGATCATCGGCGCGCCAGGCAACATCTCGCAAACGTACGACAACATTTTCCATCTGAATGCCATCGGTCACATCCTGATCACCGGGTCGGGGTCATCCCTGACGCTCGGAAACCTGACCACAGCTTCCGCGGCGTTCTACCCGGCCGCGTGGCACGATCTGATCGCACTCGTCGCGTCAACAGCGTCAGTCTCAGTCCCGGAAGCCATCAGCGCCGGCAATATCGTCATTGCCGCCGTCATGTGGCCCCTGGGCATGATGTACCTGATCAGCCGGATCTCCAGTGGACACGTCCTGCCCATGCTGTTGACGGGGGCACTGGCTGCGGGCTTCAGCTCCTTTCCCTACCTCATGATTGACTTCGGGGTTCTCTACCCCAACCTGTTGGCGATCGCCATCATGCCGGTGGCACTGGCGCTGACCATTGACCTCCTCGGCCTCAATCCGACCAAGCGGCGGATCGTGCCTGTCCTCTGCCAGGGCATTCTCATCCTCCCCGGCCTGGCCCTGGCGCATCCGAGTTTCGTTGTTGCCCTGTTTGGGCTGGCCCTCCCCCTGCTGCTGACAAAGCTCGTCCGGCTCGCCGCCGGCTTCAGGCGCGGAGAGGCCTCGGGCCGGCAGCTGGTTGGCTTTACAGTTCTGACGGCCGTGTTCATTCCGCTGGTTTTCATCGTGTGGGACATGGCCGGCCAGAGCCTCACGTCGTCACGCTGGCAGCCGTATCAGACAGTTTCCCAGGCCATCGGTGAGGTTCTTGGCGCCGGCCCCCAGGGAAGGCATGTTTCCCTGGTGATGTTCGTGATGCTCGTGGCGGGACTTGTCGCCTCCATCGCGCGCCGCAAGCTCGTATGGGTGCTGGGCATGGCTTTTATTGCCGCCGGACTCTTCGTCGTGGCGTCCGCACTTCCCGCGAGCGACACCCGGCACTTCCTGACCGGAGTTTGGTACAACGACTCATTCCGCCTCGCCGCGATGCTGCCCGTAGTCCTGCTGCCCTTGGCCGTCCTGGGAGGCGAAAGCATTCTGCGCGGAGCTGCCGCCATAGCCACGCAGCAGCGGGTAGGCGAGACGGCCAGCAGGATGCTGCGCCTTCCCGGCGCCACGGCCCTGGACAAGATTGCGCCCGCCGCTGTTCTGCTCGCGGGGGTCTTCGCCATCGCCGTGGGTGCACAGTTCGGTGCTGTTGGAAAAGAACAGGTCCTTGCATCAGCCAACTACAGGACAGGGCCACATGCCCCACTCGTCTCTACCGATGAGCGGGCACTCCTGGACCGCCTGCCCAGCCACGTTCCAGCCGGGGCCAGCGTCTACGGCGATCCCTGGACCGGGGCTTCCCTGACGGAGGGACTGTCGCTGCGCCGCTCTGTATCCCCGCACATCGTCGGCCGCCGCACACCGGAAGAACTGGTCATCCTGAGCAGAGTCGACGAGGCGGGGGTCAATCCGGTGGTCTGCCCGGCCGTGAAGAAGCTAAACGTGCAGTTCGCCCTCATCTTCGACGACCACGAGGTGCACGGCGGAGCCCACCCCAACACCGCCATGGACAAGGCTGACAGCGCGCCGGGGCTGAAGCTCGTTGATGAGCAAGGAGCGGCCCGGCTTTACCAGGTGACCGGTTGCGGCCCGCTGGGCAACCAGTAGGCGTTCTCCACATCAAGACGCAGCCGGCATCCCTACGGCTCAGGCCGTTGGGATGCCGGCTGCGTTGGTTGTTGGGATGCCGGCTGCGCTGAAAGTGATGGGTGGCAGGCTGCGCGCTCTACGCGCGCAGGGTGGCCACAGCTTGTTCGATCGGGCCGTCAAACGTGACGTTTCCGCGGTCGAGCAGGATGCCGCGGTCACAAATCCGTGACACGAGATCCAAGTCATGGCTCACCACGACCAGGGTCTTCCCTTCCGCGGCGAGCTCCTGGATTTTCGCGATGCATTTCCTCTGGAAAGGCTCGTCGCCGACCGCCAGGATTTCGTCCACCAGGAACACCTCGGGGTCAGTGTGGACGGCTACTGAGAAGGCGAGCCGCAGGTACATGCCCGAGGAATAGAACTTCACCTCGGTGTCAATGAACTTGCCGATTTCGGCGAATTCAACGATGGAGTCGAAGCGCTCCTTGATTTGTTCCTCGGTCATGCCAAGGATTGCCCCGTTGAGGTACACGTTGTCCCGGCCCGACAGGTCGTGGTGGAAACCTGCACCGACCTCGATTAGCCCGGCAACCCGGCCCCGTGTCCGGACGGTTCCGTTGTCGGGCACCATGACACCGGAAATGTGTTTCAGCAGTGTCGACTTGCCGGATCCGTTGAAGCCCAGGAGGGCCACGGCCTCACCCTGGTCTATTTCCAGTGAGACGTCATGCAGTGCGTGGAACTTCTCCGAAAGATCGCCCTTACGGCCTTTGGCCAGCCAGACAATGGCTTCCTTGATGGACCGTGTGTGGCGCAGCACGAACTGTTTGTTGATGTTCTTGACTTCGATCGCGGTGGTCAAGTTAGAGCTCCTGTGCAAAACGGCCCTCAAGCCGTCGGAAAGTCAGCTGCCCGATGAGCAGGATGCCGGCAGAGACGAGCAGCGCCACTGGCATCCAGACAGAGAGCAGGTTCGGGGGTAACGGAGCGCTGCCGTCCGTCGTCGGGAGCCAAAACGCATAGTGGAACGATTCCACGCCCACCGTAATGGGGTTGAACTGGTAAACGGTGAACCAGAATTCACCCAGTTTGTCCGCAACCATGGTCCAGGCGTACATCACGGGCGAAGCCCAGGTCGCCACCATGAGCAGCATGTCGACGAAGTTCTCCGAGTCCCGGAAGTAGACGTTGACTGCGCCGAAGAGCAGGCCGAGGCCTGTCGCCAGCAAGCCGACTATCGCGAACCCGCCCAAGGCCGCGGCCAACTGCAGGAATGACGGGTGCCATCCCGCGTAAAGGCACGCACCGACGAGGATGACGAGCTGCGGAAAGAAATGCACCGCAGAGACCCATACCGAGGCCACCGGGAACAGCTCCCGCGGAAGATAGATCTTCTTGATGAGCCCCCCGTTGTTCACGATGGAGCGGGAAGCGTTCCCCAGTGCCTCGTTGAAAAAGTTGATCAGCACGATTCCGGAGAACAGGTAGATCGCATAATTGGGAAGGCCGCCCGGGTTCCGGGGACTGTTCTCCAGGCCCAGGAACACACCGAGCGCAATGTAGAACACAATGAACTGCACACCGGGCTTCACATACGACCACAGCAGCCCCAGCACGGAACCCCTGTACCTGACCTTCAGCTCTTTGCGGACCAGCAGCTTGAGCAGGAACCTCGTGCGGAAGACCTCGGCGAGCCCGCCGCCGACTCCGGGGCGGGCCAGCTCCTCCGTGCTAACGCTCATCTACACGGTCGCTATGTGCGTCAAAGGTCTTCTTCCACGTGTCGATGGAAGTAATCTCCGGCAGCGCAGCCTTGTACTCCGCACTGAGCTTCTTCCAATCCTTCAGCAGCAACGAGTGCAGGCGTGCACTCTCAGCGAGCATGGACCGGAGCTGCTTCGGGTCACGTTTGTACCATGCAGAGCCAGTGCCCTCGGCGTTCGTGACCACGGCGGAATCATACTGGGACATGCGCCACCAGCGGTTGTCCTGGTGAGCCACATTCGCCTGGGGCCGGACCCTGCTCGACGGCGAAACGGGCTGCACCAGCTGGCGCAGCACGGTCTTCGCCGCGATGGGGATCAGACCGAGCTTGTTCGGCTCGCGGACACCGTGCCCGTGCTTCGGGGGCTTGTCCAGCTTCGCGGCCGGGAACGTGTCCGGATCAGTCGCGATCACCGAGTCCGGGTAGCTCTTCATCATGTCCCGGATTTCAGGCAGTTTCGTGTCCAATTGGTCATGCAGCTGCCCGGGTCCCTGGAGGAGGTCCCGCAGCGCCATGTTGCGTCCCCGCGCGGTGGCGTACTGCATGGACACCAGGTGCTTGATGTCTGCGTAGTGCGACTCGCGGACGATCCGGCCGCCAAACTCGTAGGGGCTGTGGATCAGCGCCGCAATGAACCTGTTGCGGGCGTGGAAGTAAGCCTGCCACCCCACGAGATCGTCCTTGTCGATCCAGGAAACATGCCACACCGCCGCACCGGGCATGGAAACCGTCGGGTAGCCATGTTCTTTGGCCCGGAGGGAATACTCGGCGTCATCCCACTTGATAAATACCGGAAGCGCAAGGCCGATGTCACGGATGATTCGCGTGGGGATCAGTGACATCCACCAGCCGTTGAAGTCAACGTCGGCCCGGCGGTGGAGCCAGCTGGTCTGGCGCAGGTTCGTCGACTGGAAGTCGTGGCCAAGCAGCATGTCCTCACGGGACTGTTCCCAGAGGAAGCGCCAGGGGTTCACAACCTCACCGAAGGTGTGGAGCACCGTGCGGTTGTACAGGTCGAACATGTGGCCGCCGACGATGGTCGGCGTCTTGCACAGGTCTCCAAACGTGAGCATCCTCGAGATACTCTCGGGCTCCACCACGACGTCGTCATCCATCAGCAGCACGTAGTCGCTGCCGTTCTCGACTGCCTCGTACATGCCGCGGGCGAAGCCGCCGGAACCGCCCAGGTTGTCCTGGTTGATGATCCGCAGCTTGCCGCCCAGCGCCGCAGACACTTCGGCGAAACCGTCGGCATCGGACACTTTCTGCGTCCCCTGGTCGACAACCACGAGTTCCTTGATGTGCTCCAGGGCATCCGGGTTCTCGGCCAGCAGTTTGAGGTTGTTGATGCAGAATTCGGTCTTGTTGAGGGTTGTGATCTGCAGCGTCACGCTGCCCTGCTGGCTGTCGTCGCCCTCCGTCAGCCACTCGGCATTCCGGAGCACGAGAGGCTCGGAACCTGCCACGAGATCGAACCAGTACCAGCCGCCGTCGCCAAACGGGGCGAGGGTGAGGTCAAACGTGCTTACCGAGCCGCCGTCGACGTTCCGGGAATCAACGCGCTGGAGCGCACCGCGGGCGTTCGACTTGTAGACGATAACGGAGCCGGAACCAGAAGTGGACACCGACAGCCGGACACTATTAACGGTCGTCCAGCGGCGCCAGTAACTGGCGGCAAACGCGTTGAAGTAGGTACCGAACGAGACGCGCTCACCGGGACGGACCGACGTCGAATGACGCGTCAGGAAGTCCTCCACATGCGCTTCCTTGCTCGGAGCGCTTACGGTCTGGGTCAGGGTCCTGCTGTTTGCCTCAAGGTTCGACGTCGGCAGCTGCACGCCGGTGGCCGTCCCCGTGTCAAGGTACAGGGGCACGGTGTCCATCTGGCTTTGGCTCGGCAGGATAACCCGCTGCAGGACCCGCCAGGGCTGGCCTTCTTCGCTCACGTGCAAGTCCTCGGTCTTGGTAGCTGTGCTCATGCGTCCACACCTCCGCTTTCAAGTGTTGCTCCGCTTTCAAAATGCGGACGGATCTTGTTGTCGAACATCGTCAGGGCCGATCCGATGGCCATGTGCATGTCGAGGTACTTGTAGGTGCCGAGGCGTCCACCGAACAGGACATCCTTCTCGGCCGCCGCCAGGTCGCGGTACTTCAGCAGCCGCTCCCGGTCCGCAGCGGTATTGATCGGGTAGTAGGGCTCGTCGCCCTTCTCCGCGGCGCGGGAGAATTCCCGCATGACGACCGTCTTTTCGTTCTGGTAATCCCGCTCCGGGTGAAAGTGCCGCGGTTCGATGATACGGGTGAAGGCAACGTCATCGTCGTTGTAGTTGACCACAGAGGTCCCCTGGAAGTCGCCGACGTCGAGGACTTCCTCTTCGAAGTCGATGGTCCGCCAGGACAGGTCGCCCTCGGCAAAGTCGAAGTAGCGGTCCACGGGCCCCGTGTAAATGACCGGGATGTTGCCGACGACCTTGTCCTTGCTGTACTCGTGGGAGTCGTCGAAGAAGTCGGTGTTCAGCCGGACTTCGATGTTCGGGTGCTCCGCCATCTTCTCAATCCACGCCGTGTAACCGTTGGTCGGAAGGCCTTCATACTTGTCGTTGAAGTAGCGGTTGTCGTAGTTGTAGCGGACGGGAAGCCGGGAAATAATGCCGGCAGGGAGATCCTTGGGATCCGTCTGCCACTGCTTCCCCGTGTAGTGCTTGATAAACGCTTCGTAGAGCGGCCGCCCGATGAGCTGGATGCCCTTGTCGTTCAGGTTCTGCGGATCCGTTCCGGCCAGTTCGCCGGCCTGCTCCTGGATGAGGGCCTTTGCCTGCCCCGGGGTGAGGTTGGCGCGGAAGAACTGGTTGATCGTGGCCAGGTTAATGGGCAGCGAAAAGACCTCGCCCTTGTGAACGCCATAGACCTTGTGGACGTAGTTCGTGAACGTCGTGAAGCGGTTCACATAATCCCAGACCCGCTCGTTGGAGGTGTGGAAGAGATGCGCACCGTAACGGTGGACCTCGATTCCCGTCTGTTCTTCTTTTTCGCTGTAGGCGTTTCCGCCGATGTGGTGGCGGCGGTCGAGGACGACGACCTTCAAGCCCAGCTCAGTGGCGGCCTGTTCTGCGATTGTCAGGCCAAAAAAACCTGATCCTACGATGACGAGGTCAGCAGTCACTAAATCTCCTGGTTCGAATTCGGGCAGGCCAATGTTGTGCATTGCCTGCTGCTCTAGCCTACCTGAGTCTGGTCGCTCGCCCGTTTGGCGGCAGCCCGCCCGGTTATCCACATAGGCCCCTGCGCGGGCACACCTACGGCGGCGCCGGCGTTAGCGTGGTTCCGGAAGTTGCCCTCAAGAACGGAGGCCCGGCAGGTGGATCTGCACTTCACCCTGGTTCGCGGCCCCGGCTCCGCAGTGGCCGCCGGGCCGCTGGAACTGACCGCGTCGGTCGCCGACGGATCGTCCGGGGCAGCGCTCGACCGGGAGCTCTCCCGGTGCTTTCAGACCCGGCGGCTGACCCTCAATGGCCTGCCGATTTCTTCCTTGACCATAGGTCAGGCCCCTCTGGTCACCGGCGCTGTCATCGTGGACGGCGGGCAACACCCGGGAGGGCGCCGGGACCGGCCTGCACGCGATGCCCCCGCTGCATTGCTGCTGGCTGTGCACAGCGGCCCTGCCGCCGGAACGGTGCTGCCGCTGCGCCGCGGGAGCTATCTGATCGGACGCACCAACGCTCAACTGACCATTCCTGACGTGGACCTGTCCCGCGGACACGCACGGATCGAGGTGTCGGAAACGGCCTTGATCATTGAGGATCTCGACAGCGTCAACGGCACGGAAGTGGACGGTAGATTCGTCCGGAATGCTGCCATCTCCACAAGCTCCCTCATCCGCTGCGGGCGTTCCACGCTGTCCGTTGTGGTGGCCGCACCGCCAGGCTCCCCGAACGCAGGCCTTGACTCCGCCGGTCAGTCGGTGGCCGAGCCGTTGACGGTACCGCGGCCGCCGGGGCAGGAAAACCGGGGAATGCTGTTTCTCAGCGCTGCGCTTCCGGTTGCTGTCGGTGTTGGGCTGGCTCTGCTAACCGGAATGTGGATGTTTCTGGCGTTCACGGCAGTCTCGGTGGTGATGCTCCTGGTGCCGTTATTGACGGGCCGGCGGCAGCGGCGCGGCGTGCGATCAGCGGTTGCCGAGGCCGCGGCCAAAGACCGGGAACGACGACGGCGGTCCGCGCCGTCAGCCGCACAGCTGGCCTTGAACGCCGCGGGGGCGGTGATGACCGCCGAAACCCCGCCGGATGCCTCCGGAGTCTGGCTCCGCCTCGGCTTGGCAGAGCAGGACGCGAACGTCAGGGTGGACCCGCCGGATGCGGAGTTTCGGCCGCCGCCGCTTGGGTCGGTGCCGCTGCTGCTGGACCCGCAAATTCCCGATGTCACTGTGCGCGGGCCTGACCCTGAGGTGTCCGGATTGATGCGCTCATTTCTCATGCAGCTCACGGGATATCCAATGGCCCGGGGAACACGGGTTGCTGTCTGCGGACCTGTCTCATCGCTGCCGCTGACTGCGAGATACCTTCCCAACGTCACGCTGCATGCTGCTTCCGGCGACGTTGAGAGTATCTTCGCCTGCAGCCCAGACGGAGGCCCCGCCGGAGTCCTCCTGCTGGCGGCCCGTGCGGGGACGGGCTGGCCGGGCCACGTGGTCGAAACGGCACGGCGGCACCGGTGGCGGGTCATGAGGTTCACGGATTGCGGTTCGGCGGCTTCGGCCGGTTCAACCAGCCCGGACGGCCACGGGCCGCCTGGGACGGATATTGAGCTTGCCGGGCACCGGGCCGTACTACGCTCCGCCGGCACCAGCCAACGCTTCACGGCCGACCTCGTACCCCATGACGTCTTTGACCGGTACTGCCGGCAGTTCAGCCAAAGGGGATCCACGGCTGCGGGACGCTCCGTACCCGCCGCTTGCCCGCTCAGTGACATTCTTGATCTGTCAGCAGAGGCTACAGACCTCAGGTGGTCCGAGAGAAGGCTTGCCCCCGGACTGGCCATCCCTATTGGACTGGGTGCAGATGGTCCGCGCATCCTCGACATTGAGGCTGACGGTCCGCACATCCTCATTGCCGGCACCACGGGCTCCGGGAAGTCGGAGCTCCTGCGAAGCCTGACCGTGGCCCTGGCGCTCAGCTTTCCTCCAGACCGTGTTAACGTCCTGTTCTTCGATTTCAAGGGCGGGTCGGGGCTGGGCCCGCTGACGCCGCTCCCCCACTGCGTGGGGATGCTGACCGACCTCTCCAGGAGCGAACTTGACCGGACCATGGCGTCACTGCGGGCGGAAGTCCGGCGCCGGGAGCAACTCCTCGCAGAGGCCCAGGCGCCCGACCTCGCAGCCTACCGCCTGTTCAGGGCCCATGAGTCGTCTCCTCTCCCGCAGCTGATCCTCATCATCGATGAGTTCCGGATGCTGGTGGACGACGCCCCCGCATCCTTGAACGAACTGATGAGAATTGCCACCATCGGCCGCTCGCTGGGAATCCACCTGATCATGGCGACGCAGCGTCCGCAGGGGGCACTCAACGCCGATATCCGGGCCAACGTCACCACCAGCATCGCCCTGCGGGTCCAGTCCGCCCATGAATCGGCCGACATCATCGGCACCAACGCTGCGGCCGCGATCAGGGTTGAGACGCCGGGGCGGGCCTATCTTGCGCGGGGAACACAAGAACCCGAGGAATTCCAGGCGGCGTCCCTCTCCGTCACGGCCGCGGAGCCCGGGCACGGCATGGCCATCGTTCGCCCCACGACGGAGGCCCTCCGGATAGCCGCGGCCCCGGTGGTGGACGGCGACGCCCCCTCCGCCCCGCCCACGCCGGCCGCAGCGGCCGGTCCGCTGGTCGGCACGGCGGCGTCGTTGTGGGCAGCACAGGGTGGCCCCGCCGTCAGAAGCCCTGTCGCCCCGCCGCTGCCGGTCGCTCCGACCTTTCCCAGCATGGCCGCACAGTCCGGCACCGGTTCCCCTCCAGGCGAAGGCTGCTGCGTGGAGCTCGGCTGGCTGGATTTGCCCCGCCGCCAGGAGGTCATCCGGCTCTTGTGGAGCCCTGCCAGCGATGGACATCTTGCGCTGGTGGGCGGCACAGCCGGTGATGCAGCCCGCGCCATGTCGCTGGTTCTGCACCAGCTGGCGGTGCATCCGGATGAGTCCCATCTCTACGTCCTGGATGCCGACGGTTCGCTGTCCGGAATGAAGGCGTCGGCCCGGACCGGCGCAGTGGTCGGACTGCACGAATTGCGCCGGGGAGTACGGGTGCTGGAACGGCTTCGTCAGGAGATGTCCCAGCGGCTGAGCGGTGCCGGAGCGGCCCAGGCCACTCCCCTGGTCCTGGCGGTCTCCGGGTGGGGATCCTGGGTCTCCGCCCTGCGGGCTTGCCCCTTGATATGGGCTGAAGACCTGGTGCAGGACATCGTTCGCGACGGGTGCCGTGCCGGTATCACCGTGGTCATGTCGGGTGAGCGCGAACTGGCCATGTCGCGGTTTCTGTCCGCCATACCAAGCCGGGTCTATTTTCCCCGCGGTGCCAGCGATGAGAGCCGCTTGACATGGCCCAAAATGCCTGAGGTCCAGGATGTCCCCGGACGTGCGGTGGCCTTCGGATCGATATCCGGCGGCCACCCCGCGGCGTGCCAGTTCCATGCCCACGACGGACTGGTGCGCCACCGCTCCGAGATGCCGCCCAGCCCGCAGGCCCCGCCTTTCAGGGTGGAGGCACTGCCTTCCCGCCTTCCGGTAGAAAACCTGCTCGCGCTGATCCGCCACGGGCACGGCCCGGCGGCCCCGGAGTCGTCCAGTCACCGCCAAAGCGCGCAAAGCGCGGAAAGCTCCCAGCAAAGTTCCAGCCGGGCCCGGCAACTCTTCATCGGTGTGGGTGGCGATGATCTTCGGCCAGTTGCTGTGCGCCTCCCGTCAGGGGGCGTCCTTGCAATCCTGGGAGGCGCCGGCTCGGGAAAAAGCGCGTTGCTCGACGCTATTCCCGTCGTTAATCATTCAGCGGCAGCCTGGCTTCGTCCCCATGCCGAGATCAGCCCTGCAGAATACTGGGCGGAAATACACCGCGAAGCACTCGCGGGGCGCCTGGCCCGGCATGGTGTGCTGCTCGTGGACGACGCGGATGTGCTGCCCGCTTCCGTTAACAAGCTTTTGCTGGACATCAATGCCCTCGGATGGGCCGTCATCGTGTCCGCGGGCTTTAGCCAGACTCTGGTGCAGCGGGTGCCCCTGACCATGGCTGCCCGCAGTTGCGGCACCGGGATACTCATTGCTCCAAGGAGTCCGATGGACGGAGACCTCTTCGGAGTGAGGTTCGAGCTGGAACCGAATCCGCCTCCGGGACGCGCCGTCCTTCTTTCGGACGGCGCGTCAGTGCCGGTCCAGCTGGCCGGTCCAGTGATGGGCACCGACGCTCCGCAGCCCGACCCGGCCGGTCAGTGATCAGAGCGCAGGAGGCGAGCCGGCCGCTCGGGAGGCGAACCGGATAACGCGCTTATCGAACAGCAGCACGATGGCTACCGCGGCGGGAAGAAGCATGGCCAGGCCCGCCAGCGGATAGCCGCCGGTCAGCGTCGGGAACCCAATGGTGAGCACGAACAGTTGCGCCACCAGGGCACCTGCCCGTGGCCAGCGGAAGCCCCGGAACAGGAAGACGGCAACCGCATACAGCCACGACGCGAATGCCAGCAGTAAAGCAAGGGTAAAGACCGCGCCCCAGAAGGACAGGACAGGGGCGCCGGTCACCAGCTGGAGGCCGTACCAACCGGCAGCGGCCAGCAGTGCAGTGGCCTCGGCCGCGACAATAGCCGAGATTGCAGCGATTGCACGGGGTCGCCCGCCGGGGGATGATGACGTCTCCGGCGTGCTCGGATGTTGGAAGCCGCCGCCGTCACCAGGCTCGGGGGACGGGTCGGAGGGGCTTGCTGGGGGTCTTGACACACTGGCACCCTACCGGACATAGTCGACACACGGTGGGGGGCGGTTGCCCGGTGTGATGCATCGCTCACGTTTCGGACGCATTTCGTGGACCACTACCCCTTGTTTACACAGCGTTAACATGAAACGCTTGATCCAGATGACCAAGGGGGCCCCTCAGGGCCCCTTTCCTATGTAGGCCCTAGTGAATATTTTCACAAGAGGCGATTGACTTACCAGGAATGGAGTGACTGATCAGCATGGATTGGCGTAACCGCGCAGCGTGCCTCGACAAGGACCCGGAGCTTTTCTTCCCGGTTGGAAACACGGGCCCAGCCCTTCTTCAGATCGAGGAAGCCAAGAGCGTCTGCCGTCGGTGCCCCGTCGTCGACACGTGCTTGCAGTGGGCGCTGGAGTCCGGCCAGGATGCCGGCGTCTGGGGCGGCATGAGCGAAGACGAGCGCCGTGCGCTCAAGCGCCGGGCGGCCCGCGCCCGCCGGGCCTCCTAGCGCCCCTTCACCAGTTTCGGCAAAAGGCCGCGGACCCAGGGTCCGCGGCCTTTGCTGTTATCCATGGCTTCGGCGCGTCGCACGGCCCGCCCGCATTAGCGGTTCGCGAGGCTCAACACGATCTGGACCGCCGTTCCGCCGCCCTCCCGGGGCTTCCACTGGATGGTCCCGCCCAGTTCGCTCGTGACCAGGGTCCGGACGATCTGGAGTCCGAGGCCCTCGACGTGTGGAGTGTCCGGCAGTCCCACGCCGTCGTCCGCCACCGTCACCGTGAGCAGTTCAGCGCCATCCTCGGCCTCGGACCTGTCGGCCAGCAGCCAAACCGTTCCGGTTCTCCCTTCCAGCCCGTGCTCGACGGCGTTCGTCACCAGTTCGTTGATCACCAGCGCCAGCGGGGTGGCAAAGTCGCTGGGAAGCTCTCCAAACTGCCCCGACCTCTGGGTCTTCACCTGCTGGGACGGTGAGGCAACCTCGGCCGAAAGCCGGAACTGCCGTCCGATCAGCTCGTCAAAATCGACGCTCTGGGTGAGCCCCTGCGAAAGCGTCTCGTGGACCAGGGCAATCGTGGCAACACGCCGCATGGCTTGTTCCAGTCCTTGTTTCGCTTCGTCGCTGACCATGCGGCGGGACTGCATCCTCAGCAGAGCGGCCACCGTCTGGAGATTGTTCTTGACCCGGTGATGGATTTCACGGATGGTGGCGTCTTTGGTGACGAGCTCCATTTCCCGGCGTCGCAGCTCCGACACATCGCGGCACAGCACCAGCGCCCCGAACCGCTGCTGCTCGTCGCGGAGTGGAATCGCCCGGAGTGACAGGCTGACGCCCCGGGACTCGATCTCGCTGCGCCACGGCATGCGGCCGGTGACAACCAGGGGCAGCGTTTCATCGACCATGCGGCGGTCCCTGAGCAGGCCGGCCGTGACTTCCGCGAGGGAACGCCCCTCCAGCGACTCGCCGTCACCCAGCCTCCGGAACGCGGAGACCCCGTTCGGGCTCGCGTACTGCACGATCCCCTCGGCGTCGAGCCGGATCAGTCCGTCGCCCACACGCGGCGCCCCGCGGCGGGAGCCCGTAGGCGAGGCAAAGTCGGGCCAGAGGCCCAGGGTGCCCATGCGCAGCAGGTCGTAGGCGCACTGGCGGTACGTCAGCTCCAGCCGGGACGGCATGCGCGAACTTGAGAGGTCCATATGGGACGTGACCACGGCAAGGGTTCGGCCGTTCCTGACCATGGGCACGGCTTCCACCCGCAACGCCATGTCACTGCTCCAGTTGGTTTCACTGGAGCGCTCGATCGTGCGGCTGGCCCACGCCTTGTCCACGAGGAGCTGAAGGTCGGACCGGATGCCCTCCCCGACGAAGTCGGCATGGAATACCGTATGCGTCGTGGAGGGCCGCACGTGTGCAAGTGCCACGTAGCCATAGTCCGGGTGCGGAAACCAGAGGGCGAGGTCGGCAAAGGCGAGATCGGCCACCATCTGCCAGTCACCCACCAGGAGGTGCAGCCACTCGGCATCCCCCGGCCCAAAATCAGCATGTTCCCTGATGGGGTCCGTAAAGATTGCCACTGCACCTCCAGTTTTCGACGCCGGACCGAAGTCCTAGCGTCGGACGATTGACCTCAAGAGCCTCAATGCTACCGACAGCGAGGCCATGTCGTCCGCTTCGAGGGCGTTGACCTCATCGAACATGCTCTTCGCACGTCCCAATTGCTCGGCGTTGAGCGCCTCCCAGGCCTTGAGCCGGTCCTCTGCCGGCGCCCCTGCGTCAGTCGACTCCAGCACCGCCGTCGTCATGTCCGAAACGGTCGAGTAAAGGTCGTCCCGCAACGCGGCGCGAGCGAGCGCCTGCCACCTGTCCTGGCGGGGCAGCGAACTGATCCGTTCGAGCAGGGAGTCCGCATGGAAGCGGTTGAACACCGTGTAGTAGACGTGGGCGATTTCGCCCACCGGCTCCGCACGGGTGTGCGTGATCTTGGCGATGTCCAGCAGGACGAAGCTCTCAAACAGCTCAGCCCAGCGGTGGGCAATGTCGTCAGGCAGCCCCCAGGACCGTGCCTTTTCAAGCCACTCCGCCACCCGCTCGCGGTCGTCCCCGCGCAGGTAGTCCAGAAGCCGGGCACGCATGGGATCCATCAGCGGCTTGAATTCTGCGACGATGTCCGCGATGGGCCGCGACGCGTTGCCCTGTCCGAGGACCCAGCGCACCGCCCGGTCCAACAGCCGCCTGATGTCGAGGTGAACCGTGCTCCAGTGTTCCGTGGGGAATGACGCCGGAAGGTCATTGAGTTCGGACACCATGTTGTCCAGCCCGTAAACCTCGCGGAGCGCCACGAACGCCTTCGCCACCGCCACTTCGCTTGCGGAAGTTTCTTCCATGGTCCGGAAGGTGAAGGTGATCCCGCCCATGTTGATCATGTCGTTGGCGACAATTGTGGCGATGATTTCGCGGCGCAGCGGGTGCGTGTCCAGTTCGGCATCGAACCGTTCCCGCAGCTGCTTCGGGAAGTATCCCCGCAGAGTCTGACGGAACCAGGGATCATCAGCGAGGTCGCTGTCGCGCAGGGCCGTGGCCAGTTCGATCTTGGCGTAGGCGGCCAGCACTGACAGCTCGGGTGAGGTCAGCCCCTGCCCCTGCTCGAGCCGTTCGTGGAGGACGGTGGTTGAGGGCAGCGCTTCCAGGTCTCGGTTCAGGTCCGCGGACTTTTCCAGCCAGTCCATCAGCCGTTCGTAGCTTGGGCTCCATTCGGCCACACGTTGACGGTCGTTGAGCAGCAGTATGTTCTGGTCGATGTTGTCTTCCAGGACAAGCCGGCCCACTTCGTCGGTCATCGATGACAGGAACTCTGCCCGCTCTTCCGGATCAAGCTTCCCCGCCGCGACCATGCGGTCCACGAAAATCTTGATGTTGACCTCGTGGTCCGAGCAGTCGACGCCAGCTGAGTTGTCGATGGCGTCCGTATTAAGGATGACGCCCTGCAGCGCAGCCTCGATGCGGCCCCGCTGCGTCATGCCCAGGTTGCCGCCCTCGCCCACCACTTTCACGCGAAGGTCGCGCCCGTCAACACGGATGGCGTCATTGGCCTTGTCCCCCACCATCGCGTGGGTCTCGGTGCTCGCCTTCACATACGTGCCGATGCCTCCGTTGTACAGCAGGTCTGCCGGCGCGAGGAGGATGGCCCGCAGCAGCTCGGGCGGGCTCAGCTGGGTGGTTTCCTCAGGCAGACCGAGCGCCGCCCGCACCTGGGGAGACACTGGAATGGACTTGGCCTGCCGCGGGTAGACCCCGCCGCCTTCACTGATGAGCCCCTTGTCGTAGTCGTCCCACGACGACCGCGGCAGCTCGAAAAGCCGCTGGCGCTCTGCGTAGGACTTTGCCTCGTCGGGGTTGGGGTCCAGGAAAATGTGGCGGTGGTCGAAGGCAGCCAGCAGCCGGATGTGCTTTGACAGCAGCATCCCGTTTCCGAAGACATCACCGGACATATCGCCGACGCCGACGACGGAGAACGGTTCCGACTGTGTGTCGAGGTCCAGTTCGCTGAAGTGGCGCTTGACCGACTCCCACGCACCCCTGGCCGTGATGCCCATGGCCTTGTGGTCATACCCCACGGACCCGCCAGAGGCGAAGGCGTCACCCAGCCAGAAGCCGTAGTCGGCCGCAAGCGCGTTTGCGATGTCGGAAAACGTCGCA
Source organism: Arthrobacter pascens (assembly GCF_017052465.1). Lineage (GTDB taxonomy): Bacteria > Actinomycetota > Actinomycetes > Actinomycetales > Micrococcaceae > Arthrobacter > Arthrobacter pascens. The sequence continues at coordinate 94,240 of NZ_JAFHKT010000152.1, forward strand.
GTGCCCTTGTCCGCCGCCACGACAAGGTACGAGTCGTCGTCGTCGTGCCTGACAACATTTTCGGGCGCAACGAGCCGCTCACCGTCAGGGCCGGTCACGAGGTTGTCGGTGAGATCGAGCAGTCCACGGATAAACGTCTTGTAGCTTTCGACGCCCTCCGCCATCCACGCGGCCCGGTCGGCCGCCGGATCGGGCAGCCGTTTGGCGAAGAAACCGCCCTTGGCGCCGGTGGGGACAATCACCGCATTCTTGACTGTCTGGGCCTTGACCAGCCCCAGGATCTCCGTGCGGAAGTCTTCCCGCCGGTCGGACCAGCGAAGACCGCCGCGGGCGACCTTGCCGAACCGCAGGTGGACGCCCTCAACCCGCGGAGAGTAGACCCAGATTTCGAACTGCGGCCGCGGGAAGGGCAGGCCATCGATGCCTGCGGGGTTCAGTTTGAAGCTCAGGTAGGGCTTTTCCTGGTAGAAGTTTGTGCGCAGGGTTGCTTCGATCAGATTGGTGAAGGTCCGGAGGGCGCGGTCGGCGTCGAGCGTCGCGACACTTTCAATGGACGCGGCCAGCTCGGCGCGAACCTTTTCCTGCCGTTCCTCCCGTTCCAGCTCGGTCAGAGCAGGATCGAACCGGGCTTCGAACAGCGCACTGAGCCCTTTGGTGACCTCCGGGTTGGCCAGCAGGGTGTCAGCCAGGAATTCGAAGGAGTTTGTATTGCCCATCTGGCGCATGTATTTGGCATAGGCCCGCAGCACAACGACCTGGCGCCAGTTCATGCCTTCGCGCAGCACCAGGCGGTCGAAACTGTCCGATTCCGCGGCACCGGTGACTGCAGCCCCGAAGGAATCAGCGAGCAGCTGGCCGGTGGACAGCGGGTCCACCCCGGCCGGGAATTTCAGCCCGAGGTCGTACAGGAAAAAGTCGCGGCTGTCGGCCGTTTCGATTTCGAAGGGCCGCTCGTCCAGGACCTCCAGCCCGAGGTTGTGGAAGTAGGGAAGGATCTGGCTGAGGCTCTTGGGTTCGAGCATGTAGAGCTTGACCCGCGCATCCTCTTCGAGTGTTGCCCCTGCACCTTCCGGGAGGTAGACATGCACGCCGGGGCGCTCCTGCTTCGCTCCGACGCTCCTCTCTGCCGCGGCCCCGTACTTTTCAAACCTTTCGATGTCCTCCAGGGCGTCTTCAACCTCGTAGTCCACCCGGTACGTCGCGGGAAAGGCCTCAGCCCAGAGATCGGCGAGTTCTTTGGATCCTTCGCCGTTGCTCCGGTCGCGCAGGACCTCGCTGATGCCCTCGCCCCAGGACCGCGCTGCCCGGACGAGCCGCTTCTCCAGATCCTCGGTGTTGGCATCGCTGACGTCGGCGCCCTTGGGCAGCCGGATCCGGAAGAAGAGCCGGGCCAGGGCGGACTCCGTCATCCTCGCCTCGTAGTCGATGGACTGGGCGTGGAAAGTCTCGCGCAGTTCCTGTTCGATCCGAAGCCGGACGTTGGTGGTGTACCGGTCGCGTGGCAGGTACACCACGGCGGACATGAACCGCCCGTAGATGTCGGGACGCAAAAACAGCCGGGTGCGGCGGCGTTCCTGCAGCCTTTGGATGCCGGTGGCCGTCGCGGCGAGGTCGGGGATTTCGATCTGGAAGAGCTCGTCCCGGGGGTACGTTTCCAGGATGCCGAGCAGGTCCTTGCCCGAGTGGGAGTCGGGCGGGAACCCGGCGCCCCGGAGGACGGCTTCCACCTTTTCCCGGACGATGGGGATGTTCCGGACTGACCCGGTGTAGGCGCTGGTCGCAAAAAGGCCGATGAAGCGCTGTTCGCCGTTGACGTTGCCTGCCGCATCAAAGCTCTTCACACCGATGTAGTCGAGGTAGGCCGGACGGTGCACAGTCGAGCGCGAGTTGGCCTTGGTGATGACCAGGGCCTTTTTCTCGCGCGCCTTCCGCCTGCCGGCGTCCGTCAGGTGCTGGACATGGGGTGTGTCACGGTGGGCCCGCAGCAACCCGAGACCGCTGTCCTCCCGGAGTTCCAGGACATCTTCTCCTGCCTCATTGATGAGGTCGTACTCGCGGTAGCCGAGGAAGGTGAAGTTGCCTTCGTCCAGCCATCGAAGCAGGTCCTGGGCCTGTCGCAACTCGGCGATTTGGGAGGGATGGGCAACCCTGTCGAGGGATTCGGCTATCTGCCTCGCCTTGTTGCGCATTTTCGGCCAGTCCTCAACGGCTGCCCGGACGTCTCCCAATACCCGTTCCAGGCCTTCAGCCAGGCGCGGCTTTACTTCCTCGCTGGCGCGGCCAATCTCCACGGCGATCCACGATTCCATGTGGGTGGTGTTGTCACCTTGGGCGATCAGGTGGGACAGACTGGGTAGTGCAGCCGTGTCACCGCTGGAAATCCCGACGCTGGACGGAACCCTGCTCACCTTGACGAGTTCATGGGTCTGGCGGTTGCGTGTGACGACGAACATGGGGTGGATGACGAGCTGGATGGCCGAATTCTGGCGGACCAGCTCTGCGTTCACGGAATCCACCAGGAAGGGCATGTCATCCGTGACGATGTACACGACGCTCCGGTCCGCTTCATCAACAATTGAGATGTTGGCGGTGCCCGGCTCGCGGCTCCCCGCGACCTTCTTATGCGTCTCAGCCCGCTGACTCAGGACATCCTTTGGATAGGCACGAACATCCTCCTCCGCGAGGTGCTCATAGTAATCCGCGAAGAAGCCCTCTTCGGCTTCAATCGGACGGGACTGATCCTCCACGCTGGACCCAGACGACATTGATAAACGCCTCCATCACAAGTTCATGGCCGCACCGTTGCAGCCCTAATCGTGAGCCTAGCCCCTCAGCGAACGCTTTGCTGTGGAAGTAAAGACAGAGGATCGCCGCTTTTGCTGGGCAGGTGCACAAACCAAAGCGGCAATGCCGGACCGGAGGCGTGAATTCGGAGCCGCCTCCAGCAGCAACGACCCCGACAGCAGTGCCGTGTCAGCCGCCTCCGGATCGGACGGAAGGAACGCTTTGATGCCTGTTGCCGGGCCATAGCGGTCCCAGGCCTCGCGGAGTTGCCGTTCAGGTGAGCGGCCCACCGCTGCGGCGCGCACTTTGTTCATCACCACCTCCGGCCGTATGCCCGGCACCGCGGCATCCAGTTCGGCGAGGCCGCGGACCAGCCGCGGAACTCCGATGGAGTCCGCGGAGCCGACGGCAAGGACGGTGTCAGCCAGTTCCAGGCTCCTGAGCGTTGCGGCGTTGCGGCGTGGCGCCATGGTGTCAAAGCTGAGCTCTTCGTCGGCCTCAAGGCAAAATCCCGTGTCAACGACCACAACGTCTGCAACCTCCTTGGCCCGTTCGAGCACAAGCGCGAGCGCGGCGGCCCGAAGTTCAGTCCAACGGTCTGCCCGCGTTATGCCGGTCAGGACGCGGAGGGTCCCTGATTTCGTGGAAACAGGCACTGCCACCCGAAGCAGCGATGCCGTGTCGAGGAGCCCCTGGTCGGCAAGGCGGCAGGCCTGCGCCAGGCCGGCGGCTTCGTCCAGGAGTCCCAGAACCGCGCCAATGCTCGCCCCGTAGCTATCGGCGTCAACCAGCAGGACGCATTTTCCTTCTGCAGCCAGTTCGCCGGCAATGTTCACAGCCAGCAGGGTCCGTCCGGGTGACCCGGCAGGACCCCACACCGCGATGATCTTTCCTGTGCCGGCCTCGGCCCGGGGGCCGCCGGCGTCGTCGGCTCCCGGCTGCGGGACAGGGCTTGCCTCAGCGACACCCGGCTCCCCTGGCTCCTTGGCAAGGATCCCCCGCGCTGAGAACTGGGCAACTGCCTCAGAGATGCGCTCGGCCAATGCTGCGGATTCCACGGTCGAAATGACCGCGGACACGCCAATGCCGCGCAGCCGGGAAGACTCTCCCTCGCTGTCCGTCAATGCGATGACAGCGACACCCACCGCGCCGAGCCGGTCGACGAGGGATGCTGTCAATTCCTCGCTCCCCTGGGACACGACGGCTGCGCGGGCGAGTCCGCTTTGGCAGGCGGCCAGCAACTCCGCCAACTCGGCACATCTCCGCACGACAGTGACGGGCCCATGAAGCCTCTCCAGGCCGCCGACCAGATCCTCCTGGGCTTGTCCGACGGTGACCACTGGAATACTCATTTCGGGGCCCCGCCAGGATTCCACACCACGGAAATCTTGGCATCATTTGCCTGCGCTCCGAGGAGGGAAGGCATGTGCTCGTCGCCCACCAGAACCATCAGGACAGTGGATTTCGAGGATCCCAGAGCGGTCGAACCGGGTGAGACCTGGGCAATTTCCGCGCCAGGGAGAAGGAGCTTGGGCTGGGCGAAACCGTTTCGCGCGTCGGGCATCGACACCCATACGTCAACACGGGTGCCGGCCACAGCCTGTTCCGGCAGCGCTTCCTGCACGGTGACGGCGACCGGCTTCCTGTCCAGCACGTCCACAGCGCCCAGGCTTTCCCGGGGCAGCAGCTGGTCTTTTCCGATCCGCTGGACAGCCACCAAACCGTCCGGCATGCCGGACTCCGCCGTGATGTAGTGGGACTCCACTTCCCCCAGCCGCACTTTGACGCGGCTGACGTTATCCGGGCTGAGCTTCTCTCCAACGGCAATCGCCTCGCGGGCGACGAAGACCTCAGTAGTCTTGTCCGCACTGCCGAGGAGAGATATCACCCCCACCACCGACGCGAGGATCAGCAGCACCCCCACCAGCAGTCTTGGATCCTTCCACGAAGGCTTTTTGAGACGGGCCCCTGAGGCCACGGCGCTGGAACTCATGCGTGCTTGCTCCCCCTTGAAGCGTCAGGCGCCTTGGGTGCGCCAGTCATGATTATTGATACGGCATCCTTGGCCAATCGGGAAGTCACGGGACCAAACATCATCAAACTGTGGATAACGGCACCATCGGGAAACGCAGGTGGCAGAATTGAGCTATGCCCCGTTTCCTCACCCTTGCAGATGTAGCCGAGCAGCTTCAGATCAACTCGCCCGCGGCATATGCACTTGTGCGCAGCGGCGAACTGAAGGCCATCCAGGTGGGTGGCCGCGGTCAATGGCGCGTCGAAGAGAAGATGCTCGAACAGTACATAGAAGAGCGTTATGCCGAGGCCAGCCGGATGATCCAAGAGTCCAAGTCGAAGTCGGACTGATCCCCCGCTCCTCCGAAAAAGCTACAGTTCCCCGGGCCGCATTGAACGAAGTGCAAGCAAAGACCCAAAGGGAACGGTTGCAACGTCCACGACGTTCGACGCCCTGCGGGCTTCACCAGGAGGCGTCACAGCAAGGTCCAGGAAGTCCCGCCCCACGCGATCGATGACGCCTGAAATCCGCGCCTCGCCGGCCGTACCTGAGGCCAGCAGGACTGTGAGCGGCGCCCTGTCCCGCGCGAGGCTCCGAAGGGCGTTTGCCAGGCCCAGTCTTCTCCGCACTGCCGATGGCTCGGCCACGGCATACCGGCCAATCCCCCTGTAATGGGACACGGCCGCGTAGGGAATCAGAATCTGGTGCGCTGCCTCATCGATCACCAGACTTTCTGCGCCCGCATGGCTCAAGGTCCCCAGGAAGTCCGTTCCGGACACCAGGTGAACGCCGACGCTCCGTCCCAATGATCCACGGAGCCGATCGGCCATGCCGATGGATGCCAGCTCCGCCCGTGCCCGCTCCGACACTTCCGACTCACGGCCCAGGACCTCGGCCTCGGCCAACTGCGCCTCCAGGTCATCAAACAAGGCATTCCATCGCATGGCGCAACCATAAGCGGGCCGGCGGAAGCGGTCAATGCAAATCAAGGCAGGTCGGCTCTAGACAGCAGCGATCAACGTACCGCAAACTGACCTTATGGCCATCAAACGCATCAAATAGCATCAAACTGCACTAAACGGCATTACAGAGCAGAAGTAAGGATAAGAGGCATGGATCCCTCCACTTCAAAGCCAGCCGGCTCGGACGCTGCTTTGGCGTTCGTCATCTTGGGACTGGGGTGCTTTCTGGCCTTCACCGGGGCAGGCCTCATGGAGCAGTGGCAGCATTCCGCCTCCCGGCGGCAGTCCCTCGCCTTCGAGGATCTGCTCGGCTTCGTGGCTGCAGCCGCAGGGCTCGTCATAGTCGCCTGGTGGGTGCTTTCGCTTGCGGCGGCTTTCGCGGCTGCCCTACTGGAACGGTCCGGCAGGAGGCGCGCCGCTGCCGTCAGCCGGCGCCTCAGCCCGGTGTTCATGCGTCGGCTCGCCCTGGGTGTGCTGGGGATGCAGCTGGTGGCGGCACCCCTCGCCCACGCGGATGCTTCGCAGGGACCGGGACTCGTCCCCAGCCACACGGTTGCACTATCTGCTGCATGGGCGCCGACCCACGACCAGTGCGCCGACAAGCCGGTCCTGTCGCCCGTAAGCCTGGCGTTAGCCACGGAGCCGGCACAGGAAGGCCTCGCCACGGGCCCGGTGGTGGCCGGAACGTCTGATGTGCGGCCGCAGTGGCAGGCCAGTCCGCCTGTTCCGGCGCCCAGGTTCGTCACGTCAGCGCCGGCCAGGGCCGCGAACGAGCTGCCGTCCCGTCGCGAACTCGTGGTCAGATCGGGCGATTCCCTGTGGACGATCGCTGCCAGGCACCTGGGCCCGGAAGCCACCGACGTCGAAATAGCCCGGGAATGGCCACGCTGGTTTGCAGTCAACAGCGCGGTCATCGGCAGCAGTCCAGATCTCCTCCTGCCGGGCCAGATCCTCAGGGCTCCCTGAGCAGGACGGGCACCGCACCGCCTCTCAGCTCCCGCCCTACATCGTGCCTGGCATTCCATGGCGTGCCGTCAATCCATTTCAAGCCAAAGGACCGAATCATGACCGCTGCAACCACTATCCGGAGCGCGGGCACCACAGCGCCACAGGCCGTCCCTTCGATGGGGCCTGATGCGAGTGAAGAGGTGCGGGAGATTTGTGCCATCACCAGGTCTACCGTCCAGGCAGCCATAGAAGTCCTTGCCGGCACCAGGCCGATCAATCAATTGGCACGGCGGCTGGACCAAAGATGCCTGCTGGCGCTCCAGCATCGCGCCTGCCTGACGCGGCGGGAAGCTGCGCGTGCGCCCCGGAAGCTGGGACGCCTCCACCGGAACCCGGCCGTCCGCTCGGTCCGGGCCTGCGAAATTACGCCGGACATCTATGAAGCCAGCGCGGTGGTCATCGACGAGCTGAGGGCACGCGCCGTCGCCGTCCGGCTCGAACGCAGCAAACAGGTCTGGCGGGTCACGGCACTGGAAATCGGGTGAGCATCCAGCGGCGAAGGATCCGCAAACAGCAAGGGACCCGGCACGTTGCCCGGGTCCCTTGCTGTTTGTCGTCAGTACGTTCGGCCCTTAGCGCTTCTTCTTGCCGTCGCGGCGGGCCTGCGAGGCGGCCTTCGCCGGATTCCCGGAGCGTCCTGAGGCCCGGCCTTCGACGCGGGTTTGGGTCCCGCCGCCTTCCGCGGGCGCCGTGTATTGCAGCTGCGCCGGCTTTTCCGGCGCTTCCAGGCCGGCGGCGCGGATCTGGGGCTCGTGATGTTCGGTGTGGCCGCCGGCGGCATCGGCCACCACCACGTCCTCGGCGGGAGTGACTTCAACCTCAAGGTTGAACAGGAATCCAACGCTTTCCTCGCGGATGGCTTCCATCATGGCCTGGAACATGGTGAAGCCTTCGCGCTGGTATTCCACCAGCGGATCACGCTGAGCCATGGCGCGCAGTCCGATGCCCTCCTTGAGATAGTCCATCTCATACAGGTGTTCCTGCCACTTCCGCCCAATGACGGAGAGGACAACGCGCCGCTCGAGCTCGCGCATGCTTTCGGAGCCAATTGCCTCCTCGCGGGCCTGGTACACCAGCTTCGCGTCGGAGAGGATCTCTTCCTTCAGGAACTCGACCGTGATGCGCGATTTTCCGCCTGCCTCATCGATCACATCGTGCGAGGTCACCGTAACGGGGTAGAGCGTCTTGAGGTTCGTCCAGAGCTGGTCGAAATCCCAGTCGTCTCCGTTGCCCTCGGCGGTTGCTTCGTCGATGAGCGCATTAATGGTGTCTTCCAGGAAGAACTGCACCTTTTCGTGCAGGTCGTCACCCTCGAGGATCCGGCGGCGGTCGCCGTAGATGGCTTCGCGCTGGCGGTTGAGAACGTCGTCGTATTTCAGGACGTTTTTGCGCTGTTCAGCGTTCCGGCCTTCTACCTGGCCTTGGGCCGAGGCGATGGCACGGGAAACCAGCTTGGATTCGAGGGCCACGTCATCGGGTACCGAGCTGTTCATGAGGCGCTCGGCTGCCCCGGAGTTGAACAGCCGCATGAGGTCATCAGTCAGCGAGAGGTAAAAGCGCGATTCGCCGGGGTCGCCCTGGCGCCCCGAACGGCCGCGGAGCTGGTTGTCGATCCGGCGTGACTCGTGCCGCTCGGTGCCCAGCACGTAAAGCCCTCCGAGGTTCAGCACTTCCTCGTGCTCCTCCTTGACGGCCTGCTTGGCGGCGTCAAGCGCCTGCGGCCACGCGGCCTCGTACTCTTCGGAGTTCTCCTCAGGATCCAGCCCTTTCCTGGAGAGTTCCGCGATTGCGGTGAATTCGGCGTTGCCGCCGAGCATGATGTCCGTACCGCGGCCGGCCATGTTGGTGGCCACCGTCACGGCGCCCTTGCGGCCGGCCTGTGCAACGATCGCCGCTTCCCGGGCATGGTTCTTGGCGTTCAGCACCTCGTGCCGGATGCCTTCCTTGGCCAGCAGCCGCGAAAGGTACTCGCTCTTCTCGACACTGGTGGTGCCGACCAGGATGGGCTGGCCCTGTTCGTGGCGCTCGGCTATATCCTTGACCACGGCATCGAACTTGACGGTTTCGTTCTTGTAGACCAGGTCCGGCCGGTCGTTCCGCTGCATGTCCCGGTTGGTGGGGATGGCAACGACTCCGAGCTTGTACGTGCTCATGAACTCAGCGGCTTCCGTCTCTGCCGTACCGGTCATGCCTGAGAGCTTCTGGTACATGCGGAAGTAGTTCTGCAGCGTAACGGTGGCGAGCGTCTGGTTTTCGGCCTTGATCTCGACGCCTTCTTTGGCCTCAATCGCCTGGTGCATGCCCTCGTTGTACCGCCGGCCTGCGAGGATACGGCCAGTGTGCTCATCGACGATGAGGACCTCACCGTCAAGGATGACGTAGTCCTTGTCGCGCTTGAACAGTTCCTTGGCCTTGATGGCGTTGTTCAGGAAGCCGATCAGCGGGGTGTTGGCGGATTCGTAGAGGTTCTGGATGCCCAGGTAGTCCTCGACCTTTTCAATGCCGCTTTCGAGGACGCCGACGGTGCGCTTCTTCTCGTCGACCTCATAGTCCTTCTCCGCCTGCAGCCGCAGCACCACTTTGGCGAACTCGCTGTACCACCGGTTGGTGTCCCCCTGCGCCGGACCGGAGATGATGAGCGGGGTCCGGGCTTCGTCAATGAGGATGGAGTCGACCTCGTCCACGATCGCGAAGTGGTGCCCGCGCTGGACGAGTTCCGACTTGTCCCAGGCCATGTTGTCGCGCAGGTAGTCGAAGCCGAATTCGTTGTTGGTTCCGTAGGTGATGTCCGCGGCGTACTGCTGCCGGCGGATGGCCGGGTCCTGGTTGGAAAGGATGCAGCCACTGGTGAGTCCCAGGAACCGGTAGACGCGGCCCATCAGCTCGGACTGGTAGTCGGCCAGGTAGTCGTTAACCGTGACGACGTGCACGCCTTTTCCGGCAAGGGCATTGAGGTAGGCAGGGGCCGTGGCGACGAGCGTCTTTCCTTCACCGGTTTTCATTTCGGCGATGTTCCCGAGGTGGAGTGCAGCACCACCCATGAGCTGGACGTCGAAGTGGCGCAGGCCAAGGGTTCGTGAGGACGCCTCGCGGACGGCGGCGAAAGCTTCCGGCAGGAGATCATCGAGTTTTTCGCCGCCCAGGTGGCGCGCCCGGAGCCGATCTGTTTCTTCCCGGAGCTCTGCGTCGGAAAATGTTTTGAATGAGTCTTCAAGGGCGTTAATGGAATCGGCATAGTTCCGCAGCTGCCTCAGGGTTTTTTTGTCACCTGTGCGGAGAAGTTTTTCGATTAGTGATGCCACGTGAAGTTGCTCCCAGTCTCATGCTGCCGAATTCTGGCGTGTTCAGTCTACGGGAGAGACGCAAAGGAGGTAGTCCTGTTCCCTCAGAGCGGATACTGCCGTCCTACGCCGTGAATGGCCGAGCCCACTGCCGCGGCGAGGTCTCCGGCCGGTGACACGATTACCTCGTCAAGTCCCAGCCACTCGGCCATCAGGAGCAGTTCGGCGGCGAGCTCGACGGCGGTGTCTGCCGGAGCGTCCGGCTCGCCGAAGCATGCCTTGGCCAGCAGCCTGCCGCCGGCGCGGTCGGTCTTCAGGTCGACCCTGGCCACGATGCGGTCACGCAGCAGGAAAGGCAGAACGTAATAGCCGAACCGGCGCTTCGGCTCAGGGGTATAGATCTCGATCCGGTAGTGGAACCCGAATAGCTCCTCCAGCCTTCGCCGCTCGAAAACCAGGGAGTCGAACGGGCTCAGCAGGGCCCTGCCCGTTGCGGTCCGCGGCAGCCGGGCATCGACGTGGCGGAACACTGTACGGTCCCAGCCGCGAACAGTGACCGGCTCCAGACGTCCACTATCGACGAGATGCTGGATGGATACGGCCGCAGCCTTCATCGGTACCCTGAAATAATCGGCAAGGCAGCGCACCGTCCCGATGCCGTGCGCCTTCGCCGCTGCGTCGATGAGCCTGTCCATGGCCGCCTGGGGATCAGGGGCCGCCTCCAAGGCCGCGGCCGGAAGCACGTCTTTGGTCAGGGCGTACCGGCGCTCGAACTGGTCCGTCCGCGATGCGGAAGCGACGACGCCCTCTTCAAACAGGTGTTCCAGGACGCGCTTGACCGCGTTCCAGTTCCAGCCCCAGTTGCCGTGTTTGCGGTCCTCCACATGGCCGATGGTCGCTGTAAGCTGCGCTGCCGTCATGGGTTTTCCGGCGGCCAGGGCCTCCAGCACGAGTCGGGTCACGCCGGAGCGCAGCGCGGGATCCATGGCCGACGCTCCCACCCAGGTGCGGTTCTGCCACGTCACGAGGTCCCGGAAGTGTTCGGGCCGGATGAAACTCGCCTCATGGGCCCAGTACTCGACCATGCGCCGCGGATGCCTGCCCGCCATCTGCTGCAGGATGGCGCGGTCATAGTTGCCCAGCCTGGAGAAAAAAGGCAGGAAGTGGCTCCTGGCCAGGACATTGACTGAGTCGATCTGGACCAGCTGGATCCGGGCAAAGGTCCGGCCCACCGTCCGTGAGGTCACGGGTCCGGTGGGCCGTCCTTTGTCCAGTCCTTGGGCTGCCAGGGCGATCCGCCGGGCCTGTGTAAGGCTCAGCGTTGCAACCATGTCAGCCCTTTCGTTGTAAGGGCACCATCCTAGGCGGTTGCGGCCGCATCATCAGAGCGGTAGGCGTGGATCTTCTCTTCGAAGGTGTTCTCGCCGGGCTCGCAGTAGTGGTCCAGGGTGATGACGCCGTACGTCCAGCCGCGGCGGCGGTACACAACTGAGGGCGCGTTCGTGGCCTTGTCCACGAAGAGGTAGAAGTCGTGCCCGATAAGCTCCATGTTGTCCACGGCGTCGTCCAGTGTGAGGGAGGAAGCCGGGAATACCTTGCGGCGGATCAAAACCGGAGAATCTCCGGCAGGAATGTCATTTTCGACGTCGTAGGGCGACTTCTCGGCCGGCTCCGGCGCAGGCTCGGCGCGGTTGCTCGCTTCGACGTAAATAGGCTCATTGGCGCTGGCGGGCTCCAGGGATGCCGTCGCCTCGCGTACCGCCTTGGGCGTGTGCCGCCCGTGATGGACCTTCTTGCGGTCCTTTGCCCTGCGGAGCCGTTCCAGCAGCTTGTTGTAGGCGAGATCGAACGCGGCGAACTTGTCTGCGGCGCTTGCTTCGGCACGGATTACGGGGCCCCTGCCCAGGACTGTCACTTCAACTGTGAGCTGGTCGCCGGTCTGGCGCGCATTCGTTTCCTTGGAAACCTTCGCATCCACCCGCTGAACCTTGTCCCCAAGCGACTCGATCTTTGAGATCTTCTCGCCGGCGTATTCGCGGAATCGGTCCGAGACCGTCAGATTTCGTCCGCTGATCATGAACTCCATGGTGCCCTCCAAATGACTTCGGTGACACGACGGCGGCACTTCGTGGGGACGATCTGATTGACAGTCGAGCCCCTTTCCGAGCCGCTATCGAAAGGTACAACTGATCTTGGTACCCATACCCGACGTTAGTTCATAGCAACGAGTTATTCATCCTTTCGCCCTTTATTTTTTTCTATGACTCCGGTACCCGGCTTGGGGCCCCGTGGAGGTGCTGCGTCGGGCGCACGGGTGGCCGCCAGGACCACGGCGCCGCGCACCACCGCCCCGGCCTGGTGCAGTGCCCGGGCGGCCTCGGCGAGCGTCGAACCGGTGGTCAGGACGTCGTCGACGATAATGCAGGGACGCCCCGCGAGCCCGCTTCCGCCTGCGGCCCAGCCAACCCGCATCGAGCCGCGTACCCTGCTGGCCCTCGCCCCTCGGTTCAGCCCCTTTTGTCCGCTGGAACTGCCTGTGGCCGCCGCGGGCGCCCTGATTTTCCGGAGGACGTCATGGCATTCCAGGCCGTCGAGGACGCGGTGGCGATGGAGGTGGCGGAGCAAAAGGAGGACCGGCGTGAACCCGCGTTTCCGGTAGGCGGCCTTGCTGCTGGGGACCGGCACCAGCCAGATGTCCCGGCCCCCGCCCACGGCGGCGCGGATCGCCCTTCCCAGCGCCATGGCCAGCGACGCAGTCAGGGGGCCCTGGCCATGGCGTTTGAAGGAGAGCACCGACTGCGCCAGCTCCTCGCGGTAGATGCCCGCCGCCACCACCGGCAACAGGACGGAGCCGTCAGTGCCCATCAGGGCCGGAGCCGAGGACTCGGCCCGGAACGGCAGCCGGGTGAGCAGCCGGACCTGCCTCTCACAGCCGGAGCAGATGGCCCTGTCCTCGTTACCGCAGCACACGCACTCGACGGGCACGGCCAGCGCCAGCACGTCGGCCGCCGCTTCAGTCAACAGATCCGCCGCCCTCAGCAGCCGCCGCCGGTGTTCACTGCGGTGCTTGGCACGTCTGAGCGGCTGGGGCACCAGGTCAGGGTCCCCTGCCGCGCCGCGGACGGGTTCCGCACGTCGGGTCTCCACGCAGCAAGCATTGCCTGGAGAAGGAAGCCATGGAAGACGCCCCCGCGCCGTTGTGGAAAACCCCGGAAAGAATCAGCCCGGGAACGAGGGATCCGTGGGTCCCTTCAGCTGTGGTGACCAGCCGTTACCCAGCCGCTGGAAGATGCCGTCCGCGGACTGGGCGTAAATCTCCTCGGATCCGTTCCCGGCGCTGAGGGACACCAGGCCGCGCCACGGAGCGAGCTTCTGTGGCTGGGTGGAAGTGAGGGAAAGCAGTTCCGGAGCGACGTTCGCCGAGGCCGAACCCTCCATCACCGCCACCGTCGTGTCGCTGACCCAGACACCTTGGTCCGGGCTGGCGCTCGTTTGCAGGGTGATCGGCGAGGTCAGCTCCTTGGGGGTCCCGTCTGCGCTTCGAATGATGCCGGTCACCTGCACCCGGGTCACACCGTTCTGTTCGGAAACGACCAGCGCGCGCACGCCCTCGCGGGAGATGCGGAAATCCTTCACGGTACGGCCTGCCAGCCAGGACGGAGTCAGCGTCACGGACGGCACCGTGGAACCCTGGGCTATTCCGGTGGGCCGGAATGCCGTGAGCTCGGTGACTCCTTGCGCGCCGGGACCGGCGGTCCAGACCCAGTCCTGCAGGCCGAACGACGGGTGGGACAGCGTGCGCCGGGTGATCAGGGCACGCGGGGCCTGCCCCGGAACCATGGAATACAACGTGCTCCGGGTGCTGTCCAGGAATGCCACGGACTGCGAGACCGGCGATTCGGCCGGCGCCCGCGGCTTAAGCCCCGCAACGGACTGCATGTCGGGCAGCGGCGAGATTCTGTTGTTTTCGTAGCGCACCAGCTCGTTGTTGCTGATGGCGACCTGGCGGGCCGGAACGTTCCTGTTCTGAACCGGCGGCAGCACCGAACCGTTGTCCTCAACGCGCACCAGGTCCTGATTGGCCCTGAGCTCCACGTTGATGACATCCGGCTGGCTGCGGAACGTCAGCGCCAGCTGGGTCTGCATCCTCAGCCTGTCTTCAGTGGAGGCTTCGGTGAGTTCCTTGGCAGACAGATCCACCTGTGCCGCTCCCGAGACAACGGGCACGGATTCCCGCGCCAGCTTCATTCCGGACGGGAAGGCGCTGACCACGGCGCCCTTGAGATACGGTGCAGGCCCGCCCAGCAGGGCGCTCGTCATCGACTTGACGGTTTTCTTCTTGATGAACCAGCGCACGTCGGGGACGGCATAGGTGAACGTGGGGTCGTAAAAGTAGATGGGATACGCGCCGTAGATAACCTTGAACGTCTCTTCGGGAATGGCGGTGCCGTCCGGAAGCTTGGATATCCTCCATTCCCCGTCGACCTGGGCCAGGGTGACGGGGATGCTCTCCTTGGTTCCTTCCGGCATCTGGGTGGCCACGCCGTCGGCGTCCACGGAATAGGCAACATCCAGTTCGTAGTTGAAGACCCCCTCGACGCCGGTCCTCACCACCCGCTCGGAACGGAAGACCAGCGTGCGCTGGTCGGGCTTCCAAGCGACCGACGACGCCTGGGTGAGGTACTGGCGTGCCACGGCGTAGTCATCCTCGTAGCCGCTGCCCGCCAGATAGAAATCCTCGATGACCGCTTCGGGGCTGGATCCGGTGCGCGGCGCAACGGGGAAGAAGACCGGCGCGTTGGGGTTACCCGCGCTCTCATCGGTGCTCTTTCCCACCGGACCAGACCGGGGGATCTGGGCGCACGATGCCACGAAAAGAAGTACGACGGCGACGATCGCCGCTCCTAAGCGGCGCACCACCGGCGGCCTCACCCTCACGACCTCTCCCCCGTGGCGGCTCTTTCCGGTGCAACATCGCCGGCAGGCGCGACGTCGGTGTCGCGGGGCGCAGCCGTTCCCTGCCGCCCCTCGGGGACCCCGTCCGTGTCCGGGTTGCCCAGTACGAGGACGGTGCGGTCAACGGCACCGGGCAGGGCGACATCCGCGGGTTCAAGCTGCAGCGGTGACTTCGTGATCGTGCCGCCCTGTTTCAGGGGAAGGGTGAGCCGGAAGTTGGAGCCCACACCCTTGTTTCCCCAGGCCTGGAGCCAGCCGCTGTGCAGCTTGGTGTCCTCTGTGGCGATGGACAGGCCGAGGCCGCTGCCTCCTGTGGTCCTCGCCCGGGCAGGGTCCGCGCGCCAGAAACGGTCAAAGACCCTCGCCGCTTCCGCCGGGGTCATGCCTATGCCGTGGTCCCGGACGGTGACGGCCACCGCCGTCGCGTTGGACGCCACCGAGATGTTCACCGGCTTCCCCTCACCGTGCTCCAGGGCGTTCAGCACGAGGTTCCTGAGGATGCGGTCAATCCGCCGGGCGTCCATCTCCACCACGGTGCTTCCCTCCGGGGCGTTCAGCGTCATGGCCGAACCGTATTCCTCGGCCACTGGCGCGGCGCCCTCCATGACGTGGGAAACGAGCTGCACGATATCCGTGGCCTCCGCGTCCAGCATGGCAACGCCGGCGTCAAAGCGGGAGATCTCAAGCAGATCGGCGAGCAGGGACTGGAAGCGTTCAACCTGGTTGTAAAGCAGCTCCGCGGACCTCTTGTTAATAGGGTCGAAATCGTCGCGGGCGTCGTACAGCACCTCAGCTGCCATTCGCACGGTGGTCAGCGGCGTCCGCAGCTCGTGGGAAACGTCGGAGACGAAGCGCTGCTGCATCTGCGACAGCGTGGCAAGCTGGGTGATCTGCTCCTGGAGGCTGGCCGCCATGTGGTTGAACGATGCCCCGAGCCGCGCCACTTCGTCTTCACCCTTGACCACCATCCGCTCCTGCAATTGCCCGGCCGCGAGCTTTTCGGACACTACAGCAGCATGGCTGACGGGGCTGACCACATTCCGCGTGACGTACCACGCGATGCCGCCAATCATGATGATCAGGGCGGCGCCGCCAGCCCACAGGACGTTTTGGATCTCGTCCAGGGTCTGCTGGGCGGTGTCCAGGTCGTAGATCAGGTAGAGCTCGTAGACGGTGCCGTTGAATGTCACCTTGTTGCCGACGGCGATGCCAGGACGGTCCTCAGTGCCCACCGGAAACTGCATGGACGCCCAGAACTGGTCCTTACCCGAATCCTGGACGGCGGCCCGAAGATCCTTGGGAATGACGCTGACGGTCAGCTGGTCCGAAGCCCGGGACTCCACCCAGCGGTTCCGGGGCTTGGTTTGCTCGGGCATCGCCTCAAAGACGTAGCGCCGCTGGATCACAGATCCTCTGCCTTCGACGGCATTCAGCGTGTCGTAGACGAGGGTGATCACGCTGGACTGGTCGGTGACCTGGGCGCCGTCGAACGTATCCTGCACCTGCTTGACGTTGTACCGGGTCTCCGACTCCGCCTGCGTCAGCCGCTCCTGGAAGAGGTTGTTGGCAATCTGGTTGGAGAGGTACGCCCCCACGATCGCAAAGGAACTTATTGACAGCAGCAGGGTAGTCAGGACTGTCCTGAATTGCAGGGAACGCCGCCACCTGCGCTGGAGGGTGCGCAGCAGGAACCGGATCCCGGGAAAGACCCTGTCCAGCCCGGTACGCACGAGCCGCAGGACGCGCAGCGAGACGATCAGGGCGCGCCGTTTCCAGATCCGCACCCTCAGCGGCAACCCGGCCAGTCCGCCTGAAAGGGCGTCGGTATGCTCCGGAGCGATGTGCTCGGGAGTTGGGTGGGCAGCCTGCGCGTGGGGGCCGTCGGTGCCGCGCGGCATGTCGGATCCGCCGGGGCCCTCGGGGGCTTCGGAGGGATTCTGGCCCTGGGGTTCAGGAACCTGCTTTATAGCCGACACCACGAACCGTCAATACTACTTCCGGCGCTTCCGGATCACGTTCAATCTTCGACCGCAGTCGCTGGACATGGACATTGACCAGCCGGGTATCCGCTGCGTGGCGGTAGCCCCAAACCTGTTCGAGCAGCAGCTCGCGCGTGAAAACCTGCCAGGGTTTGCGCGCCAGAGCGACCAGCAGGTCAAACTCCAGCGGTGTCAGTGAGATCCGCTCGCTGCCGCGGCTCACGGCGTGGCCCGCGACGTCGATGGTGACGTCCGCGATGCGGAGCGTCTCCGGAGCCTTCTGATCGCCGGGCCGGAGCCGGGCCCGCACGCGGGCCACCAGTTCAGCCGGCTTGAAGGGTTTCGGCACGTAGTCGTCGGCACCGGATTCCAGTCCCCGGACGACGTCGGAGGTGTCCGACTTGGCAGTCAGCATGACGATCGGGACATCGGACTCCGACCGGATCTGGCGGCATACCTCGATGCCGTCTGTCCCCGGGAGCATCAGGTCCAGCAGCACCAGGTCCGGCTTCGAGGAGCGGAAGATATCCAGGGCCTGCCCGCCGTCCGCGCAAAAGACCGGCTCAAAGCCGTCATTGCGCAAAACAATGCCGATCATTTCAGCCAATGCCTCGTCATCGTCCACTACCAGAATGCGTGCCTTCATAGTTATATATTCCCTTATTGCCCTTGCTTTGTCCTATTGACGGCATTCTCGGCATGGCGTCGCGGGGCTGTGGCACAGCCCCGCGACCCGGGCCGCGGGGCAGCCCGCTAGGATGCAGCAGGACACGCCAAGCCCACCAGGAGGTTCCAATGACCATGCCGATCTACGAACAGGCGATGGGCGCCGGGTTCGCCCGGCTGCAGCCTGAACTCCAGGACTACTTTTCGCTCGCCCCGGGTTCAGGCACATATGGCGTGGGCGAAGGCACCTTTGACGTCGTTGGGTGCCGGCAACAATGGCTGCGGCCGCTGCTCCGGATGACGGCAGGAGAACAGGCCTTTTTCCCCGAATACGGCGAAAGCGTGCCGTTCCGGATCGAAAACCACGCGCATCTTGACCCGTTCGGCCGTTCCAGCCTGACCGCCCGGCGGGAGATTTTCTTTCCCGGCCGCACCAGGATCTTCCAGGACACCACCAGCGTGTCTTCGGCGGCGTCCGGTGTCTCCGGCGGGCAGGCCAGGCTCGTTGACTATGTGGGCAGGTACCGCCGGCTGGTCACCGACCTCAACCTGAGCGCAACCCCGGAGGGCAGGCTTCGCGGCGTCTCCGAAGCATCCCGGCTGTTCCTGGGTCCGCTCCGCCTGCCCCTGCCTGCTGCACTCGACGCGAAGGCCTATGCCGAGCAGTGGTGGGAGCCGTCAGACGGGGACCGTGGCCGTCACCGCATCCAGGTGAAAGTGATCCAGCCGCAGGTCGGACTGGTGCTGGTCTATGCCGGGCACTTCGAATACCGGCTTGAATCGTATGCGGAGGGCAATGCGACGCCGGGCTTCCTGCCTGGATATGCCGCTCCCGATCGCTGGGAACAGCGGAGCTGACGTCGCGGCGGGTTGTTCAGCCCAGCGCAAGCTGGTTCAGGGCGTCGGCACCGTGGGTCAGCCGCGTGAGCACTGCGGTGGCGCCCGCGGGCGTGAATCCGTCGAGGCCCCCGGACGGGGTGATCCTGAGCGTGCACAGCGCCGCCGCAGGTAGGCCGAGCTGCCGCCAGGGACGCCACACCGCGTCGGCAACCTCGCCGGCCTTCGCGAGGTCCGCCGCGGGGTTGTCCACGGCCAGGGCGCCCGCCCACAGTCGTTTGCCTCCCTCAACGGCCTCCGCCAACTGCTCCCACTGGCGTGACGTGAGCGCTTTGAGGGGGACGGCGATGCCGTCTGCACCGGCCGCGAGGATCCGATCAATGGGCGCCTCAATTTCGGGCACGGAAATGACCACCTCGGTGGCGCCGGCTGCGCGGAGGGCGTCAACCACAACGCGCCAAAGCTCCGACACCTCCTGGCCTGGGACCGAACGCAGCGTCCGGTAGCCACTGGACGTAGGAATGGTGCCGCCCAGCACGGAGGCAATGTCCGGTTCGTCAAGCTGGACTACCAGCCGGGCGCCGGGAACAGCAGCCCCCACCCGGGCCAGGTGCTCCCCCACTCCGGCGGCAAGGGAAGCAGCAATATCGCGACGGGCACCGTAGTCAATCAGCGCGCGCTCACCGTTGTGCAGGTGGAGCCCGGCCGCCAGGCTCAACGGCCCCCGCAGCTGGACCTTGAAGTCCTGAGCCGGATTGTCCTCTTCGCCGGCGACGTCCGCGAGCACGTTGATGTCAGTGGAGAGCGCCGACTTCGCCCGGATAAGGTCCCGCCCCGGACGGTCAACAATGCGCCAGCCGTGCGGCTGCACGTCCACTGCCATCTCAACCAGCAGGGACGCTGTACGGCCGATGGCGTCGGCGCCCACTCCGCGGCCGGGCAGTTCGGCAAGATACGGAAGGTGCGGGCTGCCAAGTTCGCCGCGGATGCTGCGGGTGGCTTCAACCGGATCCTGCCCGGGCCATGGTCCGAGCGCGGTGGCTGTGACCTCACGCTGCTGGGGCTCTTCTGCTGCAGGCACGGCTTAGGCGTTGAGCGGCGTCGTCGGGCCTGCGGCGGAGCTGGCCGGCCCGCCACCGTCACCTCCGGGCCCCCGGCCGGCGGCATTATGGTGATCCTCGGCGATGGCCTCATGGTGACGGATGACCTCGCCGATGATGAAGTTGAGGAATTTCTCCGCGAAGGCGGGGTCCAGCTGGGCGTCTTCGGCGAGCCGCCGCAGCCTGGCGATCTGGGCCGTTTCGCGGCCGGGGTCCCCCGCAGGGAGCCTATGCGCGGCCTTCAGGAACCCCACCTTCTGCGTTGCCTTGAAGCGTTCCGCCAGGAGATACACGAGGGTTGCATCGATGTTGTCGATGCTGGACCGGATCGACAACAGCTCCGCCATCACTGCGGGATCCACATGCCCGGCCAGCGAACTCGCGGCGGGATGGTAGGACTCACTGTCAGGCAGATCATGGTTTAGCTCGGTCATGATTCCAGTCTATGGGCACGGCTGGAATCTCTGCCGGTGTTAAGCTGCCCTCCGCGCCGGCGCCGGACGGACAATGTAAGTGTTCCGCAACAGACCGATGACGGAGGTTGGACATGAGGATCGCAGTGCTGGGTACGGGCGTTGCGGGCAGGACCCTGGCGGGAAAACTCGTGGAGATTGGGCACGCCGTCACCATGGGGTCCCGGACTGCCACCAACGAGGCAGCCGTGCATTGGGCTGCCGGCGCCGGGCCGCTGGCCAAAGCCGCCACTTTTTTCGATGCAGCTGCGGATGGGGAGGTGGTGATCAACGCAACACCGGGCACGGTGTCCCTCGACGTGCTGGCGGCCGCGAGCACCAGGAACCTCGACGGCAAGGTGTTGATTGACGTGGCCAATCCGCTGGATCATTCGGCGGGGTTCCCGCCGTCGCTCTCCATAGCGAATACGGACAGCCTGGCGGAAACCATCCAGCGGGACTTTCCCACCGCCAGGGTGGTTAAGGCCCTGAACACCATGCGTGCCGACGTCATGGTGGCTCCGGAGCGGCTGGCCGGCGGTGACCATGATGCTTTTCTGGCCGGCGACGACGCGGACGCCAAGGAAGTGGTGCGGGGGCTGCTCGCGGAATTCGGCTGGCGGCCGGAGCACATCCGGGACCTGGGCTCCCTCGATGCAGCACGCGGAATGGAAATGTGGCTGCCGCTGTGGCTGCGGATCTTCATGACGCAGGGCAACAGCCCGTTCAACATCAAGGTGGTTTCCGCCTAGCGCCGCCCCCATGTCCGCAGAACGGGAGAGTGCCCACCCCCGCCGGCGCCAGGGTGGGCACTCCCTTGTCACTCCTAAATGTTGCTCCGGGACTAGATGCCCAGCAAGGCCCGGTGGTCTTCCCTGCGCCTCGCCTGCTCGGTGGGATCAGGCACCGGAAGCGACGCGATCAGCCGCCTTGTGTAGTCGTGCTGCGGTGCTCCCATCACGTGGTTGCCGATCCCCTGCTCCACCAACTTGCCCTTGTACAGCACGCCCACCCAGTGCGAGAGCATGTCCACGACGGCAAGGTCATGGCTGATGAACAGCGCCGCGAAACCGAACTCCTGCTGGATGTCCTTGAACAGCTCGAGGACCTTCGCCTGCACCGAAACGTCCAGGGCAGACGTCGGCTCATCCGCGATCAGCAGCTTCGGGTTCAGGATCAGCGCCCGGGCCAGCGACGCCCGTTGGCGCTGTCCGCCGGACAACTCGTGCGGAAAGCGGTCGGCATACGACGCCGGCAGCTGGACCGATTCGAGCAGTTCCCCTACGCGCTTGCGCGCCTGGGCCGGGGTTGGGTTCGTGTGGATGATGAGCGGCTCAGCCACGCAGTCCCCGATGGTCAGCTGGGGATTGAAGGATGCTGCGGGGTCCTGAAAGACGAAACCTATTTCCTTGCGGAGCGGTTTGAACGTCTTCTCCTTCAGGTGCAGCATTTCGTAGCCCAGTACGTTCAGGCTGCCGCCGGTAGTCCGGTTCAGGCCCGCGATCGCCCGTCCAATGGTGGTCTTGCCGGAGCCGGATTCCCCCACGAGGCCGAAGACCTCGCCCTCTGAGACGGTGAAGCTGACGCCATCCACGGCCCTGAAGGAGGGGGTGCCCAGCCGGCCGGGATACTCGATGGTGAGGCCCTTGGCCTCGACCAGGACCTTTCCGCCCTGGTGAGCGCGCTCCACCATTCCTTCGGAGGCCGAATGACGGCCAAGGTGGGGAACGGCTGCCAGCAGCTTCTTGGTGTAGGCCTGCCGGGGTTCGGCGAACAGCGACTTGGCCGAAGCCTCTTCTACGACGTCGCCCTGGTACATCACCACCACGCGGTCGGCCAGGTCAGCCACGACGCCCATGTTGTGCGTGATGAGCACGATGGACGTCCCGTACTTGTCCCGCAAATCCCGCAGGAGCTCCAGAATCTCTGCCTGGACCGTGACGTCCAGTGCGGTGGTAGGCTCGTCCGCCACGATCAGGCCGGGGTTCAGGGCAAGCGCCGCGGCGATGACCACGCGCTGCTTCTGCCCGCCCGAGAACTGGTGCGGGTAGTAGTTCACGCGGTGCTCCGGATCGGGGATCCCCACCTTGCGGAGTGCGTCGATGGCCCTGGCCTTCGCCTCCTTGGCGGAGACACGCTTGCCGCCGGGGCCGCCTCCATGCGCACGGATACCCTCAGCGATCTGCCAGCCAACGGTGAAGACGGGGTTCAGCGCCGTTGACGGCTCCTGGAACACCATCGCCACGTCGCGTCCCCGGACCTGCCGAAGCTTGGCGGCGCTGATGCTGATGATGTTGTTGCCGTTGATGAGCACGGCGCCGCCGCTGGTGGCTGTTTCCGGCAACAGGCCGAGGATCGCCTTGGCTGTGACGGTCTTGCCGGAGCCGGATTCGCCAACAATGGCCAGCACCTCGCCGGCCCGTACTTCGAGGCTGACGTCCTTGACCGCGTGGACGTCGCCGGCGTCGGTGGCGAACGTGACCTTGAGGTTGTCGATATCCAGAACGGGCTGCCCCACCGGCTTGGGTTGGTCCGTGAACGGACCCAGGTTGATGGTCAAAGTACTCTCGATTCTGCTTGCGGGGCCGCCTGGGCGGCTGCGGTCGAGTCCGGGCCGCCGGCGCCGGAAGCTGCCTTCCTGCGGCCGCGCAGGCGGGGATCGTTGAGGTCGTTGATACTTTCCCCGACGAGCGTGAGGCCAAGGACGGTCCAGACGATCGCGAGACCGGGGAACACGCCCGTCCACCAGATGCCGGAGGTTGTGTCTGCGAGCGCCTGCTTCAGGTCGAAGCCCCATTCGGCGGCCGAGCTGGGCTCGATGCCGAAGCCCAGGAAGCCCAGCCCTGCCAGCGTGAGGATCGCTTCGGAGGCGTTGAGCGTGAAGATCAGGGGCAGTGTCCGCGTGGCATTTTTGTAGATGTGCCTGCTCATGATGCGGATATTGGAGGCACCCACCACCTTGGCCGACTCGACGAATGGCTCCGCCTTGAGCCGGATGGTTTCCGCCCTGATGACGCGGAAGTACTGCGGGATGAACACCACGGTGATCGAGATGGCCGCCGCAAGCACCCCGCCGAACAGGCTCGACTGCCCGCCGCTGATGACAATCGCCATGACGATGGCCACGAGCAGCGACGGAAACGCGTAAATGGCGTCCGCGATGACCACGAGGACGCGGTCCAGCCAGCCGCCAAGGTAGCCGCTTACCAGGCCAAGGATGACGCCCGCAAAGATGGACAGCACCACGGCCGCCACAATGACGAGTACGGCGGTCTGGGAGCCCCACACAACGCGGGAAAAGACGTCGTACCCGCCAACGGTCGTGCCCAGCAAGTGCTTCCCGCCGGGTGCCTGCTGCGCAGGAAAGCTGCCGGCGGCGTCGGACAGCTGCGAGTAACCGTAGGGGGCGATAAGCGGCGCGAAGAGGGCTGTCAGGAGGAAAATTCCGGTCAGGACGAGGCCCGTGACCAGCATGCCGCGTTGCAGTCCTACGCTCTTGTTGAAATGCGAAATGACGGGAAGCCTCTTGATCAGGGGCGCCCTGCGGTCAACGGTGGCCTCCACAGGAGTGTTCGTGCTCATATCAGTACCTCACGCGGGGATCGATCAGCGCGGCCACGATGTCCACGATGAAGTTGGTGACGGCCACGATGACGGCCAGGAGCACCACGATGCCCTGCACCGCCACGAAATCCCGGGCGGTCAGGTAGTTGACCAGCTGGTACCCCAGGCCTTTCCACTCGAAGGTGGTTTCCGTGAGCACGGCGCCTCCCAGGAGCACCGCGATCTGCAGCCCCATCACCGTGATGATGGGGATGAGGGCGGGCTTGAAGGCGTGCTTGGTGACGAGACGGTATTCACTGACGCCCCGCGACCGTCCGGCTTCTATATAGTCCCTGCCGAGGGTGCCGATCACATTGGTCCGGACGAGCCGGAGGAAAATTCCTGCCGTCAGCAGCCCCAGGGCGACCGCAGGCAGGACCGCATGTGCCATGACGTCTCCCAGCGCGGCCATGTTCCCGCTGCGGACCGCATCCAGCCAATAGATCCCGGTTGGCGCCTGCAGCCCCGTGAGGGCCAGTTCACTGGAAGTCCTGGCACGTCCCGCCACCGGAAGCCAGCCAAGCCACACCGAAAAGGTGAGCTTGAGCAGCAGCCCCGCAAAGAACACCGGGGTGGCGTAGCAGAGGATGGCGAAGACACGCAGCACCGCATCGGGGGCATGGTCCCTGCGGTGAGCCGCAACCATGCCCAACGGAATACCGACGAGCAGCGCGACGATGAGGGCGTTGACGGTCAGTTCCAGCGTGGCCGAACCGTAGGTGGCCAGCATCTCGACCACCCGGCGGTTGTCCGAGAGCGTGGTGCCGAAGTTGCCCGTAACGAGCTGTGCAAGATATTCAAAGTATTGGACGAACACGGGGCGGTCGTAGCCCGCGGCGTGGATGCGCTCCTGCAGTTGGTCCGGGGGAAGCCGGCCACCCAGCGCAGCCGTGATGGGATCGCCGGTGATCCGCATCAGGAAGAACACCATGGTGACCAGGATGAAAATGGTGGGAATGATCAGGAGGAACCTGATGATCATGTACTGGCCGAGTCCCCCGCCGCCAGTTTTCTTTTTGGACGGTAGCAGTCCGTCGGCGTCGCTGGGCGGCGCCTCAATGAGAGTTGTCATACTTACCTAAGTCTTGGGTGCACTGCGGTCCCGGCCGGAGCCGGCCATGCATGCAGTGGCCGCGGAGGCGGGACGCCGGGTTGGCGCCCCGCCCCGTTGGCTGGCTGAATCCTGCAGGGACGGACCTACTTGGAGATCACTCCGAGCCGGGTCTTGAAGGACGCGTCGAGCGTCTGCTCAACGCCCTTGACGTCGGCCCCGGCAACCATGAGCTGCGCGCCCTGGAGGAGCGGCAGGGTGGAGAGGTCCTGGGCCACGGCCGTCTGGGCGTCCCCAAGGACCTTCTCGCGTTCGGCCTTGTCCACAGTGGTGAGCTGCTTCTTCACCAGGTCCGTGACGGCCGGGTTCTCATAGTGGTTCTTGAGGAAGTTGCCCGGCACGAAGAAGGGCGTGAGGTAGTTATCGGCGTCGGAGTAGTCGGGGAACCAGCCCAGCTGGTACACCGGGTAGGCGTCCGCCGTGCGGGCCTTGGAGTAGGTGACCCACTCCGTGGACTGTAGGTCAACCTTGAACAGGCCGGACTTCTCCAGCTGTTCCTTGATCATGGCGTATTCGTCTCCGGAGGACTTGCCGTAGTGGTCCGGGTTGTACTGGAGTTTGATGTTGACGGTGCCCGAAATCCCGGCATCGGCGAAGGCCTTCTTGGCCTTGTCCAGGCTGGGCTTTCCGGTGCCGTCGCCGTACATCTCCTTGAGCGGCTGGACCGCTCCGGCGAAACCATCCGGCACCACCGAATATGCCGGCAGGTAGGTGCCCTTATAGACCTGCGTGGCAAGGGCCTCACGGTCAACGATGTGGGCCATGGCCTGGCGTACCGCGAGGGCCTTCTTGGGATCGGCGTTGGATGTCTTGGCGCCAAAGGGCATGGTGTCGAAGTTGAACACGATGTAGCGGAGCTCGCCGCCCGGGCCCTTGTGCACCTTGACCTTGGAGTCCTTTTCCAGGTCGGCGGCGTCGGTGGCGGTGAGGCTTCGGCCGGCAACGTCGATGTTGCCCTGCTGCACGTCCAGCTTCAGGTTGTTGGAGTCGGCGTAGTACTTGATATTGGCGCCGTCGTTGGCAGGCTTGCCCAGCAGGCCCTTGTAGTCCGGGTTGGCCTTGAGGCTTACGAGTTCGTTCTTCTTGTAGCTCTCGATGGTGTACTGGCCTGCGAACGGCCTGGCCTTGACGATCTCGTCATCGCTCATGACTTTGTCTGCCGGAAAGACCTCTTCGTCGACGATCGGTCCGGAGTTGGCGGCGAGAACGCCCGGGAAGACCTGGTCGTTGCCTGCCTTGAGCGTAAAGACCACAGTGGAATCATCCTTGGCCGCGACGGACTTCAGGTTGCCCAGCAGCGAAGCCGGTCCGTTGGGGTCGGCGATTTTGACCACCCGGTCGATGGAGAATTTGACGTCCGAGGACGTCAGGGCGTGGCCGTTGGCGAATTTGAGGTCCGGCTTGAGCTTCACGGTGTATTCCGTGGGACTCGTGAATGATGCCGATTCCGCGATGTCGGGGGACGCGTCAGCGCTCCCCGGCTTGGCGTTCAGGAGAAACGGGTAAATCTGGTTCATCACCATGAACGATCCGGCCTCGTAGGAACCGGCCGGGTCAAGGCTGACTACTTTGTCGGTGGTCCCGTAGGTGATGGTGCCACCGCCGGCTTCGCCGGTGGACGTTCCGCCACCGGACGGGCCCGTGCAGGCAGTCAGTGCGAAAGCGGACATGCCCGCGAACGCGATAGCGCTCCGCACGGCTTTGTTGTTCATTGCCATCTGTGAACTTTCTGTTCGATGAAGACGCGCGGAGCCCGGCATGAATAGTGCGGGCGGCGCGCTGGCCTGATGCCTTGATTGAATCAGACGGTTGCCCGGTGAAACGTTGCATCTTGTGAGATGAGACACAAAATTTACCATAGGGAGGCTCGGAACCTACTCGCGGGTACGAAAGACGGCCGGCGGAAAATCCGCCGGCCGTCCTGTGGTCCGAAATGGGGTCTGGTTATTTCAAATCAGTGGGCTACTTCAGCTCGGCGCGCTGCAGCGAGCGGGCGGCGTCGATCGTGGCTTGGCCAAGGACCCGGCTGCCCTGGTACAGCACCACCGTCTGGCCGGGAGCAACCCCCCGGAGCGGCTCAGTCAGTGTGACCACGAGGCTGTCTCGTTCCACGCCGCCGTCATCGGCAACGCGCTCCACCCGTGCCCTCGCGGGAACGGGATCGCCGTGCGCGCGGACCTGCGCATAGCAGTCGAAGTCGGCACCCGTGCCCACTTCGCCGATGGGCAGCCCGGCCCAGGAAACCTTGATGCCGCGGATCTCGTCGATGGCGAGGAGAGCCTCCGGCCCGACAACTACCTTGTTCTCCTTGGGCCGGATTTCGAGGACGAACCTGGGCTTTCCGTCGGCGGCTGGCCGGCCGAGCTTCAGGCCGCGGCGCTGTCCCACGGTGAAGGCGTTGGCCCCGGGGTGCTCGCCCACTTTGGATCCGGACTCGTCCACGATGTCACCGGAGGTCATCTCGATCTTCTCCGCAAGCCAGCCGGCGGTGTCGCCGTCGGGGATGAAGCAGATGTCATGGCTGTCCGGCTTGTTGGCCACGGAGAGCCCGCGCCGTTCGGCTTCTGCCCGCACCTCGGCCTTGGACGGAGTATCGGCGAGGGGGAACATCGAGTGCTTGAGCTGCTCATGCGTCAGCACGCCCAGTACGTAGCTCTGGTCCTTGGCCCAGTCAGCGGCGCGGTGCAGCTCGGGGTTGCCGTCGGCGTCGTTGATCACCTTGGCATAGTGCCCCGTACACACGGCATCGAACCCGAGGGCGATGGCCTTCTCCAGCAGGGCAGCGAACTTGATGCGTTCGTTGCACCGCATGCAGGGATTCGGGGTGCGGCCCGCGGCGTATTCGTCGATGAAGTCCTGGACCACATCCTCCTTGAACCGCTCGGAGAAGTCCCACACGTAGTACGGGATGCCCAAAACGTCGCAGGCACGCCAGGCGTCGCGGGAGTCCTCGATGGTGCAGCAGCCCCTGCTTCCCGTACGCAGGGTGCCGGGCATCCGGGACAGCGCCAGATGGACCCCGACGACGTCGTGCCCCGCCTCGACGGCGCGGGCGGCGGCAACGGCGGAGTCAACTCCGCCGCTCATGGCTGCTAGAACTCGCATTGATGCTTTCTGTGGGCTGATATAGGGGGCGGCGGGGTGTCCCTGCCGCTCTTGGGAGCAGTGCGGCGAAACAAGTTGCACTGCACGCCTCCTTATTCTATCGCCCGGCGGAATCTGACCTAAATTGCCTTGACGGCCACTCTGTACTCTTCTAACGTCAAAAGAACTGGTTTTAGAGTGCCGGGCCGCGTGGCCTGCCTGACGAATCGAGCGGACAATGTCCCCTGAGAACATCGTTATTGCCGGCGCGGGGCTGGCCGGGGCAACGGCCGCCCGCACGCTGCGCACCGAAGGTTTCCACGGCGACATCATCATCGCCGGAGCGGAGTCCCACCACCCCTACATCAGGCCGCCGCTGTCCAAGGAATACCTGCTGGGCAAAGCCGGGGAGGACGCCGTGGAGGTCGTGCCGGAGACCTGGTACACGGAGAACAATGTCACCCTCCGGCTGGGCGTTCCGGTGACCGAAGTGGACCCCGCCGGACACACCGTCCGGTACGCCGACGGCACGTCCGAGGGGTACGGCGCCCTGCTGCTCGCCACGGGCGCGCTCCCCCGGCCCCTGAAGCTGCCAGGCAGCGGGCTCGACGGCGTCAGCACTTTCCGGACGCTCGATGACAGCCGGCACCTGCGGGAGCAGCTCGCAGACGGCGGCCGCAACGTTGTCATGATCGGCTCCGGCTGGATCGGCATGGAGCTGGCGGCCGCGGCGAGCAGCTACGGCAACCACGTCACCCTCCTGGGGCTGGAGGAGGTACCGCTCGGAGGTGCCATAGGGCCTGAGCTGGGCCGGTTCTTCCGGACGCTGCATGAGGGCAACGGCGTACGGTTCGTGCTGCCCGGCTCGGCACGCGAAATCACCGGCCACGCGGGCAAAGTCACGGGGGTCCTCACCGATTCGGGCGAGCGGCTGCCGGCGGACATCGTGGTCATCGCCGTAGGCGTGGTGCCGGACACTGCCTTGGCAGGCGCGGCCGGGCTGGAGCTCCGGAACGGGATCCTGACGGACGCCTCGCTGAGGACGAGCGCACCGGACATCTTCGCGGCCGGCGATGTTGCGAACGCCCTGCACCCGTTCACCGGGGAGCACTACCGCAGCGAGCACTGGGCCAACGCCCTCAACGGGGGCAAGGTGGCGGGCAAAGCCATGCTCGGCCAGGACGCCGTTCTGGACGCCGTCCCGTACTTTTACACCGACCAGTATGACGTCAGCATGGAGTATTCCGGCTTTCCCTCGCTCGCAGCAGATGCCGCGCCAGTCATCCGCGGGTCCCTGGAATCGAAAGAATTCGTGGCCTTCTGGCAGCGGAAGGGACAGGTGGTGGCCGGGATGAGCGTCAACTGGCCCAAGTCCAGTAAGCCAAGCGCACAGAAGACCATCAAAGCACTCATCTCAGCCCGCTCGGACGTCGCAGCCGCAGCGCTGTCCGACCCGGCGGTGCCCTTCGATCAGCTGATGCCGGAATCCTGACGCGCCACGGTTCCGGCCGTCTGGATAGACGACTCATGGCCTGCCATTCCTGCCTGCCGGGCACGGGTGTACGCTTCGGGCAGGGCCGCCAGGAGTGCGTCGACGTCCGCGTCGGTCGAGGGATGGCCGAGCGTAAAACGCTGGGCTCCGCGGGCTGTTTCTTCGTCCAGTCCCATCGCAAGCAGTACATGGGACGGGCGGGGCACACCAGCCGTGCAGGCCGAGCCGGTGGACGATTCGACGCCGGCAAGGTCCAGGAGGAAGAGCAGTGAATCACCTTCGCAGCCCGGGAAGGTGAAGTGTGCGTTCCCGGGCAGCCTGCCCGGCCCGGGTGCTCCACGCAGCACAGCCGACGGGACGGCGTCGTGGACGCCTGCGATCAGCCGGTCCCTCAGGCCGGAGATCCGGGCGGACTCCGCGGCCAGGTTCTTCGCCGCTGTCTGGGCGGCGGCGGCAAAAGCCGCGATGGATGCTGTATCCAGGGTGCCGGAGCGGACGTCCCGCTCCTGGCCGCCGCCGTGCTGGACCGGCGTGAGCTTCACCGCACGTCCCAGCAGCAGTGCGCCCACACCCACTGGCCCGCCGATCTTGTGGCCGGAGATGGACATGGCGTCCAGGCCGGACTCCTTGAAGTCCACCGGAATGGAACCGAATGCCTGGACGGCGTCGGAGTGGACAGGCACGCCTGCGGCGTGGGACAGCTCGACGATTCGCTGCACCGGCTGGATGGTGCCCACCTCGTTGTTTGCCCACATGACCGTCACTAGGGCGATTGACTGTGGATCGCGGAGGAGTTCGGCTTCGAGGACGCCGAGGTCCAGCACCCCGTTCGAGTCCACGGGCAGCCAGGTGACGTCGGCACCTTCGTGCCGCTGCAGCCACTCCACCGTGTCCATAACGGCGTGATGCTCGACGGCGGAGCAGAGGATCCGG
The DNA here is from genome assembly GCF_017052465.1 of Arthrobacter pascens. Classification (GTDB taxonomy): domain Bacteria; phylum Actinomycetota; class Actinomycetes; order Actinomycetales; family Micrococcaceae; genus Arthrobacter; species Arthrobacter pascens. Next base: position 124,502 of record NZ_JAFHKT010000152.1, read on the forward strand.
TGCCGCCCCGGGTCTTCGCTGCGCCTGGACCAGTAAAGTCCCTTGACCGCAAGGTTGTCGGCCTCGGTTCCGCCCGAGGTGAAGATGACCTCCGACGGATGGGCGCCTGCGGCCGCGGCAAGGGTTTCCCGGGCGTCTTCGACGGAGCGGCGTGCCCGCCGTCCTGCGCCGTGCAGCGATGACGGGTTTCCGGTCCGAGCCAACTCGCGGGTCAGCGCAGCCAGCGCCTCGGCGGCTATGGGCGTGGTGGCAGCATGATCCAGGTAAGCAGGCACGGGTTAATTCTACAAAGCTCTGGTTAGGGCCTGATCCTGGCGCAACAGCGTCCGGCGGACCGGTCCTCCTCCACCTTCTCTTCCGGCACCCCGCAGGCGGACGCGGCACCGCTGAGGAAAGCGCCGTTCATGGCGCACACGACGTCCGCGTGGCCCTCCGCCAGCCGGTGGAACGGACAGTTCAGGAGGACCATTCCTCCCTGACCGTCGGGAGCGGGACGGTAGCCGACGCGTGTCAGCAGTTGCTCCAGCGACACTCCCCCGCCGGCGGCAGCCTGCCCGCGGGCGTAGGCCGTGGCAACGAGCGCCTCGCCGACGGGACCTCGGCCTGACATCGATGACTCGATCGCCGACGCCAGGAGCTCCCCCGCCAGATCGTAGCTCCGGTCCGGGACGGACGCGCCCACTTCCTCAAGTGCGGGACGGTACAGCTTGGCTGGCCGGCCCGAACCGGGCCCGGCCTTGCCGCCGAGCTTCCTGAATTCGACGGCGAGGAGGCCGTCCCGCACCAACCGGTCCAAGTGGAACGACGCCGTGCTTCTCGGAAGATCCAGCGCGCCTGCGGCGTCGTCACGACCGACCGCCGACTGGGCCGAGGCGACGTATTCAAAGAGGCGCCGCCGGGTAGCATCCCCCAGCGACGCCAGCGCAGCCAGCCGTTCCGCCCACGACAACTTCGCTCCTGGTTCACGGGTCATGACTCCAGCGTATCTCTAAAAACAAGATTCATTGCTAAATAGCTGGCAGAGATCTAAAATCAAACTATCTACTTTTAGAAGGAGTGTGTGTCATGAAAACGTCAGCATTGACCGGAACTGCGGGGAGCCAAACTGTGGCGCCGGAGCCGACCCGTCAGGCGTTCCTGCTGTTGCGCACCGTCTTCACGGTGGCGCCCATCCTCTTTGGCCTCGATAAATTCGCCAACCTCCTCACCGACTGGACAACGTATCTCGCTCCGGTGGCGACGTCGGTGATCCCGGTGTCGGCGCAGACCTTCATGTATGCGGTGGGGATCATTGAGATCCTCGCGGGAATCCTGGTTGCCGTCCGTCCGCGGATCGGCTCGCTGGTGGTGGCCGCCTGGCTGGTGGGGATCATCGTGAACCTGCTCATCCTGGGCAACTTCTATGACGTTGCCCTGCGCGACTTCGGCCTCTTCGTGGGCGCAGTCGCACTGAACCGGCTCGCCACGGCCGCTGGAAAGTAGCGCAGCAGGGGGTGGGCCCGGCCCTTACTCCGCAGGCGGCACGACGGCCAGCCAGCGCTCAACGTCTCCCCTGGCGGCGGTAAGGGCCGACGCCGATGGGCAGGCAACCGTCACGAAGACGGATGAACCCGCCTGCCCGAATACCCTGGCAAGCATGGCGGCCTTGCCCTTGGGCAGGGCCGCACGCTCAAAGACCAGGACGTCAACGGTAGGTCCTGGCTTGCCCGGCTCCCCACCCCAGCGGAGGACCGCCGGTTTCAGGTACTTCGGCAGGATCGTGGGATCGAGATAGGCGAAGAGCTTTTCCGTCGATTCCCGGTCGTTGCCTGCCACGAGCGGCCACTGGTTAGTCCGAACCTTGGCCGCGGCCAGGCAGCCTCCGGAATTCCGGTATTCGCTGGCGCCTCCGGCGGAGTTCCCGGCACTCCGCCACCCCGGCGCTGCCGCCAGCCCTTCGGACACCTGCACCGGAACACCGCGGGCCAACGTGGCCCCGGCGGAAAATGGCATGCTGCGCGCGGCGACGGCGCCGGCGTCGTGACCGGGGGTGACGGTGGGAGCAGCCGGCTGGGGGGTGGCCGGTGTAGTTTGCCGGACACTGGGATCAGGGACGCCCACGCTGCAGCCGGCCAGCACTGCGGCAGCGACGGCGGCCAGCACTACCCGGGTGGAACGCGCCAGTCCGGTCTGCCCGTCCCCCCTGCCTGTCTGGCCGGTCCGGCCCAGTTCGCCTACCCCTGCCATCTCCACCTCACAAATTTACGTATGCGACTGGCATCCGGCAGAAGCCCGGGCGCCACGGTCCTTCGAAGAGTCTAGACGGCGCCGGCCGCCCCTTCCTGGCCGGCAGGGAACCAGGGAGACAGGCACGGACGTTGTCTGACTAGTCGGGCATTGCCGCCCGATATGCTTGGCAGACCCGGCGGCGTGCGCGCCGGCAACATTCAACCGAAGGACCTTGCTTGACCGAGGGAAACAGCTCCCACTACGAGGTACTCCGCGTCCCCGTGACCGCAACGGACAAAGAGATCAAGGTTGCCTACCGCAGGGCGGCACGGGTCTCGCATCCGGACCACGGCGGTGACGCCGCCACCTTCCGGCAGGTCACGCTTGCGTATGAAACCCTGATCGATCCGCGGCGAAGGGCTGCCTACGACCGTTCGTACGCCACGGGTCCCCGGCACCGGAGCAGGGCAGGCGCGGACGAGGCCCATTTTGATGCACCGGCGGCAGGAAGCCATGCCTCTGCGACGATCCACCGGCCCGGCACTCCACGGAACACCTCCGGCGACGATCCTGTCTACGTGCCTCCGTTCGACCTGCCCGGGGCCGTCCCGCTGATCCCCTTTGACGTAGCCAGCCAGCAGGTCCACGGGATGCCAAGGAAGCGCGGCATCTTCGGGGCCGAGGCCCGGATCCAGCGCGAGATGCGCACTGTCCAGTTGATCAGTCGGCAGGTTCTTCCGGCCATTCCGGCAGCCCGGCTCATCAACGGGCTGCAGTCCCCGGCAGACAACAGCCACATCGACCACGCGTTGCTGTCCGGCTACCGGCTGGCTCTTATCGGATCCATGCTCCTGCCCAAGGGCGCCTACGCCTGGGACGGTGCCACCCTGAAGCACGGCAGCCGGTCCATCGCTCCCCCGCAGCTGACGCAGGTGGTCTGGGCGATGCAGGACATCTTCCCCGAACTGAACGTGACCGGATGGACGGTGGTCCACAGCCCGGACGGCAACCTTCACGAGCCGGTCATTGACCACCACCGCCGGTCCCGCGCCTCCTCCGACGTGATGCAGGTGGTCAACGCCGCGGGGCTCGCCAGGGGACTGAAGCAGTTCCTCGCTGCCGGTCCGGCCCCGAACACTGTCAATGTCCCGGTGCTGGCCAGGCTGCTGCGGGGGATGCACTGAGACTGCACCGGACAAAACCCCGTCCCGGTACTAGGCGCCCCGGTACTAGGCGCCCGGCACTAGGATGGAACGGTGTTCCGCATCCTCTTCCACACCCCTGAAATCCCGGGCAATACCGGCAACGCAATACGGCTTGCCGCCATTACCGGCGCCGAACTCCACCTCGTTGAACCGCTGGGCTTCGACTTCTCGGATGCCAAGCTGCGCCGGGCGGGGCTCGACTACCACGATCTTGCCGTCGTGACCGTGCATCCGGACCTCGAGTCTGCATGGAAGGCCCTGCAGCCGGACCGGGTATTTGCCTTCACCTCCGATGGCGAAAAGTCGTATACGGACATCGCCTACCGGCCGGGCGACGTCCTGCTGTTCGGCCCGGAGTCGGTGGGCCTGCCGGAGCACGTCAAGAACGATCCCCACGTAACCTCGAGGGTGCGGCTGCCCATGCTGCCCTCGCTGCGGTCACTGAACCTGGCGAATGCGGCGTCCATCGCCGTGTACGAGGCGTGGCGCCAGCAGGGCTTCGCCGGCGCACAGGTCTGACAGGCGGCCCGCACCGGCCCGGCAATTCATATTCCCGCATGGGGGCACCCATCCGATGCGCAGCCCGCAGCGAATCACTGCTGAGGTCAAATCCCGGGGATGAGGAGCGACAGGTGAGAACAGTGCGTGCGGGCAGGCCAGCATCCGGTATTGCCCGAAACAGTGCTGCCGTCCCCGGAATGTGCGCCCAGGGGCCGTCCGGCGACCTATGCTTGACTGTGATGGAAACTCCCAACGCGCCGAACTTCGACGCCCCAGCGCCGCCGGGCACCGCCGTCGATCTTAACCGCCAGCTGGCAGCATTGCTGGAACGCATCGCCAACGGTGACCAGCCTGCATTCGCCGAGTTCTACCGGCTGACCTCACGCCGGGTGTACGGCATGGCCAGGCGCGTCCTGATTGATCCGGAGCTCAGCGAAGACGCCACACAAGAGGTTTTCCTGCAGGTCTGGCAGAATGCCGCCAAATTCGACGCCGCCAGCGGAAGCCCGCTGGCATGGCTCATGACCATCTCCCACCGCCGTGCCGTGGACAAGGTGAGATCCTCGCAGTCTTCCAATGACCGAGAGGCCAGGTACGGTGCCGGCAACCAGGACATCGACCATGACTCCGTGGCTGATGAAGTGGACAGCCGGCTGGAAGCCGACGCCGTGGTGCGGTGCCTGGGAACGCTTACCGAGACACAGCAGGAGTCGGTGCGGCTGGCCTACTACGGCGGACTGACGTATCGGGAAGTCGCCGAAAAGCTCGGCGCTGCCATACCTACCATCAAGTCCCGCATCCGCGACGGACTGATCCGACTGAAGAATTGCTTGGGGGTGAGTTGAAATGAACGAATCGCACGATCCGAACGGCCGCCGGTTGCCGCGGGCGTTCGCTGCCGACATTTCCACTGACCTGACCGCCGGCCGCGCTGTGGAACTTGCCGAGGTTTATGCCTTGGACGCCGTCAGCGACGCGGAGCGGAGCGCCATCGAAGAGTACGTTAAGACCGCTCCGGAGGCGGAGCGGGAATCCTTCAACGAACGCGTCCGCCAGGCCAGGGAAACACTGGCCGTCGCGTTTACCGCCGAGGAGGAACCTCCGGCGGACCTGTTCGGGCGGATAGTCGCCCAGCTTCCGGTCAACCCTGCCGCGGAGCACTATGAGGCACAGGCGGCGCAGCCGCCCGCGGCGGATGATCTTGCTGCCGCCCGGGAACGCCGCGACGTCCGACGCCGGGCCTCCGGCATGCGGAACTGGCTCATCGGCGTTGCTGCCGCCGCCGTCATCGCCCTGGGCGGCGTGGGCGTCGGCGCCTACATGGCCAACCAGAATGATCCCCTGACACAGGTCCTCCAGGCGCAGGACGTGCGCCAGGCGACGGTCGACGTCAGCGGCGGCGGCACCGCCACGGTGTCCATATCGCCGTCGAAGGACGCCCTGGTGGTGCGGATGAAGGACGTGCCGGCACCTCCCCCGGGCAAGGTGTACCAGATGTGGCTGATTCCCAAGGACGGGTCCACTCCGGTCTCCCAGGGGCTGATGGATGCGGAGGCACTGTCCAAGCCCGCCGTCGTCAAGGGCATCAGTTCCGCTGCCTCGCTGGGCATCACTGTGGAACCGGCCGGCGGCTCGTCTGCCCCGACATCCGCCACGGTCGCTGCGGCGCCGCTCAGTACGTGAGCGGCGCGCAGCACCTGGGCAGGCGCCGTGTTGACGCTTTAGCCTAGAACCCGGCGATCGTACCCGGGCCGTTGACGGCTACGACATGGAAGGCCTCGGCGCTTCGCCCTTCGGGCAGGCCGGCCCGCTGTGCGTTCAGCACCATGCCGTTCCGCACCGTGTTCTCCATGGCGGCGGCATCGGGATGCTGGCTGACGTGGACGTGCAGCGCCGCCAGTTTGCTTTCCACATGCTCGGTGACGTCGACGAAATGGTTTTCCCGTTCCTCCGGCCCGGCAAACAGCCAGAGCCAGGGAACTTTGTAGGCCTCCAGCCCGGACTCGGCGAGCTCAGGGTACGCGTAGGGGTTTTCAACGGCGGGGTAGATGGCACGCGTGACAGCCTCGCCCACGGCAAGGTGGTCGGGGTGGCTCTTCTGGATGCGGTTCCAGTTTCGCTCGGGATGCATGGACAGCACGACGTCGGGACGGAGTTCGCGGATCAGCTTCACGACTCCCCACATCACCAGATGGTTTGGTTCGAGGAACCCGTCCCGCTCGTGGAGGTAGTGGATGTCCGTGACCCCGACAAGTGCTGCCGCGCGTTCCTGCTCGGCAGCCCGCAGGGCAATGATTTCTTCCCGGTGGGCAGGATCGAACCCGCCCGCATCGCCGTCGGTCATGATGCAGTAACTGACCTCGACGCCGGCGGCGGTCCAGGCAGCGACGGTGCCGGCAGCACCAAAGTCGATGTCGTCAGGGTGGGCCGCGAAACAGAGCACCCGCTCAACCCGGTGCTTGTCCGGGTTGAACGGGCTCTGCGCTGGAGCGTGGGCGGTCAAGGATTCAGCCCTTGCGCTTCTTGATTTCTGCAGTGGCCTGCGGGAGTACCTTGAAGAGGTCACCGACGATGCCGAAGTCCGCGATTTCGAAAACCGGAGATTCGGCGTCCTTGTTCACGGCAACGATCACCTTGGCCGTCTGCATGCCGGCCTTCTGCTGGATGGCGCCGGAGATTCCCGCTGAGATGTAGAGCTGCGGGGAGACAACCTTGCCGGTCTGGCCCACCTGGGCGTCGTGGCTGATCCAGCCGGCATCGGTGGCTGCGCGGGAGGCCCCCACCGCTGCACCGAGGGCGTCCGCCAGTTCCTCGACCGGGGTGAAGTCCCCGTCCAGGCCGCGGCCGCCGGCCACCACGATCCGGGCATCCGTGAGGTCGGGGCGTCCGCTCGCGACCTTCTGCTCGCGGGCGGTGATCCGGGCAGCCGTGGCGGCCGCATCGGCAGGAACGTCCACCGTCACGGTTTCGGGCGTGGCAAGCGCTGCGGCCGGTTCCGGGTTCACGCTGTTGGCTTTGACCGAGAACACGCTGACGGGCGTGGTGGCCTTTGCCGCGGTGGCGTAGGACCCTGCCAGCACCGACTTGTGGGCGGTGCCGTCGGCGTCGACTGCGACGACGTCGGTGATCACGCCGGCGCTCAGGCGGATTCCGAGCCGGGCCGCGATTTCCTTGCCCTCGGGCGAGTTGTCCAGCAGCACCGACGTGGCGCCGGACTTGTCCACTGCCGCCGCCACGAAGGCCGCCTTGGCGGCCACCAGGTAGTCGTCCAGGTCATCGGCGGACGGGCGGTAGACGGCGGCGGCGCCGTAGGCACCCAGGGTGGTGGCGGCGTCGTCGTGCAGTTCGCCGTTGACTGCGACGGCAGTCTCCCCGAGGGAGCGGGCGATGGTCAGGAGTTCCAGGCTGCTCTTCTTGAGGACCTGGCCCGGGTTGTCAATGAATACGAGTACGTTTGCCATGTGTTGTGATCCCTCTTAGAGCAGCTTCTGGGCGGCCAGGAAGTCCACCAGCTTGATGCCGGCGTCGCCTTCGTCCGTGATGATGGTGCCTGCCGTGCGGGGCGGCCGTTCCTCGGCCGACGTCACGGTGGTCCACGACCCGGCGTGGCCCACCTGGGACGGATCGACGCCGACGTCAGCCAGCGAAAGCGTGGTGATGCTCTTGCGCTTGGCAGCGATGATGCCCTTGAAGTTGGGGTAGCGGGGTTCGTTGATCTGGTCCGTCACCGAAACCACTGCGGGCAGGGACGCCTCGACGGTCTCGGAGTGGGTGTCTGCGTCACGGCGTGCGGTGACCCTTCCGCCGTCGACCTCCAGTGAGGAAGCGAACGTCACCTGGGGAAGCCCCAGGCGCTCGGCGAGCTGGGCCGGCACGAGGGATGTTTCACCGTCGGTGGACGCCATGCCCGTGAGGACCAGGTCCACCGGGCCGTCGCCGCCCAGATGCCGGACCGCGGCCGCGAGCGCCAGGGACGTGGCGGCGGCGTCCGAACCGGTCAGTGCTTCATCCGTGAGATGAACGCCCTCGGTGGCTCCGATCTGCAGGGACTTCTTGATGGCGTTCACGGCCCCGGCCGGCCCCATGCTGAGGGCGATGACCTTATTGCCTGCCTTGCTGCCGCCGCGCGCCTCGATCAGCTGCAGCGCGGCCTCCAGCGCGTACTCATCCAGCTCGGACAGGATGCTCTCGTCGCGGTCTGTCGTGTGGCCCTCGCCGCTGAGGTGCCGGTCGAACTGGGCGTCCGGCACATGCTTGACCAGGACGATGATCTTCAATGTCTCTTCCACTGTATTTACAGCAGCCTTCCATGCTTGTGGATAGCCAGCCGGGTGAGGTCATGGCCGCGGAACGCCCGGGGTACGGGTAGCTCCTAGCTAACCATATCGGGGCGTGCCGGCGCCGTCCCGTGTTAACGCCTGTGTCAGAACAGCGCCGGTTTCTGAGCAGGAGACGACGACGGGACCCACCTTCCCGGTGCGTCCCGCCGTCGTGTGTGCTGCGGAGTTGAGGTTTAGTTGGGGTTTGCCTACTGTTCGGCTGCGGCGCCGAGTGTCACATCCAGCTGCTGTTCGCGGCCGTTGCGCTGGATGGTGATCTTCACGGAGGCACCCGCCGGCTGCTCGCGGACTGCTGCGGTCAGCTGGTTCGGGTCACTGATGGCAAGGTCGTTGAAGCGTGTGACGACGTCGCCGACCTTGATGCCTGCCTTGGCGGCCGCGGAATTAGCCTCGACCGTGGCGACATCCGCGCCAATGGAGAAGCCCGACGTGGAATCCGAGGAGGACTTCTCCTTGACGCTGACTCCGAGCTGGCCGTGCGAGGCCTTGCCGTTGTCGATAATTTCCTGGGCGACGCGCTTGGCGTGGTTGATCGGGATGCTGAAACCGACTCCGATGTTGCCCGTCCCGGTCGCCGCCGAGCTGCCGCCGGCCGAAGCGATGGCGACGTTGACGCCGATGATCTCGCCCTTGCTGTTCACCAGTGCACCGCCGGAGTTGCCCGGGTTGATGGCCGCATCTGTCTGGATCACGTTGATGGCGATTGAGCCCTTGTTCGCCGAGCTCTGGCCCTGTCCCTGCCCCGGGGGAGCGAACTCGAAGCCCTGGCCGCCGCCCTGGGAGCTGTCCTGGCCGTCCTTGGGCGCTGCCGAGGAAGCGACGCTGATGGTCCTGTTCAGGGTGGAGACGATGCCGTCGGTGACGGTGCCGTTCAGGCCCAGCGGCGAGCCGATGGCCACCGCGGTGTCGCCGACATTCAGCTTGCTCGAATCGCCCAGCGTGGCGGGGGTGAGTCCTGAGGGATTGTCCACCTTGATGATGGCGAGGTCGGACAGGGGATCCGTTCCAACGAGTTTCGCGGACAGCACCCGGCCGTCGTTGGTGCGTATTTCAATGTCCGCGTTGGCGACCGTGCCGTCCAGCGTCACCACGTGGGTGTTCGTCAGGATGTGCCCCTGGTCGTCGATGATGACGCCGGAGCCGGTGCCGCCGTCGCTGCCGCTGGTGGCCTTGATGGTGACAACGCTCGGCGATGCCTTCGTTGCCGCCGCCGTGATGGCGTTGACGTCATCCTTGTTGTTGATGATGACGGTTTCGGGCTGGTTTCCCGTGCTGACTGTCGGCGCGGTCCCGCCGTCGAACAAATTACCGGATCCCACGGTTGCCACACCGCCGCCCACGAGGCCGGCGGCGAGGATGCTGGCAACCAGGGTGCCGACGCCAAAGGTGGCCTTGCGCTTGGGCGCGTTGGCCCGGTTGTCCTGAAATGCGGAGTGGACGGCGTGCTGGGCGTGGACCGGCTGGTGGCTGTGTTCTCCGGCGTGCTGGGGTGAATGCTGCGGCGCGGAGGCGAACTGCTGGGTGGCAGGTCCGGAGTGCTGGCCGTAGAACGGAGCATGCTGGGGGTATACGGGACGCGCTCCGGTGTGGGGCTCATGCTGCCCGTTGCTGCCCGGCGCATCCCCCGCGTCGCCCGGACGGTCCATGCGCAGGGTGGGGTTTTCCTGGCCGTGCCCGGCTGGGGCGGACTGGTCCTGGGTGCCCTGCTGTTGGGTGCCCGGCTCTTGCGCCGGCACGCGCTCGGTTTCGCTGGCCGTCCCGCCTTCCGGCTGGCTTTCCCCCCGCTGGAGACCCTCCGGGCGCTCCGGCCGAGCCGTTGGATCAGCGGGCCGCCCTGCAGGATCTCGGTTCTCGGGAGCTGACCCCGGTGCTGGGTTCTCAGTCATTGGATTTCCTTTCATCCTCGTCTGTATTAACTATGGACGATGCGACTGAAACTAGGGCGGACGTTTGCTGGGAGCTTCCTGAACGCGCTGGGCCCTGCGGTGCGGCCGTCCGCTCAAGGGTGGCAGCGCTTTTCGCTGGTGGCATATTCCCGGCCGTGGACGGCCCCCTTGGTGCACCATAGAATCAAGAAGAATTGCCACAGCGACCTGCGGCTTTACACCCGGCGTGGGGGCGCTGCTGCATTCTGGACGGCTGTTTCATCCTGAACCAGTCGCAGGCGTGCTGAAGGGTTGCCATGCGGTCAATGTTGAAACGTGTATTCGCCGTGATCGGCCTGACTGGAATGCTGGCGCTTCCTGCCTCAGCAGCCTGGGCCGAGAATCCGGTCACACTCGATCCTGTCTCCAAGATTGTCGATACCGCCGGTGTACTCGGCGGCAAGAAGGCCGACGTCGAAACGGCCATTAAGAAGCTCGGCACCGACCACGCCATGACGCTGCATGTCGTGTACGTCAAGAAATTCGAGAACCCGTCGGACCGGGTGGCATGGGCCGCCGATGTTGCCAAAAAGGCGAGCCTGGGCCCGAACGCCATGCTGCTGACCGTCGCGACTGACACCCGGCAATACCAGCTGAGCAAACCGTCGAACAGCAAGATCACCAACGCACAGCGCGAGTCCGTCATCAAGAGTGCGGTCGATCCCCAGCTTCGCAACGGTGACTACGCCCAGGCCGCCATCGACACCGCGGCCGCCATCGGTGACGCCGCCGGCGGCGGAAGCGGAAACGTTCCGTCTGGCGCTGGTGCGGGCACGGCGGTTCTCGTTGGTGTGGGTGTGGTGGCCGCCGGCGGAGCGGGAACGTATCTCTACCTCCGCAACCGTCGCAAGAAGGCCGCCCTGGCCTCCAGCGGCAGCTACGGTCCGCAGGGCGCCGAACTCGATCCGCTCGCCTCGCTGAGCGTTGAGGAACTCCGCCGCAAGAGCGGTTCGCTCCTCATCGAAGCCGACGACGCCATCAAGTCGAGCGAGCAGGAACTGGGCTTCGCCGAGGCGCAGTACGGCGAGGCCGCCGTCGGAAACTTCACGAAGGCACTCCAGGAGGCCAAGGCCCACATGTCCGAGTCGTTCAAGCTGCAGCAGCAGCTGGACGACCACATCCCCGACACCGAAGAGCAGCAGCGCACCTGGCTGGGCGAGATCATCCGCCGGTCCGAGGCAGCCCTGGCATCCCTGCAGGAGCAGAAGGCGGACTTCGATTCCCTCCGTGAGCTCGAAAAGAACGCCCCGCAGGCGCTGGCCGCCGTTGATTCCGGCGCGGCCGCTGCCGACGCAAAGATCACCAACGCTGAGCGTACGCTCGCGGAGCTGCGCGGCAAGTACGCCGAGAGCGCACTCGTCCAGGTGGCGGACAACATCACGCAGGCCAAGGAGCGCCTCGCGTTCGTGCAGAACGCAAGCAGCACCGCACGCGAGAAGCTGGATGCGGGTGAGGGAAGCCTGGCCGCAGTCGCGGTCCGCGCTGCTGAGGAGAGCCTGCACCAGACCAATGTGCTCCTGGACGCCATTTCGAAGGTGTCCGGCAGCCTGGATGAGGCCCGGCAGGGACTTGAGACTGCCGTCGTGGACACCTCCCAGGACCTGGCCCAGGCGAAAGCCATCATCCAGTCCGGTGCCCATCCGGAGCTCGCCGGGCCCGTGGCCGGCGTCGAGGCCGCACTCGCCCAGGTGAAAGCCGAGATTCAGGGTGGCCGGATTGACCCGATCGCCACCCTTGAACGGGTGGAAACAGCCCACCAGTCGCTGGACCGTTCGCTGGGCGGCATACGTGACCAGCAGGAGCAGTCCCGCCGTGCGCAGGCCTCACTGCAGCAGACCATCATGTCCGCGCAGGCACAGATCAGCGCCACCTCGGACTACATCACCGCCAGGAGGGGCGGCGTGGGAACGGAAGCCAGGACACGCCTCGCCGAAGCACAGCGCAATCTCGACTACGCGCTGTCCATCTCACGCAATGACCCCGTCACGGCACTGACGTATGCGCAGCAGGCCCACGCACTGGCTGCGCAGGCGGCCCAGCTGGCCCAGTCCGACGTCGACAACTTTGGCGGTTACGCCAACCAGGGGTACGGCCGTGGCGGCATGTTCGGAGGCGGCGGAGGCGGAGGCCTCGGCGGCGCCATTCTGGGCGGCATCCTGATCAACTCCATCCTGAACGGCGGAAGCGGCGGCGGCTGGGGCGGCGGCCACAGCGACGGCGGAGGCTGGGGCGGTGATTCCGGCGGCTTTGGAGGCGGAGATTCCGGCGGCGGAGACTGGGGCGGCGACTTCGGCGGAGGCGGGGACTTCTAGCCAGAACAAAGACGACGCCGGCCGGACCTTCCGGCCGGCGGGTAAAAGCGGTACATCAACTGATCACCGGATTCAGTGGGAAAACTGAGCAGGACGAAAGGTAACACCATGGTTAAGCAGTCCATTTTTGGCCGCATGGCGCAGCTCGCAAAGGCGAACATCAACTCCTTGCTCGATCAGGCCGAGGACCCGCAGAAGATGCTCGACCAGATGGTGCGGGACTATTCCAACAACATCGCCGAGGCGGAGTCGGCAGTGGCGCAGACCATCGGTAACCTTCGGATGCTGCAGGCCGACTATAACGAGGACGTGAAGAACGCCCAGGACTGGGGCAACAAGGCCCTGGCGGCTTCGCGGAAGGCCGACGAGTACCGCAGCGCCGGCGACACGGTTGACGCCCAGAAGTTCGACAACCTGGCCAAGGTGGCGCTGCAGCGGCAGATCGCATCTGAAAACGAGGCCAAGGCCGCCGAGCCCAGCATCGCGTCACAGACGGACGTTGTGGACCGTCTCAAGACCGGCCTGGACCAGATGAAGGGCAAGCTGAACCAGCTTACGAGCAAGCGCAATGAGCTGGTGGCCCGCTCGAAGACCGCAGCCGCCCAGTCGCAGGTTCACGACGCCCTCAAGAGCATTGACATCATGGATCCCACCAGCGAGGTGGGCCGCTTTGAGGAAAAGATCCGCCGCGAGGAAGCGAAAGTGCTCGGCCAGCAGGAGCTCGCCGCGTCCAGCCTCGACGCGCAGTTCAACCAGCTTGAAGACCTTGGCGAGCAGACCGAGATTGATGCCCGCCTGGCTGCGCTGAAGTCCGGCGGGGCCAAGCCGGCCATCGGTGCCGGCGGGACGGCGGCTTCCGGTTCGGCAGCCGTTGGTTCGACCGTCGACGAGGCTGACTTCGACAAGCTGTAAGAACTCCTAGCTGTAGCTGCGTCAGCGGACGCAGGAAGAAGGCCGGGATCCCGTGGATCCCGGCCTTCTTCGTATCCGCGGCATGTAGCGTGGAGCCATGTCTTCCACGATTGTCTGGCTCCGGGACGACCTTCGCCTCGACGACCACCCAGCCCTTTCGGCGGCAGCTGCAGGCCCGGACCGGATGACTGTGGTGTACATCCTGGACGAAGACTCCCCCGGCATCCGTCCGCTGGGCGGCGCGGCCAAATGGTGGCTCCATCATTCGCTGGCCGCGCTTTCCGCAGACCTGGAATCCAAGGGTTCGCGCCTGCTGCTCCGGCGCGGTGCCGCCTCCGCCGAACTCCGTGGCCTGGCCGAGGAGACGGACGCAGGGTCGATCCTCTGGAACAGGCGCTACGGGCTTGCCGAGCGGACCGTGGACGCCGGCATCAAGGAATGGGCCGCCGGGCAGGGCATCACCGCCACCAGCTTCCAGGCGAACCTTCTCTTCGAGCCGTGGACCGTCCGGACGGGCACTGGCGGACCGTACAAGGTTTTCACGCCGTTCTGGCGGTCGTGCCTGGCCGGCGCGGAGCCAAGGATGCCCGCTGATGCCCCGCAGCGCCTCCCCCAGCCGGCACATGATGCCAGCGGTTCGCTGCCCGTCAGTGACAGCCTCGATAGCTGGGGGCTGCTCCCCCGCCGGCCCGACTGGAGCACCGGGCTCGCGGAAACCTGGACGCCCGGGGAACGGGGCGCAGGCCTGCGGCTGGAGGATTTCCTGGACGGACCCGTCGAGGAGTACGGGACCGGACGGGATCTGCCGGGGGTGGAAGGCACCAGCCGGCTCTCCCCGCACCTCCGGTTTGGTGAAATCAGCCCGTTCCGGGTCTGGCAGGCACTTCGCCAACGCTATCCACGGAACGCTCCTGCCGACGTCGGCATCTTTCGAAGCGAGCTTGGCTGGCGGGAATTCTGCTGGCACCTGCTCTATGAGAACCCTGGCCTCGCCACGGACAACTATCGCCGCGAATTTGACCGCTTTGCCTGGCAAACGCCGTCCGACGCCGAACTCACGGCGTGGCACCAGGGCCGCACCGGCTATCCGCTCGTTGATGCCGGCATGCGTCAGCTGTGGCAGACGGGCTGGATGCACAACCGCGTCCGCATGGCCGCGGCATCCTTCCTAGTGAAGAACCTGCTGGCCGACTGGCGCCTGGGCGAAGCGTGGTTCTGGGACACACTCGTGGACGCCGATGCCGCGAGCAACCCCGCCAACTGGCAGTGGGTGGCCGGCTCCGGGGCGGATGCCTCGCCCTACTTCAGGATCTTCAACCCCGTCACCCAGAGCAAGAAGTTTGATTCCCGCGGACGGTACCTCCGCAGGTTCATCCCCGAACTGGCTGATCTGGACGACAAAGCCGTCCATGAGCCGTGGAAGGACAGCACGGCAGCGGATGCCTATCCTGCGCCGCTGGTGGGGCTGCAGGAGTCACGTGCCAGGGCCCTGGACGCGTACCAGCAGCTGAAGGAGGGCTGACGGACGCGTACGGCGTCTGCGGTCAGCGGCTGGTGACCTTCCCCATCAGGGAAGCAATCGGGCGCAGGAACAGCGGCCTGGCCAGGAACCAGGCCGCGATCATCACTGCGACGGACGCGGCAAAGATCCAGACGCCGGTCCAGCCGGCGTCGTCGCTCGCGGCGTACATGTGGTTGAGGTTCCGGAGAGCCCCCGTGGCCAGCACGAGGAACACGTGCACCACTATGAACCCGACGAAATAGACCATCACGGGGAAATGGACGGCGCGCGCCGCTTCGATCGGGAAGGCCCTGTTCAGCCCGGCCGCCTTCTTGGGCCAGGCCGCTGACATCCGCAAGCCGGTGATGAAGGAGAGCGGGGCGGCAATGAAGACCGTGGCGAAATACGCCAGCAGCTGCAGGGCGTTGTAGTTGACCCAGCCGTTTTCGGTGGGCCAGTCCAGCGACGCATACTGCAGGGCGGCCGACAGGGCGTTCGGGAAGACGTCCCAGCTGGTGGGCACGATCCGCACCCACTGGCCTGTGGCGAAGAGCAGCACGGCGAAAACCAGGCCGTTGAGGATCCACAGGGCGTCGAGGGTCAGATGGAACCAGAGTTCCAGGGAGATCTTGGTGGGGGCGTTCTTAGTCTTGATGAGGCCCTTGTTGTTCCGCGTCCAGTAGCCGCCGGGGCGCGTGGTTGTCCGCACCTGCCAGCCCGTGCGGATGATGAGCAGCAGCAGGAAGGCGTTGAGGAAGTGCTGCCAGCCGAGCCAGGCCGGGAAGCCGACCGGTGCGCCCTCGGGGAGTTCGGAATGTCCCGGGTAGTCCGTCAGGAAGGACTGGACACCGGAAAGGCCCGTGGCCCACTTTGCGAGCAGAACCACCAGCACTGCGGCCACGAGGACCGCCGGCACCGTCCAGTACAGTCTGGACCGCTTGCCTTTCGCCGTGCCGGATTTGTTCTTCGTTGTGGACATCGAAACTACATTCCTCTCGAGAATGACTGAGACGGGCAACTGCCCCGGCCGAAACACTCCGGGCCCTGCGAAAGAGAATACTAGGAACTGCCAGAACGTGAACAAAAGCTACCGGGAAGCGAAAAGCCCCGGCCGGTTCATCACCGGCCAGGGCTTCTTCTGTGGTTGCGGGGACAGGATTTGAACCTGTGACCTCTGGGTTATGAGCCCAGCGAGCTACCGAACTGCTCCACCCCGCGTCGCTTGATCAACTCTACCCTACTTTCGCGGCCGTAAATGCCACGCCCCGTACAGCCAGCCCGGCCCCGTCACCAGACAGCAAAAGGCCCGGACCACCTGACGGTGATCCGGGCCTTCTCTCAGTTGCGGGGACAGGATTTGAACCTGTGACCTCTGGGTTATGAGCCCAGCGAGCTACCGAACTGCTCCACCCCGCGTCGCAAGAACAACTCTACCGTCCGGTGAACAGCAGGCCAAATCGAGGAGACGTGATCTGTGTCTCGGCAGCGCGCCTCTCCGCCAGGCGGCTTTCAGGCCCATGAGGAAGGCCCGCCGTCCGCTCCCCTTACGGGAGCGGTCGGCGGGCCTTCAGCCCTGGTGCCCGGGGCCTCAGCTCAGCGTCCTGGCACTTGCCGTCCGGGCGGGTGCCAGGCTGCTAAGCCGCAGCCGCCCACCACGTCAGCTGCTGGGGGTCGGCGCCGGCGTCGCCGACGGGGACTCCTCCGAAGCCGGAGTGGTGGCGGCAATCTTCGCCTCGGCGTCGATGGCCTTCTGCAGTGCCGCGTTCAGCTTCTTCTGCTGCTCGCCGTAGGCCGCGAAGTCGCCCTTGGCCAGTGCTTCCTGTCCGGCCTTGATGGCGGCGTTGGCTTCCGCCAAGGCAGCCTTCAGTTCGGCGCGGGCGTCGGTTGTGCCCGGGGCAGGGGTTCCTCCTCCGCCCGGCGCCGGAGGAGTCTGCCCGTTGTTGGCAGAGTCACCGGCCGCGGCTCCGGAGTCACCGCCGAAGAGCTGGTTGAGGGCCTCGTCCAGGGTGGGGGCAAAGCCGATCTTGTCGCCGAAGGCAACCAGCACGCGCTGGAGGGTCGGGTACGAGGTCTCGCCGGTCGACCGGAGGTATACCGGCTGGACGTACAGCAGACCGCCGCCGGCAGGAAGCGTGAGGAGGTTGCCGTTCAAGACATCCGAGGCACCCTGGCGGAGCAGGTTAAGTGCCTGCGAAACGGTCGGATCGGAGTTGAACTTGTTCTGCGCCTGGCCCGGTCCGGGCACCTGTGCTTCCGGCGGGACCTGGAGGAGCCTGAGCTTTCCGTAGGACTCGGCCTTCACACCCTTCTGGCTGCCGGCATCCGAGTCGGCCGCCAGGAAGCCGTACAGGACGTTCCTCGCGTTGCCGTCAACCACCTGCGGGATGAACGACGACGTCAGCTGGAATGCGGGCTTCTCCTGGCCGGGCATCTGCAGGGACATGTAGAACGGCGGCTGCTTGACGTCCTCCGAAACTGTGGGGTCGTTCGGAACGCTCCAGGCGTCGTCGTTCTTGTAGAAGCTGACCGGGTCAGTCACGTGGTAGCGGCCCAGCAGCTCGCGCTGCACCTTGAACAGATCCTCGGGGTACCGGACGTGGCTCATGATGGCGGCAGACATCTCGGAGTACGGCTTCAATGACGACGGGAAAACCTTCTGCCAGGCCTTCAGCAGTGGGTCCTGGTCATCCCAGGCATACAGCGTGACGGACCCGTCGTACGCATCGACGGTGGCCTTCACGGAGTTCCTGATGTAGTTCACCGATGTGTTGGGCAGAGCCACGGTGCGCTGCGCAGCGGTCTGCGAGTCGGTGGTGGCATCCGACAACTGTTCCTGCTGGGAGTACGGGTAGTACTGGCTGGTGGTGTAGCCGTCCACGATCCACTTGACGCGGCCGTCAACGACGGCGGGATAGGCGTTCCCGTCGACCGTCAGGTACGGTGCCACCTTCTGCACGCGTTCGCGGGGATTGCGTTCGTAGAGAATCTGCGAGGCCGGGTTCACACCATCGGACAGCAGCAGGTCCGAGGATTGGAATTTGATCGAGTACAGCACGCGGTTGAGGAAGCTGCCGACGTTCGGGCCGCCGTTGCCCGTAAACGTGTACTGCGTCTCACCGCCCGTGTCCTTGCCAGAGGGACGGTCCTGCTCGCGGTGCGGGGCGCCTTCTGGAGCCCCCACGATCGAATACTCCGGGGAATCCTCGCCGAAGTAGATCCTGGGTTCGTACGTTTCATCGTTGCCCAGGACACCGGTGGACGGAATCCCCGACTGCAGGAACTCCGGCTTGCCGTCGGCGGTGAACTTGTTGCCCTTCGCCGCAACCACACCATAGCCATGCGTGTAAACGACGTGGGTATTCAGCCACGACTGCTGGTCTGGGCTCAATCCCTCCGGGTTCAGTTCACGCACGGCGATGACGGTGTCTTGGACCTTGCCGTCGACCAGATACCGGTCGACGTTCAGCGAGTTCGGGAACTGGTAGTAGGGACGGTACTGCTCAAGCTGCGAGAAGGCATCCGAAATGAGGTTCGGATCCAGCAGGCGGATATTGGCAGTGGTCTGCGCGTCCTTTGCCAGCGCACCGGAGGCGGCATTCGTGGTGGCGTTATAGCGGTCCACCTGCACCTGGTCGAGGCCGTAGGCCGCCCGGGTCATGCCGATGTTCCGTTTGATGTATTCGTTTTCGAGGGTCTGTTCCGACGGACGCACCTGGAACTGCTGGATGACCCACGGGTAGACACCGCCGGCGAGGATGGAGGTGATGACCAGCATTGCCGTACCGATGAGCGGCAGCCGCCACCTGCCGATGACAGCGGCAACAATGAACAGGATAGCGACGAGGATCGCGGCGACAGCCAGGATCGACTTGGTGGGAATGACGGCGTTGACGTCCGTGTAGAGCGCACCTGCCCATCGGCCGCTGTTGTTCTGGACGGCGGCGTAGCGGTCCAGCCAGAAGTTGATGCCCAGCAGCACCAGGAACGAGGCGCCTGTCACGGCCAGATGGATCTGCGCGGCGCGGCTGGTGAAGATCCCGCGTTCCATGATCCGGATGCTGCCGTAGAGGTAGTGGGTCAGGATGCCCGCGATGCCGGCAACAACCGCCACGCTGATGAGGAATCCGACGATGAAGCCAAGGAACGGCAGGGTCATCAGGTAGAAGCTGATGTCCAGCCCGAATTCCGGGTCATTCTGGCCGAAGGCTTCCTGGTTGAAGAACAGCAGCACCTTCTGCCACTGGCTTGAGGCGGCACTTCCGGCGAAGAGCCCGAACAGCACCGGGAGTCCGATCATGACCACCCGCCGCACCGGTTCAAGCTGAGCCTGGTAGCGGTTGAGGTTGTCCCGGATTTCGGAATCCGGGGCGTACACCGGGCGGGCGTGGTACGCGATCCGGATGGCGTAGAACACGCCTGCGAACATGACGGCGAAACCCGCGGCGAAGATGCTGATTCTTGCCACGTTTTCCGTCAGGAAGACTTCAAAGAAGCCCAACTGCTGGTACCAGAGGACGTCCGTCCACACGTTGGCGAAGAAGATGAAGCCGACGACGACCAGCGCAACGACAATGAGCGTCGGCGTCAAGGCACCGCGCTTTGGCTGGAGTCTTCCGGGCGGGGTGGGGCTGGCAGGACGGGACAAACTCGGTACCTCATAGCTTTGTCATTTGCTGATCATATTTTTAAGTTTCCGGGGACAACATGCATGGCGCGTTGCACCAGCGGCGCAGAGCACGTGTCAGCTTGCTCGGCCCGCCACGCGCAGCGGCTGTCAATTAATGCCACGAGCGGCGGCGGGCCTTAGTTCCTGCCTTTAGTCTAGTTGTTTGCGCAGGCCGGAAGGCCCGATGTGTCCCCTCCGCTCGCAGCCAATTCCACCGCGCGCTTCGCCTCGTCCAGGTTTTCGACTTTGACCACCTGCAGGCCCTCTGGGACATGCCCTGAAACTTCGGCGCAGTTTGCCGCCGGGGCGAGGAACATCGTGGCGCCGTCCGCCCGGGCGCCGTGCATCTTGACCGCGACGCCGCCGATGGGTCCCACCACGCCGTCCGGGGAGATGGTTCCGGTTCCGGCGATGTGCTTGCCGCCGGTGAGGTCCCCGGGGGTAACGGTGTCGATGATGCCCAGGGCAAACATCATTCCGGCGCTCGGGCCTCCGACCTTTTCCAGCGAGATCTTAACGTCGAACGGGAAGGTGAAGCGGTATTTGAGGAGGACCCCCAGGATGAACCTTCCGGAATCGCTCCGGGCGGGGGTCACGGTTTCCGTGACGGCCTTGCCCTCGCGCTCCACGACGATGACGGCGGGCTTGCCCGTTCCGGCAGCCAATTCGTCCTGGACAACGGAGAGCGAGGTGATTGGCTTGCCGTTGATGGACGTGAAGACGTCGCCGGGCTTCAGCTTCCCCTGCGAGGCAGAGCCCTCCGAGAGTTCAGCGACCTCCAGCTTCTGCCCGAAGGGTATGTCGAGTTCCTTCAGTGCCGAAGCCACCGCATTCTCCTGCGACGTGGTCATGGCCACCGCGCTCTCCTGCTGGGACTGCTCCTTGGTGACGCCCGTGGGGAAAATCAGCTCCTGCGGATAGACGGCCTTTGATCCGTCGATCCATGCCGAGAAGGCTTCGAAAACGCTGACCGGGCCGTTGGGGCCGCCGTCGACATAGACGGTGGTGAGATTCAGGTTCCCCTCCGCCGGGTAGGTATCGCGCCCCGTGATGCTGATGACGGGCTTGCCGTTGTCCTGGCCCAGCGTGTTGAACGTGGGTCCCGGTGACTCTACGACGTACGGGACAGGCAGCACGGCGGCCGTGACACCGAGGACCAGGGCAATGAGCCCTGACAGCGTCATCGCGGAAACGCGGGGATCACGCGCTGTGGCAGGGCGTGACCCGGCCGGGTCCGCCGATTCGCCGCCGGCAGCAGGAGCCGCGGACTCGTCTGAGGGCTGGTCGCCCTTGGTTATCGTCACTGAAGGACCTCTCCGCACTGCGGTCAACCTGCGCAGTCGTCTTACGCTGTCGGCCTACACAGTGCTGGGGCTGCAGCAGGCGGACAGCCCGCTGGAGCCTGCAAACATTCCGACTACTAACACTACGCGTCCGGGCGCAGCTAAAGCTCTTTGCCTACAGCGAACGGACCGCCTTTGGGCAGACAGCCGCTCTCGCGCAGGGGTAGCGTGAAGGTGATCAATAGTCACACCGACGATCGGCGGGATCATGACCTCCAACCCACTCAATCCGTCTAACGGCGACGAAAATCCGAAGGATCCGCTGGCGGAGATGCTGCAGAACCTCATGGGCGGCAAGGGCATGGGCGACATCGACCCCTCCGAACTGGCCAAGGCCGCGGGGCTCCCGGATGACCCCAACCTCTTGGCTCAGATGTTCTCGCAGGTCCAGGCCATGATGAGCGCCCCTTCCGAGGGTCCCGTGAACTGGAAGCTCGCCCATGACAATGCCCGCCGGGTGGCCGCCAGCAGCACCGACCCGTCGGTGACAGCGGCCCAGTCCAGGGAGGTGGACGAGGCCCTGCGGCTGGCTGAGCTGTGGCTGGACCAGGTGACAGACCTCCCCGCCACCGGCCTGATCGGCAAGGCCTGGTCCCGGGCTGAGTGGGTCGAGGAGACGCTCGGGACGTGGAAGCGGCTCACCGAGCCGGTAGCCAACAGCGTCGCCAACGCGCTCTCCACTGCCATGACCGAGCAGATGCCGGAGGAAATGAAGTCCATGATGGGCGGCGCCTCCTCGATGCTGCAGAACATCGGTGGCGCCATCTTCGGCATGCAGCTGGGACAGGCCATCGGTGCCCTCTCCGCCGAGGTGGTCAGTTCCACGGACATCGGCGTTCCCCTGGCCGACCTGGAAATGGCGCTGCTGCCCGGCAATGTGGCCAAATTCGGCGAGGGACTCAGCCTGCCGGAAAACGACATCCGCCTGTTCCTGGCGGTCCGCGAAGCCGCCCACGCCCGCCTGTTCGTCCAGGTCCCCTGGCTGCGGGGGCACCTGTTGGGCGCCATCGAGGCCTACGCCCGTGGCATCCACATTGACACATCCCGCATCGAGGAGCTGGCCCGGGACCTGGACCCGAGCAACCCGGAGGGCATCCAGGAGGCCCTGTCACAGGGGGTCTTCATGCCCAAGCGGACGCCGGCGCAGGAGCAGGCCCTGCAGAAGCTGGAAACCGCGCTGGCGCTCGTTGAAGGCTGGGTTGATGAACTCACCGCAGCGGCCACCGAGAAGGTCCTCCCCTCCGCCGCGGCGCTCCGTGAGACGGTCCGGCGCCGCCGCGCCACCGGCGGTCCGGCCGAACATGCCTTCGCCTCGCTGGTGGGGCTTGAGCTGCGCCCGCGCCGGCTCCGGGAAGCGGCAACGCTGTGGGCCTCGCTCAAGCAGGAACGCGGCATCGAGGGCCGCGACGCCATCTGGAAGCACCCTGACCTGCTGCCCACCGCCGAGGACCTGGACGACCCCAAGGGCTTCAGCGAACGCCGCCAGCTGGCGGAGGCCAGCGACAGCGAAGTGGATGACGCCCTGGTGAAGCTGCTGGATGGCGGCTTCGACGCCCCCGAGGCAGGAACAGAGCCCGAGACAGAGGGCGGGACAGAGGGCGGGACGAAGGACGACGACGGTACAAAGAAGAACGACGGCGGCCAGTAGGGCAGCCGCTCGCCACTGCCGACGGGTCAGTCCCCTGGGACTGGCCCGTCGGCAGTTAATCCGCGCGACGTGGCGAAAGATACGCCCTCCAGGAAGGCCTTGGCCCGCGCGGTTTCAGGGTAGGCCTCCAGCAGCCGCCAGAAGGAAGCGTTGTGTCCGGCGACCAGCAGGTGTGCCAGTTCATGGAGCAGCACGTAATCGATGACCCACTGCGGCATGGGCCGGAGCTTGTCCGAGAGCCGGATGGACCCGTCGGCAGGGGTCGCCGAACCCCAGCGCGAGTTCTGGTTGCTGACCCAGCGCACGGACGTCGGTGCGGCCCTGCCCCCGAGATACCGTGCCGAGAGATCAGCCGCGTGGCTGGCAAGGGCGGCATCAGTCGCAGGACGCCGCCCGCCTTTGGACCTTCGGTCGCCCTGGACCTTTAGTTTGTCCAGCATCCGGCGCACCCATTCGGCTTCCTGCGCCCTGCTGAAGTTTGCCGGGATGGCCACGACGGCCGTGCCGTCCTCCCAGAACGCGGCCACCGTGCGCCGCCGCCGGGCCGACCGGCGGACGACGACGGGCGCGCCGTCGTGCGTTTTCAACTGCACGTCCGCCATCAGAGGGCACCGCTTTCCGCGAGGACGGTCAGGACGGCTTCGCCGTAACGCTCCAGTTTGGACGGGCCGACCCCTGCCAGCCGTGCCAGCTCTTCCAGGGAGGTGGGCCGGGCCTCGGCGATGGCTGTCAGGGTCGCGTCGGTAAAGACGACGAAGGCCGGCACGTCGGCGGACAGCGCAACTTCGCGGCGCCATTCCCGCAGCGCGGAGAAGGTCTGCTCCTCGTATGTGGGCGGGCACTGGCTGCAGCGCCCCACCTTCCGCTCGGCTCCGGTGGACAGCATGCTGCCGCAGACCCGGCAGGACGCCGGGACAGCTGCCTTGCGGCGCGGCGCAGGACCCTTGCCCCTTGCGGCGGAGCTTGCCACGGAGTCGGGCCGCAGGCCGTCCAGGAAGCGGGAGGGTTTGCGGTTGGCCCGACCTCCCGGCGTCCGCGCCGTGGACCACGACAGCGCCAGATGCTCTCTCGCGCGGGTGATGCCCACGTAAAGGAGCCTGCGCTCCTCGTCCACTGCCTCCGGAGTATCCGCGAAGGAAATGGGCATCAGGCCTTCGCAGAGGCCCACGAGGAAAACCGCATCCCATTCGAGGCCCTTCGCTGCGTGCAGCGAGGCCAGCGTGACCCCCTGCACGGTGGGCGCATGCTGGGCGAGCGAGCGTTCCTGCAGTTCGTTGACGAAGTCCGCGAGGCTGAATCCGCTCCCCCGGCTCAGAGCCAGCTCATCCGCCAGTGCCACCAGGGCAGCCAGCGATTCCCAGCGCTCCCGCAGGGCCCCGCCGCTGTGCGGGGCGGAGTCCGTGTAGCCAAGGGACGCCACGATGTCCCGGACGATCTGGCCCAGGGGCTGCGGCGACGATTCGGCCACTGCCCGTGTGGCAGCCCGCAGCTGCAGGATGGCGTCACGGACCTCCTTGCGCGCGAAGAAGCGCTCGCCGCCGCGCAACTGGTAGCCGATGCCCGCCGAGGCCAGGGCCTGCTCGTAGGCTTCCGACTGCCCGTTGGTGCGGAAAAGGACCGCGATTTCACTCGCCGGAACACCGGCATCCAGCAGTGCCCGAATCTTTTGCGCCACCGTCGCGGCCTCGGCTTCGTCGTCCGAGCACTCGGTGAACTGCGGCAAGGGGCCCGCGTCCCGCTGGGCAACCAGCTTCAGCGGCGCCGCCCAGGCGGCATCAGCGACCGGCCCTCCGCTGCGACGGCCCGCGAGGAGATCGTTGGCCAGCTGGACGACCTGGGGCGTGGAGCGGTAATCGCGGATCAGCTTGACCACATTGGCGTTGGGGTACATGGCCTTGAACCCCAAGAGGTGTTTGGGCGATGCGCCCGTGAAGGAATAGATGGTCTGGCTCGCGTCGCCGACCACGCACAGCTCGTCCCGTCCGCCCAGCCAGAGCTCGAGGAGCCGCTGCTGCAGGGGGGACACGTCCTGGTATTCGTCGACCACAAAGTGCCGGTACTGCTCCCGCACCGTGGCAGCCACCTTGGGGTCCTCCTGCAGGATGCCGACGGTGATCAGCAGGACGTCTTCGAAGTCGATCACGTTGCGGTCGGTTTTGACGTCCTCGTAGGACTGGAACACCCTTGCGACGGCGGTGAGGTCGAAGCCGCCCGGGTTTCCCCGGTCCTGGGCATTCTCAAGGTAGTTGGCCGGCGTGAGCATGGAAACCTTGGCCCACTCGATCTCGGAGGCCAAGTCCCGGATGGAAGCTCGGTCCGTGCTCAGGCGGAGCCGCCGGGCTGCCTCGGCAATCATCTGCGCCTTGTGGTCTAGCAGGTTCGGCAGCGTGCCGCCCACTGCCTGGGGCCAGAAGAACTGAAGCTGGCGCAGCGCCGCGGCATGGAAAGTCCGGGCCTGGACGTTGCCTACGCCCAAGTCGCGCAGCCGGCTGCGCATTTCGGCCGCGGCCCGGGCGGTGAACGTCACGGCCAGCAGCCGCTGCGGACTGTAGACCCCGGAGTGTACGCCGTAGGCGATCCGGTGCGTGATGGCACGGGTCTTGCCGGTGCCGGCCCCGGCAAGGACGCACAGCGGCCCGGCGAGGGTGCTGGCCACCTCACGTTGCTCGGCGTCGAGGCCGCCCAGGATGCGGTCCTCCAGGGAGGCATTGTCGTCAGGAATTTCTATAGTCACGTCTGCTGCTCAGTAGAAGGAGGGATGGTGTACCGCGCCGGTGACGGGCGACGGCGAGAGAGGGGCAGGCAGGCTGCCCTGGCGCTGTTACCAGCGTCACGCGTCTGCGGGCCGGTCCTGGATGACTCCGCCGTACCAGTGCTCGATGAGGGACCGGGCGATGGACAGTCTGGTGGAAATGACGATCTCTCCGCTCAGCACGGCCGCCTGGAGTTCGTCCCGGCTGAACCAGCGCGCACGGGTGACCTCGACGCCGTCGGGCTGTGCGTCGGTGTCATCCGTGACGGCGGTGAAGCCGAGCATGAGGGAGGCGGGGAATGGCCAGGACTGGGAGCCCAGGTACTGGCACGCCTTCACCCGCACGCCCACTTCCTCGTGGATTTCGCGGACCACCGCCTGCTCAAGGGCCTCTCCCGGTTCCACGAATCCCGCCAGCGTGGAGTAATTCTTGGCATCGAGGGGCCCTCCGCCGCCGAGCAGCAGGCGGCCGTCCGGGCCCACCACGGTGACGATGATCGCGGGATCGGTGCGGGGATAGTGCTCGGAGTTGTCAGCCGGACAGCGCCTGACCCAGCCGCCCGCCTCGACGTTGGTGGGAGTACCGCATCTAGGGCAATGCGTATGGGAGGCATGCCAGTTGGAAATGGCGCTGGCCTCGACAAAGAGGGCCGTGTGGGTGGCGTCCAGCCGGGCGGCGACGTCCCGGAAGCCTTCCCACGAGGCATCCGCGGGCAGTCCCGCGGTGCCGGGATCCACCGGTGCGGGCAGGATGAAAAGAAGGATCCTGGTTCCCTCCGGCAGCGCGCTGGAACTGAGGGCTGCCCCGAGGTAGACGACGAGCGAGGGCCCCGAGTCCACGTCCCGAAGCCGTCCCCGCAGCTGCGTGGCATCCGCCAGCACCAGTGCATCGTCATGGACAAGGGCCTGCCGGCCGGAGAGCACCATGGCTTTTGCCTGGCCCGATGCCAGCAGTTCGTCGACAAGGCCCGGTTTCATCCGCTCCACGGACCCGCGGTTCACGAGGGCGGGATGCACGGGAAGTACGGTGTCGAACAAGTGATTCGCGGGGAGATCACCCGCTGGCAGGTGATTTTGCCGCGCCTTGCCGGATGGCTGAATAACAGGCGCAGCGGCCTCCGCATGACTCATGTATCCACCGTACTGACTCGGGGTGACAATTCACATTTCCCCAGGCGGTTTTGGAGGACCCCACCTGCTCCGGAACGCTGTTATTTCCGCCGGATCTCAAGACTCGCCGGGACACATCGTTGTCTTGGACGCGAGTCAATCTACCGTGGAAGCGTGAGAAGAGAACCGATCGAACTGGCAGCTGTGGCAACCGCGGCAGTCCCCGGACTGAGCCCGACCGCAGTGAGTTCCGCCCCGGACGACCCCGCGGACTTCGACTCGGCACTCCTCCTCGACTCCGAAGGCAAGCGCTGGCGGGTGCGCTCGCCCCGGCATGCAGAAGCCAGCACCCGGCTTGAGACGGAATTCCTGGTGCTCCGTGCTTTCGCCCCGGCCATCCGGGCGGAACTGCCTTTTCTGATGCCTACCGTGGCCGGAACGGTCCGGCAGGAGAACCTGACAACGTTCGTGTATTCCCACCTGAACGGCGCCACGCGCACGGTCGAGGAGCTCACCTCAGGCTCGCAGGAGCTCGCCAAGGAGATCGGCACCGCGCTGGCTGCCATCCATGACCTTCCGCGTGCGCTGGTCAGCAATGCGGACCTGCCCAGTTACACGCCGAATGAGTTCAGGCAGCGCAGGCTCAATGAACTCGACATGGCGGCAACCACAGGAAAAATCCCGCCGCTGCTGCTCCGCCGTTGGGAACACGCCATGGAAGACGTCTCGCTGTGGCGTTTCAACCCCTGTGTGGTCCACGGCGACCTTCACGAGGACAACCTGCTGGTCGAGGAGGACCGGGTCACTGCCGTCACCGGCTGGACGGACCTCCGGATCGGCGATCCCGCCGACGACCTTGCGTGGCTCGTCGCCTCCAACGAGCAGGACTTCGTGGATGCGGTGGTGCGCCACTACAGGGAGCAGCGACGGGACGCCCCGGACATCCACCTGCTCCGGCGGGCGGCTCTCTCGGCGGAATTCGCCCTGGCCCAATACCTCGTCAAGGGGATCGCGGCTGACGACCGCGGCATGATCGCCGAAGCGGAGTCCATGCTCAACACCCTGGCGGACGACATCGCCGAGCACGGCGGACAGCCGATTAGCGTGGAGCCCCTGCCGCAGCCGTCGGCGCCGCCCGCGCCGACAGGTCCCGCCGCGTTCCCTGCCGGGCAGGGGGCTGACGGGCCGGCAGCAGCTCGACCCGGCGCAGTCTCCGTCGAACCCATCCCGGATCCGGCTCCAGCCGACGCCGCCGCCAATGATTTCGCCGCCACCGATGTCTCCCAGCAGGTGCCCGCGGTGCATGTCACGCCCATTCCCGTCGAGGAACCCGGCCAGCAGAGCACGGACAGCCCGGCTGGGCCCAACAACGCAGCCGATTCTGACAACGCGGCAGCGCCAGACAGCACGGCAGTGCACCGGCCCGCGCTTTCGGCGGACGACACGTCCACCACGGCGCTCACGATCGTCGACTCCAAGGCCAACTGAGCGGCAGTGCCGGGCTGGGCCCGGCACTGCCGTCTCCGGAGTACCCGCCGGTGGCCTGCCCCTCCTACCCCTCCGGATCGGCGAGGGCGGCGGCCACGATGGACTCAAGTTCTTCGCCGGATGCGAGGTCGTGCGGGCGCACCACTTGGTTGTCAGCCACGTAGTAGAAGGCGGCCCGAACGGCGTCAACGGGAACGTCCTTGAGCCTGGCCCAGGCAAGCCGATATACCGCGAGCTGGACGCTCTTGGTTTTCAGCTGCCCCGCCGAGGGCCGGCGCCCGGTCTTCCAGTCAACGAGATCCCAGCCGCCGTCGGCGTCCCGGAACACGGCGTCGATGCGGCCGCGGACCACGACGTCGCCGATCCGGGTTTCGACAGGCACTTCGACGTGGGCTGGCGACCGGTGCGCCCATGCGGATTCCTTGAACGTGGCAACCATGTCCTCAAGGCCGTATGCCTCGTCAATATGGTCATCGGATCCCGGGGCTTCATCGATGTCCAGCATGCCGGACGTCCCGAAGTACTCTTCCACCCACGCGTGGAATGCCGTGCCTTTCCGGGCGGACATTCCGGGTTCCCGGGGGACGGGACGCCTGAGCCGCTGCAGTACTCCTGCGGGGTCCTCGTCAAGGGCAACCAGCGTGGAAGCGGAAATGTGTCCCGGCAGGTGCACGTCGCGGCTGCTTGCCCGGCGGGCGCGCCGCTCGAGCAGCAGGGCGGCCTCCCGCGACCAGTCAGCAGCCAGCGGCCGGAGTTCACGGCTGTTGCCGCCCGCAGCCTCCGCAGCGGCTGCGCCCTGGACCGTCTGGGAACGCTGGAGGGCAATTTCCTGCAGCAGGCGGGAGGCGGCGCGGTCCATTGCGGTGCGCCGTCCCGGGACTAGCCGGAGCCGCGTCCCCGTTCGGGGGTCAACGGGCCCCTCCAGGGGATCGTACGGCCAGGTGGCCACTTCCAGGTCGCGGGTCAGGGGGCTTTCCTGCGGCAGCGAGGCTTCGTCCACGGAGTCGGGATGGATTTCCGCCGCGGTGCCGCCTGCCGTTATTGCACCTGCCGTTTCGCCAATGCCCGCCAGGGGCGCAAGCTCGGCAAGGAAAGGCGACATCTCGGCCATTCCCCCGCGGGCACCGACCCAGGCAGCGCTGGAAATCCACAGCACGTGCTTTGCCCTCGTGTACGCCACGTAGGCGAGCCGCCGCTCTTCAGCTTCCCCGTGTGCCTGCACGGCCGCCTTGAAGTCCTTCTCGGCGTCGAGCCACCCCTTTTGGTCCGGCTGGTCCAGATCCCACTGGGGAAGGTCAGCGCGGTCCCCGCGGAGCGGCCAGGGCAAGGCAGCCGAACCGCTGCTCCACCGGGAGTCACGGCTGCTGGGGAAAGCCCCGGAATTCAGGCCCGGCACGAATACGACATCCCACTCAAGTCCCTTGGAGGCGTGGACGGTGAGCAGCTGGACGGCTTCATGGTTGACGTCGGACGGCGGTACATCGAGGCCGCCCTCTTCTGCTGCCGCCGCTTCAAGCCAGGACAGGAAGGCGAGGATATCCACGCGGTGCGAGGTCTGCAGGAAGCCCGCGGCGGCGTCCTGGAACGCGTCAAGGTTCCGCCTGGCCTGGTGGATGCTGAGTCCGGGCCGGGCAGCGACCTCAATGTCCAGCAGCATGGCGCGTTCCACCTCGCCGAGGAGCGTGGTGAGGTCGTCCCCGATGAGCGCGCGCAGGTGCCGCAGCTCGGTGGCCAGCCTGTGCAGGCGTTCCAGGGCCGCCGCCGTCAGGCTTCGCCCCTGCGCGGACGTCCAGCCGTCCCTGGGCAACCAGTCCAGGGCTTCGACGAGGCTCGAAGCGTCTGTCAGGTCCCCCTCGATGACGACGTCATCGGAGGACCCTGGCTCCTCGTCCGCGATGGCAGCATCGGCCGCATTTTGGCCGCGCCGGCGCGCGAGATAGGACGCCCAGTCACGGAACGCCATGAGGTCTGCGGGGCCGATCCGCCATCTGGCGCCGGCCAGCAGCCGCATCAGGGAGTCTGACCGTGCAGGATCGGCGAGGACACGCAGTGTCGAGACGAGGTCGACGATTTCCGGAGTGTCCAGCAGGCCGCCGAGTCCCACGATTTCGTAGGGGATCCCGTTGGCGTCGAATTCCTTGCGGATGCACTCGAACTGGGCCCGCCGGCGGCACAGCACCGCCATGGCAGGCGGGACGGGCGCGGCGGCGGACTGCTTTTCGAAATCGGTCACCCGGAACTTCAGGAGGTCCCGGGCAATCGCTGCCGCTTCGTTTTCATCGGTGTCGAACCGTCCCATCACCACCCGCCCTTGGGATGCGGCCGGGCTGGGCTGTAGCGGCGGAACCTCGACGGCGGCCGCCGACGTCCGCTGGCCGGCGGGTCCTGCCGCCGCGGCCGCGGCGCTCAACGGCGCTGAAATGACGTTGGCCGCCGCGAGAATGTTGCGCCCGTTCCGCCACGCAGTGGTCAGGTAGGACACGGGGGCCGGGCTGAACCGGGCGCCGGCTCCTGATGCCTGCCCCGCGACTTTGACGGGGAATTCGCTGACGAAGTGGAACAGCTGGCCGGCCGACGCGCCGCGGAATCCGTAGATGGACTGGTTGGGGTCCCCCACGGCAGTGACAGCATGCCCGTCGCCGAAGAGCCGCGAGAAGAGGACCAGTTGCGCGTGCGACGTGTCCTGGAACTCGTCCAGCAGCACCACCCTGTACCGTTGCCGTTCCATGTCGGCGGCAAGCGGGACCTCCCGGGACACTTTCGCGGCCAGGGCGACGAGGTCGCCGAAGTCCAGTGCGCCCCGCGCCCTCTTGGCCTCGGAGTACCGGCCCACGAGGTCGGCCACGCTGGCCCTCGTCCGCAGCATCGCGCCGAGCTCGGCGGCGGCCTGGGTGGGGTTTTTCTTCGCGCCGTCAAGGTACGGCAGGCCTTCAAAGCCGGCAAGCCGCTCCATCAGCCAGTCGTGGACCTCGGCCGGTTCCCGGAGGTGCTCCGCGCATTCGCCCGCGAGCTGGATGACGGCTTTGACGAGCGTGGACTTGGCCACCCGGAAGTGGGAGTATTCGCCGTCGAACGATTCGACGACTTCGCTCGCCAGCTGCCAGGCCTGGGCCCCGCCCAGCAGAACGACGTCGCGCTCGATGCCCAGCCGGAGGCCGTAGTCGGACACGATGCCGCTGGCAAAGGAGTGGTAGGTGGACACCTTCGGTTCCAGGGCGTCCGTGCTGAGGATCCCGGCCGGAAAGACCGAGTGGCCCGTGTCGGCTGCCGCGATCCGCTGCAGCGAACCAAGCTTGGCCCGGATGCGGCTCGCCAATTCGCCGGCGGCCTTCCGGGTAAAGGTGACGCCGAGGACTTCCTCGGGTTTGACCCAGCCATTGGCGACCAGCCAGACAACACGGTCCGCCATGGTGGCGGTCTTGCCCGACCCGGCACCGGCAATCACCAGCCGCGGGGTCAGCGGCGAGGAGATGATGGCCGACTGTTCCGCCGTGGGCAGGTTCTTCTCCCCCAGCAGGCCCGAGAGCTCCTCCGGGCTGAACCTGGGGACGGGGAGTTCGGGGAGGACAGGGAGTTCGGGGAGGGCGCTCATTCTGTGACCTGCTTTCCCCGGGCACAGAGGGGGCAGACTTCCGGAAGCCTGCAGCCGTGGCCGCCGAAGCCGCCCTTTGAGGGATCGTGCCGTGCTTCGAATTCACGTCCGGACATGACGTCCGCGGCCTCCGTCACCATGTCCATCGCCCAGTTGTCCCCGGGGTCCAGCGGATCCTGGTGCTGGACCCCGGGGCTCTTCGCCGTGGTGCCCAGCTGCGCCAGCACGGCCCCTCCCGGCTGGGCGCCGGGAGGAATATCCGGACCGTCGAATCCCCCCGCCAGGACCGCCGCCTGATAGGCGCCGAGCTGCGGGTGCCGGCCGAGCTCGGCTTTCCCCGGCTGCCGCTTGCCGGTTTTGAGGTCAACGATCACCAGCCGCCCCTGGGAGTCGATTTCCAGCCGGTCCACCTGGCCGCGCAGTACGGCGGAACGGGCTTCCTGGTCAGGGTCAGGCCCGTCCGCGGCCCGGGTCAGCTGCACCTCGAAGTCCTGCTCCACACCGGCCAGCCGCCGGCCTTCGCTGCGCATCACCAGGATGTACTGCGCAAGTTTGCGCACCATCGATTCAGCACGCTGGAAGTCCAGTTTTCCTTCCCAGTTGTCCTTCATGCCCAGGGCGGGCCAGCGCCGGACGAGCTCGGCGAGGTATTCGGCTCCCGAACCGTCCGGAATGTCCTGGGCGATGGAGTGCACCAGCGTGCCCAGGCTCCTGGAGAAGTCGGTGGCTGCCTCGCCGCCGGCAGCCTGGATGAACCAGTCCAATGGCGATTTCTGGACGGACTCCACCTTCGAGGGCGACACGTAGACGGTGCCGCCAGGCGGCACAATATGCTCCTCGGACGTCAGGGGCGCCAGCCCCCACCAGGTATGGGGGTGTGCCCCGGGAACCGGAGGATCTGCGGTTGCGAGGCGTGCGAGGACCCTAACGGCCTCGTCAGACTCCGCAGGAAACCTTCCGTCAAGCTGGGCGTACTGGCGGAGTTCCGCCACCAGTGCCCGGAGCGTCAGTGGCCGCTCCACGGAGGTGAATCCCCTCCCGTCCTGGTCCGGCCGCAGCGGAGCGACGTAGTCCAGGAACGAGGACGGCTGTTCATCCTCCGAGGCCACGGCAGTGCAAATCAGGATTTCCCTGGCGCGTGACACCGCCGTCGAGAAACTCCGGAGTTCGTCGTACCTGATCTCGCGGAGCCTGCTCAGCGGGTCGAGCTGGAGCGCGTACTCCACGCCATGTTCCACGGCGTCGGCAAACAGTGTGCTGCCCAGCAGCTCGCCGCGCAGCCGGGTATTCGGCCAGACGCCTTCCTGAAGTCCTGCCACGATGACCACCGGCCACTCCCTCCCGGCAGCGCTGGCAGGTGTCATCAGTTCCACGGCGTCATCGACCTGCGCACGCGCCGCCAGGGTGTCCATTGGCAACTCCTGGCTGAGCAAGTACTCAAGGAACTGCACCGGACCGGAACCCGGCATCTGGTCGACGTAGCGTTCGGCCGTGTGGAACAGCGCCATCATGGCGTCCAGGTCGCGGTCCGCCCTCGCGCCCACGAGCCCCCCGGACAGTGCAGCCGCCGTCCAGGACCCTGCCAGGCCGGTGGAACTCCACAGCGCCCACAGCACGGTTTCGGCGTTCGCACCGGCTTCGGCTGCTGCACGGCGCCCCGCGTCGATCATCCTCGCGACACGGCGGGCCGACCGGCCCTCGATGCCCAGGGAAGCGAGCGCGCCGGGCTCGGTGAGAGCCTCCACCAGCAGGGAGTCGCTGGAGCGTCCGCCGCCGCCGAGGATTTCCTCCCGGCGCAGCGACTGGCGGAGCCTGCGGAGTTCCAGGGAGGTGGCTCCACCGATCCGCGAGGTCAACAGCGATACCGCCGATTCCGGCGTCAACAGGTCAGGGTCAAGGGCCACGGCGAAGGCATCGAGCAGCGGGCGCACAGCTACTTCGTCCCGGACCGCGGACTCCGCCACGGGAATCCGCACCGGAATGCCCTGGCCGGACAGATAGCGTTGGAGCTGGCTGAGCTGGCCGCCGTTGCGGACAATCACAGCCATGTCCCCGAGTTCGCGGCCATCGTTAATCTGGGCTTCGAGGATCCGTTGGGCCACGTACCGCAGCTCGTGAACCGCGGAGGGCAACAGGTGCGCCTCGACAGTTCCTCCGGTGCTCCGGCGTGCATGCCCAGCCGGTTCCCCGCCAGGGCGCTGGCCGGTGTCGGGTGCATCGAGACGCCGCGCCAGCTGTCCGCCCGCGCGCAGGGCGATCCGGCTGGCCACACCCATCCAGGCCTGCGCCACCGCCGGCTGGTGCCGGTGTGAATACCGCAGCGGCCGTTCCACAACTCCGCCGCTGTCACCGCCCGCCAGCAGGCGCGGCAGCTCTGCCACAAGGTCCGGCCGCGCGCCCCTGAACCCCTGGACGACGGTGTCCGGGGAGGATGTGACAAAAACCTCTTTGCCGCCGGCAATGTCAGCCAACAGCTCAAAGACCGCAGGATTGGCTTCATGAATATCGTCGACAAGGATCAACTGGAGGCGTTCCCGCTCCGCCGCCAGGAAATCGGTTGAATCCTGGAACAGCTGCCGCGCAGCCGTGATGATGCCGGCCGGATCAAAGGCTTCAGGCATGCGGAGGTCCAGGACATCGCGGTATTCGGCATACAGGGCAGCGGCTGCGATCCAGTCCGGCCGGCCGCACTCATGCCCGAGGCGTTCCAGGTCCTGCGGCGTTCGTCCGGATTCGATGATGCGGTCAAACAGCTGCCGGACTTCCTGCCGGAAACCGCGGGTGGACAGGGCGGCGTTCAGGTCTGCCGGCCAGGGCAGTCCCAGCCCCGGGAGGGCGTGGCCGTCCAGCAACTCCTTGATGATGAGGTCCTGTTCCGGGCCGGACAGCAGGCGCGGCGCACGAGGCAGCGGCAAGATCCCCTCAGCCTTGGCGCGCCGGATCAGATCGAAGGCGTAGGACGCCCAGGTCCGCGCGGGAGTGGTACTCAGGCTTCGGTTCAGCCGTGCCGTGAAGCGGTCACGCAGGGTGTCCGCGGCCAGCCTGCCCGGGGCAAGGATCAGGATCCGCTCCGGGTCCGCGGCATTCATCTCCACGCGCCGGACTGCCGCTTCGATGAGGACGGTCGACTTGCCCGTGCCCGGCGCTCCGGGGACCAGCACGGGACCAGAGCCTTGCGGTACTTCCACCGCCGCGACCTGGTCTTCGGAAAGCACAGGAACGGCGCTGTGGACCTGGCGCGGCGGCAAGAGGCGGAGACCGGCGCCGGCGAGCGGCTGGGATGCTGCGTAGGACTCCCGGTGCTCCGTTGCCCCGGGAAACGGCGCGTCTGGGAACAGCTCGGCGGGCTGCTGGATAGTTGCGGTCACTCAGACATTCCATCATTTGCCGCTGACAATTTACGCAGCGACGCTTCCAGCCGTTCGGCGATGGCGTCCAAGGTGTCGAAGTCGGCGTCGGACGGCGCCCACCGGGCGGCCGCCAGGTCAACGCGCCAGCGGCCCTCGCCTGTCCTGGCAAAGCGCTGGAAGTCACCTCGCAGCGGTGTGCCCTCCTGCACGTAGTACTGCAGTGCTTCAGCTTCCAAGCCCTCCGGGGCCTGGCCGTTTGCCCTGAGCACGCGCCACCAGGGCACTCCGCTGCCATAGTGGCTCATGACCGAACCCACTTGCCGCGGACCCCCGGACCCGATCAGTTCTGCGACATCCCCATAGGCGACGGCCGAGCCAGCCGGTATGAGTTCCACCACAGCCAACACCGCCTCGACATACTCCGTCCGCATGGCTTCAGACTATCGGTGAGCCGTCCGTGCCGACGACCGCGGATCCGGCGGCAGCCCGCCCCCGCGGACACGCACGGCACGTGCAAAAAACTGTCGGTGCCACCCGGTAGCGTGGGTCCCATGAGCACTTGGAACACCCTCCCCCGGGCCGCCTTCGACCTTGAAACGACGGGCCGGAATTCCCGCGCCGCCCGGATCGTGACAGCGTCCGTGACCGTGGTGGACGCGGCCGGGGGTGTCATCGAGGAACATGAGTGGCTGGCGGACCCCGGGGTCGAGATTCCGACGGAGGCCAGTGACATTCACGGGATCACCACCGAGCATGCGCGCAGCAACGGCCGGCCTGCCGCGGAGGTCACCCGGGAAGTCGCCGCCGTACTGCAGCAGCTCTTTGATACGGGGGTGCCGGTGATCGCCTTCAACGCCAGCTATGACTTCACCGTCCTGGCGGCCGAATCCGCCCGCTACGGCGTCCCTCAGCTCAGCAGGTTTCCCGTTCTCGATCCGTACATCATGAACAAGCAGGTGGACCGCTACCGCAAGGGCAAACGCACGCTGACAGCACTCTGCGAGGAATACGGCGTCGACCTCGAAAACGCCCACACCTCCGCCGCGGATGCCCTGGCCACGCTCCGGATGCTGGACGCGATGGCAGGCAAGTTCCCGAAGCTGAAGCTTCCGGCCAGCCAGCTGCATCAGCTGCAGGTCGACTGGGCGGTCAGCCAGGCGGCGGACTTCCAGCAATACCTCCGCAAGACCAAACCGGCCGCGGTCATCGAGGGCGACTGGCCCGTCCTGCCTCCGGAAGATGCCAGCCGGGGCGACTTTTAGCCTTATTCCGCCCGGCAGCTGGGACAAAGATCACAGTGCCCGGGGTCGACACGGGAGCCAAGCCGCCCGGCTGCGATTCACGGACAGGCGGATACAGTGCGCATCTCGCGGCCAGCGCCCATGGGCGGCTCCCGATCATGCGTCAAACATGTGTGAGTTCCGAAGAATCTTCGGAACTGGCTGCCATATCCCAGCGCTGACATAATTTAGTTCAGAAGCGCGCTTGTGCTATGCCCTGCCCGGCCCCTACCGCCTGAGGATACATGATCACAGTTACAGACCTGCGCAAGGTCTACCGTCAGGGGAAAAAGGAAGTAGTGGCCCTCGACGGGGTCTCGCTTTCCGTCCCCAAAGGCTCCATCCACGGCATCATCGGCCATTCCGGGGCCGGTAAGTCCACGCTGGTCCGGTGCCTGACCCTCTTGGACCGCCCCACGTCCGGCTCTGTGAACATTGATGGCACGGAACTCAGTTCCGTCAGGGACTCCGAGATCCGTGCGGCCCGACGCCGGATCGGCATGGTGTTCCAGCACGCCAACCTGATGGATTCCCGGACCGCGGCAGGCAATGTCGCGCATCCCCTGGAGCTCGTCAAGACACCGAAGGACACGGTCCGGACGAAGGTGGCGGAACTCCTGAAGCTCGTGGGCCTGGAGGGTTTCGAAAACGCCTACCCGTCACAGCTGTCCGGTGGCCAGCGCCAGCGCGTGGGCATCGCCCGGGCACTCGCGTCCGATCCCGACGTCCTGCTCTGCGATGAGCCGACGTCAGCGCTCGACCCGGCCACCACCGACGAGATCCTGGACCTCATCCAGGACCTGACCCGGCGGCTGCAGCTCACCGTCCTGATCATCACCCATGAGATGCACGTGGTGAAGCGTGTCTGCGGATCGGTATCCCTCCTGGCCAAGGGCCGCGTGGTTGAAGCCGGCGAACTGGCCGACGTCGCTGCGGAACTCGACAGCAAACTCGCTCGGGCGCTCCTGCCCCTGCCGGCGTCGGAACCGATCAAGGGAGCCCTCCAGGCCGGCCCCGTGCTGGAGATCCTGTTTTCCGGCGAAAGCGCCAAGGAGCCTGTGCTCACGAGCGTCGCGCGGCATTTCGACATCGACCTGAACGTCCTCGCCGGGAGCGTGGAGACGCTCGGCGGACAGCAGTTCGGGCATCTGCGGGTCCAGTTGGCTGACCACGCGGACTACGACGCTGTGCTGGGGTATCTCCGCGACCGCGGCATCAGCGCGAAACTGGCGGACGCCACCGACCGGTCCGACGAGTCGGACTTCGCCTCAGACACGGCTGACTTTGCCGTCGAGACGGGAGACTCCAAGTGAACGACATCTTCAGCAACCCCGTCCTGGCCAAGGCCCTTCCCGAGGCGATCGTAGAAACGCTCCAGATGGTGGGGATCTCCGGCTTCTTCACTGTGCTGGTCGGGCTTCCGCTCGGCGTCTTCCTGCACGCCACGGCACCGGGCGGGCTCCGTCCCATGCCCGTGGTGAACCGGATCGTCAGCGACATCGTCGTCAACATCACCCGCTCCATCCCGTTCGCCATCCTGATGGTGGCACTGATCCCGCTGGCCCGGCTGCTGGTGGGCACGAGCCTCGGACCGGTCGCGGCGTCCGTTTCGCTGTCCATCGGGACCATTCCGTTCTTCGCCCGTCTCGTTGAAGCGTGCCTGCGGGATGTCCACCACGGCAAGATTGATGCCGCACAGGTCATGGGCTCCACGAGGATGCAGGTCATCAACAAGGTGATGCTGCCCGAATCCCTCCCGGCCCTTGTCGCGGCCGCAACCACCACGGTGGTGACCCTGGTGGGCTACAGCGCCATGGCCGGCCTGGTCGGCGGCGGCGGACTGGGAAAGCTCGCGTACAACTACGGGTTCCAGCGTTTCGACGTCACGGTCATGCTCGTCACCATTGTGCTCATCATCGTGCTGGTGCAGGTCATCCAGCTGACCGGTGAATGGATCTCCCGGAGCCTTGACCACCGTTAGACGGGGACAACCCGCCGGACGGCGGGCCACCGCCAAATCTTCAACGCAGCGAGTAGCCGCTCACTGCATCTGAACCGGATCCCCCGGCACCGCCGTCGGGCTCCAGGCTATTTCGAAAGGAACGCATCCGATGCGTAAATCACTCACCCTCCTGGCGACGGGCATCGTCACTGCCCTGACGCTGACCGCATGCGGCGGTTCGTCCGCCCCTAGCGCCGAGACCCAGACGCTGGATCCGGCCAAGCCCGCGACGCTCAGCGTCGGCGCGAGCCCGGTGCCGCAGGCCAAGATCCTGGAATTCATCAACCAGGACCTCGCCCCGAAGGCCGGCCTCAAGCTGGACATCAAGGAGATCGAGGACTACCAGACGCCCAACACCGCGCTGAGCGACGGCTCGCTGGACACCAACTACTACCAGCACAAGCCGTGGTTCGACGACCAGGTCAAGACCAAGGGCTACAAGTTCGGCCACGGCGAGGGCGTCCACATCGAGCCGTACGCCGCCTTCTCCGAGAAGGTCAAGGACATCAGCGAGATCAAGGACAGCGCGAAGATCGCCATCACCAACGATCCCTCCAACCAGGTCCGCGCCCTCCGTGTCCTCGAAAAGGCCGGCCTGGTCAAGGACATCAAGGACGACACCTCCGTGATCGCGCTGACCGATGAGCAGAACCCCAAGAAGCTCAAGTTCTCCGAGAACCAGCCGGAACTGCTGATCAACGACCTCAAGGACCCTTCCGTGGACCTTGCGCTCATCAACGGCAACTTCATCCTCAAGGCGGGCCTCAGCACCAAGGATGCGCTGGCTGTTGAGTCCACCGACAACAACCCGTACGCCAACTTCCTGGCCTGGCGGGAGGAGTCGAAGGACGACGCCCGCATCAAGAAGCTGGACGAACTCCTCCACTCCCCCGAGGTCAAGGCCTTCATCGAGAAGGAATGGCCCAACGGTGATGTAACCCCGGCTTTCTAGGAAAGCCGCGTCTGCCCGCTACACCGGGAGACGACAAAAAACTCCGGCACCCGCCTCGCGGGTCCGGAGTTTTTTGTTGCCACCCGGCCGTCCTGGCGGCCGGCACCAGGACGGACGACGGCGGGTCAGGCCTTCGCTGCGGCGGCCGCCTGCGCGGCGGCGGGCAGTGCGTCGAAGATCCTGTTCATTGCGGCGTCGTCGTGTGCAGCCGAGAGGAACCAGGCCTCGAAGACTGACGGCGGGAGGTAGACGCCGGAGTCCAGCATGGAGTGGAAGAACGGCGCATACCGGAACACGTCCTGCTTCTGGGCGTCGCTGTAGTTGTGGACGCCGTGCTCCGAGGTGCCGAAGGCCACCGAGAACAGGTTTCCGGCGCGCTGGATCGAGTGGTCCACGCCGGCGTCGTCCAGTGCCGAGGACAGGGCCGAGGACAGCTCAAGCGACCGCGCATCGATAAACGAGTAAACATCGCGGGTGGCGTGCGTGAGGGTGGCCACGCCGGCGGCCATGGCCACCGGGTTGCCGGAGAGCGTGCCGGCCTGGTAGACCGGGCCAATCGGCGCGAGGTAGTCCATGACGTCCGCACGGCCGCCGAGGGCCGCCGTCGGCATGCCCCCGCCGATCACCTTTCCGAAGGTGAGCAGGTCAGGGGTCCACTGTTCCGTGGCATCCGCGGCGCCGCCCGTAAGGCCCCAGTAGCCGGCGTAGCCGGTGCGGAAGCCGGTGAGGACCTCGTCCACGATCAGCAGCGCGCCGTGGGCGGCCGTGATGCGGGACAACCCGGCGTTGAAGCCCTCGCCCGGGGTGACCACGCCCATGTTGGCAGGGGCCGCTTCGGTGATCACGGCAGCGATGTTGGGGCCGTGCTCGGCGAAGGCGGCCTCGACGGCGCCGAGGTCGTTGTACGGCAGGACCAGTGTTTCGGCGGCCGTCGCCGCCGTGACCCCGGCAGAGCCGGGCAGGGCCAGCGTGGCCACACCAGAGCCGGCTGAGGCGAGCAGGCCGTCCAGGTGGCCGTGGTAGCAGCCCGCGAACTTGATCACGAGGTTGCGGCCGGTGAAGCCACGGGCCAGCCGGATGGCCGTCATGGTGGCCTCGGTGCCGGTGGACACCATCCGGATCCGCTCCACCGCGGAAACGCGTTCCTTGACGATTGCCGCAAGGTTGGCCTCGTCCGGGGTGGACGCGCCGAAGGACAGCCCGCGGTCCACCGCTGCGTGCACGGCCTCGAGGACGGCCGGATGGGCGTGGCCGAGCAGCGCCGGGCCCCAGGAGCAGACCAGGTCGACGTACTCGTTGCCGTCGGCATCCGTCAGGTACGGGCCCCTGGCCGAGACCATGAACCGCGGGGTTCCGCCCACAGAGCCGAACGCACGGACAGGGGAGTTCACGCCGCCCGGCATCAGCTGGCGGGCGCGGTCGAAGAGTTCCTCATTGTGAGGCATGGTGGAAGTCATGCGTCCTATTCTTTCAGGAGTTCGTTGACGCGGGGTGCCACGGCCGTGCCCAGCAGCTCAATGGAGCGCATCATGGCGGCGTGCGGCAGGGACCCGCTGCTGTACTTGAGATCGAAACGGTCCACGCCGAGGTTGTGTTTCAGCCTCACGATCTTCTGCGCCACGGTTTCGGGAGAGCCGACGTACAGGGCCCCCTCGGGCGTGCACATTGCGTCGAATTCGCCGCGGCTCGCCGGGCCCCAGCCGCGTTCGGCGCCGATCCGGTTCCGTAGCTCGAGCCAGTGCGGGAAGTATTCCTCGCGTGCTTCTTCGTCAGTGGCGGCCACATGTCCGGGCGAGTGCGTGGCCATCTGCTGCATGGAATGGCCGTACTTGGCCATGGCTTCCCGGTAGAGGTTGGCCAGCGGCGCGAAGGACCTCGGCTGCCCGCCGATGATCGCGAAGATGATGGGGTAGCCGTACTCGGCACACCGCAGCACGGATTCGGGTGTGCCGCCCACGCCGATCCAGGTCGGCAGGAGGTGGCCTTCAAGGTGCGGATAAACGTTCAGCCCACTCAGGGCCGGCCGGGTGCGGCCCTCCCAGTGCACGGGTTTCTGCGCCCGGACCTTGTCGAACAGCTCAAGCTTTTCCTCGAAGAGGACGTCATAGTCCGCCAGGTCGAAGCCGAACAGCGGAAAGGACTCGACGAACGAGCCCCGGCCCAGCATCACCTCAGCCCGCCCGTTGGAGAGCGCGTCCAGCGTCGCGAAGCGCTGGAAGACCCGGATGGGGTCGTCGGAGCTCAGCACCGTGACGGCCGAGCCGAGCCGGATCTGCCTGGTCCGCCCGGCGGCGGCCGCGAGGAAGACCTCGGGCGCGGAGACCGCAAAATCCCGGCGGTGGTGCTCACCCACGGCGAAGGCGTGAAGTCCGACGGCGTCGGACAGCTCTGCCTGTTCAAGCAGCTGCCGCAGCACCTGGGCGTGCGGCACCGGACGTCCGTCCGCCCCGGTTCCGGTGTCCCCGAAGGTGTTCACCCCCAGCAGGATCCGGCCGGGCCCAACCGGTTCGGTGGGACCCGCCTGGGTGGAAAAAGCCCTCGTGGAAGAATCCTGGGTGGAAGAATCCTCCGGCGTTTCGCTCATCAGGATTCCTTCAGCCAGCCGGCCAGCTCGCTCGCCCAATACGTGAGGACCATGTTGGCCCCTGCGCGGCGGATGCCCAGAACGGACTCCGTGATGGCCGCCCGGCGGTCGATCCAGCCGTTCCCGGCCGCCGCCTCGATCATGGCGTACTCCCCCGAGATCTGGTACGCGGCCACGGGCACGGGGCTCATCTCGGCAACGTCCCTCAGGATGTCGAGGTAGCTCATGGCGGGCTTGACCATCACCATGTCGGCCCCTTCGGCTAGGTCAAGCTCCACTTCCTGGATGGCCTCGCGCCGGTTCGCGGCGTCCATCTGGTAGGTCCGGCGGTCCCCCTTCAACTGGGAGTCCACCGCTTCCCGGAACGGTCCGTAGAACGCCGACGCATATTTGGCAGCGTAGGCAATCACCGCCGTGTTGACGTGCCCGGCGTCTTCGAGTGCCTGCCGGATGACGCTTACCTGGCCGTCCATCATGCCGGACGGGCCCAGCACGTGCGCCCCGGCGTCGGCCTGGGCCACCGCCATCCTGGCGTAGATGTCCAGCGTGGCGTCGTTGTCCACATACCCGTTGGCGTCCAGGACGCCGCAGTGGCCGTGGTCGGTGAATTCGTCCAGGCACACGTCGCTCATGACCACCAGGTCGTCGCCCACCTCGGCCCGGACGTCGCGGATGGCTTTGTTCAGGACGCCGTCCGGATCGAGGGAGGCGGTGCCCTCGGCGTCGCGCTGCGCCGGAATGCCGAACAGCATGATTCCGCCCACGCCCAGTTCCACGGCCTCCGACGCGGCACGCTTCAGCGTCTCAGTGGTGTGCTGCACGACGCCGGGCATGGAGGCAATCGGGTTGGGCTCCGAGAGGCCTTCGCGGATGAAGGCGGGGAGGATCAGATCCGCGGGGGCGAGCCGGTTCTCGGCAGTGAGCCTGCGCATCGCGGGGGTGGTGCGGAGCCGCCGCGGGCGGTGGTTCGGAAAACTCATGTCCTGTCCTTCACTGGGTGCCTGATGCTGACGAATGGATGTCGGGATTGGGTGCTGTCCCGGGATGAACGGCCCGGACCACGGCAGCGACAAGCCCCGCAGGTGTGGCTTCGACTGCCGTGGCGGCGACCGTCAGCCCGAGCGCTTCCGCTGCGGCGGCCGTTGTCTTGCCGACGGCGACAAAGCGGCAGGCGCCCAGCGGGGAAAGCGCCGCATGGATGCGGCGGGCGGCGCTTGGAGAAGCAGCGACGACGGCGGCAATCCCGCCGT
The DNA here is from genome assembly GCF_017052465.1 of Arthrobacter pascens. GTDB lineage: Bacteria > Actinomycetota > Actinomycetes > Actinomycetales > Micrococcaceae > Arthrobacter > Arthrobacter pascens. The sequence goes on from NZ_JAFHKT010000152.1 coordinate 167,423, forward strand.
CGGATATGCAGGCTTTGGCTTCCGCCGGCGTGAGCGTCTTCGCCACGCCGCCGGACGTTCCCGGTGCGGCAAGCCGGCGGCCGGGCTCCGCCGGGTAATCCACCGTGTGATAGGCCACGACTGTCCTCACGTCCGCCCCTTTGGCGCTGAGGCCGAGGGCGAGGGTGGGGGCGGCAATGTCCGCCTGGGGCAGGAGCACCGTGGCGGGACCTGCGGGCCATTCCCCGGCGAGACCGGCCGCGGAATGTTCGTGCTGCGGTACCAGGTGGACTGCCACTCCGGCGTCCTCAAGGGCGTTCGCGGTGGACGGGCCTACCGCAGCGACGCGCGTGGCGGCGGGAATCCACTGGTGCAAGGCCACTTGCCGCTCGGCGGCCTTGATCTGCAGCGCCAGGACCGTGGTGGCGCTGCTGACCACGAGCCAGGCATACTGCCCGGAGCCGAGGGCATTGAAGGCCTCGTCCAGGGCTGCCTGGTCCGACGCGCGTTCGAAGTCTTTCAGCGGAAGCAGGAGCGGATCGGCGCCGGCGAGCCGCAGCTGCGCGACGAACGTTCCGGCACGGTCGGGGCTGCGGGTGACCAGAATGCGGTCGCCCTCGAGCGGCCGCGGGCCCGTCGGTTCCGTCGCTGTGCGTTCCGCCCCGTGCCGGTGCCCGGCACGGCCGGTGGCCGGACCTTCGCCCCTCTGTCCCATGAAGTCGTTCCCTGCCGGCCTCTCAGGACGCCGTCAGGTCCGCGATGTCGGCGGCCCCGGCGGCCAGGAGGACCTCGGCCAGCTCAATGCCCAGCAGTGTGGCACCGACTTCAGTCAGGCCGTCCGTGGCGCGCTTGTCGCGCACGGTTGCCGTGCCGTCGACGGCGCAGACCACAGCTTCGAGGTGCAGCATGCTGCCCTTGCGGTAGGCGTAGGCGCCCACGGGGGCTGCGCATCCAGCCTCGAGCCGCGCCAGCAGCGCCCGCTCCGCGGTAACGGCCAGCCGGGTGTCCTGGTCATCAAGCGCCGCGAGTGCCTGCGCGAGGACGCCCTGCGATCCCGCGGTGGAGCCTGCCTGGCGGGGGGCATCAGCCGTGCGGCATTCGATGGCCAGGGACCCCTGGCCGGCGGCCGGCAGCATAATGTCCGTGTCCAGGTATTCCGTGACGGTGTCCAGCCTGCTGATGCGCTCCAGGCCCGCGGCGGCGAGGACAACCGCGTCCAGGTCACCGGACTTGCCGGCCACCACCTCGTCGGTGGCGTTGCCCGGCAGGCCAGGAACGCGCCCGAGGCGGGTGTCCACGTTGCCGCGGATGTCCACGATGTCCAGGTCGGGACGGACAGCCCGGAGCTGCGCGGCGCGCCTGGGTGATCCGGTGCCCACCCGTGCACCTTTCGGAAGGTCGGCCAGTTTGAGGCCGTCGCGGGCGCACAGGACGTCGCGGACGTCCACCCGCGGCGGAGTCGCCGCAAGGGCCAGGCCGACAGCCGGGCCCGTGGGGAGATCCTTCAGGGAGTGCACCGCAACATCGCACTCATTGCGCAGCAGGGCGTCCCGGAGCGCCGCCACGAACACGCCCGTGCCTCCCATTTGCGACAGCGATCCCTTGAGGACGTCCCCCTCGGTCCTGATGTGCACGAGTTCCACGGGAAAGCCCCCGACGGCGGCCAGCAGGTCAGCGGTCTGCTGCGTCTGGGTAAGGGCGAGCTTGCTTGCCCGCGTGCCGATCCGAACAGTCACTGCGTGTCCTGCCTCACTGATGGGTAGGGGTCGTGGCCGGTTCCCACGGTGGTGTCAGCGCCGGCGATGGTCGGCTTTTCGCCGCGGAAGTTGGCGCAGCAGCCGGGACGGCAAACGTCGTACCAGGGACCCAGCGGAGTGGCTGCCGGGCGGTCCCCGATGTTGTTCGCCACAGTACGTTCACAGATGAGGTCCACCAGTCCGTTGACAAAACGGCGGTGGGTGCCCGGCGTCGGAACACGGGTGGCCGCGAGCCCAAGGTTAGCGCAGGTCTCCAGCGCCTCCGTATCAAGGTCCCAGACCACTTCCATGTGGTCGCTGACGAAGCCCAGCGGAACGATGACGATGCCCTTGGCCCCCTGCTTGGACAGGTCCTCGATGGCATCGTTGATGTCGGGCTCGAGCCAGGGCACGTGGGGAGCGCCGGACCGGGACTGGTACACGAGGGACCAGGGCGCGGACAGGCCGGATTCCTCTTCCACCCGGCGCATGACTTCGGTGCCCGTTGCCAGATGCTGCGCGACGTAGGCAGAGCCCTCGGCGAATTCGCGGGGCTCATCCGGGGACTTTCCGGCGGCGTCGGCGTCGCGGGTGGGGATGGAATGCGTGGCAAAGAGAACGTGGACGGGTGCGTCCGGCGTTCCGGCAGCGGCGAGCTGGGCACGGACGTCGGCAATCCCGGCGGCCGTCCCCTCGATGAAGGGCTCGACGAAACCGGGGTGGTCGAAGTACTGCCGGACCTTGTCCACCTCGAGCTTGCCGTCGAGGCCCGTCTCGGTCAGCGCCATGCCGATGTCTTCGCGGTACTGGCGGCAGCTGGAGTAACAGGAGTAGGCACTCGTGGTGACCATGAGCAGCTTGCGGTGGCCGGCGTCGTAGGCGTCCTGGAGGGTTTCCGGGATGTAGGGATCCCAGTTGCGGTTGCCCCAAAGCACCGGCATGCCAATGCCCCGGCGGGCCAGCTCTGCCTCCAGCGCCGCCTTGAGTTCGCGGTTCTGCTGGTTGATCGGGCTGATGCCGCCGTTGGCGCGGTAGTGGTGGGATACCTCTTCGAGCCGCTCATCCGGGATGCCGCGGCCGCGTGTCACATTGCGCAGGAAGGGGATGACATCGTCCTGCCCTTCTGGGCCGCCGAAGGATGCGAGGAGAACCGCGTCATAATTCTTGGGGGCCATCCTGCCGGCCTCCGTCACGGGGTTTACCGCAATGCCAGACTCCTGGGGATCCAGCGGGCTCATGCCAGTACCTCGGCAATCTCCCCCGCGGTAATGCGCCGGCCGGTGTAGAACGGAATTTCCTCGCGTACGTGGTTGCGGGCCTCCGTGGACCGCAGGTGGCGCATCAGGTCCACCAGGTCGACGAGTTCGGGGGCTTCCAGCCCGAGGATCCATTCCCAGTCCCCGAGCGCAAACGAGGACACGGTGTTCGAAATGACCTGCGGGAAGTCGCGGCCCAGCATGCCGTGGTCCCGGAGCATCTTGCCGCGCTCTTCTTCGGGCAGCAGGTACCACTCGTAGGACCGGACGAACGGGTAGACACAGAGCCATTCGGCCGGCGCCACCCCGCGGGAAAAGGCCGGCGTGTGGTTCTTGGCGAACTCCGCTTCCCGGTGCACGCCCATGGCGGACCATACGAGTTCGGTTCCGGCGAACAGCTTGCTCCGGCGGATATCCCGGATCGCCTGCTGCAGCGCCTCGGGCTTTGGCCCGTGCAGCCAGACCATGACGTCGGCATCGGCACGCATGGCGGAGACGTCATAGCTTCCGCGGTAGGTCACCCCGCCCTCGGCCAGGCGCGCAACCAGGGCATCGAAATCCTCGGCGGCATCTGCGCTGCGGAGGACCTCGGCGGAGCGCTTGAATACGGTCCAGAGGGTGAAGAACTGCTCGGCTGATTCTTCGGTTTTGGTGACAGATTCGGCAGGAGTGTGGCTCATGGATACCATACTGCCCGTTCCATGCGCCCAAGTCGAAAAACCCCACTTCTACAGCGTGTAGAAGTGGGGTATTTCACAGGGTCGGATCTCGGCGGACTGTTCGTCGCTTCGTTACGGGGCTACAGGGCTTTGCGCATTTTGTATGCCACCAGGCCGGCTGCACCGGCAAGCAGCACGAGCCCGGCGCCTACCCATACCAGCGGCGAAACCGGGCCGGTCTGCGAGGAGCCAAGAATGGCACTGTTGGGCTTGACCGCCGAATACCGGTAGTCCACTGTTCCCATGTTCATCGGACGGGACAGGCGCGCCGAGCCCCAGACGCCGGACGCGATGCCGGCGGCACCGGGCCGGGCGGCAGCCGCATCCAATGTGCCGTCCGTCCTGCGGTCCACTGAGGCACCCCCCGCCGCAGCGGGCACCGGGCTTTCGGCTGACGGGACGGTTGCCGGGGCCGCCGGCGCAGGCTGCACTGCCGGTGCCGGCTGTGTTGCCGGCTGGGTTGCCCCTCCGGGCCCGGCCGCCGGCGTGCCCTGCCCGGCAGGCACGGGAGCGGTGGCCGCCGGTGAGTAGCCAGGCCGGGCCTCGGTGGGCGTCGGCGACGGCGTCTGGGACGGGCCGGACGTGGATGTGCTGGAGGGCGAAGGTGTCGGGGTGGGCGCCGGCGGTGTCGTCGGTAGGGGCGTTTTAGGCAGCGTCGGCACCGGAACGATGGGCGACGGGGTGGCGGAGGGTGAGACCGTCGGGGACAGCGTCGGCGTGGGCGAGGCGGACGACTCGTCGTCGTCCTCATCGCCAAGGACGGAACCTGCCCAGGCGTCGAGGCTGAGGGTCCCGGACACGGTGGCGCTGAGCTGGCTCACAGCCGGTTCCGGAGCGGGCGCGCCATCTGTGTCGGCCAGCAATGCCGGCACTGCAGCGTTGGATGCAGGGACGCCTGCGGATAAGACCAGTACCGCTCCGAGCGCAGCTGCTGCCGTGCCACGCCGAAGTCCCCCATGGTTACCGGTCAGCGTACGAAAATTCTCGGACTTCTGATCGACCATAGTTTCGACCCTAGACACAAAACGCCGGGATGAAAAACTTGCTTCCGGCAGGGCGAGCGGGTATTGCGGGCGCCAATGCTCGCTATTACTAAGGACCGGACTGTGGCGCCGGAGCAGTGGATTACTCCAGAAAACGGCGCAGTTGCTTCCTGGTGTCTGCCACCACGGCGGCCAGTCCGTTTCCGGCGAGCCAGCCGCCCACCAGCACGAGTCCGCTGCTGTCGCCGCAGATCCGGCGCACTTCGGCAACCCTTTGCCGGTGCCCCACTGCGGCGAACGGAAGGGCGCCGGCCCACGAGACCACGTCCCAGCCCACCAGGCTGTCCGCGGTCACTGGCACTGTCAGCAGGGCGGAGGCGTCATGGAGGGCGAGTTCCAGCAAGGCCGCATCCGGCAAGCCAGCCGCGTCGTGGGATCCTCGGCCCTCCCCGCCAGCCGCGGCGCTGTCGCGGCGGCCGTACGAAAGCCTCACAACATGCCGGCCCGGTCCCGCTGCCGCAGCCAGCCAGTCCCACTTGGCCGTCGCATGCGTAAGCGCCTTGGCCCGGATTCCGGGAGTCTGCGGAGCCACCAGGATCCCCGTTCCGCGCGGGCGCCGGTCCAGCTCCGGAAGGTCGGCGACGAGCGTCACCAGTTTCACTTCCGGTCCGGGGCCCGGCCGGTGGCCGGCCAGGGCAGGCACCGCCTCCTCAAGCAGTCCGACGGCTGCGGGGCCGTCGAGCGCGACCACCAGTACGCCGGCGTCGTACGTCGTCGCAGGGAGGTTGCCGCTGCCCGTAGCGATCCGCCAGCCATCCGGGGTCCGCATGGCCGAGCGGGCCTGGCTTCCGGTGACCATCTCCACGCCCCGGCGACGCAGGTCCGCCACAAGGGCGGACACCATGGTGTGCATGCCGCCCTTCAGCCCGGCGACGGCGGAGCCTGCCTTGGCGCCCCGGGCACCTTCTGCCGGCGCCCGGCGCTGTGCGGCCACGGCCGCCGCCAGCGACCCGTGCCGGGCGATTCCGGCGCGGAGGCCGGGAGCGACCATGTCCACATCCAGGAGAGCGGCGTCGGCCGAGTGCACACCGCCAACCACCGGTTCGACGAGCCGAGTGAGGACGCGCCGCCCCATCCTGGCCCGGACCAGGGCGGAGACACTTGCGACGTCGGCAGTGGTTCCCACGGAGGAGGGCAGGATCCTGTCCAGCGACGCCCGGAGGGATCCGGCGATCCCCAGTGAGCGGCGCACCTCCGGGTCCCAGGGGTTTGCCGGAATGCCGAGGATGCCGGTCTTGGGAAGCTCACGGGGGCCGTCCGGCAGCTGCACCCAGGCACCGCCGGGGTGGGGGGCGACGATGGCTTCGGCGAGACCCAGCTCCCGGGCGAGGTCGGCCACTGCGCCGGAGCGCGTGGCGAACGATTCGGCACCGCTGTCCAGTGTCAGTCCGGCGACCTCATGCCGGCCGACGCAGCCGCCCCACGAGTCGGTGGCTTCCAGCAGCGTGACGGCCGCTCCGGCCTGGGCAAGTTCCCGTGCCGCAAGGAGGCCCGAGATGCCGCCGCCCACCACCAGGGCTGTTTGTCCGGCCGCCGGAGGGGTTCCCGCCTCCATGTCCTACTCCGGGGAGATGGAGTGGATCAGCGTCACGACGCGTGTCAGCACGTCCGGGTCAGTTTCCGGCGGCACGCCGTGGCCAAGGTTCAGGACGTGGCCTGGTGCAGAGGAACCGGACGCGATGACCTCCCGGACATGGGCTTCCAGCACCTCCCACGGGGCGGACAGGAGGGCCGGATCGATGTTGCCCTGCAGGGGCACCGTGCCGCCCAGCCGGCGGTTGGCTTCCTCAAGCGGCAGCCGGTAGTCGACGCCAACGACGTCGACACCGACGTCGCGCATCGCGACCAGGAGTTCCGACGTTCCGGTACCGAAGTGGATCAGCGGTGCGCCCAGGTGCCGGACGTGGTCAAGCGCCCGGGCCGACGCCGGTGCCACGAAGCGGGTGTAGTCAGCCAGGCCGAGGGACCCGGCCCAGGAATCGAACAGCTGCCCTGCCGAGGCTCCCGCTTCCAGCTGTGCCCGCAGGAACAACCCCGAGGCGTCGGCAGCCCAGTTGGCCAGGGCCGTCCATGTCTCCGGGTCAGCATGCATCATGGTGCGCGGACCGAGGTGGTCGCGGGACGGCTTGCCCTCGACCATGTAGGCGGCGAGGGTGAAGGGTGCTCCGGCAAACCCAATGAGCGGCGTCTTGCCTAGCTGGGCCACCGTCAGGCGGACGGCTTCGCGGATCGGCTCCAGCGCCTCCCAGGTGAGCGTGGGCAGCGCCGCGACGTCTTCAGCGGTGCGCACGGGCTTGCTGAGCACGGGGCCCACGCCCGGAACAATGTCCACGCCGACGCCGGCCAGCTTGAGCGGAATGACGATATCGGAAAAGAAGATAGCCGCGTCAACGTCGTGGCGGCGCACAGGCTGGAGGGTGATCTCCGAAGCGAGTTCCGGCCGGAGGCACGAGTCAAGCATGGCCACGCCCTCGCGCACCTTCAGGTATTCCGGCAGCGACCGGCCGGCCTGGCGCATGAACCACACCGGCCTGCGGCTGGGCTTGCCGCCACGGTATGCAGTGATGAGCGGCGAGTCGGCAGTGCGCCCGTCCTTGAGCGGATGGCCAGCGTCAAGAACCGTGCCATCTGATGTTGCAGCGCTAGAAGTCATGCCTTTGATTGTGCCCAAAATCGCCCCCAAAAGATAACGACAGCCTGTCATCCCAGGGCCCCGGACTGGCTGCGTGGCGGGAATCACAGGACCTCGGACGCGGCATCCCGGCCAAGGGTTGTTCTACGCGGCTGCGAAAAAGCTATGATTGTCCTGCTGTGGTTCTTTTTTCACTGGTGGCTACACACGCCGACATCGACCTCGAAACCGTCGCTCAACTAAGCAACGGTTCTTCAGGCATAGCAACATCCGCCCTCGCCGGATCGCCGGCAGTGACGGGTGCGGTTGTCCTTGCCACCTGTAACCGCTACGAAATCTATGGCGAGGCAGCGCACGCGGACGACGTCGAAGCCGCCCGCGCCGCGCTGGTCGGGCAGATCAGCGAGATGAGCGGCCTCAGCGAACAGCTCGTGTCGCGCTCCTTTAATACGCGGACGGGCCCCGAGGTCAGCGAACATCTCTTTGCGGTCAGCTCCGGCCTGGACTCCGCCGTCGTCGGCGAACGTGAAATCGCCGGGCAGGTGCGGCGGGCGCTGATCACGGCGCAGCACGAGGGCACGGCCAGCTCCGGCCTGGTGAGGCTGTTCCAGGCCGCGTCCAAGACGGCCAAGGACGTCGGCGCGCAGACCGCGCTCGGATCCCGCGGCCTGTCCATCGTCTCCGTGGCGCTTGACCTCGCGACCGATCTCTCTGAAGACCCCGATTGGACCACGAAGAAAGTTGTGGTGTTCGGCACCGGCGCTTATGCAGGAGCCACCATGGCCCTCCTGCGCGAGCGCGGCTGCCGCGACATCTCCGTCTTTTCGTCCTCCGGCCGCGCGGCCACCTTCGTGGCAACGCGCGGCGGAACCGCGCTCGACGGCGATACCCTCCACCCCGCCGTCGCCGCCGCCGACGTCATGATCGGCTGCAGCGGATCGGACACCAGGGTGGAGGCAGCGGAACTCGCCGAAGTGCGATCGGGTTCCACCCGTCCGCTGATCGCCATCGACCTGGCGCTGACCCACGATTTTGATCCGGCCGTGGGAGAACTCGACGGCGTCGAGCTCCTCACGCTGGAATCCGTCCGACTGGCCGCTCCCGAGGAACAGGCCGAATCCCTGGCCCAGGCCAGCAGCATCGTGTCCGGCGCCGCGCAGGCTTTTGAGCAGGAGCGCGAGGCACGGTCTGTGGACTCGGCCATCGTGGCGCTCCGCCGCCACACCATGAATGTGCTGGATGCGGAGATGGAGAAGGTGCGGGCCCGTCACGGCTGCACCGCCGCGGCCGAGGAAGTCGAATTCGCCCTGCGCCGCATGGTGAAGCAGCTGCTCCACGTCCCCACGGTCCGGGCCCGGGAGCTTGCCGCCAACGGCCAGCAGGACGACTATGTTGCCGCGCTGGAAACCCTGTACGGCATCACAGTGGAGCAGCCCGCCGCCGCTTCCAAGGCCGAATGCCCGGTCGACCACACCCAGCTTGCCCCCGCGGGGCTTCCCGAAGCGGACTCCCGGAGGAACTCCGCCTAAGGCGCAGTCCCCACCCCCCTCTCCGGGCCAGTCCCCGGTTCCAGAGCCGCGCCCCAAGGATCCTGCAAGGTTTCCCTAGGTTCCTTGCGGAGCATGGATGGAACTTGTGAATCCTATTGGGGGTGCGAGCAGTGAATCCTGATTTCCGCACGATTTCCGTCCCGGTCCTGAGCCGCCGTCAGTTCGGACTGATTGTCGGTGGCGGCGCCGCCCTGCTGGTTGCCGGCGGGACGTACGGGGCGGTGTCCCGCAGCTCGCCCCATGCAGCCGCGCGCATGGACACGGCCTTTGGTTCCCTGTCCGTCACCAGGGCGGGCCGCCTCGCCCGGCTGGATGCGCAGGGCCGCCAGGCCTTCCGGTCCGTGGCAGCCGCTGCTGCACATCTCAGCGGGCCCGTTGCATCGGCCGGGAGTGCCGCGGGAACCTTCCAGCGGACCGCGAGCCTGGCCACCGCCGTCACCGGCTCCCATGGCCACGACGGCGGAGCTCCGGCGGAGGCGGGGTGGCCCCAGCCGGTGAACCTGACGTGGGGCGACGTCGTCCTGGTCGAGGTGGAGCTGAGTAACTCGGGTCCGGAGCCGGTGTTGTTCAGCCCGGGCCAGCTCCGCCTGAAACTGGCCTCCTCGGCCACCACGGTCACTCCCCAGGACGCGGACCGCACCACCGGCACGATCCCGCCGGGGGCGATGCACCATCACTGGATCAGCTATCTGGCACCCTCCGGCTCCGCAGGCATAGAGCTGGAGTACACCGATCCGTGGCAGGACCGGACACAGGGGCTGTCTCTGCCGCCGCTGGCGAGCAGCATGCAGCGGCCGTGAGCGCTTTCCCCCGCGTGCTGCTCCCGTCAGTAAACGGGCTTCTGCGGCTCCACGTCCCTCACCCAGGCGAGGATGCCGCCGTCGAGATGGCTCACGCGCTGGTAGCCGGCCTTCCTGGCCGCAGCAAGCACGGCGGCGGACCGCGCCCCCGACTTGCAGTGGAAGACAATGTCCCTGTCCTGCGGCAGCTCGGCCCACGCCTCCCCGGACAGGATCCTGCCCTGCGGGATGAGGACGGAGCCGTCGATCCTGACAATGTCGAACTCGCCCGATTCCCGGACGTCAACAAGCTCGAAGTCCTTCGTCCCGGCGTCGCGGGAGGCCAGCATCTCGGCCAGTTGCGTGGCAGTCACGGAGTGGTCCGCGTCGGTGGCTGCCGGCGGGGTGATGCCACAGAACGCCTCGTAGTCCGTCAGTTCGGTAATCGGAGGGGCTGCGGGGTCCTTCGCCACCCTGATCTCGCGCCAGCTGCCGCCCAGGGCGTCGTAGAGCGCCACGCGGCCGAGCAGGGAACGCCCGACGCCGGTGATCAGCTTGACGGCCTCCGTCACCATCAGGGATCCGACCGCCGCGCACAGCATCCCGAACACGCCGCCCTCGCCGCAGGACGGGACCGAACCCGCCGGCGGAGCCTCCGGATACAGGTCGCGGTAGGTGGGGCCGTGCTTTTCCCAGAACACGCTGACCTGGCCGTCGAAACGGAAGATCGAGCCCCAGACGTAGGGCTTCCCGAGGATGGCCGCGGCATCGTTGACCAGGTAGCGGGTGGCGAAGTTGTCGGCCCCGTCAAGGATGAGGTCGTATCCGGAGAACAGCTCCAGTGCGTTGGAGGAGTCCAGCCTGGCATCGTGGAGGCGAACGTCCACCAGCGGGTTCAGGGCGGCGATGGCATCCCGCGCCGACTCGATCTTGGGCCGCCCCACATCTGCCACGCCATGGATGATCTGGCGCTGCAGGTTGCTCAGGTCAACATCGTCGTCGTCGATGATCCCGATGGTCCCCACGCCGGCAGCGGCAAGGTAGAGGAGGGCCGGCGAGCCGAGCCCGCCGGCTCCGATCACCAGGACGCGGGCGTTCTTCAGCCGGCGTTGGCCGAGTGCGCCGATCTCCGGAATGATGAGGTGCCGCGAGTACCGCTCCACCTCTTCGGGCGTAAGTCCGGCCGCCGGATCGACGAGGGGGGCCGGTGAAGTGCGGGTTGCATTTGCGGTGGACAGAGAAGCCATACTTCAATGTATGCCTGAAGATACCGCTGGGTCATATTACCTCCGGGTAAAGTGAAGTTAACTGAAATGGAAAGAAGGCCAACAGTGGTTCACGATGCACCGGTTGATCGCCCTCAGGGTGCGCACCCGCCTGCGGGCGCATCCCGCCCGGCCGGGCAGCGGTCGGCCAGGCTGCCCCGCGATGAACGCCGTGCCCAGTTGCTGGCTGCCGCCCAGGAGGTCTTCGTTGCCAACGGTTACCACGGCGCCGCCATGGATGAGATCGCGGAAACGGCCCATGTGAGCAAACCGGTGCTCTACCAGCACTTTCCTTCCAAGCGTGAGCTGTACCTGGCGCTCCTGGACAGCCACCTCGGCGTCCTCACCGACCTCATGATGGGGGCGCTGAACTCCACCTCGGACAACAAGGAGCGGGTCCAGGCCGTCATGCGGGCCTATTACCGCTTCATCGACAGCGACGACCAGGCGCACCGGCTGGTCTTCGAATCAGACCTGATCAACGATCCCGACGTCAGCTCGCGCCTGGAGACCTTCAACAAGGCCTTTGCCGACGCCATTGCACGTGTCATCGCCGAAGACACCAAGCTGCCGCCGTTGGAAGCGCAGCTCCTGGGGCGGGGACTTGCCGGCATGGCGCAGGTAAGTGCCCGCTATTGGCTCGAAACGGACGGAAACCTTGACCTGGATGTGGCCAGCGACCTCATCTACCGTTTAGCTTGGCGCGGAATCTCTCGTTTCCCCAAGGAGACCTAGACTACAAAGGGAGAACTACCTTTGTAGGTGCATCAACATTGATTGGCTGGGAGGCCTTGCTGTGGAAGTAAAGATCGGCATTCAGAACATCGGCCGCGAAATTGTGCTGGAATCGGCCCAGGATGCTGACGCGGTGGCCAAGGTCGTGGCGGAGTCCCTCGCCAAAGGCACCGAGCTGCGCCTGAGCGATGAGAAGGGCCGCCAGATCATTGTGCCGGCCAACGTCCTGGGCTACGTGGAGATCGGCGCGGAGGAAGTCCGCCGGGTCGGCTTCGGCGCACTCTAGGACCAGCAGTGCTGTCCCTCGTTATCGTCGTACTGGTCACCGTGGCCGCGGGCTTCATCGTCTGGGCCAATGACCGGCGCCATGCCAAGTACGGCATGTTCCTGCCGGCAGGCGTGGCCACGGTCGTGGGAATGCTTGCCTGGATTATCTGCATGGCGGCGGGCCTTGGCTACCAGCCGGGCCTGACTTGGATACCGTGGATTCTTCCGATGGTGGCCGGCTCCGCAGCGGCCGTGGCGGTGGCTGGCTACCTGGGCAGGCTGCGCACCAAACGGGACACACAACGGCTCACGGCCGCCCTGAAGAAATAGCGGCCAGCCCTGCCGGCAGTTGACCGGCCGGGCGGCTTGGGCTCCGAGCGATTAGTCCCCGGTGCCCGATGCGGGGCCCGATCTCTAGAGGTCGGGTCCGTGGCCTTCTTCGGTGCATAGGCACAACCGGTTTCCTTGGGCATCAGTGACCACCACCCGTTCGGGTGCGTGGTCACTGTTCATTAAGGCGCCGGTGGCCGCCGTCTTCTCCAGGGCAGCGCCGGACTCTGCCTTGGACCGGTGGATGTCCAGGTGGAGGCGGTTCCCGTCCGCCGCCGGCGCCTGCTCGAAGGACACGCCCGGTCCACGGCCGTACGGGTCGACGAGATTCCCGAACCGGCCCCTGCGGTAGCCGAGCGCGACGCGCCAGACCTCGGAGATCCCGTCCGCGTCCGGCGTGTCGATGCCGATGTCCACCGTCCGGTAGAGGCCGGGCTGGGCCTCCGCGCCTGCCGCCGCGGCGGCTTTGCTGACGGAGGCGGCAGCGCCGGTGTCACGCGCCGTTACCTCCCCGCCGACGTCATGGGAGCTGAACCGGATGAACACCCGGTTATAGCGCCAGTCCAGGTCGGGATGGTGGTCACGTTCCTCGGCAACGCGCCCGACGGCGGCAATCAGCCCAAGCGCGCCGGCCGCCGTCGGCGTCTTGAAGACGGTGACCAGGCCGCCGAGGCGGTAACGCCAGTCCGGCAGGTCAGCGAGCGCCGCGTCGATCTGGGGTCGGGTGAGGATGTCGTCCCTGGCGGCCACGGCTGCCTCCTTGGCGGGGTTCGTGGGTGGGCCTGCCCTGCCGACCGGTCTACCGCGGGTGTCCGGGCTAGAGGAACTCCGCCCGGCCTTCCATGGCCGATGACGCCAGCGCATGCTCGCGGCGCGGTATCCGCCCGGCCGCTTTGGCCAGCCTACCGGCGATAACGGCGTGTTTGAAGGCCTCCCCCATGAGTGCCGGGTTCTGCGCCCGGGTCACGGCAGTGGCCAGGAGCACGGCATCGCAGCCCAGTTCCATGGCCAGGGCGGCGTCCGAGGCCGTGCCGATGCCGGCGTCCAGGACTACCGGCACGGAGGCGCGGGAGACGATCAGCTCGATGTTGTGGGGATTGAGGATTCCCAACCCGGTCCCGATGGGCGAGCCCAGCGGCATGACCGCCGTGGCGCCCAGGTTTTCAAGACGCAGTGCCAGAACGGGATCGTCGTTGGTGTAGGCGAAGACCTTGAATCCACGGTTGACGAGCTGTTCGGTGGCCTCCACAAGTTCCACCGCGTCCGGCAGGAGCGTGTGTTCGTCGGCGATGACTTCGAGTTTGACCCAGTCCGTCTCCAGGGCCTCGCGCGCGAGCTCCGCCGTCATGACGGCGTCGCGGGCTGTGAAACAGCCGGCGGTGTTCGGGAGGACGCGGATGTTGTGGTCCAGGAGCAGCTGGAACAGGGACCCCGCCTCCGCCGGCGAATAACGTCGCATGGCCACGGTGGTCAGTTCGGTGCCGGACGCCAGGAGCGCCGCCCCCAGTCCGTCCAGGCTTGGGGCGCCTCCCGTGCCCATGATGAGCCTCGAGGTCAGTCCGACGCCGTCAATGACGAGGCGGTCAGCGGCGTGCGTTGCGGTATCAGCCTGCGTGGTTGTTTCAGTCATCGTCCTCATCCTCCCTGAACTGCCGTGACAAGCTCGATCTCGTCGCCCTCGGCGAGTGCTGTGCTGTGCCACTGGCTGCGGGGCACCACCTCCGCGTTGCGTGCCACTGCCACCCCGAGCCGCTGGCCGTCGGCGGCCTGCCCGTTGGCAGCCAGCTTCCGGCCGGTGACCTGGCTGACAAGAGTGGTGACGGAGGCGCCTGCCCCCATGGCGTGGGCGTTGCCGTTCAGTGTGATGTTCATGCGGGTTCCTTGTCCTGGTCAAATGTGACTGTGTTCGAAGCGGTGCGTTCGGTGGAGAACCGCCCGGGACGGAAGGCATCCCAGCGACTGTCCTTCACGCCGTCCATCAGCTCGCGGCAGATGACGGCGGCGGCGGGTGTCAGCAGGACTCCGTGCCGGAAGAATCCGGTGGCGATGATGAGCCCGGCAGCCACGCGGCCCAGCAGGGGCGCGTTGTCCGGTGTGCCGGGCCGTGCCCTGGCCGTTGCCTCGATCAGCTCCAGTTCGGCCACTGCGGGCACCAGGGCCTGGGCGTCCCTGAGCAGTTGGTAGACACCGCCGGCGCTGGGTGCGGCCTGACCGTCTTCCCGCTGGGTGGCACCAATGACCACGGTGCCGTCCTGCCGCGGCACCAGGTAGACCGGGATTCCGCGGACCATGCCCCGGACCGTGGCGGTCAGCAGCGGACGGAGCCGTTCCGGAACCCTGAGCCTGAGAATGTCGCCGTACACGGGGCGCAGGGTCAGTCTCAGCCCCTCCGGCAGTCCGTCCAGCGAGGCGGCCCCGAGACCGTTGGCCACCACCGTTTCGGCGGCCAGCACGGCGCCGCCTCCCGCAAGCCGGACACCGCTGACCCGCCCGCCGTCTTGTCCGCCGTCCTGTCCGCCGTCCCAGAGCAGCCCGGCGGCGTTGTCGCGGACCGCGTAGCCGTCTTCAGCGCCGGCCACGGCGGTCCGCGAACCGGGCGCGTGGCAGGCCAGTGCAGCGGCGATGCCAGCCACCAGCTTCCGCGGATCAACCTGGTGGTCGGCCGGGATGTCCAGTGCGCAGGAGATGCCCGGGCTAAGCAGCGGCTCCCGCAGCCGGGCCTCACGGATAGTCAGCGGTTCCACTGCCAGGCCGGCGGCCCGCTGGACTTCGCGCAGGTCCATCAGTGCGCGGCGGTCGGCGGGATCCGCGCCAACGGCGATGGTCGGCGTGGCGAGGTACCCTGCGTCGCGGCCGGCGCCGCCACCGGCGAGCGCCGCCGCGAATTCGGGCCACCGCGCAGAGGACTCGAGCATGAGCTCCAGGAGTTCCTCCTCCTGGTAATGCAGTTCGCTGACCGGGGCCAGCATCCCCGCGGCGGCCCAGCTGGCACCTGTCCCGGGCGCCTTGTCGATGAGGACCACGGAGCGTCCCGAGCGCCTCGCCTCCCAGGCGATTCCGTGGCCGATAACGCCGCCGCCAATCACGGCCACGTCGGCGTGGAGCCGTGCTGCGGCAGAGGTCTTCCCGCCGGATCCAAGGTTCATGGAATTCCTTCCCTACGCCGGTACTAACCGGATCAGGTCAAGCGGTCGGCTCTGACGCCCTCTCAGCCCTGCGCCTTTTGTGACAGCTGCAGCGGGCTCCCGCGGTACCAGCCCAGTTTAGAGGAACTAGGCTGGTTGCCATGACCGCGCCTGATATCCATGAAGCCCGCCTGTACCTTTGCACCGATGCCCGTAAGGAGCGCGGCGACTTCGCCGACTTCGTCGATGCTGCCTTTGCCGGCGGAGTGGACATCATCCAGCTGAGGGACAAAAACATCGAGGCGGCCGAGGAACTCGAACTCCTGGCAGTCCTGCGCCAGGCCGCCGCCAGGCACGGCCGGCTCTGGGCCGTCAACGACCGGGCGGACATCGCCTCACTGGCCGGGGCACCTGTCTTTCACATCGGCCAGAAGGACCTGCCGCTGCACTCGGCACGGACGCTGCTGAACGACTCCGCGGCGATCGGACTGTCGACCCACTCCCCCGACCAGGTTGATGCCGCCATCGCGGCCGCACAGGCACCCCAAGGCCTTAATTACTTCTGCGTCGGCCCGGTGTGGGCCACTCCCACCAAACCCGGCCGTGCCGCCGTCGGGCTTGACCTTGTCCGTTATGCAGCCGGGGCTGTCGGCAGTGCCGACGAGGAAAGCATCCGGCGTCTTCCGTGGTTCGCCATCGGCGGGATTGACTTGGCCAACGTCGAGCAGGTGGTGGCGGCGGGAGCCAGCCGGATCGTCGTGGTGCGGGCCATCACCGAGGCTCCGGACCCTACGGCTGCCGCGGCCGAACTGCTCGCAGCGCTTGACGCGGGGGCACCGGGCGCGGGCACCCGTTCCGGCAGCGCAGCGCAGGTTGGGGGCTAGCCGCTCAGCCCGAGCTGCACCATCCGCTTGGAATGGTTCTCCGCAAGCTCCGCGGTGAGCCTTTGCACGCGCTCCCTGGCGGCAGCGTCATCCGCACCGCTGTCAGCTGCCGTGATCAGTTCCGTCAGGAAGGCGTTTTCGTAGCCCACGCGCTGGGCCTGGGTGAGCGCCTCGCCCAGGAGCCGCCGTCCCCACAACGCCAGCCGGGAGGCGAGCCGGGGGTCGTCCGCCAGGGCCACCCGCAGCCGCTCCCTGAGCACGGCTGTTGCGTCCTCGGACGCCTGGATCTGCTGGATCAGCTCCCTGGTTCCGGGATCCACGTAGCGGGCCACGGCCTGGTAGAAATCGGCCGACACCGTGTCCACCACGTAGGCCTTCATCAGGGATTCGTACCAGTCCGCCGGCCGCGTCCGTTCATGGAAGTGGTCCACGGCTGCCTGGAACGGCAGCATCGCGTCCTCGACGTCCACGCCCATGTCCGCCAGCTTTTTACTCACCAGCTCGTAATGCTGGAACTCGATGACGGCAATCCGGCCGAGCACGGCGCGGTCATGGAGCGTCGGGGAGTAGCGGGCGTCGGACGAGAGCCGTTCGAAGGCGGAAAGCTCGCCGTACGCCATCACACCGAACAGGTCAGCGACGAAGCGGTCATAGCGAGCGGTGTCAGCCGAGGATGTGCCCATAACCCAAGACTAACTGCGGAAATCGGACTAACCTGATTTTCGTGCCACATCATCGCCTGTCCCCCAGCGTCCACGAACAGACCAACGCCCTGGCCGAGGCCCTGAGTGCGCTGCGGACCGAGCTGGAACTCCCCGGGCAGTTCGCCGACCACGTGCTCAGGGAGGCGGAGGCGGCCGTGGCGAAGCGCCGGCTCCCGGGGCTCGACCTGACCGGCGTCGAATTCCTGACCATCGATCCGCCGTCGTCCACGGACCTCGACCAGGCCCTCTTCATCGAACGGTCCGGGGAGGGCTACAGGATCCTGTACGCCATCGCTGACGTTCCGTCCTTCGTGGTTCCCGGCGGTGCCCTCGACGCCGAAACCCGCCGCCGCGGACAGACGTTCTACGCTCCGGACGGCCGCATCCCCCTGCACCC
This sequence comes from Arthrobacter pascens, assembly GCF_017052465.1. Lineage (GTDB taxonomy): Bacteria > Actinomycetota > Actinomycetes > Actinomycetales > Micrococcaceae > Arthrobacter > Arthrobacter pascens. The sequence goes on from NZ_JAFHKT010000152.1 coordinate 184,824, forward strand.
GGAGGTGATCAGCGAGAACGCGGGAAGCCTGCTGGCCGGTCAGCTGTGTTCGGCGTTCGTCTGGGAGTTCGAGCTCGATGCCGCGGCCGAAGTCGTTTCCGTACTGGTGCGGCGGGCCATGGTCCGCAGCCGGGCCAAGCTCAACTACAAGGGCGTCCAGGCAGAGCTGGATGCCGGGACCGCCTCACCCCTGCTGCAGCTCCTGCGCGAAGTGGGGCTCAAACGCGTTGAGCTCGAGCGTGCCCGCGGCGGCGCCAGCCTGAACATGCCTGAGCAGGAGATCGTGCAGCTTCCCGACGGCGGCTACCGGATTGTGGCGGCGCCGCAGCTTCCCGTGGAGGACTGGAACGCCCAGATTTCCCTCATGACCGGCATGGCCGCCGCCTCGCTGATGCTCGATGGCAAGGTGGGCATCCTCCGTACGATGCCGGCCCCGGACGAGCGGTCCCTCGGCCATTTCCGGCGCCAGACGGCCGCATTGGGTAAACCGTGGGACGGGAAGGTCAGTTACGGCGAGTACCTGCGGACGCTGGATCCCACCGACCACCGGCAGCTGGCCATCATGCATTCGGCCGGCATGCTTTTCCGCGGGGCCGGCTACACGTACTTTGACGGAGCGGTTCCGGACGACGCCATCCAGTCCGCCATCGGCACGGCGTACGCCCACACCACGGCACCGCTGCGCCGGCTAATCGACCGTTTCGTCCTGGTCATCTGCGAGGCGCTGAGCAACAACCGCCCCGTGCCCGCGTGGGCACGGGAGGCGCTGCCGTCCCTGCCGGACATCATGGCAACCTCCGACCAGCTCGCCGCCAAGATGGAGCGCCTGGCGCTGGACACGGTGGAGGCGGCGCTGCTCATCAACCACATCGGCCAGGAGTTCGACGCCGTGGTGATCTCCGGGTCGAAACCCGCCAAGAACAACGGCAACGGCAGCACCACCAACGGCAACGGCAACGGCAAGAGCTCCAACGGCAATGGCCCGTCCGGCATAGTCCAGATTGCCGAGCCGGCGGTCACCGCCCGCTGCGCCGGCGAAATGGAACCCGGCACGCGGGTGCGGGTCCGGCTGATTTCCTCGGACATCGCCACACGGGAAGTGCACCTCGAGCTGGTCGACTGACTCCCGGTCCCGCCCTCCGCAGCCGCTCCAGTCAGGGAAACCTGTTTTCCCGGTTAGACTGAAGAGGTAGAAATGGATGCCCGGTCGTTGATTTCGTTTATTTTGAATCAACAAGCCCGCCCCTACGCGATCTTGAGACAGACCCGTTGGTCCCCAGTGCCAGCATTTAGATAGCCCGCGATCGGCTTCCACTGGAACCGCTTGCGCGCAGAGCGTGCTCCGGATCGGCCCCTTGGCCGGCCGTTGAGCATGCGGCGCCAATGCCCAAATGAATAAGGAAACTCCACTGTGAGTGAATTGCATACGCACCAACTGCTCTCCGATGACTCCGGAACCGAAACCATCGAGCCCGAAGAGACCATCATCTCGGACGAGAAGCCGCACGAGATCGCGGAGAAGTCCTTCGTGGACTACAACGTGCGCCCCGACATCGTCGAGTCCCTTGCCGACGCCGGCATCACCCATCCCTTCCCCATCCAGGCGATGACCCTGCCCGTGGCCCTGTCCGGCCACGACATCATCGGCCAGGCCAAGACCGGCACCGGCAAGACCCTCGGCTTCGGCATTCCCGCCCTGCAGCGCGTCGTGGGCCCGGACGATGAGGGCTTCAGCAAGCTGCCCGCGCCCGGCGCCCCGCAGGCCATGGTCATTGTCCCCACCCGCGAACTCGCCGTGCAGGTTGCCAACGACCTGCAGACCGCGTCCCGCAAGCGCAACGCCCGGATCGCCACCATCTACGGCGGCCGTGCGTACGAGCCCCAGATCGAAGCGCTGCAGAAGGGAGTGGAGGTCGTTGTCGGCACGCCCGGCCGCCTGATTGACCTCTACAAGCAGCGGCACTTGGTGCTCAAGAACGTCAAGATCGTGGTCCTCGACGAGGCCGACGAGATGCTGGACCTTGGCTTCCTGCCCGATGTTGAGACCCTGATTGCCGGCACTCCCCCGGTCCGCCAGACGCTGCTGTTCTCCGCCACGATGCCCGGCCCTGTGATCGCCATGGCCCGCCGGTACATGACGCAGCCCACCCACATCCGCGCCGCCGACCCGGACGATGAGGGCCTGACCAAGCGCGACATCCGCCAGCTCATCTACCGTGCGCACAGCATGGACAAGACCGAGGTTGTCGCCCGCATCCTGCAGGCCCGCGGACGCGGCCGCACCATTATCTTCACCAAGACCAAGCGGACGGCGGCCAAGGTCGCAGAGGAACTCGTTGACCGCGGATTTGCCGCCGCAGCCATTCACGGCGACCTCGGGCAGGGCGCCCGCGAACAGGCTCTCCGGGCCTTCCGCAACAACAAGGTGGACGTCCTCGTTGCCACTGACGTTGCCGCCCGCGGCATCGACGTTGATGACGTCACGCACGTTATCAACTACCAGTGCGTCGAGGACGAGAAGATCTACCTGCACCGTGTGGGCCGCACCGGCCGTGCCGGCAACAAGGGCACCGCCGTGACGTTCGTGGACTGGGACGACATGCCGCGCTGGGGCCTCATCAACAAGGCGCTGGGCCTGAGTGTTCCCGAGCCCATCGAAACGTACTCCTCCTCGCCGCACCTTTTCGAGGACCTGGACATTCCGGAAGGCACCAAGGGCCGTCTCCCGCGCAGCAAGCGCACGCTGGCCGGCGTGGACGCCGAGGTCCTGGAGGACCTCGGCGAGACCGGCAAGAAGGTGACCCGCGGCGGACGCGACAGCAGCCGCTCCGGCGGGCGCGAGGGCGGACGCGACGGCGGGCGCTCCGACAGCCGCCGCAGCGGCGAAGCAGGCGGACGGTCCGGGGACCGCCGTCGTCGTTCCTCTGATACCGCTGCCGACGCCGGCACGGCACCTGACGCGGCTTCGGCAGCTGCAGCCGGCTCCGCCGCAGCGGGCGGGGACCAGCCCCCGCGCGCCCGGCGCAACCGCACCCGTACGCGCCGCCGCAACGGCGAGGTCGTGGCAGGCGGCGAGTCCGCATCAACGGGCTCGCAGCCGGGCAGCACCGAGGCCTCATAGCCTCAATGACTGAACCTGTCTGGGCGCCGGACGGCAGCAACCTGGTGGTACACGCGGACAACGCGGAATTCCTCCCCACGCTGCCGGACGGCGCCTTCACGCTCATTTACGTGGACCCGCCGTTCAACACCGGCCGGGCCCAGCAGCGCCAGGAAACCAAAATGGTGCTGAACGCCGTCGGTGACGGCGACCGTGTCGGTTTCAAGGGCCGCTCCTACGACACCATCAAAGGCGCCCTGCACCGCTACGATGACGCGTTCAGCGACTACTGGTCTTTCCTTGAACCCCGGCTGGTGGAAGCCTGGCGCCTGCTGGCCGACGACGGCACCCTGTACCTGCACCTGGACTACCGCGAGGTGCACTACGCGAAGGTCATGCTGGACGCCATCTTCGGCCGCGAGTGTTTCCTCAACGAGATCATCTGGGCCTACGACTACGGCGCACGCGCCAAATACCGCTGGCCCACCAAGCATGACAACATCCTCGTCTACGTCAAGAACCCGGCCAAGTACCACTTCGACAGCGCCGAGGTGGACCGGGAGCCGTACATGGCCCCGGGGCTCGTGACGCCCGCGAAGCGTGAGCTGGGCAAGCTGCCCACGGACGTCTGGTGGCACACCATCGTGTCCCCCACGGGCAAGGAGAAGACCGGCTACCCCACGCAGAAGCCCGAGGGCCTGGTGCGGCGGGTCGTGGCTGCCTCCAGCCGCCCGGGTGACTGGTGCCTGGATTTCTTCGCCGGCTCGGGCACGCTCGGTGCCGTGGCAGCGAAGATGGGCCGGCGGTTCGTGTGCGTCGACCAGAACCAGCCGGCCATCGACGTCATGGCCAAGCGGCTCGGCGCGCACGCCGAGTTTGCGTCCTACCCGCGCGACTAGTCGCGGGTCAACGGATAACCGCGGTGCCGGTGCCGAGCTCCTCGATTTGGGCGAAGACCTCCGGCGCCGTCAGGTATTCCCCCAGCCGGTTCGGCTTGCCCGTGCCGTGGTAGTCCGACGAGCCCGTAATGAGCAGTCCGTGCCTGGCCGCGAGCCCGCGCAGGAATTCCCTGCCTTCCTCGGAATTGTCGCGGTGGTCCACTTCGAGGCCGGCGAGTCCGGCATCGATCATTTCCCGGTAGGTGCGCTCCCCCACGACGCGCCCGCGTGACGACGCCACCGGATGGGCAAAGACGGGGACACCTCCGGCCGCACGGACAAGCTCGACGGCGAGCGCCGGTTCGGGCGCGTAGTGCTGCACGAAGTACCGCGAATGCGAGGTCAGGATCGAGGTGAAGGCTTCGGACCTGTCTGATACCACGCCGGCGGCAACGAGCGCGTCGGCGATGTGCGGCCGTCCCAGGGTTGCCCCCGGCGCCACGTGGTGAATCACATCGTCCCAGCTCAGCGGATAGTCTTCGGCGAGCAGCGTCACCATGCGCTCGGCCCGTGTCAGCCGCGCATCCTTGGCCTTGGTGATCTCCTCCAGCAGGCCCGCGTGGGCGGGGTCGTGCAAATAGCTGAGGAGGTGCACGCTGATGCCCTGCGCCGTCCGGCAGGAGATCTCCATGCCGGGCACCAGGGCCACGCCGTTGTCGACCGCCGCGCGGGCCGCCTCGGCCCAGCCGTCGGTGGAGTCGTGGTCGGTCAGTGCGATGACGTCCAGCCCCGCCGCCGCAGCGGCAGCCATGACGGCAGCCGGCGCCTCCGTGCCGTCCGAAACATTTGAGTGGGCGTGCAGATCTATCTTCACCAGCCCAGCCTAGTAGATGGGCGGGCATCCGCGGCCTGGACGGGGCCGGTGTTGGCCTCAGCCGCAGGGCTGGTGAGACGATGGGACGGTGAACGACGCAGACAACACCTACAACGGTGAAAAGACAGCCTCCCAGCCTCTCGAGGAGCGGGTCAACAACCGCTCGCAGCGGCCCAGTTCCGAGGCCTTCAAGGCCTTTATGGCCAGCAACTGGGCACCGTCCCCGCAGGTGGCCCCCGAACGGGACGCCGTTGCCGACCACGCCGCCCGCCGTCGGCGCATCATCTCCGGCCAGTTCAAAGGTGAACGCCTGGTGGTCCCGGCCGGGCCGCTCAAGGTCCGCTCCAACGACTGCGACTACCGCTTCCGGCCCCACTCGGGCTTCGCGCACCTGACGGGCCTCGGCCTGGACCACGAACCTGACGCCGTCCTCATTTTCGAGCCCGTCGAGGAAGGTACCGGGGACGACGGCGGCAACCACCGCGCCACTCTCTACTTCCGCCCGCTGGCCGGACGGGACTCCGAGCAGTTTTACGCCGACTCGCGGTCGGGCGAGTTCTGGATCGGTGCCCGCCCCACGCTGGCCGAGTTCGAAGCCCGTCTCGGCCTTCCGACGGCCCACGTCGATGAATTGGAAACGGCCGTCACCAAGAACGTGGGTGCACCGGAAATCGGCGGCATTTCGATCCGTCTGGTGCGCAAGGTGGACGAGAACATCGACGCGCTCGTGGACACCGCGCGCTACAACACCGCCAAGGACCCGGACAACCTGGACCTCGGTGTGCTGGATGCCCTCGACGAGAAGCTGTCCGAGGCCCTGTCCGAGCTCCGCCTGATCAAGGACGGCTGGGAGGTCGAGCAGCTGCAGACAGCCGTGGCCGCCACGGTGGAAGGTTTCGCCGAAGTGGTTAAGGCCCTTCCCCGCGCCCTGACCCACTTCCGCGGAGAGCGTGTCGTGGAGGGTGCTTTCTTCGCCCGCGCCCGGGAGGAGGGCAATGAGCTCGGCTACGACACGATCGCCGCTGCCGGGAACAACGCCACGGTGCTGCACTGGACCAGGAACACCGGCAAGATCAAAGCCGGCGATCTCCTGCTGCTGGACGCCGGCGTCGAGGCCGATTCCCTGTACACCGCGGACATCACCCGCACGCTGCCCGCCACCGGCACGTTCTCGGACATCCAGCGCAAGATCTACGAAGCCGTCCTCGACGCCGCTGACGCCGGGTTTGCTGCCGCGCGGATCGGCACGCGCTTCCGGGACATCCACACCGCCGCCACCACCGTCCTCGCGGAGCGGCTTGCCGAATGGGGGCTGCTCCCTGTTCCGGTCGCGGAGGCGATCAGTGACGAGGGGCAGCAGCACCGGCGCTGGATGCCGCACGGCACCAGCCACCACCTGGGCCTCGACGTCCACGACTGCGCGCAGGCCAAGCGGGAGCTGTACCTCGACGGGGTGCTCGCTGAAGGCATGGTCTTCACCATCGAACCGGGCCTGTACTTCAAGAACGAGGACCTCGGCATCCCGGAGGAGTACCGCGGAATCGGCGTCCGGATCGAGGACGACATCCTGATGACCGCCGAGGGCCCCGTCAACCTCAGCGCCGCGCTCCCCCGCACCGCCGACGACGTCGAAGCGTGGATGGCGGGCATCTGGCACGAGGCCAACGGCAAGGCTTAGCCGGCGCCGGGTTGGGCGGTTGCCGCAGCGGCACAGCGTCCAGCGCAAAAAGGGCAAACGAAAGGGCCACCGGATTTCTCCGGTGGCCCTTTCGTTTGGCGCCACGCTACCGCTGCGGTTCGTCCTTGGTTTCCGGCGGCTGGTTGGCGTCGTTCACGCGCACGCCGTACTGCGGGCGGCCATCCGGCAGGTCGGGGTAGCGGACAGTCGCGGGACGCTGGCCGGCTCGCTGCTCGGCGTCCGGGGCCCCGGCGCCCTCCGGAGCGCGGCTGGGCTGGCCGGGCTGGCCGGGCTGGCCCTCGACGGCCCCATACTGGGGTGCTGCACCCGGAACCGGTGCGCCCTGAGCCTCGGGGTTGTGTCCCTGGACATCCTGGGTCCGCTGGCCGTAGGGGTCGTTCCAGCCCGCGGGCCGCTGGGGCGCCTGGCCCTGGTACGGACCCTGGTGCCGGCCGGGCTGCTCGTGCTGGTCGGGCTGCTGGTACTGGCCAGGCTGCTGGTACGGCTGGTTGTGGTAGTCACCCTGGGTGTAGTTAGACGGCCCCGTGTAGTTCGACGGACCGGTATAGTTCGACCGCCCTGCGCCGGCGGTGGCGTCCGACGGTGTCATCGGCAGCTGCTGCAGCAGCCGGCGGGCCTCGTGGGAAGCCTCGAAGGAGACCACGACGTCGTAGTTGGTCGCCACCACCTGGCTGGTGGACGTAAAGTCACGCTTTCCACGCTGCATGGCGTAGGTGACGATCCCGAACAGCATGAAGAACGCCGCGCCCATGAGGACCGAGCTGATGATCGAGAACGTCCCTCCGGCCGGGGTGAAGAACGACAGCATGACACCGACAAAGAGGCCAAACCACATGCCGCTCAGGGCACCCGAGAGGGCCACGCGGGGATAGCTGAGCCGTCCCGTCACCCGCTCCACCATCTTCAGGTCATTGCCGACGATGGACACCATGTGCACCGGGAACTGCTGATCGGCAAGATAATCGACAGCCTTCTGGGCGTCCAGGTAGGAGGTATACGTGCCGACGGTGTCCCCGGTGGGGACAGTCCGCGCTTCGTCGGAGCCGTTCGGGACGCCCTTGGGGCCACCAAAAATGTTTGACATACACCCATTCTTGCCCATAAGGATGTGTGCGAGCTGAAATTCAGCTAAAAGAGAGCAGACTCGGTAGCCTGTAGGGGTGAGCACAAATCCTACCCGCGTCTTCGTGGCGCGCCTTCTGGGACTGGACGTCTTCGACCCCCTGGGCGACCGCCTGGGGCGGCTTCGCGACGTCGTCGTGCTCTCCCGGGGAACCCGCGGAGCACCACACGTGGTGGGCATCGTCGTCGAAGTGCCCGGCAAGAAGCGGGTCTTCGTTCCCATGACCCGGATTACGTCCATCGACCAGACGCAGGTCATCTGCACCGGGCTGGTCAACCTGCGGCGCTTCGAACAGCGCGGCGCCGAGACCCTCGTGGTTGCGGAGATGTTCGACCGGCGCGTGACGCTGCGTGACGGCAGCGGCGACGCCACCATCGAGGACATCGCCATGGACCAGCACCGCTCGGGCGACTGGTTCGTCAGCAAGCTGTTCGTGCGGCGCGGCCATTCGCTGGCCCCGCTCAGCAGGCTCCGGCGCAACGAAACCATGATCATCGACTGGGCGGACGCACACCAGGGCGCCAAGACCGAGCCCCAGGCCGCCACCCAGTTCGTCGCCAACCACGAGGACCTCAAGCCCGCCGACTTCGCCGAGGCACTGCAGGAGATGAGCGACAAGCGGCGGTTCGAGGTCGCAAGCGAACTCCAGGACGAACGGCTTGCCGACGTCCTGCAGGAGCTGCCGGAAGACGACCAGGTGGAGATCCTCTCCGCACTCGACGTCCAGCGCGCGGCCGATGTCCTGGAGGAGATGGACCCCGACGACGCCGCAGACCTCCTGGGTGAACTCCCGTCCGCCCAGGCCGAGGAGCTGCTGCAGCTGATGGAACCGGAAGGCGCAGAGGACGTGCGCCGCCTCCTCGAATACGACGAGGACACCGCCGGCGGCCTGATGACCCCCGTTCCCGTCATCCTGCCGCCCGAGGCCACCGTGGCCGAGGCCCTTGCCCATGTCCGCCGCGAAGAGCTGTCCCCTGCCCTCGCCTCCTCCATCTTCATCGCCCGGCCACCGCTGGAAACCCCCACCGGCCGGTTCCTGGGGGTCGTCCACATCCAGCAGCTGCTGCGTTTCCCACCGTTCGAACCGCTGGGCAACCTGGTCGACAAGAACCTGGAACCGCTCTCGGACCAGGCCCATATCAGCGAAGTCGCCCGCACCCTGGCCACCTACAACCTGAACTCCCTTCCGGTGGTCAACCAGGCCGGGCGGCTGGTGGGGGCAGTGACCGTCGACGACGTCCTGGACCACCTGCTGCCGGATGACTGGCGGGCCAATGACGGCGAGGCTCCGATCAGAAGGCTTGGAGGCCGCATTGGCTGATATGACGGCAAAGGGCTCCGGCCCACGGGGACGGGACAAGGCGGCCGGCAAAGGCAGCCTGGACACTCCGCTGAGCGGCCGGCAGCGCATCCTGCCCAAGTTCAAGCCGGATCCCGATGCCTTCGGCCATGCCACAGAGGGGTTTGCCCGCTTCATGGGCACGCCGCAGTTCCTGCTGTACATGACCGTGTTCTGTTTGTTCTGGCTGGTCTGGAACACGTTCGCGCCCACCGACTGGCAGTTCGACAGGGTGGAGCTCGGCTTCACCCTCCTGACCCTGATGCTGTCGCTGCAGGCCTCCTACGCGGCGCCTCTGCTGCTGCTGGCGCAGAACCGCCAGGATGACCGCGACCGTGTTTCGCTCCAGCAGGACCGCCAGCGCGCCGAACGCAATTTGTCCGACACCGAATACCTGACCCGGGAGCTGGCGTCGCTGCGGATCGCGCTGCGGGAAGTGGCCACCCGCGACTACGTCCGGGCCGAACTGCGCAGCCTCCTGGAGGACCTGGTTGAGGCGCAGGAGGAACTCCGCAGCCACGACGCGTCCGGGCAGGGCAGCCACGAGTCGCCGCGGGAGCTGGTCCGGGAGAAGCTCAAGGAAAAGCGGCAGCGCAGTCCGCGGACCCAGCAGATCCCCAAGGTCAAGCAGGACAAGCCCCGCCAGGGCCGGTCAGCCGAGCCGCACCCCACCACCCCGGAAAGCTGAGCATCCACAGCATGAGCACGTCCCTCGCCCCGGCAGTAAACGCTGCCCTGGCTACCGTTATCGATCCCGAGTTGCGCCGTCCCATCACGGAGCTCGGCATGGTTGATTCGGTGGAAATTTCCGACGACGGCGCGGTGCACCTGTCCGTGCTGCTCACCATCGCCGGTTGCCCCCTGCGGGACACCATCACGAAGGATTCGGAGGCGGCCCTGCTGGGCGTTCCCGGTGTCACCGCCGTGGACGTCGAGCTCAAGGTGATGACGCAGGCCCAGCGCGATGCGCTGAAGGAGCAGCTCCGCGGCCCGGGGGGCCAGCGGGGAATCCCGTTCAACCAGCCGGGATCGCTGACCAAGGTGTTCGCCGTGGCCAGCGGCAAGGGCGGCGTGGGCAAATCATCGGTGACGGTCAACCTGGCCTGCTCGCTGGCCGCCCAGGGCCTGCGTGTGGGGATCGTGGACGCGGACGTCTACGGCTTCTCCGTACCTGCGCTGATGGGCATTACACAGGCACCCACCCGGGTGGACGACATGATCCTCCCGCCGGTGGCGTACGGCGTGAAGGTCATCTCCATCGGCATGTTCGTCACCGGCAACCAGCCGGTGGCCTGGCGCGGTCCCATGCTGCACCGTGCGCTGGAGCAGTTCCTCACCGACGTCTACTTTGGCGACCTTGACGCCCTGTTCCTCGACTTGCCCCCGGGCACCGGGGACATCGCCATCTCCGTGGCCCAGCTGCTCCCCAAGGCCGAGATCCTTGTGGTCACCACCCCGCAGGCGGCGGCCGCCGACGTCGCCGAACGCGCCGGAGCGATTGCGACCCAGACCGGGCAGACAGTGGCCGGCGTCATCGAGAACATGTCCCACCTCGAAATGCCCGACGGCGGGCGGATGGAGCTGTTTGGAAGCGGCGGCGGGCAACTGCTCACCGAACGGCTCAGCGCCACGACGGGCACGCCTGTGCCGCTGCTGGGACAGATCCCGCTCGACATCCTGTTGCGGGAAGGCGGGGACTCGGGACAGCCGATCGTCCTGGGCCGCCCCGAGACGCCCGCTGCGGCAGCGCTGGCCGGCATCGCGGACAAACTGGCATCCAGGCCGCGCGGCCTGACGGGAATATCACTGGGCCTGCAGCCCCGGTAACCCTGGTGCGCGGAGCCTAGGTGGCTTCCGTATCGAACGGTGCGGCCTCGCCGTCGGACAGCCGTTCAAAGGTTCGGGCCGGCCGCGTCGCAGCTGACTGGTCCACGGCCCCTGACACGGCCGCTCCGGCCGCAGCAGCGCTCGCTGGCCCGCCGGGGCTGACGGCCTTCGTGGTGTCTTCGAGCAGGGCTTCCTTGATGATGCGTCGGGGATCGTACTGGCGGGGATCGTACTTCCTCCAGTCGACTTCATCGATGTCGATGCCGACTTCTTCCTTGATCTGTTCCCGCGCGCCGGACGCCATCCGCCGCACTTCCCGGACGAGGTTCGTCAGTTTCTGGGTGTATTCGGGCAGCCGTTGGGGGCCGATCACCATAATGCCGATGAGCAGCAGTAGGAGAAACTCCGGGCCGTTGATTCCAAACACTTTAGGAAGATTACCCTCTCCAGCGCGGCACTGACGATTTGGCCGCCGTTCTGGCGGAGCAGCGCCGCGTCACCGCGCCAGGTGCCCGGTCATCTTGTCCAGATGCAGGGCCAGTTTGCGCAGTCCGCGTTCCAGCCTTTCCGCCACTGATTCGTCGCCGGCGCGGGGTGTGTCCGGACGGGAGGCCGCACCGGCGCCGTAGTCCAGGCCAACCGGGTGCGCGCCACTCCGGTCCGCTGCGCCCTGGTCCGCGGCGCCTTGGCCCGCTGTGCCTCCGGCCGCTGCCAAGGCCGCGACGGCATCGTCTGCAGCGTTCGCGGGCAGGTCCGACACGTAGGTGAAGGTGCTCCTGCCGGTCTGGTAAATGGCGCTCCACGGCGCGGCGGCCTTGATCCAGAGCCTGCCCGCACCTGCGGTAACGGCGGCGGTTACTGCCACGAAGCCGTCGCTGCCGGCGGAGTGTCCCGTCAGCGGGTTGACGGGCTCAGCCGGCGAGGCGGGCGCCTCCGGGCTGCCGGCTGCCGGTGCGGAGTGCTGTTCCAGGACGGTTGCCGTGTGCTTTCCATCCGAGAGGCGCAGCTCAACGGCCGGCCGTCCGGCGTAGACCTTTGACGTGGCCGACACGATGTGAAAGCCCATGGCCTGGAGATCGGGGCAGGCCCAGCCGTGCGAACGCAGGGCCGCCACGCTCGCATCCGCTGCCGGGTCTGCCGACACTGCCCCGGGGCTGCCCCCGGCCGCCGTCCCGCCGCTGCCGGCGGCGTCCGCGGAAGGCCCGGCCTGTCCTGAGAAAGCAGCAGCCGCATACTGCCGCGGTTCCCCTGCGGAGATGTACGCGCCCGCTATGACGGCACCGGCAGCCGCCATGGCAACGCCGCCGGCGGCCAAGCCGGCCAGCCTGAACGGGCGTGGCTGCGGCGCCGGCGCGGCCGGTGCCATGGCGAGTTCCCGCGTGCGGAGCAGCAGCCGCGCCGTCAGCTCATCGCTGGCTGCCGGGACAGCCGCTTTCCGAAGTCGTTCAAGGTACTCGCGCTGCCGGCGGACCGCGGCGGCGCAGTCGGCGCACCGGCGGACGTGCTCGGGGGTGCCCGGGTGCCGCCGTCCTGCTATCGGCAGCGACGCGGCCGATTTCCTGACGACCAGCAGCAAACGATTCAGTGGACGCATGGCGCCGATCAGAGAACGCTGGCGATGCGGGGCATCTTGAGCCGCGGCTTGCGGGACTGCTGGGGCCGCGGATCGCGGTGGGCAAGCTTTTCACGCAACATGGTGCGGCCACGGTGGATGCGGGAACGGACCGTCCCGAGCTTCACCCCCAGCGCTTCGGCAACCTCGTCGTAGGACAGGCCCTCCAGGTCACAGAGCACCACGGCTGCCCGGAAGTCCGGGGGAAGCTCCTCCAGCGCAGCCTGGACATCGAGGTCCAGGTTGTTGAGCTCGAAACTCTGCTCGGGTCCCGGCTCGCGCCCGGGCAGGCGGGACTCGGCGTCCTCCGCCAGCGCATCGAAGCGGATCCGGCTCTTGCGCCGGGCCTGGTCGAGGAACAGGTTCGTGGTGATGCGGTGCAGCCAGCCGTCGAGCGTTCCCGGCTTGAAATTCTCCAAGGAACGGAAAACCCGGACGAACACCTCCTGGGTGAGGTCCTCGGCGTCGTACTTGTTGCCGGTGAGACGATACGCCAGCCGGTAGACCTTGGCTGAGTGGTTGGTTACCACTTCTTCCCAGGTGGGCATGACCCAGTCAGCCCCTGGCTCTTCAACTGCAGGGACAGGTGCCACAACTGATCCTGACATCGTCCACTCCCCTCGTGGATGTACTAACGCCTGATGCGGTTTACATCATTGGTTCGGCGCCGATCACCACTTGGATGAGCGGATAATTATCATTTCAAATTTCGCTGGGAATTTCCTGACCGTGGGGCCCCCTTTAGCCGTAGGCGCAACGGCAACAGGCCCGGTGCCGGAGCAGGTCACCGGCGCTGCCATTCCGGAGCCCGCTGGTATCCGCCATCACAGCCCGTCCGCCCGTCACCTTCCCGCGACACGCCGCCGGACACAGTACGCTGTAAGAAACATCCACCCGCCGCCCAGAAAGCGAAAACCCATGAGCGCCGATAAGTCCACGAGCTGGTCCTACGCAGAAGATCTGCCTGCCGAGGATGAGGTCCTGCTGCGCGCCAGGGAACGTTCCTTCGAACTGGGTGTCACGCCCATCGGCCGCGGCGTCGGGGCCGTGCTGACCGTGCTGGCGGCTGCATCAAAGGCCCAGACTGCCGTCGAAATTGGCACAGGCGCGGGGGTGTCCGGCGTCTGCCTGCTTCGCGGGCTGGGTCCTCAGGCGGTGCTGACCACCATCGACGTGGATGTCGAACACCTCAAGGCCGCACGCGAGGCCTTCCAGGAAGCCGGCAGCCCCGCGAACCGGACCCGCACCATTTCCGGCCGGGCGGGGGACGTCCTGCCCAGGCTGACAGACGCCGCGTACGATCTTGTGTTTGTCGACGGGGACAAGCCCAACTTCCCGCGCTACGTGGACCAGGCCGTACGCCTGCTCAAGTCCGGCGGCCTCCTGATCGTCAACGACGCCCTGGACAAGGACCGCGTCTCCAACCCGGCCGCCCGCGACGCAACCACGGTGGTGCTGCGCCAGGTGGGCAAGGCCGTCCGCGACGACGACCGGCTCGCTTCCGCCATGCTGCCCACCGGCGACGGCCTGCTGGTCGCGGTTAAGAAGTAGGGTCGCGGTTAAGAAGTAAGGCAGGGCGCACAGCCTTCCGGCTGCAGGCCCTGCCTGGCAATCTATTCGGTAACGCCTACAAGGCATTCCTTGAGGTTCGCCGCCTCCGCGGCATTGAGTTCGACCACCAGCCGCCCTCCACCTTCGAGCGGCACACGCATGATCAGGCTGCGGCCCTCCTTGGTTACTTCCATAGGGCCGTCGCCGGTGCGTGGTTTCATAGCCGCCATGAGGAAAATCCCCTCCAGTAGTCCCAGGACTGAGCAGCCCGGACGGGCTGAGTCCGCATGGTCAAACAAGCCGCTATGGCGGCCGGTTCGGCAGCCGCCAAGACTGAACTCTTCGAATGCTTCTTGTCCTTGCTTAGCTCCTATTATCCTGTAATTACCCGTCTGTAGCTAATCGATGGATATTCGATGCGGCGCGGATTCCCGCGGCGGCGGCACAGGCATGGCAAACGCTGTCAGGGCGGATAGTCCCCGCCGCCGGGCAGCTCGGCCCAGGCCCACAGCCAGGCCACCCAGACGATCTGCAGCAGGACGAACATGGCCAGGACAGCTCCGCGGTAGGCCCTCGACCGCGAGACCAGTGCCGCACCCAGGGCCAGCGGAAACAGCGGCAGCAGCATGCGGAAGGTGCTGGTCTGCGGGTGCAGGAACACCACTAGGTACCCCATGTAGCAGGCACACCACAGCCGCAGCTCTACGCCCAGCTGCAGCACGGGACGCGACAGCATGAACAGGGCGAACACGGCAACGAAAACGAACGGTGCCGCAAGGCCCAGCACCGGCCCGAACAGGAGCACACCGGTGTCGAACCAGGGTTTGAACGGCACGAGGTCGTGCCCGCGCCACACGGTTTCGGTCTTGGTGTACGCCTCCATGTCGCCGGTTGCTGCCCAGGCGATGGCCGGCCACAGGAGCGCAGCCGCCCCGACGGCAGCGGTCAGCCCGGCCAGCGACCACAGTTCACGCGGGCTGTGGGCCGGCGTTCCTGGCTGGAAACCGGCTGCGGCCTGCTGCCTGCCGCCACGCCACGCCTCCCAGAGACGGTAAAGGAACAGGATCCCGGCCATGGCTGCGAACGGAACGCCTGTCGGCCTGGACAGACACATCAGCACGGCCACGGGAATGGCAGCCAGGTACTGCCGGCGGAGTACCAGCAGGAGCGCCGACGCGAGCAGGAGGAGGTTCAGCGATTCGGCGTACGGAACCTGCAGTATCGGGGAGACGGGAAAGCAGGCAAAGAGGGCCACAGCCCAGAGCGTCGGTACATGCGCCGCCCGGTGGCGGAACAACGCGTAAATCACCAGCGATGCACCAAGGCCCGCGAGCATTGCGATCAGCGTCAGGGAGACGGCCGGGATGATGCCCGTGGCGGCCGAGACCGTCCGTCCCAGCAGCGGGAAGAGCGGATAGAACGCCCAGGCGTTTTCCTGCACGTTCCCCGCTTCGTCGACCGGGAGCGTTGAAGGGTAGCCATTGGCGATGACCTCGCCGTACCAGCGGGCGTCCCAGATGTTGATGAAGTGCCAGTAATCGGGCTTGGCCGGGAACCATGGGTTGACGCCCTGGTGCAGCGCGGCCGACATGAAGATGCAGGCGCTGACGAGCCTGGCAGCCGCATAGATCATCACGACCTGGACCCACCACGGCCAACTGGCGGCCACCGCCCAGAGACGGGCCGCCGCCGTGCTCAGCGCACCTGTCACCACAGACGAAGAGCGGGCTTCGAGGGTTCCGGCCGGCGTTCGTTCACTGCTGTCCGCGGCGGGACGGGGGCCGGGACCGGAGGCAGCACCGGTCAAGGCTGCTCCTCTGCCACGCGGCTGCGTTCCGGCGCCGCAGGCTCCTGCGTTGCCGCACCGTCCTTAACCGAGCCGTCCTTTGCAGAACCGTGCTTTACTGCATCGTCCGTTGCTGCACCGCCGGGGGCCTGGCCTCTAAGGTGGGCGCGCAGCCCGGCGATTTCAGCATCCTTGAAGGCCAGCTGATCCCTGAGCTCATCAAGAACCTGGTCCACCTGATCCATCCGGTAGCCCCGCAGCCCGAGGGCAAACCGGACATGATCGACGTCGGCCGGCTTGGCCTCGGCGGGCAGCAGGACCGGCGGCAGCGAGGCTACCGGCTCGTCGAAGCCGTCGTCGAACACCGTGCTGCCGGGGCGATTTCGTCGGAAGATCCGAGCCCCAAGGTCCGTCCCGATGACAGCCGTGACGCCGATCAGGACGATCGCAAGGAAGACAAGGAAGAAACTCACATCACCCATGGTGCCAGACCTTGGTGCCGCCGCTACTCAGGCCGCTGGTCTCCGTTGGTCGAGGGCGGGCGGACGTGTCCGTGGAGGACCAGGTCGACGGCTTCTTCCGCGGTGTCCACCACCTGAATCAGGTCCAGGTCCTTCTCGGACACCATGCCTTCCGCCACCAGGGTGCCCTTGATCCATTCGATCATGGGGCCCCAGAAGGCTGAGCTGAGGAGGACGATGGGGAACGACGTCACCTTCTGCGTCTGGACCAGGACCATTGCCTCGAACAGCTCATCCAGCGTGCCAAGGCCACCGGGAAGGACGATGAAGCCCTGGGCATACTTGACGAACATGGTCTTCCGCGCGAAGAAGTACCGGAAGTTGATGCCCAGGTCCACCCACTGGTTCAGGCCCTGCTCGAACGGGAGCTCAATTCCGAGGCCGACGGAGACCCCGTTGCCTTCCACCGCTCCCCTGTTGGCGGCCTCCATGGATCCCGGACCGCCGCCGGTGATGACGGCAACGCCCGCTTCCGCCAGCTTGCGTCCCACGTCAACGCCCATTTCGTAGTACATGCTGCCCGGTTTGGTGCGTGCCGAACCGAAAACACTGACGGCCTGTCCGAGGTCGGACAGCGCGCCGAAGCCTTCAACGAATTCACTCTGGATCCGCATGACGCGCCACGGGTCGGTATGGATGAAGTGGCCCGGTCCCTTGGTATCAAGCAGCCGCTGGTCCGACATCTCCACGGCAGCCTGCTTGCGGCGCAGTTCGAGGGGCCCTTTGCGGCGGGGCTGGGTGGATTTAGACGGATCTGCGTTGATGCTCATCGTCCAAGGCTAACCTGCTGACCTGCAGGTATCTCTTGAATTACGATCAGCAGGAAGTTGGAGTGATTGCCGTCATATGTGGCAAATGTTCGCTAGATTCGTAGTCATGACTACTCAAGTGCCCGGCGATGCCCTCGTCTCCCTGAATGCCGTCAATAAGCACTACGGCCAGTTGCACGTTCTGAAGGACATCAACTTCCAGGTCCGCAAGGGCGAGGTCGTTGTGGTCATCGGGCCGTCAGGCTCGGGCAAGTCCACACTGTGCAGAGCAATCAACCGCCTCGAAACCATTGACGACGGCGAAATTTCGATTGACGGAAAGCTCCTGCCAGAGGAAGGCAAGGAGCTCGCGCACCTCCGCGCCGACGTCGGAATGGTTTTCCAGTCGTTCAACCTTTTCGCGCACAAGACCATCCTGGAGAACGTGACCCTTGGGCCCATCAAGGTCAAGGGAATGTCCAAGGCGGAGGCTGACAAGGACGCTATGGCCCTCCTGGAGCGCGTCGGAGTCGGCCACCAGGCACCCAAGCTGCCGGCCCAGCTCTCCGGTGGTCAGCAGCAGCGCGTGGCCATCGCACGCGCACTGGCCATGAAGCCCAAGGTCATGCTTTTCGACGAGCCCACCTCGGCGCTGGACCCGGAGATGATCAGCGAAGTCCTGGACGTCATGATCCAGCTGGCGAAGGAGGGCATGACCATGATCGTGGTGACCCACGAGATGGGCTTCGCCCGCAAGGCCGCGGACCGCGTCGTGTTCATGGCGGACGGCCAGATCGTGGAGGATGCCACGCCTGAAGAATTCTTCACCAATCCCCAGAGCAGCCGGGCCAAGGATTTCCTGTCCAAGCTCCTCACTCACTGAACCCCCCAGGTTCGCACCTGGCCGTCTTCGGCCGCCCAATGAAAGGAATGTCATGAAGGCATTTTTGACCCGAAGGAAATCCCTTCTCGTAGCAGCATCCGCAGCCCTGGCGCTGACTCTGAGCGCTTGCGGCGGCGGCGGCACCGGCACCGGCACCAACCCTTCTCCCGTGGAGAAGCCGAGTTTCGCCGCAGGCTCCACGATGGAGAAGCTCTCCTCCGCGGGCAAGGTGACCATCGGCACCAAGTTTGACCAGCCCCTGTTCGGCCAGAAGGGCCTGGACGGCAAGCCCGTCGGCTTTGACGTGGAAATCGGCAAGCTCCTCGCAGCCAAGCTCGGTATCCCCGCGGACAAGATCGAATGGGTTGAAACGGTCTCAGCCAACCGCGAGCAGTTCATCAAGCAGGGCAGGGTGGACCTGATCGTCGCCACCTACACCATCAATGACAAGCGCAAGACAGAGGTCGACTTCGCCGGTCCGTACTACGAAGCGGGACAGGCGCTCATGGTGAACAAGGACAATACGTCCATCACCAAGCCTGAGGACGTCAAGGGCAAGAACGTCTGCTCCGTGACCGGTTCCACCCCCGCCGGCACGATCGTGGAGAAGTACGGCGCCGTCCTGGTGCCGGCCGCCACGTACTCCGCCTGCCTTGAGCCGCTGCGCAACAAGCAGGTGGAGGCCATCACCACGGACAACGTGATCCTTGCCGGCTTCGTGAACAAGGAGCCGGATGCCTTCAAGCTGGCGTCGGACGAGACCTTCACCAAGGAGCCCTACGGCATCGGCCTGAAGAAGGACGACACCGTCTTCCGTAACTGGATCAATGACCAGCTTGAGGAATTCGCCAAGGACGGATCCTACAAGAAGGCCTGGGAGGACACAGCCGGTGCGGTCATCAAGACGGCACCTGAACTTCCCGCCATCGACCGCTACTAGAACAGGCGTGGCGGTCACCGGTGACCGGGCATTCCCCGGCACCGGTGGCCGCCGCTTCCATTTACCGCACATTCCCCACAAACGCAGCTGAAGGACCCTATGGACGTCATCATTGAAAGCCTCCCGCAGTACTGGGACGGCTTTCTCAGAACCCTGTTCCTGGCCGTCGTTTCCGGCATCATTGCCCTCGTCGTGGGCACGCTCCTGGCGGCCGCCAGGGTGTCCCCGGTAGCGGCGCTACGCGGATTCAGCATGGCCTACGTGGAGGTGGTGCGTAACACTCCGCTGACCATCGCCTTCTTCTTTGCCGCCATTGTGCTGCCCCGGCTTGGCGTCACGTTCCAGCAGTTCGAAATCGCCGCCATCATCGCCCTCAGCGCTTACACGGCCGCCTTTATCGCCGAGGCAGTGCGCTCGGGCGTCAACAGCGTTCCTGTGGGCCAGGCTGAGGCTGCGCGCAGCATCGGCATGACCTTCGGCCAGGTGCTGTCCCTGATCATCCTGCCCCAGGCCCTGCGCACGGTGATCCCGCCGATGATCAACATCCTCATCGCGCTGGTCAAGAACTCGTCCGTGGCCGGCGCATTCTTTGTGCTGGAACTGTTCGGCTACGGCAAGCAGCTGGCTAATGACCACGGCGACGCCGTCATGTGGGTCCTCGCGGGCGTTGCATTCTTCTATCTCCTGATCACTGTGCCGCTGGGCTACATCGCTCACCAGGTCGAACGAAAGGTGGCGATCGCGCGATGACTTCCGTTCTCTACGACGTCCCGGGGCCCAAAGCCCGCAGAATCTCACTGATCGGCTCGGTCATCGGTGTCATCCTCATCGGCGGCCTCCTCGCACTTGCCCTTGTCACCCTCGCCCAGCAGGGAATCTTCGAGGCGCGGAGATGGGCCATCTTCGGGCAGGCGGATGTCTGGTCACTGATCTTCAACGGCATGGGCGCCACGTTGAGTGCTGCTGCCATCGCAGCGGTGATCGCCTTCCCGCTGGGGCTCCTGCTTTGCCTCATGCGCATCTCGGACGTTGCATGGATCCGGGTTCCCACCCGAATCGTGCTGGAATTTTTCCGTGGCATGCCCGTGGTGCTGATGATGCTGTTTGTCCTGCTGGTGTTCGCCACCAGTCCCTTCATCGCGGTCGTGGCCGGGCTTGTCCTGTACAACGCGGCGATCTTCGCCGAGATCATCCGCGCCGGCATCCAGTCCCTCCCCAAGGGACAACGCGAGGCGGGTCTGGCGATCGGCCTGACCAGCTTCCAGTCACGGCTCAGCGTCGAACTGCCGCAGGCCATCCGCCGCATGCTTCCGTCCCTGGTGGCCCAGCTCGTGGTCCTCCTGAAGGACACCTCACTGGGCTACATCGTCGCGTACGGCGAGCTCCTGCGCGCCGTGCAGGTGATGGCTGACTTCCTGGGGCCGCAGTTCCTGTTCCCCGTGTTCTTCGTTGCTGCGGCGCTCTACATCGCCATCAACCTGGCTGTGTCGCGTCTCGCCATCTGGATTGAGCGCCACGGCTCCAAGAAGGCTGCGGGCGGCGTGGCGAAGGCCCCCACCGCGGGCGTGACCACCGTCATCAAGTAGCCTCCGGGATCCTACGCAGAAGGTCCGCAACCTGACGGTTGCGGACCTTCTGCGTTAATGGGGTTCCGGGCGTCAGGCCAGCCACTTCTGCAGCGCCCGCAGGCAGGCCCGAACGGCTTCAGCCTCGACGTGCTCGTTGTCCTTGTGCGCCAGCAACGCATCGCCCGGCCCGAAGTTCACCGCCGGGACGCCCAGTTCGCTGAAACGCGCGACGTCGGTCCAGCCGTATTTGGGTTTGGGCTCGGCCCCCACGGCGGCCACGAAAGAGGAGGCGGCCGGGTGGTTGAGGCCTGGCCGCGCCCCTGCTGCTGCGTCGGTGCGGACCACGTCGAAACCCTCGAGCAGTGCGCGCACATGGGCCTCGGCCTGATCGGGCGTTTTGTCGGGTGCGAAGCGGTAATTGATCTCGACGACGCAGCGGTCCGGTATCACGTTGCCCGCCGTGCCTCCCTGGATCCTCACGGCGTTCAGGCTTTCGCGGTACTCCAGACCGTCCACAGTGATGGTCTGCGGGTGATAGGCCGCGAGGCGTTCAAGGATGGGCGCGGCGGCGTGGATGGCATTGCTTCCCATCCAGGCGCGCGCCGAGTGTGCGGCCTCACCCAGCGTGGTGGCCTCGAACCGCATGGTGCCGTTGCAGCCTCCTTCCACGGTGCCGTCCGTCGGCTCCAGGAGGATCGCGAAATCGCCTTCGAGAAGCGGCCCGTGGTTGCGCACCAGCCTGCCGAGACCGCTCTTGACGGCCTCCACCTCCTCATGGTCGTAGAAGACGAAGGTGACGTCCTTGGATGGCTCCGCGCCGCCGTCGAACAGGGACGCCGCCAGCGCCAGCTGGACCGCCACGCCGCCCTTCATGTCAGTGGCGCCGCGGCCGTACAGGACGCCGTCGCCTGCTACCCCGGAAGGCCAGGTGGACGGCACCGTCCCCAGCGATCCGCCGGTGACCGGCAACGGCACCGTGTCCAGATGACCTGCGAGGATGACCCGCTCGGGACGTCCGAGGGATGTGCGGGCGATGATGGCGTCCCCGTCGCGGACCAGGTCAAGGCCGGGGAGCTGCCGGAGGGCCAGCTCGACAGCGTCGGCCAGCTCCGTTTCATTGCCCGACACGCTGTTGATGTCAATCAGCGCGGCTGTCAGCAGCGCCACGTCCTGGCGGAGGTCGAGGGTTACGGGTGCGGTTTCGGCAATCACCATCCAACTCTATCCCCGGGGCGCGTTTCGGCGGCTGCGCATCGGCTCGATAGACTTGGGCCATGACTGAAACCGCTTCTTCCGCAGTGCCCGCTGCCCAGACACTGTCCGATGATTCCCGCTCGGCCTACGGATTCGGGGTGGCCACCGTCGCCACCCGCATTGGTGACGCCACGGTGCTGGACGTCTGGTTCCCGGCGCCCGCCCTCGGCGTGGCAGCCGAAGCGCTCCGCGCCATCGAAAACGCCGATGAAACGCTCGCCGACATCGCCGCTGCCGGCACCGACGCCGACCGCGGCACCGAGCAGAAAGTGGTGTTCGTCCAGATCAACCTGGATGAAGCACCGGCAGACACGGCAGACGCCTACCTTCGCCTGCACCTGCTCTCACACCGGCTTGTCCGCCCCAACACCATCAACCTTGACGGCATCTTCGGCAAGCTGCCGAACGTCGTGTGGACCAACTTCGGTCCGTGCGCGGTGGACGGTTTCGAGCTGACGCGCGCCAAACTGCGCAAGCGTGGCGCCGTGACGGTCTTCGGCGTCGACAAGTTCCCGCGCATGGTGGACTACGTTGTACCGGCCGGCGTGCGCATTGCCGACGCCGACCGCGTCCGCCTGGGTGCCCACCTCGCCGAGGGCACCACGGTCATGCACGAGGGCTTCGTCAACTTCAATGCTGGAACGCTGGGCACCTCCATGGTGGAGGGCCGTATCTCCGCCGGTGTGGTGGCCGGCGACGGCACCGACGTTGGCGGCGGCGCATCGATAATGGGCACCCTTTCCGGCGGCGGCAAGGAAAAGATTGCCCTGGGCCAGCGGGTCCTGCTGGGCGCGAACTCGGGCGTGGGCATCAGCATCGGCGACGATTCCGTCGTCGAGGCCGGGCTTTACATCACGGCCGGCACCCGCGTGCGTGTTGTCGGCGGCCAGGACGCCGACGGCGAGGACACCAGCCGGATCATCAAGGCCGTGGAGCTCTCGGGCGTCCCGAACCTGCTGTTCCGCCGCAATTCCACCTCCGGCGAGGTGGAAGTACTCCCCCGCAAGGGCCAGACGGTGGAGCTCAACGACGCCCTGCATGCCAACTGACCGTCCGGGGCCGGCCGGCACTATTGCCGGCCGGCACCGGTCCTGAGGGAGTTATCCACGTGACACGCCGACGCAAGCTGCGCGGAGCGATCGTTGGGGCGCTCACCGTTGCGCTTGTCGGCGGCGGCATCTACACCGCGGCGGCCCTGCTGCAACGTTCGGAGCGGCTGATCATGGAAGGGTGCACAGCCGCCGTTGGATCGCAGCAGGCGGAACTCGCCACTGACCAGGCTGCAAACGCCGCCCTGATCACGGCCATCTCCGTTCGGCGGGGACTGCCGCCGCGCGCCGCCAGCATCGCACTGGCCACGGCCATGCAGGAGTCCAAGCTGCGGAACATCGACCACGGCGACCTCGCCGGACCGGACTCCCGGGGGCTTTTCCAGCAGCGCCCGTCCCAGGGCTGGGGCACCACGGAGCAGGTCATGGATCCGCACTACGCGACCAATGCCTTCTACGACGCGCTGGTGAAGGTGCCGGGCTACGAAGGGATGGATGTCACGCAGGCCGCGCAGCGGGTGCAGCGCTCAGCGTATCCCCGCGCGTACGCCCAGCACGAGGCGATGGGCCGCTCGTTCGCCTCTGCCCTGAGCGGGCAGACCCACGCCGCGCTGGACTGCACGCTTCGCTCGCCTGAGCAGCCGGGCGACCCGGCGGCTTTGCTCGAGGAGCTGCAGTCCGAGTACGGAAGCATTCCCTCCTCGGCGGCCGGCTCGACGCTGACGCTGGAAGCCACGGATGACATGGCATGGTCACTCGCGCACTGGGCGGTGGCGAACGCCAAGGAGTTTGCCGTGGTGCAGGTCGACGTCGACGGAATGAGCTGGAACCGGCAGATGCGCAAAGGGTGGCAGGAGTCGGCCGGCGGCGGTGGCACCGTGGCGGTAACGTTCGCCGAGGCTCCGGCGGGATAACGTCCTGCTCAGACCAGCATTTCGACTACCGGCTGCACGTAGCTGCGGAACACCTCCGGCTGCTGCAGCAGGTCGTGGCTCATGATGATTTTGTCCGGTTCCAGGAACCATGCCCGCTGCTCGTCGAGGGGCAGTTCGATGATGGTCAGGTCGAAGTCCCGTGAGTTCCTGCCCACTTCCAGCAGCCGGTCCTCCACGATGTCCTCCAAGAGGTGCGCAGAGCCGCCGGCAACCCGTTCGGCCTCCAGCTCGGCGTACTCCGTGCGGCGTTCGCGCGCCCAGGTCAGGGCGGCGCCGAAGTGTGCCTGCAGGACCCGCCGCAGGGCCGGGGAATTGGCGAAGGACCGAAATCCCGGCGGCGACATCTCCGGGGACATCTGCGGATGCGCTTTCAGCAGCTGCTCCCACCAGGCTTCCCATTCGGTTTTGAGGGCGCTGATCCCGCCCACCTCTGCGGTCAGGTGCGAATGGTCCGCGTGCCTGATTTTCGGAGCTGCATGGGAGAGCGCGGGGAAGCCCGCGCCGTCCAGCCCGGCGACGTCACGTATGTAAAGGGCAATGAGCATGGGCCCCGACGTGTCCATGGTGATCCGCCAGCCTGGACCGCCTGTGTGCTGCATCCGCATGCCTCCTTGGCTTTTTGATGTTCGCCCCGTGCTACCCGCTCTATCCGGCTCCAGTCTATTCCCCCAGCCCGGGGACGTTAATGGCTGGCGGCGGCGGTCCTCCCCAGCCCTGCCACATGGGACTCCAGCACGTCCCGGCACATTTCCTGGGTCATCCATCCCGGCTGCAGGAGCGCATGCATCGTCAGGCCATCCAGCGTGGCGAGGAGGCGCTCGGCTTCGGTGACCAGCTGCTGCCGGTCACCGCCGTCGTCATCCATCAGGCGGGTGATCAGCTGCCCGACGACGGCGGCCACCGTCCGGTGGCTCCGGTCCGCTTCCCCGGCCAGGAAAGGCCGGATCCTGGCAGCGTTCTTGAAGGCCAGCCACGCGCAGGCGTCCAGTGCCCGTTCCTCGTCCAGCGGAAGGAATTCGCCCAGCAGGGTTAAAACGGCCGCATGGTGTTCCGTACTGCCGGCGGGGGTCGCCGCAAGGTCAGCGTAAGCACTGTCCAGTCGTGCCACGATGCGGTCCACGACGGCCGCGAAGGAGAAATGCAGCAGCTCCTCGCTGCTCGAAAAGTAGTGCCGCACCGAGCCAACCGCCAGCCCTGCCTCGTCCGCGACTTCACGGAGGGACGCCCGCTCCAGCCCGTCAGAAGCAATGATCCGGCAGACAGCATCGACGATCTCCCGGCGCCGGGCGGCGGGATCCACAATTTTCGGCACTCCTCGTTTTTAGCACGCATGTGCTGGCGAGACCTGCAGGCCCGCCGCGCAGCAGCCCCACCGGCTCGACCGGCGGACACAGAAACGGCGGCCGCCCACCCTAGAGGGTGGGCGGCCGCCGCCGTCGTTGCAGTCTCCGGACCGTTTAGCTGGCCGGGTAGTCGCGCTCCGGCGATCCTGTGTACAGCTGGCGCGGACGGCCAATCTTCGTGGTGGGGTCGCTGATCATTTCGCGCCACTGAGCGATCCAGCCCGGCAGGCGTCCGATCGCGAACAGCACGGTGAACATTTTCTCCGGGAAGCCCATGGCCTTGTAGATCAGGCCGGTGTAGAAGTCCACGTTCGGGTAGAGCTTGCGCTGGATGAAGTAGTCATCACTGAGCGCCTTCTCTTCCAGGCGCATGGCGATGTCCAGCAGTTCGTCGTTGCCGCCGAGCTTGCTGAGGATCTCATGGGCCGTCGCCTTGACGATCTTGGCACGCGGGTCATAGTTCTTGTAGACGCGGTGTCCGAAGCCCATCAGGCGGACGCCGTCTTCCTTGTTCTTGACCTTCTCCATGTAGTCCTCGGGCTTGGTGCCGTCGGCCTGGATCTGGCGGAGCATCTTCAGCACTGCCTCGTTGGCGCCGCCGTGGGCGGGGCCGAAGAGCGCGTTGATGCCTGCCGAGACCGATGCGAACAGGTTGGCGTTGGAGGAGCCAACCAGGCGCACAGTGGAGGTGGAACAGTTCTGCTCGTGGTCGGCGTGCAGGATCAGCAGGAGATCCAGGGCCTTTGCGATGACCGGGTCCATCTCGTACTGCTCCGCGGGGAGGCCGAAGCTCAGGCGCAGGAAGTTCTCCACAAGGTTGTGGGAGTTGTCCGGGTACAGCATGGGCTGGCCGATGGACTTCTTGTGTGCGTAGGCGGCGATGACGGGCATCTTGGCCATCAGGCGGATGGTGGAGACCTCCACCTGCTCGGCGTTGAAGGGGTCCAGCGAGTCCTGGTAGAACGTGGACAGCGCCGACACGGCCGAGGAGAGCACCGGCATGGGGTGGGCATCGCGCGGGAAGCCGCTGAAGAAGCCCTTCAGCTCTTCATGCAGCAGGGTGTGGTGGCGGATGCGCTGGTCAAATGACTCCAGTTCCGCGGGAGTCGGCAGGTTCCCGTAGATCAGCAGGTAGGAGACTTCGAGGAAGCTGGAGTGCTGTGCGAGCTGCTCGATCGGGTAGCCGCGGTACCGCAGGATACCTGCGTCCCCGTCGATGTAGGTGATCGCGGACGTCGTGGCAGCGGTGTTCATGAAGCCAGGGTCAAAGGCGACGGCGCCGGTCTGCTTCAGCAGTTTGGAAACGTCGTATCCTTCGTTTCCCTCGACAACCTTGATGCGCGGGAGCTCGAGCTCGCCGCCTGCGTGGCGCAAGGTTGCGCTGGTGGTCTCAGTCATGGAGTCCCCTTCATGAGGCTTCTGGGCCTCTGTAGAAAGCTTGATCCAACATCAGGTGAGCCGCGCGGGGACCCCCGCACCGGCGGGACGTCCAACGGCCGTGCTGCCTTCTTGTAGAAAGCCACCATTGATAGTCAGTTAAAAGTTACCGCCACTTTCACCCTGCCACTAATCCGGGAGCCCCAAAAGACCCCCAAAACACGCGAGTTGTGGCGCGTGTCACATCCATTGTTACGCGGCTATGGTCCGTGGATTACCGACCCCCGGCGCCGGGCATGGGCCCCGAACGGGCGCCGGTCACGCGGTTTCGGCCAGCCGGGCCACGGCGGCATCGATCCGTTCGTCGGAACCGGTCAGCGCCACCCGCACGTAGCCGTTTCCGGCGTCCCCGTAAAACACGCCCGGCCCGGCAACGATGCCGCGTTCTGCCAGCCGGGAGATCGTGTCCCAGGTGGCTTCCCCCGCTGTGGACCAGAGGTAGAGCCCGGCATGCGATTCGTGAATCCTGAGCCCGAAGCTTTCGAGGGCCGGAACAAGCCGCTCACGGCGGCCGCGGTACAGGTCTTTCTGCGCCTGCACGTGCGCGTCGTCCCCGAGCGCAACCCGCATCGCTTCCTGAACCGGATACGGCACGATCATGCCGGCGTGCTTCCGGCTGTTCACGAGGTTGGCCATAATGGCCGAGTCGCCCGCCACAAATGCGGCCCGGTAGCCGGCGAGGTTGGACTGTTTGCTCAGCGAGTACACGGCGAGAAGCCCGTCATGCGAACCGCCGGTGACACGCGGGTCAAGGATGCTGGGCACCGCTTCTCCGCCGCGCTGAAGGTCCCATTCGCCCCAGCCAAGCTCCGCGTAGCATTCGTCCGAGGCAACCAGGGCCCCGACTTCACGGGCCTGGCCAACGATTTTCCGGAGCGAGGCGGCATCCCGGACGCTTCCCGTGGGGTTGCCCGGTGAATTGACCCAGACCAGGCGGACCCTCGAGCGGGTGGCCGCGTCCAGTTCATCGAGATCGTCCGCGGCCACGGCGGTGGCGCCGGCAAAGGTGGCTCCGATGTCGTAGGTCGGATAGGCCACCGTGGGGCGGACCACGACGTCGCCCGGCTTCAGTCCCAGCAGGAACGGCAGCCATGCCACCAGTTCCTTGGAACCGACGGTTGGCATGACATCGTGCGGGTCAAGGCCTTCCACGCCGCGGCGCCGTGCGAACCAGGCTGCAATGGCCTCCCGGAGCGCCGCTGTCCCGTGGACCGTGGGATAGCCGGGGGCGTCCGCTGCGGCGCGGAGCGCGTCCTGGATCACCGCGGGGGTCGGGTCCACGGGCGTTCCGATGGACAGGTTCACCACTCCGCCGGGGTGTTCGGCCGCTTTGGCGACATACGGCGCCATGGCCTCCCAAGGGTAGTCGGGCAGGCTCAGGCCGAAACTGCGCACAGCTGTTGTCACCTACGCGCCTCAGTGATCCTGGTTCTGCGGCGGCAGCGCTGAAATCATGGGGTGGTCCGTGTGGGTGTTGCCGACCTTGGCGGCACCGCCCGGCGAGCCCAGTTCGTCGAAGAACTCGACGTTGGCCTTGTAGTAGTCAGCCCATTCCTCCGGGGTGTCATCCTCGTAGTAGATGGCTTCGACCGGGCAGACAGGCTCACATGCGCCGCAGTCGACGCACTCATCCGGATGGATGTAGAGGGAACGCTCGCCTTCATAGATGCAATCGACGGGGCACTCCTCAATGCATGCCTTGTCCTTGACATCTACACACGGCTGCGCGATTACGTACGTCACGTCCCTTGCCTCTCCACGTTGGTACCGGCGGCTGGCCGGCTGGTGCTTCCGGCCTGCATGCCGGACTATCGACTTCAGAGCCTATTATCTCCCAGCACCGCTCCGCGAACGAAGCGGCGCGTCACACTCGGGACGCGGCATACGATGAACCGGTGAGTCCGACGACACCTTCAGCCCGTGAATTCCTGGCCGCCACCTCCCCCGGGACCCGGGTGGTGGTGCGCTACAGGATCGACGGCGGGTTCACGGACGCGCTGGGAGACCTCCTGGAGTGCAGCGCGACCGCCTGCACCGTGCGCACCCGCACTGCCGACGTCGTGATTCACCTCGACCTGGTGGTGGCCGCCAAACAGGTGCCGCCCCGGCCGGCGCGGCGCAGCCCGCGCGCCGCTGGCTGAGAGATGCACCCGTCCGCTCAGGAGCCCTCAACCTGGCTCGGCAACGTGCGCATTCCCAGCAACGGCGAGAACACCACCGGTGCGGCCGCCAGGAAACTGCCCGCCGTTCCGATCCAGATCACCGCGATGAGGCCGAGGTGCTCGGCAAGGACACCGGACGCCAGCGCGGCCAGCGGCATCACTCCCCAGACAACGAACCGGATGGACGCGTTCATCCTTCCCAGCAGGCGGGGCGGACACACGCGCTGGCGCATGCTGAGCTGCATGATGTTGTAGATCAGGACCACGAAGCCGAAGCAGAGTTCGGACAGCAGCAGCAGTGCCAGCGAAACCCCCGGCTCGGAGGCCATGGCCGCCAGCGGCAGGGGCACCAGGAAAACAGAACTGGCAACTGCGCAGAGCGGTATGACCGTGCCTTCCCCCACCCGGGCCGCCACCCGCGGAGCCGCAACCGCCCCCAGCAGCCCGCCGGCCGCGCCCACGGCCATGACCAGCCCCATCCCCTGCGCCCCGAGTCCAAGGTTCCGCAGGATCAGCACGGGCATCATGGTGAAAATCATCATGCCGCAAAAATTCATGGCCGCCGTACAGGCCGCGATGCGGCTGATCAGCGGATGCCGGATCACGAACGCGAGCCCCTCTTTGATCTCGACGCGCAGCGGACGCCTGTCATCCACTTCGGCGGCCACCTCCCGGTCACGGGTGCGGGCGAGGAAGGTGGCGGACAGCAGGTAGCCGACGGCTTCGCCCACGAACAGCACGGGAGCCGTGACCACCGCCAGCAGGAGGCCACCGGCGGCCGGTCCTCCGATCCTGGCTATCTGGGCCGTGCCTTCGAGTTTGGAGTTGGCCTGGTTGACCTGTCCGGGGGCAACGAGGACCGGAACGTAGCTCTGGTACGAGACATCGAAGAACACAGTCGCCGTGCCAACGATCGCCGCGATGACGTAGAGGTGCCAGATCTCAAGCACTCCGCCCCACCACAGCAGCGGCACCGCAGCCATTGCCGTCATCCGGGCGAGGTCGGCGCGGATCATGGTCGGGCGCTTCAGCCACCGGTCCACCCAGGCACCGGCCGGAAGGCCCACAATGAGGAACGCGGCGAGGCCGGCGGCGTTGAGCACACCCACCTGGAACTCCGTGGCATGCAGCATGGACACGGCGAGGACCGGAAAGGCCAGTTGCCCCAGCTGGGCGCCGAACTGGCTCATCGCCTGCCCGGCCCAGAAAGTGGTGAAGTTACGGTCCAGCAACAGCGATCTGGATGCTTGACCTGCGGCGGTCGGGTCGGCTGTCACCGCATCAGTTTCCAGTGGTGATTGATATATGTCAATCACTTTTTGCTGGCTAGACTGGCGCTATGAAACCCGCCCCGGAAAGCGATGACGCAGACCTGGTGGCGAAGGGCCGTGCGCTCAGCTCCCCGATCAGGCTTCGGATCCTGCGGCTGTGCCTCCACCAGGCACGTACCAACAAGGAAATCGCCGAACTGCTGGGCATCAACCCCGCCTCCAGCCTTCACCATGTGCGCACCCTGGTGCGGACCGGATTCCTGCTGGCAGAGGAGCGCCGGAAGGGGCGGCGGGGCGCGGCTGAGGTGCCCTATATTGCCAGCCGCAAGTCCTGGAGTACGTCCGTGGACAACGTCGCCCCCA
Organism: Arthrobacter pascens; assembly: GCF_017052465.1. Classification (GTDB taxonomy): domain Bacteria; phylum Actinomycetota; class Actinomycetes; order Actinomycetales; family Micrococcaceae; genus Arthrobacter; species Arthrobacter pascens. The sequence continues at coordinate 215,088 of NZ_JAFHKT010000152.1, forward strand.
TCCTCATCGAGACCTTCGTGCAGGAAACCCGGGACCTGCCGCCGGAGGACATCGAGGTGTGGCGCCTGGGCGTGAAGTTCAACGCCGCCCGGCGGCAGGAAATGCTGGGCAAGCTCCGCGCGGTGCTGGACGAGTACATGGCCCTTCCGGCGGACGACGACGGCGAGGCCACCTCCCTGATGATCGCCCACCACCGGGATCCAACGGCTGACTAGTCGTGTGCCCCCGCGGCGGCGGCCGGGACAGGCACCCCGGGGGCCGGAGCGGCCTGGTGCCGGCGGTACCGCCGGCACCAGGCCAGCATCAGCACGGTGACGGCGGCGATCCCGTACACCCAGATGTTCCCGGCCGGATCCCCGGCAATCAGACGCTTTCCGGGCGCCATGGCCGACCACCAGCCCACCAGGACGTAGCAGAGAACCCCCGTGGCCGCCGTCGGCATGAGCGAACGGAACGCCGCCGCCACCAGCACCTGGAGGGCACCCAGCAGCACCAGCGCGGCTACCGCGCCCCAGGGCAGCACGACGTCGGCGGCCAGCAGCTGATGGCGGTGCAGGGCCGTACCGGCGAAGGCAGCAAAAAGAGCTGCCGGCACGGCGGCGGCCAGACCGCCTGCCATGCCGGCAGCTCTCTTATTCACGCGATATCCGTACTTGGGCGGATTGCTGCGGTTATGCCTTGGCGCGGGCGCGCGTTGCCTTGGCACGCTCGTTGGAGTCCAGGATCACCTTGCGGATGCGGATGGACTCCGGGGTGACTTCCACGCACTCGTCCTCGCGGGCGAATTCGAGCGATTCCTCAAGGGTCAGGTCGCGCGGGGGCGTCAGGTTCTCGAAGGTGTCGGAGGAAGCGGCACGCATGTTGGTGAGCTTCTTTTCCTTGGTGATGTTCACGTCCATGTCGTCGGCGCGGGAGTTCTCCCCGACGATCATGCCTTCGTAGACCTCGGAGGTGGGCTTCACGAAGAAGGAGCCGCGTTCCTGCAGGTTGATCATGGCGAACGGGGTCACCACACCGGCGCGGTCGGCAACCATGGAACCGTTGGTGCGGTACTCGATCGGGCCGGCCCAGGGCTCGTAGCCCTCGGAGATCGAGGACGCGATGCCTGCGCCGCGGGTGTCCGTGAGGAACTTGGTGCGGAAACCGATCAGGCCACGGGCCGGAACGATGAACTCCATCCGGCACCAGCCGGTGCCGTGGTTGGCCATGTTGGTCATGCGGCCCTTGCGGGCGGCCATAAGCTGCGTGACCGCGCCCAGGTACTCTTCCGGCACGTCGATGGTCATGTGTTCCATCGGCTCGTGGATCTTGCCGTCGACGGTCCGGGTGACAACCTGCGGCTTGCCGACGGTCAGCTCGAAGCCTTCGCGGCGCATCTGCTCAACGAGGATGGCCAGCGCGAGCTCGCCACGGCCCTGGACTTCCCAGGCGTCGGGACGCTCGGTGGGGAGAACCTTGATGGAGACGTTACCGATCAGTTCCTTGTCCAGGCGGTCCTTCACCTGGCGGGCGGTGACCTTGGCGCCCTTGACCTTGCCGGCCAGCGGCGAGGTGTTGATACCGATGGTCATGGAGATCGCGGGATCGTCCACGGTGATCAGCGGCAGCGGCTGCGGGTTGTCGGCGTCGGTCAGGGTCTCACCGATGGTGATCTCCTCGATGCCGGCGACGGCGACAATCTCGCCGGGGCCGGCGGACTCGGCGGGAACGCGGTCCAGGGCCTTCGTTGCCAGCAGTTCGGTGATCTTGACGTTCTTCAGTTCGCCGTTGGCACGCGCCCAGGCGACGGTCTGGCCCTTGCGCAGGGTGCCGTTGTAGATGCGGAGCAGAGCCAGGCGGCCGAGGAACGGTGAGGCGTCCAGGTTGGTGACGTGCGCCTGCAGGACACCGTTCGGGTTGTACGTCGGTGCCGGGATGTGCTCGATGATGGCCTTGAACAGCGGCTCAAGGTCCTCGTTCTCCGGAGCGGTGCCGTCGGCCGGCTGCTCGAGGGAGGCGCGGCCAACCTTGGCTGCAGCGTAGACGACCGGAACTTCGAGGATCTTGTCCAGGTCGAGGTCCGGAACTTCGTCGGCGAGGTCGGAGGCCAGGCCCAGGAGCAGGTCCATGGACTCGTGGACGACTTCCTCGATGCGCGCGTCGGGGCGGTCGGTCTTGTTGACCAGGAGGATGACCGGCAGGTGCGCGGCGAGGGCCTTGCGGAGCACGAAGCGGGTCTGCGGCAGCGGGCCCTCGGAAGCGTCAACCAGAAGCACGACGCCGTCAACCATGGACAGTCCGCGCTCCACCTCGCCGCCGAAGTCGGCGTGGCCGGGGGTGTCGATGACGTTGATGGTGATGGTCTCGCCGCCCGACGACGGGCCGTTGTAGGCAACCGTGGTGTTCTTGGCGAGGATGGTGATGCCCTTTTCACGCTCAAGGTCGCCGGAGTCCATGACCCGGTCCTCGAGGTGGTTGTGAGCGGCAAAAGAGTTGGTCTGCTTGAGCATGGCGTCGACCAGGGTGGTCTTGCCGTGGTCAACGTGGGCCACAATCGCGACGTTGCGGAGGTCACTGCGAGATGCAGTGGCTACCGCAGTGTTGGTGGTGGTTTCAGACATGCGTTATTGCTCGATTCAGTGGTGAAGTCAGCTGTTGTATCGCGACATTTCCAACCGGAACGCACGACGGATCAGACCCTTTAACACAGGGCACCTATTGCCAGTCTAGCCGCTCTGCCATTTATTGGCCTAAAACCGCCAGGAAACCGCACCCCGCCCCGTTACCAAATCGTGAGTCCGCGGCCGCGTCACGTGGGCAGAATCACTGGCTTTTCCCGAACTGATCCCTCACTATTGCTTGAACACTATGCAACAGGCCAGGAGTCCACGGATGCTAGAAGCCTCAGCGCGGGCTGTCCTGATTGCCCCTGTCATTGCCGCCACCCTGCTGCTGGGTGCGTGCGGGTTGCCGTCCCAGCCCGCTGCCGGCACGGGCGGCCCATCTGTAACCGGCGCTGCGGCGCCCGCGGCAGCACCGGGCGAGGCGGTCGCCGCCGGTTCGCCGGCCACCGGCGACTTCACCGCAGTGGATCCTTCCGGCCTGCCGGCGGGAGCCCTCTTCCGGAACCCTGCCAACGGCCGGGACGAAGTCATCATCGACAATATTGGCCGCACGGCCCTGCTGATCGGTGACTCGCAGTCCGAGCCGGAGGCAAGCTGGCCGCGCCGCGCCCTGGCGGGACTCGGCTACGACGTTTTCTTCTGCGGCAAGGGGGGAACGGGCTTTGTGGCCTCGAACGGGACCACGGGCAACTACGTCGATGCCCTGCAGCGGGGCGACTGGCACCTGCCCTACGGCTTTCCTCCGCTCGTCGTCATCGAAGGCGGCGGGAACGACGCCAAGCAGGGAGCCAGCGACGAGCAAATCGCCGCCAACGCCGAGAGCCTGATCACCACCCTGAAGCAGCGCTACCCGGGTGCCAAACTCGCCATGGTGGGCACGCTCGGCAAGGGCGCCGGAAACGGCGGCGGCCGGCGCGCAGAAGTAGACGCGCTGCTGGGGACCGTGGCAGCCGAGCACGGCATCCCCTTCGTCAGCGTCGGCGACTGGCTGACACGCTACGGGCTGGAGAACCAGCTCGCCGACGCCGTCCACATGAACGACGACGGCCACCGCGCCCTGGGAGCCCTGCTGGGCGGCCGGCTCGCGGGCCTCGGCCTCGGCCCCGGTTAGGCCTGCCGGCTAGGTCCGCCGGCTACCTACTCCACGCCCGCGGCCAGCAGCTGGGCGCGCAGTTCGCGGCGCTCACGCTGCCGTTCCGGGTCCGGCAAGGGTACGGCCGCCAGCAGCCTTTGCGTGTACGGCTCCTGCGGGTTCCGGAGGATCTGGTCACGGGTCCCCTGCTCCACGATCCGTCCCCGTTGCATCACGCAGATCCTGTCGGCCAGCACGTCCACCACCGCGAGGTCGTGGGTCACGAAGAGGCAGGCGAAGCCCAGCTCACGCTGCAGGTTCTGGAACAGCTCCAGCACCTTCGCCTGGACGGACACGTCGAGCGCGGAGGTGGGCTCATCCGCCACCATCAGCTTCGGCTTCAGCGAGAGGGCACGCGCAATGCCCACCCGCTGCTTCTGACCGCCGGACAGCTCGTGCGGGTACCTGTTGCGGTATGAGCGCGGCAGTTCCACCTGGTCCAGCAGGGCCTCGATCCGCTTCTGCAGGTCAGCGCCCTTCGCCACGCCGGCAAGGTACATGGGTTCGCCGATGCTTTCGCCGATGGGCAGGCGCGGGTTCAGGGAGGACGACGGGTCTTGGAAGACCATCCCGATGTGGCGCCGCACGTTGTGCAGCTGTCGGCCGTTCTTCTTGGCCGCGGAAATATCCTGGCCTACCACCCGCATCGTGCCGGCGGCGACGGGCAGCAGGCCCACTGCTGCCCGTCCGACGGTGGTCTTCCCGGAGCCGGACTCCCCCACGAGCCCCACGACCTGGCCGGGGTAGATCGTCAGGTTGGCGCCTTCCACGGCACGGAACGCCGGCACGCGGCCCTGCTTGGGGTACTCGATGGCCACGTCCGTGAGTTCGAGGACTGGTTCACCTGCAGGCCTCGCGGCCGCGGCAGCGGCCAGCGCCTCGGCATTCTCGCGCTCCCGTCGGGCCAGTTCCTCGTGGTCCACGGATTCGAGTTCCGCGTGCGTGGCGGCCGCCAGTGCGGCAGTCACGTCCACGTCCGTCTCTGACCCGGCGCCGCCCTGCCCGAGGTGCGGGACCGCCGCAAGGAGTGCCTGCGTGTAGGGGTGCTGCGGGTTGTGGAAGATCTGGTCCGCGGTGCCGGTTTCGACGATCAGCCCCCGGCGCATCACCGCGATCCGGTCGGCGAGGTCGGCCACGACGCCCATGTCGTGGGTGATGAGGACGATCGCACTGTCCAGCTTGTTCCTGAGGTTTCTCATGAGGTCGAGGATTTCGGCCTGCACCGTGACGTCGAGGGCGGTGGTGGGTTCGTCCGCGATGAGCAGTTTGGGGTCGCAGGAGAGTGACTGGGCGATCATCGCACGCTGCCGCTGGCCGCCGGACAGCTGGTGCGGGTAGGACTTGAACGCCTTCTCAGGATCGGGCAGTTCCACGAGGTCCAGCATCTGGAGTGCCCGTTCCCGGGCCTGGTCCGGCGAGACTTCGTTATGCAGCCGTATCGTTTCCACGATTTGCGCGCCCACGGTGTACACGGGGTTCAGGGCGGTCATGGGCTCCTGGAAGATGACGGCCACATCCTTGCCGCGGACGCTGCGGATGTTGGAAGCGTCCGCGCCCAACAGCTCCTTTCCGGACAGCTTCACGCTGCCGGAGACGCGGCTGTTGCTGGGCAGCAGCCCCAGCAGGGCCATGGAGCTGGCGCTCTTACCCGAACCGGATTCGCCCACTATGGCCAGCACCTCACCGGCGCGGACTTCGTAGTCGAGGCCGACGGCGGCAGGCACCCACGCTTTGTCCACGCCAAAGTCGACGCTCAGGTTGCGCACCTCAAGGACCACCGGGCCCTTGTTTCCGGAACGAGCCATGGCGGGACCGGTGCTGATGAAGTCAGACATTTGGGGATTTTCCTTCCACGCGGGCCGGCTGGGCACCTGAGATTAGTGCCGCGGCTCCGAATCCTGAATTATGGGGGGCATGAGCACTGCGCCGCACGCCGAAAACGCTGCGATCTTCAAGGCCCGCACGAATAAGTGGTTCGCCGGGCTGGCCTGGCTGATAGCCGGCGTTGGTCTCATCAGTACAGCCCTGACCGGCGGAGCAGGAGCGATGACCGGAATCGGGCCGCTGCTGCTTGTCGCCTATCTCGGCTGGCTCCTGTTCTGGCGCCCGTCCGTGGTGGTCCACGACGCCGGCGTCAGGCTCGAGAACCCGTTCCGGTCCGTTACCGTGCCGTGGGCGGCCCTCGTGCAGGTGGACACGCGCTACGCCCTGACGCTGATCACGCCGTCCCGCAGCTACGGTGCCTGGGCTGCGCCGGCGCCGGGAATCTGGGGCGGACGCAATGCCCGCCCCGAGGACCTCCAGGGCCTGCCAGGAAGCACCTACGGACCCGGGCATTCCGTCCGGCCCGGTGATCTTAAGAGCACCGATTCGGGACAGGCGGCACGGCTGGTGCGCGCCCGCTGGCAGCAACAGGTCGAATCCGGTGCCTTCGACGCCGGAAACGCCGAGGACACCCCGGTGACGGTCACGGTCCGCTGGCTGGAGCTGGGCGCCACCGCGGCGCTCGTCGCGTTCAGCATCTGGGGCGTGGCCCTGCTGTAGGGCGCAGACCACGTCAGGCTCCCTTGTCGCCGGATGCGGCGCCGCCCCCGGCGGCCCTGTCCCCCGCGCTGCCCTCCTGGGCGGCGACCGGGGTCTGCCCTGGCGCCAGGGGGCTGCCCGTGTCCCGGGCTTTCTTGGGATTGAACTTCTTCTGCCGCGGATCAAACGCGTCCCGCAGCCCGTCGCCGATGAAGTTGATGCTCAGGCAGATGAGGACGATGAACAGGCCGGGGAACCAGAACAGCCACGGACGGGTGGTGAAGGCTTCCTGGTTCTGTGAAATGAGCAGGCCAAGGGAGGTGTCCGGGGACTTCACGCCCACGCCAAGGTAGCTCAGTGCGGTCTCGGTGAGGATGGCCGCGGACATGGTCAGCGTGACGTTGACGATCAGGACGCCGACGGCGTTGGGCAGGATGTGCTTGAAGATAATCCGGGCGTTGCTGGCGCCGGATATCCGCGCGGCGTCGACGAATTCACGTTCCCGCAAGGTCAGGAACTCACCCCGCATCAGCCTGGCCAGGCCCACCCAGCTGATCAGGCCAAGGAAGATACCAAGAGCCAGCACGCCGTTGGTGCTGGCAAACGAGGCAAACCAGCTCCCTTCGTCCCTCCGCCCCGCAAACTGGGCCATGACGGCGGCCAGCAGCAGCGCCGGAATGATGATGATGATATCGGTGAGGCGCATGAGGATGGCTTCGGTCCAGCCGCGGAAGTAACCTGCCAGCGCGCCCACGGCCACGCCGATCAGCCCGGCGATGAGGCCGATGACCACCATGATGGTGATGGACTGCTGCGCACCTCGCATGGTCATGGCGAAGAGGTCCCGGCCGATCCGGTCCTGGCCGAAGGGATGCTCCCCCCATGCCAGCGGCCACAGGGAGGCCGTCGGGGCGCCGTCATTGGCGAGCGGCGAAACGGCTTCGTGGGTGTACTTCCACCATCCCGGGATTCCCGCATATCCCACGGACGTGAAGGCCATGAGGAAGATGATGGCAAAGACGACCAGGCCCACGATTGCGCCGGAATGGCCGAGGAACCGCTTACGGACAATCTGCCCCTGGCTCAGTCCCCTGGCCTCGATGACGGGCTCGATGCCGGCGGCCTGCTGTCCCTTCAGGTTGGCCTGTTCGGCGACGATTTCGTCCTGCTGGCTCGGCTGGCTCATGCTTTCACCCTTACTCGTGGATCCAGTGCGGAGTAGGCAAGGTCTGCGATGAGGTTGAACACCATCGCCGTGATGGCGACGCAGATAAAGACGCCCATGACGGGGTTCGGGTCCACATGCAGAATGCCGTCGAGGAACAGGAATCCCATGCCGCGGACGGAGAACACCGTCTCGGTGATGACCGCGCCGCCGATGAGCCCGCCGATGTCGAAGGCGACGATCGTGGCGACAGGGATGAGGGCGTTCCGGAACGCGTGCCGCATGACCACGGTCCGTTCGGAGAGGCCCTTGGCCCGCGCTGTCCGGATGTAGTCCATGTTCATGATCTCAAGCATGGAAGCGCGGGTGAACCTCGTGTAGCCAGCCAGGGAGATCAGGATGAGCGCCGTGGTGGGCAGGATCAGGTGGGTGAACGAGTCGAGCCCGAGGATCCAGAAGTCGCCCTCGATGTTCGGGGTGCCGGCGCCGATGGTCGCAATCGGGCGTCCGCGGACCCTGCTGTTGTTGAAGTACGCCGGCCAGGCCTGCATGAACCTGTCCAGGACGATGAGGAGGCCCAGAAGGAAGGATGTGATGGCCGCCGCACGCATGGATTGGCCTCGGTCATACCCGCCCACCAGGTAGCCGATCCCCATGCCCACGAGGACAGTGGCCACCGCGAGCAGCACGATCATGAGGAACGTTGCCTGGCTCAGCAGCGGCTGGATGACGAAGTAGGCAACAACGCCCACGCCTACCGCAATGAGCGCTGACTGCAGAGCCTTCCTGTTCCTCAGCCCTGCGGTCAGCAGGGTCACGGCAAAGGCGAGGCCGACTCCCGCAATGGCGATGACCACGGGGCCGAGCCCGGGGGTCTTGAACCAGAGGGTGACCGAGAAGTAGACGAGGATGGCCGATACAGCGGCGAAAACCGTTCCGCCCATCAGCACCCGGCGCCTTGCATCGCCTCCCGCGACGACGATGGCCACCAGCCCGAACACCGCACCCACTCCGATGGCCACCGGCAGGGGGATCTCCGGATTCCTAAGGAAGTTGTTGAAGCCGATGGCGCCGAATTCCTTCAGCAGCACGGCGACCCAGAAGATGGGAAGGGAAAAGAACAGGAACGCCATGAAGGTCACGCCGTAATCCAGGCTGCTGTACTGGCGCAAGGCGGTGATGATGCCGAGGGTGATGCCGATGAGTATCGCCAGGATGGTGGCCGCGGTCACGAGCGTGAGGGTCTGGACCAGGGCGTGCCCCAACGCATCGGTGATGGGCTGGCCGGCGATGTTCTTACCCAGGTCACAGGTGCCGGCAAAGGGGACGAGGCACTGGGCGGCGCCGCCGAGCCACTTGAAGTACCGCAGCGGCGCAGGGGTTTCCAGGTCAAGGAGCGCGGAGCGTGAATCCATCAGCTGCTGTTTGTTGGGCGAGCTGCTGGCGCGGAACTCCGCGAGCGGGTCACCGGACGCGGCGGTGAGCAGATACACCAGGAAGGACGCGCCCAGAAGAATGAGTGCCGCGGTGACTAGCCGCCGGACAATGTAGGTCACCATCGTGATAGAACCTCAGTATTCGGGCCCGGGGATCGCCCGGACCGGTCGCAGGGTTGGCCGTGCCCGCCTGTCGTGTTGCCGGCACCGGCGGTGGATGTCGCCACGAGGCGCCGGGACCATGGTGCTTGATCCCGGCGCCTCAGCTAGCTTGTTGCAGTTGTGGTCATCGGCTTACTTTTCGGCCCACTCCCAGAAGTTCCACCAGACACCCGTCTGGTTGGGCATGAACTTTACGCCGGTGATGCGGTCGCTGTAAGCGTCCACACCAATGGACTGGAACAGCGGGAGACCGTACGCGGAAGCCCAGATCTTCTGGTCAATCTGCCGGGTGAGGTCGTCCTGCTTGCCGCGGTCGGTGGTGACGATCAGTTCGTCCATCAGCTTGTCAGCCTCGGGATCGGTGAACTTGTTGAAGTTGGAACCGTTGCCCGTGCGGAAGATCTGCGGTACGCCGGAGACGCCGACGCCCGGGTTGATCCAGCCGAAGATGGCGGCGTCGTAGCCGCCCTTGCCTAGCGCCTTCCCCCAGTCGGAGGCACCGAGGCCGCCGTCGACGATCTTGAAGCCCGCTTTGGTCGCGGATTCACGGATCAGCGAGAACGCGTCGACGCGGTTCGGGTTGTCCTTGTTGTACATGATGCGGATTTCCGGAGTCTTGCCGGCCAGCAGCTGCTTGGCTGCGTCAATATCCACATCCTGGTAGGCAGCCGAGCCGTTTTCCTTCACGGAGTCCGCGTAGGCGGGCTGGGCGGGAACAAAGAGCTGTGAGTCCAGCGGCTTGGCTTCCGGATCCAGCTTCTTGATGATCTTGTCCACAATGTCCTTGCGGGGAACCGTCTTCATGAACGCCTCGCGGACATTCTTGTCGGCCAGTACACCGTAGAAGTTCAGGTCGATGTGGTCGTAGGAAAGCTGGTTGCCCTGCTCCACCGTGACGCCCTGGCTCTCGAGCGCCTTGAGCTGCTCAAGGGTGTCGGCGGACGCCTGCGGGGCGATGATGTCAGCCTCGCCGTTCTTCAGCGCCTGGACCTGGGCCGGTGCGGAACCGATGTAGCGGACGGTGATTTCGTCGAGCTTGGCTTCAGGGCCCCAGTTGTAGTCCTTGTTCTTGACCATGGTCAGGGACTGGTCCTGGTTGACGCTCTTGACGATGAACGGACCGTTGGAGAGGAAGAGGCTCGGGTCGCTCGGCAGGGTCTTGGAGTCGAAGCCCGTGTTCCAGAGATCGGACATGGCCTTGAGCTTGCTGTCAACAGGCTTCGGGGCCTTGGCATCACCGCGGGGCATGCCCTTGAGGTGGTCGATGAACTCCTGGGTGTCGGCCATGCCGGCCTTCTTCGCCAGAACGTGCGCCGGGATGTCGATGCCGGGCCCGCCGAGGGCGATCTCCCAGTCCGCGAACGGCTTGGAGTACTTCAGGGTCATGGACCGGTTGTTGTCACCGATTTCCGGGAAGTCGGTGAGGGCGAGGCCCGTCGGGTCACCGGCGTACGAGAAGTAGGAGGTGCCTGCCTTTCCTTCCGCGTCGGCGTCGTTGTAGTACCCCGAGAACGCGGCCCACTGCAGAAGGAGGTCCGCCGCGGTGACGGGCGTGCCGTCGGACCATTTAACGCCTTCGTTGATGGTGTATTTGACCGTGAGCGGGTTATCGGAAGTCTTTTCCATCTTGCCGAACTTCTCATTCCGGACGACATTGAGCTGGTTGTCGATGTAATAGAAGCCGGAGTGGGTCGCGTAGCTGACCTTGGAGTTGATGTCAGTATTGCCGTCAGCCGTGTTGGGGTTGAATGTGTTGAATGCGTTCACCTCGACAACGGTGGCGGTTCCCCCCTGCTTGCCCGCCGCGTTGCTCGTCGGGGTTGTCCCGGTGTTGGTGTTTGCGCAGGCGCTGAGTGCCAGCGCCGCTGCCGCGGCGACGCCTATTGCTTTGGAAATACGACCGAATCGCATTCCGCCTCCTATGTCTCTTTAGTGTGGAAAGGACCGCCGCTGTAGACGCCGGCCATAATGCCACATCCCCCCAGTGAGCATGTGGCATGTCTCACATGGGAAGTAGCCTAGACCCGAAGGCCGTGGCTGCGGACCGAAAGTTGCCCCTCAGTAAAGGTTGTTATCGAGATGCAACCTAGCAGGAACTGCTGGACGTTCCGAGGCAGGCTTTGCCTCAGTGGTTTGGGTCAGCAGTTACGCATGCCAATCACAGCGAAAGCCCCGATCCAAGGGACCAAGGCTTTCGGTTGTTAATTCTCAATCACTGAAGTCGGCGCGGCCACCCTGATGTTCAAGTGGAGCGCGCGCCTATTTTGCTCTTTGGTCCTCTAGGCTGAGGGCATGAGACACTCCCGTGAGGTGGGTTCCGCTGTAGACCAGCCAAACCTCTAAGCGGTACTCGCAATGCTCGGGACGACCCTCGCCGTCGGCCAGAGCATCATCGTGTGGTTCGGCGCCCTGTCAGGAGCAACGCCGCCAGCCCCAGCCACTCCAACTGACGTTTCATCGCCGCCTACACGTTGAAGCGGAACGTACCTTGCTGTGTCCGATGTCGCCCGTACTTTTGGCATCACGCCGACGCCGGTTTACCGGGCTTTGCAGTCTTGGCCGCACACACGGCAGGGGGTCACCATCAGCTTCACGACTAGCGACGTTGCCGGCATCAACCGGATCATGAACGCCGGACCGATCAGCAGATAATGCGGCGCTGCGCCTCGAAGCGAAGAAGACCGAGATCCGGATTTTGGATGAACTGGCAGCTTAGCCCCACGGAGGACCCCCCTCGTCAGCACGGTTAGCTGACGAGGGTTTCCTGGTTATTCAGTGAGGACCCTCATCTGGTCGATTCCACTGTCGGATCCGCCTGAGTAGCCGAGTGCTCATGCCGGGGAAAGACAAGTACTGAGTACTGATGTCTTGGTCTCCACCCGTCACTTAAGTTCGGGCTATGGGCGGAGACCAAGAGGATCACGGAAGTGCCGACATCCCTGTGCCTGTCGTGATGGGCTGTCGAGGGATGCTGCCAGCGGCAATGTTCGGTTTTAAGGATGGCGTGGCGTGGGTGGCTGATGACGTGTTCGTGACTCGTTTTAAAGGCGGGATCCTACTGGTCGAGCGCTGGGATGGGCGGAGTGTGAGGTCTGCCGTTCTCCGTCCAGACAGCGAGGGTTTCCTCCGCGCACTGTGGGTGTCGCTCAACGCAATTGCAGTGAACGGGGCACCCGAATAGGCCATTGCAGCCAGATACACTGGACAGTGTTCGGCGTCAGTTGGAACGTCGCCGCCACTTCCTTGACGGTGTAGAACTCGCCGTTGTCGTTCATGGCGTAGATCGTGGCCCTCTAGCGACGAGTTACGCGTGTAGGCGCGGCGCGGATGGCAGGATGAAGAACATGAGCGACATCGCACCCCGACTACAAGGAGGACTGGAGGCCATAAACGCGCGGTTACTCCGGTAGGAAGCCTGGGTCTTATCGCGGCCGGCTGTGATGTAGTGACCGTGCAGAGGGCGCTGGGGCACTCCAAGGCCACAATGACACTCAACACGTATGCTCACCTCTGGCCCACCGCCGAATACCCCACAAGGGCCGCTGCCGGCGCCATGATGGACGACGCACTCAGCATTCTTGCGGACCCTGTGCGGACTGGCCTAGCCTGGTCCCTTTGTCTGCAAGGGACAACACGCCTAACTACACGTTGAAGCGGAACTCGACGACGTCGCCGTCGGCCATCACGTATTCCTTACCTTCGATGCGGACCTTGCCGCGGGACTTTGCCTCGGCCATGGATCCGGCGTCGATGAGGTCATCGAAGGAGACCACTTCGGCTTTGATGAAGCCGCGCTGGAAGTCCGAGTGGATCACGCCTGCCGCCTGCGGGGCGGTGTCCCCCCGGTGGATGGTCCAGGCCCTGGTCTCTTTGGGACCTGCCGTCAGGTACGTCTGGAGTCCCAGCGTATGGAACCCGACCCGCGCAAGCTGGTCGAGTCCCGACTCGTCCTGCCCGTTCATCTCGAGCATCTCCCGGGCCTCGGCCTCGTCCAGTTCCACGAGGTCGGACTCCAGCTTGGCGTCGAGGAAGATGCAGTCAGCGGGCGCAACCATGGCGCGCAGCTCTTCCTGCTTCTCGGGGCTGCCGAGGATGCCTTCGTCGGCGTTGAAGACAAAGATAAACGGCTTGGCGGTCAGGAGCCCAAGCTCCTTGAGGTGCTCCATCTCCAGCTTGTCGCTCTTGATGGAGGAGTAGATGGTGTCGCCACGCTCCAGGACCGCCTGTGCGGCCTTGATGGCGGCGAGTTCAGCGGCGTCCCGCTTCTTGATCTTGACCTCTTTTTCGATCCGGGGAATGGCCTTCTCGATGGTCTGCAGGTCCGCGAGGATCAGCTCGGTGTTGATCGTCTCCATGTCAGAGCGGGGATCGACCTTGCCGTCGACGTGGACGACATCGGGATCGTCAAACACCCGGACCACTTCGGCGATGGCCTCCGCCTCGCGGATGTTGGCAAGGAACTGGTTGCCCAGGCCCTCACCTTCGGAGGCGCCCTTGACGATGCCCGCGATGTCCACGAAGGAAACCGCCGCCGGCAGCATCCGCTGCGAGCCGAAAATGTCAGCGAGCTGCTGAAGCCGGGGGTCGGGCAGGTTCACGACGCCGACGTTCGGTTCGATGGTGGCGAACGGATAGTTCGCCGCCAGCACCTGGTTGCGGGTCAGTGCGTTGAAAAGGGTTGATTTGCCGACGTTGGGCAGTCCGACGATGCCAATAGTAAGAGCCACGGACATTGATTCTACCCGTTGCGCGGGCGCCCGCTGCTACGGACGAGGCGTCAGGCGTCCGCCCCTGCACATTCCGGCCCCTCCGCCGCCGCTGCCTTCGGCAAAAATGTCACACCTGCGTGCCACAGTGAAGGCATGGATTCTTTTGCAGTCATTTTGGCCCTCCTGATGCTGTTGCTCGGCGCCCTCGCGGGGGCAGCCTTCACTTACACGGTTTTGCGCCGCCGGACCGCGGCGCTGGAAGCGGACTTCGACGGCGTTTCGGCGCGGCTCTCGGCGGTCACCGCCCAATACGCTGCGGCCGAGGCCGAGCGGAAGCTGCTCGCCGTGCAGAACCGGGAACTGGGTGAATCACGCCAGCAGGAGGGCAGTGTCCTGCGGGCTCTGGCGCCCGTCGCTGAGAAGCTGACGGCCGTTCAGCAGCAGGTCTCCCTGCTGGAACGTGACCGGCTGGAGCAGTACGGGCAACTCGCCCAGCAGCTGCAGGAGGCCAGGCTCTCGGACGAACAGCTCATGAGGTCAACGCATGCCCTCGAAGCGGCGCTTCGCTCGAACAGCGCGCGCGGCCAGTGGGGTGAGGTCCAGCTGCGCCGGGTGGTTGAAGCGTCCGGGATGCTGCGCCACGTTGATTTCCACGAACAGCTCCACAGCGCGGGAGCTGACGCTTCCGTCCGCCCGGACCTTGTGGTTCAGCTGCCCGGTGACAAGCAGCTCGTGGTCGACGCCAAAGTCCCGCTGTCCGCTTACCTCGAGGCCCAGGATCTTGGCCAGACCGACAGGGACACGGCCGGGAACCGGTCAAGCCAGCAGGCCCTGCTGGCAGCACACGCCAAGGCGCTCAAGGCCCATGTCGATGCGCTCAGCAGCAAGAAGTACTGGGACATATCCGGCAACTCCCCGGAGCTGGTCATTTGCTTCCTGCCGGCAGAATCCATCCTCGCGGCGGCGCTCTCTGCCGATCCGGGGCTGCTGGACCACGCGCTGTCCAGGAACGTGGTCCTGGCATCGCCCGGCACGCTGCTGGCCGTCCTCAAATCCGTCGCCTTCACCTGGCGGCAGGATGTGCTGACGGACAGTGCCCGCGAACTGTTCGAACTGGCCCGGCAGCTCTACGAACGGATGGGAACCCTGGGGGAAAATGTCAGCAAGCTGGGGTCCTCCCTGAAGTCCTCGGTGGACCGGTACAACTCCATGGTGGGCACCCTCGAGGCGCGGGTCCTCCCCACGGCGCGAAAACTCAATGCCCTCGACGCCACGGGGCTTGCCACGCCCTCCGCGGTCCAGGTCACGCCGCGCTCGGTATCCGCTCCCGAACTGCAGGCCCGGGAGCGGTCGGCCGGTGGACGGGAGGAGGCCTCGGAGGAAGACGCCGCCTAGGGCTCGCCCGCCTGAGGCGCGTTGGCTAGTTGGTTAGATGGTTATTGGCTAGTTCGAACGCCGGCCGCCGAGGGCCCGGGAGACGTCGCCGGCTTCCTTGAGGGTTGCGCGCAGTTCCTTGGGCAAGGAGAAGAGCAAGTCCTCTTCGGCGGTGACGACCTCTTCGACGGCGCCGTAGCCGTAGTCGGCCAGGAGCCGGAGAACATCCTTGACCAGCACCTCGGGCACGGAGGCGCCGGACGTGACGCCTACCGTGGCCACACCTTCGAACCAGGCCTCGTCCACCTCATTGGCGAAGTCGACGCGGTAGGAAGCCTTTGCCCCGTACTCGAGCGCGACTTCCACCAGACGCACGGAGTTGGAGGAGTTTGCCGAACCGACCACGATCACCAGGTCCGCCTGGGGTGCAATCTTCTTGATGGCCACCTGGCGATTGGTGGTGGCGTAGCAGATGTCGTCGCTGGGCGGGTCCTGAAGCGTCGGGAAGCGTTCCTTGAGCAGCCGGACGGTCTCCATCGTTTCGTCAACGCTCAGCGTGGTCTGCGACAGCCAAATGACCTTTTCCGGATCCCGGACAGTCACCTTGTCCACCTCATGCGGACCGTTGATGATCTGGATGTGTTCGGGGGCTTCCCCGGCTGTGCCTTCAACTTCCTCATGGCCGTCATGGCCGATCAGGAGGATGTCGAAGTCGTCCTTCGCGAAACGGACGGCTTCCTTGTGGACCTTGGTGACCAGCGGGCAGGTGGCATCGATGGTGCGCAGGCCGCGGTCCCCCGCGGACTGGACTACAGCCGGTGACACGCCGTGGGCTGAGAAGATGACCAGGGCGCCTTCGGGCACCTCATCAGTCTCATCCACGAAGATGGCGCCCTGCTCTTCGAGGGAACTCACGACGTGCACGTTGTGGACAATTTGCTTGCGGACGTACACCGGAGGCCCGTAGTGCTCCAGCGCCTTCTCCACCGCGATGACAGCACGGTCCACACCTGCGCAGTATCCGCGGGGGGCCGCCAGCAGTACCTTCTTGGCGCCGGATACCGGCGCGGCGGCCAGCACTTCCTCGGGCGAACGCCGCCGGCGCGGGACGGTGGGCATCGAAAGGGAGACAGCTGAGGAGGTCATTTCTCCATGCTACCGGGTGTGGCTTCAGCGCCTGCGGGCAGCGCCGCCAAGCAGACCGAACACGAGGCCCGCACCCAGCAGTACGGCCCCGGTGACCGCGCCGGCCAGAATCCAAGACCCGAAACCGCTGGCCGAGGCGGCCACGAATTCCCGCTTGAAGAGATCTGCCACCTCGTTGCCACTGGCTGTGCCCATGACCGCGTCGGACGCCCAGCGTGATCCCAAGCTCCACAAGCCGGCCACCCCGAGGGCTCCCAGGCCCGTGCCCACCAGCACTTTCCAACGGCGCCGGGCAGCCACCAGGGCGAGGAGGAAGGCGATGCCCGCCCCGACGGCCATGCTGTAGCCGAGCGGAGCGTAGACGGCGACCTGCTCGATGAGCTGGCGCTGGCTGGACTGGCCAACGGTCAGCAGGGTCTGTTCCGGGGCTTCCAGGGGCACGCCGAGGCGCTCCGAGATCTGCCCGGCCGCGAGGGCCACAAGAGGCGCCACATCCAGGGTGATGGACGTCGCGGAGTCGGCGTCGGAGGGTACGGTGCCCGCAGCGGCAAAGTTGAGCCGGTGGCTCTTCCGCAGCGTCTCTTCCCAGGCAGCGGGGTAGCCGGGGAGCCCGGTGAGCGACGCTGCAGCCGATTCCAGCAACGGCCGGACGGCTTCGGCCAGGGGGCCCGGTATCGCCCCGCCGGTGTCGATTCCGCCCACCGCGGCCGCGGCAAGCCGTTTCTGAAAGGTCGGGTCCTTGCCCAGCGGAGCGGCCAGCGCAACGAAGCCCTCCTCCTGCACGATGTTGCGGTCCACCCAGATGGCCGGGACGGCAACTGCGGCCAGCAGCAGGCCAAGGGCAACGGCCACGGCCGAGACAAAAGAGCGCAAGGGATTCCTAGCTGGTTGGGGTTCCTGGCGGGTCGATGGGACACAGCCATCCTAGGTGCGCAGCCGCATGAGCAAAAAATGTCGCCGCCCGGTGATAAAGCTATGGATAGAGTTGATTAACCCAACCGCGACGGCAAAGGACAGCCACTCATGCAACAGGGCAACGCCTCCACCCGGGCTGCACATGGCTGAAAATGCCACCGTGCCGGCCGCCGGACGCACAACGGTGCCTCCCACTGCCGCGGACACGAGCCCGGACAACCCGTGGCCGCTGCAGTTGCTGTCCCAAAAACTCAAGGCCCATATCGAGCGGGCCCCGGCGGCGTGGGTCGAAGGCCAGGTCATCGAGCTGAACCGGCGTGGCACCAGTGCCTTCCTGACGCTCAGGGACGTCGACGCGGAGATTTCACTGCCGGCGTCCGTCTGGTCGAAGATCCTGGACCGCCAGGAGACGCCGCTCGAACGCGGCAGCAGGGTCGTTGCCCTGCTCAAGGCGGAGTTCTGGCTGAAGACAGGACGGCTGAACATGTCCGTCAAGGACATCCGCCCGGTAGGCCTGGGCGACCTCCTCGCCAGGATCGAGAGGCTGCGGCATGCCCTCGCCGCCGAAGGCCTCTTCGCCGAATCGCGGAAGAAGCGTCTGCCTCTGCTGCCCCACCGGATAGGCCTGATCACCGGCCGGGACTCCGACGCCAAGAAGGACGTGCTCCGCAACGCAGCGCTGCGGTGGCCCGCTGTCGAATTCGAGGTCCGTGAGGTGGCCGTCCAGGGAAACACCGCAGTGACCCAGATTATTGGAGCGCTGAAGGAACTCGACACCCGCGCCGACGTGGACGTGATCGTCATTGCACGAGGCGGAGGAGCGCTGGAGGACCTCCTGCCCTTCAGCAACGAGGAACTCATCCGCGCCGTTGCCGGCGCCGTA
Source organism: Arthrobacter pascens (assembly GCF_017052465.1). Lineage (GTDB taxonomy): Bacteria > Actinomycetota > Actinomycetes > Actinomycetales > Micrococcaceae > Arthrobacter > Arthrobacter pascens. The sequence goes on from NZ_JAFHKT010000152.1 coordinate 233,136, forward strand.
ACCCCGGTGGTGAGCGCCATCGGGCACGAGGCGGACCGGCCCATCCTGGACGACGTCGCCGACCTTCGCGCTTCCACGCCCACGGACGCCGCCAAGCGGATCGTCCCGGAGGTCTCGGAAGAGCTCGCCCGGGTCCGCCAGGCGGAAGCGCAGCTGCACCGCTCCGTAGCGCAGCTCGTCGCCAGGGAATCCGACCGCCTCGCCGCCCTGCGTTCCCGTCCTGTCCTCGCCTCACCGGAAGGCATGGTCACCGCGCGGGAAGAGGATGTGGAACGGCTCTCCCGCCGCTCCACCGCGGCGATCAGCGCGGCTGTCACGAGGGCAGCCGACCAGCTCGCACACCTCCAGGCCCAGGTCAGGGCGCTGTCGCCGCAGCAAACCCTGGACCGCGGCTACGCCGTGGTCCAGCTCGCCGGAGGCAACGGGGCATCGCCAGGGACTGTGGTGCGCCACCCGTCGCAGGCTCCGCCCGCCACGGAACTTTCCGTCCGGGTCGCGGGCGGGCGGTTCGGTGCCACATCGACCGGTACCCGCCAGCCCGCCAGTGCGTGACGGCAGCGACAACTTAGCCAGACCAACCAGATCAACACGACAGGCGAAACTGACATGACGGACAACACCAACGACGCCGGACCCCCCGCCGCGGCGGAGGCTCCCCTGCCGGCGGATATCGAGGCACTGAGCTACGAGGAAGCCCGGGAGCAGCTGGTGGGCGTGGTATCCAAGCTCGAGGCGGGCGGGACCAGCCTTGAAGATTCACTCGCCCTCTGGGAGCGGGGTGAAGCCCTGGCCCGCCGCTGTGAAGAATGGCTGGAGGGCGCGCGGAAGAGGCTGGCCGCCGCCCGCAAGGTCAACTGAGGCAGCGGGCACAACCGCGGCCACAACAGAAGATCAGTCCCGTCAGGACCTTTCAACCAGTCGGCGTTCGGCCTCGACGTCGAAGTCAGCTTTGGGCCACTCCAGCTCAAGCTCTTCCAGCCCCTCCAGCAGCAACTGCTGCACCGCGATCCGCGCATACCATTTCTTGCTGGCAGGCACGACGTACCAGGGGGCATGTTCGGAGTTGGTGGCATCGAATGCTGCCTGGTATGCATCCATGTAGTCGTCCCAGAAGGCGCGCTGCTTCAGGTCCCCGGTGTTGTATTTCCAGTGCTTGGCGGGATTGTCCAGCCGGGCCAGCAGCCGCTCTTTCTGCTCCTCATTGCTGATGTGCAGCATGACCTTGATGACCTTCGTGCCCACGGCAACCTGCCGCGCCTCGAACTCGTTGATCGCCGCATAGCGGCGTTCAAGCTCCTTCGGGTCCGCCCAGCGGTGAACCCGGTGGATCAGGACATCCTCATAATGGGACCGGTCAAAGACCCCCAGCATGCCGGCGGCCGGGACTTCCTTTTCGATGCGCCAGAGAAAGTCGTACGCCCTCTCCTCAGGCGTGGGGGCCTTGAAGGACTTGAACTGCACGCCCTGCGGGTCCATGGCGCCCAAGACGTGCTTCACGATGCCGCCCTTGCCGGCGGTGTCCATTCCCTGCAGGATCAGCAGGACACGCTTGGTGCCGCCAAACTTGGACTCGGCAAACAGCTTTTCCTGAAGCTCCGCGAGTTTTCCATCAAGGTCCTCAAGGAGCGCCTCGCCGTCGGCCTTAACCCCCGAATAGCCCGTGGTGGCGTCAGGGTCCACATCCGCCAGCTTGAAGCCCTTGCCGACCCGCAAGGATTTGGAGGGGAACTTCGCGAATTCCACAAAGCCGGCCATGGGGACCTCTTTCCACAGTTGAATGTGGGTAAAGGCTAGTTCCCCTGATACCTGCTGAGGAAGTCTCCCATACGGCCAATCGCTTCTTCGATGTCCTTCACGTTTGGCAGGGTGACCATCCTGAAGTGGTCCGGCCGCACCCAGTTGAACGCCCTTCCGTGGGAGACGAGGATTTTCTGTTCCTTGAGCAGGTCCAGGACGAACTTCTCGTCGTCCCGGATGTGGAAGACCTCGGGATCGAGCTTCGGGAACAGGTACAGCGCTCCCCTGGCCTGCTGGGTGCTGACGCCGGGGATTGCGTTGAGCATGTCGTAAGCCTTGTTCCGCTGCTCCAGCAGGCGACCGCCGGGCAGGATAAGGTCGTTGATGCTCTGGTAGCCGCCCAGCGCTGTCTGGATGGCGTGCTGGGCCGGCACGTTGGCGCACAACCGCATGTTGGCGAGCAGGTTGATGCCTTCGAGGTAATCCGAGGCGTCCTTCTTCGGCCCGGAAATGCCCATCCAGCCCGCGCGGTAGCCGCAGACGCGGTAGGCCTTGGACAGCCCGCTGAACGTCAGGCACAGGACGTCGTCGCCGGTGAGGCCTGCCATGTTCACGTGAACGGCATCCTCGTACAGGATCTTCTCGTAGATCTCGTCGGCGAAGATGACCAGGCCGTGCTTTTCCGCCAGCGCCACAATCTTGCGCAGCGTGCTCTCCGGATACACGGCGCCGGTGGGGTTGTTCGGATTGATGACCACGATGCCCTTGGTGCGCGGGGAGATCTTGGCTTCCAGGTCCTCCAGGTCCGGCTGCCAGCCCGATTCCTCGTCGCAGAGGTAGTGGACGGGACGTCCGCCGGCCAGGGCCACCGAGGCGGTCCACAGCGGATAGTCGGGGGTGGGGATCAGAATCTCATCGCCCTCTTCGAGCAGCGCCATGAGCGACATGGTGATGAGTTCACTCACGCCATTGCCGAGGTAGATGTCGTCCACGTGGATGTTCTGGATGCCCCGGGTCTGGTAGTACTGCGAGACCGCCGTACGTGCGGAAAAGATGCCGCGGGAGTCGCTGTAGCCCTGGGCATGCGGCAGGTGGCGGATCATGTCCACCAGGATCGCGTCCGGCGCTTCAAAGCCGAAGGGCGCGGGGTTTCCGATGTTCAGTTTGAGGATCCGGTGACCCTCCGCCTCCATCTGCTGGGCGGCCTGAAGAATCGGTCCACGGATGTCGTAAAGGACATTATGAAGCTTGGTGGACTGCTTGAATTCTGCCATCCATCAAATATGCCATAAGCGGGATGTGCTTCCGGGGAGATGTGCCTCACATGCGGCGGCGGCTGCCGGGCCCCTTGGGAGGTCCGGCAGCCGCCGTCGGTGTTCAGTCCTTGAGGAAAGGCGTTGGGTGCCCTACTTGACGATGCCCTTGTCCTTGAGCCAGCCTGCGGCTGCATCCTTGGCGTTCTGCTTCTGGGTGCCGCTGACAGCACGGTTGAGGTTGATGAGGTCTTCCGTCGTGAGGATCCTGGACACCCCGTTCAGGGCTTCCTTGGCCTGGTCGGTCACCTTGGCGCTGTTGTACAGGGGCAGCACCTGCTGTGCCTTGAAGTTGTTCTTGGGGTCTTCCAGGACCACGAGGTCGTTGTCGGCAATCGACGGGGTTGTGGTGTAGATGTCGGCCACCTGGACTTCATCCGTCAGAAGGGCCTGCAGGGTCAGGTTGCCGCCGCCGTCGCTGAACGGCTTGAGCGCCTTGAGTTCGCAGTTGTAGTTCTTCTTGAGCCCCGGGAACCCGTAGGCGCGCGTTTCGAACGTGGCCGGCGCTGCCATGGTGAAGTCCTTGCAGACCTTGGCCAGGTCCTCAATGGATTTCAGCTGGTGCTTCTCGGCCGTGGCCTTGGTCACCACCATCGCGTCCTTGGACTCGGCCTTGGCTGCCTCCAGCACTCCGAGGCCCTCCGGCAGCTTCTCCGGCAGGGCCTTATAGACGTCCTCCGCCGCAACCTCCGGGGCCTCGGCGTCCACGTGCGACAGCAGATTCCCCGAGTAGTCCGGCACGATGTCCACGGAACCGTCCTGCACAGCCTTGAAGTAGATCTCGCGCGAGCCGATGTTGGGCTTGGTGGTGGCCTTGATGCCGGCCGCGTTCAGTGCCCCGGCGTAGATTTCGGCGATGACCTGGCTCTCGGGGAAGTCAGCGGAGCCGACAACCAGCGAGCCGCCGCCCGTCGCGCCGCCGGCGGTTGTGGTCGGTGACGTCAGCGGATCACCGCCGCCGCAGGCCGTGAGCGCCAGGGCCACGCCAACCCCTGCGGCGAGGCCGCCCAGGCCACGGCGGGTGACGGTCGTGTTGATGGGGTGCTTCATGGGGAACCTCCTTGAACAGCGGCCGTCGCGGGTGCGGCAGCCGTGAGAGTGGTGGCGGCCTTGCGGCCGCCCTTGGGACCCGTGCTCAGTCCGGGGGAAACCAGCAGCCTCTGGGCTGTTGCGAGGACGAGGTCGACGGCGATCGCCAGGCCGGCAATGAGCAGCGAACCGGCCAGCATCCGAGGGAAGTCCTGAAGGACCAGGCCGTCGAAGAGGTACCGTCCGAGGCCCCCGAGCGGGAGGTACGCCACCACCGACACCGTCGCGATCACCTGCAGCACGGCGGTGCGGATGCCCCCGAACATCACCTGGAGACCGTTGGGCAGCTCCACCCTGAAGAGGATCTGCAGTTCCTTCATGCCCATGGCGCGCGCGGCGTCCACGACTGTTTCGTCGACGCTCGAGATTCCGGCGTAGGTGCCTGCCAGCAGCGGCGGGACCGTGAGGATCACCAGTGCCCACACCGGCGGCATGAGGCCGCTCCCGGCGATGAGCGCGAAGAGCACCAACAGGCCCAGCGTGGGCAGGGCACGGAGTGCACCGGCCACGGCTACGGCCGCGACCCTCCCCCGCCCGGTGTGGCCGATGTAGAGCCCGACAGGCACGGCGATCGCCGCGGCGATGACCAGCACGAGGCCGCTGTACTGCAGGTGCTCGAGCAGCCGCGTGGCAATGCCCGAACTCCCCGCCCAGTGGCTTGGGTCGGCGAGCCACTCAAAGGTTTCGGTGAAAATACTCATGGCCGCGCCCCCGCATGGACCTGCGCATCGGCGATGAACTCCGCGCCTGTCACCGGCTCGGCGCGGGAGGCCGCTGCCGATGCCCGGGTCCACGGCGTGAGCAGCCGCTCCAGGAGGACCAGGACGGCGTCCATCAGGAGCGCGAGCAGCAGAATGGCGACGATACCCACCACCACCTCCGTGACGAAGGTCCGCTGCAGCCCGTCCGTGAAGAGGATGCCCAGGTTCCCCACGCCCAGCAGCGCGGCAACGCTCACCAGCGAGATGTTGCTGACGGACACCACCCGCAGGCCGGCAAACAGGACGGGAAGGGAGAGGGGCAGATCAATGGACAGGAAGCGTGCCGCGGGCTTGTAGCCCATGGCCACCGCCGCCTGCCGAAGATCGTCATCGACTGAATCGAAGGCGTCCATGGCAGCCCGCACCAGCAGCGCCACCGCGTAGATGGTCAGGGCAACGATGACATTCAGGGGGTCCAGGATCCGCGTTCCCAGCAGGGGCGGCAGGATGATGAAGAGTGCCAGTGACGGGATGGTGTAGAGCAACGACGTCAACGTGGTCACGACCGACCTGAGCGCAGGATGGCGGCGGGAGACCTGGGCCAGCGGAATGGAAATCAACAGCCCCAGGACCATCGGCACCAGGGCAAGGACCAGGTGCTGGCCCGCCCGCTCGAAGACCATGCCGCTGTTCGCCAGGAACCAGTCCATCAGAGTGCATCCTGCCGGACCCGGCGGGCGGATTCGATGACGGCGAGCACTTCCGCAGCCTCGATCACGCCGGCGACCCTGCCGTCACCGTCCACGGCCACCCCCAGCCCGGACGGCGAGGACAGGGCGGAATCCAGCGCCCGGCGCAGGGTATCCCCGGGCCGGAACAGCGACCCTCCCGGGATGAGGTCGGAACCCGAGCCGGGGCCTTCCCAGCCCAGGGGCCGGGACTCGGCGTCCACGACGAGGCGCCAGCCGCCGGCGTTTCCCCGCGCGTCGACGTCGGTGCCGCCGTCGGCGTTCCCGCCGCGGGTGACCGTCGGCACCGGGCGGATGGTCACGCCGTCGGCCGCCGAAAACCCCAGGTGCCGGAACCCGCGGTCCCGGCCCACGAACGATGCCACGAACTCGTTGGCCGGCGCGCGCAGGATTTCCTCGGGAGTCGCGTACTGGGCGAGCTTGCCGCCGACGGCGAAGACCGCCACCTTGTCCCCCAGCACGGTGGCCTCGTCGATGTCATGGGTGACAAAGACAATCGTCTTGGCCAGGTCGCGCTGCAGCCTCAGAAGTTCGCGCTGGAGTTCGTCCCGGACCACGGGGTCCACGGCGCTGAAGGGCTCATCCATGAGCAGCACCGGCGGATCGGCAGCCAGTGCGCGGGCCACGCCAACCCGCTGCTGCTGGCCGCCGGAGAGCTGGGACGGATACCGCTTCCCCAGCCCCGAGGCCAGCCCGACGACGTCAAGCAGTTCCTCCGCACGCTTGCGTGCGTCCGCTTTTGACACGCCGTTCAGGCGCGGCACTGTGGCGATGTTGTCCAGGACCGAGCGGTGCGGCATGAGGCCGGAGGACTGCATGACGTACCCCATGGAGCGGCGAAGCTCTGCGGCCGGCACCGACGTGACATCCTTGCCGTCCACGGTGATGGTCCCCTTGGTGGGCTCAACCATCCTGTTGATCATGCGGAGCGAGGTGGTCTTGCCGCAGCCTGAAGGTCCGACGAACACCGTGATGGAGCCCTTGTCGATAGACATGCTCAGGTCGTCCACCGCCGCCTGTCCACCCTGGTACTGCTTGGTGACGCTCTGGAACTCAATCATGGCTTCGGCCATTCCCGGCTTACCTAACTGTCGGCGGCATCGGACGGTAGAGCGAGCTGATCATAAGCACGCTGATTTTTGGGTGTAAAGCGCGTCTTGACACAGCGTAACCAGTGCCTGCGGGAAAGTAACGGCAGACGCCCATACCGTAATCATTCGGAGACAACACCCGGCCGGATGGGTCGCCCGGCCACAGCCGCCGGCCTAGCCGTTTCTGTACCGTTCCGCCGCGCGCTGGCTCCTGCCCGCTACCACCACCTTCTGGTGCCATTCGCGCTGGTAGGCACGCCGGGCCGCGGCGTCGTGCCGACGGTTCAGGGCAGCAAGCTCGCGCTGCAGCTTGAGATAGCTCGCCCATCGCCTGGCGTCCAGGGTCCCCTCGGCGAGCGCGGCCTGGACGGCACAGCCCGGTTCACGGTCGTGGGCGCAGTCGGAGAACCGGCACTGCCCGAACAGCTCGTCAAGATCGCCGAACATCTCGCCCATGCCCTCGTCGGCGTCGAAAAGCCCAAAGCCACGCACTCCGGGCGTGTCCATGAGCACCGCGCCGCCCGGCAGGGGCACCAGCTCCCGCGACGTGGTGGTGTGCCGTCCCCTGCCGTCCGCGGCCCGCACCTCTCCGGTGGATTGCACCTCCCTGCCGACGAGCGCGTTGATCAGCGTGGACTTGCCGGCGCCGGAAGGCCCCAACAGCACGAGGGTCCCGCCGTTCGGGACGTGGGCGAGCAACTCGTCCAGGCCGTCGCCCTGCTCTGCTGACGTTGTCACCACCTCCACTCCGGCCGCCTGCAGGATCACTTTCCCGACGACGTCGTCCGCGAGGTTGGCGAGGTCGGCCTTCGTGATGATCACCAGCGGTGTGGCTCCGGAATCCCAGGCCGCCACGAGTGTCCGTTCCAGCCTGTTGTGGGTCAGGGGCCGGTCGACCGGAACCACCACGCCCACGACGTCGATATTGGCGCCCAGGACCTGCGCCTCGGAGGACGCCTCGAACGCCCGCTTGCGGCTCAGCTCGGACGTGCGCGGAAGCACGGCGACGATGGCCGGCTCGCCGGCGGTGTTGCGCCCGAGCCAGGCCCAGTCGCCGCTGGCAGGAACGGGCGGTGCCGCCGGATACGGAACATGGACCAGGCCATCCGCCGTGGCGGCGAGGATGCGGTTCCGGTCAACCCGGACGATCCGGGCAGGCACCTGCCCGGCGGTTTCCGGGTGGGCTGTGAAATGTGCGGCCGTGGAGGCCGTGAAACCATAATCGGCAGGTCCCCGCAGCTGCGCGGTGCCGGGGTTGAGGCTGGACGGGTTGTTTGCGGCCGTTGAAGGGCCGGAAGGAATGTTCACTGTGGACCTCTGGGTGCGGCCCCTTGCACCACGCAGCGCGTCTGAAATAGTCCCTAGGCGGGCGGCTGCGGTTGACGGCTGATGTCTAGGCGGTGCCGAATAGCGGGGCAGGATTAATGAAGGAGTCTTTGCTTGTGCGCTCTGGGCGCAGGAATGCTGCAATCATCAAGTCCACCTCCCCGTCGCGGTTCATGCCGGATGCCGTATCCGGTCGCTCCCAACAGGATAGCCAGCCGGGTCACGGCTTGGCTAGGAAAATCCCGGGCTCAATCTCACTCCAGCTTGCCGTTGACCGGCCGCTCCCTGAACAGACGCAGCCCCGCATCCACCAGCGAGACGCGGTTCAGGGAGCCAACTTCATCCAGCGGGATCCAGGCGGCGTGGGTGGTGGTGCCGTCCACCTCGTGGCTGAGTTCTCCGCCGGTGATCCGCGCCTCGTAAACGAGCCGGAGCGCCTGGAAGTCCCGTTCGATGCCGTCCAGGCGCGATCCCGCGGGCCAGTGGCCGACGTCGATCCCCAGCATGGGGCCGATCTCGGCGTGGTAGCCAGTTTCTTCGAAGATCTCCCGAACGCATCCGTCCACCGGATGTTCGGCGAGGTCCAGGCCGCCCCCGGGAAGCGTCCAGCCTTCCTTGCCGTCCTGCTTCCAGTAGGCCAGCAGGATGGCGTCGTCGCGGAGGATCACGGCGTAGGCGGCCGGGCGGGTATCGAAGAGAACGCTCATGAATCCAGCCTAGCCCGGCGCCTCTGCCCGCGGTTCTCCGCTAGAGCCCTTCGCCGACGAGCTGCAGGACGCCGAAGACGGGCTCGCGGTCAAGGACCCGCACGTCGGTGACGCCGGCCGCGGCGAGGTGGCTCCGGAAGGAATCCTGCAGCCGGACAACGTTCATGCCCAAGCCGCTTCCCAGGATGACGGGGCCCTCCAGCCGGAGTTGCCGGAGAACCTGCGCGGCCATGTCGGCCAGGTCCTTGCCGGCCTGGTCGACGAGCTCCTGGCTGACCCGGTGGCCGGCGTCCGCGGCCTCCACCACGAGCCGGGCCTGCTGGGCCCAGTAGCGCCGTCCCGTGCTGGGCGAATGGAACAGGGCGATCAGCTTGTTGGGATCGTCAATGGCGCAGGACACCAGCAAGGCACGGGTGAGTTCGTCGGGCTCCTGCCCCTGGTTCATGCGGCGGAGGCTGTGGCGCACGGCTTCCCTCCCCAGCCAGTAGCCGCTGCCTTCGTCGCCCAGAAGGTAGCCCCAGCCGCCGGCCCGGGCCTCTTCCCCCCGCCCGTTCCTGCCCCAGGCGGCCGATCCGGTGCCCGCGATGACAGCCACGCCGCTGTCCGCTCCGCCGGCCGCCAGCAGCAAGCGCGAATCATGGACCACGGTGACCGTTGCGCCCGGAACATGGGGGCTGATGAGCGCCGCCAGCGCGGCGGCGTCCTCTTCCGTGTCGATGCCGCCGGCACCTGCGTAGACGTGGGCCACGGGACCCTGGCCGATTCTTGCGAACAGCTCCGCCAGATGCGCCGCCGCTTCGTCGCGGGTGACGTTCTGGACGTTGGAACTGCCGACGATTTCGTCGGCCACGGGCTGGCCGTCCTCAAAACGGACGCCCCGCGTCTTGGTGCCGCCGATGTCCAGGCCGATCACGGTGCCCCTGGACGGAACAGCGCCCGTGGCAGGAACAGCGCCCGTGGACGGAACAGACAGGGCATCGGGTAGGTTGTCAGAGTCAGTCACCCCACCAGCCTACTGAAGCGCACCAGGAGCGGAGCAATGTCCACCAGTCTGTTTGGCACCCGGATCATCGCAGCACCCATGGCTGGAGGAACGTCCACCACCCGCTTCGTTGAAGCTGTCCATCGCTCGGGCGGCCTCGGCTTCCTCGCCGCCGGCTACAAGACGGTCGCCGCGATGAGGGACGAGGTGCAGGCTGCCAAATCGGCCGGCATCAGGTTCGGCGTGAATGTCTTCATGCCGGATAGGCGGCACCTGCAGCCGTCCGCCGAAGCCCTGGCCCGCCTGGAACAGTACCGCGAGAGTCTGCGCAGTGACGCGTCCCGCTATGGCGTGGATGTTCCCCCGCTGACCCTGGATGACGATGATGCCTGGCAGGGCAAGATTGACGAACTCCTGCTCGACCCGGTGGAGCTGGTCAGTTTCACGTTCGGCCTGCCCGGGGCGGACGTGGTGGGCAAGCTCCGCCAGGCCGGCTCCATGGTGCTGGCCACGGTCACGAGCAGGGCTGAAGCAGAGTTCGCCGCGGACCTCGGCGTGGACGCCCTCGTCGTGCAGCACGGCAGCGCGGGTGCGCACAGCGGCGCCTTCCTGGCCGCTGGCGCGCCGGCCGTTGCCCGGTCCGCCGCACCGTCCACGACGGCGGAGCTGGTCCGGGAGGTGCGCGCCGCCGTCGGCCTTCCGCTGATAGCGGCCGGGGCCTTGTCCGACGCAGCGGCGGTGACGTCGGTACTCGCGGCCGGGGCCGAAGCGGCACAGGTGGGGACCGCCCTCCTGCGCACGGACGAAAGCGGCGCCCGGCAGCTGCACAAGGACGCGTTGGGCTCTGACCGGTTCACGGAAACACGGCCGACCAGGGCCTTCACCGGCCGCTACGCCCGTGCTTTGGTCAACGGGTTCGTGCGGGACCATGAGGACGCGCCGGAAGGCTACCCGGCCATCCACCACCTCACGGCACCCATCCGCGCCGCGGCGGCCGCCGCAGGGGACGCCGACCGCCTCAATCTCTGGGCGGGTACGGGCTGGCGGTCGGCCCGTACCGGACCCCTCTCCGACGTAATGGACACTCTCCTCGCCGCGGACTGAGCCTGGGCGCCTGCCCTCTTTGCCGGCTCCGGCGTCAGGGCGTGAATGACCGGACGGCCACGGCCCACCTCCGGTCAGGTCCCGGAGCGGGCACGGACCAGCCCGGCCAGCAGCGCAGGTCCTTGCCCCAGCACGAGTTCCCGGAAGTGCCGCACCGGCTCGGGTTCCGGGCCGCTGCGGCGTTCACGCCACGCCAGGCCGATCTCGCGGTACGCCAGCTCCGAGTCCAGCGGTATCTCCACCCACCCCAGATCTCCGCTGCGGCCGGCACGATCCGGCCGTGGGCTGCCGCCGGGAGGCAGGATGCTCACTCCCAGGCCCGCCGACACCAAGCCACGGACGGTGTGGGAGTCCTGGCTTTCAAAGGCTATCCGGGGCCGGAACCCGGCTTCCCGGAACAGGGCGTCGGTGAGGGACCGCATGCCGTACCCCGGGCCCAGCGCAACGAACGGCTCCCCTTTGATGTCAGCCAGGGCGGCGGACCGGCGGCCGGCAATCCGGTGTGCGTGGTGCACCACGAGCCGCAGCGGCTCCCGGTAGAGGGCGGCCGAGCCGATGGTACGGCTGGCCGCAGCTACGGGTGCCGTCAGGGCGAGGTCCGCCGCGCCGGAGGCGAGTTCCGCGAGGCAGGTGTCCCTGGCTCCCTGGCTGAGTTGGAACTCGGTCTGCGGATGGCGGTTGCGGAACGTGCTGATCAGTAGCGGCAGCGTGGCCTCACCGAACGTGTGCTGGAACGCGACAGCGATCCGGCCACGGACCACCTCGGATTCATGCCGCACCAGGTCAAGGCCGGCGCGGAACTCCGCGAGCGCGGACTCGATGTAGGGCAGCAGTGTCCTGGCCGCCGGCGAGAGGCGGACACCCCTGCCTTCCCGGATGAGCAGCTCGGTGCCCACCACGGCACTGGCGCGGGCCAGCGCGCGGCTCACCGTCGACTGCGGAACACCCAGCAGCTCGGCCGTTTCCGTGATGTGCTGCGTGCGGCCCAGCTCTGCGAGCAGCGGCAGGATGGGCAGCAGCTGAACGAGTTGCCGATGTTCAAGGTCCATTGCTTTCCCCGCTCCTCACATTGTCGGAAGGCATCCATTTCTGCATGACTTTCTACCGAATCATGCATTGGATACTAGATCACGGCAGTCCTACGCTGAAAGCATGCGAAGGCCCGCCGTTCCCGACTCCTCCAGCCAGCCACGCCCGGGATCAGGATCCCGCCGCCCCGGCCCGGCAGGCCCCGGCCCGGGAGGCTCCGGCTCCGGACGCCCCGCCTCCCCGGATGAGACGGCCTGGGAGGGCCATGCGAAGGGATCGCCCGCCTACGGCAAGATCCTCGCGGGCCTGGCTTTTGCGGGCGTGGCGACGTTCGCGCAGCTCTATTCAACCCAGGCGGTGCTGCCCCTGATGTCCTCGGAACTCAGCGTCACCGCGGCCGAGGCCGCGCTGACGATTTCGCTGGCAACGGTGGGGCTGGCCGTCACCGTCATCCCGTGGTCGTTCCTGGCCGACAGGATCGGACGGGTCAGGGCGATGACCTGGGGCATCTCCGCCGCCACCGTGCTGGGGCTGCTGGTTCCGCTCGCCACCTCGTTTCCGCTGCTGCTGGGGCTCCGGATGCTCGAAGGCATGGCCCTGGGCGGCATCCCCGCCATTGCCATTGCCTACCTGAACGAGGAGGTCAACAAGGCCCATGCGGCAATGGCGGCCGGCAGCTATGTGGCCGGAACCACCCTGGGCGGACTGGCCGGACGGCTGGTGGCCGGCCCGGTGGGCGAACTGTGGGGCTGGCGGGCCGCTGCCCTCGCGGTGTCCGCACTCGCCACCATCGCTGCGGTGCTGTTCCTGGTGCTGGTTCCCAAGGCCAGGGGATTCAGGCCCGCCCCGGCCAGGGGCCTTCGCGGCGCAGTCCGGACGCTGGGCGGCCATCTCCGCAATGGGCGCCTGCTGGCCCTCTACATCCAGGCCTTCCTCCTCATGGGCGGCTTCGTGGCCGTTTACAACTACCTCGGATTCCGGCTCTCCGGCGAGCCTTTCAGCCTGCCGGCAACGCTGATCAGCCTGATCTTCCTTGCCTACCTGTCCGGTACGGTGACCTCCCGCTGGGCAGGTGGGCTGACCCAGCGCTTTGGCCGGCGGACCGTGCTGCTGGCAGGCATCCTGCTGATGACAGCCGGCCTGTCCCTGACCCTCACCCACATGCTTGCGCTGATCCTGGCCGGGCTGGTGGTCTTTACCGGCGGGTTCTTCGCCGCCCACAGCATCGGGGCAGGCTGGACGGGCACCATCGCCTCCTCAGGACGGGCGCAGGCCGCGTCGCTGTACAACCTCGCCTACTACCTGGGCTCTAGTGTGATCGGCTGGGCGGGCGGCCTGGTGTTCCAGTCGCTGGGCTGGACGGCGCTCGCCGTCACCGTGATCGTGCTGGGATGCACGACGGCGGTGATCGCCGCCGTCGTGCATCCCGCCGGCGCCGACGTTCCCGGACGTTAGCGCGTCCCTTCGATGGCCTGGACGAGGTCTCCAAGAATGTCCGTGGCGTCTTCCAGTCCCACCGAAACCCGGAGGAGCCTGGCATGCGGCTTGGCCTCAGCCGCCACCGGGCGGTGGGTAAGGCCGGCAGGGTGCTGGATCAGGGTGTCGACTCCGCCCAGGGATACGGCGTGCGTGATCATCCGGACGGCCGCCGGGACGCGCTCCGCGTGTTCTGCGCTGCGGAGTTCAAAGGCGATCAGGGAACCCGGCCCGGCCATCTGGGTGCCCACCAGCCCGTGCGGATCGCATTCAGGAAGGCCCGGATAGCGGACCGTGCGCACCAGTTCATGTCCGGCCAGCCCGGCGGCCACCTTGTGGGCGGTGGACTGCTGGGCCCGGACCCGGACGGGAAGGGTGGCGAGTCCGCGGTGGAGGAGGTAGGCCGGCCACGGCGTGAGAATGCCGCCGGTGATGGCCCGAACCTGCCGCAGGCGGACGGCCCACTCCGGCGATGCCGCCACAACACCGCCCATCGCGTCGCCGTGGCCTCCCATGAACTTGGTGGCGCTGTGCAGCACGAGGGCGGCGCCGTGGTCCAGGGGCCTCTGCAGCACGGGGGTGGCAAAGGTGTTGTCCACGAGGACGGGAACGCCGTCCGCCGCCGCCACGAGGCGGGCGATGTCCACGAGATCCAGGCTGGGGTTGGCGGGAGTTTCCACAACAACCAGTCCCGTGTCCGGCCGGAGCGCGGCGTGGACGCCCTCCGGCAAGGTGAAGGTCACCTCTGTTCCCAGCACGCCCGAGGCGAGCACGTGGTCGCTTCCGCCGTAGAGCGGCCGGACCGCCACGACGTGCTTCTTGCCGCCTGCCACTGCCGCAAGCAGCACCGCGCTCAGGGCCGCCATGCCTGTAGCGAAGGCCACCGCTTCGGGCGCCCCTTCCAGCACCGCCACGCCGGCTTCAAACCGCGCCACGGTGGGATTCCACAGCCGCTGGTAGACGGTGCTTTGCCCCTCCAGGCGGGGGCCGCCGGTGGCCATCTGCTCGTAGGCGAGGCCGCCGTCCTCCACCGAGGGCAACGGTGCCGTTGTTGAAAGGTCGATGGGCAGTGCGTGGACGCCCTGGCCGGTGAGCCCTTCGCGGCCGGCATGCACCGCCATCGAGTCGTGAGAAAGCATGTTGCTCCTTGTGAATTATTCGCCATTGAACGCCGCAAGTATCTGGCAAATATTCGGAGATTGACAGGTCGCATGAATGGAATGGTCGGAAAGTCGCGACTAAGATGAACTGAGAACACCCTGAGGAGGACCAGTGAGCAGCAATGCGAAGAATATTCGGCCTGGGTCGGCGCATGCCGAGCCGCTGGATGCCATCGACGAGCGGCTGCTGGCGGCACTCGTGGACGACGCACGTATCTCCAACAAGCAGCTCGCCGAACTCGTAGGAATCGCCCCCTCCACCGCCCTGATGCGCACCCGCGCCCTTTCTGAGCGCGGCATCATTCAGGGTTTCGAAGCCAAACTGAGCCTCTCGGCCATCGGACGTTCCGTGCAGGCGCTGATTGCCGTGCGGCTCCGCGCCCACGACCGCGAGCAGATCGACCGCTTCACCTCCCGCGTTCCCAAACTGCCCGCCGTGCTGTCCACCTTCCATACCTCCGGCTCGGTGGACTACCTGCTGCACATCGCGGTAGCCACCACCGAAGACCTCCGCGACTGGGTGCTCGACAACCTGGCCACGGACCCGGTGGTGGGCCACACCGAAACCACGCTGGTGTTCGAGCACATGCCGGGCAACCACGGTCCGTTGCACGAGCAGGACTGAGCGCAGCCGACGCTGAAGGCGCCTGGTTCCGTCAGGCGGACCGCAGGGACCGGCGCAGCGCCACCGCGGCCAGCGCTCCGGCGGCGATGCCACAGAGCACGACGAAACCGCTGGCGGCCCCCTCAAGTCCGTACGCGGCCGCTGCCAGGCCCAGCCCGATCACCGGGACCGCGCTCCCCAGGTACGTGATCACGTAGACGGTGCTGATGATCTGGGCGTGGCGTGACGCGTCCACCTTGCCCGCCACGTCGTTGAAGGCCGTGCGGAATGCGATGCCCTGGCCGACGCCGGCAGCCAGGCTGGCAGCAACCAACAGCCAGGGGTTGCTCCAGGCCGCCGCGGCGGCGATCAGAGTCACGGAGGCTCCCAGCAGCGCCAGGCCGGCCGGAACGGCGAACCGGCCGCGGACGCCAATCAGCTGGCTCAGGGCGGAGGCGCCGAGGGCAAGGCCGGCGAGGAGACCGATGAGCGGCCTGGAATCGACGCCAAGGATCGGGGCGAAGTAGGCAGGTGCCAGGGACAGGCAGAAACCAAAGACCGCGAAGCTCAGGAACCCGACGGCGGCCGCCAGCCAGAACGCGTCCCGCGCCTCGTGCGAGACCGAGGGCCGGCGGGGCGCCAGTGCCCTCAGCGGCCGCGGACCATCCACCGGCTTGATGGCCGGACGGGCGCGGAGCAGGTACAGCGGCACCAGGAGCACCGCCAGGACCACAGAGTGGATGACGTAGGGCGTGGAGGTGGGGCCGGGCAGCAGGGAGAGCACTCCCCCGATGGCCGGGCCGGCCGCCACGCCGCCGGCGGAGGCCAGCAGGGTGAAACGCGACGCCCATTCGGGCCGCTGCGGAAGCAGTTCCCGGAGGGCGGCCGAGCTGGCGCCGGTGGCCAGCGCCACGGCGATCCCCTGAAGCGCGCGCCCGGCCGAAAGCTCGGCAAGGCTGTCAGCACCGGCGAAGACGAGGCCGCCGGCCAGGCCTGCCAGCACGGCCAGGAGCAGTGCCGCACGGCGGCCAATGTGGTCCGACCAGTGACCTGCCAGCATAAGGGTGGACACGAGTGCCAGGACGTAGGCCGAGAAGGCCAGCGACACGTCGAGGGAGGTCAGGCCGAGCCTCGCCTGCAGCAGCGGGTACAGGGGCGTCGCGAGGTTGGCCCCCACCAGGAGGGTGAAGATCACCACGCCTGCCATGGCCAGCCGCGCGGTGTTGGATGCGTCCCAGCCCCGCGCGCCGGCGGCCGCCGGCCGCATCCGAAGTTCGCTAAAGACGGTCATGCCCGTGCCCTTGCCTTTGTCCGGCAGCGCCGGCTCCTTGTGGGAGCTTCCGCTGCAGATGAAACTGATACCTCCAGAATGGGCCCGTTGTGAGTAAACAGTCCCTACTTCATGGGAAAATTGATCAAAATCATCAATCTTCGACCGCAGAAGTGAACCGGAGTGATCAATTGAACAGCCTGGACCCCACCGACCTCCGCATCCTGCTGGAGCTCGTCCGCGACCCGCGGATCCAGATCGGCGAGCTGAGTGACAAACTCGGCATCGCCCGGAACACCGCGCAATCGCGCATGCGGCGGATGCTGCGTTCCGGCGTCCTCCGCGACGGCGGCCGGGAAATCGACCTGGAGTCCGTGGGGTACGACGTCGTCGCTTTCGTGACGATCGAAGTGACCCACCGCGAACTCGACGGCGTCGTGGGCGCCTTGCGCCTGCTCCCCCAGGTCCTGGAGGTACACGAGATTTCCGGCCGGGGCGACGTCTGGTGCCGTGTCGTGGCCACCGATACGCACAACCTGCAGTCCGCCCTCCGCTCGATCCTCCGGATCAAGGGAGTCATCCGGACGGAAACCGTCCTTGCGCTCCACACCCACATTCCGTACCGGACAGAGCCGCTCATCAGCCGCCTCGTGCAGGGCGCGTCCGTCCAGGCAACAGCCCCTGGGGAATAGGATTCAAGGATGGATTGGCTCTCGTACATTTCCCAGATCAACTGGCTCGCCGTGCTGCTTGCCTTCATCGCCAGCATGGCCATCGGCTTCGTCTGGTACCTTCCCGCTGTGCTGGGCACGCGCTGGATGGAGGCCATCGGCAAGACGGAAGAGGACCTGAAGAACGGAGAGGGCGGTGCGGGGATCTGGTTGCCCATGATGGTCTACGCCGCGCTGACGGCCGTGCTGCTCGCAGTCCTGATTACCAAGCTGGGCCTGGACACCGCACTGGCCGGCGGGCTGTTTGCCCTGGTGCTGGCCGTGGTCTTCCGCGCCGGAGGCCATGTCATCCACAACGGCTTTGCCGGGCGCCCGCCAGCCGTGACCCTGATTGATTCCGGCCATGATGTGCTCGCCATGACTGCTACCGGCGTCATCATCGGCGCGATGTCCTGAACGGCCACCCCAAGGAACCGCGCACCGTGACCATTATCGATAACGCCGTCTATGTCGACGGAATCCGCAGCGCCGAACCCGAAAACCTCGAGCAGACCTTCGAAACGTTATCGGAGCACGGCGGCATGGCCTGGATCGGGCTCTACCGGCCGACCGAACCGGAAATGGCCGCCGTCGCCGCGGAGTTCGGCCTTCACGAGCTTGCTGTTGAGGACGCCATTTCGGCCCACCAGCGGCCCAAGCTGGAACGCTACGGGGACCACCTGTTTACCGTGCTCAGGCCTGCCCGCTACCTCGACGAAACCGAGACCGTGGAGTTCGGTGAGCTGCACATCTTTACCGGCAAGAACTTCGTGGTCACCGTCCGGCACGCCGAGATGTCCGGCGTGGGAAAGGTCCGGCGCCGCCTGGAGTCGCGGCCCGACCTCCTGCGCCACGGCCCCGAAGCCGTGCTCTACGCCCTGCTGGACCAGGTGGTGGACGATTACGCCCCCGTGGTGGCGGGGCTTGAAAACGACATCGACGAGATCGAAGACCAGCTGTTCTCCGGCGACACGACAGTGTCCCGGCGCATCTATGAACTGGCCCGGGGAGTCATCCAGTTCCAGCGCGCCATCCACCCCCTGCCGGGGATGATGCAGCAGCTGAGGCGGGGATTCGAAAAGTACGTGGTGGACACCGACCTGCAGCACAGCCTGCGTGACGTCGAGGACCACGTGGAGCGGGTGATATCGCGAGCCAATTCCTTCCGCGACCTCCTGCAGAACGCGCTGACGCTCGACGGTACACTGACGGCCAACCGGCAGAACGAGGCGAGCGCCCAACAGAACGAGCAGGTCAAGAAGATCTCATCCTGGGCCGCCATCTTCTTCGCCCCGTCCTTCGTGGCGGGTGTCTACGGGATGAACTTCGACCACATGCCCGAACTGCACTGGGCCTTCGGCTACCCCCTGTCGATCGGGCTGATGGCCGGCACCGCGGGCCTGATGTACGCCATCTTCAAGCGGAAGGGCTGGCTGTAGGGGCATGTCCGGGTTCGAGCGGGGCCTCATCATCACGCCGGGGACCGACCGGCAGCTGGGCACCTATGGCCTCTTTCGGCCGGCCCCCTCCCAGCAGCAGGTCCTGGAACTCCCGTCACACGACCTCACTGTCAGGAGCGCCGACCCCGACCTCCTCTGGGTGGGCTTTGCCGCGCTGTGCGGCGGCGCGCTGGGGAACGCCGACTACGGGACACTGGCGGGCACGTTCCCGGCGTGGGTAGTCGACGGCGTCCCGTCCCCGGCTGGAAAGGCCGCCGCGGGCGCCGCCGCGGCATGGCACCGTTTCCTCGACGTGCTGGACACCCTCCGCGACCGGGGCATCATGCTGATTCTCATCAGCCCGGGCCCCCTCGACTGGGAGGCAGCATCGCAACCCGCCGGCGCGCCGTCGGACCACGCCGCACTCTCCGGGATTGCGGACCGGCTCGCCGCACTGCGTCGGGTCGAATCCGACGAGCAGCTTCAGGACGAACAAACCAGCGGCTGCTAGGGGAAGATGGGGCCGGACGACGTCAGCGCGCCGAAGCCAGCAGCCCCTCGTGGCCGCCTGCTGTCCCGCCCTCTGGTCCTGCAGCGGCGGGCCCTGGACCCAGGGCCGCGGCGATCACCACCGAGCTTGCCGAGGCCCACGCCTGCGGGCGGCAGCTGGCGGGGAACGGTACGGGAGCACGCATGGTGTCCGAGCCGTGGCCGCCGAACAGCTCGGGCAGCCGCCACTCATTGGCCTCCGCCACCTTCAGCAGCCCCGACGCCAGCTGCGCGGCCTCATTTCGGAAGCCGTCGGCCAGCATGCCGCTGATGATCAGGGCGGTGTCGTGGCTCCAGACCGCTCCGGCGTGGTAGCGGGTTGGCCAGTACCCGCCGTTGGTGGTGGACAGGGTGCGCACGCCGTAACCCGAGAACATGGTTGGATCCAGGATGCGCCTGACCACCAGCTCCTGCTCCTCCTGGTTCAGGATGCCTGTGCCGAGCAGGTGCCCCATATTGGACGTCACGCCGTCGACCGCCTTCTTGTCCGCGTCGAGCGCCAGCGCGGGATAGGGACCCAGCTCGTCCTCACACCAGAACCGGGCACGGAACCGCTCCGCCATGCCTGCCGCGTAGTCCCGCCATTCCTGGGCGCCTGGGCGGCCAAAGGCATCCAGGAGCTCGGCCCCAACGGTTGCTGCCTCGTAGGCATAGGCCTGGACTTCGGCCAGGGCGATGGGACCCGTTGCCAGTGAGCCGTCGTGCCACCGGATCGCGTCACCGGAATCCTTCCAGCCCTGGTTGACCAGCCCGTGCCCGGAGGTGTCGAGGTATTCCAGGAAGCCGTCGCCATCCAGGTCGCCATGGTCCCGCAGCCATTCCAGGGCGTCCTGGAGGTTGGGCAGCAGCTCCTCCACCTCGGCGTCGGGCATTCCCGCCTTCCAGGTGTCGTGGAGGAGGCAGATCCACAGCGGCGTGGCGTCGATGGTGCCGTAGTAGACGGGCGGCAGCCGCAGGGCCTGGCCACTCTCCGCCATGGTCAGGACTGTCCGCCGGACTTCGTGCAGGATCTTCCCGGGCTGCACCGCGGTGGTGTGGTCCGTCTCGGTTCCCTGCCGTCCCGCCAGCGCCCGCAGGGTGCCGCGGGCGATGGCCGTGGTGATGGGAAGCAGCATGCGGGCGGCGATGATGGAATCCCGGCCGAACATGGTGAAGAACCACGGTGCACCGGCGGCGAGGAACGTGTCATGGGGGTGCGAGGAATGGGCAAGCCGCAGGCTGTTGAGGTCGCTGATTGACCGCTGCAGGAGGTTCCTCAGGCGCGGATCCGCGGACACCGGGGCCTCGATGGGCGGGCCGTCGCCGGCGAGCATCGGCGAATCGGCGTCCGTCAGGTCCACCGCCCACTCGAGGACGGCGGCGGCTCCCGGCCGCACTTCCACTGCCCAGTCAATGGTGACGGTGGTGCCATTGAAGCCCACGGTGCCGGGCACCGTTTCGCCGCCGGATCCCGTGGTGAGGCGCAGCTCGGTGTCGGCATCGCGCCAGGACCACGTGCTGGCAGCCGGCTCAACCGGCCGGAGGGAGCGTTCGCCCTGTTTGATCTGCTCCATGGTGGTGCTGTCAGCAGCAAGGGCCAGGCGCACGTTGAGCGTGACGGGCTCGCGGAACGCCGACTCCAGCGTCAGGGTCTCCGCCACCCGGCCCGTGCAGCCGGTCAGGGATTCGGTGTCCTCCCCCGGCCGGATCCTGCCCGATTCAGCAGTGCGGGCCCGCACGAGTGAGAGCAGCGGGTCGGCCACGTCAGCGTCGGCGCGGACGAAGTAGATGTAGTCGGTCTGCTTCGACGAACGCAGCTGGGTTGATACCCACTCGGGCTCCCTGCCGTCCACGGTCAGCACAGCCCCGTTCAGCACGCGGTCGTCACCGCAGTAGATCCCCTGGGCACCTGCCCCGCGGATCTGTCCATGGGCGTCTGCCCATGCCTGGATCGGGGCGCTGAAGACGCCGGAGAGGTTGTGCAGGTACGGCTGCTCAGTGGCCACGGAAAACTCCTCGAATTTAAGTTGGGCGGAGACCGGAAGAGTGCTGCGGAACGCCTGCTGCCGAATGAGCGGAGCAGGACCGGGACAAGAATTTGATCGATCAAATTTTGCGCGTTACGATCTTCTCACAGCAAGCGGCAGAAGGAAAAGTCCCCGCAGATCCGTCCTGCCAGCGCGGGCAGCGTCCGACTGGACGCCGCCGGCCGACCAGCAACCCCGAGGAGCATTCGTGGCCCGGCCAACCCTCGCAAGCCTTGCCGCCGAACTCGGTGTGTCACGGCAGACCATCTCCAACGTGATTAACTCGCCGGACCGGGTGAAACCGGCAACACTGGAGCGGGTCCGGGCGGCGATCGAAGCCGCAGGCTACCGGCCCAGCGCAGCGGCACGCCAGCTGCGCACCCGGCGGTCCATGAATCTCGGCATGAGGCTGATGCCGGCCACGGACGGCATCAACGGCTCCATCCTCGACCGCTTCCTGCATGCCCTGACCGAATCCGCCCAGGACGCCGGATACCGGCTGACTCTCTTCTGCGCCGATTCGCACGAGGACGAAGTCCTCCAGTACGGGGAGCTGCTCAATGTCGCAGGCATCGACGCCTTCATCCTCACCTCCAGCAGCCGCAACGACGTCCGGACGAAGTGGCTGCAGGACAACGGCACACCGTTCGCTGTCTTTGGGCGGCCCTGGGAGACGGCGCCGGGGGACGATGCGGCGCGGCATCCCTGGGTGGACATTGACGGCGCAGCCGGCACGGCCGAAGCCGTCACCATGCTCACCGCTCAGGGCCACACCCACATCGCCTTCCTGGGCTGGCAGGATGGTGGCCCGGTGGGCGAGGACCGGCAGGCCGGCTGGGAACGTGCCATGCGCGCCCTGGGCGCCGGCCAGGATATTTCCCGGCTCCGCGCCTCGGCGCCTGACACCATCTCCGGAGGCATCTCCGGCGGCCGGGAACTCATCGCGAGGGGGGCAACGGCGATTGTCTGCGCGAGCGACTCGCTGGCCATCGGGGCCGCGGAAAGCCTCCGCGAGCTCCGTCCTGAGCTGTTCTCCCCCGGGCAGCCGGCCGGACCCGGAGTACGGGCTGCCGTGGTGGGGTTTGACGACACCCCGGTGGCAGCGGCCCTGGGGCTCTCCAGCGTGGCCCAGCCCGTGGAGGACGCTGCCCGGCACATAGTGCGCCTGCTGACGTTCGAGCTGGCGGACCGTGCCGGCGGGAGCAGCGCACCCGAGCAACACCTGCTGCTGGCGCCGCACGTGGTGGAACGGGTCCCCCTGCCGCTGGCGCCTCCGCGCTGACGTCCGCGCCGGCATCCGGACCGGATAAGGGCCGCCAGGTGTTCCCCAATCCCAAGCAAGCGGCTGTATCATCCGTCTACCGTTGCCGTAACGGGTCTCGAGGATCTACGGCTCCGGAAGGTGGCCCGCCCTGGTTCACGGGGAATGGGCGGGCCACCGCCCCCTGGGCAACGCGGGACGCGAAGGGAGACTTACATGGAGCCTGGCATTCACTTCGCCGCAGTCACCTGCGTGGTTCTCGCGGTGACGTGCTTCACCGTCGGTGCGGTGATCTCCCGGCAACCACGTCAACTGCCGATCGGCAATGGTCAAGGGACGGCCGCCGGCCACCTTCGGTTCGCGATGCTTGCCGGGACGGCCTTCAGTCTTACCGGCGCGGCCCTGATCGTCAGGACCCTCATCTGATGGATTGGCCCGCCACCCTTTGGAGACTGCAGGCAAGTGGGCGGGCCACCTGAACCATTGGTATTGCCCCGGAGAGCCATGCGCCCAACACGGCCAGCGCACTGCTTCAGGTTGTTCTCTGCCGTTTCCGGCCCGCCACGCCTGGATGCCCCGAGCTTCTGGTATTTCGGAGGACTTCAAGGCCTTCAAGCCCGTGGAATCTGTGGAGCTAAGGGGATTCGAACCCCTGACCTCTTCGATGCGAACGAAGCGCTCTACCAACTGAGCTATAACCCCGGGGACGCTGCCTCTGGGGAGGAACCGCAACGCCGGTTTCCCTAGGCTACAAATTTTCCGGCCGGTTTGCCAACCAGGCCTCGAATGTCTCCCTGCCGTAGGGCTCCCCGGGGGCCAGATTGCTGCCCGCGCGCAGGAACTGTCCCATCGCGCCAGGCAGCGGGAGCGCGACCACCAGTCCCTGTGAGCCCGTGGCCCGCTTCCACGTGCGCGCCATCGCCGCCATGTCCGTGACATCGGGGCCACCGATCGTCACCAGCCGGTGGCTCTCTCCGGAGGGCGGCTCGAGTGCCGCTTCCAGCAGAGCAGCGGCGACGTCGCCAGGTGCGATCGTCTGGAACCGTGCGCCGCGGATCACCGGAACCAGGCCCACACGGGATCCCGCAGCGAAGATCCGGGCCAGCAGGCTGTGGAACTGCGTGGCCCGCACCGCCACGGTCTCCAGCTCCGCGCGCAAATACACGCGTTCCTTCTCCGCCTTCGACCGGTAGTAGCCGTAAGTGCTTTGGTCGCAGTTCACGATGGACAGCAGGACCGCCTTCGGGACACCGGCCTCCAGCGCCGCACCGAGCAGAATCGCGCCGCCGGCAACAAACTGCCGGAGCGCCTTGCCGGTTTGCCCCTCGAGGCAGTCAATGACGACGTCGGCCCCCGCCAGCGCTTCCGGCAGGCCTTCGCCGGTGGTGACGTCCCCGCGGAAGTAGGTGGCGCCATCGTGCTGCCCGTCAGCACCCTCCGGAGCGTTCCGGCTGAGGACTGCGACGGCGTGCCCCTGGCGCAGTGCCTGGCGCACAACTTCCCGGCCTACCTGGCCGGTACCCCCGGCAACGCAGATGCGGCTCATGCTTAGCGGCTGCAGTCGGCCGTGAAAGGTCTATGCGCGGCGGCGCTGCAGGACGTCGTCGAGGTTGCTCAGCGCGCTCTGCGCCTTGCCCTGCGGCCGGGCCTGCCCGGCGTTCGGCGAGGCGACTGCGGGCGCTGCGGCGTTGCCCTGTTTGAGCGAGGGCTTGCCGGCGGCCTTCGGGGCCTCCGGAAGGTCGAGGGGCTGGGGTGCAGGCCGTTCCGCCTTCGCGGCCTCGACATACGTAGGCTTTGGTACTTCGACGGGCTCCCAAGGGGCGGACTCGTCCGCCGGAGCGGCAGCATCCTGCGCCGTGGAAGCCTGGCCGCTGTTGTCGCCCGCTGCGAGGGCAACCGCCAGGGCGGCCTCACGCAGTTCGACGGCGGTCAGCCGTTTGGGCTCGGGGGCTGCAGCTTCGGCATCGAAGAGCGTGCTTTCGCGACGTGCGGCCGTTTCCTCCGCTGCCTGCCCTGCCTGTGGAACGGCCGGCTGTACGGCGCGGTCCGGGCGCTTCGCTGGTGCACCCATGGCAGCAGAGAAGGCAGCGTTTACTTTCCTGCGGCGGTCGCGCACGGCGAGCCTGCGGAGAAGAACGACGGCGGCGACGCCCGCCAGAAATGACACGGGCGGAAGCCAGCCGCTTGCCAGTCCAAAGATCGCCAACGCACCGGATATGAGGGCAGTGCCGAAAAGCAGGAGCCCGGCCAGTGCGATGGCAGCACGCCCATAGCGGATGCGGAAGGTGCCTCCGTTATTAGCGGCAGGCTTGCCGCCGGGCTTGGCCGGCGTGAAGCGTGCTGCGGATTCGCTGCTCTTCCTGGTGTCCATGGGATTCTCCTGCTGGGCGGTCATGTGAAGGACCGTTCCGGCTTGCGGGTTTGCAGTTTCGTGGTCAACGTTCTCCACCATCAGTTCGCCGGCCGCCTGAAACTGGTGGCGGCCGTTTCGGAGGACGTAGGGGGCCACCCAAACAATCCAGAGCGCAACAGCGACCACAAGGATGACTGAGCTGCTAAGAGGGAAGTCCACACACAAAACCGTATGAGCAATCGGCGACCTGTTGTGGCATTCGTCTCGGTGTGTCGCCCCCTGCCTCTCAAATCATTGGACTTAAGGCCGATAAGTCCACGGCGGGCCCCTGTCAGGCAGGCCTCGAACGCAGCCACCTGTTGAGCAGTCCCTCCGGAACCTCCTCAGAGGTCAGGGCAAAAGTCCTGTGGTCCGCCCACTCCCCGTTGATGTGCAGGAACCGCGGCCGATATCCCTCATCGCGGAAACCGAGCTTCTCCACGACGCGCAGGCTGGGGCGGTTTTCCGGCCGGATGTTGATTTCCATGCGGTGCAGGCCCAGGGTCCGGAAACAATGGTCGGTGGCCATGGCGACTGCGGTCGGTGCGATCCCCTGCCCTGCCCGCGCTTCATCCACCCAGTAGCCCAGAGTCGCCATCATGGCCGAGCCCCAAATGATGGAGGACACCGTCAACTGGCCCACGATGAGGGGATCCCGGAATCCCGGGGTCCATGCGGTGATGAGGAATGGCAGCGCCGTGCCCTGGGCTGCCTGGGCGTTCAGCGACCGCACCATTTGCCGGTAGTCGGGAAGTGCGCCGCCCGGGGCGGGATTGGACGCTTCCCAAGGGGCCAGCCACTCGCTGTTGCGTGAACGGACCGCAGTCCATTCCTTGCGGTCCCGGTACCTGATGGGACGCAGCACGATGTCGCCGCACTCCAGCGTGACCGGCCAGATGTGGCTGACCCTCATGGGGAACTAGTGGGTCAGGCCGGCAGCGAACTTCGGCAGCCACTCGCGCAGGCCGGGTCCCAGGTCGTCGCTGTCGACGGCCAGCTGGACGCACGCCTTGAGGTAGCTGAGCTTGTCGCCCGTGTCGTAGCGCCGGCCGCGGAAGACCACGCCGAACACGCCGCCGCCTTCGCCGTCCCTGCTGGCGAGTTCCTGCAGCGCGTCCGTCAGCTGAATCTCGCCGCCGCGGCCCGGTTCGGTCCGTTCCAGCACATCGAAGACGGCGGGGTGGAGGACATAGCGCCCGATGACGGCCAGATTGGAGGGAGCCTCCCCGACATCCGGCTTTTCCACGAGCTTGTTGATCTTGACGAAGCCTTCGCCTTCGATCTCGGAAATGTCCGCGCAGCCATAGGCACTGATCTCGGAGGGTTCCACCTCGATGAGGGCCACGACGGAGCCACCGGTCTTCGCCTGGACCTCGATCATGATGCTCAGGAGTTCGTCGCGGGCGTCGATCAGGTCATCGCCCAGCAGCACGGCGAAAGGTTCGTGGCCGACGTGCTGGCGCGCACGCAGCACTGCGTGGCCCAGACCCTTGGGGTCGCCCTGGCGGACGTAATGGATGTCGCCCAGGTTGCTGGCGGCCTGGATGGACTCGAGCTTGGCGGTGTCACCCTTGGCCTCCAGCGTTGCTTCCAGCGCAGGAACCCGGTCGAAGTGGTCCTCGAGTGCACGCTTGTTTCGCCCTGTAATCATCAGCACGTCGCTCAGGCCCACCTGTACGGCTTCTTCGACGACGTACTGGATGGCCGGTTTGTCCACCACCGGCAACATTTCCTTGGGCATGGCCTTGGTGGCAGGCAGGAACCTGGTGCCGAGTCCCGCTGCGGGGATGACGGCCTTGCGGACTGAAGGATTAGTGGAAGTCACTCGACTAATGTAACGGAGGGAACATTCATACCGTAAATGCTTCCGGCAGTGGCCAGGCCGGGATTCCGCGCGACAAAGGACGGCGCACCATGTCACCACAGACCCTGCAGTCAAAGGATGAGATCCGCGCCCGGCACCGGAAAATCCGCACGGGCATGCAGCCCGACGCCCTCTCAGCAGCCGCCTCCGGGATCGCCCGTCACGGATTGTCCTGGGCCGCCGCCATCGCGGACGGCGCCACGGCAACGTTTACCGCATACCTGGGTGTGGCCCACGAACCGCCCACCCTCCCGCTGATAACGGCGCTTCACGGTGCAGGCCATAAAGTGCTGCTCCCGGTCTGCGAGCCGGACCGCGCGCTGAGCTGGGTGTACTGGGATCCGGACTGCGAGTTTGTCCGCAGCCGGTACGCGCCCATCAAGGAGCCGGCCGGAGAACGCCACGGCCTGGAGGCCATCCGGGAGGTGGCAGGGCTGTTCCTGCCGGCGACCGCCGTAGACCTGAGCGGAAACAGGATCGGACAGGGCGGCGGGTATTACGACAAGTTCCTGGCGGACGCCGAAGCCGCGGGCCTGCAGGCGCCCAGGGCCGCGGTCATTTACGACTCCGAACTCCTGCCTGCTTCGAGCATTCCTGTTGAGGGGTTTGACCGTCCCGTCGACGCCGTGCTCACACCCTCAGGCCTGGTCCGCCTGACATGATGCAACGCGCGGCAAGATGCTAGAATTGGCACTCAGGCCCTGCGACTGCTAATGGAGCTGTTTCCGGCACGGAGATCCCGCAAGGAAATCCGCGTCACGGCACCCTGGCAGCACGGGACCTGTCGTTTGTCCAAGAGGAGGATCTTCAGTGCCCACGTATGCCTATGCCTGCAAGGATTGCAGCCATGCCTTTGACATCGTGCAGTCATTCACTGACAGCACTCTGACGTCCTGCCCCGAATGCGAGGGAACCCTGCGCAAGAAGTTCAACAGCGTGGGCGTGGTGTTCAAGGGCTCTGGTTTCTACCGGACCGATTCACGGGACACCAAGGGCAGCTCAGTCTCGCCGACGCCTGCCGCGTCGTCACCCGCACCGGCTGCGCCTGCCGCCGCACCTGCCGCTGCCGCCAGCTGACCGGTCCCGTCCCCTCTCACAGCTCTCCGCCACACGGCGGTTGTCCACATACGGGTGCTCGCCCGGGACGCTTTCCACATAGGGCGGGCGTGCACTGCCACCCGGAGCCGAGGTTCCATAGCGTTGCTGCATGCCAGCTCTCGGACTGCCTCCCGCCAGGACCTCCCGCCCCGCTGCCCGCACACGCCGCAGCACCAGGGCGCCCGGATCTTCGGAACGCCGCCGCCCCAGCCGCCTCCAGGGCTGGCTGAACCGCAACCGGCGCCTCGCCGTGGCGCTGCTGCTGTGCGCCGCTGCCGGTATCACGGTCCATCAGCTGACGCCGGCCCCCGCGCCCACACTCCCGGCCCTGGCCGCAGCACGTGATTTACCGGCCGGGGCCACACTGGGCAGCAGCGACCTGGCTGCCGTCAACGTTCCGCCCTTCCTGCTCGCCGCCGGCACGTTCACCGACACTGCACAACTCAACGGACAGCAGCTGGCCGCACCGCTGCGGAAGGGCCAGCTGTTATCCGAGGCCCAGCTCGTGGGGCCCGGCCTGCTCACCGGATCGCCGCCGGGCTCAGCCGCCGTCCCGCTGCGCATGGCGGACCCCTCCTCCATCCAGCTCGTCTCCCCCGGCCAACTCGTAGACATCGTCCTGACCGGCGGGGCGGGCTTCGAACAGCAGTCCCCGTCCAAGGTCCTGGCCAAGGCGGTGCCGGTGCTCTGGACCTCTGCCCGGGAGGGGCAGGGCGGCCAATGGCTTACCACCGGGGATTCCGACGGCCTGATGGTGGTGGCTGCCACTCCGGCGCAGGCAAGCGCACTGGCGGGAGCTTCAACCCAGGGGAAACTCTTCTTCGTCCTCGTGGGCTCCACGCGCCGGTGATCCCGCCGGGCTGCGGCGGCTAATCCCAGTGCGGGCTAACCCCAGTGCGGGGGCTTCTGCTCCTTGAGCCAGGCGTCGTGGTCGTTATCGGATTCTGCGTCGCCCCAGGCCCGGGGGTCGTCCTCGGAGGCCTTGTTGGGCACCACACCGCCAGATTTCAGCGGACCTGGGGTCTTGGCCGGGTCCGGAGACTTGGCCCGTGGGGCAGAAGCCGCCGGGCCTGTGCGGGAATCATGGTCTGTTGATTCGGGGCTCACTGCGCGTTTTCCTTCCTGTCCGGTACACCGCCGTCGTAATCGTTCCCGCCGCCGTTGTCGAGGTTCCCGTCGGACTCGTCACGACGCTGCCGGTCGTCCTGGTCTTCCAACAAGACCTGGTCCTCCAGCACCTCGTCCTGGAACTCCTGCACCTCATCCTCGCGCCCTTGGAACTCTTGCCCCTGGAACTC
Organism: Arthrobacter pascens; assembly: GCF_017052465.1. Taxonomy (GTDB): domain Bacteria; phylum Actinomycetota; class Actinomycetes; order Actinomycetales; family Micrococcaceae; genus Arthrobacter; species Arthrobacter pascens. Next base: position 262,091 of record NZ_JAFHKT010000152.1, read on the forward strand.
CTGGCCCTGGAACTCCTGTACCTGGTCTTCCTCGTCCGCCGCCGGCGCGTAGGAGTCGTCGTCCAGGGCCGTGACATCCTCGTCGAAGAAGCCCGGTGAGGCCACAGCCCGGGCCGGGCGCACCGGCTTCTCGAGTCCGAGGTAGCCGCCGATCCGGTCGGCGCAGGCCGAAGGATCCGTGAACACCTCGATCGTCCACAGCGGCATATAGCGCCAGCCCAGACGCTCGAGCAGCTGCGGGCGGAGCCTGCTGCGTTCGCGGACGGTCATCTGGCGGTACTGTTCGGTTCCGTCCGACTCAATGGCCACCGGCCGCGGGATCTCGGCCTCGTCCTGGCCCATCGTGCTCAAGGGGTCGGCCGCGGCCACGACGTCAATGACGCCGTCGTACTGGTGCCAGACGCGTGCCCCGCGGGCCCGAAGCCGTTCTCCCAGGTCGGCCACGAGGGGATCCGCACCCAGCGCCTGCTCGCTTGCCGCGGCCCGGGAAGCCGGCGTGCCGAGGTCGGTGTTGCCGGAAATCTCGCGGTCCAGCAGCTCGTACAGGTCCACGGCACCGTGGGCCAGCCGGGTCCTGTCCAAGTCCTCCGGCTTGAAGCACGTCAGCACATGCAGGGACTCCCGGGCACGCGTCATGGCCAGGGCGAACTTGGCGCGGCCTCCCTCGACGGAGAGCGGACCAAAGTTATGCAGTGCCCGTCCATGGGGCGTCCTGCCATAGCCGGGAGAGAAAATGACGTGGTCGCGGACCAGCCCCTGGGCACGTTCCAGATCCACCACGCGGAACGATTCCTCGCCGGCACTGAAGAATCCGGAAAGCATCGGATAGTTGGGGAGCTGGAGGCGGATGGCCTCGCCGATCCTCGCGGCATGCCGCAGGCTGGCGGTGACGACAGCCAGGGAGGTGCGCGGACGATGGCGGGCGTGCTCGAACACCAGCTCCACGACCCGGTTGACCTCGGCCACCACCGACTCCACCCCTTCGTCGCCGGCGCTTGGCAGTCCGGTGCCGTCAGGCAGGTACTCCACCAGCAGGGCACGGTCCAGGCCCGTCGCGGACTGGCCCTCGGGCAGGCGGCGGAGGCCGCCGTCGTAAAAGCCCTTGCTCAGCTGCAGCACCAGGTCTTCGTCCACGGCGCGGTAGACGGAATGCAGCCGCCACGTCGGAAGGACCGCCGCCAGGGCGCTGTAGGCGCTCTCCACGCTCTGGTGCGTCGGTTCGCCGGCGGCAAGCCGTTCCACCGCCACCGTGAAGGTGCGGGGGCTGGCGATTTTGTCATCACCGAAGGCAATGACCTGTTTGGCGCGGGCCACGGCGGGCAGGACAGCCTGGAGCGACGTCGCCTCGGCGTCGAGAATCACCACGGCGTCGAACTTCTGCTCGGCCGGGAGGAGCCCGGTCATGAGGTAGGGGCTCACGGACCAGACCGGCACCAGCATCGGGACCAGCGCAGGAGCCTGGGCTGTCAGCGCCGCAAGGGTGACCCGCCCGTCCTTGAGCAGGCTCCGGAGGAGGTCCGCCTGGCGCGGGTTCGCCGCGATCCCGGCGCGCCAGCGCTCGGCCAGCTGCCACCGCAGACGGCCCGCGCCGCTGGCGATGTGTGCGTTGTCTGCGAGCCGGTACTCGGCTTCGAGCTGGCGCAGGGCGTCGCCGTCGGACATCGCGAGGTAGTCGTCTCCGCTGATCATCGCTTCGAGCGCGGACTGCCACCAGGCCAGGTCAAGCTCGGCGGCGACGGACTCGGCCGGAACCTCCCGCTCGGACAGGTCAGCGAGCAGTTCGCCCAGGCCATGCTCGCGCATGTTCTCGATGAGGAGCGTGCGCTCCGGAAGCGTCTTGAGCGTCTGGGAGTCGGCCACGAGCCGCTCCAGCCGCTCCATCAGTTCCGGATAGGCGGTCTTTTCGAGTGCGCCGCCGGCCGCCGTGTGCCGCAGCGCGTCCCCGAGCTGCTTGAGTTCCCGGGTGAGCCCGCGGTACATGATGCTGATCTCGGCCAGGCCGGACGGCACCGCCGGATGCCGCTGCGTCGTGGCATAGTCCGACCACAGCGCACGCTGCTCCTGGACCAGCACCAGCGAGCTGTGAAGGTCGGAGATGTGCACGCCCGGGCGGACGTATTCCTTGGCCACCCGCCGCAGGCGCGACCGCTGCATGGAGGGCATGTCCACGCCACGTTCCCGACGCCAGGCCGAGGACGCGGTGGCCGAGATGAGGTCGTGGACAGGCCGGTCGAAGATGTCCGGGGTGAACTTGTCCAGGCTTTCCCGGACGGCCACGAGCAGCCTGAGCTGGGAGCCCCACTCGGCAAAGTTCATGCCGAGCCGGATCTCGGCGTGGTCCGCGACGTCCTTCATGCGGCCATGCAGCACCGGCAGTTTTTTCTCCACCGAGCGCGCGAGGTCCTGCGCCTCCTCGGTCTCCTTGCGCGTCACGAGGCGGGCGCCGTGCCAGGGGCTCGACGTCGAGGCCTTGCTGAAGCTGCCGAGTTCCGCGGCGCGCTTCAGCCTGCCGGCGAGTTCCTCGCGGTCCCGGATGTTGTCCAGCACGCTGCGTTTCAGCCTCACGGTGGTGGCGGGGGCGGGCTGGATGGACGTCAGCTCCGCGAGGGACTGCATCGCCTGGTAGGGCGAGCAGCCCCACCGCTCACGGACGTTGTGCAGTGACGCCACGTGGTCCATCAGGGCGTGGCGGTGCTCCGTGAGGGTCCGGTGCAGGGTGCCCAGGCGCGGCTCGGCCGACTTCTCGTTCCTCACGATGGCCCGGACCAGCTGCCCCTTGAGCTGCTGGGGCGTTGCGCTGCCTGAGAGCTGGAACAGGATGGACTCCAGGCCGAGGCCTTCGAACTTCGCCGCCACTTCGTTGAGGCTGGCGCGCCGGTCCCCCACCACGAGGACGGTTTTGCCTTCATCCACCAGCGCGCCGATGGTATTAATGGCGGTCTGGGTCTGGCCGGTGCCGGGCGGGCTGCTGACCAGCAGCGACTCCCCTGCCCGCACAGCGTCGATCACGTACTGCTGGTCCGCGTCGGCGTCGAGCAGCAGCAGCTCGTCGGCGGGACTCCGCTCGTCCACGCTCGGGAAACGCCCGGGCTCCAGGGCAGGGACGTCCTTCACCTCGCCGGCTGCGGCCCGGGCCAGCGAGGCCACGACGGCATTCTGCTCGTTGATCCAGGGGTCGTCCAGGTTGCCCGCGAGGTCCGCAAACGTGGACACCAGCAGGTTGTACTCCACCTCCGCGCCGTGGATGGGCTTGACGAGGGTGCTAAGCCTGTCCAGCACCGGCTGCGGATCGAAGCGTGCCGTGCTGTAGGCCATCCTGGTGACCGCGTTGACGTCGAACACGATGCCGTGCACGGTCTTCAGGTGGCGGATGAGCGCAGGGTTGATGTGGGCCTGCTCCGTGAGCTGAAGTTCGTAGTCATCTTCCCCGGGCCTGATGGTCAGGGAGATGGCGGTCAGCATGACCGGCGCGGAGACGCGCTGCGGCTTACCGCCGACGGCGGATGTCCACACCACGGTGCCCGCAGACAGGTACCCGGCTTCGATGCCGCGGTCGTTGGCCAGTTCGAAAATCTTGGAGCGAAGGTTCCGCGACGCGCGGGCGGCCACGACGTACTGCTGGTGGTCCCGGATGAGCGTGGACAGCCGTGTGCGGCGTCCTGCCATGAGCTGGGCAAGGCCGGAGGGGTGCGCGTGCGTCAGGTCGATGGAACCTTCAGGCGTTTTCGTGAAGCGCAGCATTGTGTCCGCCCCGGTGACGGGCTTAAGCGCGGACAGCCACTTTTTGAGCTCCTCCGAACCATCGGGGTCGACCTGACCAACTGACACTGCTGCCTTCTTTTCTGCGCTTGCACGTGACGCCATGGACCATACGGGCATACTTTCGAGCGTAGCCGGAAACGGCCGCCCGTGAGAGACCGCAACACTGGAACGGGCTAAGTTGCGGCGCATTTCACCCGACGCCAGGCCCGGGAGATGCCGCCGCGGCTTTAAAGCGGAGTGGCCGGCCTCCTGTCGGAGACCGGCCACTCATACTGCTATTCCCACTCGATGGTTCCCGGCGGCTTGCTGGTGACGTCCAGCACCACCCGGTTGACGCCGTCGACTTCGTTCGTGATGCGGTTCGAGATCCGCGCCAGCAGGTCGTACGGGAGGCGGGACCAGTCTGCCGTCATCGCGTCCTCGGAGGAGACGGGGCGCAGCACGATCGGGTGGCCGTAGGTCCGGCCGTCACCCTGGACGCCCACGCTGCGGACGTCCGCGAGCAGTACGACGGGCATCTGCCAGACGTCGTTGTCGAGGCCGGCGGCGGTCAGCTCGGCGCGGGCGATGGCGTCTGCCTTGCGCAGCAGGTCCAGGCGCTCCTTGGTGACCTCGCCGACGATCCGGATTCCGAGGCCGGGGCCGGGGAACGGCTGGCGGCCCACGATCTCGTGCGGCAGTCCGAGCTGGGCGCCGACGGCGCGCACCTCGTCCTTGAACAGGGCACGCAGCGGCTCGACCAGCTCAAACTGCAGGTCCTCCGGCAGGCCGCCCACGTTGTGGTGGCTCTTGATGTTCGCAGCACCCTCGCCGCCGCCTGATTCGACGACGTCCGGGTACAGGGTGCCCTGGACCAGGAACTTGATCTTCTCGCCGTGGGCCGCGGCCTCGGCGATGATGGCCAGCTCGGCCTCTTCGAACGCGCGGATGAATTCGCGGCCGATGATCTTGCGCTTGGTCTCGGGGTCGCTGACTCCGGCAAGGGCGGCCTGGAAGCGCTCCTGCTCGTTGGCCACGTAGAGCTTGACGCCGGTGGCGGCGACGAAGTCGCGCTCGACCTGTTCGGCCTCGCCTTCGCGCAGCAGTCCGTGGTCCACGAAGACACAGGTCAGCTGGTCCCCGACGGCGCGCTGGACCAGCGCGGCGGCGACGGCGGAGTCCACGCCGCCGGACAGGCCGCAGATGACCCGGTCGCTGCCGATCTGCTTGCGGATCCGGTCGACCTGCTCCTCGAGGATGTTGCCCGTGGTCCAGTTCGGTTCCAGCTTGGCGCCCTTGAACAGGAAGTTCTCCAGGACCTGCTGGCCGTAGGCGGAGTGCTTGACCTCCGGGTGCCACTGCACGCCGTACAGGCACTTTTCCTCGTTGGCGAAGGCAGCCACCGGGGCACCCGCCGTCGTGGCGAGGACATCGAAGCCGTCCGGCGCCTCCTGGACGGAGTCACCGTGGCTCATCCAGGTGTTCTGCAGTTCGGGAACACCGGACAGGATGGAGCGGGCACCACCCACGGCGGTGGCCTCGGTGGAGCCGTACTCGCGCAGCCCGGTCTGGGCCACCTTTCCGCCCAGCGCGTTAGCCATCGCCTGGAAGCCATAGCAGATGCCGAAGACCGGGACACCTGCCTCAAAGAGGTCGGCGCCGACGCTCGGAGCGCCGTCCGCGTAGACGCTGGAGGGTCCGCCGGAAAGGATGATGGCGGCGGGGTTCTTGGCCAGGAGCTGCTCGGTGGTGTAGGTATGCGGAACCACTTCCGAATACACATTCGCTTCCCGGACGCGGCGGGCAATCAGCTGCGCGTACTGGGCACCGTAGTCAACAACCAGCACCGGCTTCTGGGAAGTCTGGGATGCAGTGGGAGTAGTCACCGTCCTAGACTACTTTGCGCCGTTGCCCCGACGCACCTTGAGGGGCCCTGCTGTGACGCACTAAACGTCAAGTGCCTAGTAGCGGCTCGCCGCTTCCGGGTTTGCTGCGAGTTCGGCTTCCACCTCGGCGTGGAACTTCTTCTCCACGATGAAGGACAGGAAGGGCACCACGCCGCCGAGCGCCAGCAGGATCATCTTGACGAACGGCCAGCGCATCAGCGTCCACAGCCGGAAGTTGGAGATGAGGTATACGACGTACATCCAGCCGTGGACGATCAGCACTGCCACGGACAGGTTCACGCCGCCGAGCACGCCTTTGGGTTCGGCGTCGGCGAACCCGAATCCGAACGGCTGGCCGGTCACGGCGTTGGTTCCGCCGGCGAACAGGTACTGGCCAAAGCCGTAGCGTGCCACCAGCTCCGCGCAGAGCAGCAGCAGCATGGCGCCGGTGAGGTAGGCCATGACCTTGTAAAACTTCAGGGCAGAGCGGATCTGCGCCTGCGTGCCGCCGAAGCGCCGCTTCTTCGCTCCCGCTGAGTTCGACGGCTGCGGCTGGACGGCAGGCTTGGGTTCAATCATGGCTGTACCTTTTGTTGGATCTCGTTTGGTTGGGTGGGTTCCGGTCCGGCATGGCCGCTGTCCTCATGCTCCTCGAGGCTCCGCTGGTAATCGTCCTTGACCAGCCGCCACCAGACGAAGAGGGCGAAACCCGCGAAGACAATCCATTCCACGGAATAGAAAAGGTTGAGCCAGTTGACCTTGGCCGGCGGAGGCTGGGCGCCGATGTTGAGCGGTTCCAGGCCCCCAACAGCGGCGGCAGCACCGACGTCGGACGTTCCGGAAATCTCGGTTGTGGCGGAAACAAAGGCAGGGTAGCTGCTGACGTTCCAGACGTTGATGAGCTCGGCCACCGAGACGGCGGAGGCCTGTCCCGGAGCGGGCGCCGTGCCCGGCACGGGCGCCTCGGACGGCAGGAGCCGTCCGGTCAGGCGGATGGTGCCCGACGGCGGATCCTCGGCGTCAGCGGGGTCGGCAACCCACCCGCGCGCCACCGGGATCCAGGTTTTCGGGGAAACTGCCGCGCCCTTGAGCGCGGGGGCGCCGTCGACGGCGAAGGCCGACACCACCCAGTAGCCCGTCTTCCCGCTGTTGAGCCGGCCCGGAATGATCACCTGTTTGGCGGCGTCGTAGCTGCCCGTGGCGGTGACCATCTGGTCGGCGACGGAGCCGCGGAAGAATTCACCGGGCTGCAGCAGCCCCGTGAGGTCCTTGACTTCCTCAGTGGTCGGACTGACCGGCACCTCGGGCTGCGTGGATCGGCCGAACTGCCACTGGCTGAGCAGCACAAAGACACCGGAGACGACGATCGCAAAGACCAGGCCTGCGATCCACCGGGGCTGAAGGGCTGTTTTCCACACCCCTTAACCGTACTTCGTCTCCGTGTAGAACAACGAAACGGCTGATGGCGGCCCTAGAGTGGGGCAGCAGGGTCCCTACGTGGCGACGGAGTCGACACGAAGGGCCTGCCCCAATCTTAGTGGTCGAAGAACACCAGGCTCGAGTTGATCAGCTCTGCGATCACTTCGGCGTCGTAGGCCCTGCGCAGCGAGTCGCGGAACGATTCCTTGGAGAGGGACCTCGCGAGGGTGGCCAGCACTTCCAGGTGGTCGGAGAACGAGCTCGCGGGCGTGGCAATGAGCAGCACCACGTTGGCCGGGCCGTCGGCGGCGCCGAAGTCGAGGGCCTTTCCGTACTTGGCAATGCCGACGGCGATGGACGTCCGCGACACGAACTCGCTGCGGGCGTGGGGCAGGCCTACTCCCCCGGGCAGCCCGGTGGCGAGCTGGTGCTCACGGGCGTTGACGTGCTCCAGGAACCCGTCAAGGTCGGAGATCCGGCCGGCGTCGTAAAGTTTGCGGGCAAGCTGCTTTGACGCATCCAGCTTGTCCGTGGCGTCCATCTCCAGAATCACCATGTCCGGTGTGGTGAGCTCAGCGTCGTAACGGTCCAGTGCTTCCGCCAAGTGGTGTCCCTTCAGTGTGGCTTGGGCCACTTGCGCGGCGGATGGCGATCTCAGCGCAGCGGCACGATGTCCTCGACGCCCAGGCGTGCGGCGTCGGCCGATTCATCGTCCGGCTGCTGCTGGCTGAGTCTTTCGGCTTCCACCCGCGCAAGGTAGTGCTTGATTTCGCTTTCCCGCTGCGCATCGCTCCAGCCAAGAATTTCTCCCATAAGTTTAGCGACTACCGGCGCGGCGGAAACACCACGGTCCCAGGACTCGATGGAAATGCGGGTCCGTCGGGTCAGCACGTCCTGCACATGCCGGGCACCTTCGTGGCTTGCCGCGTAGACCGCCTCGGCCTGCAGGTAGTCGTCGGCTCCGGGCAAGGGCTCCGCGAGTTCCGGGTTGTCGTGAATGATTGCCAGCACTTCCGGCGTCATGGCCCCGTACCGGTTGAGCAGGTGCTCCACCCGCGCCACATGCACGCCGGTCTCCTCGGCGGTCCTGTTGCGGCGGTTCCACGCCGCCTTGAATCCGCTGGCGCCCAGGAGCGGGATGGTTTCCGTGCAGCTCGGCGGCACGCGTTCGTCCATGCTCCGCGTGGCCTCGTCCACGGCGTCCTTGGCCATGACCCGGTAGGTGGTCCACTTGCCGCCGGCCACCACGACGAGACCGGGCACCGGATGGGCCACCACGTGTTCGCGGGACAGCTTGGCTGTGGAGTCGTTCTCCCCTGCCAGCAGCGGCCTGAGGCCCGCGTAGACGCCCTCCACGTCCTCGCGGGTCAGGGGGCGCTTGAGGACGGAATTGACGTGCTCGAGCAGGTAGTCGATGTCCTTGCTGGACGCCGCAGGGTGGGCCTTGTCCAGGTGCCAGTCGGTATCCGTGGTGCCGATGATCCAGTGCCGCCCCCACGGGATGACGAACAGCACGGACTTCTCCGTGCGCAGGATGAGGCCGACGGTTGACTGGAAGCGGTCCCGCGGAACCACCAGGTGGATGCCCTTGGACGCGCGGACCTTGAGCTGGCCGCGCTCGGTGACCATGGCCTGGGTTTCGTCCGTCCAGACGCCGGTGGCGTTAATGACCTGCTTGGCCCGGACCTTGAAGCTGGAGCCGTCTTCATGGTTGACCACCTTGGCGCCGACGACGCGTTCGCCTTCGCGGAGGAAGTCGACGACGGCCATCTGGTTGACGGCGTGGGCGCCGTAGTGGGCGGCGGTGCGGACGAGGTTGGCCACATACCTGGCGTCGTCCACCTGCCCGTCGTAGTACCGGATGGAGCCCACGAAGGCGTCGTCCTTGAGGCTGGGCGCCGCCCGCAGGGTGCCGCGCCGCGTCAGGTGCTTGTGGAACGGGACTCCGCGCTTGTGGCCGCCGGAGATGGACATGGCGTCGTAGAGGGCAATGCCCGCGCCGATGTATGGCCGCTCGAAGAACGGCCTGGTCAGCGGATAGAGGAACGGCACCGGGCGGGCGAGGTGCGGTGCCAGCTCCGACAGGAGCAGCCCGCGTTCCTGCAGCGCCTCTTTGACCAGCCCAAAGTCCAGCATCTCCAGGTACCGGAGCCCGCCGTGAATGAGCTTGGAGGAGCGGGACGAGGTGCCCGCCGCCCAGTCGTTGGCCTCCACGATGCCGACGCTGAGCCCCCGCGTGACAGCGTCGAGCGCCGCGCCGCAGCCGACGATTCCGCCGCCGACGATGAGGATGTCGAGTTCCTTGCCAGGCTGGGTGGTGGCCTTGAGGGCCTCGAGCGAAGCTTCCCGTGCCTCCGGCCCCAGGGCTCCCCTGGACGCGGGCGAACCGCCGGCGAAACTGGTCATGATGCGCCTCCAACCTCATCGAACGTCGTAGTTCACCAGACTACTTGCTACCTCTGCCGATGGGCAGGGCACGGGAGGAGTGCGGCAGGGTCAGTTTCCCGCGTAGGGCGAGACGACGACGTCGACCCGCTGGAACTCCTTGAGGTCCGAGTAGCCGGTGGTCGCCATCGAGCGGCGCAGCGCTCCGATCAGGTTCGATGTGCCGTTGGTGTGGTGGCCGGGGCCGAAAAGGACTTCCTCCAGGGGCCCTACCGTGCCGACGTTGACGCGGTCGCCGCGGGGCGATTCGAGGTGGTGGGCCTCCTGGCCCCAGTGCCATCCCCTGCCCGGTGCCTCGTCGGCGCGGGCCAGGGCGGTGCCGAGCATGACGGCGTCGGCGCCCATTGCAATCGCCTTGACGATGTCGCCCGAGGCGCCCATGCCGCCGTCGGCGATGACGTGCACGTACCGTCCGCCGGATTCGTCCATGTAGTCGCGGCGCGCGGCGGTGACGTCGGAAATGGCAGACGCCATCGGCGAGTGGATCCCGAGGGCTCGGCGCGTGGTGGAGGTGGCGCCGCCGCCGAAACCGACCAGGACGCCGGCGGCGCCCGTGCGCATGAGGTGCAGCGCGGGGGTGTAGCCGGCGGCACCGCCGACGATGACGGGCACGTCGAGTTCGTAGATGAACTGCTTGAGGTTCAGCGGTTCGTGGTCCTTTGACACATGCTCGGCGGAGACCGTGGTGCCGCGGATGACAAAGATGTCGACGCCGGCCGCCACCACGGTTTTGTAGTGTTCCTGGGTGCGCTGCGGCGTCAGGGATCCGGCGACCGTGACCCCGGCCGCCCGGATTTCAGCGAGCCTGGACGTGATCAGGTCCGGCTGGATGGGTGCCTGGTAGAGCTCCTGCATCTTGCGGGTGACGGCCGGGCTGTTCGTTTCGTCGTCGAGCGCGGCGATCTGGTCCAGCACCGCTTGCGGGTCTTCGTACCGCGTCCAGAGCCCTTCGAGGTCCAGGACTCCCAGCCCGCCGAGCCGGCCCAAAGCGATTGCCGTCGCGGGCGACATGGCGGAGTCCATCGGCGCGGCGATGACCGGCATGTCGAACTGGTAGGCATCGATCTGCCACGAGACGGAAACGTCCTTGGGGTCACGCGTGCGACGGTTGGGGACGATCGCGATGTCATCCAGGGAGTAGGCACGACGCCCACGCTTGCCACGGCCAATCTCAATCTCGTAAGTCACGTGACCACTTTACTTGACCGCTGCGGGCTCCCTGGCTCCAGCTGCGATTCGAACATCCTGAAGTAGCGGCCACGCAGCGCCACGAGTTCCTTGTGCGTGCCCTGCTCCACGAGCCGGCCGTCCTCCAGCATGTAGACGATGTCCGCTTTCTCGATGGTGGCAAGGCGGTGGCTGATGGCGATGATGGTGCTGCTCCGGTCCGCGAATAGCCGGGTGAAGATGCGGTGCTCGGCCAGGGCGTCAATCGCGGAGGTCGGCTCGTCCATCACCATGAACGAGGCGTTCCGGTAGAAGTTGCGTGCCATGGCCAGCCGTTGCCACTGCCCGCCGGAGAGGCCGCTGCCCTTCCGGCCCCGCGGATCCTCCATCCAGTTGCTGACGTGGTTGTCCAGGCCGTTGGGAAGCTTGTTGATGAAGTCGAGCGCTTCGGCGTCCGCCGCGGCCCGGCCGATCCGGGCATCGTCGCGGGGAGAGTCAACGTCGCCGAAGAAGATGTTCTCCGCTGCGGTGGCAAATTCGTACTTCAGGAACTCCTGGCTGAGCACCGCCAGGTGGCGGTGCCATGAGGTGACGTCGACGGCGGCGAGGTCAACGCCGTCGAGCAGCACCTGCCCCGAGTCGGGCCGGTAGAGCCCGGCCAGGATCCTGATCAGGGTGGACTTGCCGGCACCGTTTTCCCCGACGATCGCGATGTGCTGCCCCTCCTTGATCGTCAGGGAGATCCCCTTGATGACCTCCAGTTCACTGCCCGTGTAGGTGAACCGGATATCGCGCAGTTCAACGGTTCCCGGCGCGGCGAGGAGCGGCGGCGAGTGGTCGGAGTGCACCGGCAGCGCCATGAACAGCTCATAGTCCTTGAGGTTGGCGAGGTCCTCGTCGATGGAGCTCAGCGAGGAGACGAGGCTGTTGGCGGTGGACAGCGCACGGCTGACGATCTGCTGCACGTACAGAAACTGCCCCACCGGCTGGGCCCGCGCGATGATCTGGCCGACCACCCAGATCAGGGACACCACCTCCGCGCCGTACTGCAGGGCGTCCGCCGCCAGCTGCTTCGGGATGTAGCGCTTCTGGAAGTCCAGCCGCCTCTTCTCGTCGGCATCCCGGAGCCGGGAGCGCAGCTCCATGAGGTAGCCAACAATCCCGTACAGCCGCATTTCGGCGATGTGCTGCGGGCGCAGCAGGTTGGTTTCGATCATCCTGCGCTGGCGGCGGGAGTCCACCTGCGTGTTCCAGTGCGCAATCTGCTCGCGGGAGAGTTTGAACTGCAGGTAGACGCTGGGCACGATGGCGACCAGGACGATCACGGCGATCCACCAGCTGACCAGCAGGAGGGCGCCCACGGCCAGGATCACAGAGACCAGCTGCGTGAAAATCGCGGCAATCCGGTCCAGGACGCGGGCGTACGAATCTGAGAACCTCTTGGCGCGGTCGTAGAGGTCCACGGTTTCTTTGTCGTCGTAGCGCCAGAATTCCAGGGCGAGGAAGCGCTCATACATGAGGTCGCCCACGATCGCGCCCACCTTGAAACTCATGAGCTGCTGGATGTAGCGGTCCACGCTGCTGAAGCCGCCCCAGAACAGGCCCAGGGCCGCCGTGATAATCACATACACGACGGCCTGCTGGCCTGCAGCGGCGTCGCCGGCGTATGCCGCCGCCAGGGCCGTGGTGGTCAGGGCTGCGAAGTACGTCGTGACGAGGGGCAGCACCGCCGAAATCAGTGAGCCGGCGACCTTCATGATCACCGCCGCCGGGGAGGCCCGGAAACTGACGCGCAGTACCTGCGCCACCGCGCGGGCGTACGGCCTCACCGCAAGCTTGCGATGTGCGTCCCGTTTGGGGTTCAGTTCTGCCGGATGGCGTGGTGCGGACATGGCATCAGCCTAGTCCGGCACCCCGCCGGTGATTGAGCCTGCCGAACCGGTGTTTGAGCCCGTCGAAATCCATGTCAGTTTCCGAAGCCGTCTGCACCGGCTTGTCCGGCCCGAATACCTGACCCCCACACGTACATATGTACTCATTGTTGTGAAAGGCGTAGGTTTTCATAACTCATGTTCAATCGAAGGCACGATCACGGTTAGAGGTTGAAAAGTGCGGACGCCGACGCCTTGCATAGCTTCGCTCGTCTTGGCCGTTAGCCTGAGCAGCTGCACTTATGCAGATCCTGACCCGCAGTTGACGTCACGGACCGAAACACCATCATCCATTCAGACGGCCGCTCCGACACCCTTTACCATCGACCCAGGATACGTCCCTGGCATGTGGGGGGACTTGGATGGCGAAGGCGGAGTCAGGCTTCTGGAGGAACGGGGACTCAAATACCGCGTGCTGGAATATCAGGGTCCAGGCAGTGGCTATGGCAACGGAAAAGAACTGGACGTCAGTGCAGGCGTTCAAGGATGGAAGATCCTATATACCATTCCGCAATATGGAAGAAGCGTTGATCTGAAGTCCGGTGAACCTGTCCTAATTTTCGTCCAGCGATCAACACCTTCCCCGACGCCACCATCGCAACCCCGTCCCAGCAGTAGAGATCAGGCGGACGGATAACCAGTGAATCTGGTGCAAGCAACTCCGGACAAAGTACTGACAATCCAGGTTTCGACAAGCTCAACCAGCGGTTGGTTTCGACAAGCTCAACCAGCGGCAGCCCGCCGGTGATTGAGCTCGTCGACATCCAGGTTTCGACAGGCTCAACCACCGGTCGTTGGGTCAGCGCGAGCCGTAGTTCGGTGCCTCGACGGTCATCTGGATGTCGTGCGGGTGGGATTCCTTCAGGCCGGCCGGGGTGATCCGGACGAACTTGCCGCGCGCCTTCAGCTCGGGGATGGACGGGGAGCCCACGTAGAACATGGTCTGGCGGAGTCCCCCCACGAGCTGGTAGGCGACGGAGGCCAGGGGCCCGCGGTAGGCCACGCGGCCTTCGATGCCCTCGGGGATGAGCTTGTCGTCACCGGAGACGTCAGCCTGGAAGTAGCGGTCCTTGGAGTACGAGGTGTTCTTGCCGCGGGACTGCATCGCGCCCAGCGAGCCCATGCCGCGGTAGCTCTTGAACTGCTTGCCGTTGACGAAGATCAGCTCGCCCGGGGACTCGTCGCAGCCGGCCAGCAGGGAGCCGAGCATCACGGTGTCGGCACCGGCGACCAGCGCCTTGCCGATGTCGCCCGAGTACTGCAGGCCGCCGTCGGCGATCAGCGGAACGCCGGCCGGGATGGCCGCCTTGGCGGACTCGTAGATCGCGGTGATCTGGGGCACGCCCACGCCGGCCACCACACGGGTGGTGCAGATGGAGCCCGGGCCAACGCCCACCTTGATGCCGTCGGCTCCGGCGTCGATGAGCGCCTGTGCGCCTTCGCGGGTGGCGGCCTGGCCGCCGATGATATCCACGTGCGCCGCGACCGGGTCCGACTTGAGGCGGCGGATCATGTCCAGCACGCCCTGGGAGTGGCCGTTGGCGGTGTCGACGAAGAGGGCGTCCACCCCGGCGTCAACGAGCTTCATGGCGCGTTCCCAGCCGTCACCGAAGAAGCCGATGGCCGCACCGACGCGCAGCCGGCCTTCGTCATCCTTCGTGGCCAGCGGGTACTGCTCGGCCTTGGTGAAGTCCTTGGTGGTGATGAGGCCCTTGAGGCGGCCCTGCTCGTCAACGAGCGGCAGCTTCTCGATCTTGTTGGTGGCCAGTTTGTGCGAGGCCTCATCGCGGCTGATGCCCACGTGGCCGGTGACCAGCGGCATCTTCGTCATGACGTCGCTGACCAGGCGGATCGGGAAGTCCGATTCGGGCACGAAGCGGGTGTCGCGGTTGGTGACAATGCCGAGAAGGCGGTTGCCGTCGTCGACCACCGGCAGGCCGGAAACGCGGTACTGGGAGCAGAGCTCGTCGAGCTCCTGCAGCGTGGCCTCGGGGCGGATGGTCAGCGGGTTGGTGATCATGCCCGACTCGCTGCGCTTGACGCGGTCCACCTGGTCGGCCTGGTCGTCGATGGACAGGTTGCGGTGCACCACGCCCAGGCCGCCCTGGCGGGCCATGGCGATGGCCATGCGGGACTCCGTGACGGTGTCCATCGCGGCTGACAGCAGCGGCGTCTGCACCGTGATCCGCTTGGAGATCCGGGATGACGTGTCGGCGTCGGACGGGATGACGTCGGTGTGGCCGGGAAGCAGCAGGACGTCGTCGTAGGTCAGGCCGATGAAACCGAACGGATCGTGTTCGGGCTGGGTCATGAGTGCGCCTCTTACCTTGGTTGTGGGGTCACGGGTAGGGGTTGCAACCGATGACCAGCCCGTCATTACGGGACTGGCCTGTGCAGAAGTATTGAATAAATTCTAGAACCTCCGCGGCGATCCCCATATTCCGGAACGGCTTTGTGAGCAATGGCACGCGGCGGCGGCATCCGCCCGTGGCACAGAACCGTGGCACACACCCGCGGCACACGCCGTGGCACAGAACCGGCTATTTCCAGCCGGTTGCGGCGAGCAGCCGCTTCTCGAACATCGGGATCATGGACTGCACGTACGTCTTGGTGAGGTGGTTGTCATCCTTGTAGACGTAGACGTTGCCCACCACCGCAGGGCATGTCCCGCCGGCGCAGATGAAGTCGCTCATGTCCATCAGGTGAAGCCCGTCCACCTTGCCCCGGTAGGCGTCCAGCGGTGACGACGCCGCGAGGGACTCGGCGAGCGGGGCGTTGCACTCCGGTGCTTCGGCGCCGAACTTCTGGACGCATTCCGGCATGTTGACGGCGAAGCGGGGGTTGTCCCGGATGCCCACCACGTCCATCCCGGCGTCCGTGAAGGGCTTGATGCCGTCCACGTAGCCGGGCACTTCGGTTTCGAAAGGCGCCTCCTTGTGGGTCAGCGACGCCACCGTGAACACGGCGTCGGGCCTGTGCTCCATCACATAGGCGGCACTGGCACGGTTGAACGCGTTGCACTCGGCATCGCGCTCCGGCGATTCCGCGCCGAACCGGCAGTTCCCCTTCAGCAGGGTGACCACTTCCCAGCCGTGGTCCCGCGCGATCGGCCCCAGCGCGGCCATGTACTGCTGGGCGTGGGAGTCCCCCAGCACCACGATCCGCTTCTTCACATGCTCCGGCCTGCTGTTCTGAAGGCATCCCGAGAGAAGCGGGTCGGTGGGGACATTGCCGTCCGTGCACAGGCCGTCGATGTCGGCCCATTCGTTTTTCATGGCCGCGGGGGCCGGAATCACCGTGGCTTCCGGTGTGGGCTTGCCGGCATTTTCAGGCGCCAAGGCGGCTGCACCCGGCGTCAGTTCGCGCGGCTGCGCCGCGGCAGCCGCTTCGTCCGCCGTCAGCCTGGTCTGCCAGACGGCAACCGGCCCGGCCAGCAGCGCGCCGCAGGCAACGATGACGACGGCGGTCCGCCAGGCCCGCAACTGCGGCCAGTGCCATTCCCGCAGCGGCTTTTCCACGAAGCGGGTGGTGAGCACGGCAAGGACCACGGACGCAGCCACGATGGCCAGGCCCTGCACCAGGTTGGGCTTCTCGATTCCGGTGCCTGCAAGGGCCAGGACCAGGATGGGCCAGTGCCAGAGGTAGAGCGCGTAGGAGTTGTCGCCGAGGGCAACCAGTGGCCTGGAGCTCAGGACCCGGTCCACGCCGCACCGGCTGCCGCTTTGCCCCGCGATGATGATTGCCGCGGCAGCAAGCGTGGGCCACAGTGCGATGAAGCCTGGGAAGGACCGGTCCACCGTCAGGACCAGGCCGCAGGAGATCATGGCCGCCAGCCCGGCCCAGCCCAGGATCACGCGCACCGTCTTGCCGGGCTTCAGGTACGGCAGGGACAGCGCCAGCAGAGATCCCAGCGCGAATTCCCAGAGCCTGGTCCGGGTATCGAAGTAGGCGTAGGCCTGGTTCGTGGCCGTCTGCTCGATGGAGAAGACGAGGGAGGCGATGAACAGGCCGGTGAAGGCCACCAGGAGCACCAGCCGGTAACTGACGTCCCGCCGGCGCCGGAGCAGCCGCCACACGAGGGCGGCCGCGGCGAAGATGAGCGGCCACAGAATGAACACCTGGCCCTGGATGGACAGGGACCAAAAATGCTGCAGCGGACTGGCGCCCGCGTGGTCCTGGGCGTAGTAATCCACCGCGGTGTCCGCGAGCAGCCAGTTCTGCCGGTAAAGCAGTGATGCCCAGGCCTCATTGAGGACGTCCGGCCAGCGGCTCTGCGGAATGACCAGCCAGGTGCCCGCCAGGACTCCGAGGATGATGACGACGGCGGCCGGAATCAGCCGTTTGAAGAGGTGCAGCCAGTGGCTCACCAGGCGCAGCGGCCGGCCGTTTTCCACCTTGCGCACAAAGGACAGCGTGAGCAGGAACGCGGAGATCAGCAGGAAGATGTCCACGCCGCCGGAGACTCGTCCCAGCCAGACATGGTAGGTGACCACCATGAGCACGGCGAGGGCCCGGAGGCCCTGGACCTCGGGGCGGTAGCCCTGCTTGGCCTTGACCTGGGCGGACCGCGTAACCTCACCGGCATGATGGCGTGACCCGTTGCCCCGCGGGCCCATCGTTCTCGCTACTGGCACAAAAAACCCCTCAAAACCGGCGGCACAAAACATCCATGTTACCGTTTCGTGATCTTCAGGGCCAAACCGGCACGCCTGGCTGGACAGGAAAAAAGGAGCGGCCCAGCTAGCGCTGGACCGCCCCTTTAGGACGTTCAGGAAGGCTGGAGCCTAGTGGCTGTGGCCTGCGTGCTCGTCCTCGTCGGCCGGCTTTTCGACAACGAGGGTCTCGGTGGTGAGAACCAGCGCGGCGATGGAGGCCGCGTTGCGCAGGGCCGCACGGGTGACCTTGACGGGGTCGATGACGCCCGCTGCGATCAGGTCCTCGTACTCGCCGGACTTGGCGTTGAAGCCGTTGTTGGTTGCGAGCTCGGCAACCTTGGCCGTGACCACGTAGCCGTCGAATCCGGCGTTCTGGGCAATCCAGCGCAGCGGCTGGACCAGCGCGCGGCGGACGATGCCTACGGCAGCTGCTGCATCACCCTCGAGGGCGGTGACAGCGGGGTCCTCGTCGAGTGCCTTCAGGGCGTGGATCAGCGCGGAACCGCCGCCGGCCACGATGCCTTCTTCGAGGGCGGCGCGGGTGGAGGACACGGCATCTTCGATGCGGTGCTTCTTTTCCTTCAGCTCAACCTCGGTGGCAGCGCCGACCTTGATCACGCCGATGCCGCCGGCCAGCTTGGCCAGGCGTTCCTGCAGCTTTTCCTTGTCCCAGTCGGAGTCGGTGCGGGTCAGCTCGGCACGCAGCTGGGCAACCCGTGCCGCGACGTCCTCGGCCGAACCGGCGCCGTCAACGATGGTGGTGTTGTCCTTGGTGACCGTGATGCGGCGGGCGGTGCCCAGCACCTCCAGGCCGACGGTGTCCAGGCTCAGGCCCAGCTCCGGGGAGACAACCTGTGCACCGGTGAGGGTGGCGATGTCCTGGAGCATGGCCTTGCGGCGGTCACCGAAGCCCGGAGCCTTGACGGCAACGACGTTCAGGGTGCCGCGGATGCGGTTGACGATCAGCGTGGACAGTGCCTCGCCGTCGATGTCCTCGGCAATGATGAACAGCGGCTTGGAGCTCTGCAGCGCCTTTTCCAGCAGCGGCAGGAATTCCTGGACAGCCGAGATCTTGCCCTGGTTGATCAGGATCAGGGCGTCCTCGAGGACGGCCTCCTGGCGCTCCGCGTCGGTGACGAAGTACGGGGACAGGTAGCCCTTGTCGAACTGCATGCCCTCGGTGAGGACCAGCTCGGTCTGCGTCGTGGAGGACTCCTCGATGGTGATCACACCATCCTTGCCGACCTTGCCGAACGCTTCGGCCAGCAGCTCGCCGACCTCGTCGCTCTGCGCGGAGATGGCTGCCACGTTGGCCACCTGGGTGCCCTCGACGGGACGGGCGTTCTCGAGCAGGCGGGCTGCAACGGCTTCAACGGAAACCTCGATGCCGCGCTTGATCTGGCCCGGAGCGGCTCCTGCAGCAACGTTGCGCAGGCCTTCCTTGACCAGGGCCTGTGCGAGCACGGTGGCGGTGGTGGTGCCGTCGCCGGCGACGTCGTTGGTCTTGGTGGCTACTTCCTTGGCCAGCTGGGCGCCAAGGTTTTCGTAGGGGTCGTCCAGTTCCACTTCACGGGCGATGGTGACGCCGTCGTTGGTGATGGTGGGGGCGCCCCACTTTTTGTCCAGCACGACGTTGCGGCCGCGGGGACCAAGCGTCACCTTGACCGTGTTGGCGAGCTTGTCGATGCCGGCTTCAAGAGACCGGCGGGCAGCGTCGTTGAACGCAAGCTGCTTTGCCATGGTTTTGTCCTTTCAAGACAGAAACCCCGCGCTGCCGACCGGTCTGACGATAAATCAGACAGGATCGGCGGCACGGGGATCCAAAGAGTTACTTTACGACGATCGCCAGAACGTCGCGGGCAGACAGCACGAGGTACTCTTCGCCGCCGGTCTTGACTTCAGTTCCGCCGTACTTGGAGTAGATGACGACGTCGCCGATGGTTACGTCGACCGGAACGCGGTTGCCGTTGTCATCGAAGCGGCCGGGGCCAACTGCAACAACTTCGCCTTCCTGGGGCTTCTCCTGCGCGGAGTCCGGGATAACCAGGCCGGAAGCCGTGGTCTGCTCGGCTTCGAGCGGGCGGACAACAATACGATCCTCAAGAGGCTTAATAGAGACCGACACTCGGACCTCTCCTTTTCGTCAGCAAATTTGTGGACTGGAAAACTGTTGCGCCTATGCGTGCAAACCGTCGTCGCGGTGCCGGCAGCAGCCAGGCTGGCAGTTCTTCATGTGTTAGCACCCACCTAGGGAGAGTGCTAACGATGACTCTATGTAAGGGATTAGCACTCGGTCAAGGTGAGTGCCAGAAGTTCATCGGCGGTGAACATGCCGAATCACTGGAAAGGACGGGTTTCACCGCCCGGTGAGGGCATCGAACCCGACGTCCTCACCGCCGTCGTCGTCGCTTTTGGGCGAATTCTTACGCTGGCGGACGAGCACGACGGCGGCCCCGGCGGCCGTCAGCGCCGACGCGACCAGGAAGACCACGCCTCCGATGCGTGCGCCGGAATACAGCTCCCGGATCTGCCGGGCTTCATCGGTTGCGTCGTTGATGTCCTCGCCGCCCACCGAGTAGACGGTTGAGTTGAAGGAGTCCAGAAGGAAGATGATCACGAGCAGCACGAGGCAGACGACGGCGACAGCCACCCCGGCAATCAGCGCCGGACGCGCGTACCGGGCCAGGTGTGCGTACCGGGCCGCGCCGCCAGGGTTGCGGGCAGGCTGGTCTGGGCTGGGAGTTGCACTGGCGTCCATTCAGTCCACCCTATCGGCAAGCCCCCGGCTGGCCCTCCACTAGGCTTGAGGGCATGTCTGACGCACCGCAGGACCAGATCGCACAGCTCCTCAGCGAAGAAGGATGGCAGTTGCTGGCCTCGCTGGGCCCGTATCGCGAGGACCAGTCCTTCACGCTCAATGCAAGCCTTCGGAAGCAGGGTCACTCCCCCGCCCTGGTGTCTGCAGTCCTCACCCAGTCCAGGCTGCGGACCAAGGCCGAAGCCAAGTTCGGCGAATTCGCCCGCCAGATGCTGTTCACCCAGGCCGGTCTCGAGCAGGCAACCCGGCTTAATGTGGCGGCCAGGCATGCCCAGCGCTTCGCTCAGGCCGGCATCCGCCACGTGGCCGACCTCGGCTGCGGCCTGGGCGCGGATTCCATGGCCCTGGCTTCTCTGGATATCGCCGTGACGGCCGTGGAGGTCGACGAAACCACGGCCGCGTGCGCCACCATCAACCTCATTCCGTTTCCGCACGCCACGGTGGTGCATTCGGACGCGACTTCTGTTGCCCTCGGTGATGCCGACGGCGTATGGCTGGATCCGGCCCGGCGCACCACCTCCACGTCCGGGACCAAGAGGATCTGGGATCCGGAGGCCTTCTCGCCGCCGCTGTCCTTCGTGGAATCACTCGCGGCCTCCGGGCTCGCGGTGGGCGTCAAGATGGGACCGGGCATGCCGCATGATTCCATCCCCGCCGGCTGCGAGGCCCAGTGGGTTTCGGTGGGCGGCGACGTCACCGAGGTAACGCTCTGGTTCAACGCGGTTGCCCGGCCGGGGATCCGGAGGGCCGCCCTGCTGCTCGGTCCCCAGGGGGCTGCGGAGCTCACCAGCGCGGAGGATTTCGACGGTGGCCCGGTGGCGCCCGTGGGGCCGGTCGAGGGCTACATCTACGAGCCCGACGGCGCCGTGATCCGCGCGGGTCTCGTGGCCGACCTTGCCGTGCAGCTCGGCGGACACCTGGTGGACGAACACATCGCCTACATCTGCGCCCCGGACGCCGTGGACACGCCCTTCGCCCGGGCCTACAAGGTCCTTGAGGTCATGCCGTACAGCGTGAAGGGGCTCAAGGCCTGGGTGAAGGAGAACGGCATCGGGGTGCTGGACATCAAGAAGCGCGGCACGTCCGTCACTCCCGAGGAGCTGCGGAAACAGCTCCTTCCCGCCGGTAAGGGCAGCGCGAAGAAGGCCGGCAAGAAGACAGCCACCCTGGTCCTCACCAGAATCGGTGACGATCGGGTGGCCGTCTCCGTGGAGCCGGTCTAGCCGACTCGCTGGACCTGCGCGGCTACTGGGCGCGAACGAACGCCTCGGCGTCCCGCACCTGCTGGTCGGTGGGGCGGATGCCGGTGTACAGCACGAACTGCTCCAGCGCCTGGATGGTGGCCACTTCCGCGCCCGTGATGACCTGCTTGCCGGCTGCCCGGCCGGCCTTGATCAGCGGCGTCTCCGGCGGCAGGGCCACGACGTCGAACACGACCTTCGCGGCGTCGACAGCTGCCGGGGGGAAGGACAGCGAGTCGGCTTCGGCGCCCCCGGCCATCCCGATCGGCGTGACGTTGATGATCATGTCGGCCGTGGCGTCGCCCAGCTCGGCGCGCCACTCAAATCCGTAGAGGTCCGCGAGCGAACGGCCGGAGGCCTCGTTCCGGGCGACAATCGTGACATTCCGGAAGCCGGCGTCCCGCAGGGCTGCCGCGGTGGCCTTGGCCATGCCGCCCGCGCCCTGGAGCAGCACGGAGGACCCGCTGGAAACGGCGTTGCGTTCCAGCAGCTGCTCGATCGCCGTGTAGTCGGTGTTGTAGGCGGTGAGGCGGCCGCCGTCGTTCACGATGGTGTTCACCGAGTCGATGGCCTTCGCTGACGGGTCCATGGCGTCGACGAGGGCGATCACGTCTTCCTTGTAGGGCATGGACACGGCGCAGCCCCTGATGCCGAGGCCGCGGACGCCGGCGATTGCCTGGGCGAGGTCGGTTGGCGCGAAGGCTTTGTAGATCCAGTTCAGTCCGAGCTGGTCATACAGGTAGTTGTGGAAGCGGGTCCCGTTGTTGCTCGGCCGGGCCGAGAGCGAGATGCACAGGGTCATGTCTTTATTCAGAATCGGCACCCCTCCATTAAAGGGGCATTCGGCCCGGCGGGCGGGACTGTGAAGGAATCAGCCGAATGTTGGCCCTCAGCGGGCCTCAGGGGCAGCCGGAACCCTGGCGGTAAGGCCCGACGGCGGCCGGCAGCTTGCCGGGGGCCGTCGCCTTGCCCGCCAGCACGGCCAGCAGCGCCTTGAAGGCCCCCGGCGTCCGTCCGAAAAGTGCCACCTTCGTGGGCGCGGATGAGCGGGCCAGCGGCCAGGGCGCATCAAGGGCCACGGCGATGTCTCCGCCCGCCGGAGCGCCCCCGTAGCCGATGAGGCTCACCAGCGGGCCCGCGCCGAGCGTGATGCCCGCGTCCCTCGCGGCGGCGGCAAAGTACGCCCGGTCCAGCGCCGTCCCGCCCGACAGGCGGAGGCGGCCGGGCACCAGCGGCCCCCGGCACGGGCCGGAAAGAACGGTCACCGCCGCGGCCGATACCTTCGCCGAAAGGGTCTCCGCACTGCCCGGGGCTGGCCGGTGCTGCCGGGCGTCAGTCCGGGCGCGCCAGATCATCATCGTCACCACGCGGCGGGCAGCTTCCTCCAGCCGGGGCAGCGGCAGCTTTCCGGCAGCAACGGCGTTGACGATGGCGGCGTGGGCCGCGTTTACGTCGGCCGGCATCAGCAGCAGGTCCGCGCCGGCGGCAAGTGCCGCCGGGGCCTCGGAGCCCCGGGGATACCGGGCGCTCACGGCCTTCATGTTCAGGGCGTCCGTGACGGCTACTCCTTTGAACCCCATCCCCCGCAGCGCTGCGTAGCTTGCCTTGGACAGGGACGCGGGGACGCCCGGTTCAAGGGCGGGGACAGCGATGTGTCCGGTCATGATCATCGGGGAACCTGCGGCGATGGCAGCCTGGAATGGCTTCCAGTCCCGGGCCTTCAGCTGCGCCGCCGTGGCCTTCTGGACCGGCAGGTCCTTGTGGGAGTCGACGGTCACGGAACCGTGCCCGGGGAAATGCTTGACGGAGGACAGCACACCGGCCGCCAGCATGCCGCGGGAGAAGCCGACACTCAGGTTTCCAGCCGCCGCAGGGTCGGAAGACATGGAACGGGCGCCGATGGTGGGGTCGGCCGGGCCAACGGTGGTGTCGGCGGTCGGAGCGAAGTCCACGGTAAACCCGAGGGCGGCGAGTTCCCCGGCCAGGGCCTTGCCCGCCTCGGTTGCCAGCGGCACGCTCCGGGCTGCCCCGTAGCTCATGGGCGCCGGCCATCGGGTGAGCGGGGCGCCCAGCCTGGACACCATTCCCCCTTCCTGGTCCACGGCAATCAGGCCGGTCCATGTCCTGCCGCCGGACCGGGATGCCTCCCCCAGTCTCCTGGTGGCGGCGGCCATGCCGCGGACGTCCACGAGGCCGGCAGAATTACGGGGCACGTTGTCGCCCATGATGATGGAGCCCGCAAGATGCAGCCGCTCCACGGTGGCCGCCTGGGTTTCGTGGCGCAGGCCTGTGTAGAACGGCAGCAGCACCTGCCCGGCCTTCTCGCTCAGCGTCATGCGCTTCACGGCTGCGGCCGCCGCATCCTGGTCGCGCTGCTGCGGCCCCCACCCCAGGGGCGCAGCGCCCTTCCCGGCCGCCGTCTTCGGCGGGGTTGCCGGCAGCGGGGGCGCCGTCGTCGACCGCTGTTGCCTGGTGCTGGGGGTTGGACTGGGCGTCGCGGCGGAACTGGACGTCTCCGGTGCAGCAGGCGGCGGGGGCGTGCAGGATGCCGACGCGAGCAGCACCGCCAGGGCTGCCGCAGCCATGGCTTGCCTGTTGTTGCGTCGGTTATTGGCGGGGTTGGCGGAAGCCGTGTTGTGAAAACTGTCACGCGCTCTCTGTAGCCAGGCCATCATCCCGATGGTACCCCTGCACTAGACTTGAAAGACCGTTCACCTGCCAGCCGTTCTGCCAGAAACGGCCAGCACCCGGACAGCAGAACAGCGAGAGGAACGCATGAAGATTGATTTCGCTTCATCCCGGCAATCAACTCTTGGTGTGGAATGGGAGCTCGCACTGGTTGATGCGCAGACCGGTGAACTTGCCTCCGTGGCGAACCAGGTCCTGCGTGGCGTGGCCGCGAAGCACCCGGAGCTGAACGAGGACGACGAACACCCGCACATCAAGCAGGAACTGCTGCTGAACACGGTGGAGCTTGTCACCGGGATCTGCGAAACCGCTGCCGAAGCGAAGGAGGACCTGAACAGGTCCCTTGCCGCCGTCCGCGAAGTCACGGACCCGATGGGCGTTGAGGTCTTCTCCGCAGGCAGCCACCCCTTCAGCCCTCCGCAGCTGCAGACCGTCACGGACAAGGAACGGTACGCCAAGCTGATCGACCGCACGCAGTGGTGGGGCCGCCAGATGGTGATCTACGGCGTCCACGTCCATGTGGGGCTCGACCGGCGGGACAAGGTGCTCCCGGTGCTGGACGGCCTGGTCAACTATTTCCCGCACTTCCAGGCGCTGTCCGCCTCGAGCCCGTTCTGGGGCGGCGAAGACACCGGTTACGCCTCCCAGCGCGCCCTCATGTTCCAGCAGCTGCCCACGGCCGGGTTGCCCTTCCAGTTCCCCACCTGGGAAGAATACGAGTCCTACGTCCAGGACATGTTCACCACGGGTGTGATCGACACGCTGTCCGAGATCCGCTGGGACATCCGGCCGGTGCCGAACCTGGGCACCATCGAGATGCGGATCTGCGACGGGCTGGCGACGCTGGAGGAGGTGGGCGCCGTGGCCGCGCTCACCCAGTGCCTGGTCCACGAGTTCTCCACCACGCTGGACAACGGCGGCAGCATTCCCACGATGCCGCCGTGGCACGTCCAGGAAAACAAGTGGCGCGCCGCCCGGTACGGGATGGAGGCCATCATCATCCTGGACGCGCAAGGCAACGAGCAGCTGGTCACCGACCACGTGCTCGAAACGCTGAACCGGCTCGAGCCCATCGCCGCGAAGCTCGGCTGCCCGGATGAGCTGGCCGACGTCGAGAAAATCATCAGCCGCGGGGCGGGGTACCAGCGCCAGCGCCGTGTGGCCGCCGAGAACGGCGGAAACCTCCAGGCCGTGGTGCTGGACCTGGTGAAGCAGATGCGGAACGGTCCCACGGCTTAGGCCGTGTCTCCCCGCCCGCCCTCTGCCGGCTTCAGCACTGTTCAGCTTCCGAAGTGCCACGCATCGAGCACAACACGGCCACGCGGCGATTTCAGTGTCGCGGTGAGCGGTGCGTTCTGCACAGCCGCGATCGGGCTCGTGTGCACGGCCGGAAGCTTCAGCACGTCGACCGCCTCGGTCGGAACGCCGCGCAGCACCAGGCCCTGCAGCGCCACATCGGTGAAGGGCATGTGGGCACAGGGATGTTGCCCTTCCCACTCGATCAAGCTGGGCAGCGCGCCTGCGCATTCAGCGCGGCCGTCGTCGCGGACTGTGATTCGCCACTTCAACAGTCCGTCAGGCGTGTCCCGCTGCGCCGCCAGCAACTCGCCAGGGTTGAGGGCAAAGTTGGCAAGGTCCCGGCGCAGCATCTCGATCTTGCGGGTGCGCGCCACTGCGTGCACCAGCCGGGGGGATTCGCGGACAGCCTCGCGCACCTCGGGGTGGTCGAGCCCGAACCAGCGCGGCCTACCCGGCGCCGGTGCGTCGGGATCGATCGCGATGACCTCGAGATAGCAGTCGGGGAAGCTCTCGCTGCTGATGGTAATCACTCGGTTGTGAGTACCCATCAACGGGTGCTTGCCACCACCGGAAGGCTGAACGCCGAACGTTGCCGCGCACCAGGCTGCGCCCTGTTCCAGCGAATCCGCGGCGATGACCAGGTGATCGATAACGGCGTTCACAACTCAACCGTACGCTTGTTCCGTCTCCCGATTGAGTCCGCTTGCTAGGCCCGGGCAGCCGTTCTGACCGGTTCCGGCGCCGGCGCTGACACGGTGGTCACGGGCATGGACGAATCCGGGGCAAAGGAGATGCCGCTGGGCTCGATCCCCGCCATGACCAGCTGCGCGCCGAGCGCCGCCACCATCGCCCCGTTGTCCGTGCAGAGACCCAGCGGAGGGACGTGCAGCGTGATGCCCGCGGCGGAGCAGCGCTGTTCCGTGAGCTGGCGGAGCCGCGAATTGGCCGCCACGCCGCCGCCTAGCAGGACGTTGGTGATGCCCTGCTCCCGGCAGGCAAGGACCGCCTTGGACGTGATGACGTCCACCACCGCTTCCTGGAATGCCGCCGCTATGTCCGCCACGGGGACGGCTTCGCCCTGCGCCTCAAACTGCTCCACGCAGCGGGCCACGGCGGTTTTCAACCCGCTGAAGGACCAGTCGTAGCGGTGCGGGCCGGGCTCCTCCGCGGTGCCCATGTACTTGGGCTGGGTGAGTCCCCGCGGGAAGCGGATCGCCTTGGCGTTGCCCTCGCGGGCAAGCCGGTCAATGGCGGGACCGCCGGGATAGCCCAGGCCAAGGATCCGCGCCACCTTGTCGTACGCTTCCCCTGCGGCGTCGTCAATCGTGGAACCGAGCATCTCGACGTCGTCGGTGATGCGCCGGATCCGCAGGATTTCGGTGTGGCCGCCGGAGACCAGCAATGCGCCGAGATTCTCGGGCAGCAGGTTCTCGGCTCGTGCGTCCAGCAGCCCGACGCCCACGTGCGCCACGAGGTGGTTGATGGCGTACAGCGGCTTTCCCGTGGCCACGGCGAGGGCCTTTGCCGCGCACACGCCCACCATCAGAGCCCCGGCCAGCCCCGGACCGGACGTGACGGCGATGGCGTCGATGTCGTCCAGGGTCACGTCGGCCTCCGCGAGCGCTGCCTGCAGCGTCGGCACGAAGGCATCGAGGTGTGCGCGGGAGGCAATCTCCGGGATGACGCCGCCGAACCTGACGTGCTCGTCCATCGAGGAGGACACGGTGTTGGTCAGGAGGTCCGTTCCCCGGACGATCCCGACGCCGGTTTCGTCGCAGGAGGACTCGATGCCGAGCACAAGCGGCTGGGAACGGTTCATTGCTGGTCTGCCTCCGTGGGGGTGGTCTGGCCGTGCTGTCCGGCGCCGGGTTGTCCGGTGTCCTCTTGCACGGTGTCCTTCTGCACGATGTCCTGGTGCACCGCGAGGACACCGGCGAGCTCGAGCCTCATGATCAGGGCGTCGACGCCGTCGCGGTAGTACTTGCGCCGCACATGGATCTGCTCGAATCCGAACCGGCGGTAGAGCTGCTGCGCACGGGGGTTGTCGGCCCGCACTTCAAGCAGCACATCGGCTGCGCCGCGCCGCCGGGCCTCGCTGATGAGTTCCGTAAGCAAGGCGGTTCCGATGCCCCTGCCTTCATACTCGGGGACGACGGCGATGGTCTGGACGTCCGCGACCGGCTCGATGCACATCACCCCGGCGTAGCCGACGATGCCGCCCCGTGCCTCTGCGACGAGGTAGCGGCGGGTCTCGGGCTGCTCCAGTTCGCTCACGAACATCTCCAGCGGCCAGGCGTCCACGGGAAAGAGCCGCACTTCCAGCTCATGGACAGCCGCAATGTCGGCCGCAACCATGTCGCGCACCGATACGCCCGGGCCGATCAGCGTGCCCTCTCCGGACAGGCCGCTCACAGGGCGCGCTTCCGGGGGCCGGGGACCTGCGCATCGGATTCCCGGAGGTAGAGGGGCGTGGAGTCAAGGAGTTCCCCTCCCCCCGCCAGCCGCACCAGGGCGAACTGCCCCAGGTACAGCGCATCCGGCTGCTCCGCGCTGAAGTCCGGGTCAGCCCGCAGGACGTCCGCGTAGAGGCCGGCGCCGGCGCCGTAGGCGGGCAGGTCTGGAAGATCGGCGGCGAAGCCAACGTGCGGCCCGTCCACGAGCTTGGGGAGCTGGCCCTCCTGCAGCGTGTACCGGGCCCAGTACACCTCTTTGCGCCGGGCGTCGGTGGCCACCAGGAACTCCCGCGGGGCCTCCGTGGACTCAGCCACTTCCAAGGCGACGGCATCCAGGCTCATCAGCCCGTGCAGCGGCTTCCCCCACGCAAAGGCGAGCGTCCTGGCCGTGGCAATCCCGGAGCGGAGCCCGGTGAACGGCCCCGGCCCTACGCCGACGACGATGGCGTCAATGTCCGCACCCGTGACGTCGGACTCGGCCAGCAGCTTCTCGATGCCCGGGGCGAGGACCTCGGCGTGGCTGCGCGTGTCTTCGGTGGAGAAGCTGCCCACCACTCCTTCGAGCGCGTCGTCGGAAACCAGCGCGGCACTGGCCACGGCGGAGGTATCGATGGCAAGGATGAGCATCAGGGGGTCCCTTCGGATGCCAGGTTCAGGGTCGGCTGGTCGGCCCAGCGCGGGCCGAAGCCGCGGATAATGATGGTGCGGGGCTCGTCGTCGTCCTCGGCATCGAAGTCCAGGACACCGTCCGCCTCCCGCGTTCCGCCGGCTGCCCCGTTTCCGGTGGAACGGTGCAGTTCCACCTCAAGACGGCTGTCACTCAGGTGCTCCACGCGGTCGCGCCCCCACTCCACCACGGTGACGGATGAGTCCAAGGTGTTTTCGAGGTCGATATCATCGATTTCCGATGCCGATCCCAGCCGGTAGGCGTCCACGTGGACCAGGTCGGGACCGCCGGGATGAGGACCGTCGGGAAGGTTGGGATGGATCCTGACCAGCACGAACGTGGGCGAAATGATGCCTTCCCGCACGCCCAGGCCCTCCCCCAGGCCTTGGGTGAACGTCGTCTTGCCGGCGCCCAGTTCACCGGTGAGGACCAGCAGGTCCCCTGCCCGAAGCACCTCGGCGAGCGCCGCGCCGAGCGCATGGGTCTGCTCCGCCGTCGTGACTGTCAGGGCCCGGACCCAGCGGGGTGCGTCCGTGGCTGCCGGCAGGCTCACGGCGCCGGCGTTTCGTTGATGAAGGTGCGGGGCACGCGGGGGCTGATCCGCGTGACGATCTCGTAGTTGATGGTGCCGGCGGCGCGCGCCCAGTCGTCGGCGGTGGGGCCGCCGTCGGCACCGTCGCCGAAGAGCTGCGCCTCGGCCCCCAGGACACTGTGGCCGCCCTCGGAGACGTGCCGCGGGCCGAGGTCGATCACCATCTGGTCCATGGCGATCCTGCCCACCACCGGGTAGGTCACGCCCTCCACCCGCACCGGGCCGCCGGTGGCCACGCGGGGAATCCCGTCCGCATAGCCGAGCGGGATGAGTCCCAGCGTGCTGGCGCCGGAGGTGTGGTAGTTGAAGCCGTAGGAAACGCCCTGGCCCGACGGGACGTCCTTGCAGTGGGACACCACGGTGCGCAAGGTCATCGCCGGGCGGAGCCCCAGTTCGGCGGATGTCTGCCCCTCGAAGGGTGAGAGGCCGTAGATGCCTATGCCCACGCGGACGAGGTCAAAGTGGGTGTCCGGCCGGGACAGCGTGGCCGGGGTGTTCGCCAGGTGCCGGACTTCCGGGTCCACCCCGGCGTCCTCGGCGATGGCCAGTACTTCGCGGAAGGCCGCGAGCTGGTCGTCGGTTTCCGGCCGCTCGGGTTCATCGGCCACGGCGAGGTGCGAGAAGATGCCCACCACGCGCAGCAGGCCCTGGTCCTGGTATTCCACGGCTTCGCCCACGAGGCGGTCCCACACTTCCACGGGGGCGCCGTTCCGGCCCAGGCCCGTGTCCACTTTGAGGTGCACGCGCGCGGGCCGCTCCTGCTCCCGGGCAGCGGCCACGATCCGTTCCAGCTCCCAGCCCGAGCATCCGATGTCGACGCCGGCGGCCACCGCCGCACCGAAGTTGCTCTCGGGGGTGTGCAGCCAGGCGAGCAGCGGCGCGTCGATGCCGGCTGCGCGGAGGGCCAGCGCCTCGGAGATGTGGGCGACGCCCAGCCAGCTTGCGCCCGCCTCAAGGGCCGCGCGGGCCACCGGGACGGCGCCGTGTCCGTAGGCGTCGGCCTTGACGACCGCCATGACCTTGGCCGGTTCGGCGGCCGCAGCGAGCCGGCGGACGTTGTGGCGGATGGCTTCGAGGTCGACGATGGCGGACCGTTCCTGGGAGGACCGTTCCTGCGAAGGGGGCGGCACCGGCCCTGCTGCCGGGGGGAGGTCACCTGTTGCTGCGGGGTATGTCACCCTAGTGATTCTAGTGCTGGCGTCCGGGGCCGGATAATTCCGGCCGGGGCGGTGGGGTGCCGGGCCGGTGGGGCCGGCGTCCTAGGCGGCGCGTCTTAGGCGTCGGACAGATGCGCGATCGTGGCGGCCGCCCGCCGCTGGGCTTCCGGGGGCACGTCCCGAACGATGTCTGACAGGAAGGCATAGCGCCGCAGCCACTGGCTGCCGCGGCGTTCCGGCCTGGCGTTGGCACGTTTCCACCAGTCGGCGATGTCGCCCCAGCCCGGCGCCGCGAGCGAGCCCCCCACTTCCTGCACGGCGAGCGCGGCGCACAGGTTGGCAAAGCGCAGCCGGTCCCCCAGCGGCCACCCTGCCAGGCAGCCGACGACGAACGCCGCGCCAAAGCAGTCCCCCGCCCCGGTGGGGTCATACGCGGTCACCGGCAGCGACGGCACCCATTCCTCCTCGCCGGTCTCCGAGTCGACGGCCATGGCTCCCTGTTGCCCGAGGGTCACCACGGCCACGGGCACACGGTCCGCCAGGGAGTACAGCGCGGCCCACGGATTCTCCTTGCCGGTGAAGGCCATGGCTTCACGCTGGTTGGGCATGAAGGCATAGAAGTACTGTAGGTTGTCCAGGCGCGTCTGCGACCACTCGCCACTGGGGTCCCAGCCCACATCGCCAAAGAGTTTCACGCCGTCGGAGTGGGCCGCGAGAGCCCACGGTTCCAGTTCGTGGCCCAGGTCCGCCACCGCCGCGAGGGCGGGCGGCGGCTGCTCCCCGATCAGTTCGGACGGCGTCACGGGAGCGGGATGGCCGTGGGTCACCATGGAGCGGTCGTGGTCCACGCTGAGGGAAACCGTCACCGGGGAGTGCCAGCCCGCAACGCGCCGGGACAGGGACAGGTCAACGTGCTCCTGCCCGGCGAGGATCTTCCAGTTGTAGTCGCCGTAGCCGTCGTCGCCGAAGGCAGCTGCCAGCCCGGTCCGCAGCCCCAGCCGTGCCGCTGCGATGGCCTGGTTCGCCACGCCGCCGGGGCAGCTTCCCATTCCCTCGCTCCAGATTTCGGTCCCGGGCTGCGGCGCGTGCGGCAGTCCCGTGAAAATGATGTCCTGGAA
The DNA here is from genome assembly GCF_017052465.1 of Arthrobacter pascens. Taxonomy (GTDB): domain Bacteria; phylum Actinomycetota; class Actinomycetes; order Actinomycetales; family Micrococcaceae; genus Arthrobacter; species Arthrobacter pascens. The sequence continues at coordinate 293,368 of NZ_JAFHKT010000152.1, forward strand.
CACGGTGCCGGCCAGCAGCAGGTCAAAGCCTCCGGCCGTTGGCGTACGGACGGCGGCGAGCGGATCGAAGCGGCCTGCGGGAATCGCATCCATGTTCGGCACACTACGCCGTGTGCCTTGGGGTTGGAACCCCGAAATCTGGGGGTATGGGACGTGCCGGAACGGGCTGTCCCGCCATCGGCGCCCCGGGGTGGCCGGACCGCGTTGCCGGATAGACTCCCTTCCATGCGGCTCATGATTGCCGGTGGCGGCGGATTCCGGGTTCCCCTCGTGTACCGGGCGCTCTGCTCCGGCCCCTATGCCGGGCTGGTCCGGGAACTGGTGCTGTTCGACGTCGATCCCGGCCGCCTCGCGGCCATGACCGCGGTGCTGCGCTCCATGCCCACGTCGCCGTCCACGGCGCCGGGGCGCCCCGCGCCGGACGGCAGCGCCGCCGTCGTGCATCCCCCGGCCGTCACCGCAACCACGTCGCTCCGCGAGGCGCTCACCGGCACCGATGTGGTTTTCGCGGCCATCAGGCCGGGCGGGACAGCGGGGCGGATGGCCGACGAACGCGTCGCCCAGGATCTGGGGCTGCTGGGCCAGGAAACCACCGGGGCGGGCGGCATCTCGTATGCGCTGCGCTCCATCCCCGCCATGCTGGAGCTGGCGCGGGAAATGCGGACGCACTGCCCGGATGCCTGGCTGGTCAACTTCACGAACCCGGCGGGCATGGTCACCGAAGCGCTGGTGCCCGTGCTGGGACGGAAAGTCATTGGTATCTGCGACTCCGCCAGCGCGCTCGTCCACCGCGCCGCCCGCGCGGCCGGCGCGCCGTTGCCGGCCGGAAGGCTCGACGGCGTGGGCTACTACGGCCTGAACCACCTCGGCTGGCTGTACCGTCTGGAGTCCGGCGGCCGCGACCGTCTTCCGGACCTCCTCGCAGATCCCGCCGCGCTGGCGGGTTTTGAGGAAGGCCGGCTGTTTCCCCAGCCGTTCCTGCGGGAACGCGGGGTCCTGCCCAACGAGTACCTGTTCTATTACTACGAGACGGCCCGGGCGGCCTCGGCCATGCGGGCCATGGACGCCACCCGCGGCGAGTCAATCCACAGCCAGCAGTCCGAGCTGTATCCCAGGCTCGCCGCAGCCGGGCCCGCCGCGTATGGCTTGTGGGACGCCGCCCGCCGGGCCCGGGAGGAGGGCTACCTGGCCGAAGCCCGCACCGGCGACGAGGCACGCGATGCCGAGGACCTTGCCGGCGGCGGCTACGAGCAGGTGGCGCTGGCAGTGATGCGGGCACTCACAGGCGGAGGGGCGGATTCCCCGGCCGGGGCGGGCGGCACCCAGCTCATCCTCAACACACGGAACGCGGCTGCTACCCGGCAGGGCGTTACTGGAGAGGGCGCTCCGGAGCCGGCGATTCCGGGGCTGCCGGCAGACGCCGTCGTCGAAATTCCCTGCACGGTGACCGCCGCGGGCGCGGAACCCATCCCGCAGGACCTGCCCGCCGGGCCGCAGTTGGAGCTCATGCAGCGCGTGAAGCGCGTGGAGCTGCTGGCCGTCCGGGCGGCCAGCCACGGCGACCGGCAGGCCGCGCTGGATGCCTTCGCGGTACACCCGCTGGTGGGGTCCGCGCAGCTCGCGGCCCAGCTCTTGTCCGGATACGAGGCCGCATTCCCCGCCCTCGCGGGGCTTTGGCGCAGGTCCGCCTAGTCCCCCGCGCCTGCTGCTTTCCGCGCTGACCGCCCGACGATAGTGTCAGCGTGACCCGCGATCCAGGAGACCAGCGGCAGCAGCAGCGCGGCCAGCTCCTGGCCGCTGACGGTCAGGCTGTAATCCACCCGGGGAGGAATGATCGGCTGCGCCTCGCGGCGCACGAACCCGTCCGCCTCCAGGGTCTTCAACGTCTGGGCCAGCATTTTCTCGCTGATGCCTTCAGCCCGCCGGCGCAGGTCACTCCAGCGCTGCGGCCCCTCGAACAGCGCCACCAGGATCAGGACGCCCCATTTGCTGGTGACGTGGTCCAGAACGATTCTGCTGGGGCATCCCGCGGGAAAGATCCCGTCCGCAAACGGGAAAGCGGGCGCCGCCTCCTGGGTACTTACTTTCATATCAGTACCTTACCTTAAAGTGCGTACTCTCTTTCGGGAAGTAAGCGGCAGGAGGTGATGTTGGCACAGGTGACAGTCATCCACCCGTGAAAGGAACCACCATGACCATCGTCATCACCGGAGCCACCGGCCAGCTCGGCCGCCTCGTCGTCGAATCCCTCCTCAGCCGCAATGTTCCCGCCGGGCAGATCGTCGCGGGCGGCCGCGATCTGGCCAAGATCGCCGATCTCGCCGAGCGCGGCGTCCAGGTGCGCCGGCTCGACTATGACGACGCCGGGTCCCTGCGCCAGGCGTTTGCGGGCGCCGAGAAGGTGCTGCTGGTTTCCGGCAATGAGGTAGGCCAGCGGCTCTCCCAGCACCGGAACGCGATCGAGGCGGCCAAGGAGGCCGGCGTCAGCCTGATCGCCTACACCAGCGTCGCCAACGCCGACAGCACCGCCATGCAGCTGGCCGCGGAACACCAGGCCACGGAAAACGCGCTCCGCGATTCCGGCGTCCCCTTCGCGTTGCTCCGCAACGGCTGGTATCTCGAGAATTACACCGACCAGGTCTCCGTTCAGCTCCAGCACGGGGCCGTGCTCGGCAGTGCAGGTGACGGCCGTGTCAGTGCCGCCGCCCGGGCAGATTACGCCGAGGCCGCCGCTGCCGTGCTGGTCAGCGAGGGCCAGGAGGGGAAGGTCTACGAGCTCGGCGGCGACGTACCGTTCACCCTGTCCGAGCTGGCCGGCGAAGTCAGTGCCGCGGCCGGGCGGCCGGTGACGTACCAGGACCTGCCGGCGGAGCAGTACACGCAGGTGCTGGTGGACGCCGGCCTGCCGGAGGCCTACGCGGCCATTCTGGCGGACAGCGACCTCGGCATTGCCCGGGGCGACCTGCTCGTGACCAGCGGCGACCTCAGCCGGCTCATCCGCCGGCCCGTTACTCCGATGCGCGACGCCGTGCAGGCTGCGGTGCGCAACCAGCTCGGCGTATGAGACCAGGCGTATGAGACCAGGCGTGTGAGACCAGGCGCGTGAGACCAGGCGCGTGAACCCAGGCAACGGGGCCCCGACTGAGGCCCCGTTGCCTGTCAGGGCTTCGGTGCACCGCCGCAACGTTGGCAACAGCGCGGGAGCCATGAATGCGAGGGCGCTTGAGGAGTAGTGTTTTACCGGATGCAGTTCCCGGTTGGGCGCCGCTGTGGCGCCCGGAAGGATGCGTTCGCGTAGACCGAGAGGAGAGCCATGACCGCGATCAAGCGTGTGGCCTTCCTGTCCCTGCACACCTCTCCGATGGAACAGCCCGGTTCCGGTGATGCCGGCGGCATGAATGTGTATATCCGGGGCCTGGCCTCCGCCCTGGCCGAAAACGGCGTGGAAGTGGAGATCTTTACCCGGTCCACGGACGCCAGCCAGCCCGCCGTCGAACATCCGGACCCCGGCGTGTGCGTCCACAACGTCCTGGCCGGGCCGCCGCGGAAGCTGCCGAAGGAAGAGCTGCCGGAACTGCTGCACAGCATGGTCGCCGAAATCGAGCGGATCCGCGAGCGCCAGCCCCACGGGCGATACGACATCATCCATTCCCACTACTGGGTGTCCGGTGTGGCCGGGCTTGAGCTGTCCACGCTGTGGGGGGTGCCGCTGGTCCACACCATGCACACCATGGCCAAGGTCAAGAACCTCCTGCTGCAGTCCGGGGAAAAGCCCGAACCGCGCCGGCGCGAACTGGGCGAGCACCACATCGTCGACGGGACGACGAGGCTCATTGCCAACACCACCGCCGAAGCCGCCGAACTCGTGTCGCACTACAACGCCGACTTCGACCACATCGACGTCGCTCCCCCGGGCGTCGACCTCTCCGTCTTCACCCCCGCCTTCCGCAGCCGCGCCCGCTCCCAGCACAGCGTCGGGCCCGGCACGTTCCATCTGCTGTTTGCCGGCCGGATCCAGCGCCTCAAGGGTCCGCAGATCCTGGTGAAGGCGGCCGCACTGCTCCGCGAACGCCGTCCGGACATCGACCTGAAGCTGACCATTCTGGGAGCACTGAGCGGCGCGAAGGACTTCAACCTGAAGTCGCTGGTCACCGCCGCGGGACTGGACGACGTCGTTACACACCATCCGCCGGTCGCTCCGCCTGAGCTTGCGGCGTGGTTCCGCGCGGCCGACGTCGTGGTGATGCCCTCGTACAGTGAATCCTTCGGTCTCGTGGCGCTGGAGGCCCAGGCCTGCGGCACGCCGGTGGTGGCCACCAGGGTGGGAGGCCTCTCCCGTGCCATCTACGACAACCGCACCGGGCTGCTCGTGGACGGCCACCGCGCAGCCGACTGGGCAGATGCGCTCGAAGCCCTCTACGACGATCCCGCCACCAGGGAGGACATGGGCCGTGCGGCGGCCGTCCATGCGCAGAGCTCCGGCTGGCAGCGCACGGCTGCCATAACGCTGGAGAGCTACCACGCCGCCGTCGAGGAATTTGCGGCCGGAAGCACGGTGCCTGCCGGCTATGCCCCGCGGCTCACCGGCTGAGCGCTGCCTGTTTTAGCCCCGACGATGGAGGACGACGATGTCTGACAGCCCCTTGAGTGACCTCGCGATAGCCCGCAACGCCGTGCTGCGTCCCATCGAGGAGGTCGCAGCCGCCGCCGGTATTGATGTTGAGGCGGTGGAACTCTATGGCCGCTACAAGGCGAAGATCGATCCGGCGAAGCTGTCTGCCGGGCCACCTTCGGGGAAGGTGGTTCTGGTCTCGGCGATGTCGCCCACGCCGGCGGGCGAAGGAAAATCCACCACGACGGTGGGGCTCGCCGACTCGCTAACAAAGGCCGGCCACAAGGTGATGATCGCACTGCGTGAGCCGTCGCTCGGCCCGATCCTGGGCATGAAGGGAGGGGCCACGGGCGGCGGATACTCCCAGGTGGTGCCCATGGACGAGATCAACCTGCACTTCACCGGCGACTTCCACGCCGTGACGTCGGCCAACAACGCGCTCATGGCCCTGGTGGACAACCACATCTACCAGGGCAACGAGCTGAACATCGACCCGCGCCGCATGACGTTCAAGCGGGTACTGGACATGAATGACCGCGCCCTCCGGGAAGTAGTGATCGGGCTTGGCGGCCCCACCCAGGGCATCCCGCGCCAGGACGGGTTCGACATCACCGTGGCGTCGGAGATCATGGCGGTGTTCTGCCTCGCTGCGGGCGTGGCAGATCTGCGCGAACGGCTGGGCCGCATCACCTTCGGATACACCTACGACCGGACCCCTGTCACCGTCGGCGACCTGGGCGTGCAGGGCGCACTGACCCTGCTGCTGAAGGACGCCATCAGGCCTAATCTGGTGCAGACGATCGCGGGGACCCCGGCACTGGTCCATGGCGGCCCGTTCGCCAACATTGCCCACGGCTGCAACTCGCTCATCGCAACCCAGACCGCGCGCAGGCTTGCTGACATCGTGGTGACGGAAGCAGGCTTCGGCGCTGATCTCGGGGCCGAAAAGTTCATGGACATCAAGGCCCGCGTCGCGGATGTGGCGCCCTCCGCCGTCGTCGTGGTGGCCACGGTGCGGGCCCTCAAGATGCACGGCGGCGTTGCCAAGGACCGGCTCCAGAAGCCGAACGTGGAGGCACTGGCGGCCGGCGTGGCCAACCTGCGCCGGCATGTCCGGAATGTGGAGAAGTTCGGCGTCACCCCCGTGGTGGCCATCAACAGGTTCGCCTCCGACACGCAGGAGGAACTCGACTGGCTCCTGGACTGGTGCGCCGGCGAAGGCATCCAGGCCGCGGCGGCGGATGTCTGGGGCCGCGGCGGCGGGGGCGATGGCGGCGACGAGCTGGCAGCCAAGGTGGCGGCAGCCGTGGCCGGCCCGGGCTCCTTCCGGCACCTGTATCCGCTGGAGCTGTCTGTGGAGGACAAGATCCGGACGATTGTGCAGGAAATCTATGGCGCGGACGGCGTCGACTTCTCCGTGCCGGCGTTGAGGCGGCTCGCGGACATTGAGAAAAACGGCTGGTCCGGGCTGCCGGTCTGCATGGCCAAGACCCAGTACTCGTTCACGGACGACGCCTCGCGGCTGGGCGCGCCCAAGGGCTTCACCATCCACGTGCGCGACCTCATCCCCAAAACCGGAGCCGGCTTCATCGTGGCCCTGACCGGCGCCGTGATGACCATGCCCGGCCTGCCGGCCGTTCCGGCCGCCATGAGGATGGACGTGGACGACGACGGCAACCCGGTGGGCCTCTTCTGACCCTCGTTACCTTCCCGCCGGCCCCGGCCCGACGCGCCCGCCCAGGCCGCGCGGCCGGCCGCCCGGGGGGGGGGGCGGGGGGGGGGGGCGCGCTGTTGGGGGGGTGGTGTGGGGGGGGGGGGGGGGGTTGGGGGGGGGGGGTGGGGGGGGGGGGGGGGGTTGTTTGTCTTTGGCGGGCTCGTGGTTTGCTTTTTCCTTTGTGTGGGGGGTGTTTGTTTTTTTGTTTGGGGGGGGGGGGGGCCCCC
>NZ_JAFHKT010000007.1 GCF_017052465.1 Arthrobacter pascens
CACCCTGGGTTACCCGATCGCCATGGCGTACGTAGACGTCGAACACGCCGCACCGGGCACCGCCCGCGACATCGACCTGCGCGGCAAGGCAGAGCCGTTCGAAGTCGTCGCGCTGCCTTTCTACAAGCGCCAAAAGTAGGTCCCGTCCCGCTGGGTGAGCCTGGCGAAACCCAAAACAAACGTTAAGGATTGAAAAACATGAGCAAAGTCGGTGCTGAACTGAAGTACTCCGCAGAGCACGAGTGGGTTGCTGCTGACGGGTCGGGCCCTGCGGGGATTGGAATTTCGGCCGTGGCTGCCGATGCCTTGGGTGACATCGTCTACGTGGACCTGCCCGAGGTCGGTTCGGCTG
>NZ_JAFHKT010000153.1 GCF_017052465.1 Arthrobacter pascens
GGGTGTGAGTAACCCGCCGACGGCGGATAAACCGCAGAGCAAGCTGTGGTGGAATGACGGGTCGTGGTGGGCGAACATGTGGACCACCGGCAGCGGGTGGAGCATTTACCGGCTGAACCGGAGTGCGGGGGCGTGGGTGGATACCGGGGTGCGGAGCGACAGCAGGGCCAGCACGTCCTCGGACACGCTGTGGGATGGCGGCAAGCTTTACATCGCCTCGAACGTGGTGACCTCCGGTGCGTCCGCGTCGGGGCAACCGGCCCGGCTGTACAGGTACAGCTATTCGGGCGGGGCCTACTCGCTGGATGCGGGGTTTCCGCAGGTGATTTCGAACAACAGCAGCGAGACTTTGACCATCGATAAGGATTCCACCGGTGCGCTCTGGGCTACCTGGACCCAGGTGGCGGGCACGACC
>NZ_JAFHKT010000008.1 GCF_017052465.1 Arthrobacter pascens
AACTCCCAGGCCCAGGCCGACGGGTTGCCCCGCGAGGTGTCGCTGAAGGCCACCGCCACCGGCACCCTGCCTCTCGTGGGGGAGCGCGAGCACGATGCGTGCGGTGCGGTGGGCCCGGGCGGGGGCGGCGTGCCCGTCCCGGCCGGTTTCAGGGCGGTGCGACAGGCGGCCACGGCCTTCGCGGAGCTGAAGGTCCAGGTCGCGGTGCCGCAGGCGCCGGCGGCGGGCTGGGTCCGGTCGGCTTGTTCGGCGACCTGGCCGCCGCTGGTTTCGAAGCGTTCGGTCCAGCCGGTGGGCGCGGTGGTCCCGGGGGTGGAGCTGTCGAAGCCG
>NZ_JAFHKT010000009.1 GCF_017052465.1 Arthrobacter pascens
GCATACCAAACCACACCCAGCACCGCCACACCCTTAGGAGATCATCATGTTCCGCAAAATCTGGACCACCGCCGTTCTGACCGCGACCGCCCTCGGCTTCGCCGCCGCCACCGCCGGCCCCGCCACCGCAGGGATCCAGGACAACCATTGCGAACCGCTCGTCCGCCGCTGACCCGCAGCATCCTTCCCCAACCACCGCACCGCCGCACTCCAGGAGATCATCATGTTCCGCAAAATCTGGACCACCGCCGTCCTGACCGCCACCGCCGTCGGCTTCGCCGCCGCCACCGCCGGCCCCGCCACCGCCGGCGTCGCGATGAACCATTGCGAACCGCTCGTCCGCCGCTAACC
>NZ_JAFHKT010000010.1 GCF_017052465.1 Arthrobacter pascens
CACCGCCCGCGACCAAGGCTGCGCCTTCCCCAACTGCACCATCCCCGCCCCCTGGTGCGAAGCCCACCACACCACCTACTGGTCACACGGCGGACCCACCAACACCGACAACGGCACCCTCCTGTGCTCCCATCACCACCCCCTCATCCACAAAGAACAATGGACCATCCACATGCGATCCGGCGTCCCCTGGGTCAGCCCGCCACCCCACATCGACCCCCACCAAAAACCCCGACGCAACCACCACCACCGCACATAAACACGCGGCAAGAAGGGCGATCACCAACGTGGCGTCCTAAGGCCGGAGCCCTGCGCCGCGGAAATGACTCACAGCAAAC
>NZ_JAFHKT010000011.1 GCF_017052465.1 Arthrobacter pascens
CTCGCGACGTAACACTAACTCGCAGGCTCATTCTTCAAAAGGCACGCCGTCACCAGAATCAGACTGGCTCCGACGGATTGTAAGCACACGGTTTCAGGTACTGTTTCACTCCCCTCCCGGGGTACTTTTCACCTTTCCGTCACGGTACTGGTCCGCTATCGGTCATTAGGGAGGATTTAGGCTTATCAGGTGGTCCTGACAGATTCACACGGGATTTCTCGGGCCCCGTGCTACTTGGGATCCCTCCCAGGCGGTGCACAACATTACGGTTACGGGGCTCACACCCTCTACGGCCGGCCTTTCAAGACCGTTCA
>NZ_JAFHKT010000012.1 GCF_017052465.1 Arthrobacter pascens
AGGCTGGCTTGGCTGGCCCTCGCCAGAACGCGTCCGAGCAAAGCGCATCCAGAAGGCAACGGAAGCACCCCGACGCCCCTTCGGAGCAGCCGCGTGAAGGAAGCAAGCGTGTGCGCTCTCTTTGTGCACAGGCGAATATTCACCGCAACAGCAATGTCGCAAGCGCTTGCGTGCGGCGATGTTCGTCGCGTAGCGGAGCTTGCTGTGACGGCGAAGATTGAAGTGGTGGCAGGGACGAGATCATCAACGCGCTGCGGGAGAGGTTCTACAAGAACATTGACCTTGCTTCGCTGCAGCCCGGTCGTTCGCCCTGGCAGTCACGTATCGAGTCGTGGGTG
>NZ_JAFHKT010000013.1 GCF_017052465.1 Arthrobacter pascens
ATAGGGTGCGTGGAGGGAACGCGGGGAAGTGAAACATCTCAGTACCCGCAGGAAGAGAAAACAATAGTGATTCCGTCAGTAGTGGCGAGCGAACGCGGATCAGGCTATACCGTTCCATGTGTGATAGCCGGCGGGCGTTGCATGGTCGGGGTTGTGGGACTTCCCGTGCTGTCTCTGCCGGGACAGCGAGGTGCGAGTGCAGGTATTGGTGAACGGTCTTGAAAGGCCGGCCGTAGAGGGTGTGAGCCCCGTAACCGTAAAGTTGTGCACCGCCTGGGAGGGATCCCAAGTAGCACGGGGCCCGAGAAATCCCGTGTGAATCTGTCAGGACCACCTGATAAGCCTAAAGACTCCCTAATGACCGATAGCGGACCAGTACCGTGAGGGAAAGGTGAAAA
>NZ_JAFHKT010000014.1 GCF_017052465.1 Arthrobacter pascens
CGCACCAGGGGTGGTAAAAAGAAACAAGACTGCTTGCGTCCACTATGTGGTTCCCAACCAACAAACCCGTCACACGGTAAGTTGCCCAGGGAACAAAATACCACAACAAAATAACAACACCACAGCTGTATCAACACCACTGAGGTATCATCAGAACATTTGATACAACAGCAGTGTTGTAACACCAGTTTTCCCTCTCTCACACCGCGGGTGTTTTCCGGGTAGATGGGTTACGGCGGTCATTGCTTTGGGTAATCGCCCGGTCCCAGTCCGACCCCGGAAGCTAAGACCCACAGCGCCGAGGGTACTGCACCCGGGAGGGTGTGGGAGAGTAGGTCACCGCCGGACATAAATTAAGGCCAAGGCCCCGACAACGAATGTCGGGGCCTTCGCTGTTAACCAACCAAGACTTCTTTTCGAC
>NZ_JAFHKT010000015.1 GCF_017052465.1 Arthrobacter pascens
GCCAAGGTCCAGATGGGCCCCGAGTTCGTCCAGCTCAAGAACCTGGTCAAGAAGGAAGGCCTCCACACCGTGTGCGAGGAGGCCGGCTGCCCCAACATCTTCGAGTGCTGGGAAGACAAGGAAGCAACGTTCCTGATCGGCGGCTCCGAATGCACCCGGCGCTGCGACTTCTGCCAGATCGACACCGGCAAGCCCTCCCCTGTCGACATGTTCGAGCCCACCAAGGTGGCCCGTTCGGTGCAGGCGATGCAGCTGCGCTACGCCACCGTGACCGGCGTGGCCCGTGACGACCTCGAAGACGAAGGC
>NZ_JAFHKT010000016.1 GCF_017052465.1 Arthrobacter pascens
CTCGTGGAGATGATGGACCGCTGGAACTTCTTCCGTTCGGTGCTCTCCAACGTGGAGATGACCCTGGCCAAGACGGACCTGGACATCGCGGGCTACTACGTGGACACCCTGGTCCCCACGGAGCTCCACCACCTCTTCCACGCCCTCCGGGCGGAGTACGAGCTGACCGTTCCGGAGATCCAGATCCTCTCCGGCGAGCACGTGCTCCGGGGCGCCCAGCCGCCGCGGAGGCGCGCGCTGGAGCTCCGCGACCAGGCCCGCGACGCGAGGAGCGCCCGGGGTCAACCGGCGAACGGTGAGGGAGCGTCCGGGGTTAACCGGCGAAAGGTGAGGGAGCGTCCGGGGTGAACCGGCGAAAGGTGAGGGAGCGTCCGGGGTTAACCGGCGAAAGGTGAGGGAGCGTCCGGGGTTAACCGGCGAAAGGTGAGGGAGCGTCCGGGGTTAGCCGGCGAAAGGTGAGGGAGC
>NZ_JAFHKT010000017.1 GCF_017052465.1 Arthrobacter pascens
CTCGTGGGGATCGTCGCCATCCTGACAACCTGCTTCGTCGCCTCCGCCGTTTCCGGCATCAGCCGCGGCATCCAGTGGCTCTCCAACATCAACATGGTGCTGGCCGTCATCCTGGCCCTCACCGTCTTCGTCGCAGGACCCACCCTCTTCATCCTCAACCTGATTCCTTCCGCAGTGGGCGATTACGCCCGGGACCTGGCGGAAATGTCCTCCCGCACCGAGGCCGTCGGAGACGAGGCACTGCGCACCTGGATGTCCGGCTGGACCATCTTCTACTGGGCCTGGTGGATCTCCTGGACGCCGTTCGTCGGACTGTTCATCGCCCGCATCAGCCGCGGCCGCACCATCCGGCAGTTCGTCACCGGCGTACTGCTGGTGCCCAGCGTCGTCAG
>NZ_JAFHKT010000018.1 GCF_017052465.1 Arthrobacter pascens
GGACGAAGTGGCCGGCGACGCCGGCGCCGGCGAGCATGCCGCCGCCCTTTCCGGCCCTCGTGGCTGACTGTTTCGCTTCTGCCTTGGCCAGTTCCACTTCCTGACGCATCAGGGTGGAGAGGTCCCGGGTGACATCACCCAAGAGATCCCCGAGGGACGTGGTGTCCGCTTTGGCGTGCGCGGCGGTGGGAGGTGTCTCCGGTATCTGGCTGCTCACAGGTGGCGTCCTTCACCTTCGGCGAAGGGGTCATCCACGTCACGCTGCGGAACCCCCGCGGTGGAA
>NZ_JAFHKT010000019.1 GCF_017052465.1 Arthrobacter pascens
CACCGGGGTGTTGTTGCCCACGAGGTCGTAGTTGCCCTCGGAGGTGTAGAACTTCACCGCGAAACCGCGCGGGTCCCGCCAGGTGTCCGGGGAGCCGTTCTCGCCCGCGACCGAGGAGAAACGGATCAGCATCTCGGTCTCCACACCGGGCTGCAGGAACGCGGCCTTGGTGTACGCCGAGATGTCCTCGGTGGTCTTGAACGTGCCGAACGCGCCGCCGCCCTTGGCGTGCACCACGCGCTCCGGGACCCGCTCGCGGTTGAACTGGGCGAGCTTCTCCACAAGGTAGTGGTCCGTGAGGATGATGGCGCCGTCGGCGCCGACAGCCTTGGAATGGGCATCGGACGTGACAGGAGCGCCGGACTGTGTCGTGGACACGGCAGGCGCAGAGATGTTCGAAGTCATCTTTCTCCTAATTTGTTGA
>NZ_JAFHKT010000020.1 GCF_017052465.1 Arthrobacter pascens
CGCCGCCGGTTGTCCGTGCACCATCCTGCTGGCCCTGGCCCTGGCCCTGGCCGTGGCCCTGTGGCTGGGTGAGCGCGTCGCGGGCCCAGCCCGCCGGGACCACGCCGTAGCCGGGGATCCGTGCCGGCTCTGAGTCGCCCGGGCCGAGGGTGCGGTCGGTCATGATGAGCTGGAGCTCGATGCCGGTGATCCCTCCGGGGGTGCCGGTGGTCCATTCGACCAGGTCATCGGCCATGATCTGCCCGCGGGCGCGTTCATCCCCGCCGGAGCGCAGGGTGTCCGCATGCCGGGTCAGGGCCGCGTGCACGGCGACGC
>NZ_JAFHKT010000021.1 GCF_017052465.1 Arthrobacter pascens
CGGATCTGCTGGCTGGGCTACGGCGAACGCGCCAAGGCCGGGCTGCTGTTCAACCAGCTCGTGAAGGAAGGCAAGGTCAAGGCGCCCATCGTGATCGGCCGGGACCACCTCGACTCCGGCTCCGTCGCCTCCCCCTACCGTGAAACCGAGGCCATGGCCGACGGCTCCGACGCGATCGCGGACTGGCCGCTGCTCAACGCCCTGCTCAACACCGCCTCGGGCGCCACCTGGGTCTCCCTCCACCACGGCGGCGGCGTGGGCATCGGCCGCTCCATCCACGCCGGCCAGGTCTCCGTCGCCGACGGCACCGACCTCGCCGCCGAAAAGCTCGCACGCCTCCTCACCAACGACCCCGGCATGGGCGTCATCCGCCACGCCGACGCCGGCTACGACCGCGCCGTCGAGGTCGCCAAGGAACGCGGCGTCCGCATCCCCATGCACGA
>NZ_JAFHKT010000022.1 GCF_017052465.1 Arthrobacter pascens
CCGCCACACCTTAGGAGATCATCATGTTCCGCAAAATCTGGACCGCCGCCGTCCTGCTCGCGACCGCCCTGGGCTTCGCCGCCGCAACCGCCGGCCCCGCAGCCGCCGGGCTCAGCTCCAACCATTGCGAACCGCTCGTCCCCCGCTGACCAGCTGCATCCCGCATACCAAACCACCCCGTACCGCCACACCTTAGGAGATCATCATGTTCCGCAAAATCTGGACCGCCGCCGTCCTGCTCGCGACCGCCCTGGGCTTCGCCGCCGCAACCGCCGGCCCCGCAGCCGCCGGGCTCAGCTCCAACCATTGCGAACCGCTCGTCC
>NZ_JAFHKT010000023.1 GCF_017052465.1 Arthrobacter pascens
CGGCGAGGCCGCGGACCAGGTGCATGTTGGTGGAGAGCGGCTGGCCGGTGATGGGGAAGTTCTCCACCGCACGGAGCGTGTGGACGCCCCAGTAAGCGCCCGCTGGGACATCGCGATCACCGAGCAGGTCATGCTCGGACTGGACACTCAGGTCTTGCGCCTCCGGCAGGGGCAGGGTTTCGGTCATGTGCAGTCCTTAGTTGGCGTCGTTGGCCGGGACGGAGTCGTTGCCGGGGAAAGGAGACAGGAAATCAACGGCCTGGAGCAGGCCCACGGGGCTGCCGCCGCCGAGGACAGCGCCG
>NZ_JAFHKT010000024.1 GCF_017052465.1 Arthrobacter pascens
CCCAGCCAGACCACTGGGTTGATAGGCCGGATGTGGAAGCGAGGACTAACGACTCGTGAAGCTGACCGGTACTAATAGGCCGATAACTTACACCACACACCACCCCGCAAACCCAACTTCAAAAGGGGTTCGCACCAGGGGTGGTAAAAAGAAACAAGACTGCTTGCGTCCACTATGTGGTTCCCAACCAACAAACCCGTCACACGGTAAGTTGCCCAGGGAACAAAAA
>NZ_JAFHKT010000025.1 GCF_017052465.1 Arthrobacter pascens
GGCCTTGAGGAGTTCGTTTTCCCTCAATACGCGTTTGAGCTGCTTCTTATCTCCTGCGTTCAATCGCGGATCCTCCCAACTTGAACCTGCCGCAGCCGGCAGCTCACCGGATTCCCGGGCACACGCCCATTCCCGAATAGACGCAGCTTTGATCCCAACGGCCCTGGCCAGTGCAGCCTTGGAACCTAGCTCAAAACACTTCTCGTGCTCATCCAGAATCGCGTTTTTCTCGTCAACAGTGAAGCGACGATTGGAATGGCGGACAGGATCAACAAAATCCATCAAAGACCTTCCCCGCCCCGAGTGCCCCGTCCGGTATAGACACAAACCTGTCACACAAGCGCCTGACACACAGGGGGTCCGGGCCGGTCCTGCGGGGAAGGGCCGGTCATGGGAAGCCGCAGCGCAGCAGCTCGGCGTCTGCCATGGCATTGATAGCTCCCAGGGTGGCGGGCGCACTTCCCGCCGAAGACGCGCAGAAGCTCCGGCAGGCGCTCGACGGCGCC
>NZ_JAFHKT010000026.1 GCF_017052465.1 Arthrobacter pascens
CCAGCTGAAGCTCATCCCGGTCATCAACCCGCCCGAGGCACTGGGGCTGGTCCTGCCGGTGGCCACACTGGCCATCCCGATCTCGGCTCCGCTGGCGCAGGTGCTGATCCGCAGCATCGACGACGTCCGCACGCAGCCGTTTGGCCAGTGCGTGAATCCGCTGACTGTTGTGGATCCTGGATGCTTCTATTCGCTTCATGATCAGGATCCCCTCTAGATCGTTAGGTCCGGTGTGGACGGTGGTGCTTTGTGTTCTAAGAGTCGCGCGGAGGACTTAAGCG
>NZ_JAFHKT010000027.1 GCF_017052465.1 Arthrobacter pascens
GGCTGGACCACCGGCTGGGGCACCGAACCGGCGGCGCCCGAACCCTCGGCGCCCGGACCAGCGGTTTCCGCGGGCCCGGTTTTCGATCCGGCCGATGACGGGTGCCGGAACACCGCGGAGTTCCTCAAGACGCGGCTAAGGATCGGCGCCGCGGAAGCCCGCCGTCGCCTCGCCCTCGCCTCCGCCACGCTTCCCCGCACCGGGATCACCGGCCAGCCCATGCCCCCGGCCTGCGAAGAAACCGCCGCCGCCCTGGCAGACGGGACCATCTCCTCCCGCGCCGGAACCACCATCACCACCGCACTGGACCGCGTCCGCCACATCGCCCCGGCAGAGACCTTGGCGCGGATGGAACACGCCTTGACGAGCACTGCCGTCGAGAACGACCACGACTTCCTGACCCGCATCGCCCACCGCTGGGCCGATGCCATCGACCAGGACGGCACCGAACCCTCCGAAGAAGAACTCCGCCACCGCCAAGGCGCCTTCCTCCGCCGCCC
>NZ_JAFHKT010000028.1 GCF_017052465.1 Arthrobacter pascens
CCGGCGTAGGCTGGCAACATCGGCGCATGTGCCCCGGTGACTCTGCGTCGATACCTCAATCGATGAAGGAGGACCAATGAGTGTCGTACGTGAATTCATGACGACGGATGCACAGTGTATTAAGGAGAACCAGTCCCTCGTTTGAGCGCCATCAACTAGGCTCGTCGCCCAGTGATTGAAGGAGGCAGCAATCTCCACGTCGTTCATCGCTGCCATGCTCTCCGCTGTTGCCGATTTCATGCTTTAACCCTCCTGTGTGTCCACTTGCATTCCTCGCCGC
>NZ_JAFHKT010000029.1 GCF_017052465.1 Arthrobacter pascens
ACCCCCAACCACGGCGCGGCACAAACGCTCCCATCGGCTGCTCCGGCCAGCCCGACCGCCAGCCCGACCGTCAGCCCGACCGCCGGCAGCAGCGCCCTGGAATCCGCCGGGCACGTGAGTGTTGACTCCCTTGTGGCCCACGGAGTCGAACGCACCTACGTTGTTCCCGGCGAAAGCTTCCTGGACGTGCTGGACGGGCTGCACGGCTCCGGCATCGAGACCGTGGTCTGCAGACATGAGGGCGGCGCCGCCTACATCGCCGAGGCTGACGGCACGAGGAACCAGCGTCCAGGCGTGGCCATGGTCACCCGGGGGCCCGGTG
>NZ_JAFHKT010000030.1 GCF_017052465.1 Arthrobacter pascens
ACCCCAAAAAGAGGCGGTACCATCACGCGCAGCCAGATCCAGGTTCATATTCTTGGAAATTGCTTCTTATAAAAGATGCTCGCGTCCACTATGTAGTTCTCAAACAACAACCCCGTACCACACACCCCACACACGCCCCCGCAAAGGGAAAACAACCGTGTGATCGGTGCAGCCAGGAAACCAGAAACAAACGTCCCGGACACCCACAGCCAAAAGCCGCGGACCCCCGGTCCTGTTGCCTCAGGACCCAACAGTGTGCCAAACACTACCCAGCAGAACCATCCCGGCCGCGTTCCAGGACAGAAACCCCCAAAAGGGGAACCCGTCCGTACTAACCGCCGGCACGTGCCGCCAGGCACCTATCCGTTGATATTCCACCCATGAGCACCCGCCGCAGAACTTGCGTCTGCGCAACGGGCTGTACTCCTGACAACCCCACCAACACCGC
>NZ_JAFHKT010000031.1 GCF_017052465.1 Arthrobacter pascens
GAAGTTCATGTAGAGGGCGGCGGCGGTGATGTCCACGATGGTGGTGGTGGCCCAGTTGATCCAGTAGAACCAGCCGGAGATGAAGGCGGCCTTTTCGCCGTAGAACTCGCGGGCGTAGGAGACGAAGGAGCCGGAGGAGGGGCGGTGCAGGACGAGCTCGCCCAGGGCGCGCAGGATGAGGAAGGCGAAGAACCCGCAGACGGCGTAGGCGATCACGAGGGAGGGGCCCGCGGCGTTGAGCCGGCCGCCGGCGCCGAGGAACAGGCCGGTGCCGATGGCACCGCCGATCGCGATCATCTGGATCTGCCGCGGCTTCAGGCTCTTGTGGTAGCCCTTATCCTCCGCGTGAAGGAGCGATTCGGTGGCATGCGCCTGGGCCGGGACGGTATGGTCCGTGACGGCCGCTTGAGTAGTGGCGCCCTGTTGGGGATTGGACATGGGGGATCCTTTGGTTTCCGGTTGGGGAGCGTGCTTGTATCCGCTGGTTGAATCTGTCGGGACGCGGTCTCGACAGGCTCAACCGGCACTGGTGTGGGCCCACGACCGCCGGGTTCCCTGACCGAGCTTGCGAGGTTAGGGGGCGGTTGGGGGTTATTTGCTGAGGTTGGCCAGGCGTTCGGGGCTGAGGAGTTCCTGGAGTTGTTCGGCGGTGAGCAGGCTGTGTTCGA
>NZ_JAFHKT010000032.1 GCF_017052465.1 Arthrobacter pascens
ATGTCGGCGCGGATGGCGTCCGGGTTTTCACTCATCGGTGATCTCCATTGGGTTTCAGGGTGGGGGGAATTTCCTGGATGGTCTCGGCGGTCTGGGGCATGCCCTTGATGGCTTTGAGTTCCTTGCGGCCGACCGATGCCAGGATGGCGGCGATGATGCCCCAGATCACGGCGACGACGACGGCGGACCAGCCCAGGCCCATCAGCTCGCCCAGGGCGTACCAGAGGGCGACGGAGAGGAACAGGAGGACGAAGTGGCCGGCGACGCCGGCGCCGGCGAGCATGCCGCCGCCCTTTCCGGCCCTCGTGGCTGACTGTTTCGCTTCTGCCTTGGCCAGTTCCACTTCCTGACGCATCAGGGTGGAGAGGTCCCGGGTGACATCACCCA
>NZ_JAFHKT010000033.1 GCF_017052465.1 Arthrobacter pascens
CGGCGGGTTCGTCCGCGAGCACTTCTTCGGCAAGACCCCGCAGACCAAGGACATGGTCGCGGACCTCACCGATGACCAGATCTGGAACCTCAAGCGCGGCGGCCACGACTACCGCAAGGTCTACGCCGCATACAAGGCAGCCACCGAATTCAAGGGCAAGCCCACCGTGATCCTGGCCAAAACGGTCAAGGGCTACGGACTCGGCCCGCACTTCGAAGGCCGCAACGCCACCCACCAGATGAAAAAACTCACCCTCGACGACCTGAAGGAATTCAGGGACTACCTCAGGATTCCCATTTCCGATGCCCAGTTGGAAGAGGATCCCTACAGCCCGCCGTACTACCACCCGGGGTGGGATGCCCCCGAGATGGCCTACCTCCTTGAGAGGCGGAAGGCACTGGGCGGTTTCACGCCCGAGCGCCGTCCACAGCACGCCGCTGTTGAATTGCCGGACGCCAAGACCTTCGACGTTTCCAAGCGCGGTTCGGGCAAGCAGCAGGCCGCGACGACCATGGCGTTCGTCCGGCTGCTCAAGGACCTGCTCCGGGACAAGAACTTCGGGCACCGGATTGTTCCCATCGTGCCGGACGAATCACGGACCTTCGGCATGGACGCGTTCTTCCCGACGGCCAAGATCTACAACCCGGGCGGCCAGAACTACCTGTCCGTGGACCGCGATCTGGTCCTGGCCTACAAGGAATCCGCGCAGGGCCAGCTGATCCACCCCGGCATCAACGAAGCCGGCGCCGTCGCAGCCTTCACCGCCGCCGGCACTGCCTACGCCACCCACGGCGTGCCGCTCATCCCGGTCTACGTGTTCTACTCCATGTTCGGCTTCCAGCGCACCGGCGACGCCTTCTGGGCAGCCGCGGACCAGATGACCCGCGGCTTCATCATCGGCGCCACCGCCGGCCGCACCACCCTCACCGGTGAAGGACTCCAGCACGCCG
>NZ_JAFHKT010000034.1 GCF_017052465.1 Arthrobacter pascens
CCGCCACTTCTTCGGGGACCATCGGATTGGTGAAGAAGGACCCGGTGGAGTACGTGTCGCGGTCTGCGGGGTCCAGGACCATGCCCTTGGACGCGCGCAGCCGGAGCACCTCCCGGCGGACGTCGTTGGAGTAGGCCCGCTGTCCCTGTTCAACACCGAGGACCCTGGCCAGCTCGGCGTAGCGGACCGGGGCGCTCATCCTGCCCAGCGGCAGCTGGAACTCGACGGTGAGGACAATGTAGCGCGGGGACCCGTTAACCGTGGTTTGTTTGAGGATCGAATCCCGGTAGCCGAACTTCAGCTCGGAGTTGGTGAAGGTCTTCACGGCGTTGCGTTCCCTGTCCCAGGTGCGGACAGCCGCGATGGTCTGGGAAACCTCGGACCCGTACGCGCCCACGTTCTGCACGGGGGTGGCGCCGGTGGCACCGGGGATTCCGGCCAGAGCCTCGATTCCGGACCAGGCGTGCAGCACCGCGTGCTCCACGAGGGCGTCCCAGTTGTGGCCCGCCTGCACCACCACGGACACGCCGCCGCAGGAGTCCTCCGCGCTGACGGTGAACCCTTCCGAGGCGATCTTCACGACGGTCCCGGGGAATCCGTCGTCGGAAATCAGCAGGTTGGAGCCGCCGCCGATGATCAGGACCGGCTCCCCTGCGGCGTCCGCCGAGCGCACAGCCTCGATGATCTCCGCTTCCGTGCGGGCCTCTATGTAGTTGCCGGCGGGGCCGCCGACGGCAGCGGTGGTCAGGTCGGAAAGCATGGTGGGAGTCACC
>NZ_JAFHKT010000035.1 GCF_017052465.1 Arthrobacter pascens
CTATCACACATGGAACGGTTTAGCCTGATCCGCGTTCGCTCGCCACTACTGACGGAATCACTATTGTTTTCTCTTCCTGCGGGTACTGAGATGTTTCACTTCCCCGCGGTCCCTACACGCACCCTATGTGTTCAGATGCGGGTCACCAGATCACTTGCGCGTCTGGCGGGGTTTCCCCAGTCGGACACCCTGGGATCACAGTCCGGTTTTCGACTCCCCGAGGCTTATCGCAGATTACTACGTACTTCTTCTTATCCTTATGACTAGGCATCAAAAGTGTTCTCTTATAAACTTGACCACAAAATATCAAAAACTATAATTTTCGAGAGAACCACAGAAAACAACCACACCCAAAAACACCACACCAAAAAGAGGCGGTACCATCACTCGCAGCCAGATCCATGTTCATATTCTTGGAAATTGCTTCTTATAAAAGATGCTCGCGTCCACTATGTAGTTCTCAAACAACAACCCCGTACCACACACCCCACACACGCCCCC
>NZ_JAFHKT010000036.1 GCF_017052465.1 Arthrobacter pascens
AGGAACGTGCCGTGGAAGCCCAGGAACAGCAGCCAGAAGTGGATCTTGCCGAGGCGCTCGTTGAGCATCTTGCCTGTCCACTTCGGCCACCAGAAGTAGAAGCCGGCGAACATCGCGAACACCACCGTGCCGAAGACCACGTAGTGGAAGTGCGCCACCACGAAGTACGAGTCGGAGACGTGGAAGTCCAGCGGCGGGGAGGCCAGGATGATGCCGGTGAGGCCGCCGAAGAGGAACGTGA
>NZ_JAFHKT010000037.1 GCF_017052465.1 Arthrobacter pascens
ACGCCCGTCCCTACACATCAGAAACCGAGCGAGCAGCCACGTACCCCGATTGGCTACATCAGTACAATCATCACAGGACCCATACCGGCATCGGAGGAAAAACTCCCATCAGCCGCGTTCATAACCTCCGTGGGAATTACAACTAGGGCATCGCTAGCCGGGTCCTCCTGTTTGCTGTGAGTCATTTCCGCGGCGCAGGGCTCCGGCCTTAGGACGCCACGTTGGTGATCGCCCTTCTTGCCGCGTGTTTATGTGCGGTGGTGGTGGTTGCGTCGGGGTTTTTGGTGGGGGTCGATGTGGGGTGGCGGGATGAACCAGGGGACGCCGGATCGCATGTGGATGGTCCATTGTTCTTTGTGGATGAGGTGGTGGTGATGGGAGCACAGGAGG
>NZ_JAFHKT010000038.1 GCF_017052465.1 Arthrobacter pascens
CCGTCAGGGCGGGCGAGCAGGATCGAGGTGGGTCAGATTCTGCGGAACATGATGATCTCCTGATGTATGGCAGTGCGGTGTTTGGGGAAGGTAGCCGCGGGTCAGCGGCGGATAAGCGGCACGCAATGATTAGCTCCGAGGCCGCCGGCTGCGGGGCCGGCGGAGGCGGCGGCGAAGCCGAGGGCGATGGCGAGCAGGACGGCGGTGGTCCAGATTTTGCGGAACATGGTGATCTCCTAAGATAACGGAGGAGCACACGTCTGAACTCAAGAAACGCGGCAGATGAGCACGATAGCAGAGCACTGGTTGGAC
>NZ_JAFHKT010000039.1 GCF_017052465.1 Arthrobacter pascens
CGAACCCTCCGAAGAAGAACTCCGCCACCGCCAAGGCGCCTTCCTCCGCCGCCCCCGCCGCGGCCTCCACCACCTCGAAATCTTCGCCACCACCGACCAGTACGAACACCTCCTCACCGTCATGAACACCGCCACCAACCCACGGACCGGCACCGGCACATTTAGAGGTACAGGCACCGCAGCAGACCCGGAGACAGGCGGGGAGGGCGGACAGGACACGAACGGTGAGCGCGATCCGGTCGCCGCCCCAGCCGTTGAGCATGGCACGTACACCGGGCCGGGGTTCGACGCAGCCGCAGAAACCGCGGCCGCCGATGCCCACCTCGAACGCCGCACCCGGCCCCAGCAGCACCTCGACGGCCTCGTCGGCGCCTGCAAAACCGCCCTCGCCACCGCCACCCTCCCGGCCACCGGAGGCCTCCGACCCCAAGTCATGGTCACCATCAGCTACCAAGACCTCCTCAACCAACTCGAGACCGCCGCCGCCACCGGCCCCCGCTACCCCCGCACCACCCCAACAACACCCACAGCAACCGCCCGGACCGCACCCGGCCAGCCCCACCACCGCGACGCCTCGCACGCTGCGTCCCCCGGCGCAGCTCCGGGCGCGGCCACCGCGGACCAGCCCACGTCCCCCGGCACCAGGGAATTCCCGGGCACCGCCAGTGATCCAGACAGGGCCGCCGGCACCGGCCAGCCCCCGTTCCCGGGAACAGCACCCGGAACGGACCAACCCCTGCTGCCAGGCACCGCGACCGGCACAGGAACGTTCATCTTCACCGGGCCGGTCACGCCCGCCATCATCCGCAAAATCGCCTGCGACGCGGACATCATCCCCGTCCTTCTCGGCAGCGAAGGACGCATCCTCGACATCGGCCGCACCACCCGCATCTTCCCGCCCCACATCCGCAAAGCCCTCACCGCCCGCGACCAA
>NZ_JAFHKT010000040.1 GCF_017052465.1 Arthrobacter pascens
CGGGTTCCGGCCTGTCCGGCGGCCAGCATCATCGCCTGTTCATCGCCAGTGCAATCGCCGTGGAACCCCAGGTGATCCTCTTGGACGAGCACTGCTCCGCCATTGAACCTATCTCCACACTGGCCGTTGAGGACATCATATACGAGCTCAATGAACAGTACACCTTGGTCATCTTGACGCACAAGATGCAGCAGTCGGCGCGTGTTTAGGACTGGACGGCGTTCTGCAACATCGCCGGCACGGTCAAGCCGGGCAAGATCATCGAGTTCGCCGATACCAGCACCATCTTCTACAATCCGAG
>NZ_JAFHKT010000041.1 GCF_017052465.1 Arthrobacter pascens
GGGGTTCGCACCAGGGGTGGTAAAAAGAAACAAGACTGCTTGCGTCCACTATGTGGTTCCCAACCAACAAACCCGTCACACGGTAAGTTGCCCAGGGAACAAAAACCACAACAAAATAACAACACCACAGCTGTAACAACACCACAGTTGAAACAACAGCACAGTTGAAACAACAGCACAGTTGTAACACCAGATTTCCCACACACACCCCGCGGGTGTGTGCCGGGTAGAAGGGTTACGGCGGTCATAGCGTGGGGGAAACGCCCGGTCCCATTCCGAACCC
>NZ_JAFHKT010000042.1 GCF_017052465.1 Arthrobacter pascens
CGAACCCTCCGAAGAAGAACTCCGCCACCGCCAAGGCGCCTTCCTCCGCCGCCCCCGCCGCGGCCTCCACCACCTCGAAATCTTCGCCACCACCGACCAGTACGAACACCTCCTCACCGTCATGAACACCGCCACCAACCCCCGCACCGGCACCCACACCGGCACCGGCACCGCCACAGAAAACGGCGGAAACAGCGGAGCCGACAACGCGGACGTTGCGCAGGCGGGGCCGGGGTTCGGCGCAGCCGCAGAAACCGCGGCCGCCGATGCCCCCCTCGAACGCCGCACCCGGCCCCAGCAGCACCTCGACGGACTGGTCGGCGCCTGCAAAACCGCCCTCGCCACCGCCACCCTTCCGGCCACCGGAGGCCTCCGCCCCCAGGTCATGGTCACCATCAGCTACCAAGACCTCCTCACCCAGCTCGAGACCGCCGCCGCCACCGGCCCCCGCTACACCCGCACCACCCCAACAACACCCACAGCAACCGCCCGGACCGCACCCGGCCAGGCCCACCACCGCGACGCCTCGCACGCCGCGTCCCGCGGCGCAGCTCCGGGCGCTGCCGCCACGGACCAGCCCCCGTCCCCCGGCACCGGGGAATTCCCGGGCACCGCCAGTGATCCAGACAGGGCCGCCGATACGGGCCAGCCCCCGTTCCCCGGCACTGGGACGCCCCCTGGCACCACCACCGATCCAGACACGGCCACGGCCACTGGCATGCACCAGCTGCCACTCCCAGGAACAGAACTAAGCACAGGACCCGGCACCGCGACCGGCACAGGAACGTTCATCTTCACCGGGCCGGTCACGCCCGCCATCATCCGCAAAATCGCCTGCGACGCGGACATCATCCCGGTCCTGCTCGGCAGCGAAGGACGCATCCTCGACATCGGCCGCACCACCCGCATCTTCCCTCCCCACATCCGCAGAGCCCTCACCGCCCGCGATCAAGGCTGCGCCTTCCCCAACTGCAGCATCCCCGCCCCCTGGTGCGAAGCCCACCACACCACCTACTGGTCACACGGCGGCACCACCGGCACCGACAACGGCACCCTCCTGTGCTCCCATCACCACCACCTCATCCACAAAGAACAATGGACCATCCACATGCGATC
>NZ_JAFHKT010000001.1 GCF_017052465.1 Arthrobacter pascens
ACCCGTCACACGGTAAGTTGCCCAGGGAACAAAAACCACAACAAAATAACAACACCACAGCTGTAACAACAGCACAGTTGAAACAACAGCACAGTTGTAACACCAGATTTCCCACACACACCCCGCGGGTGTGTGCCGGGTAGAAGGGTTACGGCGGTCATAGCGTGGGGGAAACGCCCGGTCCCATTCCGAACCCGGAAGCTAA
>NZ_JAFHKT010000043.1 GCF_017052465.1 Arthrobacter pascens
GCCGATCAGGAACGTTGCTTCCTTGTCTTCCCAGCACTCGAAGATGTTGGGGCAGCCGGCCTCCTCGCACACGGTGTGGAGGCCTTCCTTCTTGACCAGGTTCTTGAGCTGGACGAACTCGGGGCCCATCTGGACCTTGGCCTTGATCCACTCCGGCTTACGTTCCACCGGGGTGGCCGCATTGCGCTGCTCGATACGCAGCATTTTCCGGCCTTCTGGTGCCAGTGTCACAGTAGAGCTCCTTCGGGGGTTGCAACTAGGGCGTCTTCATTGTTGCGCAGTTCTTCGATGATCCGCGAAACGAGATCAGCCGGAGCCACATCGCGGCCGGTCTCCTGGGCAATGGTGGTCACCCCGGCGTCGGTGATTCCGCAGGCGATGATCTGGCCGTAGGGGGAGAGGTCGTTGTTGCAGTTGATGGCGAAGCCGTGCATGGTGACGCCTTGGTTGACCCGGATGCCGATGGCGGCGATCTTCCGGGCCGGGCCCTTGGAGTCTTCCTCGATCCAGACGCCGGCGCGGCCCTTGATCCGGACGGCCGTGATTCCGTAGTCGGCCAGGACGGCCATGATGACGGCCTCGAGCCGCTCCACGTAGTCGCGGATCCCGGCCCTGTTCTTCAGTTTGATGATGGGGTAGCCCACGAGCTGGCCCGGGCCGTGCCAGGTGAGCTTGCCGCCGCGGTCCACCGGAACAACAGGGGTGCCGTCGAAGGGGCGCTCGTGGTCCTCCGTGAGTTTGCCGGCGGTGTAGACGGCGGAGTGTTCGAGCAGGAGTACTGTGCTGGGGGCCTTGCCGGCCAGGACGTTTTCGTGGATTTCGCGCTGGAGTTCCCAGGCGTGCGTGTAATCCACGAAATCGGGGGCAAGACCCAGCTGTGTGAACTCAAGAGTCATGGCATCCAGCTTAGACCCCGGCGTGCGCTGTACCGGATAGTGTGCCCAACCTCTCACCCCCGTTACCTTTTTCGTAGCCCCAGTCCTGTTGCAGGATAAGGGTGTGTTGGCAGGTCGGTCCCGGCATGGTTTCTGCCCCCAGTCGTTCATGATCCGGGGGGTGTTGTCACCGGGACCGGCTTGGCGGCAGTTGATCGC
>NZ_JAFHKT010000044.1 GCF_017052465.1 Arthrobacter pascens
CTCGAAATCGCCGTGTCCGGGGACCACCTGGACGCCTGGCGCTGGGACGAACCCGGCTACGCCGAATCCAAACTCGCCGTGCTGGAGAAGTACAACCTCAAAGTCTGGGCCATCTCCAACCACCTCAAGGGCCAGGCCGTCTGCGATGACCCCATCGACTTCCGCCACGAAGCCATCGTCGGGTCCAAAGTCTGGGGCGACGGCGACCCCGAGGGCGTCCGCACGCGCGCGGCCGAGGAAATGAAACACACCGCACGGCTCGCCAAGGCCCTCGGCGTGGACACCGTCGTCGGATTCACCGGCTCCTCCATCTGGCAGTACGTCGCGATGTTCCCGCCCGTCCCGGAGAAAGTCATCGACGCCGGGTACCAGGACTTCGCCGACCGCTGGAACCCCATCCTGGACGTCTTTGACGAATGCGGCGTCCGGTTCGCCCACGAAGTCCACCCCTCCGAAATCGCCTACGACTACTGGACCACCGTCCGCAGCCTCGAAGCGATCGGACACCGCGAGGCGTTCGGGCTCAACTGGGACCCCTCCCACTTCATGTGGCAGGGCATCGACCCCGTCTCCTTCATCTGGGACTTCAAGGACCGGATCTACCACGTGGACTGCAAGGACACCAAGCTCCGCCCCACCGGCCGGAACACCGTCCTGGGCTCGCACCTGCCCTGGGGGGACCCGCGCCGCGGCTGGGACTTCGTTTCCGCCGGACGCGGCGACGTCCCGTGGGAATCCTCCTTCCGCGCCCTCACCGCCATCGGGTACACCGGCCCCATCTCCATCGAATGGGAGGACGCCCGCATGGACCGCCTCCACGGCGCCCCCGAAGCCCTCGCCGCGCTCAAGAAGTTCGACTTCCCCGC
>NZ_JAFHKT010000045.1 GCF_017052465.1 Arthrobacter pascens
CGCCACGGGCCCGGTACCGGTCCACCCACTTCTTCGCGGTGGCCGGCGAGCACTGGAACCGCTCCGCGGCCCGGCGCAGGGTCCAGCCCTGCTCGATGACCAACCGGGCGAGCTTTCCCCTGGCCTTGGGTGTCAGGTCAGCGTTGGCATGGGTAACGTAGGACACGAGAGCCTCCTGGCGTCGAGATGAGTGTGGTAACCCAAATCGATA
>NZ_JAFHKT010000046.1 GCF_017052465.1 Arthrobacter pascens
CGTGGCTGCAGGAGAAGATACCTCCCATATCCTCAGCGGGTTGACTAACCAGCTGCCTGATCGTGATCCGGAAGAGACCGCCGAATGGGTTGAGTCCCTGGATGCGCTGATCAGGGAACAGGGCACCGAGCGTGCCCAATACATCATGCGCAGTCTCCTGCAGCGTGCCGGCGCGCAGAGCGTCGGGGTTCCGATGGTGACCACCACGGATTATGTGAACACCATCCCGGTGGACCAGGAAGCGGAGTTCCCCGGCAACGAGGAGTTCGAGCGCCGCTACCGGGCGTACATGCGCTGGAACGCCGCGGTGATGGTGCACCGGTCCCAGCGGCCGAACATCGGCGTGGGCGGGCACATCTCCACCTACGCCGGGGCCGCGACGCTGTACGAGGTCGGGTTCAACCACTTCTTCCGCGGCAAGGACCACCCCGGCGGCGGGGACCAGGTGTTCTTCCAGGGCCACGCCTCCCCCGGGATGTACGCGAGGGCGTTCATGGAAGGCCGGCTGACCGAGCAGGACCTGGACGGCTTCCGGCAGGAAAAGTCCAAGGAAGGCCACGCCCTCTCCTCCTACCCGCACCCGCGGCTGATGCCCGAGTTCTGGGAATTCCCCACCGTGTCGATGGGCATCGGGCCGATGAACGCGATCTACCAGGCCCAGTCCAACCGCTACCTGCACAACCGCGGCCTGAAGGACACCAGTGACCAGCAGGTCTGGGCGTTCCTGGGCGACGGGGAAATGGACGAGCCCGAGTCCCGTGGCCTGCTCCAGCTCGCCGCGAACGAGAACCTGGACAACCTGAACTTCGTGATCAACTGCAACCTCCAGCGCCTGGACGGGCCGGTGCGCGGCAATGGCAAAATCATGCAGGAACTCGAGGCGTTCTTCCGGGGCGCGGGCTGGAACGTGATCAAGGTCGTCTGGGGCCGGGAGTGGGATGACCTGCTCACCCGCGACACCGACGGCTCGCTGGTGAAGATCATGAACGAAACCCCGGACGGGGACTACCAGACCTACAAGGCCGAATCCGGCGGGTTCGTCCGCGAGCACTTCTTCGGCAAGACCCCGCAGACCAAGGACATGGTCGCGGACCTCACCGATGACCAGATCTGGAACCTCAAGCGCGGCGGCCACGACTACCGCAAGGTCTACGCCGCATACAAGGCAGC
>NZ_JAFHKT010000047.1 GCF_017052465.1 Arthrobacter pascens
AGGCCTTCAGGTCGAAGGCGCGCTGGGTGATGTTGACCTTGACGTTTTCGAGTTCGAGGATGGCTTCGGCGAGGTAGGTCGAGAAGCGTTCGAAGATCTGTTCGCCCTTTTCGGCAGTGGCGCGGAAGGGGTTTCCGATGACGCCGTGGTCAGCCATTTCGTCGTGGTCCATGGGGAAGTAGAAGTACTCGTAGCCCTTGAAGGAGGCGTCGGGGTTGGCGTCGTTCTTCTTGAAGCTCTCGGGCAGCCATGAGGGGGCGTGTCCTTCGGCGATGACGGCCCGTTCCATGTTCACGTTTTCTTTGCGGTAGGCCATCATGATGGAGGTTTCCTGTTCGCTGGCGTGCCAGCCGGGGGTTTCCTCTTCGGGGTTTTCCATCAGGTCATCGATGATGCCCAGGTAGCGTTCGCCGTAGGGCTTGAACATGCCCAGGAGCGCACCGGTTTCGTAGCGGAGGCGGCGGAAGACTTCGTCGGTGACCTTGGTGTTGGAGGTGTGGCCGTTGGCGAAGATGATCCTGTTGAAGCCGTGGTGGATCAGTGAGCGGGTCGTGTCGTAGATGACGGAGCGGACGGTTTCGCCGCGGAAGGTCAGCGTTCCCATGCCGTTTTCGGCTTCACGGAGGTGCTGGGGGCTGTAACCGGTCCAGATCGGGGGCCCGTAAAGGACGCCGGCCTTTTCGGCTGCACGCTTGGAGACCTCCATGGCGTTGTAGATGTCGGTGCCCAGGGGGCAGTGGTATCCGTGCATCTCAACCGAGCCCAGGGGGATGATGATGGTGTCCTTGCCGGAGGCAAGGTATTCCTGGATGTCCGGCGGTGCGAGGTCGGTGAGGAGCCGTGAGTGCAGGGGCTGAGTCATGTCATGTGCCTTTCGTGCGGTATTGCTTTGGTTTTTGTTTTAGAAGAGCTGAGGTTTGACGAGGATCTTGCCGTTGCTCCGGCC
>NZ_JAFHKT010000048.1 GCF_017052465.1 Arthrobacter pascens
GGCTGTGGCTTCCAAGACGGGCTTGGCCCTTTTCGGGCCCGTGCCACTACGTTGTGAGCGGCGGTCTCCGTTCTGCCCGTGCCTGGCCACCATCCGGTGCGCCGCCGCTATCGAGAACGAACAATGCCCCGCGTCCAACATCCGGTAATAGGCCTGAGTGACCGAAAGATTCCCATATTCCTTGGAATTGAGCAGTCCCATAAACTCCTCGGTTTCGGCGGCGGTGATCCGGTTCGGGTAGTCCCGGTCGGCATGCGGAACGGTGATCCCCGCCGGGGGCGGAGGATTCAGATGCCGGTACCAGGAC
>NZ_JAFHKT010000049.1 GCF_017052465.1 Arthrobacter pascens
AGAGGGGATCCTGATCATGAAGCGAATAGAAGCATCCAGGATCCACAACAGTCAGCGGATTCACGCACTGGCCAACAACGCCGGACCCGCGGCAACCCAGGAGTTGAAGCCCTCCACACTGACTGACGATCACTGGGGCCAAGACCTGTGGCCGGACTGCTCAGACTGACAGCCACAGAGACAGCCAGCCCCAGATGGTACCCGCCCCATTCAGCCGATCAAGGATCTCATAGGACCTCGGCGCCACCTCATAGAACACCAGCCCATACCAACCACTCGAAAGGACATTCATCATGTACCGCAAAATCTGGACCACCGCCCTCACCCTCGCTACCGCACTCGGTTTCGCCACCGCCACCGCCGGCCCCGCAGCCGCCGGGATCCCGATGAACCACTGCGAGCCGCTCGTCCGCCGCTAACCAGCTGCATCCCGCACACCAAACCACCCCCTACCGCCACACCTTAGGAGATCACCATGTTCCGCAAAATCTGGACCAGCGCCGTCCTGACCGCCACCGCCCTGGGCTTCGCCGCCGCAACCGCCGGCCCCGCAGCCGCCGGAGTCGCGGTCAACCATTCCGAACCGCTAGTCCGCCGCTAACCAGCTGCATCCCGCACACCAAACCACCCCGTACCGCCACACCTTAGGAGATCACCATGATCCGCAAAATCTGGACCAGCGCCGTCCTGCTCGCCACCGCCCTGGGCTTCGCCGCCGCAACCGCCGGCCCCGCAGCCGCCGGGCTCTGCTCCAACCATTGCGAACCGCTCGTCCGCCGCTGACCAGCTGCATCCCGCATACCAAACCACACCCAGCACCGCCACACCCTTAGGAGATCATCATGTTCCGCAAAATCTGGACCACCGCCGTTCTGACCGCGACCGCCCTCGGCTTCGCCGCCGCCACCGCCGGCCCCGCCACCGCAGGGATCCAGGCCAACCATTGCGAACCGCTCGTCCGCCGCTGACCCGCAGCATCCTTCCCCAACCACCGCACCGCCGCACTCCAGGAGATCATCATGTTCCGCAAAATCTGGACCACCGCCGTCCTG
>NZ_JAFHKT010000050.1 GCF_017052465.1 Arthrobacter pascens
CTGCTCGGTGATCGCGATGTCCCAGCGGGCGCTTACTGGGGCGTCCACACGCTCCGTGCGGTGGAGAACTTCCCCATCACCGGCCAGCCGCTCTCCACCAACATGCACCTGGTCCGCGGCCTCGCCGCCGTCAAACTCGCCGCCGCCCGCACCAACCTCGAACTCGGCCTCCTGGACGCCGAACGCGCCGCCGCCATCGAGCAGGCCTGCACCGACGTCATGAACGGTCTCCTCAGCGACCAGTTCGTCGTGGACGTCATCCAGGGCGGCGCCGGAACGTCCTCGAACATGAACGCCAACGAGGTCATCGCCAACCGCGCCCTGGAAATCCTCGGCCACCCCAAGGGCGACTACGCCCGGCTGCACCCCAACGACCACGTCAACCTCTCCCAGTCCACCAACGACGTCTACCCCACCGCCGTGAAACTGGGCACCATCTTCGCCGCCCGCGAACTGCTCGCCGCCCTGGCCGAACTCGAGGACGCGTTCGCGGCCAAGGCCGCCGAGTTCCGCACGGTCGTGAAGATGGGCCGCACGCAGCTGCAGGATGCCGTGCCCATGACCCTCGGCCAGGAATTCGGCACCTACGCCGTCACCATCGGCGAGGACCGGCTCCGCCTGGCCGAAGCGGACCTGCTCATCCACGAAATCAACCTCGGCGCCACCGCGATCGGCACCGGCCTGAACGCACCTCCCGGCTACGCCGAGGCCGCCTGCCGCCACCTGGCCGAAATCACCGGCCTGCCCCTGGTCACCGCCGTCGACCTCATCGAAGCCACCCAGGACGTCGGCGCCTTCGTACACCTCTCCGGCGTGCTCAAGCGCGTGGCCGTGAAACTCTCCAAGATCTGCAACGACCTCCGCCTGCTCTCCTCCGGCCCGCGCGCCGGACTCGGCGAGATCAACCTTCCCGCCGTGCAGTCCGGCTCCTCCATCATGCCCGGCAAGATCAACCCGGTGATCCCGGAAGTGGTCTCCCAGGTCGCCTACGAGGTCATCGGCAATGACGTCACCATCACCATGGCCGCCGAAGCCGGGCAGCTCCAGCTCAACGCCTTCGAACCCATCATCGTCCACAGCCTCCACAAGAGCATCTCCCACCTGGAAGCCGCCTGCCGCACCCTCACCGCACGCTGCGTCCGGGGCATCACCGCCAACACCGAACACCTCCGCCTCACGGTTGAGCAGTCCATCGGCCTGGTCACCGCCCTGAACCCCCACCTCGGCTACGCCACCGCAACCGCCATCGCCCAGGAAGCCCTCGCCACCGGCAAGGGCGTCGCCGAACTCGTGCTCGAACACAGCCTGCTCACCGCCGAACAACTCCAGGAACTCCTCAGCCCCGAACGCCTGGCCAACCTCAGCAAATAACCCCCAACCGCCCCCTAACCTCGCAAGCTCGGTCAGGGAACCCGGCGGTCGTGGGCCCACACCA
>NZ_JAFHKT010000051.1 GCF_017052465.1 Arthrobacter pascens
CAACAAATTAGGAGAAAGATGACTTCGAACATCTCTGCGCCTGCCGTGTCCACGACACAGTCCGGCGCTCCTGTCACGTCCGATGCCCATTCCAAGGCTGTCGGCGCCGACGGCGCCATCATCCTCACGGACCACTACCTGGTGGAGAAGCTCGCCCAGTTCAACCGCGAGCGGGTCCCGGAGCGCGTGGTGCACGCCAAGGGCGGCGGCGCGTTCGGCACGTTCAAGACCACCGAGGACATCTCGGCCTACACCAAGGCCGCGTTCCTGCAGCCCGGCGTCGAGACCGAGATGCTGATCCGTTTCTCCTCGGTCGCGGGCGAGAACGGCTCCCCGGACACCTGGCGGGACCCGCGCGGTTTCGCGGTGAAGTTCTACACCTCCGAGGGCAACTACGACCTCGTGGGCAACAACACCCCGGTG
>NZ_JAFHKT010000052.1 GCF_017052465.1 Arthrobacter pascens
CCCCGTTACCTTTTTCGTAGCCCCAGTCCTGTTGCAGGATAAGGGTGTGTTGGCAGGTCGGTCCCGGCATGGTTTCTGCCCCCAGTCGTTCATGATCCGGGGGGTGTTGTCACCGGGACCGGCTTGGCGGCAGTTGATCGCTGATAGAGGCACGACGACGGGTCCTTCGTAACGTGGATGCCGACACCTGCCGCCGTTGACCAGCCAGCACAGACGGTGACGCGCGAACAAGGGGGTCGAGTGTGGCGGTGATTCTGGATCAGCAGGACATTGATGTATTCATAGGTCTCGACGTCGGGAAATCCGGCCACCATGCCGTGGCCGTGAACCGTGCGGGAAAGCGGCTCTTCGACAAGGCACTGCCCAACGACGAAGCCCGGCTGCGGGAGATCCTCGACGGCTTGTCCGGAGACGGGAAGATCCTGCTCGTCGTGGACCAGCCGGCCACTATCGGAGCACTGCCCGTTGCTGTCGCCCAGGCTGCCGGCGCAGCGGTAGGCTACCTGCCTGGCCTGGCCATGCGGCGGATCGCGGACCTGCACCCGGGCCAGGCCAAAACCGACGCAAGGGACGCGGCGATCATCGCCGAGGCCGCACGCACCATGCCCCACACACTGCGTTCGATCGCCGTGGACGATGAGACGCTGGCCGAACTCGGGGTCCTCTGCGGCTTCGACGACGACCTCGCGGCCCAAATCACCGCCACGTCCAACCGGATCCGCGGGCTGCTCACCCAAATTCACCCAGCCCTCGAGCGTGCCCTGGGCTCGCACCTCGACCACCCAGCCGTAGCCGACCTGCTGACACGGTATCCGACACCAAGCGCACTGAAGACCGCCGGCCGCGGACACGTCAAAGCCAGGCTGAAGAAACACGCACCCCGCGCCGCAGAACGACTCACCGACGCGGTCTTCAGTGCACTCGGGGAACAGACCGTCGTGGTTGTGGGCACCAGTGCCGCCGGGATCGTTCTCCCGAAACTGGCAGAACAGCTGTTGGCCTTGCGCGGCCAGCGTGACGACATCGCCGCCCAGGTTGAAGCCCTCGTGGAGGCCCACCCTCTTCACAAGGTCCTGACCTCGATGCCCGGCATCGGGGTCAGGACCTGCGCCCGCATCCTCACCGAAGTGACCGGCAAACACTTCGCTAGCGCCGCACACCTGGCCTCCTACGCCGGCATCGCACCCGTCACCAGGCGCTCCGGGACATCAATCAGAGGCGAACACACCAGCCGGCGCGGGAACAAGAAACTCAAACGCGCACTGTTCCTCTCCGCCTTCGCAGCTCTGCACCACCCGCCGTCGCGGGCCTACTACGACCGGAAACGTGCCGAAGGCAAACGTCACAACCAAGCCCTCATCGCCCTCGCCAGACGCCGCTCAGACGTACTCTTCGCCATGCTCCGAGACGGAACCCTCTACCAAGAACCTGAGCCACGGAACCTACCCTCAGCCGCTTGACGAAAACCATAGAGGCACCCCCC
>NZ_JAFHKT010000053.1 GCF_017052465.1 Arthrobacter pascens
ACGAAGGAGCCCCTCATGGCACCCGCCGATTTCACTACCGGTGCCCGCCCGGTCAAAGCGGCCCGCGGCACCGAGCTCACCGCCAAGTCCTGGCAGACGGAAGCCCCGCTGCGCATGCTCATGAATAACCTGGATCCCGAGGTTGCCGAACGCCCGGATGATCTCGTGGTCTACGGCGGTACCGGCCGGGCGGTCCGCTCCTGGGCCGCGTTCGACGCGATCACCCGCACGCTGGAGTCCATGGAGAAGGACGAGACGCTGCTGGTCCAGTCCGGCAAGCCGGTGGGCGTGTTCCGCACCAACGAATGGGCGCCGCGGGTGCTGCTGGCGAACTCCAACCTCGTCGGGGACTGGGCTAACTGGCCCGAGTTCCGCCGCCTCGAGGCCGAGGGCCTGATGATGTACGGCCAGATGACCGCCGGGTCCTGGATCTACATCGGCACCCAGGGCATCCTGCAGGGCACCTTCGAAACCTTCGCCGCGATCGCCCGCAAGCTCACCGGGGATGAGAACGGCACCCTCGCCGGCACGCTGACCCTGACCGGCGGCTGCGGCGGGATGGGCGGCGCCCAGCCGCTCGCCGTCACCCTGAACGAGGGCGCCTGCCTGATTGTCGACGTCGACGAGACCCGGCTGCGCCGCCGTGCCGGCAAGCGCTACCTCGATGAGGTGGAGACCGACCTCGACGCCGCCATCGCCAAAGTCCTGGCGGCCAAGGAAGAGCGCCGCGGCTGGTCGGTCGGGTATGTCGGCAACGCCGCCGAGGTTTTCCCGGAGATCCTGCGCCGCCACCAGGCAGGGGAGCTCACCGTGGACATCGTCACGGACCAGACCTCGGCGCACGATCCGCTGTCCTACCTGCCCGAAGGCATCACCGTGGAGGAGTGGCAGGCCGAGGCCGCCGCGGATCCGGAAGGCTTCACCAAGAAGGCCCAGGCCTCGATGGCCAGGCATGTCCAGGCCATGGTTGAATTCCAGGACGCCGGCGCGGAGGTGTTCGATTACGGCAACTCCATCCGCGACGAGGCCCGCCAGGGCGGCTACGCCCGGGCCTTCGAATTCCCCGGCTTCGTTCCGGCCTACATCCGGCCGCTGTTCTGCGAGGGCCTGGGCCCGTTCCGCTGGGTGGCGCTCTCCGGGGACCCCGAGGACATCGCCGTGACGGACAAGGCCATCAAGGAACTCTTCCCCGAGAACAAGCACCTGCACCGCTGGATCGACGCCGCGGGTGAGCGGGTCGAGTTCGAAGGCCTGCCGGCGCGGATCTGCTGGCTGGGCTACGGCGAACGCGCCAAGGCCGGGCTGCTGTTCAACCAGCTCGTGAAGGAAGGCAAGGTCAAGGCGCCCATCGTGATCGGCCGGGACCACCTCGACTCCGGCTCCGTCGCCTCCCCCTACCGT
>NZ_JAFHKT010000054.1 GCF_017052465.1 Arthrobacter pascens
ATCGCGTTTTTCTCGTCAACAGTGAAGCGACGATTGGAATGGCGGACAGGAATAACAAAATCCATCAAAGACCTTCCCCGCCCCGAGTGCCCCGTCCGGTATAGACAGAAACCTGTCACACAAGAGCCTGACACACAGGGGACCCTGGCCGGTCAAGCGGGCAGAGGCCGCTCAAGCGTTGGCGGGCTTGGACTGGGACCGGGACCGGGCCCAGGCTGCCGGCGCGAGCACCACGGCGATCCCGACGGCGGCGCCGATCACTGTTTCCACGATCCGGTCGCGCAACAGCAGGTCCGGGCTGGCCGGAGCAACCAGCAGCGTCGAGATCAGCGCAAGCGGCGTCACGAAGACCTGGGCCACGACGTAGTTGCGGGCGATGAATAGCTCGGCGCCGAACTGGCAGATGGCGATCACCAGGACCGTCTGCCACGGCACGGGATGCAGCAGCAGGATCCCCGCGAGCAGTAGCAGGCCCAGCACGGTGCCGATGATTCGCTGGACTCCGCGGGCGATGCGGTGGCGGGTGGTCCGGCCCACCAGGGGAACCACAGCCGCCACCATTGCCCAGTAGTTGTGGCCGAAGCCCAGCCACTGCCCCACCAGGGTGGCAAGGGAGCCGGCCAGCCCTGCTGCTGCGAGGTAACCCACTGCTTCCAGCCGCGCCGCACGCTTCTCATCGTGGCTGAGCCGGGCAGGTGCGGGCATTTGCCAGGGCGTCCGGCGGCTGCGCAGCACGCGGGATGACAGCCCCACCAGCAGGCAGAACACCGTGGTGAGGACGGCCACCAACATGCACTGCCACAGCGGCGGCTGGCCGGGAATGGAGGCGATGGCGGCAAACGCGAAGATGTGGAAGAGGGAACCGGCGGGCCGGTGGCGCCACCAGGCAATGACCAAGGAACAGGCACCGGCCACCAGCGTGGTGGCCAGGACCAGCAGCCAGGTGCTCGCGGTTGCCGGGAGTCCCAGGGCGCCGCTGGCCCGCGCGAACAGGCTGGCTATGAGCATCACGACGAGCATGAGAGAACCGGCCCGCACCTGGATGAAGAAGCGTTTCCGGTGCAGCTCGCCGCGGCCGTAGATCCCGGTGAATGCGCCAAACGACGCGAAGATCGCCAGGTCCAGGCGATCCAGCAGCAGGAGGGTGATCAGCGGAACGAAGACTCCCACTGCGCAGCGGATGGCGACGTAATGGTCCTTGTTTGCCGGGGCAAGGGTGAACATCTCGGCCAGCAGCTTCACGGTGGAGGGGCGCCTTTCGTAACGGTAAGGAACTGACGACGGCGGCGCTGGCGTCCGGTTGCCAGTTTACTTTGCTGCCACTTCCCGGAAGCCTGCCTAACCGGCCCTCGACCGCACGAGCGGCCCCGCCCCGGTATATATCAAGCTGTTTGTGACAGCGGGGTGGTTTGTTTGTTGTTGATCCCGGCTTTGGGAGGGACTCCCGGTGCTGAGGGTTGGTTCCGGTATCGGTGTGGGTTGCGGGCGTAGCAGGCGTCGAGCGTTGCTTGC
>NZ_JAFHKT010000055.1 GCF_017052465.1 Arthrobacter pascens
AGCGGGCCTACTCCAACGACGTCCGCCGGGAGGTGCTCCGGCTGCGCGCGTCCAAGGGCATGGTCCTGGACCCCGCAGACCGCGACACGTACTCCACCGGGTCCTTCTTCACCAATCCGATGGTCCCCGAAGAAGTGGCGGCCGGCCTGCCGGAGAATGCGCCTCGGTACCCGGGTGGTTCGGACGGCCTCGTCAAGCTTTCCGCGGCGTGGCTGATCGACCAGTCCGGGTTCGGAAAGGGCTTCGGCCTGGACGCCGGCAGCGTGTCCGGCGGCCGGGCTTCACTGTCCACCAAGCACACTCTGGCCATCACGAACCGCGGCTCCGCCAGCGCCGCCGACATGGTGGCAATCGCGCGCGAGGTGAGGGACGGCGTCGTCGGGCATTTCGGCATTGAACTCCACCCGGAGCCTCTGCTGATCGGCGTCGAACTCTAAGTCACTGTTCCCGCGCCTGACGGTGATGCCGGTGATGCCGCTGTGGCGGCGGTCTTAGGATGGGGTCATGGCACGGACACGGGTCACCCCCAGGATCATCGGACGGTTGCGGCTGGCGTCGCAAGGGTTGCTCGGGGAAGGACTCCCTGGCGTGCCCGAGGCCGTCCGCGGGATGACGGCCATGCAGGCGCAGGACCTTCAGGCGGCGCTGTGGGCGGTTGGCCTGCGGGTCCCCCGGGCCGGAATCAGCGCTGTGCGCGCCGCACTGGATGCGGGAACAATCGTGCGCTCTTGGCCAATGCGGGGCACGCTCCACCTGCTCGCCCCGGAGGACCTGCGGTGGATCCTCAACATCACCACCGCACGGCTGGTCCAAGGCATGGCGAGCCGCCACCGCCAGCTGGAGATCGCCTCCGGTGACGTCGAAGTCTGCCGGAAGATCGCCCTGGACCTGGTTTCCGAGACGGGCGGTGCCTCCGGAAGGCCGTCCGGGGCCACCCGTGCCGAGCTGTTCGCGGCCTTCGAAGCGGGCGGCCAGCCTCCCACCGGGCAACGCGGCATCCACCTGCTGGGGCTGCTGTGCCAAAGTGCGTCGCTGGTGCCGGGACCGCTCGAGGGCAACCAGCAGAAGTTCGTGGCGTTCGACGACTGGATCACCACCTCCCGGGACCTCGAACGGGAGGAAGGCATTGCCGAGTTGCTGCTGAGGTACCTGCGCAGCCACGGACCGGCGACGGTGCGGGACTTCGCCTGGTGGTCCAACACCACCCTGACGGAGGCACGGGCGGCCCTGGCCACCGTGAGCGGGGAACTCGTGGAACTGGAGTTTGGCGGGACGAGCTACTGGCTCTCACCCGGGACAGCCGCGCTGCTGGATGACGGCGTGCCCGGGCAGCGCACGGTTATGGCACTGCCGGGGTTCGACGAGTTCGTGCTCGGGTACACGGACCGCAGCCTGGTGCTGCCGCCGGAGCACGCGCAGAAGATCGTCCCGGGCGGCAACGGAGTGTTCAAGAAGGCAATCGTGGCTGGCGGCGAGGTCGTCGGGACCTGGGCGCGGCAGGGGACAGGGCGCGCCGCCCGGTTCGTGCCCGAGCCGTTCGACGGCGACGGGTCACTCGGCCCCGCGGCCCTGGCAGCGTTCAACAGGTCCGTCGAGCGGTACGAGAGGTTCCTCGCGTCCTGACCGGGTGCCTCCCCGCGCCCCCATGACCGGCCCGGCCCCGCACGACCGGCCCGCGCCCGCATGACCGGCCTGCGCCCGCACGACCGGCCTGGGGCCGGTATATATCAAGCTGTTTGTGACAGCGGGGTGGTTTGTTTGTTGTTGATCCCGGCTTTGGGAGGGACTCCCGGTGCTGAGGGTTGGTTCCGGTATCGGTGTGGGTTGCGGGCGTAGCAGGCGTCGAGCGTTGCTTGCC
>NZ_JAFHKT010000056.1 GCF_017052465.1 Arthrobacter pascens
CCCAGCCAGACCACTGGGTTGATAGGCCGGATGTGGAAGCGAGGACTAACGACTCGTGAAGCTGACCGGTACTAATAGGCCGATAACTTACACCACACACCACCCCGCAAACCCAACTTCAAAAGGGGTTCGCACCAGGGGGTGGTAAAAAGAAACAAGACTGCTTGCGTCCACTATGTGGTTCCCAACCAACAAACCCGTCACACGGTAAGTTGCCCAGGGAACAAAAACCACAACAAAATAACAACACCACAGCTGTAACAACAGCACAGTTGAAAC
>NZ_JAFHKT010000057.1 GCF_017052465.1 Arthrobacter pascens
CTGACCTGACACCCAAGGCCAGGGGAAAGCTCGCCCGGTTGGTCATCGAGCAGGGCTGGACCCTGCGCCGGGCCGCGGAGCGGTTCCAGTGCTCGCCGGCCACCGCGAAGAAGTGGGTGGACCGGTACCGGGCCCGTGGCGAGGACGGCATGGCGGACATGTCCTCGCGGCCGCGTCGGAGCCCGAACCGCACTAATGTCCGCACCGAACGGCGGATTCTGGCGCTGCGTTTCACCCGCCGGTGGGGTCCTCACCGGATCGCAGCCCACCTGCATCTGGCACGCTCGACGGTTGGAAAAGTCCTGTCCAGGCACCGGATGCCCCGGCTGGCCTGCCTGGACCAAGGCACCGGCCTGCCCGTCCGCAAGCCGGCACCCCAACGCTACGAACACGAGCAGCCGGGAGACCTGATCCATGTGGACATCAAGAAGCTCGGACGCATCCCTCAGGGCGGCGGACACCGGTCATTGGGAAGGGCCAAAGGCAGGAAGAACCGCCGGGCCGGGACCGGCTATGCCTACCTTCACCACGCCGTGGATGACCATTCCCGCCTGGCCTACTCCGAAATCCTCAACGACGAAAAGAAGGAAACCGCCACAGCGTTCTGGCTCCGCGCCGCTGCGTTCTTCGCCGCCCACGGCATCACTGTCAGAGCCGTGCTTACCGATAACGGAGCCTGTTACCGCTCCAGAGCCTTCACCGCCGCCTTGGGTCCGAACATCAAGCACCGCAAGACGCGCCCTTACCGGCCACAAACCAATGGCAAGGTAGAACGCTTCAACCGCACTCTCACCACGGAATGGGCCTACGCCCGTCCCTACACATCAGAAACCGAGCGAGCAGCCACGTACCCCGATTGGCTACATCAGTACAATCATCACAGGACCCATACCGGCATCGGAGGAAAAACTCCCATCAGCCGCGTTCATAACCTCCGTGGGAATTACA
>NZ_JAFHKT010000058.1 GCF_017052465.1 Arthrobacter pascens
GCCGATCAGGAACGTTGCTTCCTTGTCTTCCCAGCACTCGAAGATGTTGGGGCAGCCGGCCTCCTCGCACACGGTGTGGAGGCCTTCCTTCTTGACCAGGTTCTTGAGCTGGACGAACTCGGGGCCCATCTGGACCTTGGCTTTGATCCAATCCGGCTTACGTTCCACCGGGGTGGCCGCATTGCGCTGTTCGATACGCAGCATTTTCCGGCCTTCTGGTGCCAGTGTCATTGTTCTCTTTCCTTCAGCATTCGACGACGTTGACGGCGAGACCGCCCATGGCCGTTTCCTTGTATTTGGAGCTCATGTCCTTGCCGGTCTCCCGCATGGTGACGATGACTTCGTCGAGGGACACCCGGTGCGAGCCGTCGCCCCAGAGCGCCATCTTGGCGGCGTTGATGGCCTTCGCGGCCGCAATGGCATTGCGTTCGATGCAGGGAATCTGGACGAGCCCGCCGATGGGGTCGCAGGTCAGACCGAGGTTGTGTTCCATCGCGATTTCCGCGGCGTTCTCCACCTGCGCAGGCGTTCCGCCCATGACCTCGGCCAGCCCGGCAGCAGCCATGGACGACGCCGACCCCACCTCGCCCTGGCAGCCGACTTCGGCACCGGAGATCGAGGCCTGCTCCTTGTAGAGCACCCCGATGGCGGCGGCAGTGAGGAGGAACTTCACCACCACGTCGTCGCGGTCCTCCTGCGTCGCATTTTCCATACCGGGGGCAAAGTGCAGGGCGTAGTACAGCACCGCCGGGATGATGCCCGCCGCGCCGTTCGTGGGCGCGGTGACCACGCGGCCACCGGAAGCGTTCTCCTCGTTGACCGCCAGGGCGATCAGGTTCACCCATTCCTGCCAGTACTTCGGGTCACGGTCCTTGTCCTCCTTCAGCAAGCGCTCATGCCAGTCGGGAGCACGACGGCGGACCTTGAGCCCGCCGGGCAGCAGGCCCTCGCGCTTGAGGCTGACCTGAACGCAGCCCTCCATCACGGAATAGATCTGGAGCAGGCCTTCCCGGATTTCCTCTTCCGAACGGCTGTCTTCTTCATTGATCCGCATCACCTCGCTGATGCTCAGGGAGGTTTTCCGGCAGTGTTCCAGCAGCTCGGCGGCGGTACGGAACGGGAGGGGCAGTTCCTTCTTGGACTCCTCGAGCTCCCGCTGGGCCGCGTCCTCTTCGCCGTCGCGGACGATGAAGCCGCC
This sequence comes from Arthrobacter pascens, assembly GCF_017052465.1. Classification (GTDB taxonomy): domain Bacteria; phylum Actinomycetota; class Actinomycetes; order Actinomycetales; family Micrococcaceae; genus Arthrobacter; species Arthrobacter pascens. The sequence continues at coordinate 1,199 of NZ_JAFHKT010000058.1, forward strand.
GCCAACGGAGAAGAAGGTAGCGCTGTGCAGGGCGTCGCCATCGGCGTCGGACACCGTGAACGTCATACCGTTGGTGTGCCGCGGCAGGATGGTCAGCGGGCACAGGACCATGTCCTTTACCCCGTAGGGCAAGGGGACGGCGCCGGCCAGCTGAAGCATTCCTGTATCAGCGATCGCGGCCAGCCGCTCCTCCACTTCCTCGGGGAGGATCAGCTCCGGGTGGAAGCCTTCGAGGCCGAGCAGGATCGCGGTCATGGTGCCGTGGCCGTGCCCGGTGGCGGCGAGTGAGCCGTAGAGGTCCACGCGCAGCGACGCTGCGTCCGCCAGCTTGCCAAGGGATTTGAGTTCCTCGGCGAAAACGGCGGCGGCCCGCATGGGGCCCACGGTGTGTGAACTGGACGGTCCTATCCCGATGGAAAAGAGGTCAAAGACTCCAACAGCCATGATGCGTACCTTCCGCGGAAAGAAAAAGAGTGATGGTCAACGACAAAAAGCGGGGCTTGCCGTACCGGTCCCGGCCCCCAAGACCCGGGACCGGTGCGACAATGCGCCCACAGAGCGCTAGGAGAGGTTCGCAACCGACCGGTAGAGCGGGTGCGCGGCGGCTAGTGCCTCGACCCTTGAACGCAGGCCGGACAGGTCGGTTCCGGCGTCGGCCATCAGTGCCTCGGCGATGATGTCCGCCACCTCTTCGAACGCCGCCTCACCGAAACCGCGGGTTGCCA
>NZ_JAFHKT010000059.1 GCF_017052465.1 Arthrobacter pascens
ACCCGTCACACGGTAAGTTGCCCAGGGAACAAAAACCACAACAAAATAACAACACCACAGCTGTAACAACAGCACAGTTGAAACAACAGCACAGTTGTAACACCAGATTTCCCACACACACCCCGCGGGTGTGTGCCGGGTCGAAGGGTTACGGCGGTCATAGCGTGGGGGAAACGCCCGGTCCCATTCCGAACCCGGAAGCTAAGACCCACAGCGCCGATGGTACTGCACCCGGGAGGGTGTGGGAGAGTAGGTCACCGCCGGACAACCATTAGGTCGAGAG
>NZ_JAFHKT010000060.1 GCF_017052465.1 Arthrobacter pascens
ACCTTGGCGAGTGTTTCGCGTTCGGCGGCGATGGTGGTGTTGTCGCCGTGTCCGGTGCGGACGATGGTGTCGGGCGGGAGGGTCAGGAGGCGTTCGCGGATGGAGGTCAGGATGGTGGGGTAGTCGCTGTAGGAGCGGCCGGTCGCGCCGGGTCCGCCGTTGAACAGGGTGTCCCCGGTGAAGACGGTGCCCTCCTGCTCGAGGTGGAAGCAGGTGGAGCCGGGTGAGTGGCCGGGGGTGTGGATCGCTTTCAGGGTGGCCCCGCCGATGTGGAACTCGTCCCCGTCCGTGATCTCCTTATCGGGGGTGGTGCCGGGGTAGACCTGTTCCCAGAGGACCTGGTCCTCGGGGTGCAGGTGGATCGGGGCGCCCACGGTGTCGGCGACCTGGCGGGCGGCGCCGATGTGGTCGTTGTGCGCGTGGGTGAGCAGGATCGCCAGCACCGTCCGGCCGCGGACCTGGTTGATGATCGCCTCGGCGTCGTGCGGGGAGTCGATGATCACGCATTCGGTGTCGTTGCCCACGATCCAGACGTTGTTGTCCACCTCCCAGGTGCCGCCGTCGAGGGAGAACGTCCCGGAGGTGACGAGGTTCTCGATGCTGACGCTCATGCGGACACCGCCGTCACAGTCTCAGCGGTCTCAGCGGCACTGGCAGTAGCACTGGCAGTGGCGGTGGTGGTGGGGTGGATTTCGACGACGGAGCGCAGCACCGTGCCCTCGTGCATCTTCTCGAAGGCCTCTTCGACCTGGTCGATGGTGATGCGTTCGGTCACGAAGGCGTCCAGGTCCAGGTTGCCCTGCTTGTAGTGGGAGACCAGCATCGGGAAGTCCCGGGAGGGCAGGCAGTCCCCGTACCAGGAGGACTTCAGCGACCCGCCGCGGCCAAAGACGTCCAGCAGCGGCAGTTCGAGCTTCATCTCCGGGGTCGGGACGCCGACGAGGACCACCCGGCCGGCGAGGTCGCGGGCGTAGAAGGCCTGCTTGTACGTCTCGGGACGGCCGACGGCCTCGATCACGACGTCGGCGCCGTTGCCGTTCGTCAGCGCCCGGATGGCCTCGACCGGGTCGGCGGTGCGGGAGTTCACCCCGTGCGTCGCGCCCAGGGTTTTGGCCATCTGGATCTTGTTCTCATCGATGTCCACCGCGATGATCGTGGTCGCCCCGGCCAGCTTCGCCCCGGCGATCGCTGCGATGCCCACGCCGCCGCAGCCGATCACGGCCACCGACTCCCCGCGCTTGACCTCACCGGTGTTGATCGCCGCGCCGATCCCGGCCATCACCCCGCACCCGAGCAACCCCACCGCTGCTGGGTCGGCGTCCTCATCGACCTTGGTGCACTGCCCGGCCGCGACCAGCGTCTTCTCCGCGAACGCGCCGATACCCAGCGCCGGGGAGAGCTCGGTGCCGTCCTCCAGCGTCATCTTCTGCGTCGCGTTGGCCGTGTTGAAGCAATACTGCGGCTGGCCCTTCGCACAGGCCCGGCACTGCCCGCACACCGCACGCCAGTTCAGGATCACCCGGTCCCCCGCAGCGACCTCCGTCACACCCTCACCGACCGCGGCGACCACACCGGTCGCCTCATGGCCCAGCAGGTACGGGAACTCATCCCCAATACCGCCCAGCTTGTAATGCAGATCCGTATGGCACACCCCGCACGTCAGGACATCCACCAAAGCCTCCCCCGGCCCCGGATCCGGCACCAGAATCGTCTCCAACGACACCGGAGC
>NZ_JAFHKT010000061.1 GCF_017052465.1 Arthrobacter pascens
AGCCGGTCGACGTCGTCCAGGCCCTGAAGGACGCCGAGGTTGACGTGATGGTCTGCTACCTGCCGGTCGGCTCGCAGGAAGCGGCGGAGTTCTACGCCCAGTGCGCGATCGATGCCGGGGCGGCGTTCGTGAACGCGCTGCCGGTGTTCCTCGCCGGCACCAAGGAGTGGGCGGACAAGTTCACCGCGGCCGGTGTGCCGATCGTGGGCGATGACATCAAGAGCCAGATCGGTGCGACCATCACGCACCGGGTGATGGCCAAGCTGTTCGAGGACCGCGGGGTGACGCTGGACCGCACGTACCAGCTGAATGTCGGCGGCAACATGGACTTCAAGAACATGCTGGAGCGTGACCGGCTGGAGTCCAAGAAGATCTCCAAGACCCAGGCCGTGACCTCCAACGTCGAGGCCGAGATGGCTGCGAAGGATGTGCACATCGGCCCGTCGGACTATGTGCAGTGGCTCGATGACCGGAAGTGGGCCTTCGTGCGCCTGGAGGGCCGGAACTTCGGTGACGCCCCGGTGTCGCTGGAGTACAAGCTGGAGGTGTGGGACTCGCCGAACTCCGCGGGTGTGATCATCGATGCGATCCGGGCGGCGAAGATCGGCCTGGACCGTGGCATCGGCGGCCCGCTGCTGTCAGCGTCGAGCTACTTCATGAAGTCCCCGCCGGAGCAGTTCAACGACGACCTCGCCCGTGAAAAGGTCGAGGCCTTCATCCGCGGCGACCTCGAGCGCTAACCCCCGCCCGACGCTCCCTCACCTTTCGCAGGTTTGGGCCCGACGCTCCCTCACCTTTCGCAAGTTTGGGCCCGACGCTCCCTCACTTCTTTTTGGTGGGGGAGTGTCCTGCTTAAACGGCCGCGAGTTCCAAGTGAACGGAGTGGTGGTCTGCGGCGGCGAGGTAGCTCTCGAGCGTGATGGCCGCAGTGCGCTGCCATCCTGAACTCTCCGCCTGGACGGAGGCCGCACGGCCCATGTCCTCCCGCCTGACGGGATCGTCGCACAAGGCTTCGAGGGCGTCGGCCCAGTCGGCTGCACGGTGCCCGTCAACCAGGATTCCTGTGAGGCCGTCGCTGACGGCGCGCGACAGGCCTCCAACGCGGGTGGCCACTACGGGTGTGCCGCAGGCTTGAGCCTCCAGTGCAACGAGCCCGAAGGACTCGCTGTAGGAGGGCATGACTACGACGTCGGCAGAACGGTACCAGCCGGCCAGCTCCGGTGCGGCGACCGGCGGAAGGTGGGTGACGACGTCGTCCATTCCTTCGGCGCTGACAACCGCTTTCAGATTGAAGTCCCGGGCGCCGCTCAGAGCGCCGAGGACGGTCACCTTCAGATCGATGTCCGGGCGGCGGCTGCGGAGGAGGGCCGCGGACTGGACCAGGACCTGTGGGCCCTTGAGCCACTGGATCCGCCCTGCAAACAGCAGATGGAATGTGCGTGGGGCAATGGCGTGCGCGGCGCGGGAGCGGCTGCGGGACGCGGGCGTGAAGACCGACAGGTCAACGCCAGGGGGAGCGACGTCGATCCGGTCAAAGTCAGCGTTGTAGTGTGAAACCAGCTCGGCGGCCTCGGCGCCGGTGTTGGCGATCAGGCGGGCAGCACCGTCGACGATCCTGTACTCGCCGTCCTCCCGGCGCCGCGGCTCGGGTTGCTCGCCCGTCTGCAGCACGAGGTTCTTGACCTTGGCCATGGTGTGCATGGTGTGCACCAACGGCACGTCCCACCGCCGGGACAGCTCGATGCCGGCGACACCGGAGACCCAGTAGTGGGCATGGATCACGTCGTAATGCCCGTGCGGCTGCCGCCCGCAGATTCTTTCGATCTCAGCGACCATGCTGGGCACCATGTCAGGCAGCTGCTCCTTGGGAACGTGCCGCCGTGGTCCCGCCAAGACGTTGTGGACGCGCACGCCCGCCTCGGGATGTTCGACGGCGGGCTGGCTGGCGTCTGTGGAGCGGGTGAAAATCTCCACGTCCACGCCGGCTTCCGCGAGGGCCGAGGCCAGGCCTCGGATGTAGACATTCATCCCGCCGGCATCACCGGAACCGGGCTGCTCCATAGGTGAGGTGTGTAGCGACAGCAAAGCCACGCGTCTGATCCGGGCCATGGCCCTCCCTTCTGGTTAATTGACGTCGGCGTATGCGGAAGACAGGAACGGCCCCCGCCTGACAGGGCGGGGGCCGTTCCTGGATCAGGACGTCACTGGTTGACCTTGGCGAGTGTTTCGCGTTCGGCGGCGATGGTGGTGTTGTCGCCGTGTCCGGTGCGGACGATGGTGTCGGGCGGGAGGGTCAGGAGGCGTTCGCGGATGGAGGTCAGGATGGTGGGGTAGTCGCTGTAGGAGCGGCCG
>NZ_JAFHKT010000062.1 GCF_017052465.1 Arthrobacter pascens
AGAGGGGATCCTGATCATGAAGCGAATAGAAGCATCCAGGATCCACAACAGTCAGCGGATTCACGCACTGGCCAACAACGCCGGACCCGCGGCAACCCAGGAGTTGAAGCCCTCCACACTGACTGACGATCACTGGGGCCAGGACCTGTGGCCGGACTGCTCAGACTGACAGCCACAGAGACAACCAACCCCAGATGGGACCCGCCCCATTCAGCCGATCAAGGATCTCATAGGACCTTGGTGCCACCTCATAGAACACCAGCCCATACCAACCACTCGAAAGGACATTCATCATGTACCGCAAAATCTGGACCACCGCCCTCACCCTCGCTACCGCACTCGGTTTCGCCGCCGCCACCGCCGGCCCCGCCGCGGCCGGGATTGCGATGAACCATTGCGAGCCGCTCGTCCGCCGCTAACCCGCAGCATCCTCCACCCAACCCGCCCGAACCGCCACAGCAGGAGATCATCATGTTCCGCAAAATCTGGACCACCGCCGTCCTGACCGCCACCGCCGTCGGCTTCGCCGCCGCCACCGCCGGCCCCGCCACCGCCGGCGTCGCGATGAACCATTGCGAACCGCTCGTCCGCCGCTAACCAGCTGCATCCCGCACACCAACCCCCCCCGTACCGCCACACCTTAGGAGATCACCATGATCCGCAAAATCTGGACCAGCGCCGTCCTGCTCGCCACCGCCCTGGGCTTCGCCGCCGCAACCGCCGGCCCCGCAGCCGCCGGGCTCAGCTCCAACCATTGCGAACCGCTCGTCCGCCGCTGACCAGCTGCATCCCGCATACCAAACCACACCCAGCACCGCCACACCCTTAGGAGATCATCATGTTCCGCAAAATCTGGACCACCGCCGTACTGACCGCGACCGCCCTCGGCTTCGCCGCCGCCACCGCCGGCCCCGCCACCGCAGGGATCCAGGACAACCAGTGCGAACCGCTCGTCCGCCGCTGACCCGCCGCCGCATTCCCCACCCACCCCACCGCCGCACGCCAGCA
>NZ_JAFHKT010000063.1 GCF_017052465.1 Arthrobacter pascens
CAGCAGGTACGGGAACTCATCCCCAATACCGCCCAGCTTGTAATGCAGATCCGTATGGCACACCCCGCACGTCAGGACATCCACCAAAGCCTCCCCCGGCCCCGGATCCGGCACCAGAATCGTCTCCAACGACACCGGAGCATTCTTCTCCCTGACAACAACTGCCTTGACCTTATGAACCATTAGTTCGTGTTCCTTTCGCTCTGGCTGCCAGAGTGGCCATGCCTACCGGACTTTTGCCCAGGCGGGTAGTTTGCTTTGCAACGATGACCGTTGCCGGAATCCCCTCGGGTGTCTGCTGCCGGCCTGCGGCGCTCCGGCGGTGCGGAGCCGGCGTCGGGCCAGCATCTGGAGCGAGGAAAGTATGATATGCGCGCAGTATCGAACTGATATATGACGATGCTAGTGGCGGTGGCTGTGGAGTGTCAATGAGCTGAGAACGAAGCTTCGTCGCCGAGGCTCAGCCGCCGGCAAAGGGCGGGAGAACGTCGATGACATCCTCGGGGCCAAGGCTCAGACCAAGGTCCCGTACAGCGATTTCGTTGTGAAGGAAGCTGCTCCGGGCGATGATCCGTGCGAGCGGAGGAGTTCCCGCCGGAGGGTCCGGACGGTCAATCGCAAGTACGGCTGTCAGGAGTTCACTCAGCGTCACGCCGGCTGCCAGGTCATGACGTTCCTCTTCCACGCCGGCGGCGGAACATGCCGCGGCGAAGTATCGAACCAACATTGTTATTCAGCCTCCGATGGTGCTCATGCTGCGGCCCGACTGCTTGTAGTCCGTGGAATCCAGGCCGGAGTGGTCCATGCCGTGGGCACGCGGCTTGATCCACATCGCGTCCTGCCAGCAGCGGGCGATTTCTTCGTCATCCGCCCCTGTGCGCATGAGGCCCAGGAGGTCGAATTCCTCCCGGGAGAACAGGCAGCTCATGAGCTTGCCCTCCGCCGTGATGCGCGTGCGCCTGCAGTCGCCGCAGAAGGGTTCCGTGACGGAAGCGATGATGCCCACGGTCCCCAGGGCGGCCCCGTGGGATTCACCCTTGGCAGCATTTCGCTTCCTGACCTGGAAGCGTTCTGCCGGGGCTCCTGCCCGCTCCCGAAGGTCTGGGGTGAGGACGAACTCTTGGGAGAGCAGTTCACGGATTTCGGCAGCAGTGACCATGTCGCGGCGCGTCCATCCGTGATCTGCATCAAGCGGCATCTGCTCGATGAATCGCAGCTCGTAGTCGTGCTGCAATGCCCATGCGAGGAGCGGGGACGCTTCGGCGTCGTTGATACCCCGCATCAGGACAGCGTTGATTTTGATCGGTCCCAACCCTGCAGTCCTCGCCGCTTCGACTCCAGCCAGCACCTTGTTGAGGAACGGGCGCCTGGTGAGCAACTCGAACGTCTCTTCGTGAAGGGAATCGAGTGAGACATTGATTCGGGTGAGCCCGGCGTCCTTGAGTGACCCGGCCTTCTTGTCCAGTCCGACGCCGTTTGTAGTCATGGATATAGGCAGATCGGGGTGCTGCCGGCGCAGGGCCCGGATGATGTTCACCAGGTCAGGGCGTACCAGGGGCTCGCCGCCGGTAAGCCGGAGTTCCTTGATGGCCAGTTTGTCCACACTGATGCCAACAATCCGCACGATCTCATCGGGGGTCATCAGGGATTGTTTGGACAGCCATTCCAAGCCCTGCGCGGGCATGCAATATGAGCACCGAAGGTTGCATTTGTCCGTGAGGGACAACCGCAGATCTGTTGCCTGGCGCCCGAATCTGTCCAGCAGTCCGGCCGGAACTCCGGAGGGCCGGGTTGGCGGCATCGGCAGCCCGCCCCCGCTTCTGCCGGGAAGCCGGGGAATGCCCAGCTGAATTGTCTTGATATGAACACCTATTCCTTGACATCTGGAGAGTCTGGCTTGGTTCCGCCTGCACATGGCGAACCGTCCGGGCACCGTTCATCGCCCTGGTGAGTGGTCACGAGGTCGAACTGGACGCCGCCGTGTTGTTCCACGCCGGTCCGGATGGCCCGTTCCATGACGGAGGTGGCCAGCCTGGCCCGCAGGGCCAGCGGATCGCGGCGCAGGTCCCGTGCCAGGGCGACACAGAGCAGCAACATGACCAGCACGAACGGCAGGGCGGCAACGATGGTGATCCGTTGCAGGCCGGACAGGGCTTCTGAGGGTTCGTTGCCACCGGCCAGGAGCATGACGGCGGCGACGGCGCCGGTCAGCGTGCCCCAGAAGATGACCACTCCGCGGCGGGGTTCTTCGGCGCCGTTGGAGCTGAGCGATCCCATTACGATGGAGGCGGCGTCTGCGCCCGTGATGAAGAAGATGGCGACCAGGACCATCGCCAGGACGATGACTGCCGCGGTGACCCAGACGGGCATGCCCAGGTTTTTGACCAGGTCGAAGAGGGCACCGTCAAAATTGACGGAGGGGGTCCCGTCGACCATGGTGACGAGGCCGGGGGTGTTGGCCTTGTCGGCTTCCTGCTGCACGTGGAAGGCGGCGCCTCCGAAGATGCCGAACCAGATCACACTGACGACGCTGGGCACCAGCAGTACGCCGGTGACGAACTGCCGGATGGTGCGGCCGCGGCTGATGCGGGCGATGAACAGTCCGACGAACGGCGTCCAGGAGATCCACCAGGCCCAGTAGAAGATGGTCCAGCCGGACATC
>NZ_JAFHKT010000064.1 GCF_017052465.1 Arthrobacter pascens
GTCCTGGTACCGGCATCTGAATCCTCCGCCCCCGGCGGGGATCACCGTTCCGCATGCCGACCGGGACTACCCGAACCGGATCACCGCCGCCGAAACCGAGGAGTTTATGGGACTGCTCAATTCCAAGGAATATGGGAATCTCTCGGTCACTCAGGCCTATTACCGCATGTTGGACGCGGGGCATTGTTCGTTCTCGATAGCGGCGGCGCACCGGATGGTGGCCAGGCACGGGCAGAACGGAGACCGCCGCTCA
>NZ_JAFHKT010000065.1 GCF_017052465.1 Arthrobacter pascens
GATCAACTGCCGCCAAGCCGGTCCCGGTGACAACACCCCCCGGATCATGAACGACTGGGGGCAGAAACCATGCCGGGACCGACCTGCCAACACACCCTTATCCTGCAACAGGACTGGGGCTACGAAAAAGGTAACGGGGCAAACAGGGGCATTCACCGGGCCAATCGGGGCCGGGTCGGCGGCTCAGGGCAGCGCGTACACGCGGCGGGCGTTGCCGTGTGCGACGAGTTCCACGATCCTGCGGGCGTCCGCCTCTGACCAGTCGTCGTTGTCGATCCATTCGCCGATCACCCTGGTGATGGCGTTGCGCCACAGTCTCGTACCGAGGTAGTGAAGTTCGGCCGGGCCGTAGGCGTCGGAGGAGTACAGGATCTTTGTGAACGGGGCCAGTTCGAAGGAGCGGGCCAGCAGCTCCCGGCTCCGCGCCCCGGTGAAGTTCACGGCAAGGCCCACGTCGATGTAGACGTTTTCAAAGGCATGGGCCAGATAGCCTGCCTCGCGCTCGAAGGGGTAGCAGTGAAGCAGCATGATCGGTGTCTCGCGGACGTCGGGGGACCTGAGGAGGTCCAGGAGATACAGGGGATTGGTCTTGTGGAGGTCCAGGTCGCGGTCGCCGAATCCGACGTGGAACTGCACCGGAAGCTTCAGCGACACCGCCGCGTGGATCCCGTGGGCAATGAGTGTCACGTCGGTCAGCTTCGCCTCCGTGCCGCCGCCGCCCAGGTTCCCCTTCCAGCGGCGGGCCGCTTCGGTGACCGCAGCCGGCGTCGGCCGGCTAAGATCCCCGTCGAACCCTGCGCGGTAGGCGAGAACGGTTTTAAAGCCCACAGCGCTGAGGGTGAGGTTTTGAAGCCGCTGAGCGAACTCTTCGGCGTAATCTGCCGGGTTAGCGATCTCCGTGATCAACTGTTCGGCGACCACTTCCAGCCGGACGATCTCGTGGGTCCGCCCGCCGGAGACGTCGGCCATGCCAGCCGGTCCGAGGTAGCCAGGGGCGTTCAATCCCGTGTCGATCAGCCAATCGCTCACCCCGGCAGCGCGGGTCATGCGCCGGCTGACCTCGAGTTCGCCAAGCTCGGAGCGCCGGCTCCAGTATTCCGCCGGCGACGCGTGCCGCGGCAGATCAAGAACGCCGCTGCACCAGCGCCGGATGGCGAGCCCGATTTGCGTGGTGTAGGTGTCCCCGGGGTTGGTCAGGGGTTCGTTGTTCCCCTCGTTGAGTGAGTTCTGAAAGCGTGCCTCGTCACCGTCGGCGTTAAACGCGCCATGCACGTGGTGGTCGACAAGGCTGACGTGGTCGACGAAGTCCGCGAAGGAACCGCCCGCCATCAGATGGACCAGGCAAGCCGAAAGCGTGCGGCAAGCTCATCCGGCGCGAGGTCCGCGGAGGCCCGCTGTTCATAGCGCCGGACGGCCACCGTGGCATCGACGATCGCGTCGCCGAGAAGCCCGCGGGCAAGCCGTGACTTGTCCAGCGTGTCGATGATCGCGGTGGGGGAATCGGAGAGCAGGCGGACGTTTGCCCGCTGCCGTTCCTCTTCTGACAGCCTTCCCGGGTCACCCGGGACCTCTGCCGGAAGCTGGTGACCGCTTCGGATGCCGTCAAGGGCGACTGCAAGGATGGCAGCGGAGGCCAGGTATACGTTTGCCGACGGGTCAATGATTTTCACCTCGACGTTGGCTCCGTGCGGATTGCTCGTGCCCTCGTTCAGAAAGCGCACCGAGGCTTCCCGGTTTTCCAGGCCCCAGCACAAGTAGGCGCCCGACCACGTGCCGGGTGCCAGCCGGCTTCCGGACAAAACTGATCCGGTGAGGAAACCCTGGATATCGGGGAGCCCTGCGAGGATTCCTCCGATGGCCGCGCCTCCCTCGGAGGAGATGCCGTGCGGTCCGCTGCCCCCGGAGAAGAGCGGCAGGCCGTTCTTGTGGAGCGAAAAGTGCTGGTGGGCCCCGTTTCCGACCGTGCCGGGAAAGGGGGAGGGGGAGAACGAGGCCTGCATGCCGTGGGCCCTGGCGACGATGCCCACGATGATCTTGGCAAGGACCGCGGCGTCCGCGGCCTGAACGGGGGAGGCCGGGGGAAGGGAAAATTCGAACTGGTTCCTGCCGTACTCGGCGTGGATCTGCTCCTGGGGAATGCCTGCCTGATTCATCGCTGCCAGCAGGTCATCGAGGAATTCCGATCGGTCCAGAAGGCCGGTCGCCCCGTACGGAACCCAGGGCGCGGTCTCCAGCGCTGAACCATCCGGGGAGATGAGGAAGAATTCAAGCTCGTGGCCAACGAATGCCTGGTATCCCGCCGCGTCGAGACTGCCGTCGACGTCGGCCAGAAGACCGCGGGCGCAGGCCGGAGAGGCGGCGCCGTCCTGTTCGAAAAGGCTGCCCGGTGCCCAGGCCCGGCCACCCGGCAGGACGCGGAGTCCTGCGATATCGATCTTGAGGCGCATATCGCCGACAGGAGTGATGTTGTCCGTGAACGCTATCCCGCCGTCGATGGTGAAGACGTGCCAGACGGGGGCGGCACCCATCCCGGATTGGTGGAAGGCTCCGAGCCGGGCTAACGGAACGCTCTTCGCCAGCGTGACGCCAGACGCATTCACCACCGTGCCGATCACAGAGCGGGCGCCGGCCTCCTGGAGTTCGCGTTGTGCCCTTGCGACGGCGGATTCGTCGGCTGAGGTGAATTGAGTCATGCGCCTATCATGCGGTGCCTCCCCGTCCAAGGAAAGGTTCACGAACGCGCCCACCAGCGGAACAGGGCACAGGGCCGGTGTCCTGGAGTAGCCGGGGCAGGATCAGCGTGTGACCCTCCGCCTCCCCGCCAGGCTTTCGGCGACCCCGATCAGCAGAACCGCGGCGATTACGGCAACGACGAAGCCCAACACATTAAGCTCGAAGACGTTTCCCGTGCCCAGTAGGCTCGCGATGACGCCTCCGATAACTGAGCCCGCGAGTCCCAGCAGCAAGGTGGCGAGCAGTCCCAGGTTCTGCTTCCCGGGCTTGATCAGGCGCGCCAGCGCCCCAATGACGAGTCCTGCGATGATGAATCCAATCATGGTTGGTGCTCCTTAGTAGCGGTTCGGGTCGTTGCGGCGTTGCCGTGCCTGGCGGGCGCGCAGCACGCGGGCGATGATGGCCGGGAGCAGGGTAAAGAGCAGTTTCTTCATAGTGGTCTTCCTTTGTCGGGCTGGTGCGGGCGGCCGCCACCCGGAGCGGAGGGCGGCCGGCCGCAAAACCCCAAGGGGCTTTAGGTGTTTTGGACGTGGTCCTTGGCGTCTGTGGCGCTGGCTTTGACGTCGGAGACGGCGGTCTGGCTTTCTCCCTTGACGTGCTGGGCGGCGTCTGTGGCGGTGGCTTTGACGTTTTCCATGGCTTCCTGGGCGGGTTCCTTCAGGCCTTGGGCCATGTCCTTGGCGGCATCGGTCAGCTGGGTGGTGACCGGTTCGGCTGCGGTTTTCAGGGTCTCGGCTGCTTCGCGTTCCTTCTGGCTCGGTGGAATCAGGGAGGAGACCAGCAGGCCGGCGCCGAAGGCGATCAGGCCGGCGGCGAGGGGGTTGCCCTGGGTCTTCAGGGCTGCCTGGTGCGGGGCGTCGGCCACGGCGGAGCCGGCGTCGTGGAGTGTGGAGCTGACGGCGGAGCCGGCGTCGCCCATGGCGGATCCGGCGTTGCCGGAGGCCCTGTGGACGTGCTCCGACGTGTGGTCCGCTGCTCCCATGACTTTCTCCTTTACTCCGAAGACGGCTTCCTTGACCTTGTCGGTCTGCCGGTGGACGATGTTGGACGGTGTGACTTTGTCGGCGACCGCGTCCACGTTGGTGCCGAGGCGGGCGCGGGTGGCTTCAATGTCGGCGCGGATGGCGTCCGGGTTTTCACTCATCGGTGATCTCCATTGGGTTTCAGGGTGGGGGGAATTTCCTGGATGGTCTCGGCGGTCTGGGGCATGCCCTTGATGGCTTTGAGTTCCTTGCGGCCGACCGATGCCA
>NZ_JAFHKT010000066.1 GCF_017052465.1 Arthrobacter pascens
CACCGGCGCCGTGGGCGGCGTGAAGAGCCCCGGCATCAAGGAACGCGCCATCCAGTACTGGACCAACGTCGACGCCGACCTCGGCGCCAAACTCCGCGCCAACCTCGGCGCAGGAGAAAGCACCTCCGACGCCGAAGCCGCTAACAAGATCGGCTAACAGCGCCCCACCAAAAGAACCCCGCCACGGCACTCACACTGCCGCGGCGGGGTTCTTTTGGTTTCTGCATCCTGGATGCCCGGTACAGGATCAGTACAGAGATGGGCTACACGCAGCGATGACCCCGGGCCGGGGCCCGGGGTCATCGATTGGTTGTGGCGCTACTGGAGCGGGGATTTAGGAGACCGGGGTTGCGGTCTCTTTGCGCTGCAGGGTTTCGGCGCGTTCCTCCAGCGGCGGTGTGCTGGCGGTGAGGCCCAGCAGGGCTTCTCCGGAAAGCGGCACGTCGCCGACCGTTTCCTGGACCCAGTCGTGGAAAGCGCCGATGTGGTGTTCGCTGGGCACAAGCACGCCGCCCTTGGCGTATGACTTGGAGGCCATGCCCGGCTGGCACCGCTCGCAGGCGTCGAAGTCCTGCATGTTCACGCGGTGGAACAGCTCAACGGAGGCGCTGACGTCCTTGCCGGACTCCACCACGGAGGGCAGGTACAGCCAGTCGCATTCGACGATCGTGTGGTCTGCGGACATCGGGAACATGCGGTGGATGATCACGTGGTCCGGAACCAGGTTCACGAACACGGTCGGCTTGATGGTGATCGCGTAGTAGCGCCGGTCCTGGTCCTCGGCCACACCCGGGATGACGTCCAGGCCCTCGGAGCCGTCCACGGTGAAGCCCTTGATGTCCTCACCGAACTCCGCGCCGTGGCCCACGAAGTACTGCGCGGCCAGCCCGTCAGCGAACTCCGGCAGCACCTCGGTCAGCTCCGGGTGGATCGTGGCGCAGTGGTAGCACTCCATGAAGTTCTCAATGATGAGCTTCCAGTTCGCCTTCACGTCATAGCGGATTCGCCGGCCCACGGACAGGTTCGCCACGTCGTACCCGTCAATGGCGTGCACGTTGCCCAGGCGTTCCTCGATCGCGCCCATGACGTCCTCCTCGAAGGACGGCGGCTCCTCGGCCAGGCACACCCACACATAACCCAGGTACTCGCGGATGTGGACCTTGGACAGGCCGTACTCGTCCCGGTCAATGTCAGGCATCTTCGTCAGGTTCGGCGCGGCGATGAGCTTGCCCTCGAAGTCATAGGTCCAGGCGTGGTACGGGCACTGGAAGTTGCGGGCCGCTTCGCCCTTTTCCTCCATGCACAGCTTCACGCCACGGTGCCGGCACACGTTGTAGAAGGCACGGATCTCACCCTTGCGGGTCCGCGAGATCAGCACGCTCTCGCGGCCCACCTGGACCGTCTGCCACGCCCCGGGCTTGTCCAGGTCCGCGGACCGGATCGCGCAGAACCACATCTGCTCGAAAATGCGCTCCTGCTCAGCCCGGAAAATGGCCGGATCCGTGTACAAATGACCGCCCAGGGTCGGGATCAGGCTCGGGGTGCTTACCTCAACAGACAATTTTTACTCCTTACAAAAACAAGAAACTCGGTCAAAACTTTGGTGCCGGACGGAAGGTTTGGGCCTGTTTATTTTCAGGACGGGTTGTTTCAGGACGGGTTGTTTCAGGACATGGCGGAGGCCCCCACGAGTGCGGCTGCCTCCGCCCGAGGCGACGTAGCCAGGCTCCGCCGCCATTTGGTGAAGAGCCTGGGCTGGTTCATTCCCAGGACCGCCACCGGCGCGTCTCCGCGGTAGTACACGGCGAGGAAGCTGTGGGCGAGGGGGTCCCCGGCCTCGACCTCAAGGCGGTCGTAGCCGGCGGAGTGCCCCGCGAACTGGATCTTGACGCCGTGCTGGTCAGACCAGAAGTAGGCGGGCTTGGAAGGCTGCTCAGGGGCGTCGGCGTCCAGCAACGCCCGGACAGCCAGCGCCGCGCGCTCCAAGGCGCCGGTCCAGTGCTCGACCCGGCGGTGGATTCCGGCCTCAGGGTCGAACCACGCGGCGCAGTCTCCCACAGCGACGATCCCCGGGATGTTGGTGCGTCCCATGGCATCACAGACGATGCCCGGGTTCAGCTCGAGCCCGGAACCGGACAGCCACTCGGTGTTCGGCTCAGCGCCAATCCCGATAACGACGACATCAGCGGCCACGTACCTTCCCCCGGAGAGGCGCAGCCCGGAGACGTTCCCTTCGCAGCTGTAGAAGTCCTCTATGGTGGCGGACGAGATCAGCTCCACGCCGTTCGCTGCATGCAAGCCGGCCACCACTGCTCCCATCTCTGCCCCCAGCTGGCCGGCGAAGGGCACGGGCTTGGTGTCGATCATGGTGACGTCCATGCCACGGGACACAGCGGCAGAGGCGACCTCCGCACCGACGAACCCGGCACCGACGACGGCCATCCTGCTTCCGGGCAGCAGTTCAGGGGCAAGAGCCTGGGCGTCAGCAAGCGTCCGCAGCGAGAACACGTTGCTCAGTCCCGCAAGAGTGGGCAGCTGGCGCGCCCGGGCGCCCGTGGCTATGACGATGCCGTCCGCCTGAATGACCTGGCCATCCTTCAGCCGGATACTGCGGGACTCGGCGTCGAGGGAAACAGCTCCCCCTCCAAGCAGCCACTCTGCCTGCAGCTCGTCGGCCTCGGATTCCAGGTACAGGTCCTCTGCGGTGATTGCACCGAGCAGGAAATCTTTGGACAGCGGCGGCCTGTCATAGGGCCGGTGCGGCTCATCGCCGATCACCACAAGGCGCCCGGTGAAGCCTTGGGCGCGGGCGGCCCTGGCGGCAGAGAGCCCAGCCAGCGAGGCCCCCACAATTGCAAGCGTCTCCATCGACACCACAGCCTCCTTCAATTGCTTCTTACGCAACAACAATCGCTATATGCAACAGAGTGATCCATGCCACGGCAAGTGTCAAGGGTTGCCCTTCATGAGAGCCGGGCGACCCGCAATAGAGCAAAAAACCCTTGACAACCCGCTGTGAGCTACCGCACTCTGTTGCTTATAGCGATTGCTGTTGTTGATTACGGAACAGCGTCGGTGGCAATTGAACTCCAACGCTCCGCCTAAAAGAAGAGGTCCCTCCATGCACAAGGCATGCCCGCTCAGTGAACTGGCACCAGGGGAAGCGCTGCGGCTGAACACGTCTCCTCCCATCGCCGTCTTCCACACCGAGGAGGGCGAGCTCTTTGCCATTGACGACACCTGCACACACCAGGACGCCTCCCTGGCCGACGGCTGGGTTGAGGACTGCTGGGTCGAATGCCCGCTCCACGCATCCCGCTTTAACCTGCGCACGGGAGGCGTGGACGCCCCGCCGGCCAAGCTCCCGGTCCGTACTCACGAAGTGACAGTGATCGATGGCGACATCATGATCACCGAATCCAACGAGGTCCCCAACCTCCCCCCTGGCCTGACAGTGGATGGCCACATCTAGCAAGCCCATGAATCCGAGCAAAGGAATTCCTCATGGCCCCCAAAAGCGATACCCGATATAGCAGTGACGACCTGAGTAGCGAACCCAACCTGGACAGCAGCGCCAGCGCCGCCAAGGACCCCAATTCTCCCAAGCCCCAAGGCGTCGACGAAAGTGCCATGGACGGGACCGACCTGGACGCGGCGTCGCCAGATCCTCTGACAGTCCCCCTGGCTGAGCTCGAAGAAGACTACGAACAGATCCTGCAGGAACTCCGCCTGACCAAGACCGAGCAGGCCGTGACCGAACGCCGGAACCGCAAGCTCACCCTCGACAAAGTGACCTTCGGCATCACGGGGGCATTCGCCATCGCCTTCGTGATCTGGGGCTTCTTCGGACGGGACAGCCTGGCAACAACCTCGCAAAGCGTCCTCGACTGGGTCATGCAGTACACAGGCTGGCTGTTCATGGGCCTGGCCTCACTCTTCGTGGTCTTTATCCTGTGGCTTGCCCTTGGCAAGTTCGGCAACATCCCGCTGGGCAAGGACGGCGAAAAACCCGAATTCCGCACCGTGTCCTGGGTGGCCATGATGTTTGCCGCCGGCATGGGCATCGGGCTCATGTTCTACGGCGTGGCCGAGCCGCTCTACCACTACGTCTCACCCCCGCCCGGAACAGTGGACGGCCGCACCCCCGAAGCCATCCAGACCGCCATGGCAACGTCCATCTTCCACTGGACCCTGCACCCCTGGGCAATGTACGCCGTGGTGGGCATCGCCATGGCCTACGGCACCTACCGCCTCGGCCGTAAGCAGCTGATCTCAGCCGCCTTCACCTCGCTCTTCGGCATCAGGATGGTGGAGGGACCACTAGGAAAGTTCATCAACATCCTGGCCATCTTCGCCACGCTCTTCGGCACCGCCGCATCCCTGGGCCTGGGTGCCCTGCAGATCGGCAGCGGCATGACCTCCAACGGCTGGGTAGGGGAAATCGGCACTCCTGTGCTCGTGGGGATCGTCGCCATCCTGACAACCTGCTTCGTCGCCTCCGCCGTTTCCGGCATCAGCCGCGGCATCCAGTGGCTCTCCAACATCAACATGGTGCTGGCCGTCATCCTGGCCCTCACCGTCTTCGTCGCAGGACCC
>NZ_JAFHKT010000067.1 GCF_017052465.1 Arthrobacter pascens
ACGGTAGGGGGAGGCGACGGAGCCGGAGTCGAGGTGGTCCCGGCCGATCACGATGGGCGCCTTGACCTTGCCTTCCTTCACGAGCTGGTTGAACAGCAGCCCGGCCTTGGCGCGTTCGCCGTAGCCCAGCCAGCAGATCCGGGCCGGCAGGCCTTCGAACTCGACCCGCTCACCCGCGGCGTCGATCCAGCGGTGCAGGTGCTTGTTCTCGGGGAAGAGTTCCTTGATGGCCTTGTCCGTCACGGCGATGTCCTCGGGGTCCCCGGAGAGGGCCACCCAGCGGAACGGGCCCAGGCCCTCGCAGAACAGCGGCCGGATGTAGGCCGGAACGAAGCCGGGGAATTCGAAGGC
>NZ_JAFHKT010000068.1 GCF_017052465.1 Arthrobacter pascens
AACTTACCCGGTTCCAAGACCCAAAGCAAATCAACGTTTCCGCGACCCGCCCCGCCATCAAAACCAGCCCCACCCGCAACCGGCACGCCAAACAAGCGAACCATTCACAGGCTGTTCAGAAGGGGATTTGGCCGCCTCCGGCAACCAGCTTCCCGCCGGCCCCCTCTCGGCGACTTAGAAAACAATACACCCACCCAACCCCCACCGCAAACCCACCCCGATACCCCCGCGACAGGCGTCAAAATCCCCGGGTTTACGGGGATGTGAGCGGCCTCAGGCAGGCCTGCCGGACGGATTCGGGGCTATTCGCCCACTATGGAGCGCGTCACAGTCTGGCCGCGGTCGACTAAGCCTTGACCTCGAGGGCCAGGGTGAACTCAACCTCCCGCTGGGGGACCAGGTAGGCCTCCAGCACTCCGGGACCGCAAGCCCCGGTTCCCACTCCGCGCTGGACGTGGTCGAGATAGACGTAGGTGCGGCCGTCCGGCACCAGGTCCGGCTGATGATTCGCGGCATCCAGCGCCACTTGGCTGTACGGCCTGACGGTCAATGCCAAGGGTTTCCCGCTCACGGCCAGGTTGCCGCCGTCCAGCTGCAGTGTCGCGCTGTGCACGGCGGCGCGGGCGCCGGACTCCTGCGGGCGGACGTAGTCAACCGCCATGTCGGCGACGGGCAGTGAGTGCCAGCCCTTGCGCGCGCCTTGCCCGGTATCCGGATACGCCTGATGGGGCCCCTGCCCGAACCAGTCGACCTGCCGGGCTTCGGCGGCCAGAACGAGCTCCAGCCCGATCCGCGCCCAGGGTACGTCGCGCCCCCTGTCGGTCCATTCCCCGTCAGGGCGCAGGCGGGTGTGCAGGCCGAGCCGTCCGCCGTCGCTGGTCCACGTGTAGTCCACGAACACGCCGTACTGCTTGTCCGCTATGCCGACACGCGTCCGGATCTCCAACGCCTCGCCGCCCTCGGCATCCGGCACGGCCGATATGCCGATAAGCCGGGAGTGCAGCCGGTTCAGTCCTGCCGCGACCCATCGCTGCGCGAGAGTCGGGGCTTCGGGGTCCCCCCACCAGTCCACTCCGTGGTCGTTGTCCGTCGGGGCGCGCCACAGCACGAGCCGGAGATCATCCACCGGCAGCCCGCCCAGGCGGGTCAGCGCCCCGGTGGCCCGGGAGAAAGCAGCCGGCCCCAGCCGCAGCTCATCAGTTCCCGCCTCGGCTACGGCTTCGGTGGCATGGACGCGTGCGGCCTCAGGCGGGTTGAGAAGTGCCTGGCCCCACGCGAGCTCGTGGCCCGCGGCGGCCCAGGCGGTTTCCTCGGCGAGTTCGGCCCGGACGGTCAGCACCGCGGTCGCGTCACCGGCCAGGGCTGCCAGCCCGGCCGGCAGCGCAACGGTGGATTCGCTGCGGGGCGCCAACGGCGGAACCTCCACCGGACCGCCGTCGAGAGTGCCGCCGTCGGCCTCTACGGCGTAGCGGAACCGGAGGGCGGACGTGTCCGCGAAGTCGAACTTGCTGGCGACGGTGAAGGAGGTCCAGTCCGCCGCGACGGTGATGGCCAGCGGCTCAATGACCTTTTTGAAATCCAGCAGCCCCGGTCTCGGTTTGCGGTCTGCGTCCACGAGGCCGTCGGTAACGAAGTTGCCGTCGTGAATTTCCTCACCGAAGTCGCCGCCGTAGGCGAAGTACTCCCGGCCGTCGTCATCGGTGCGGGTGATGCCGTGCTCCAGCCATTCCCAGACAAAACCGCCCATGAGCCGCGGATACCGGTCGAAGAGCTCCTGATACTCGCTCATGCCGCCGGGGCCGGCGCCCATCGCGTGCACGTATTCGCACAGGACAAAAGGCATGGCGCGGCGGCGGGCATCCAGCCCGGGGTCGTCCAGGGCCGGCTCAATTCCCTGGCCGATCAGCGCTGTTTCTGCATGGTCCGCGTACATCCGTGAGTAGACGTCCACGTAGGGCGAGCTCCAGTCGCCCTCGTAGTGGATGGGCCGGGAGGGGTCGCGGTGCTTCGTCCAGCGGGACATCGCCGCCAGGTTACGCCCGGTGCCGGACTCGTTCCCCAGCGACCACATGATCACCGAGGCGTGGTTTTTGTCCCGTTCCACGGTGCGCCGCATCCTGTCCAGCAGCGCCGGCTCCCACTGCGGGTCGTCGCTGGGGTTTTGCTTCCAGCCTGCGCTTTCGAAGCCGTGGGTCTCCAGATCGCATTCCAGCATCACGTAGAAACCGAGCTGGTCCGCGAGGGCCAGGAAGTCCGGGTGCGGCGGGTAGTGCGATGTGCGGATGGCGTTGATGTTGTGCTGCTTCATCAGGCGGAGCTCGCGCTCCATGACCTCGTGCGGCACCGCCCGCCCGAGCCGCGGATCGTGTTCGTGGCGGTTCACGCCGCGGAGCAGGATCCGTTGACCGTTGACCTTGAACTGGGCGTCCTCGATGGTGATGGTGCGGAAGCCGATGCGAAGGTTCGCGGTCTCTCCGGCGGTGCTCACCGTTGCCTCATACAGTCGCGGCAGTTCGGCGGACCACGGGTGGACCGCCGGGATGACCTGCTCTGTTCCAGCGGCCAGCTCCAGTTCCAGCTCCGGGAGGCGTACGACGGCGTCAATCGCCTCGCCGGCCCGGGTCGCCTCCACCTTGAGAGTCCCTTCGCCGGTGAGATGGTGGTAGCCGGCGTGGACAAAGACGTCGTCGATGCCGTTGTCAGGCCGCGCCTGCAGCGTGACATCGCGGAAGATACCCGGTAGCCACCACATGTCCTGGTCCTCCAGGTAGCTGGCCGCCGAGAACTGCGCGACGCGCACGGCCAGGGTGTTGCGCCCCGGGACCAGGACGTCGGTGACGTCGAACTCGTGAGCCAGGCGGCTGCCGCGCGTTGTTCCGAGCCTGGTTCCGTTGAGCCACACGGTGCCGGCGGACTCGATGCCGTCAAAGCGCAGGACCGCCCGCGGAAAGAATTCGGGTCCGGCGTCGAACTCCACGACGTGGTCGCCGATGGGATTCAGATCCGGAACGTGCGGTGGCTCAACCGCAAAGGGATACTGGACGTTCGTGTACCAGGGCGCGCCATGGCCATGCATCGGCCAGCTGGACGGCACCGGCAGGTCCCCGAAGCCGGACGGGTTCTCGCCGTGCTGCCAGCCGTCCGCAGGGGCCAGCCGGGCACCGCCGTGAAGGCGGAACTTCCACGTGCCGTTCAGGACCTTGCGGGGCGCATCGCTGTGGAGGTACGCGCGTGCCGGAAGCGCTCCGTCGGCGGGCGCTACCGATTCAAGCCCCCGGATCTCATTCGCCCCGGCGTCCAGGGAGCGGCCGGGGGATGCCGACCGCGGTGAATCAGCGGGCGCGGTGGATGAATCGAGTGACATGCTGGTCCCCTGTGTGGGCTCTGGTTGATTTTCCGTGAACGTTCACGCACCTGTCCAAGAGTACTGGGATCGGAGCCATTTGGGTAGGGCCGGGAACTCTGCTCAGGCCGATTGGCGCAGCACCAGGCGGTGGCGGAGCACCAGCTCCGAGCCCGGTCCACCCGGCTCAATGGAGCCCGTGAGCAAACCGTCCAGAAGTTCGACGGCGGCCCTCCCCACCTCACGCAGGTCCAGTGCGAGAGTGGTCAGCTCCGGCGTCAGCAGCTCGCCGAGCGGGATGCCGTCCATGCCGATCACGGCACAATCCGCAGGGACAGCCCGGCCCGACTCCGCAAGGGCCTTGAGTGCACCTGCCGCCATAAGGTCGTTGAACACCACGATCCCGTCTGTGCGGGGGTGCTCCTCGAGCAGTCGGCGCGTCACTTGGCGGGCATCCGCTGCCGACTCTGGGGATACGGACACCGCCAGCACGACGCCGGCGGCAGCGGCGCTACGGGCAAAGGCCTGGCCGCGGGCAGTCACAACTTCCTGCGCGGAGCCGGATGCATGCCCTCGTTCTCCTCTGTGCCCGGGCGCGACAGTGGCACGGCCAGCCTCTGAATCCGCCCGGTCGATGTAGGCGAGGTGGCGGCAGCCTCTGGCCTGCAGGTGCCCGAGGGCGGCTTGTGCGGCATGCCCGTAGTCAAAGGAAATCCGGCCTGAGGCTGACCCCGCCGGCTGGTCGAGAACCACCAGGGGCCGGCGGCCAAGGATGGCCTGTGCTTCGTCCGTGGCGCCGCCCAAGTATCCGATCAGGGCGTCCACCTGAGGAGCGAGGTGCTCCACGGACTCGGCTCCGGTCGCTCCGCCATGCCCGTAGTCATCCATGACGACGTGCCAGCCTCGCTGGGTGGCAAGCTCCACCACACTGGAGGCAAATGCCGGGTAGTACGGGTTGGTGAGATCCGGAATCGAAAGACCCACCGACGTCCTCGCCCCCTGGACGAGCCCCTTCGCAAAGCGGCTGGGCGTGTATCCCAGTTCGCGTGCCACGTCCTGGACCCGCTGGCGCGTTTCCCGACGAATGCCCGGCATGGCGTTCATGGCGCGGGTAACAGTTTGCCGTGAGACACCGGCGGCGGCGGCCACGTCAAGAATGGTGGCGCGCTTTGCCGGTCCGGCATAGGCGCCCGTGCCACGGCCGGACGAAGCATCGCCGGAAGGAGGGGTCATAGTTGGTAAGTCTAGATGCCGCACCAACTCCGCTGGTCGAGCCTTTACGGCGAAACCCTCCCTCACCTTTCGTGGCCTCCCACCCAACGCTCCCTCACTTTTGGCCGTCTCCCACGGTGACGCTCCCTCACTTTTGGCCGTCTCCCACGGTGACGCTCCCTCACTTGCTGCCGGGTGATCACGGACGCTCCCTCACTTCTTGTCGGTGACGACGGCGGTGTGGATGACGACAGTGTGGTGGGTTGGGGTGCCCGGGCGGGCTTTGGGGGTGGTGGGTGAGGCGCTGCCCGGAAGGCTGCGGTAGTGCGGGAGGGTCCGGCTCTGCCCGGCAACTAGTGAGGGAGCGTGCCGTTCGGACCGGCAACTAGTGAGGGAGCGTCCGGCCCGCATGCGGCAGGTAGTGAGGGGGCGTCCGGCTCCCATGCGGCGACAAGTGCGGGGGCATCCGGGTCACGGGTGGTGCGGGGGCGTTGGGCCTGGGCCGGCAAGTGGTGGGGGGTGGTGGGGGTTTTTGTTGTCCGTGGTGTGGTGGTGGTTGGGTGTTTAAATGCGGGAGAGCCCCAACCGTGTGGTTGGGGCTCTCGACCTAATGGTTGTCCGGCGGTGACCTACTCTCCCACACCCTCCCGGGTGCAGTACCATCGGCGCTGTGGGTCTTAGCTT
>NZ_JAFHKT010000069.1 GCF_017052465.1 Arthrobacter pascens
CCCCTGGTGCGAACCCCTTTTGAAGTTGGGTTTGCGGGGTGGTGTGTGGTGTAAGTTATCGGCCTATTAGTACCGGTCAGCTTCACGAGTCGTTAGTCCTCGCTTCCACATCCGGCCTATCAACCCAGTGGTCTGGCTGGGGGCCTCTCACACACAAGGTGTATGGAAATCTCATCTCGAAGCGAGCTTCCCGCTTAGATGCTTTCAGCGGTTATCCCATCCGAACGTAGCTAATCAGCGGTGCACTTGGCAGTACAACTGACACACCAGAGGTTCGTCCGTCCCGGTCCTCTCGTACTAAGGACAGCCCTTCTCAAATTTCCTGCGCGCGCAGCGGATAGGGACCGAACTGTCTCACGACGTTCTAAACCCAGCTCGCGTACCGCTTTAATGGGCGAACAGCCCAACCCTTGGGACCTACTCCAGCCCCAGGATGCGACGAGCCGACATCGAGGTGCCAAACCATGCCGTCGATATGGACTCTTGGGCAAGATCAGCCTGTTATCCCCGAGGTACCTTTTATCCGTTGAGCGACGGCCATTCCACAATGTACCGCCGGATCACTAGTCCCGACTTTCGTCCCTGCTCGAGATGTCTCTCTCACAGTCAAGCTCCCTTGTGCACTTACACTCGACACCTGATTGCCAACCAGGCTGAGGGAACCTTTGGGCGCCTCCGTTACTTTTTAGGAGGCAACCGCCCCAGTTAAACTACCCATCAGGCACTGTCCCTGACCCGGATTACGGGCCGAAGTTAGATGTCCAAAGTGACCAGAGTGGTATTTCAACGATGACTCCACCCGAACTGGCGTCCGGGCTTCAACGTCTCCCACCTATCCTACACAAGCCACTCCGAACACCAATACCAAACTATAGTAAAGGTCTCGGGGTCTTTCCGTCCTGCTGCGCGTAACGAGCATCTTTACTCGTACTGCAATTTCGCCGAGTTTATGGTTGAGACAGCGGGGAAGTCGTTACTCCATTCGTGCAGGTCGGAACTTACCCGACAAGGAATTTCGCTACCTTAGGATGGTTATAGTTACCACCGCCGTTTACTGGGGCTTAAATTCTCAGCTTCGCCTTGCGGCTAACCGGTCCTCTTAACCTTCCAGCACCGGGCAGGAGTCAGTCCGTATACATCGTCTTGCGACTTCGCACGGACCTGTGTTTTTAGTAAACAGTCGCTTCCCCCTGGTCTCTGCGGCCCCGATCCCCTCCGGACAGCAAGTGTCCATCAAGGTTGGGGCCCCCCTTCTCCCGAAGTTACGGGGGCATTTTGCCGAGTTCCTTAACCATAATTCTCTCGATCGCCTTAGTATTCTCTACCTGATCACCTGTGTCGGTTTGGGGTACGGGCGGCTAAAACCTCGCGCCGATGCTTTTCTAGGCAGCATAGGATCACCGAATCCCCCCATACGGGAGTCCCATCAGATCTCAGGTCCGTGATCAAACACACAGAGACGGATTTGCCTATCTCTGACCCTACATCCTTGGACCGGGACAACCATCGCCCGGCTCGGCTACCTTCCTGCGTCACACCTGTTAATACGCTTGCCTCCCAGGATCAGGTCCCGCGCTCCACCAAAACCCGCACACCACAAGGGTGATAGGGCAGGCTTCGGGCGGTTAGTATCCCCTGTTCAGCATGGGCGGTTTTTCGCCGGTACGGGAATATCAACCCGTTGTCCATCGACTACGCCTGTCGGCCTCGCCTTAGGTCCCGACTTACCCAGGGCAGATTAGCTTGACCCTGGAACCCTTGATCATCCGGCGGACGGGTTTCTCACCCGTCTTTCGCTACTCATGCCTGCATTCTCACTCGTGTAGGCTCCACCGCTGGTTTACACCGCGACTTCACCGCCCACACGACGCTCCCCTACCCATCCACACTCCTGAACCACAAAGGCTTAGAACATATGTGAATGCCACAACTTCGGCGGTGTACTTGAGCCCCGCTACATTGTCGGCGCGGAATCACTTGACCAGTGAGCTATTACGCACTCTTTTAAGGATGGCTGCTTCTAAGCCAACCTCCTGGTTGTCTTCGCAACTCCACATCCTTTCCCACTTAGCACACGCTTAGGGGCCTTAGTTGGTGGTCTGGGCTGTTTCCCTCTCGACTATGAAGCTTATCCCCCACAGTCTCACTGCTGCGCTCTCACTTACCGGCATTCGGAGTTTGGCTGACGTCAGTAACCTTGTAGGGCCCATTAGCCATCCAGTAGCTCTACCTCCAGCAAGAAACACGCAACGCTGCACCTAAATGCATTTCGGGGAGAACCAGCTATCACGAAGTTTGATTGGCCTTTCACCCCTACCCACAGCTCATCCCCTCCATTTTCAACTGAAGTGGGTTCGGTCCTCCACGACGTCTTACCGTCGCTTCAACCTGGCCATGGGTAGATCACTTCGCTTCGGGTCTAGATCACGCCACTGCAACGCCCTATTCAGACTCGCTTTCGCTACGGCTTCCCCACACGGGTTAACCTCGCGACGTAACACTAACTCGCAGGCTCATTCTTCAAAAGGCACGCCGTCACCAGAATCAGACTGGCTCCGACGGATTGTAAGCACACGGTTTCAGGTACTGTTTCACTCCCCTCCCGGGGTACTTTTCACCTTTCCCTCACGGTACTGGTCCGCTATCGGTCATTAGGGAGTATTTAGGCTTATCAGGTGGTCCTGACAGATTCACACGGGATTTCTCGGGCCCCGTGCTACTTGGGATCCCTCCCAGGCGGTGCACAACATTACGGTTACGGGGCTCACACCCTCTACGGCCGGCCTTTCAAGACCGTTCACCTATACCTGCACTCGCACCTCGCTGTCCCGGCAGAGACAGCACGGGAAGTCCCACAACCCCGACCATGCAACGCCCGCCGGCTATCACACATGGAACGGTTTAGCCTGATCCGCGTTCGCTCGCCACTACTGACGGAATCACTATTGTTTTCTCTTCCTGCGGGTACTGAGATGTTTCACTTCCCCGCGTTCCCTCCACGCACCCTATGTGTTCAGATGCGGGTCACCAGATCACTTGCGCGTCTGGCGGGGTTTCCCCATTCGGACACCCTGGGATCACAGTCCGGTTATCGACTCCCCCAGGCTTATCGCAGATTCCTACGTCCTTCTTCGGCTCCTAATGCCAAGGCATCCACCGTGTGCTCTTAAAAACTTGACCACAAAAGATCAAAAACGCTAATTTTCGAGAGAACCACAGAAACCAACCACACCCAACAACACCACCCCAAAAAGAGGCGGTACCATCACGCGCAGCCAGATCCAGGTTCATATTCTTGGAAATTGCTTCTTATAAAAGATGCTCGCGTCCACTATGTAGTTCTCAAACAACAACCCCGTACCACACACCCCACACACGCCCCCCGCAAAGGGAAACAACCGCGTGATCGGTGCAGCCAGGAAACCAGAAA
Organism: Arthrobacter pascens; assembly: GCF_017052465.1. Lineage (GTDB taxonomy): Bacteria > Actinomycetota > Actinomycetes > Actinomycetales > Micrococcaceae > Arthrobacter > Arthrobacter pascens. The sequence goes on from NZ_JAFHKT010000069.1 coordinate 3,431, forward strand.
CAAACGTCCCGGACACCCACAGCCAAAGCCGCGGACCCCCGGTCCTGTTGCCTCAGGACCCAACAGTGTGCCAAACACTACCCAGCAGAACCATCCCGGCCGCGTTCCAGGACAGAAACCCCCCAAAAGGGAACCCGTCCGTACTAACCGCCGGCACGTGCCGCCAGGCACCTATCCGTTGATATTCCACCCATGAGCACCCGCCGCAGAACTTGCGTCTGCGCAACGGGCTGTACTCCTGACAACCCCACCAACACCGCATACACGGGCCAGGCGGTTGTAGGTGCTCCTTAGAAAGGAGGTGATCCAGCCGCACCTTCCGGTACGGCTACCTTGTTACGACTTAGTCCCAATCGCCAGTCCCACCTTCGACAGCTCCCTCCCACAAGGGGTTAGGCCACCGGCTTCGGGTGTTACCAACTTTCGTGACTTGACGGGCGGTGTGTACAAGGCCCGGGAACGTATTCACCGCAGCGTTGCTGATCTGCGATTACTAGCGACTCCGACTTCATGGGGTCGAGTTGCAGACCCCAATCCGAACTGAGACCGGCTTTTTGGGATTAGCTCCACCTCACAGTATCGCAACCCTTTGTACCGGCCATTGTAGCATGCGTGAAGCCCAAGACATAAGGGGCATGATGATTTGACGTCGTCCCCACCTTCCTCCGAGTTGACCCCGGCAGTCTCCCATGAGTCCCCGCCATTACGCGCTGGCAACATGGAACGAGGGTTGCGCTCGTTGCGGGACTTAACCCAACATCTCACGACACGAGCTGACGACAACCATGCACCACCTGTGAACCGGCCCCAAAGGGGAAACCACATTTCTGCGGCGGTCCGGTCCATGTCAAGCCTTGGTAAGGTTCTTCGCGTTGCATCGAATTAATCCGCATGCTCCGCCGCTTGTGCGGGCCCCCGTCAATTCCTTTGAGTTTTAGCCTTGCGGCCGTACTCCCCAGGCGGGGCACTTAATGCGTTAGCTACGGCGCGGAAAACGTGGAATGTCCCCCACACCTAGTGCCCAACGTTTACGGCATGGACTACCAGGGTATCTAATCCTGTTCGCTCCCCATGCTTTCGCTCCTCAGCGTCAGTTAATGCCCAGAGACCTGCCTTCGCCATCGGTGTTCCTCCTGATATCTGCGCATTTCACCGCTACACCAGGAATTCCAGTCTCCCCTACATCACTCTAGTCTGCCCGTACCCACCGCAGATCCGGAGTTGAGCCCCGGACTTTCACGGCAGACGCGACAAACCGCCTACGAGCTCTTTACGCCCAATAATTCCGGATAACGCTTGCGCCCTACGTATTACCGCGGCTGCTGGCACGTAGTTAGCCGGCGCTTCTTCTGCAGGTACCGTCACTTTCGCTTCTTCCCTACTGAAAGAGGTTTACAACCCGAAGGCCGTCATCCCTCACGCGGCGTCGCTGCATCAGGCTTGCGCCCATTGTGCAATATTCCCCACTGCTGCCTCCCGTAGGAGTCTGGGCCGTGTCTCAGTCCCAGTGTGGCCGGTCACCCTCTCAGGCCGGCTACCCGTCGTCGCCTTGGTGAGCCATTACCTCACCAACAAGCTGATAGGCCGCGAGTCCATCCAAAACCACAAAAGCTTTCCACCCCCCACCATGCGATGAGGAGTCATATCCGGTATTAGACCCAGTTTCCCAGGCTTATCCCAGAGTTAAGGGCAGGTTACTCACGTGTTACTCACCCGTTCGCCACTAATCCCCCCAGCAAGCTGGGGATCATCGTTCGACTTGCATGTGTTAAGCACGCCGCCAGCGTTCATCCTGAGCCAGGATCAAACTCTCCGTTGAAGTAAAACAAAAACAGACACAACCAAAAACCACGGGAAAACGCGGAACCAGGCTGCACAAAATTTGAAACCAGCTAAAAAACCAGACCCACCCACAGGGGCAGGCGAGCCCGGCAAATCAACCAATTCATATAAAATAAACCGGTATCAACAAACTTGGCACACTATTGAGTTCTCAAACAACAGACACA
>NZ_JAFHKT010000070.1 GCF_017052465.1 Arthrobacter pascens
GATCTCGATGCCGGTGATCCCGCCGGGGGTGCCGGTGGTCCATTCGACCAGGTCATCGGCCATGATCTGCCCGCGGGCGCGTTCATCCCCGCCGGAGCGCAGGCTGTCCGCGTGCCGGGTCAGGGCCGCGTGCACGGCGACGCCGGCCGAGACGAGCAATAGGGCGGTCAGGTAGCACATGGTGTCCGGTGCCGGGCGGAGGCTGACGTGCCGTTCGGTGGCGGCGTGGGCCGCGCGCTGGGTGACGGAGCGCGGGTCCCGGCGGTAGGCGGCGGCCCGGGCCGCGGCCACGACGGCCCGGTCTCCTGCACCGCTCAGCGTTCCGGTGTCGGGGGCGAGTTCCTCATCGACGCTGGACCGGTCCGCGGAGGACAGGGACGCCGTTTCGCGTACCAGCAACGTGGCCCGCCATTCGTTCAACTGCCCCGTCTCCACGGCAGCGAGCGTGTGCGGCATCTCCGTCACCAGGGCCTTGGCCAGGCCCAACAACCGGTTTCCCTTGGCCGGGGACTCGCCACGCGCCAGGGCGATCTGCGCTCCGATGCCCGCCCCGAGCCGGTCAGCGGGGATCCCGAGGTGGCACTGCTGCCGGCGCTGCAACTGTTCAAATGCCACGGTCAAGCGGGCCTGACGGGCAGCCAAGGCAGACTTTTCCACTTCCAGTGCCCGGATCTCATCAATCAGCCGGGCACCATCCTGATCGGCCACACCCCCGCGCAGAGCGGCCGCGTCCCCGCACAGGGCCAAGGCGGCATCGTCCGCTGCCGTCGCCTGAGAGCACCTGCCGGCGCAACCGCACCCCGCTGCGGCCGGAACCACTTCAGACCCCCCATTACCGCCCATAACTCAAGTGTCGCTGTGGGGTCTGACATTAAAGGCCGTCACATTAATGCGGGCCCGCTAGTGCGGCTCCAGTGCCAGCCGGGCGCCGAAGCCGATGAGCACTGCTCCGGTAATGCGGTCGATAATGCTGATGGACCGCGGGCTGCGCAGCCATTTCGAGGCAAAGCCGGTGCCAATGATGATCAGCGTGAACCAGCACATGGCCATGACGCCATGCACCGCAGCCAGCAGCAGCCCCATGGCCAAGGGTGACATTCCGGCGGGAATGAACTGCGGGATGGTCGCAACGTAAAACACACCGACCTTGGGGTTGAGCAGGTTGGTGGCCGCCCCCTTCAGCCAGGAGCCCCATAGCGTGCCGTCGTGGGCCGGGCCCGGATCCGCGGGCCGACGGCGGCGGCTGCTCCCCATGCGAGCGCACCGCAGCAGACGCCAGCTGCCGTGGCGAAGGCCGCGGCGCGGCGGCGGGTGAGTCCGGCGCGCAGCACGATGGAGGTGTCGATGCCCGGGACAAGGGTCAGGAGACCTGCCACAACGGCGAACGACAGGACAGCCTGGGGGAAAGTCATGGCGCCAGTTTAGGGGGTCAGGCCGCGGGCCCGGGAAACGCACAGACCCCGCCCCGGGGTTTCCGGAACGGGGTCTGGCTGGGCAAGGGCCGGTCAGCTATTCGTGGTGGATGGCCGCCGAGCTTCCTGTGGAGGTTGCGGCCCTGGTCATCTGGAACTCGGGGATGTCCTCCGGATTCGGGCCGCCGCGGAACTTGGGCGAGGGCTGGCCGCCGCCGCTGATCCGCTCGAGTTCCTGGTCCTCGAAGTCGTCCTCGACGCCGAGCATGATGGCGGAGTCGTGGTTGGTGATCTCGCCGCGGAACGCCCGGACCATGACACTGCGGTCGAACTGGCCTTCCCATTTGGACACAACGAACGTCGCGACGCAGTTGCCGAGCAGGTTGACCACCACGCGCATGGAGTCCATCAGTCGGTCCGCACCCAGCAGAAGGGCGACGCCGGCCACGGGGAAAATCCCCAGCGCGGCGGCGGTGGCGGAGAGTGCCAGGAAGGATGACCCGGGAACGCCGGCCATGCCCTTGGAGGTCAGCAGCAGGACGCCGAGTGCCGCCAGCTGCTGGCCCAGGTCCAGGTTGTGGCCGAACGCCTGGGCCAGGAACAGCAGCGAAATCGAAAGGTAGATCGCGGCACCGTCGAGGTTGAAGGAGTAGCCGGTGGGCACCACCAGGCCGGTGGTGGCCCGGGAGCAGCCGGCGTTGGTCAGCTTGGTCATGATCCGCGGCATGACAGCCTCGGTGGACGCCGTGCCGAGGGCCAGCAGGAACTCCTCACGGGTGTACTTGAGGAACTGCCAGAGCGGGACCCGCGCGATGCCCCAGGCCACGAGGAACAGGAGACCGATGAAGACCAGGGCGGCTCCGTAGCACGCGGCGATCAGCATGGCATAGGTGCTCAGGGTATCGAGGCCGTACTGGCCGATGATGAATGCCATTGCGCCGAAGGCACCAATCGGCGCCACCTTCATGATCCAGGACATGATCTTGAAGATCAGTTCAAGGACGGTCTCCATGAGGCTGATGACCGGCATGCAGCGGTCCCGGCCGATGACGACGATCGCTGCGCCGAAGAAGACCGAGAAGAAGAGGACCTGGAGCAGGCTGTTGCTCGCGAAGGCGCCGATGACGCTGGTGGGGATGATGTCGAGGATGAACGCCGCAGCGTCCTTGGGAGCGGCATGGCCGGTCTTTGCGTCCAGTGCCTCCTGGGAGAGCGTGCTCGGATCGATGTTCAGGCCGGCGCCGGGCTGAACAACGTTGCCCACGACCAGTCCGAAGACCAGGGCGAAGAGTGTGGCCGCTGTGAAGTACAGAAGTGCCTTGACCCCTACCCTTCCGACCGCCTTGACGTCGCCTACGGCTGATATCCCGGTAACGATCACCAGGAAAATCAGCGGCGCGATGATCATCTTGATGAGCTGGATGAAGCCGTCTCCGAGCGGCCTCAGCTGGGAGCCAAGGTCCGGCCAGAAATGCCCTATGAGAACACCTGCCACGACGGCGATCAGAATTTGGAAGAAGAGCGACCTGTACAGGGGCTTCTTCTTCGACGGCGCCGAACTCGCCTTCAGCGCCGAGGAATCTGGGATCTTCATTGATCTGTACCTATTCAATCGGGGACAGCCCCGGAAATCGGGGTCTGGTTCAAACGTAACCCCGCTCACATTATTCCGCAAGAGGATATTTGATTTCCATATTGCGGAATTGAATGGTGATTGGAAGGCACGAAAAAATCCGCCGCGACTTCGGGCGCCTGCGTCCGGGATCCGGGCGCAGCTGTCCGAAGACGCGGCGGAAAAGGCTGGTTCGCTGTTAGCCGCGGCCGACGAAGGGCATGCCGGCTGCCGTGATGACCACCGAGCCCACACTGGCCGACGCCGGCATTCCGGCCATCATCAGGACGGCCCTCGCCGCGTCCTCCACGGGGAACATGGGCTCAACCTTGCGGGTGCCGTCCGCCTGGAGCGCACCGGAGCCGACGCCGATGGTGTCCATGATGTCGGTGGCGGTGTTGCCGATGTCGATCTGGCCGCAGGTGATGCCAAAGGCGCGGCCATCGAGCTCGATGCTCTTGGTCAGGCCTGTCATGGCGTGCTTGGTGACGGCATAGGCCACGGTCCGCGGCCTGGGCGAATGCGCCGAGATGGACCCGTTGTTGATGATGCGTCCGCCCTGCGGGTGCTGCGCTTTCATGGCGCGGACGGCCGCGCCCGCGCACAGCAGCGAGCCGGTCAGGTTCACGGCAACGGTGGCTTCCCAGTCCGCGAGGGTGATCTCATCCACCGACGCTGCCGGGCCAAACACGCCCGCGTTGTTGAACAGCACATCCACCCTCCCCCACCGCCGGAGGACGGCGGCGAAAAGGCGCTCGACGTCGTCGGGCACGGTGACGTCGCACGGCACCGCCAGCGCCTCCGGGTGACCGTCCGCCGTTTCGAGCAGCTGCGCCTCGCGGCGGCCGGCCAAGGCCACGCGGTAACCCGCCGCGAGCATCTGGCCGGCGACCGCCCGGCCAATGCCGGAACCTGCCCCGGTGACGACGGCGACAGGGCCGGGCTGTCGCTTTGCTTCCGGCAGCGTTTCGGTCATGCGGTACTCCTGTTGGCTCCTGGATTACTGGGCGGCGGGAACATCCGCCGCCACCAGTGGCCAGCCTATGACGGTCTTGGGCCGCGGCGTGGCATAGGTCCGCACTTTGGAGGTGGAGAGCCGCATCCTCACCAGCGATTCCGCAATGGTCACCGCGGCCGCCACGCCGTCGACCACCGGGACGCCGGCGCGCTGCCGGATCTGTTCATCCAGGCCGGCCATCCCACCGCAGCCCAGCACGATGACCTCGGCCTTGTCCTCGCGGACGGCCAGGAGCGCCTGCTCGATGATGGCCTCGACGGCGCGCTCCGGCTCCTCCTCCAGTTCCAGGACCGCCATGCCGCTGGCGCGCACCGAGGCGCAGCGCGCATCCAGGCCGGCCAGCTTCAGCCTGTCCTCGATGAGCGGAACAGCACGGTCCAGCGTGGTGACCACCGAGTACTTGTGCCCGAGGAACATCGCCGTGCTGGCTGCGGCCTCGGTGATGTCGACAACCGGCACGTCCAGGAGCTCCTGCAATCCCTCGCGGCCGTGCTCCCCGTAACCTGCCTGGATGACGGCGTCGAAAGGCTCCGGATAGTTCACCACCCGGTCCATGACGGCGATCGCCGCGAGGTAGCTTTCAAAGTTTCCTTCGCAGGAATCCGCGCCGAACCTCGGGGTGACGCCGACGATCTCCGTTCCGGGCCCCGCGATGCTGCGGGCCTGGGCGGCGATGGAATCGGTCATGGACTGGGTGGTGTTCACGTTTGCGACAAGGATGCGCATGGTTGCCTCGGCTTTCGGTGTGGAAAGGTCTGGGTGCTCGTCAGTGTGTGCTCGCCACGGCGATGGCTTCGCCGTCGACATCTTCGAGCCGCTGCGCGCGGTCTGCGATGACGAAGTACAGCACGGCGGCGATGCCGGCTGCGAAGAACCAGGCGAACGGGGCGGCGGCGCCCAGCGCCGGAACGAAAGCTATCAGGAGCGCGACGGCGGCCGCGGGAACCATGGCGATGATCGCCCGCGGGTTGAAGCCCCTCCTGTAGTAGTAGGCCCCGGAGGGATCATCCGTGTAGAGCTCGGGCACGTTGACCCGTCCGCGGCGGAGCAGCCAGTAGTCGGCCATGACGACGCCGAACAGCGGGCCGAGCAGGGCGCCGAGACCGCCCAGGAAATACACGATCACGAGCGGATTGTTGTACAGGTTCCACGGCAGGATGATGAGTCCGATCGTCCCGCTGACCCAGGCCGCCTTGCGGAAGTTCAGGTGCTTCGGGAAGAGGTTGGTCAGGGCATAGACCGGGGCCACGAAGTTGGCCATCAGGTTCACGGCGATGGTCAGGATGAGCAGCGCGAGGCAGGCCAGCACGAGGAAGAGCGTGTTCGGAATGGTCTGGACAATGTCCGAGGGGCTCTCAATGACCGCCCCGTTGATCTTGAACTGGCCGCCTGCCATGACCACCACGATGGCGCCGAAAAGGAGCATGTTGATCGGGATGCCCCAGAAGTTGCCGCGCACCACTGCCTTCTTTGAGACGGCGGACCGGGTGAAGTCGCAGAAGTTCAGGACGAAGGTGCCGTAGATGGAGACCCAGAGTGCGCCTCCGGCAAAGATGGTGCGCCACATGTCCGCGCCCTCGAGTGCATTGTCCGAGGCCCAGGCGATGGAACCGCCGGCCTCGGCAAATATCCAGACGGCGATGGCGGCCATGGTCACGAGGATGACGGGGCCGGCGAAGGCTTCGTACTTGCGGATCATTTCCATGCCGAAGCTGACGATGACCAGCTGGACAATCCAGAGGAACACGAAGGCAATCCAGCCAAGCGTGGACAGCCCGAGAATGGAGTTGGCGTCAAGCTCCTTCAGCGACGGAACCATGGCCACGAGCATGACGCGAAGCACCACGGACGCGAGGTAGGTCTGGATGCCGAACCAGGCCACGGCCACCGCCCCGCGGAGGAGGCTGGCGATCTGGGCTCCCCTGATGCCGAAGCTGATGCGGCTCATCACGGGAAACGGCACACCGGTCTTGACGCCCATGAAGCCCGAGAAACTGAGCAGTGCGAACAGCAGGACTGCACCGACGCCCAGGGCCAGGAGGATCTGCCAGCCGCCCAGGCCCAGCGCGAAGAGACCAATGGCGAAGGCATAGTTCCCGAGGCTGTGGACGTCGTTGGCCCACAGCGTGAAGATGCTGTAACTGGTCCAGCGGCGGCCTTCCCGCTTGGTCGGGGCAAGGTCGATGTTGTAGAGGCTGGGGCTGATGGTGCGCCCTGAAGCGGCGCTCGCTGTTTCACACAGGGCGTCAATGCCCGTTGCGGGATGGACCGGCTGGCCCGACAACTCTGTCGGGCTGGGAGCCGTTTCGACGCCGACTGATGGGGTCGTCTGCATCTGGATCTCCAGTTCTTGGGATGGGTGTGAGCGGAGGTCGACGCCTCCGATGAAGCCTATTTCCATATAGCGGAAACTACGTTTTGAAGAGTGGAATAACTTTATGACCTGAATCACGTGGCGGTCAAGGGTGCCCCGGTTGTCGCGGCAGTCACAATTGGGGAGTTGGCCTTCCGGCGCACCCGGCGGGGGCGGCGGCCCGCCATCACCTTGACCGCAGCACCGCACACTGCCTAATCTCGAATGGCAAGAATGTTTTCTCACAATACGAAAACATGAGCCCAACATTCAAAGATGAAACGAGGCTGCCGTGGCTGCAGGAGAAGATACCTCCCATATCCTCAGCGGGTTGACTAACCAGCTGCCTGATCGTGATCCGGAAGAGACCGCCGAATGGGTTGAGTCCCTGGATGCGCTGATCAGGGAACAGGGCACCGAGCGTGCCCAATA
>NZ_JAFHKT010000071.1 GCF_017052465.1 Arthrobacter pascens
ATGCAGGACCCGTTGGGTGGGCCTGAGGGCCTGAGATGCACGCGCTATTCGACAAGCAGCAGCAAACTGCCCGTAGCAGCGGAGTCGGGCCGTGAATCGTCGCGTTGTGTCTCAGAACTGCTTGGCTAATTTGTTGGCTATAGGGAAATCAAGTCCACTCCTGACGGTTTGGGGCTCCTGCCTGCCGTCAGGTTGGGGTGTA
>NZ_JAFHKT010000072.1 GCF_017052465.1 Arthrobacter pascens
CGGGCCACGTTGCTGGTGCGCGAAACGGCGTCCCTGTCCGCCGCGGACCGGTCCAGCGTCGATGAGGAACTCGCCCCCGACACCGGAACGCTGACCGGTGCAGGAGACCGGGCCGTCGTGGCCGCCGCCCGGGCCGCCGCCTACCGCCGGGACCCGCGCTCCGTCACCCAGCGCGCGGCCCACGCCGCCACCGAACGGCACGTCAGCCTCCGCCCGGCACCGGACACCATGTGCTACCTGACCGCCCTATTGCCCGTCTCGGCAGGTGTCGCCGTGCACGCGGCCCTGACCCGGCACGCGGACAGCCTGCGCTCCGGCGGGGATGAACGCGCCCGCGGGCAGATCATGGCCGATGACCTGGTCGAATGGACCACCGGCACCCCCGGCGGGATCACCGGCATCGAGATC
>NZ_JAFHKT010000073.1 GCF_017052465.1 Arthrobacter pascens
GCAAACTGCCCGTAGCAGCGGAGTCGGGCCGTGAATCGTCGCGTTGTGTCTCAGAACTGCTTGGCTAATTTGTTGGCTATAGGGAAATCAAGTCCACTCCTGACGGTTTGGGGCTCCTGCCTGCCGTCAGGTTGGGGTGTACTCCAACTTGATACCCGAACGAGCCACTTCTCGTCCTGCAGCGGGGAGGTGAGGAAGCAACGCCCCAGGCAGGGAAGACCTCCAGGGGCATAGGGGAGCGGGCCCCGGCACCTCATGGTGAACTGCTCCCCGAAAGTTGGACTGAGAAATCAGTTCTGATTTTCGGGGAGCAGTTTTATGCATGGAAGAAGTTCATTGTCCGAGAAGCCGCGCGAGGCCGCGGTAGCGTTGTTTGAAACGGGTTGGGGGGCTTGGGCGGTAGCGACCCGACTCGGAGTAGGTCGAGGTGCCATCAAACGTTTGTATGGTCGATGGCGGATACGCGGAGGTACGACGCTGGTGGCGAAGCCAACACGACCGGTATTTTCGTTTGAGTTCACGCGACAGTACCGGACCGAAGGCGAGGACGGGCTGCCCCCAAGCCGAAAGGCCGTCCGAAGACGAATCCTGGGACAGCAAGGAAACCTGAGTCTGAGGTAGAGCGACTGCACCGAGAGAATGAACGCCTTCGCGCAGAGGTGGCCTTCCTGGGAAAAGTAAACGCCTTGAGGGACGAGGAACAGCGCTAGAGGTCCGCGCTGTCATCGCTCTCAAGGCTGAACACCGGTTGGAAGTTCTTCTGGACGTAGCCGGGTTAGCCCGGTCCACGTTCTTTTACCACCAGTCCCGCCTCCAAGGCCCCGATCGTCGGGCGTCTCTGAAGGCAGCCATCACAGAGGTTTTCAAGAAGAACCACGGCCGGTACGGGCACCGCCGGATCCACATCCAACTCCTGAAACAAGGATGGACGGTGGCCAGGAAGACCGTGCTGAAGCTGATGCGTTCCCTGCGGCTGGTTTGCAAGGTCCGAAGCAGGAAGCGATACAACTCCTACCGGGGCGAGCAGGGCATCGTGGCCCCGAATCTGCTGAAACGCCAGTTCGAAGCGGATGCCCCAAACCGGAAGTGGGTCACAGACGTGACAGAGTTCAGCGTCGGGGACCGGAAGCTCTACCTCTCACCGATCATGGACCTTTTTGACCGGCAGATCATCTCCTGTGCCATTCGGACGTCACCCAACCTGGAACTGGCCAATGCTTCCCTGCGCGGCGCCTTGGCCACGCTGGAAAACGGGCAGAAACCCCTCATGCACTCCGACCAGGGATTCCAATATCAGCACAACTCTTGGCGCACACTTTTGGCGGACGCCGGCGCGGTCCAATCGATGTCCCACAAAGCCAACTGCTACGACAACGCCGTCATGGAGAACTTCTTTGGACACCTCAAGGAAGAGCTCTTCCACCGTGTCCAATTCCTCAGCATGGAGGCGCTTGCGGCAGCGCTGGATGAATACATCCGTTGGTATAACGCCGAGAGAATCTCCACAAAGCTAAATGGCTTGTGCCCGGTACAGTACCGTGCTCAGATGCTCGCAGCTTAGGCCTCTAGTTAGCCGCAGAGCTTCTCTGGGGCTGTTTCGAAGCTATATAGCCATCTGGCTCTTGTCTTCCGGGCAGGCTCCAATGACCCGGCAGTTAGGCTCTGGAAATGAGCAAAGTCCGAAAGTGGCCAACTAAAGGGGCTCATCCCAATCCACGGTGTAGTCGGGGTCTGAAGCCTCCGGTCTCGGGTAGGCATCGCGCGATGTAGTTGGTGAGGTTGCGGAAGCCGAGGGCCGCTGTCCTCGTCCTCGTCCCAGATCGGCGGGGATTGTGGTTGCTGTCGCGCCGCCGCTGGCCGCTACTAGCGCGTTTGATCGGCAGTGTCGCCCGGCGCGGGGCGTCGAAGGGCTTCCCAGGCGGCGTCGGCGAGGACTCGTTCGGCGTGGGCGAGGTGCGCGGCCAGGGCGTCGGGCTCCGGCGCAGTGGAATGCCCGGAGGGTTCGATGGCGGCCCGAACGAGCTGTTCGGCGGGCCCGAGCCACAGCGCAAGGCTGTGCTCGTGCGGCAGCGCCCGTAGCTCCCCAGCCGCGGCGCGTTCGTGAAGCCAGCCAGCGAGCCGATCGTCAAAGGATTGCTTGAGCCGGGCTTCTTCGCCTTCGGAGATCTCGACGACGTTGGGCTCGCGGCACTGATGGAGGTAGCCCATGGCGCGCGGATCAGCACCGGCCCACCGCAGGTAGGCCACCACAAGCCCGCGGACGGTGTCCTCAGTGCGCTCGTGGCGGTCAAGCTCGACGAGCAGGTCTCGCTGGAAGCGCTGCAGCTGTTCCAGATAGACCGTGGCGGCCAGGCTGAGCTTGTCGCGGAAGTGGTGGTAGAAGCTGCCCACGCTTACGCCGGTCGCGGCCAGGATGTCTTCCACCCGGGTCCCGGCGACACCCCGGTCGAGGAACAGCTCGATCGCGGCGGCCGCGATGTCCTTGCGGCGCGAGCCGGGCCTGGCCCGATGGCCCGTACTGGCAGTCGGGGTACTAGTCATTGGTCCATCCTACCCGAAGTAGAACAATCCTCGGTATCCATGCTAGAACTTTCCTCTAGAAGTTTTATCGGTTTTGATTCGGAAGGATGAGTTATGGCGGAGTACGACTTGGAAGTGGATAGTGGCGGGGTCATGGACAAGAACACGACATCGCGACAGCGGGCCCTGGTGGTCGGCCTCGGGATCAGCGGGACCGCCTCCGCGCTGCGACTGCATCGCGCGGGCTGGGACGTGGTGGTGCTGGAGAAGGCCCCCGAGCGGCGCCGCGGCGGATACTTCATCGCCCTGTTCGGGACCGGGCTCGCCGCCGCCGAACGGCTGGGCATCGCCGATGCGGTACCGAATCGCGTCGCTCCGGAAGCCGTGAGCTACGAAGTCGACCGCACGGGCCGGCGCCGCCGCGGTCTGAGCTACGCCGATGTGTTCGGCGGGTCTCGACTCGTATTGCGGGGCGACATCGAAGACGCGGCCTTCACCGCCCTGCCCGACGAGGTCGAGATCCGGTACTCGACCGTGCCGATCGCGCTGGACCAGTACCTCGACGGGGTGGACGCAGAGATCCGCGACTTGACGACGGAGACGACGACCGTCGAACGGTTCGACCTGGTGGTCGGGGCAGACGGACTGCGTTCGACGGTGCGCCGGCTTGCGTTCGAACCCGAGCAGAGCCCGATCCGTCCACTGAACTACATGATCGCCGCGTACAGCCTGCCCGAGGCGGTACCCGGCTACCGCCTACAGGACGGGCTGATCATGGCCGAGGAGGGCCGATCGGCGTGGGTGTTCCCGTTCGCCGACCGTCCGCCGACGGTGCTGCTCTCCTACCGCACCGATGACGTGGACGCCGAGTTCACCCGGCCGGCCATCGACTCGCTGCGCGCCGCTTACGGCCCCGAGCCCACCGGCTCCACGCTGGGTTGGCTGCTCGACCAGTTCGAGAAAGCCCCGGACCACCTGTTCGACTCCGCCGAGCAGGTGCACCTCGACCACTGGTACCGCGGCCGAGTCGTGCTCGTCGGCGACGCCGCGTGGTGCCTGACCGTTTACTCCGGAATGGGGGCATCCACCGGCCTGGCCGGGGCCGACCTGCTCGGCGCCATGCTCGAACGCCACCCGCACGACGTGCCACGAGCGCTGCAGGACTGGGAGGACCACCTGCGCCCGTTCGTCGACCACCACCTCGGCAGCGGCGTGAGCATGCGCAGTTTCTTCACCCCAGGCAACCGCGTCGAGTTGCTGCTTCGGTCCGCGATGATCCGCCTTGCCCGCCTGCCGGTCGCCGGCCGCCTGCTCGCCAAGATGAGGACCAACAGCGCCGGCGTGCAGATGAAAAGTCTGGATATCGCCGCCGCCGCAGCGTGAGTGGAGTTCCTCGAATACGGTCGGGAGAACGAGGTCGTCTGGGCCCGCAACGACTTCGTCGAACGCACAACGGACGCAAGCCGCGCACTGTGAAGTATTTGAGGTGATCAGACATGTCCTCCCCAGCTGGCGGTGGCCAGGTTCAGGTTGTGTAGTTCGTCGACCAGGACCAGGTCCACTCGCGCCGCGGGGTCCTAGTCACTGATTCATGCTACGCGGAGTAGAACAATCCTCGGTATCTGTGGTAGAACTTTCCTCTAGAGGTTTCGTCGGTTTTTATCCAGAAGGGTGAGTGTTATGGCGGAGTACGACGTGGTAGTTGTCGGTGGCGGGGTAGCTGGGTTGTCCGCGGCGTTGATGTTGGGTCGGTCCCGACGTCGGGTGGTGGTGGTCGATGCCGGCGAACCGCGCAATGCCCCGGCGTCGCATCTGCACGGCTTCTTGTCCCGCGACGGCATGGACCCGGCCGAGCTGTTGTCCGCGGGCAGGCGAGAGGTCGCCAGCTACGGCGGGGAGCTGCTGGCGGGCCGGGCGGTCGGCATCGACCGCCTCGACGGGGCGCGGTTCGCCGTGCGCCTGGCCGAGGGCGGGCGGCTGGATACTCGCACGGTGGTGGTAGCCACGGGGCTTCGCGATGAGCTCCCCGAGATCCCGGGCCTGCGCCAGCGGTGGGGCCAAGATGTGCATTTTTGCCCGTACTGCCACGGCTACGAGGTGCGGGACAGTGCGCTGGGAGTGATCGGAGGGGAGGACCGTTCGTTCAGCCTGCGCCAGGCGCAGCTGATCCGGCAGTGGTCCGACGACGTGGTGTTCTTTCCCCACCGGATCGAACTGGAGGCCCACGAGCGGGAGCTGTTGGTCGCCCGCGGCGTGCGGATCGTCGATGGCGAAGTGACGCGGATCGCGTCCGACGAGACCGGCGTCCGCGGTGTCGAGCTCGCCGAGGGTCCGATGGTCAGCCGCACGGCGCTGTTCGTCGGCCCGCGCTTCGTACCGTCCGACGAGCTGCTGACCGCCCTGGGCTGCGAACTCAATGACGAGGGCTGGGTCGCCACCGATCGCACCGGTCGCACCAGCATCGATGGCGTGTGGGCGCCCGGCAACGTCGTGGACCCCACCGCCCAGCTGATCAACGCCGCGGCCGCCGGGTCCGCCGCCGCCATCGCGCTCAACAACAACTATCTGGTCCCCGCCGACGTCGAGAAGGCTCTCAACGGCCACACAGAGCCAACACCAGCCAACTGATCCTCGGATGGCCTTCGTCCTTCCGGACGCGGACCAACCTGGCGCGGACGGTGTCGACCTGAGCAGAGGCGACCCCGCACTGGGCACGACAAAGTCATGCCCACAACCAAAGGAATCAACATGCAGACAGCTTTCCCGGTGGCCCTCGTGACGGGCGCCTCCTCCGGGATCGGGCGGGCGGCAGCTCTCGCCCTCGTGGACGCCGGCTTCGCGGTGGTCGGCACGAGCCGCAACGCGGCGAACGCCGGGCCTCTCGCCGGGGTGACGTTCCTCGATCTCGACGTGGCCAGCGACGAGTCGGTCCGCTCCCTGGTCGAGGAGGTGATCGAACGGTTCGGTCGGATCGACGTCCTGGTCAACAACGCCGGCGTGGGCGCGGTCGGCGCCGGCGAGGAGAGCTCGATCAACCAGACCAAGGAGGTCTTCGACATGAACGTCTTCGGCCTGATGCGGATGACAAACGCAGTGCTGCCCCACATGCGCGCCCAGGGCAGTGGCCGCGTGGTCAACGTCTCCTCGGTACTCGGTCTGATCCCAGCCCCCTTCACTGCCATCTACGCCGCCACCAAGCATGCGGTCGAGGGCTACTCCGAGTCCGTCGACCACGAGCTTCGCGAGCACGGCGTCCGGATGCTGCTGGTCGAGCCGGCCTACACAAGGACGAGTTTCGAGGCGAGCAGCCTGGTACCCGACTCGCCCCTGCTGATCTACTCCGCACAGCGGGAGGTCTCCCGAGATGTGCTGGCCACCGCCTTGCGCACCGCCGACGACCCGGACCTTGTCGCGAAGGTTATCGTCGCGGCCTCCACCGACTCCAAGCCCAAGCTCCGGTACACCGCCGGCTCGATGGCCGCACGCGTCAGCCTCCTGCGCCGGATCGTGCCCTCGCGCGCCTTCGACAAACAAATCCGCAAGCTCAACCGACTGGCCGGCTGACCGCGTAGTACACCCGGCGCCTCAGGAGACGCCCATGTCCAAAACCAGAGACACCGAGGCCAGCATCAGCATCTCTCGTCCGACCACTCTTGGAAAAGGCTGACACACATGGAGTTCGAACACGTCACCTTCGACCTGCCACACGGCACCTTTCACGCGCTGCAGGGTGGTGACCCCGATGGTCAACCAACGCTCGTCTTGCACGGATTCCCGGACCATCCGCCGACCGCGACGCCCTTCCTTGCCGAGCTCGGCCGCCGCGGACGTCACGTCGTCGCACCCTGGCTTCGCGGTTACGCGCCGTCCCCGACCGCGGGGCCGTTCGACCTCGCAGCCCTCACCAGCGACGTGCTCGCGCTGATCGACCGCTGGTCTCCCGGGCGAGCCGTGGAGTTGGTCGGCCACGACTGGGGCGCCGCGATCACATACCATGCCTGCGTCACCGCGCCGGAGCGGATCGAACGCGCGGTCACGCTCGCATTCCCCCACCCACTCACGTTCCTGAGCCGGCCGCGCCCGGCTCAGCTACGCCGGAGCTGGTACATGGGGCTCTTTCAACTCCCGGGAAGCGGCTTGATGGCCACCGCCCGCGATCTCGCCCTCATCGACCGCCTCTGGCGTCAGTGGTCGCCCAGCCTCTCGCTCGATCCAGCTCTCCAGGCGGAGCTACACGAGCACCTGCGGGCGAGCATGCCCGCGCCTCTAAAGTACTACCGGGCGATGCTGCGACCCGGCATGCTTGGGGCAACGCGCCGCCTATCTCAGCCGATCACGGTGCCCCTGCTGCAGCTTCACGGCGCCGATGACGGCTGCATCCTCCCCCCGCAGGTCGACGACCGACATCGGTTCGCCGCCCCGCACGCGCTGGAGGTCGTCCCCGACGTCGGTCACTTCTTGCACATCGAGGCCCCCGAGGCGATCGCGGAACGGATCTCGGCATGGGCCGAGTAGCGGGTCACTGGACCCTCGCGGCGGACCACCGGGATGGGCGGCGCGGCGCGGACTCTGACACGTGGCTGGCGGACGGCGGGATGGGGCGGATCTCCGCCCGGTGACCAGCGATGCAACCTTCAACACGGTCGGTCAGAACCGTCAGGTGAACGCTGCTCGTCAATGCAGGCGACGATCAACCGTTGCGGGGGTCGAGCTACCCGACGAAGGAAAGTTGTGGCCCCATTCAGGGTCGCCACGTCCTCACGCAGCCGACGGTTCTCCGCCATCAGCCGGCGGATCTCCTCGTTCTCCTCGATGGTGACCCCGGGCGCCTCGCCGCCGTCAACCTCGTCCCGGGCAACCCAGCGCCACAACGACTTCTGCCTACCCCGACCTGCTTGGACACCGCCAATACCGCCACGGTATTTGGTCGGGACCTGGTCGCCGCTTCGGCAATCCCGTGTGGTTGTCCCGTCGAGCCGTCAAGCGCACCACCTAGAGAGACATATGCCTGCCAGCCGGCCGACAGCACCTGTTGACGACGGGCGTACTGCCACGCGAAGAAGGCTCCGTCCCAAGTGGGGACGGAGCCTTCTCTGGAGAGCCGGTCGCTGGCCGCTAAAGTGGAGACCTCACAAATTTGAGAGTCCAACTTTCGGGGGACCAGCTCAATGGGTGCCGGCCCGCTCCTTTTATCCCCGCCACATCTATATGAGTCAGTGGCGCAGCGATCAGGCCTTCAGGTCGAAGGCGCGCTGGGTGATGTTGACCTTGACGTTTTCGAGTTCGAGGATGGCTTCGGCGAGGTAGGTCGAGAAGCGTTCGAAGATCTGTTCGCCCTTTTCGGCAGTGGCGCGGAAGGGGTTTCCGATGA
>NZ_JAFHKT010000074.1 GCF_017052465.1 Arthrobacter pascens
GGCCCCGCCACCGCAGGGATCCAGGCCAACCATTGCGAACCGCTCGTCCGCCGCTGACCCGCAGCATCCTTCCCCAACCACCGCACCGCCGCACTCCAGGAGATCATCATGTTCCGCAAAATCTGGACCACCGCCGTCCTGACCGCCACCGCCCTCGGCTTCGCCGCCGCCACCGCCGGACCCGCCGCCGCCGGGGTGGCCTTCAATCACTGCGAACCGCTCGTCCGCCGCTGACCTGCCATCTCGCACACCAACCCACCCGCACCGCCAACACCCTGAGGAGATCATCATGTTCCGCAAAATCTGGACCACCGCCGTCCTGACCGCCACCGCCCTCGGCTTCGCCGCCGCCACCGCCGGCCCCGCCCTCGCCGGGACACGGCTCAACCATTGCGAACCGCTCGTCCGCCGCTGACCATTGATCATGTAGCAGCCGCCGGCCCGGCTCAATCTGATTCGTGCCGGCAGCTGCTCTGAAAGGAGGCTTTTGACGTGGGCATCAGGAACCTCAAGGCACGAAGAATCCACCGGAAGGCCAAGGCCCTGTGGCGAGATGGGCACACTGAGCGTGCAGCGAGACTCGCGCTCCGTGCACTGGAACTGGTGCCCCCAGTTGAGAGCGCCAGTGTGGCTCGTGTTGCTGACCGCGTCTCCGTCCTGGAGACGCTCGCGCAATTCGCATCTGACCTTGCCAATCATTCGGAGGCCCAGCGCCGCTGTGACGATGCTCTTGTTCTTCTGGAGAAGGTGGAGCCAAGCGCCAGCCGCGATGAGTGGTGCGTGGCCCTTCTGGTCCACAAAGGAAACAGCCAACGGCTGTCTGCCAGATATGACGAATCCGCGCTCACCCTCGCTGGCGCCCTTGTTCTCGCAGAACAAACGCCTGATTCCCCTCTTCTGCCTGCCGGGCCGCTCAACGCCCTGGGGATTCTATCCAAGGACCGAGGGCTGTATGAAGACGCGGGAATCTATTACAACAGGGCCCTTGGACTGCTGACCGGTCACGCCGGGACGGACGCCCCCGAACTGGCGGCCATCTATCACAACCTCGCGGGGCTGGCCCACGTTCAGGGACAATTTACTCAGGCCGAAGAACCCGCCCGTCGGGCGGTCCATTCGCGTAGGGTGGCCAGTCCGCCGGACCCAGCCGGACTGGCTGCAGATCTGTCGGTCCTTGGCGCCGTCCTTGCTGGGCAGGAGCGTTTCGATGAAGCTGCAGCCATCTTGTCAGAAGCGCTTGCGTTGTGGCGGTCCCGGTACGGCAACAGACACTATGAGGTCGCCGTCCAGCTTCACAATCTCGCGGCAATCCAGCAGGCGCAGGGAGACTATTCATCGGCTGAGGCCACACTGGGTGAAGCCCTGGAAATCAAACGCGGAATTCTCGGAGAGTCTCATCCAGAAATCGCTGCAATTCTAAACAACCTCGCCACCGTTTACTCGGATATAGGCCGGCGGAGGGAAGCCAGGGAGTGCTACGACCATGCGATCGAAATGTTCACACAGACACTGGGCGAGGACCATCCCAGCACACTCGCCTGCATCCAGAACCGCCACAACCTCGCGTGAGAACCATTTTTGAGCGGGCGTTTTCTCAGACACGGCCACTTAGGGCCGAGCCGAAGTATTTTCCTGCTCTTGCATGGCCCAAGGAGTCAAGAGGACTGTCCGGTCTTCACTCGGCGAGTTACCCCCGCGTGAGTAGGACGCGACATTGCACCTAGGTAGGACCTACATGTGGCGGGCGAGATTGTCGTGGGTCGCAGGTGGCAAAAATTCGTACTGATTACTCTGTTCGTCCGATCTATCGAGCGGCTATGGTCATCATCAGGACCCTCACGGCGCCTGAGATATCTGTAGTGCCCTCCATCCGCGATTAGCTCCAATGACTCCTAGGAGGCGGAATGCGTTTCTCGCGTACTTCCACGGCGCTGGGCGTTATGGCCATCGCCGCACTTGCCTTGGCGGGCTGCGGCGGCGGCATGGACGGTGGTGACCCCGCAAGCAGCGATCCCAACAAGATCATCATGGCCTACAGCAACGAGCCCCAAAATCCGCTGCTGCCGGCTAACACCAACGAGAATTTTGGTGCCCGCGTCGTCGAGCTACTCTTTGAGGGGTTGCGTGCCTATGACTCGAGTGGAAAGCCCGTCAACGTACTGGCTGAATCCATCGAGACGCCTGACGCCCAGAACTGGACCATCAAGGTGAGGAGGGGGACCAAGTTCACTAACGGTGAGGAAGTCACTGCCAAGACCTTTGTCGACGCCTGGAACTTCGCGGCGCTGAGCACCAACCTCCAGAAAAACGCCTCATTCTTCGAGTCTATAGAAGGCTACGACGAGGTAAGTGCCGTCCAGCCGTCCACGGACGCGGCGGGAAAAATCACCTCAATCCCCGCCCCTACGGCAGAAAAAATGTCCGGCCTCGTGCTGAAGGATGACTCCACGATCTCCGTGAAGCTTGCCCAACCTGAGGCCGATTGGTCTCTGCGGCTTGGCTATTCGGCCTTCTATCCGCTGCCTTCGGGAGCGCTGAAGGATCCCAAGGCCTTCGGAGAGAACCCTGTCGGCAACGGACCGTACAAGATGGCCAAGGAAGGCGCCTGGGTCCATGACGAGTCCATCTCGCTGGTCAAGAACGATGCCTATGACGGACCTCGCAAGGCGAAGAACGGCGGCGTGACCTTCAAGTTCTACACCGATCCGCGCCCGGCCTACACTGACCTGCAGTCCGACAATCTGGACGTCAGTGACGTCCTGCCCTCGAACGCGTTGAAGACGTACAAGAGCGACTTTCAGGGCCGGAATGCTGCCAAGCCCATCGCCTTGAATGCAGCGCTTGTCATCCCGCCGTACAACCCGAATTTTCAGGGTGATGCTGGCGTGCTCCGTCGTCAGGCACTGTCCCATGCAATTAACCGCGAGGAAATCTGCAAGGTAGTTTTCAATGACGCCCGGACCCCGGCCACGGATTTCACTGCGCCGGTCCTTGACGGGTTCAGCGACAAGATCCCCGGCAACGAAGTGCTGAAGTTCGATCCGGCCAAGGCACGGGACCTTTGGGCCCAAGCGGAGAAGATCAAGCCATACGACTCTTCCAAGCCGCTCCTGATTGCATCGAACACTGATGGCGGCAACCAGGAATGGGTTGGGGCCGTCGTTAATGGATTCAAGAACAATCTCGGCATCCCGGCTGAAATCCAGCCCTTTGCGAGGTTCGCGGAAGTCCTCGACCTGCGTGCGTCGCAGTCACTCCCGGGCCTGGCCCACACTGCTTGGCAGGGCGACTACCCGTCGCTCTATAACTTCCTCGGCCCGGTTTGGAAGACCGGAGCGTCCGCCAACTTTGAGAAGTTCTCCTACCCGGAGTTTGACCAACTTCTTCAGGAAGGGCTGGCAGCCCGGGAGACGAGCGAGGCGAACGCCAAGTTCAACAAGGCCCAGGAGGTCCTGTTCAAGGAACTCCCCGGATTGCCGCTGTGGTATAACAGCCTCCCGATTGTGTGGAGCAACAACGTCACCTCGGCCGAGACCGGCTGGAACGGGGCCATCCTCTACTACAACATCTCGGCCAAGTAGACCGCAGGATCTGAAATTGCCGTGACAGCAATGGGGTCTGGCAGACCGCTGGGCCCCATTCACCGGCCACGGCATGAAGGCAACATGACTCTCCAGCGCATCTCCATCAGAAGGAGCGCCATCCTGTGACCAGATACATGCTCCGGCGTCTCCTTCAAGTAATTCCTGTCTTCATCGGGACCACTCTCCTCGTTTACTACATGGTCTTCGCCCTTCCGGGTGAC
Source organism: Arthrobacter pascens (assembly GCF_017052465.1). GTDB lineage: Bacteria > Actinomycetota > Actinomycetes > Actinomycetales > Micrococcaceae > Arthrobacter > Arthrobacter pascens. The sequence continues at coordinate 3,806 of NZ_JAFHKT010000074.1, forward strand.
CCGATTGCCGCGCTCTTTGGAGACAAGAAGCCCCCGCAAAGTGTCATCGACGCCCTGCGAGCCCAGTACCACCTCGACGAGCCGTTCTGGGTCCAGTACGGGATCTTCTTGAAGAACCTGTTTACCTTTAATCTGGGTAACGACTTCACGCAGCAGCCGATCGCCGCCACTCTCGGCCGGATCTTCCCCGTAACCGCGATGCTCGCAATCGAAGCGCTGATCATCGAGGCTTTGTTTGGAGTCGCGTTCGGCTTGTTTGCCGGCCTCCATAAGGGGAAACTGTTTGACTCAACTGTCCTTGTGATGTCCCTGGTCGTCATCGCGATTCCGACCTTTGTCCTGGGCTTCGTCCTCCAGGTGGTCATTGGCGTCCAGCTCGGCTGGGCCAGACCGACGGTCGGAGCAAATGCGGATTGGGGCACCCTCATCCTTCCGGCGGTTGTGCTGGGCCTTGGCTCCTTTGCCTACGTCCTGAGGCTCACACGGACGTCGGTGATCGAGAACATGAATGCTGACTACGTCCGCACAGCTACAGCAAAGGGTCTCTCGCGCCCGCGGGTGGTCATGACCCACATCCTGCGCAATTCGATGATCCCCGTCGTCACGTTCCTGGGTGCCGACTTGGGCGGGCTTATGGGCGGCGCAATCATCACGGAAGGTATTTTCAACGTCCCAGGCGTGGGCAACAAGCTCTACCAGGCTGTACTGAGGGGGGAAGGGCCAACCGTGGTAGTTATCGTCAGCGTCCTGGTCGTTGTCTTCGTGGTGGCCAACCTCCTTGTTGATCTTCTGTACGCGTGGCTTGACCCGAGGATCCGTTATGAAAAGTAAGCGTCACATCGAGCACTTTGTCGCACCTGTCGACGAAACGCCTTTGTTGGCGACCGATACGCTCAGAGTCGAGGCAGCACCTTTAAGCCTTTGGGCCGATGCCTGGCATAAGCTGCGCCGTCGACCCTCGTTCATCATTTCGTCGGCCATGATCCTTCTGATCGTCATCGTGGCACTTGCCCCCGGGCTTTTCACACAGACGCCGCCGAACGAGAACTGTCTCTTGGCACAATCGGAAGGTCCGCCGACCGAAGGCCACCCGCTTGGCTTCACGTTCCAAGGTTGCGACGTGTACTCGCGCATCATTTACGGAACGCAGGCATCCTTGAGCGTGGGTGCCTTGTCGGTCATTTGCGTGCTGGTCATCGGCGTCACCCTAGGAGCCTTGGCAGGCTATTACGGCGGGTGGATCGATTCGATCCTGGCTCGTATTGGCGACATATTTTTTGCCCTGCCTGTCCTTCTCGGCGCCCTGGTCATCACTCAGCTTCCACTGTTCCGGGAGAACAAGAGCGTCTGGACCGTCGTGATCGTGATCTCGATGTTGGCCTGGCCGCAAATGGCACGCATCACGCGCGGCGCAGTCATTGAAGTCCGGCAGGCGGACTTCGTCACTGCCGCCAGGTCTTTGGGTGTCTCCAAGTTTGGAGCACTCATCCGCCATGTCCTTCCGAACGCTATTGCGCCGGTCATTGTCCTCGCGACGCTGAATCTCGGTGCGTTCATCGTCCTGGAGGCTACACTTTCCTTCCTTGGCATCGGCATGCCCGAATCAATCATGTCCTGGGGCCATGACATTTCCGCAGCACAGCATTCGATCCGCACAAACACGATGATTCTTATCTACCCGGCCATAGCGCTGTCAGTCACGGTGCTGAGTTTCATCATGCTCGGAGACGCCCTCAGGGACGCGCTGAATCCCAAGAGCCTGCAGCGATGAAGGAAACCACCATGACGACGCCCCACGTCACCATCAGTGAAAACAGCCCGGAAGACGAACGGCCGCTACTGGAGATCAAGGACCTTGAGGTTTCCTTTGTGACTTCCAGCGGTGAGTTCAAAGCCGTCACGAACGCGCACCTCACCATCATGCCCGGCGAAACGGTCGCCGTTGTTGGTGAATCCGGTTCCGGGAAATCCACGACGGCGCTCGCCGCCATCGGTCTGCTTCCGGGCAGTGGCCGGGTCTCCGGCGGAGAGATACTGCTCATCGGTGAGGACATCGCTCATGCCCCCGAACGTCGAATGATCGAGCTTCGCGGCCATACGATCGGCATGGTCCCGCAGGATCCTATGTCAAACCTGAACCCGGTATGGAAAATCGGCTACCAGGTCCACGAAACGCTCAAGGCGAATGGCAAAGCCGCCGCGCCGTCCGACGTCGCGAAGGTCTTGGCCGAAGCAGGACTTCCGGACGCAGCCCGCCGGGCCAAACAGTACCCCCACGAGTTCTCGGGCGGCATGCGCCAGCGGGCCCTGATCGCGATCGGACTGTCCTGCCAGCCGCGGCTACTCATCGCGGATGAGCCGACCTCGGCCTTGGACGTGACGGTTCAGCGGCAGATCCTCGATCACCTCGAGAGCATGACATCAGAGCTGGGCACCGCTGTCCTGCTCATTACGCACGACCTCGGCCTCGCTGCCGACCGCGCGGACAAAGTTGTGGTGATGTACCGGGGAAATGTGGTGGAGTCTGGGCCGTCGCTAGAGCTGTTGCGCAACCCGCAGCATCCATACACCAAGCGCCTCGTGGCTTCGGCGCCTTCGCTGGCGTCCCGACGCATCCAGGTGGCAAAGGAACAAGGCATCGAGTCGAAGGAACTCCTGGCTCCCGCCGAGGCCGTCGTCGTCGAGGAGGCCTTGGCTGAACGCGTCCTGAGGGTGGAGAACCTCACCAAGGTCTTCAAGCTGCGCTCCGGAATCGGTCGATCAACCGACTTCACTGCGGTGGACGACGTGTCCTTCAGCGTGACGAGGGGCACGACGATGGCGATCGTGGGGGAGTCCGGTTCGGGCAAGTCCACAGTGGCCCAGATGGTGCTGAGCCTTTTGAGGCCCACCTCGGGTCGGATTGTCTTTGACGGCGTGGACACGTCAACCCTGACGACAAAGCAGCTCTTCGCCTTCCGCCGCCGCGTCCAACCGATCTTCCAGGACCCCTACGGCTCCCTCGATCCGATGTACAACATCTACAGGACTATCGAGGAACCCCTGCGGACGCACAGGATCGGTGATCGGACCAGCCGGGAGAGGAAGGTCCGAGAACTCCTGGACCAGGTCTCGCTGCCCCAGTCCTCCATGCAGCGCTACCCGAACGAGCTCTCGGGCGGGCAGCGCCAGCGCGTCGCCATCGCCCGTGCCCTTGCTCTGGACCCCGAGGTCATTATCTGTGACGAGGCAGTTTCAGCGCTGGACGTCCTGGTGCAGGCACAGGTGCTCAATCTCCTTGCGGATCTGCAATCCAACCTCGGGCTGGCGTACCTGTTCATCACGCACGACCTCGCGGTGGTGCGCCAGATCGCGGACCATGTCTTTGTCATGGAGAAGGGCAAGCTGGTGGAGACGGGAACCACCGACTCGGTCTTTGAAGCGCCGCAGCAGGATTACACTAAGGCCCTGCTCAACGCCATCCCCGGGTCACGGCTTAGGCTGCCACCCGAGGTGACCTGACGCAGGGCAGGGCGCGGGATTCCATTCTGTGAATGACCCCCGCGCCCTTGCCTCTCCGTGCACTACTCCATCGGGTCGGGGCATGAAACTGGCGGTCCGCAATTTTCGCCCAAGGTACCGCTGCTTGAGGGGCTGCCATGAGCCTGTCCACATTAGCGACGATCTGGCCAGCAAATGTGGCGGGGCTAGGCTACCGCCGGCCCATTTCGCATGCAGCGGCGCTCCATTGCTGTGCGATACCGGGCATGAATTATTGACTGGCTCATTGGTCAGGACCACGGCGTCGGCCCTCGCGGCCTAGGCTGCTGGCACGCCTGGAACCGTTTAGGTGCAGCCAGCATTCGGTGTGATCAACTGCTGGGCAGGCGACAGAGCAGGGCCTCGAGCCGGCATGACAGGTTGCCGGGGCAGTGATGAGGGACAGCCGCCACGATCGTTTCAGACATGCACCAACGCGACCGATCTATGCCGGCCGTCCGACTCCACAAGCTCGGGCAGTACATGGCCCAGAGGCGGATTAAGGATCGCTTAAGTCCTCCGCGCGACTCTTAGAACACAAAGCACCACCGTCCACACCGGACCTAACGATCTAGAGGGGATCCTGATCATGAAGCGAATAGAAGCATCCAGGATCCACAACAGTCAGCGGATTCACGCACTGGCCAA
>NZ_JAFHKT010000075.1 GCF_017052465.1 Arthrobacter pascens
ACGAGGGACTGGTTCTCCTTAATACACTGTGCATCCGTCGTCATGAATTCACGTACGACACTCATTGGTCCTCCTTCATCGATTGAGGTATCGACGCAGAGTCACCGGGGCACATGCGCCGATGTTGCCAGCCTACGCCGGGGCCAGCGCCGATGTCGACGGCGGTTTCTCCCCTATTTGGGGGCGTCCGTCAACCACCAGGGAACCTTGCGGTGCGTGCCCGGCCCGACGGCGGTACCCGCAGTGAACGCCGAAGAGCATCCCTCCGCCGGTGGACAGTGGCGAAGGGATGCTCGTCCGGTGCTGCCTGGACCTCGTGCTCTTTATCTGCAGGGGCGAAACCTAAGACCCTTTATTAGACGTGGCACCGTTGACTGTCAGCGTGTCAGGGATCTCACTAACAATGTCCGCAGAGGACAACGCGGCTTGGGCCTGGGCAGGAGCCGACACCAGTGGAGTGGCAGCCGGGGTTAAGGATTGGGCCGAGCCCGACGACGGATGTGCTGCGACTGCCGCCGCGTGCTCGGCGAGGACGCCCGTCTGGTGCCTGATCTTCAGCCGGTAAAGCAGCGCCCCGCCCGCGGTGACGGCGGCGACGAAGAGAACTCCGCCCCACTGCAGGTACCACTCGAACGGCGGCACCGAGTTGTAGATTTCCGGGCGCGGCCAGACCAGGTTCAGCGTCATGGCACCGCCCCACAGGACCGCGAGAATGTTCACCGGCAGCCCCCACTTGCCCATGCTGAACCCGGCTTCGGAACGGTCGCCCGGCGCCGGCCACTTCTTCAGGAGCCGCTTGCGCAGCATGGGCAAAGTGACCAGCAGGTAGGACAGGTAAATCAGGACAATGCTGATGCTGGAGAGGATCGTGAAGATCGCCGGCTGGGAGATGTTGACGATCAGCGGGATCATGGCGATGACTCCGATGACGATGGCCGCGACGGTGGGGGTTTTACGTACCGGGTCAACCTTGCTGAGGTGGCGGCTGAAAGGCAGGTTGTTGTCCCGGGCCATGGCGAACATCATGCGGATGGCAGCGGCGTGGACAGCCAGCGTGCAGACCACCACGGCCACCACGATGCACACGAGGAACGCCTTGCCGAAGGGGCCGCCGAGCACGGAGAGCACGATGTGCTGCAGGCCGCCGTCGGCCGAGCCCACCTTGGGGTCGGTGAGGTCCGGTGCGGCCAGGATGCCGAAGAGCAGGATCAGGCCGCCCAGCAGAAAGGAGGCCGTGACCGCGCGCAGGATGGCCTTGGGGGCGGTCCGCTTGGGGTCCTTCGTTTCCTCGCCGAGGGAGCTGGCGGTGTCGAAGCCGTACATGACGTAGCCGGAGGCCATGGCACCGATGAGGAACACTCCGAAGAAGCCGAGGTCGTGGCCCTCGCCGAACCCGGCGGTGTCGAAGAAGACCTCGGGACCGCGCACCACGTGCCAGCCCAGCGCGAGGATGAGCAGGACGGCCGCGATCAGCTCCACGAACACGCCGATGCTGTTGATCCTGGTCATCAGCTTCACGCCGAACGCGTTGATGAGGGTGGAGATGGTGATCATGATGCTGGCCAGCACGACGCCGTTGATGGCGAAGTCGTATGGACCGGTCCCGTCGCCGATGAGCTGGAAGCCGGACCAGAGCTGCGGCAGGGTGATCTGCAGGGCCAGCGCCACGGAGCCCAGTGCCATGATGGAGGACAACAGCAGCAGCCAGCCGGCGAGCCAGGCCGAGGTCCCGGAGGCGAGCCGCTTGGCCCAGTTGTAAACCGAGCCCGCCACGGGGTAGCGGCCCGCCAGTTCGGCAAAGCACAGCGCCACCATCAGCTGGCCGACGAAGACGATGGGCCAGGACCACGCGTAGGCCGGGCCGGCCATGGAGAAACCAAAGTAGAACAGCTGAAAAACTCCGGTGAGGATGGAGATGTAGCTGACGCCTGCGGCGAAGCTGGCGAACTTGCCGATGCTCCGGTCCAGGGTCTGGGCATAGCCGAATTCGTCCATGCCGCTTGAATCAGTACTCTTGCTGGGTTGCAACATCTGAACTCCTAAAGTCAGAAAAGCACGATGGTGATGACCTGCGGCCGCCTTTGGACGCAGGTGAATCAGTGGCCGGGCACCGCGCTGTGGGCGCCCGGCCGTTTCCCCCCATTGCTGTTGCCTAACCGGCTGCGCCCCGCCCCCGTGGGCGCGCTGCCGGTCAGGCGAGGGACGCGCTGAGCTCCGCCTCCGCCGTCGTTGTTTCGCCGGTCCGGCTGGCGCGGATGAGGTCGGCGCAGCGTTCGCCGATCATCATGACGGTGATGTTGGGATTGACCGTGACGTGTTCAGGCATGACAGAGGCATCGGCGACGCGCAGGCCGGTCACGCCCTTCACCCGCAGCTCGGGGTCGAGCGGCGACATGTCGTCGTCGGCTGGTCCCATGCGGACGGTGCCGACGGGGTGGTAAACGGTGTTGTGCGTCTTGCGGATGTAGTCCTGCAGTTCCTCGTCGGTCTGCGCCTCGGTGCCGGGCGAGAGCTCGCGGCCGGTCCATTCGGCCATGGCAGGCTGGGCGGCGATTTCACGGGCCTTGCGGATGCCGGCCACCATGACGCGCATGTCGTGGCCCTCCGGATCAGTGAAGTACCGCGGGTCGACGGCGGGCTTGTCGCGGAAGTCGCGGCTGCGCAGCCGGACGGTGCCGCGGGAGCGGGCGTGCGTGACGTTCGGCGTGAGGCTGAAGCCGTTCTCCGTGGTGGGGTAGCCGTACCGCAGGGTGTTCATGTCGAACGGGACGGAGCCGTAGTGCATCATCAGGTCCGGGCGGTCCAGGCCGTTCTCGGTGGGGGTGAAGATGCCGATCTCCCACCACTGCGTCGAAGTCTGCACCATCTGCTGCTTGGCCTCGAACTGGACGACGCCTTCGGGGTGGTCCTGCAGGTGCTCGCCGACACCGGGGGAGTCGACCAGGACCTCGACGCCGTGCTCGGCGAGGTGCGCGGCGGGGCCGATGCCGGAGAGCATGAGCAGCTTAGGCGAGTCAATGGCGCCGGTGGACAGGATGACCTCGCAACGCGCGGAGAGCCGGTGAGTCCGGCCGAACGCCGAGTCCACAACGTCGACGCCGGTGCAGCGCTTGTCCGCGTCGAACACCAGTTGCCGGGCGCGCAACCCGGTCAGCAGGGTGAAGTTCCCGCGCTCGATGATCGGGTGGATGTAGGAGACCGAGCTGGAGGAACGGGTGCCGTCCGCGCGGCGGTTGATCTGGAAAAAGTTGGCGCCATTGATCACGGTGGTGCCGGTGTTGAACTTCGCGCGCGGAATGCCTGCCTGTTCGCAGGCGTCCAGGAGTGCGACGCCGGCGGGGTCCGCCGGGGGCACGTTCATCAGGTGCACCGGGCCTGAGTCGCCGTGGTGCGGCGCGTCCGGGCCGGCGTCCTCGTTGGTCTCCAGCCGCTGGTACAGCGGCCAGGCGGACTCAGCGTTCCAGCCGGTGGCGCCGTACTTGGACTCCCACTCGTCCAGGTCTTCGCGCGGGGCCCAGAAGGCGATGCAGGAGTTGTGGCTGGAGCAGCCACCCATGATCTTCGCGCGGGCGTGGCGCATGAAGGAGTTGCCGTTCTCCTGCGGTTCGATCGGGTAGTCCCAGTCGTAGCCGGATTCCAGCAGCTCCATCCAGCGGTCGAGCTGCAGTACCTCGGGAACGCCGCGGTCGTCCGGGCCGGCCTCCACCAGCGCCACGGACACGGTGGGCTCCTCGCTCAGGCGGGCGGCGACTGCCGCTCCGGCGGAACCGCCGCCGATGATGATGTAGTCGAACTCGCGGTCGTTGAGGTTTTCGACGTTGTCGATATGCATCTAGTTCTCCTTGCCGTGGTCAGCGAACCAGCCGGTCACCTGTGGGCTGGTGTTCTGGTAGATGTGCTTTGCTTCCTGGTATTCCGCCAGGCCGGTGGGGCCCAGCTCGCGGCCGACGCCGGACTGGCCGAAGCCGCCCCACTCGGCCTGCGGAAGGTAGGGATGGTAGTCGTTGATCCAGACGGTGCCGTGCCGCAGCCGGCCGGCCACGCGCTGCGCCTTGCCGGCGTCCTGGGTCCACACCGCGCCGGCCAGACCGTAGATGGTGTCGTTGGCGGTCGCCACGGCCTCGTCCTCGGTGCGGAAGGTCTCGACGGTCACGACCGGGCCGAACGCTTCGTCGACGACGACGGACATTCCCTTGCGCACGCGGTCCAGGACGGTTGGCTGGTAGTAGAAACCGGCGTCGTACTTCTCCCCAACAGGTGCCGCGCCGCCGCACCGCAGCCGTGCACCTTCCTCCACTCCGCGCTGGACGTAGGCGTGGACCTTCTCGCGGTGGGCGGCGGAAATCAGCGGCCCGGTTTCGGCAGCCTCTTCGAACGGGCCGCCGAGACAGATGCCCTGCGCGCGGCGGACGAGCTCGTCGACGAAGCGCTCGGCGATTGATTCCTCGACCACCAGCCTGGCCCCGGCGGAGCAGACCTGCCCGGAGTGCACAAACGCCCCGTTGAGCGCATTGTCGACGGCGGCGTCGAAGTCCGCGTCGGCGAACACCACGTTGGGGTTCTTGCCGCCGAGTTCCAACGCCACCTTCTTCACCGTTCCGGCGGCGGCCGCGGCGATGCGCTTGCCGGTCTCCAACCCGCCGGTGAACGAGACCAGGTCGACGTCGGGGTGTTCCGAGAGCGGTGCGCCCGCCTCCGCGCCGGGGCCGGTCACGAGGTTGGCGACACCGTCCGGCAGGCCCAGGTCCTTAAGCAGCTGCATCGCCAGGATGGCGGTGGACGGGGTCAGCTCGGAGGGCTTGAGCACGAAGGTGCAGCCGGCGGCCAGCGCGGGCGCGATCTTCCATGCGGCTTGGAGCAGGGGGTAGTTCCACGGAGTGATCAAGCCGCAGACACCCACCGGCTCATGGACAATCCTGCTAACGACGGCGGGGTCCCCGGCGTCGACCACGCGGCCCGCCTGCTGCCCGGCGAGCCTTCCGAAGTATTCGAAGCAGGCGGCGATGTCGTCGACATCGATCCGGCTTTCGGTGATCCGTTTCCCGGTGTCCAGCGATTCGGCGCGGGCGAACTTCTCGCGGCGTGAACGCAGTTCGGCGGCGACCCTGAGCAGGAAGGCGCCGCGCTCGGGTGCCGGGACCGAGGCCCAGACACCGGAGTCGAAGGCGGCACGGGCCGCAGCGATGGCGCGCTCGGCATCTTCCCGGCCGGCCTCGGACACCGTGGCGACCAGTTCGCCGTCGGCCGGGTTGCGGATTTTGCGCACCGCGCCAGATGCGGCAGGCTCCCACGAGCCGTTGATGAACAGGGTGGATGCGGTATCGGTCATGGTGTCTCCTGTAGTAGTACGTCGACGATTTGTAGTCGGTCTCCCGGTCCGCCGTGGGCGGGACGTCTTCGGCGACCGTGCTCTAGGGCGGGGCGCGGTGCTGTGCAGCGCTTCCTGCCGCCGGCGCCGGTCCGTGAGGTCCCTCTGGACCGGTCAATCTGATACTTGAACGTGCGTTGACCAGCGAGCTCCAGGCGTAGAGCCCGGTGTCGAGCCCGAAGGCCGCGACCGTGCTGGTCTTCTGCGTGGCTTTCAGCCCTCGGGCGCGGACATCCGGACCCGAAGTCGTGCAGGCATGTGGGGCAGTCCGAGCCGGCCTTCCCGAGGCGGAAGCTGGGCTGGTGTGGCGTGGGTCATATGATGCAGATTAGTAGATATTGAACAGGTGTTCAATACTTGTATATGAACAAATGTTCAAGAATAATGCAGTGTCGTTGTCGGCTCACGAAACGGGCCTCAGCAATCCCAAGGCTGGACCCCAGGCCGTGGCCGCTATCGCGAAGCGGCGAAGGCGATCTGCTCCGTGCGGGCGATGCTTCTCTGGATGGATGCGTTGTCTACGCCAAGGAGGGCCGTCAGCCACATGCCGTTTTGTACTACGACAATGTCGGCGGCCCGCTCCCTGCATTCATCGCGGGAAAGCTCGGGCTTGGCATTTCCTATCAGCGTCGCGAGTCCATCGAGATACCGCTCGAACGCCGCCGCGTTGATCAGTGCAAAGTCTTCATGGGCTTGCGCGAGAGCCCAAAGGTGGAGACGAAGTGACAGATACCGTGTGGTCAGGAGTTCCGCGGCCGCAACGCGCCGGAGGGCCTTGCGGAGCTGTTCGTCCGGGGGCGAGGCTGGGTCCGGCGCGACCAGCATAAGGTCGTGTTCGTCCATTCGGTGCAAGGCCGCACGGATCAAGCTCGACTTGTCTTCGTAGTAGTAATTCACGAGCCCCAGTGCGACGCCGGCTTCACGCGCCACGGCGCGCATATTGACACCCGAGATGCCGTGGCGTGACAGCAGATCCAGCACCGCTTCGAGAATGCGCGTCTGCCTGCCAACCTGTTCGCTGGGGTTCATGGTGTTTGTATCCACCCGGCCAGACTATTGCGAAACCTGAACGAGTGCATCTTGCTGACCCCGCAGTGGAAGGTCGCAGGCCCTGCCGCCCACAGGGTCGTTAATTCTTGCCGAACACACGGCCACGAAAGAAAGGTGGGCACCCCCCTGAGGTGCCCACCCTTTTCGTTGCTGCTTGCCTACTGCTCGGGTTCGCCGAGCGAGAGCATCAGCCGGTTGGCCCAGTGAAAGAACGCGGCGCCGTGGATCACATCGGACAGCTCCAGAGCGTCCAGTCCTTCATTCTGCAGGGCCTGGATATGGGCGGAGTTCAACCGCGGGGGCGTCTGGGCCAGCGCCGTGGCGGCTGCCACCACAGCGTTCCAGCGCGGACCAAGTTCCGCGGCGGACCCTTCGTCGAGAAGGCGCTGGACGTCGTCGTGCCGGTCCGAATGGTGCGAGGCGAACCGGGCGTGGACGGACGCGCAGAAAACGCAGCCGTTCTCCCTGGAGGTCGCCGCCGCCGCGAGTTCGCGGTCGGCGCGGGGGAGGCCTTCCCTGGTGTTGTAGAAGATGTCCTTGTCGGTGCGGGTCCGCGCGCCCAGGATGTCCGGGTCCCGTGCCAGCAGGCGGAAGTAGTCGCTTCCGGCCCGGGCGCGGTCAACCAGCCCGGCGTGCTGCCGTTCGGTCAGGTCGTTGGCGTCCGGGACCTCGAGCCAGGGCCGCCAGCCCAGCTCGTCCTGGGTGAAGGCTTCCGGGCGGTTAAGCGTGGGGTAGGTGATCACTTCGTCGGTCATGATCCGGTCCTTACGGTCTGGGCGGTTACTGTCTGGGAGTCTGCGGGGTTGTCGTCTCGTGCGGTGGCGGGCGCCGGCAATGCGGCGGCCAGCAGCCGCAGCCCGGAGACGACTCGGAGCTGGTAGGCGAGGAAGGCGACGAGCTGGGACAGCGTGACGATGCCGGTTGTTGACCACCCTGCCTGCACCAGCGACGTGAGAGCTGCCGGTGACGATTCCCGGGGACGGAACACGAGCAGATGGGCGTGCTCCAGTGCCGCGCTGAGCCGTGGGCCGACCAGCGTCCCGATTGCGGGCGGGACGCTCCACCGCAGCCCGGGGCGGCTTTCGTTCTTGAGGCCGCTTTCGCGGTAGTCACCGTAGGGCCCGAGTGCCGCGCCCGATGCCGCAGCATCGAGGACCGCGGCGTGCAGGCTGACGTCCGCGCCCGCCTCCTTGAGGCCCCGTTCGTAGAAGGCGGTCGCCTCACCGTTTCCGTGCAGGGCGCCGACGAACACGGCGACGGCGAAACGTTCCGTGAGGTCCACGTCGCCGGACCCGTCGGGCTGGAAGAGCGCCAGGTAGCTGGCCTGCGTGTTCTCCCGGGTGACGGGGCGTCGGCGGCGCAGCTGGTCGAGGGTTGATCCGGGGGAAGCCCCCAGGATGGTGTCGACGGCGTCGTGGGCTGTGATGGTCATTTCTCTCCTTGCAGGGCGGGGACAGGTGCGGGGGCTGCTTTCCAGCCGAGCCGGGGCGCCACCTCGGTGGCGGCGAGTTCAATGGAGCGCAGGATGTGCTCGTGCGGCGGGTCGATGGAGTGGACCTGGAAGGAAATGTCCGTGGCTCGCTGCAGTAAGCTGTCGCGGCTCAGCGACTCGACGACGTCATCCACGGTTCCGACATGCGCGTCCGTCGCGGCAATCAGGCTTTCCACGTCTTTGCTTGCGAAAACGTGGCCCTGGCGCTCGAAATGCGGCACGATCCGCCGCAGCCCGGTTTCGGCGAAGCGGAGCGACTCCGCCCTGTCCTCGGCAACAAAGAGGGTGCGCGAGGCGAGGATCCGGGGAGTTGCACCTTCCGGCAGGGCGTCCAGGTAAGCGTCGATGATCGGATTCTGGAGTTCGTCCAGCGGAGCCGATGCCTGGCCGGCAGCCCGCGGCTGGGTCCGGGACAGCATGACGCCGTCGCCGGCACGTCCGGCCCGCTCGCCGCCGGATACGGAGAAGGTGGCCTGCCAGAGCCGGTCGAGCAGTTGCGGCGCCGCCGGGTAGAGGCGGTCCGCCGAAGCCCCGAGCTCCTTCCCGCCCCACGCCTCGGTGATCAGCTGCAGGTTGTCCGCGAAGAGCTCACGGCGCTCGTCAGAGACACGGCCGAACGCCGTGAACGCGGACGGGGTCCCGCCGGTCCCCACGCCCACCTCGAGCCGGCCGCCGGCGAGCAGGTCCAGCACGGCAGCGTCCTCGGCCACCCGGAGGGGATCCTCGAGGGGGAGCGTGATGATCCCGGTTCCCAGCCGTATCCGGGAGGTTCGGGCCGCCGCGTGCGCGAGGAAAACCAGGGGCGAGGGCAGTCCGCCTTCCCCCTCGTTGAAGTGGTGCTGGGCGACCCAGGCCGCATCGAATCCCAGCTCCTCAGCACGGACGATCTGCTCGAGGGCCAGCCGGTACCGTTCGGCAGGCGGGACGTCGTCCAGCAGGCGGGTGAAGAAGCCGATCCTCTTGGCGGTGCCGGCGCGGGTGGTCATGGACGTGCCTTTCGGTTGCCGGGGATCGCATGGATCAGCTCCCGGGTGTACTGGTGCTGCGGGTTCTGGAAGACGTCGGACACGGTGCCCTGTTCCACCTGGCGGCCGTTGCTCATCACGGAGACCGTGTCCGCGATCTGCCGGACCACGGCGAGGTCATGGGTGATGAAGACATAGCTCAGGTCCAGCTCGCGCTGCAGCTCTTCCAGCAGGGCCAGGATCTGGGACTGCACCGTCACGTCCAAGGCCGAAACGGCCTCGTCCAGGATCAGTACCTCGGGGTTGAGGACCAGTGCCCGGGCGATGGCCACCCGCTGGCGCTGGCCGCCCGACAGTTCCCGCGGATGCTTGGCGAGCAGCGAGTCCGGCAGGCTGACGCGGTGCAGCAGTTCCCGTACTGCTTCGTGCCGCCGCTGCCGCGGCACCGCGTCGAAATTCAGCAGCGGCTCTTCGATGATCCGCGCAATTGTCTGCCGCGGGTCCAGGGACGTGAACGGGTTCTGGTAGACCAGCTGCACGTGCTGGCGGAACAGCCGCAGCCCTTTCGCATCGAGTCCGGCGAGGTCCTGGCCGCCGATCACGATGTTGCCGCTGGTGGGGCGCTGGAAACCGGCGAGGGCGCGGGCCGTCGTCGTCTTGCCGGATCCGGATTCGCCCACGATTGCGTGGGTGGTGCCGCGCGGGACGCTGAAGCTGACGTCGTCCACCGCCCGGAAAGCCGGGAGGTTCCTGCCCGCTCCGAACTCCTGGACGAGGTTGCGGACCTCGACGGCGTCACCTCGCCCGCCGGAGGGCAGCGGCCGCGTTTCACCGCTGGAGATCGACGGCGCGTCGGCGAGCAGCTGCCTGGTGTACGGGCTGGACGGTCGGTCGAGGACCTCGGCTGTGGCGCCCTGCTCCTGGATCCGTCCGCCCTTGAGGACCACGATCCGGTCGGCCCGGTCAGCGGCGACTCCGAGGTCGTGCGTGACGAACAGAACCGCCGTGCCGAACTCGGTGCGCAGGTCATCAATCAGGTCGAGGATCCGCCGCTGCACGGTGACATCCAGGGCGCTCGTGGCTTCGTCGGCGATGATCAGCTGGGGCTGCAGCGCGATGGCGGCGGCGATCAGCACCCGCTGCTTCATGCCGCCGGAAAGCTCATGCGCGTACTGCTGGGCGCGGCGGGCGGGGTCGGGGATGCCGACGCGTTCCAGCAGCTCGAGCACCCTCTGCTTGCGCCCGGCCTTCGGGAGCCTGGTGTGCAGGCGCAGCACCTCCTCGACCTGCGCCCCGACTGTGATCACCGGGTTGAGAGAACTGGTGGGATCCTGCGGGATGAGGCTGATCTTGGCGCCCCTGATGGACTCGAGGCGCTTCTGGGACCAGCCCGCAATGTCGGTGCCGTTCAGCCGGATGCTGCCGCCGTCCACCCGGCCGTTCCCGGCGAGGAGCCCGATCACCGCCTGGGCGGTGGTGGACTTGCCGGAGCCGGATTCACCCACCAGCGCAACCACCTCCCCGGGCGCGATGCTGAGGGAGACCCCGTGGACCACGCGGCGGTGTTTCCGGTGCTGGTCCGAGTAGGACACTGACAGGTTTTCAAGCTCCAGGACGGGCACCTGGACGGCGGAGGCCTCGGCGGCCAAGACCTGTGCTGTGAGGGTCACGGCTGTACCTTTCGGATGGAGTGGCTGATGCGGTTGGCGGACAGGACCACCGCCACCACCACCAGCCCCGGATAGGTGGTCAGCCACCAGGAGGTGGCGACGTAGTTCCGGCCCTCGGCTATCAGCAGCCCCCATTCAGGCGTGGGCGGCGGTGCGCCGTAGCCCAGGAACCCCAGGGTGGAGATCGCCAGGATCGCGGCGCCGAACTGCAGGGCAACCAGGGCCAGGACCGGGCCCGCCGAGTTGGGCAGGACGTGCCGGCGAAGGACGGCGGCGAAGGTTCCGCCGCTGCCGAAGGCCGCCTCAACGAAGTCGCTGCGGCGCACCCGCAAGACCTCGGCACGGGACAGCCGTGCAAAGCTGGCCACCGAGCCGATGCCCACGGCAATGGCGGCGTTCACCGTTCCGAAACCGAGGATGATGATGATGCTCAGGGAGAGCAGCAGCCCCGGAATGGACAGCAGGACATCGACGATCCGCATCACCACGGCGTCGGTGATGCCGCCGACGGAACCGGCGAGCAGGCCCAGGAAGGTTCCCACGATCAGGCCGACCCCCACCGCCACCAGCGCCCCCGAGACGGAGTTGACCGAGCCGTGGACGATCCGTGAGAAGAGGTCGCGCCCCAGCTCGTCGGTCCCGAGCGGGTGCCCGTCCCCGGGCGGCAGCAGCTTGTCCCGCGCCGTTCCGGACGTCGCGCTGTGCGCCGTGAAGAGTCCCGGGGCGATGGTCCAGAGCGCAACCAGCCCGAGTACCAGCCAGGACAGCACCAGTCCGGGCTGGATCCGGGGGACCCGGAACCGCTTCGGAACCGACGCTTCGTCAGGCGTCCGCGAAGGCGTGTCTGCCTTGGCTTCCACTACCGTCACGTGGCTCATGTGAGTGCACCTGTCTTTCTCTTGAGGCGGGGATCCAGCACCGGATACAGCAGGTCGACGGCAAGGTTGACCAGCACAAACGCGGCGGCGGCGAGCACGACGACGGCCTGCAGCACGGCGGCGTCCTGGCTGTTGACGGCCTCCTGGGTCAGCTGGCCCACGCCGTTGCGGCCGAACACGGTTTCGGTGACCACCGCCCCGCCTATGAGCTCGCCGAGCAGGACACCGGCGATCGTCAGGGCCGGGAGGACGGCGTTCCTCGCCACATGGTGGCTCAGCACCCAGGCGTTGCTGCCGCCCCGGGAGCGGGCGACGGCAACGAACGGCTGCGTGCGGACGTCGTCGATGCTGCGGATCAGCACCTGCGCCAGCGGAGCCGAGATCGGGATGGCCAGTGTGGCCACCGGCAGGACCAGCCCCAGTGCCTCGGGCGGGTTGATGACCGGGATGAGCTTCAGCTGG
>NZ_JAFHKT010000076.1 GCF_017052465.1 Arthrobacter pascens
GGCCCCGCCACCGCAGGGATCCAGGCCAACCATTGCGAACCGCTCGTCCGCCGCTGACCCGCAGCATCCTTCCCCAACCACCGCACCGCCGCACTCCAGGAGATCATCATGTTCCGCAAAATCTGGACCACCGCCGTCCTGCTCGCCATCGCCCTCGGCTTCGCCGCCGCCACCGCCGGCCCCGCAGCCGCCGGCCTCGGAGCTAATCATTGCGAGCCGCTTATCCGCCGCTGACCCGCGGCAACCTTCCCCAACCACCGCACTGCCATACATCAGGAGATCATCATGTTCCGCAGAATCTGACCCACCTCGATCCTGCTCGCCCGCCCTGACGGGCCACGGCTCAACCACTGGGAAGCGCTCGTCCGCAGTCGGGGGAACCACCGGCCCTAAACAGTTCAGCTAATCCAGCTCTACACATGCACTTGGTTCATTTAGATGGGTGAGCAATGGGCGACCCTATACGTCGTGCCGCCCAACATAATCCGCGTGACGACCAGTTATGAGTCGGCTAACCACTTTCTAATCGGAGTAACGATGAATCTTCATAAAAAACGCATTAACCATTTCCCCACGAAGGGTGCCGCACTCGCGGCCATACTTCTGCTCGTCTTGCCTGGCACAGCAACGGCAGATCAAACCAGTCCCGCAGTGCGTGCCCCCGGAGAGGTATTTCTTGACCTAGACGCGAAGCCTAAATTGACTTGGAGCGTTCCTGGCCGATTCGAAGCCAGCTGGAAGGCATACAACCACAGCACGGGAGTGTACGACAAAAACTTTGTAAACCCATCGAAATGGTCTATGAATCTTGACGCTTGCGCATCTCAATCCAAGCGGCGCATCCTCGGTTACACATTTTCCCTTACCCAAACGGGAGGGTCGTGGACCTACAAGAGTCGGACGCCTGCCTGCCAGTTACGCCTGCACGGTCTACTTCCAGCTCCGGGCAAATACTCCTCCACGGTCACCGTCCACACCGCTTGGGGAGCAGGAAGTGAAGGCGTTAGCTCCCCACTCAAGCAGGTCTTGGATTTCCAGGACCGACTCATCGTGGCAATGGGCGATTCCCTGGCTGCTGGGGAAGGTAGCCCAGACAAACCGGGCTTGTACAACACCTCTGAGAACTGGAAGGGCGAGATCCGCAGGACAGGGACCGTCAAGCCGGTCCTGTGGGAATCTCCACAGTGTCACCGGTCGAAGATAAGCGGTCCTGCCCGCGCTGCGAAATCGCTTGAGAACCGCCACACCTCGGTGACATTCATCAGCGCTGCATGCTCAGGGGCGCAGCTATGGCACCTCATCGATACCCGGTATGCCGGCCGCGA
The DNA here is from genome assembly GCF_017052465.1 of Arthrobacter pascens. Taxonomy (GTDB): domain Bacteria; phylum Actinomycetota; class Actinomycetes; order Actinomycetales; family Micrococcaceae; genus Arthrobacter; species Arthrobacter pascens. The sequence continues at coordinate 1,326 of NZ_JAFHKT010000076.1, forward strand.
GGAGATTTTTGGTTCGCTGCCACCGCAGACGGACGCTATAAAGGCGGCCGTGGGCCTCAGAGGACGACCAATTGATGCCTTGCTGATCGCGGTAGGCCTCAATGACCTTCACTTCAGCACCATCATCGAGAATTGCTCGACAAACTGGAAGGGCGGGAACTGCGTGGCCAAGCCCGCGTGCTGGCCGGGGGGTACATTGTTTGGCAAATACATCCCACCCGACATGATTGGCAAGCACCTGGACTGCCATGGGAGCGGAGGTATCGCGGATCAAATTAAAGCCTTGCCGGCGAAGTTCGGTGCCTTGGCCACAGCTCTGAAGTTGAAGCTGCCAACGGCACGCTCCGTATATCTCACCGGCTATCCATCCAACGTCTTTAAGGGCGGAGCGTGTGGATCGCTTCATTTCAACGGCGTCGGCATCAGCGCCGGCGAGGCAGCCCAAATGCATGGATGGGGACTCCAGCTCACCCAGATGATCTCCAACGAAAGCGGCCGACATGGGTGGAAGAAACCCGTCGATCTTGGGCCGCTGTTCGATTCGCATTCATATTGTGCTGGATGGAATGGAAAACTGCTTCCGCCGGGCCCTAACGGCTGGTTCACCACATACGAGTGGTCCTGGCGCACGCAGGGCGACAAGTTCGGAACGGCCCACCCCAACGCGGCCGGTCATGTCGCCTATGGCAATGCTTTCCGCCGGGCGATCTCGTTCCGCTAAGAGCCTTCACTGACTTGTTGGTCCCCGCATGCGTGGCTCCGTCCACCAGCGGGGACCAACAACAGAAGTCGATCTTCGCGCTGTCCGTAAAGCAGCAAACGGCAGCCGACAGACTCTATCGCAGATTCAGAGCACGCCCGCGAGCTAAATCTCGCGGATGTATCTGCTCGAATTCCTGGAGCCAATAACCCCACCTCAAAATGTGCCGGAGCGCCCAAGCCCGGCCCCACCAAGAGAATTATCATGTACAAAAAGGCCTTAGCCGTACTGACCGCTACCGCAGTGTCGGCGCTTGTTGGAAGTACCGTCACTGCCGCGCCTGCCCAAGCTTTCAGCGACCATAAGGACATAACCTCGAAGGGACTCTCCTTTCTTCACTGGCCTGTAGTTGATGACATCAACGACGAACATGCTTGGATGGATTCAGGAGCCCCATGGTTCCCCGTCGCCCACGACGAAAAGCACTTCGACGACTGCGAGTTCGACGGGTCAGCCACATACATCAGGGATCACTACGTCGGTGCCCGCGCTGCAATGATCAGACGAAACCTGTTTAATGTCGGAGATCATTTTGGCGCGCTGCTGCACACATCACAGGATTTCTACAGCCACTCCAACTGGGTGGAGCTCGGATTCCCAAAGACCAGCGACAATCCAGCCACATCAGGGATTGAGACGAGTCAATCCGACCTTTCAGACATTACAGGGGCCCAAAGGACTGCTCTGTCCTCTTGGCCTGTATTGCAAAACGGGCAGACTGTCCGCGGCAACATTCTTCTTGCCAACGATGACTGGATCCCCCACTGGATCAACGGGTAGTGAGGAATGGGGCTGGAAAGTTCCAGTCCATCCTAGTCCAACCGAACGGAAAGCTGATTGGACGACTTCTCGAGACAGGAAGAGGCGGCTCCGACCATGAGTGCAGCATCCCGTTCAGGAACTATGACGGCTTCACCCATGACCAGCTGGCAAAGGACGATCCTGGCTCCACGACGGAGAGCCGTCTCAAGCACAGAAAAGCCCGCGCCTTGGCCGAGCTGCAGACAGGATACGAATGGTGCCGCCTCGTCTCCGAAGCCGGCAAAGCGGACCGCGACGGCATGCTGCTTGCCATGTGGGTGCGACCTGGAGCCAGCCCACACCCGCCAAACACACCCTGCGGACCGGTCAGAGATGTAGGTGTCAGAACCCATCCGGTGACCATAACTGTGGAAAGCGTTCAGATAATAAACGACGGCGACCCCGGGGCTGACGGCAGCGGTGAGATCCAGCCGGCGACGGCACTCTACGACGACCCGCAGAACTTCCGTAAGTCGGTGCACCGACAAAACCGCTTGGGCCGCATGTCCCTGAATCCCGGTGACTTTGTGCCAAAAGCCCAGCTTCCGCAACCAATGACCATTTGCGCCCGGCACAATAGTCAGGTGAACTTCGCCCTGCATGCTTGGGACAACGATGACCACCCTTGGGACAAGTACGCGACAGTCTACGATGACTTTGACGACGACGATGAAATGCTGACAGGGGGACGAATCAAAGTCCACTCCGAGCAGTCGCCCGGATCAAACTTGGTCACCTGGCAGGACCTGCGGGTCAAATACCGAGTCAGCCAGCAGAGCGCGGGGGCAACCTGCAATTAGCCTCTGCAGGGACCGAACGACTGCGCCCCAAACCGACACCGCCCAGTAATTGATGTGGGCCTTGTCCCCGCTCTAGTTTTGCGAGGTTCAGTCACTCTGGCCATGGAGGTTCCAGCCACCATGCGGAGCTAGCGGGAGGCATCGTCGAGCGCACGAACAACTGGCCGGCATCCCGTAGTGAGCCGTGAGCAGCCCGACGCTGTCCGAGCCATACCCTTTTGATCGATGGCCTTGAGCGCACTCCCTAGCTCCGGCATGTCGCACAGGCGGGCATCGTTCGGACCGTTCTACCAGGCTCGAAGAAAGGCTGACTCTTTTCTGTGCTGGCCTCTCGATTGGGGGAGCGGGAGCCATACCCTGTCCGGTCCCGAACCCGGGATTTTCCCAAGCCGCAGCGGCGATAGTCGCAGTGTCCCGACATGGAGGGTAGTGGCGAACCCTCTCCGCGGGACAGTCGGGTCCGGTCACATCCCCGATCACCGGGCCCGGCTACCTACTTGGCCTCTTCCAACGGCAGAGCCGCTCAGACGTGCGCGGAGTCTGATGTGCACGAATATGCCGGGCTGACCAGGAGGCGGAAGTGTTCATGCACGTCTCAGCAGCCAGCTTCGAACATCGTTGCCTCTTGGTTCCTGGAGTCCTCTCCGTGTCTGGGAAATGCCCTCCTCCTAATTCGGCATGGCCGCTCTCGCAGTTAGGCTGTTCGTTGACGCCATGTTCCATGCCCGGGTGGCCCGCGTTCGGGGCACCGCGTTCGCATGGACTAAGCGTTTGAGGAGTGGTGGAAGCAGAAGCGTCCCCGAAGAGAATGGAGACGCCTGTGGCTGCCCTGGGTAGCGATCTGCCGCCGCTTTCCCGTCCGCCCCGGAGGGGCTTCTTGGTGGCCGCTGGTGCGGCTATGGTTCTGGGTGCTTGTGCGGACCCCGCACCCCAGACCGGTGTTTGGGAGAGGTCTGCCCCCGGCCCGTCGGCGAGGGACCGCAGCATGGTTCCCGCCACACAATCGTTCACCGGGCAGTCCTCTGTCCCTACAGGGACTTCCCGGCCGGACAGGGACCGGATCGTGTCCATGTTCGCCGGACGGAAGCCCCGCGCCTGGGGTCTAACACCGCCGGGCGTCGCGCTCAGTCTTCCCAAAGGGACCAAGTCGATCGCCCTGACCTTTGATTGCTGCGGAGGTCCTGGCGGAAGCGGTTTCGACCGGTCACTGCTGGCCGCTCTGGAGCGCCACAGCGTCCCCGCCACGTTCTTCTTGAACGCGCGCTGGGTTCGGTCCAACCCGGCCCTGACCCGGGAGCTGGCAGCGAACCCGTCGTTCGAGATCGCCAATCACGGTACCGCCCACCGGCCCCTGTCGGTCACGGGCCAGTCCGCCTACGGCCTGGTCGGGACGGCGGATCCGGGCATGGTGTACGACGAGATTATGGGTGCCCAGGCCGAGCTGACCGCGGCCACGGGCAGTGCCCCGCGGTTCTTCCGCTCCGGTACGGCCCACTACGACGAGATCGCCGTGGAAATCTGCCGGGCGCTTAGGTTGGTGCCGGTGAACTTCACCGTCAACGGTGACGGCGGCGCGACCTATCCCGCTCCCTTCGTTACGGGTGAATTACTCTCGGCCCGTCCGGGCAGCATCATCATCGCCCACGCGAACAGGCCAGAGGCTGGGACTGGCGCCGGCGTGGCCGCGGCCCTGCCGCGCATGATGGGCCAAGGCACGAGGTTCATCCGGCTCTCCGATGCCCCGCCAATCTGACGAGTCGGTCGTCCCCGCCCCAGTGCCGCGAATGAAGTCTGCGGCGCGCAGGGTTTCCTTCCCCAGGCGCTGCGAAGGATTGCATGAGGCCGATCGGTGCTGCATCCAGTGGGTAAAAAGAGGGTGTGCACAATGTGCACACCCTGAGGTTCGGACTCGGTTGTACCGGCATCGGACTGGGCCGGATTGTGGATGTTTTCGGGGGAGTGGCGGGTTTCCGGGGGCTGGCGCCCGGTTCGAGTCCCACCTCGGGCACAGTGTTTTACCTGGTCAGCGGCCATTTTGCTGCTGACTGTGTACAAAGGTTGACTTGTGGGCCCCTTCGGGGGCCCTTTTTTGGTGGCCGTTGCTGTGGGGCGGTGCCTCTTTTTTAGTGGCGGTGACGTTTTTGCCTTGCTACTCATTCATTGCTGAGCCGTGTTGTGGCAACATGACTCGTTTTGATCTGGGGGAGTTGGTCTGCTCCGGCTTGTTGTCTCTTTCGCTTCTCATGACTGTTCATGGTGAAGCCGTGGGGCTACTGCATGACCAACGGCGTGATCGAGGTCTTGTCCAAGGAGCGTTCCGCGGGCCGGGAGGTCTTGCGGTCGGGAAACGGTGATCTGGTCGTCGGTTGGGTAGTTTTTTGGCGTCCAGCATGCCTGCCCAGAGCTTTTTGGGCCTGGCCGACGGCCTCGTCGGCAGGCAGGGTCCGGATCGTCTCCATGCGGTCCTCGACGGCGGCACGTTGGGTAGCGTCGTTTGTCGGGTTGGGCAGCGTGATCCGGTCGGTATCGTCGACGCTGCTGCCGCGGTAGATGAATTCGGCGTTGATTGCGCTGGTCTGGGTCGCGGTCAGGGGGATTGCGGCACTGTGCTGGGGGTCGCCGTCGTATTGGGTGAAGGTCTTCTCCCCGACGAGCAGCCCGTCGCTGATGCTGATGCCGCGTTCGGCCAGCACACCGGTCAGTGCGGCGATGATCGCCGCACGGGGTTTAGGTTGGCCGGCGTCCCAGGGTGTTGAGGTGTAGACGGCGAACAGAACGGCCGTGGCGTTCGGGTCGTGGGTGAGGTAGCCGGCGACGGTTCGGGCGTAGCCGAGCTCGCCGCCGTCGTGCCGGGGGAGGTCCACGCGCAAGGTGGCGCCGAGGCGGTCGGTGTCCACGGTGATGCAGACCAGGCTTTCCTGTGGCCAGAAGCCGAGGGTGTGTCCGATGAAGCTGAGCAGGTCTGCGGGGGATTTGATGGTGAGCGTTTCCATGGTCTTGGCTTCTTTGACCTTCTTGGCCTGGCGGTGGTCGTTGGGATTGAATGCCGTTCTGATAGAGGCAATCACTGCTGGGTAGGAGGGTCCGGAGTGCAACTTGGGGAACCGGACGCAAGCAAAGTTTTGTGAGGAGATAAGCGACGGAGGAGCGCCGAGCGAAACTTTTGCTTGCGGTCGGCGGCTGGCGCCCTGGTTGCGCGGAGGGCCCGCCCAGCGATGATGGGGTTATCAGAATGACAAACAGCGATGATGCTTCTGGTCATTCATGGACCTGCTGGAGCAGCGCAGCATGACGCACGTGGAGTTGCCTGAAGCTGCAGCGGAAGCGCGCAGTGTCGGGGCCGCGAGAGGTTGCGGTGGCTTCCGGAAGGTTCTGTCACGGCTGCCTTGCTACCACCCCTACGAAACTTCCCAGCGGGCGAGCCACAAGTACTCCCTAACGAAGGAAACCTCAGAGCAGGAACAGGCCGAACCGGCGCGAACGCAGACGCCGACTCTACAGTGGGAGCGGTGGGGGAATGCAGGTGCGTTCAAATTCGGCAAAGCGCCCAAGACCGAAGGCATGAGGGTTCGCCGTGGGCGTGCTCGGGGCTGAAGACCAGATGTTCTTTGACGAACTCCACCTGTTCGCCGTTGCGGGTGCGGGCCAGTACGAGTGATCGCAGCGTGGGCGCGAAGTCTCTACGGCTGGGCCCAGACTGCACACCAACACATCAGCGAGGTCACCATCTCCGGGCGGGCTGCCGACCCCGAGGCGGTAGCCATTGATGATCAATTTGTCAGTAGAATCCGGGCCGCATCCGAGATCCTCAGACGCGCCGACGATGAGCTGGTAGCAGACTTATCGGCGCTAAGGATCGGTTCGTTACCGGCATCCCCTAAGCGGAGGCTATCCGGTCACTGTCGTCAGTAGGACAATGTGAGGAGTTTCAGGGTTTCAAGGGAGAATCCCCATGAGAAACCCGTTTACGCGAGGTCGCCGACGTCCACCCGCCAGTGCCGCCACACGCGGCCATGTCGGGGCAGAGCCTGTAGCTGATCTACTCCAGTCCGGCCCGCCAGAATTGCAGGCCGACGAACCCGACCACAAGCTGTTATTCCGAGCTACGACGTCAGCAGGCCTCGTGCTGGAATGGGTGTCGCTGGTCGTTCCTTCCTTGTCGGTATTAACAGGTCTGTTGTCTGGCACGCCGGTGCGGGGTCGGGGCCCGGACCGTTTCCAGAATCCGGGCCCAGGCAGGCAGGCATGCCGCGGCTGCGGCCCTGGACCCTGTCACCGGAGCACGGATCCGTTCCTCACCGGCGACGTAGCTCCGCTACGAATGCGACGCCCCAAGGGACATGATTCACATCGACATGAAGAAGCTCGGACGGATCCCCTAGGGTGGTGGCTGGCGGGCCGACCCGTCCCAGAGTGCGGCCAACCACCGCTCCTCTGACCAGAGTCTGGGCTTCGACTACGTCCATGTGGCCGTCTATGACCACTCCCGCCTGGCCTACGCTGAAGTGCTGTCCGATGAGAAAGGACCCACCTGCGCCGCGTTCCTCACCCGCGCGGCAGCAGCCACAGCAGCCCATGGGGCACCCGTGCGGCGGGTGATGACCGATAACGCGTTCGCCTACCGTCTCTCCTGCGACTTCCAAGCAGCACTGGCAGCAGTTGGTGCCAAAGACGTCCTGATCAAGACCCGCCATCCATGGGAGAACGACAGGGCAGAGCGATTCAAACGGAGCCTCCAGGAAGGCTGGGCCTACCGTCGGGCCTTCACCTCGAACCAAGCCCGGACAGAGGCCCTGCAACCACAGCTAGACTTCTACAACAGCCACCGGCCCTGCGGCAGCCTCGGAGTCAAACCACCCATCAGCAGGTGTCGCCAACCTACTGACTGAGTACATCTGATATGTTGGCGTTCCTTGTCAAGAGGGCAAGGATGAGCGGTCCGGAGCTGGTTTGTCCTGGACCGCTCTTTTGTGTCCGTTCCTTGTGCTTGGTGCGTTTGGCTGGCGCGTCGTGATCGACGGGAGGCACTATCATGCTGATATGCGCGGGTTGGTTACCGCAGGACGAGGTGTTCGGCTGGAGGGGTGCCGCTGGTCTAGCAATCTCGGGCGTCACCGGCTGATGTGCCGGTGGTCCATAGCTGTATCGCGGGTCTCCTCCACGCTGCCGAGCCATCCGGATAGGGCCGGGAACGGCACACGTCTATTCATCCGTCCACGGCTGCTCCTGTTGGACCGCGGCGGCGAGGGACCAGCACCAGCCGGCCAGTTCCCGGGTGACGGCGACGTTGGCGATGACCCGGCGTTTGTGTCGGGCTTCGAACTGGTCCCACTTGCGGTGGAGCCGGTGGTTGCCTTGATGGCCGCGGATCCGGGACGCTTCATCGGCTGCGTCCCAGCGGGCACGCATGTCACGGCTGGCATGTGTGTAGGCCCGGCGGTGGTGCCAGGCGGCCTCGACGAGCAGGCGGCGGGCATGAGTGTTGCCCGTCTTGGTGATTCCGCCCTGGGACCGGGAAGCACCGGAAGAATGCTCGGAGGGAACCAGACCCAGATAGGCGCCGATAGTACTGTCGGTGAAGCGGGTCCAATCACCGATTTCCACCGCAAGGATCTTTATCTTGGTGTACTTGCCGAAATCCTTGTTTCCCTAATGCTCATCGCTGCTCTTCGCCGAGGGTCATCGGTTCATTGGCCCAAGCAAGCAACTTCCAGGGCTTCTCGGGCGATTCGCGCACGAACAGCCGGAAGTTCTCGTACTGCTTCCCTTCCTGGGTCACGATGCAGTTCACCGTGGCACGGTTCGTACCGAGCAGTGAGACGGAGAGTATTCGAGTCGAACGCGGAGGACTAGGTGTAATTCCCACGGAGGTTATGAACGCGGCTGATGGGAGTTTTTCCTCCGATGCCGGTATGGGTCCTGTGATGATTGTACTGATGTAGCCAATCGGGGTACGTGGCTGCTCGCTCGGTTTCTGATGTGTAGGGAC
>NZ_JAFHKT010000077.1 GCF_017052465.1 Arthrobacter pascens
CATTCCGAACCCGGAAGCTAAGACCCACAGCGCCGATGGTACTGCACCCGGGAGGGTGTGGGAGAGTAGGTCACCGCCGGACAACCATTAGGTCGAGAGCCCCAACCACACGGTTGGGGCTCTCCCGCATTTAAACACCCCAAACACCACCACACCCACCACCACGGGCAACAAAAACCCCCACCACCCCCACCACTTGCCGGCCCAGGCCCAACGCCCCCGCACCTGTTGCCGGGCAGAGCCGGACCCTCCCTCACTTGTTGCCGCATGGGGCCGGCACGCTCCCTCACTAATTGCCGGGCAGAGCCGGACGCTCCATCACTACCCGAAGCCTTCCGGGCAGCGCCCCAGCCCGCCCGGGCACCCCAACCGGGACAGTCCCCCAACCCGCCACACCGCCGTCGTCACCGACAAGTGGTGAGGGAGCGTCGGTGATGACCCGACAAGTAGTGCGGGAGCGTTGCCTTGGGAGGCGGCCAAAAGTGAGGCAGCGTTGCCGTGGGAGGCGGCCAAAAGTGAGGGAGCGTTGGATGGGGGCGGCGGGATGTGAGGGAGCGTCGGAACATATCCTGGCGCGGCGCCGTTGTGTTAGCGGAGCGCCTGTGGGTTTCGACACGCTCAACCAGGGGTTTCGACAGGCTCAACCAGCGGATTTCGGTACGCTCAACAACTCTCGGCAAGCTCAACAATCGGCTCGCGACAGGCCACCGCCCGGCTTCTCAACCAAAGGACTGCTCATGCCCCAGCGCACCATCGTCATCACCGGAGCCAGCGACGGGATCGGCGCCGCGGCCGCCCGGAACCTGGCAAGGTCAGGCGAGCGGATCGTCGTCGTCGGCCGTTCTGCGGAAAAGACAAAGGCGGTGGCTGCAGAACTTGGTGCCGACTACTTCGTCAGCGACTTTGCCGAGCTGGCCCAGGTGCGCGAACTCTCGGCTGCACTCAAGGAAAAGTACGGGACGATCGATGTGCTGGTCAACAACGCCGGCGGCATCATGGGCCGGCGTGAGCTCACCGTGGACGGCTACGAGAAGACCTTCCAGATAAACCACCTCGCCCCGTTCCTGCTCACCACCGAACTCATGGACGTCCTGGTGGCAAGCCGCGCCACGGTGATCAACACCGCCAGCGCCGCCAACGGTTTCGGTAACCTGGATCTCGCCGACCTTCATGGCGGGCGCAAGTACTCGACGAACCGCGCGTACGGCACGTCCAAGCTTGCCAACATCCTGTTCACGTCGGAGCTGCAGAACCGTTTCGGCGAGGCAGGAGTCTCGGCGGCCGCCTTCCACCCCGGTGCGGTGGCCACCAACTTCGCGGCCGAGTCCACGAGCTGGTTCCGCCATGCCTACACAACGTTCATCAGCAGGTTCCTGCTGACCCCGGAACAGGGCGCGGACACACTGGTGTGGCTCGCCACCTCCACGCCGGGCCGGGACTGGGTTCCCGGCGCGTACTACGCCAAGCGGGCGCTGGCCCAGGCCAACAGGCAGGCCTACGACGCGCAGCTTGCGCGGGAGCTCTGGGACCGGAGCGAAGAGATGGTCCGGGCCGGGCAGACGGCGGAGACACGATAAGGCGTCAGCGCCGCAGCCGCATCCCCTCCAGCGCGTCGACGGCATCGGCTGAGCGGAGGAGGGCGATCTCCAGGCCGGTGTCCGGTTCGGGGAACGAAAACAGGTAGCCCTGCAGGAGGTCGCACTGCAGGTCCGTCAGGTATGCCGCCTGCGCTGCCGTCTCGACCCCTTCGGCCGTGACGGTCAGGCCCAGCGAGTGCGCCATGTTGATCATGGAGCTGAGGATCGGGAGTTTCTCGGCGCCCGTGCGGATCATGGAGACGAAGGACCTGTCGATTTTCACGGCGTCCACGGGAAGGTCCTGAAGCCGCCCCAGCGAGGAGTACCCGGTGCCGAAGTCGTCGAGGGCCACGCTCACCCCGGCGTGGCGGAGGCGTCCCAGCTGCTCGATCACGTGGTCGTCATGGTCGAAAAACACGCTCTCCGTCACCTCCAGGACCAGCTGCGCGGGGTTCATGCCGCAGGACTCAGCGAGCCGGAGCACGTCGTCGGCGAAGTCACGTTCCCGGAGCTGAACTCCGGAGACGTTGACGGCAAGGGAGCGCTCGGGGGAGCCGGCCAGCCAGGCGCGCAGCTGGGTGAAGCTTTCTTGGAGCATGTGCATGCCGATGGCCGAAATGAGGCCGCTGCGCTCCGCCGTCGGAATGAACTGCGACGGCGGAACTCTCTCGCCATTCCGATCCCACCGCGCCAGGGCCTCGAACTGGGCCACCTCGCCACGCACCGGCGACACGATCGGCTGGTAGTTCACGGTGATCTCGTCGTTGTCGACGGCGAGCCGCAGGCCGGCTTCCATGTCCGTCCGCCGCACCAGCGCCGTCATCATCTCCGGCTGGAACCGCAGGTACTGGTTCTTGCCTGCAGCCTTGGCGGCGTACATGGCAACGTCCGCCCGGCGCAGCAGCTCCGAGGCCGCGATGACGCCCTCACTCATGGACGCGAGGCCCAGGCTGAGGCTCGGCCGAAGCATGGCTCCATCGATCAGCACCGGCACGTTCAGGGATTCCACGATGCATTCCGCCACGCTGTCGGCATCCGTGGACCCGGTCAGGAGCACCACGAACTCGTCGCCCCCCAGCCGTGCCACGGTATCGTCCGGGCGGACGCAGGCCCGCAGCCGGCGTGCCACCTCTATCAGCATCTGGTCGCCGGCGTGGTGGCCGAGGATATCGTTGACCTCCTTGAAGTCGTCCAGGTCCAGGAGGAGGACGTCGACGGCGGCGCTGCACTCGCCGCGCAACGCTTCGGTCAGCTGCTCGTGGAACAGTTTCCTGTTGGCCAGTCCGGTCAGCGGGTCCTGGAAGGCCATGGCCTTCAGCTGCTCCGCCTGCTCGGCGAGTTCAGCCATCGCCCGTTTCGCCTGTTCCTGGGCGTGGCGCCTCGGCGTCACATCGCGGAAGCTCCAGACCCGGCCCACCACTTTGTCATCCACCTTCTGCGGCCGTGAGTAGCGTTCGAACGTCCGGCCGTCGCGGAAGTCCAGGACATCGTGGCTCTCCGCGGCGGGATGCGCATACAGTTCGTGAACTTTCTCCAGGAAGGTCTCCGGATCGGAGAGCTGACCCAGGACGTACCCCATCACGGCTTCATCGTCGTGGGTGTCAAGCAGCTCGCGCGGGATGCGCCACATGGCGGAAAACTGATCGTTCATCCCGGCGATCTTGCCGTCGATGCCGACCACGAGGATGCCGTCCGCCGTCGACTCCAGCGTGGCGCTGAGCAGCGACATCGCTTCGCGCAGCCCGTCATCCGCCTCCTGCCGGTGGAACGTCGGCCGGAAGGACGCCACAAGGAAGGTTGTCCCCTCCGCGTCAAGCAGGGAGCAGGCCACCTCGCCCTGGAACTCGCTGCCGTCGCTGCGAAGGCCGTACGTCTCAAGAGGCGAAGGAGCTGGTGCGTCGGCACCCTGGGTGGGGCGAAGAGAGGCGAAGTACCCTTCAAACCCGTCGTGGAAACCGTTCGGAAGGACAAACCGGTGGTCCCGGCCGATCAAATCAAGCTTGGCATACCCGAAGATGGACGCCGCGGCGGTGTTGGCGAGGCTGATCAAGCCGTCACCGGCGATGACCAGGACGGCGTCCGGCAGCGCATCGAAGACTGCCTGGAACCCCAGGCCCGGACTTCCCGGCTGCGCCGGCGGCAAAGGAGCGCCCATCAGGCAAGCTCCCCGTGAGACCAAAAATCCTTCATTGAACATACCCCCTCCGGAAATCATAGAGTCCCGGCCCAGCCGGACTCCACCCCTGGAGCGTCCGAAAGGAGCTGGGGGGAAGTGTTCAGTGGGCGTACTTGGCCTCGACGGGTCCGACCAGCGGCGCCCCGGCGTTCGTCCCCAGGCCCCGCACCGTCCAGCCCACCGCTTCCCAGGCTGCAGCGTCCAGGACGTTTCGCGCGTCCAGCAGCGTCCGCCGTCGTACGAGCTGCCCGGCGGCGGCGGGTGACAACGAGCGGTACTCATTCCATTCGGTGAGCAGCAGCACCAGCTCGGCGCCCTCCAGCGCCCGGGCCGAAGAGGGCTCGAACCGCAGCTGCGGGTAGCGCATCCACGCGTTGTTGATGGCCTTCGGGTCGGTCACGGTCACGTGCGCGCCGGCCGCGGCGAGCCGCAGGGCGACGTCGAGGGCCGGCGAGTCGCGGATGTCGTCCGTGTCCGGTTTGAACGCGGCACCCAGCACCGTCACCGTCCGGCCGGCGAGATGGCCCTCGCACAGCTCGCGGGCCAGCTCCACGGTCCGGAGCCTCTGCCCGGCGTTGACGGAATCAACGAGCCCCATCCAGTCCTTGGCCGACTCGACACCCAGCATGGCGGCTTGGGTCTTCAGGCTTCGGATGTCCTTTGGCAGGCACCCGCCGCCGAAACCCAGCCCCGCGTGCAGGTACCGGTTTCCGATGCGGGGATCGAGCCCCATCGCCTCGCTGAGCTCCCGCACGTCGGCCCCGGAGGCGTCGCACAGCTCCGACATCGCGTTGATGAAGCTGACCTTCGTGGCCAGGTACGCGTTGGACGCAGACTTGATCAGCTCAGCCGTGGCGGAGTTGCAGACCAGCCGTGGAATGCCGGCGCACAGCAGCGGCTCATACACCGCATCCAGCACGGCCGTCACTCCCCGCGGTGTGCCGTCCGGTTCAAAGGCGGCGTCCCTGCCGCCCGGCGCTCCGTACACCAGCCGGTCGGGCACCAGCGTGTCCTTCACGGCCGTACCCTGGCGCAGGAACTCCGGGTTCCAGCCGAGCAGGACATCCGGCCGGCCGGCGAGAATTCCACCGAGCATGTCAACTGTTCCCACGGGCACCGTTGACTTGCCGACGACGGCGGCACCGCGGCTGAGGTGCGGAAGGAGACTTTCGGTGGCGGAGACCAGGTAGCTCAGGTCGGCGCCGTCGGAGGTTTTGGACTGCGGTGTGCCGACGCAGAGAAAGTGGATTCGGGCGCCGGCAGCGGCGGCAAAATCTGTGGAGAAGGTGAGCCGGCCGGTGGCCCGGCCGTCGCGCAGCAGTTCGTCCAGGCCCGGTTCGAAGAAGGGGGCGTCGCCGCCGGCCAGGCGCTCGACCTTGCCGGGATCGACGTCGATCCCCACCACCGTGTGGCCCATGGACGCGAGAGTGGCTGCGTGGACTGCGCCGAGGTAGCCGCACCCGATCACGGAGATTTTCACAGGCCGGCTCCTTCGATGGTTGAGCGTCCGGCAGCCAGTGAGGAGGTGGCGATGACCCCCTCATAGTGGCGGACCAGTTCCGCGTTGAGAGCCGGCCAGGTCCGGTCCTGGACCGAGGCGTGCGCGGCCGCGGCGAACGCGCGGCGCTTGGCGTCGTCGCCCATCAGGTCCATCACACGGCTCCGCAGGTCAGTCAGGTCTCCGGGTCGGTACAGCCATCCGGTCCGGGAGTTTTCCACCAGATCCAGGGGGCCGCCGCGTCCCGTGGCCACCACCGTCACCCCGGACGCCATGGCCTCCTGGATGGTCTGGCAGAACGTTTCGAATTCACCCGGGTGAACGAACAGATCAAACGATGCCACCGCCCTGGCCAGCTCCTCGCCGCCCAGGAATCCGGTGAAAACCGCGCCCGGCATGGCTTCTTCAAGGACCGGACGCTGCGGACCGTCGCCCACGATGACCAGACGGGTACCCGGGACATCGGCGAGCACGGCCAGGTCCTCGACCTGCTTCTCTACCGCGAGCCGCCCCACGTAGCCGATGATCCGCTCACCGCCGGGTGCCACGGCTGCCCGCCAGCCGGCGTCGCGCTTTTCCGGCGCAAAACGCGCGGTATCCACACCGCGCCGCCACATGTCCACCCGCGGAATCCCGCGGCCGCGCAGCTGGTTCAGCGCGAACGTGGACGGCGCCAGCGTCCGGTCGGCCAGCAGATGGATGTTCTCCACCCGGGTCCAGGCCCAGTTCTCGAGGAACGGCACGCCGTAGCGCGCCATGTAGCTGGGAACCTCGGTCTGGTAGATCGCCACGGTCGGGATGCCCAGCTGGGCCGCCGCCTGGGCCGCCCGCCAGCCGAGCACGAACGGCGAGGCCAGGTGGACCACGTCGGGGGCGTAATCGGCAAGCATTCTCTTGACCCGATATACGCCACCCAACGCGACCCGAACATTCGCATACCCGGCCAGCGGAACGGACGGAAGCCGGTGCACAAACGCGCCGTGGACAACATCGAGAACATCGGTGTCCGACGTCGACGGCGCAATCACCATCACCTCATCACCGCGCTCCTGCAGGTGCTCGAGCACCCGCAGGATGGAGTGCGTAACCCCGTTCATCAGCGGCAGGAATGATTCAGCGACTATTGCGATCCTCACCCCTCCACCGTGGTCGCGGCGTCTGACGTTGCGGCGGAGCAGGCGTGACGCTGAGGGAAAGGTTGGGTTAACAGGAGGGCCGGGGCATCGACCGGCCCGGCTGACGGCGGTTCAGCCGACGCTGGCTTGTCCGGCGCCGGTTACCCCGCGGGGTCGGGCCGGAGAATGTCCGGCAGCTCATCCACATACACCGTTTGCGGCGGTTCAAAGTAGATGACGAGCACCTTTTCACCGACCGGGAAGATGCTGGTTTTGTCGAACGGGTGGGCATGGAAGGCGCTGGTCCCGCCGCGGAACGGCAGCATCACCTCGCCGATGGTGCCGGGCGCGACGCGTCCGGTCACCCTGCCGATCTTGCCCGTCAGGCTGCGGTCCGCGCTCCTATGCATGGGGCTGCTTCGGGGATCGTTTGGCCGGGTCCTGGCCGTCTTTGAGGGCAGTGGACAGGCGCGGCAGGAACGAACCTGCCTGCGAGAGGATGCCGCCGATCATGCTGTTCAGGCCGTCGCCGCCGTTCAGCACGGTCATCTGGCCCACGTGGCCAAACGGCTCGGCCGCAGCCGACACGATGGCCGGCATGTTCTCCGCCAGCTGCTGGGCGATGACGGCGTCCTGGTTGGTCTCCAGCGCGTCGCCCCTGGCCTTGATGCCCTCGGCTTCCGCCAGGGCCTTGGCCTTGATCGCCGACGCGGCGGCATCGCCCCGGGCCCTCGTCGCAGCGGCCTCGGCCTCACCTGTCACGCGGGTGGCTCCCGCAATGGCCGCGGCGGCTGTGGCGCTGGCCTGGGCCTCGACTTCAACGCGCCGGGCGTTGGCCTGTGCTTCGAGTTCGGTCCGTTTGGCCCGTGCTTCGGCGGCGCTGATGTCCGCGGACTTCTGGGCCTCGGCTTCGGTCCGCTGCGCGTAGGCCTTGGCATCGGCCGGCTTGCGGATGACCGTCTGGAGCTTCTGTTCCTCGCGGTCCGCCTCCAGCTTGGCTACTTCGGTTTCCTGGACCACCACCTGCTGGCGGGCCGTGGCTTCCGCCAGCGGCCCCGCCTGGGCGGCGTTGGCCTTGGCCCGCTCGGCGTTGGCCTGGGCGACGGACTGTTTGATGGCCGAGACGCTCTGGGCGTCGGCGATCTGGGCCGCTGCCTCGGCTTCCTTCTCGGCGGCTTCGCGGTTCCTGGTGGCCTCCGCGATGCGGGCCTCCATCTTGACCTGCGCAATGTGTGGCTTGGCGATGTTCTGGATATACCCGGTGGGATCCTGCAGGTCCTTGATCTGCAGTGAATCGACGACGAGTCCGAGCTTTTCCATTTCCACGCCGCTCGCGCCGCGCACCTGGGAAGCCAGTTTGTCGCGCTCGCGGATTATCTCCTCCACGGTCATGCTGCCGATGATGGAGCGGAGGTGTCCCTCAAAGACGTTGTAGACCTGGCTCTCCATCTTTGGCTGCTGGCCGAGGAACCTTCGCGCGGCATTGGCGATGAAGGCCGGTGCATCACCGATTTTGTAGATGACCACGCCATCGACAATGACCTGGATGCCCTGGGAGGTGACACACGAGACCTTGAGCTCGGTTTCATTCAGGGTCAGGGACAGTGCCCGCACCGTTTGCAGCCCTGGAACCACGAGCGCGCCCCGGCCGGTGACTATCTTGAAGTCCATCCCGTCGGTGTTCTCGAGGGTTCCGCGCGTCAGGCCCGAAATGATCAGCGCCTCGTTGGGCTCAGCCACCTTCCACATCAGTTTTATGGCCACCCAAATGACAGCGATTCCGGCGAGGACCCCGGCGATGGTGGCGATAACAGGGAGGAAAGCTGACAGGGCTTCCATAATTGTGTCCTTTCACGTCATTGAAAAAGGCGAAGCGCATACGGCCGGCACGCCCGAACGCGCCGGGACTGCCAGCTTTCATAGACAGTCTCGCCGGGCGCGTGCGGGAAAGTCCAGCAATTTGATGATCCGGATCCGGGCTCACCCGGCGGCGGCCGCCCTGCTAATGCTGTTCCAAAATCCGGCGGGCATCCCGCTGGGCTTCCAGCTCTTCCGGGGTCACCGTTTGCCCGGCAAGATAGCCGGCTCCGGCCATGAGCTGCTTGAGCTCCGCCACGGTCCGGGGCGTGCCCACACCCAGGTGCGCCATCGCGTGGCAATTGGGGCACAGCGGCACCAGGTCCACCACCGGATCGAGCTGATAGTCATTGCCGATCTGTCCGGCCGGCACCAGATGGTGGACCTGGATGAAGTCAGCGCCGGCCTCTCCATAGGCCGACTCGAAGGAGAATCCGCACACGGCGCAGCTGGTGCCGTGATGGGCCACGCAGATCCGCCGTGCTTCAGCGCTGCATTCATGGCGGTTGGCCTGTACCCGGATGACCGCTTGCGCCGGATAGCTTCCCGGCACGAGGTGGACCGGGTCCTGCGCCTGGGCCGGTCCGAACTCCCGCCACACGGCACGGACTTCCGCCTCGAGCACCGGATCAAGGACGGCCGCCGGCTCTGACAGATCCTCCCATGGAACCTCAGGCACGGTTTCGGCAAGGACCCCGGGCAGGATCTGGTCACCGGGCGGAAGGAGGGCATCGAACGCCACCACGACGGCACGGGAGCCTTCGCCTGGCCCGCCGGCAGACGCGGCATGCGGTGCGGACGGCGCCGCGGCCGAGAGGACCAGGCCGTGCCCCAGGAGCCCACAGCGGCGGCCCCGCAGCAAGAGCCACACCTCAGCGCCGGCGGGGACGTTCACCGGTTCCGCCACGGTCCAGCGGGCCACGGACTGACCTGTTTCTCTCACCAGTTCGACGGCGGCGGCGTAGTTCCAGCCGTCACGGTGGTCAGGGTCCCACGCCAGGATGATGGCTGTCATAGGCATATTCTTGCAGTGTTCCAGCCCGGGCGGACCGGCAACGTTGATTCTCGAGGGTGCGCCCTGAGGGCGGCTGCCTGCGGCGCTATTCGGCTCCGTCCCGCAGCGGGCTCGATGCGGCGATGGTCTCCACCAGCTCGGCCAGCTCATCCACGCCCCGTGAGGTTCGGATTGAGCCCCCGATGCGGCCGCTTGCTTCGCGATAGGAACTGTTTGCCAGGACGGCGCGTACGGCCCTGGCTACCGCTTCGGGGGTGGCACGGTTGGTTCGGAGGTTGATTCCGGCGCCCGACCAGGCCACGCGGGCGCATACTTCGGTTTTTTCCTCGGTTTCGCCGGCCACAACGAGCGGGACGCCGTGCCGCAGCGCGAACTGCACGCCGCCGTAGCCGCCGTTGGTGACCAGCACGTCGGTCTTGGCCAGCAGTTGGTCATAGGGCAGGTAGGACGCAACGCGAACGTTGTCCGGCAGCGGCCCGGCGAGATCTGCCACGGGGCGTCCGCCGGTGCTGACCACGACCAGGACGTCGTCGTCAGCCAGGCCGTCGATGGTGGGGCGGATCAGGTCGTCGAAATCCCGGTTGGCGACAGTGCCTTGGGTGACGTGCACGACCGGACGGCCGGCGTCGAGTTCCTCCCACCAACCGGGCAACAACTCCGCGGCGGTTTCTCCGGCGCTCTTCGTGCCGCTTTGGGAGACCGGCCCCACAAAATGCACCGTTCCTGGAAGGTCCGACCGTGGATATTCGAACTCCGGAACGGTGAATTGGACCAGGCAATCGGCGGCGCGCGGCCAGTCCATGAAGAACGTCGGGAACGGCCGTCCCGTGGTGTCCAGGGCGACGGCGTCCGCGTACTTCTGCACCGGACCGAAGACCACCTTCTCGGTCAGTGTTTGCAGCGCCCGGTTACGGAGCCGGCCTGCCGCTCCCGCCATCGGCGGGATGCCCAACCCGTAGGGGGCCGTGTCCCTGCTCGCCAGGCTGAGCGGCACGATGCCGCAGTTCACCACGGCGGGACGGCTGGACCGCGGCTGGCTGAGCAGCAGCGCGGCGCCCATGAACAGCGATTCGGCCAGGACGGCATCGGCTGGATGTTCCGTGAGCGTGGCGAGGACTGCCTCGTACTGCGCCTTCCCCGGACGCATGAAGATCTCCTTGATATCGAACCGGATTCCCTTCGGTCCCTTGAGGCCGATGCGGCCCGGAAACGCCTCATCGAGATTCGTGTCGTCGAAATCGGCTTCCGGAGGCAGGGGAACGAAGCTTGCTCCGGTGTCCTCCACGCGGTCCCGGTAGCGCTGCCCGGTGAGGAACCGGACGTCATGTCCGCGCTGGACAAGGCCTGCAGCTACGGAGAGCATCGGCGTTACGTGGCCAACCAAGGGGCTGGAGCAAACTAGTACCGATGCCATGTGGGTCTCCTCTGAGGATGATCGCGTTGTAACAGTTTTCATTACCGTGGCATAGTAGTCAATATGCAGGATCAGGAAAAACGTCGCCGCCGGTACCGCTCTACGCTCCGGAATGCGCAGGCGGACGCCACGCGGCAGCGGGTGGTAGTTGCCGCCGGCCGCTGTTTCGCGGCGAGGGGATTCACGGCGACCACCCTTGGTGCCATCGCGGATGAAGCGGGTGTTTCGGTGGAGACTGTTCAGGCCCACGGCCCCAAGAGAATGCTTCTGCTGGCGGCGGTGGAAACCGCTTCGGCGGGTGTCGACGGCGGGCGCTCCATCCTGGATGTCCCCGAGGCAAAGGCCGTGCTCGAGCAGACCAGCAACGAGGAGGCTGTCGCCGGGCTGGCGGCTTTCGCGGCGGAACTCAACCGCCGGGTCGGGTCGCTGTGGCAGGCGCTGGCGGCTGCCGCGCAGGGGGATTCCGACCTCGCTGCGGCGTATGCAGGGCTGCAGGAGCGTATCCGGGCAGATTTTGCGAAGGTGGTCCAGGTGCTGCAGACGCGTTCCGGGCTTCGGATGGACGTGGAAGCCGAGGAAATGGCCGCGACCCTGCTGGTGCTTACCTCGCCGCACCAGTACGACCTGCTGGTGGTTCAGGCCGGATGGGAGCAGGAACGCTACCGCGGGTGGCTGGAGCGCATGCTCGCTGAAGCGGTCCTGGTCCGGTAGTAAACACCACGGCAGGCCAGGACGCAAAAAGACGGCCGCCTCACCGGAAGGGGAGGCGGCCGCCGTCGTTCTGCGGGCTTTTAGGTGTTTTGGACGTGGTCCTTGGCGTCCGTGGCGCTGGCTTTGACGTCGGAGACGGCGGTCTGGCTTTCTCCCTTGACGTGCTGGGCGGCGTCGGTGGCGGTGGCTTTGACGTTTTCCATGGCTTCCTGGGCGGGTTCCTTCAGGCCTTGGGCCATGTCCTTGGCGGCATCGGTCAGCTGGGTGGTGACCGGTTCGGCTGCGGTTTTCAGGGCCTCGGCTGCTTCGCGTTCCTTCTGGCTCGGTGGAATCAGGGAGGAGACCAGCAGGCCGGCGCCGAAGGCGATCAGGCCGGCGGCGAGGGGGTTGCCCTGGGTCTTCACGGCTGCCTGGTGCGGGGCGTCGGCCACGGCGGAGCCGGCGTCGTGGAGGGTGGAGCTGACGGCGGAGCCGGCGTTGCCCATGGCGGATCCGGCGTTGCCGGAGGCCCTGTGGACGTGCTCCGACGTGTGGTCCGCTGCTCCCATGACTTTCTCCTTTACTCCGAAGACGGCTTCTTTGACCTTGTCGGTCTGCCGGTGGACGATGTTGGACGGTGTGACTTTGTCGGCGACCGCGTCCACGTTGGTGCCGAGGCGGGCGCGGGTGGCTTCGATGTCGGCGCGGATGGCGTCCGGGTTTTCACTCATCGGTGATCTCCATTGGGTTTCAGGGTGGGGGGAATTTCCTGGATGGTCTCGGCGGTCTGGGGCATGCCCTTGATGGCTTTGAGTTCCTTGCGGCCGACCGATGCCA